>WGMN01000017.1 GCA_016125035.1 Pseudomonadota bacterium
ACCTGTTGTGGCGCCAGCCGCATTGCAGGGTAGCTATGTGTGGACGGGATAACCGCTGAAAGCATCTAAGCGGGAAGCCTCCATCAAAACAAGCACTCCCAACGAAGGCCGTTGTAGACTACGACGTTGATAGGTCACGTGTGTAAGCACAGCAATGTGTTGAGCTAAGTGATACTAATTGCCTGATTGTTTTGCTATTATTCTTTCGCACTTTGTGCGCAGATCTTAGCCAACAGCAACCTTATAGAGGTTGGTTGAAGAATTTTGGAGTGGACCCCGGCCTGCGCCGGGGCGACCGCTACGCGGTCGTTTTCTTGTCGATGTTCTGCTTTGGCGGCAGAACTCTCTGGTGATCATTGCGGAGGTTTAAAACCCGTTCCCATTCCGAACACGGTCGTGAAGCCCTCCTGCGGCGATGGTACTTTGTCTTAAGGCACGGGAGAGTAGCGCGTTGCCAGGGTTTTTGCCGCTGAAACAGAACATCGATTGTACGACCTAAGAAATTACAGAACGCGAAAAAGCCCCGGACGGATGTCCGGGGCTTTTTTGTTTGTGCGGCACCAGGGGGCCAAAGCCCCAGGTTGAATTACTGGAGGGCTTTGGTGGGAGTGACCGTGAGCTTCCACCCTGAGCCTTCGCATCCCAACGTGACGGGATGGTCGCCCAGGTGGATGTCTACGCCGAGATAGGAGATGAAGGTGTCGGCAATGGTGAGTTCGATGCGCGAAGGATTACTAACCTTTGCGTCGAACTTAAGGATGAAGTGCGGCCCGCGCGGATCGAAGCCCGAGCGGTGGACGGCGACGATTTTGGGATCGTACTCGAACGCGATGTTCAGCCGTTCGGGCTGCGCGGAGGTGATGAGGTTAAGTTTTTCCCACAGGCTTTGGTTGGGATGCTCGGTGGGGAGATGGTCTTCGAAAGCAAAGCGGTCCATGAAAGAAGCCTTATGCTGGCGGTGACGCGAACCGGATGTTACGGAGGTGTAGGGCGTCAGAGTTGACGTATACGGGATGGTAGGGGAGGATGCAAGCCATGAAGAGTGAGGGCGGGATGAGGTCGGTTGAATTTCAGTTGAACCAGTTGGTTTGGGTGCTGGCGGCGCTGGCTTTTGCGTGGATATTGGGGAGCCAGATTGCCAGTATAAGGACGGCTGATAGAACCGTGCAGGTGAAGGGCAGTGCCGAGATGCCGGTGGTGGCGGATTTGGCCACCTGGAGTTTGAACTTTAGTGCGTCTGGCAATGACCTGGCGGCCGTGCAGAAGGCGATGGGCGCCAATTTGGACGGGGCGCGGGCCTTTTTGGCCAAGTACGGCATTGCCGGTGATGAGGTGGAGGCGCAGAGCCTGAGTGTGCAGGATGCCGATGCCAACCCTTATGCCAACAACCGCAGTGGCCCGCGCTTTACCATGAACGGTGGGTTGGTGGTGCGTACCCCCAAATTGGACGCGGTGGTTCAGGCCAAAAACCATTTGGGCGAGCTGGTGGGCCGTGGCGTGATTTTGACCAACAGTTATGGCCCCAACTACAGCTTTAGCGGGTTGAACGACAAAAAGCCCGCCCTGATAAGCCAAGCCACCGCCGAGGCGAGAAAAGCCGCCGAGCAGTTTGCCCATGACAGCGGGGCCGGGGTGGGGGGCATTAAGCGGGCGCGGCAGGGCAGTGTGGAGATTTTAGGGCGCGACAGCTTTAGTGGCGAGAGCGAGCAGGTGAACAAAGTGCTGCGTGTGGTGACCACCGTGGATTACGATTTAAAATAAAACAAAAAGGAGAAGGTGCGATGAAGACCCTAGGTAAAGTGATGATGGCGATGGCGGTGATGCCGCTGGTGGTGGCCATGCCGGTGGCGGCCCAGGAGATGGGCATGGGAATGATGGGCGGCGGCCCGCGCATGGTGCCGATGATGGGCGGCGGCGTGATGCTGACGTTGAGTGCAGAGGCGCGTCGCACCGTGAAGCAAGACCATTTGCAGACCACCATGGCCTTTGAGATGGACGGCAAGGATGCGCCAGCGGTGCAGAACACGATCAACCGCAAGATGCAGGACGCGCAGAAGATTTATGCGAAGTACAAGGACGTGAAGGTGAACACCGGCAACTACAGCGTGTGGCAGCAGTATAGCGCCGAGACCGTGGTGGAAAACGGCAAGGTAACCAGCAACCAGCAAAAGAACGGTTGGCACGGCAGCCAGCAGCTGGTGCTGCAGGGCGACGTGGGCAGCAACCTGCTGAAGCTGATGGGTGAGCTGCAGAACCTAGGATTTGTGGCGCAGGGGATGAATTACTCATTGAGCACCGAGGAGGCCGAGAAGCTGACCGACGAGTTGACCCAGGAGGCGTTGGCCAAGATTACCGCGCGGGCGAAGAAGATCGGCGCCGCGCTGGACATGGGCAATGTGGATTATGTGAGCATCAACACCACCAGTGGCGGTGGCATGCAGCGCCCGGTGCCGATGATGGCGATGGCCAAGTTTGGCGGTGCGGCCGACATGGCCACCCCGGTGGGCCAGGCCGGTGAGAGCGAAGTGACGGTGAGCGTGGATGCCACCGTGCGCTTGAAGAAATAGCATGGCGCGCCGCGCCGCTGCCACCAGCGAAAGGCCGTCTTCGGGCGGCTTTTTGATGGTGGCTGGGCGCCAGTTGCCCTACACCGTGACCTGGAGCAGCACGCGGAGGCGCAGCTACGGCTTTGTGGTGGACGGGGAGGGGGCGATACAATTTACCGCGCCGCGCTGGGTGCGGGTGGCCGAGCTTTTGGCCTTTGCCGAGCGGCGGCATAAATTTATTGAGCGCAGGTTGGCTGAGCTGGCCGCGCGGCGCGAGCGTGCGTTGCGCAAAGAGGATTTGGCCGGGAAATGGTGCGAGTTGCCGGAGGCGTGGTATCGGCGTGCCGCCAAGATGTTGATGGTGCCGCGGTTGCGCTGGTGGGCGGCGCGGGTGGGAGTGACCGTGGGCACCGTGCGCATAACCAGCGGGCGCACCGTTTGGGGCAGTTGCAACAGCCATGGGAACATCAGCCTGAGTTGGCGCTTGATGCAGGTGCCCGAGCCGTTGCGCGACTATGTGATTTTGCACGAGGTTTGCCACCGCAAGCATATGAACCATGGTGTGCGCTTTTGGGCGCTGGTGGGTAAGTATGTGCCGGATTATCTGGAGAAGCGCAGGGCGCTGAACAAGATGGGGGGGGAGATCGGTTAGGCGAAGATAAAGTGCTGCAACAGCACCACCGCGCCGAGCAGGGCAGTGAGCAGCCCCACCGCGCGGCTGGCCAGCGGCACCAGTTTGCGCACGGTGAGGCGGTGGCGGAAAGACCAACACAGTTGCAAGATGCCGCCCCAGCAGCAGGTGAGGCCGAGCAGGTAGGTGGGCAGGAAGACCGCGACGTGCAGCGGGCTGTGCAGGTGCTCTACCAGACCGAAGATGGTGGCCAGCAGTGTGAGGTTGGCCAGTTGGTGCACGCTGAGCAGTGTAATTTTGAACGAGGCGGTGAAGGACAACAGCGGGCTGATCTTGGGTGGTTTGGTGGCGCGCAGCATGAAAGCGCCCGCCCCCATGAGGGTAACCCCCAAAAGCACGTACACCCAGCCGGGCGGGTGTTTGAAAAAGCTGCTGAAGGTGGGGAGGAAGGCCTCGGCCAGCAGGGTGGAGCCGGCGAGGATGGCGGCGAAGACCGTCTCGGCCAGCAGGCAGCCGGCCATGGTGGCGAAAGCCTGCTTACGCTGGCCGCCCAGCGTTTGCACCATGGAGGTAAAGCCCACCGGGCCCACCGGCGCGGCCATGACCAGGCCAAGGGCAAAGGAGAGGAAGAGCACAGAGAGCATGGGTGATGTTATTTACCGTGTGGGGGGCGGATTTGCAAAAAAATTGTGGGAGAGGGAGGTTTAAGGTTGAAGGGGATTTGCTGTGCGGCAGAGGGCTTTGGGGTATGGAGGGGGAGAGGGCGGCCCCGGAGAGCGGCCGGGTGCCCGGAAACGTAAGGACGTTTCCGACCCGGCCAGCTTCCGGGGACCTGAGGTTTGATTTGCCGTTGGGGCGTCTGGCAAAAAAAACGGCGCCGGAGCGCCGTTACCTAACCTAGCGGAACTAGATGAGTTGCAGGTTGCCGGCAGAGCTTTTGCCCATGCGGTCCTTCACCAGTTCGAAGCTGACGGCCTGATTTTCGTTCAGGCGGTCGAGCCCGCTGGCTTGCAGCGCGCTGATGTGCACGAAGATGTCTTTTTCCTGGCCATCCGGTTGGATGAAGCCATAACCCTTTTGGGTGTTAAACCATTTCACCTTGCCGGTGAGACGCTCGTTGCTCATTGTATTTATAGTCCGTACTCTATTACTCAACACCGCGGCGGATTATCCCGCCAACCGGCTGCTGATGCGCCTGTTTACGTTGAACGAAAGCTGGCCGAGGCCCCCTTGCCCAACACCCCCAAAGTGCATTGCAGCCACAGGGTGGGTTAGAAAATGTGGTTTGTCAATGGATTGTTGGTTGACCGGGGGTTTATTTTAAGGGAGAGCCTTACGGCCAGCGGGCCTCGGGGGGGAGCGACATGAGGATGGCATCCACATTGCCGCCGGATTGTAGGCCGAAGCGGGTGCCGCGGTCATAGAGCAGGTTGAACTCGGCATAGCGGCCGCGTTTGACCAGTTGGGTGTGCTTCTCTCCCGGCGTAAAGGGTTGATCTTTATGCTTTTCTGCCAGGGGGAGGTAGGCGGCGAGGAAGGCCTGGCCCACCGCTTGCACGAAGGCGAAAGTCTCCTCCGGGCGGTCTTCCAGATAGTCGAAGAAGATGCCGCCGACGCCGCGGGCCTCGTTCCGGTGGGGCAGGAAGAAGTACTCATCGCACCACTTTTTGAAGCGCGGGTAGGCGTCGGGTTGGTAGGATTTGCATGCGTCTTCAAGGGTTTGGTGGAAGTGGGCGGTGTCTTCCTCTACCGGCAGGCAGGGGGTGAGATCGGTGCCGCCGCCGAACCAGGTGCGCGAGGTTTCGATCCGCCGCACGTTGAAGTGCACGGCCGGAACGTGGGGGTTGCGGGGGTGGCACACCAGGCTGACGCCGGAGGCCCAGAAGCGGCCGCCCGAGGCCTCGGCGCCCGGGATCTCCTTGCGGAAGGCTTCCGGGAAGGTGCCTGACACCTCGGAGAAGTTGACACCCATCTTTTCAAACACCTCGCCGTGGAGGAGGGCGATGGTGCCGCCGCCCTGGAGGAGATCCTGGGAGCCTTTCTGCCAAGGTGTTTTTATAAATTTGTGATTTTTGTCAGTATCTTCAAAAGCTTTTATAATGTTATCTTGCAGCTGGCGAAAGTAGCCGGCGCTGGCGGCGGCGAGTGGGGAGGGGAAGGGATCCATGCCGGGTTGGTAGCATGCTGTGGGGCGTTTGTCAGCCGGGTGGTCAGGTAAGGTTGTGCTTAAAATGTATACAAAGATATGGGGTTGGAGTGCGACACCGCCGCATCCCTGATGCGGATCCTTTTCAGGCATGTGAAGCAGGCCCGGCTGGGGCTGGAGGCCCGCGGCCTGGCCAATGAGGCGATTTACCGCATGTTGCTGGGGGTGGTGGCGCGTCTGGCGTACGAGGAGGGCGGCAAGGCAGGACTGGAGCGGCTGGCCACGATGATGGGCGCCGAGATGAAAGGCTGGGATTTGGAGCGGCAGTAGCGGGAAGCAGCGAAGGGGGGAGGCAGAGCCTCCCCCCTTCGGGTTTTGTCGTGGGCGGTGCGGTTAGGCGCCGGGGGTTGCAGCGGCCGGGTGAAACACCAGCCGGTAGAGCGGCAAGCCTGCCACCATGAGAGTGAGGGCCAGGTAGCCCGCGAGCATGGAGATTGCCCCCATGTGGTTGAGCAGGGGCTCGGCCGCCACCATCAGCACCGCGCCACCGAACGTGTTGATGCTGCTGGCCACCGAGAGCACGGTGGCACGCTCGCCGTCTTCCACCTCATGGTTGATGAGGCTGGTGGCCAGGGGCTTACCCAGGCCGTGCACCACGCCCGCGCCGAGCATGCCGCCCACCCACACCAGCCAGGGCTGGGAGGTGAGCATGAGCAGCGTGCCGGTAGCCAGGCACAGCGGCATGGCGGCCAGCAGGCGGCGCTCGCCCACTTTTTGCAAGAGGCCCCCCACGTTGAACGCGAGGAGGGCCTTGAGCAGAAAGTAAGCCGACATGCCCAGACCGATGTACCCGGCAGGGACACCCAGTTGGCTGAGCCTTTCCTGGATGAACCAGAACAGCACGCCGGTGAGGCCGAACAGGGCGTAGGGCCCCACCAGCAATGCCGGCAGGCGCGGGTGCAGGCGCAGGCTGTGGTGGACCACGGCCATGAGGTCGGCCAGCGGGTGGGCGTGCCGTGCCGTGCGCTTGCGCGGGATGTTGGGCAGCGTGAAGCTGACCAGCATGCCCAGTGCGGCAAACGCGATGGTGAGCAGCACCGGGGCTTCCACATGGAGGCTGAAGAGCCAGCCGCCAAGGGGAGAGACCGCCATTTCTGTGACCATGCCGGCGGCGAACAGCCGGCCTTGCCATGAGGTGGTGGCCGTGCGGTTGCCTTTGCCCTGCGCCACCAGCGACTCATGCAGGTAGGACTCGATGGTGCCGGAGCGCAGGGTGACCGCCAGGGCGCCCACCAGCTCGGCCACCAACAGCCCGGTGTAGCCTTGCGCGAGGTAGAGGATGACCAGTGAGGCCAGCCACAACACGCGCGAGAGCATGAGCTGGGTGTGCCGGTGCCATTTGTCGGCGATGAAGCCGGTGGGGACCTCCAGCACGAACACCGCCACGCGGTACAGCCCTTGCAGCATGAGGAAACCACCGAAATCGGCGCCCTTCATGCCGTAATAGGTGACGGCGACGGGGATGAAGAACATCGCCTCGGAGGCGATGACCACGGCAAGCACCCGCCACGGCGGGGAGAGGAGGCGCAACATGTTTGAACCTTTCTAGGTTGGAAGCAAGAAGGGGATCGGGAGAGGGGTTGGAGAACGCATCTGCCGGGAAACGGAAGGCCCTAAGGCCAACCGAACAGCCCTAGGAGATGATGATGGGTGCCCACAGCACCGCATACGGCGTGCAGCCGTAATTGGTGAGAGCGGAGGCGTGATTGCGTTCCATGTTTTTAAGGATGGGGTGGCGGGAGGAGAGAGTCAAGCGATGATTAAAAAATAAGCAAATCTGCTCGGGCGACGGGGGGCGTTTATTCCGGTAGGAAGCCGCCGGACTGGCGGGCCCAGAGCTTGGCGTAGGGGCCGTTTGCTTTGAGCAGTTCGGCGTGGGTGCCGTCTTCCACGATGGTGCCGTTCTCCATCACCAGCAGCCTATCCAGCGCGGCGATGGTGGAGAGCCGGTGGGCGATGGCGATGACCGTTTTTCCGGACATGAGGGTGGCGAGGTTCTCCTGGATGGCGTGTTCCACTTCGCTATCGAGCGCAGAGGTGGCTTCGTCCAGAATAAGGATGGGCGCGTTTTTGAGGATGAGGCGCGCGATGGCGATGCGCTGGCGCTGGCCGCCGGAGAGTTTGACGCCGCGCTCGCCGACGTGGGCGTTATAGCCGGTGCGGTTGTCCTTATCCACCAGTGATTGGATGAAGCTGTGGGCGTGGGCCAGTTTGGCGGCGTGGATGAGCTCTTCATCTGTAGCATCCGGCTTGCCGTAGGTGATGTTGTTACGCAGCGAGCGGTGCAGCAGCGAGGTATCTTGCGTGACCATGCCGATGTGCGCGCGCAGTGATTCCTGCGTGACGTTTGCGATGTTCTGGCCGTCGATGCTGATGGTGCCCTCGGTGAGATCGAAGAAGCGCAGCAGCAGGTTGACCAGCGTGGACTTGCCCGCGCCTGAAGTGCCGATGAGGCCGACGCGCTGGCCGGCGGGAATGGTGAGCGAAAGGTTCTCCAGCACCGGGGGTAGCGACGGATGGTAGCTGAAGGTGGCGTTGGTGAATTTAATTTCCCCCTTGGTGAGGTTGAGGGGCTTGGCGCCGGGAGCATCCTGCAAGGTGATGGGGTGCACCAGGGTTTCCATGCCGTCCTGGATGGTGCCGAGGGATTCGATGGCGGTGGAGAGTTCCTCACGCAGTTGCGAGGCCTGGTTGATGAGCAGGAGCGAGAGCGGCACCACCATGGCCAGCGTGCCCGGGGTGGTGAGGCCGGCGTTCCACAGCAGCAACGCGGTGACCAGCAGGCCGCCGGTGAGCATCGCTTCCAGTGAGGCGGTGAAGGTATCCAGCTTGAAGTTGGCAAAGGCTGTGTCGGCATGCAGGCGGCGGGCGTGGTGGAGATCGGCGGTGACGCCGGAATCTTCACGTTGCTGGCCGGCGAAGAGTTTGACGGTTTGGATGTTGGAGTAGCTGTCGACCATATGGCCCACGGCCACGCTGCGGCTGTCGGAAAACAGGGCCGAGAGACGGCGGATGGGTGGCACGCGCGTGAAGATGGCGTAGAGGAACACCGCCGCCCACAGCGCAAAAGGCACCACCAGCCACGGCTGGGTGAGAAACAGTGTGATCGCCGCCACGCCAAACCAGGTGCAGGCCACCACCGCGCGCCGGCCCTGGTTGACCAGGTTGCGGATCTCGGACCCTGTTTCCATGATTTTATTGGTGAGGCGGCCGGCGAAATCATTCTGGAAAAAACCCCAGCTGTGTTGCAGCAGGTAGCTGTGCAGCTGGCGACGCACCACGTGCGTGATGCCGCTGTTGAGCATGGTGGCGCGCATCCACGACACCACCGCGTAGACCGAGATGTTGCCCAGCAGGCTAAGGCCGAGATACGCGTACAGCAGCGGAGTGAGGTGAGGCCAGGCCTGCGCCGGGACAGGATAGGTGAGCAGGGTATCGATGATATGGCGCAGCAGGTAGGGGCCGATGGCGCCCAGCGAGGCAGAGAGGATGCTGACCACATAGAAAGTGAGAATGAGGCCGCGGTATTGGCCGAGGAAATACCAGATGAACGCCCACACCCCGCGCGGCGGGTAGGGGGAAGGGGGCTGGTGGTGGACATCCACCAAGGCCTCGGAGCGTTGGCGCAGGGACATGAAGAAAGCTTATAGCTGGTAGCTTTTAGCTTGTAGAGGAAAAAAGAGGCCCGGGCGGGCCTCTTTTTTTGGCGGGGGCTGGTTAGAACTTAACGCGCATGTTGAGCACGCCGACGTTGATCGATTTATCGTCGGTGATGCCGGCCACGTGGGCGTTGTAGGTGCGGTAGAGCGCGCCGACGGTGACGCCGCTGCCCATGTCGTACTCGCCGCCCAGGCCCCAGGCCTTCATGGAGTTATCGGTGGCGGTGATGATGCCGTTTTTATAAGTGCCGTAGTCGACCGCGACGCCGAAGGCATCCCAGGCATAACCGGCCTTGAGGTAGAGCGCGGTGGGGTCTTCTACACCGGCGGATTTGTGGTCGATGGTTTGCTTCTCATAAGCCACGGTGGCGGCCAGGCCGGAGTTGTGGCGGATGGTGGCGGAAGAGAACAGCTGGCCGGCGGTTTCATCTGCTGCGGTGGTGGTGTTGTTGTTGATCCACTTGTACCCGCCCGCGGCCTGGAACTCCATGCCGGCCAGGGTGCCTTCGTAGTGCACCGCGAGGTCGGACGTGCCGCCCTGCGCCACGCTGGCCGCGCCGCGGAAGCCCATGATGATGGGCGTGTTATAGCGGATGGCGTCGCTGGCATCGAGCTCGCCGTCCATGGCCAGGGCCATGGTGCCCGGCGTGAGCGTGGTGCCGCCCGCTTGCAGGTTGCTGTACACCCCGTTGGTGTCGCGGCGGTAGTTAAGCCCGCCGCCAAAGGCCGCGATGTCGGCGGTCATCACCGAGGTGGCCGGTGCGAGGTCGTGGTAGGCGACGTCGTCGGTGGCGAGGTCTTGCTGGCCCAGGAACACCGCGCCGTAGTTACCCGCCAGCCCGACGCGGGCCATGCGCTCGGCCAGGCCGGGGCTGGTGCTGCCAGGTGTGTTGGCGGTGCTGTTAAAGGTGCCAAAGCCGTTTTGGGTGAGGCCGTTGGAAGGGTTGGATTGTTGCTCGACCTCGAACAGCGCGCTGGCGGTGAGGCCGTTATCCAGCGCCTGTTCCGCCGCGAAGCCGAAGCGGGTGGATTCCAGGTTGTTATCGACAATGGTGCTCTCGGTGGTTTGGCCGTCGCCGTAGAGCATGTAGGCTTTGTTGACGACGCCGTAGAGTTTGGCATCCACCGCCATGGAGGTGCTGGCGAGGGCGGTGAGGGCGGTGGCAGTGAGAAGAAGGTTACGCATGGGGGGTGTCTTTCCTTTTTATTAGTGCAAAGAGTGCGTTAGGGGGGATTGCTTTGTTGTAAAGAGGCAGGGGGGTGTAGCGCATGCCGCGTGTGGCAATTTTGTGCGGATGTGTTGACATGAAGGCCGCTTGGCGGCAGGGTGCCGCCCGCTGGAACGGTGGCCGAGTGGCTGAAGGCAACGGTTTGCTAAATCGTCATACGCTCAAAAGGCGTATCGGGGGTTCGAATCCCCCCCGTTCCGCCAGATTTCCCTTCTTTGTATGACAAATCAGCTTGTTAGGGGGCGGGGCAAGTGCCCTGCCGCAGGCGGCGCGGTGGCAATGCGGGCACTGGGGGTTGGGGCTTGTTAAAGATGAGTGTGGTCAATGCCTTGCTAAGCGCAGGGTGGCGCACCATATTTTTAGTATGTTGATGTTCCGACGCCTCGTATCTTGGCGCCTTCTGGGCGTTTTGGCGCTGGTGCTGGCTTTTGCGGGGGTGGCGGGGAGCGGGTTTGCGGATGCGGCGGCGAGTACGACGCCGGTTGACCCCTATGCTTTCCCTTACTTTGGGCCGGACCCTACGGGGAAATCCTTGATTGCGGGATCTTTTATTGCGCAGGCAGACTTAATGGGGGCGTTTGCGACAAAAAAGGACACAGCGAGTTCCCCCTTAAAAACGATGGCTTTGTTTGCAGCGCTTATCGGGGCGTTGTTCTTGGTTTTTCGGCAATCGATGTGGCGTTTGGAGGTTATAGCCCCTTGGATGATTATTTTGGTATTGCTTGTGTTTACGCCGATTTCATCGGGCTTGCTGATGCAGCCGATAACTATGCCCAAAGGGGTGGCTATGGCACTTACTTACGGCATAAGCGGAATTGCTAACGGAAATGACAGTTTGCATTATGCCTTTGCGCCGCAGGTTGCGGCTGTGGATGTAGCGAGTCGCGCGCAGCTAATTGTGAGTAATATGTTCAGGAGTACGGGGTGGAGGGACCTTATTGGTTATATGTTGGCGACGCAGAGGTTGCGCTCCAGCCCGTATTTAAAATCTAACCCCGGTTGGGTGCATGACCTGCAAAACTATCAGAATGACCCGAAGCAGGGGTGTGGGCTTAATCTGAAATCGATGACAGATGCTGTTAACAACCCGCCCAGCGACACACCGACGGGGGGGGCGAGTTCGGCTGTGAATGAGCAGGTTTATACCGTGGGAGACGTATGGAAAACTTGGCGTGATTTTTACAAGAATGGTTCTTTTCTTTCCAGTGCACCGCCAGTAGCCGTGCTTTACAGTGACAACGATTTGCCCGCGAGCTTTGATAAGGGGGTTTATGCGCGCGGTATCCAAGCCCTCTACGATAATTTTGTTGGAGGACCTCAAAAAATTGTGCAGGTAGGCGGCGGGGGCAATACCATTAATGTAGAGACGGCTCTGAACGCTTTGGCAGGTGTTAACTTCTTTAAACCGGTTCTTAAAGAGAGGACCGCCAATTCTGTGATTGAACCTGGGTTCTTCTTTGTTCGTTCGAGCGAGGCTATCTCGAAAGTGGATAAGGTTACCAAGGCCGTTCCCGCCAGCTTTACTGATAAAACAACGGCTTTTGAGATGCGGATGTGCGGGCAAGATAGTTTGGCTACAACGAGATCTCCCATTTGTTATACGCGTGGCAACCCTTTAAACCCCAGTGTGCAGGCAGCTACCTTTGTTGCTTTTGATAAATCACTGGGAGCTGTGGGGGATCTTGATGCTATGGATTATACCGGGAGCAGGGTAGAACAAGGCCCTACCTATAATGCTTTGAACGGTCCGTTATGGCTTAATTTAAAGAATGCCATTTCTACCGGGAATCTGCTGAGCATGCCGGTTAAGCCGTTGGGAATTCAAGGGGTGGGAGGGACGTCGGTATCGGTTTCAGGCGATACCAGTTGTGCGGGGAGAGGATTGACCCTGGTTAAAAACGGGCTGCAAACTTTTGCGAACCAGTTTAACAAAGAGGTGGGGACGCCTCAGCCCCTTGTGGATATGTTGTGTGGTACCGACGGGGCGATGTGCAAAGTGGGAGGAAACAATGCAGCTATTCAAGACCAGTTGGAGCTTAAAGACATATTCACCAACCCTGATAAATTGCCCAGCGATGTTAAATCTATTGCGGATATCTTGAAGGACTACCTGAACGGTAAACTGCGTGATTTTGCTTATATGCACGCAAACGATACTGATGCGGGCGCCGTTAAGCTTGATGACAAACGCCTGTTCCTGTTGGCGAGCATGATAGATTTAATTGGGGTTTCCTCTAATCAAGCTTTGACCAAAACGGAGAGAGAAGCCCTTGCCAACAGTGGAACTGTGAACGTAGCCGGCTCGGCGGGTTTGACCAGTATTGGGGGAGGGCTGGCCTTCTTTTTGGGCCAGGTGTTGCTTGAGATAGGTGCCTTCTTTAGCGGACCGGTTGCGCAGGCCTTTGTGGCGTTTATTACGCTTTTGGTGCAGCTGAGCTTGCTGGCGTTGATTGTGCTTACACCGTTTCTGTTGTTGGGCGGGTTGCTGATGCCGGGGGCGGCGTTGGGAGTGCTCACGACTTCAATCCTGGCGGCTTTTGTATTGCAGTTTGTGCCTGTGACATTGATTATGCTGAATTACCTGGGCGGGTTTGTGTATGACATGGTGGGAGCAGTGGCCGGGCCTAGTGCCGATACCATGCAGAACACGATCGTTATGGGGATGAGCGGGCTTTATACCGCTGTGGTGGGGTTGACGTTCTTCCTGATGTTTAAACTGGGAGACCCGGCCGCTATTATGGGACGTTTGGCGAGTTTGGATAGTACTGCCAAAGAGATGAGTGAACGGGGGATAGATTATGTTAAGGCGGGGGCTTTGGTGGCTGCTAGCGTTGCGACGGGGGGGGTGACGGGGATGTTGCGAGCAAATAAAGGCTATAACGACGTTTCGGATGCACAGGCGGAGGCGTTGAACCCGGGAGGAGAGAAGGGGGCGCCGGAGGAACTGATCAAGCCTGGAGAGAATGGCCCCGATGGAGGCGGAGGAATAGGGGGGCTCGGGGGGGCGGCGGTGGATGTGTTGGCCGAGGCGAGTGCGCAGGCCGAAGGGATGGTGGGGGCTGAGGGATGGGCGCAGGTGGAAGACGACGAGCTTGCGGGAGCAGATCGCCACGACATTGTTGACCAATTGAGGCAGAATCCGAACAACCCAACGGTGGCCCGCGGTAACTTTGAGTACCAAGAAACGCCGCAGGGATTGGAGCGCCGGCCGATTATGGCGGCGACCGATGCGATGAAGGAGGGGGAGGCCGAAATGGCCGCAGGCGCCAGTGGTGCGTCGCCTGCGGCTGGTGGGGGCACGGAGGCCGATATTCATACACAGATAGAGGCCGCTGGTGGGTTGGATGTGGGTGAAAAAGCTCGCCTGGATGACGGGCGTTGGGTGGTGCGGAACAAAAATGTGGGAGGGAAGCCTTCTTACACGACGGTTGCAGGCCCTTCAGGCGGAGCGGCGGCCAACGAAGCGCCAAATGGTGGTGTCGCACCGCAGGGGCAAGGACCTTCGGGGGGCAATGTGCCGCCTGCGGTGGGGCCTTCGGGGCCGGTTTCTGCTGCTTTGCAGCCCGGAGGCGGCCCGGCCGCTGTGACTGGTGGAGATGGGGGAGCTCTGGACAGGCTGAGTGCTGCGTTGAGGGAGAATACCGCTGCGTTGAATCATAGAGACCAAGTTGCGGCCCACCAAGGAGCTGAGGCGCTGGGTTTGCGTGCGCAAGATCAGAGGGACAACATTAGCGAGATGGGTAAGAACTTTGGTGCGAATGCAAGGCCCTCACGTGCGCAGACTTTGCTAAGTGGTTTTTATGGTGGGGTGATGGCGAACTTCCAGGGAGCGTCGTCTATCCCATTTGTGGGTAAAGCGATTGCCGAAGCGTGGAACGAGAACGTGGAAGCCGAAATGCGTGCCCGGACGTGGAACGGTAGTGGCGGTTACAAAAAATGGCGGCGTGCCAAGGATGACAATGACCGTGCTGCGGCATGGAATAAGTTTTCCGGCGAGGTGAGCGGAGCGGAATCTTATCGGGAGTCCTTCAAGACGGGGGCCTTCCAAGCCAAGCTGGATAGTGACAGGCAAGCCATGCGCGAAGCCACTCACAAGCTGCGCAGCAGCTATGAGGCGATGGCGACGCAGGCGAAAGACAAGGGGCGCGCCTCGCATGACGTGGTGATGCGCACAGAGGAGCTTAGAGGGTTGGGGTTGGAGGCCGCCTATGGACGGTTAAACAACTTGAAGGCTGAGAATATGGTGCTGAACAACCCGGTGTTGAAAATTAAAGTGGCGGAATTTGATGCCAACGGCAAATTGACGGGGAAGATGATAGAAAAAGAGACCAACATCAGCCACCGCATTTTTGACAAATGGACCAATAATGCGGCGGCGAAATCGGCCAACAAGTTTATGGATGAGGCCGGGAAGGTGGATATGGGCATTGTGGAGAAACGCTTTATGCGCGGCGGGGCCTGGGATGAAGCGCGCAATATGCGCAAGAGCAGCAAGGCGATGGCGGCATTTGTGCGTGAGGATGTGGACACTGATTATATAACGGCGGGGTATCACAAGATAGTGGGCGGCAAGAACCAGTGGATGAAGATCATGCAGGAATCTGATGAGTTTAATAAGAGGATGACCACTGAACGCAAGAATATTGAGAGTTATGCCGGGCTTCAGGTTAACAAGGACCGGTTGGAACGTGAGGCTTCTCGCAAGGTGGCCGAGATGAGAGCGGAAAACAAGATTCCGCCGGAAGTTTTTGCCGACGCGGCGCTGGAGCGGCGCTACACTAGAAGTGTGGTTGAGAAGTTGGCCAAGAAAGAGATGGAAAAACACAGCTATGACGAGCTGCCAGCAACGGCGCTGTTTGACCAGACCCGGGCCAGAGCAACACAGACGATTGTGCGTAATACCCGGATTGGTACGCTTGGAAAAGTGGTGAATAACATTACCGGAGAAGTTACCCGTAATGCCAAAACGGCTTACGCGGAGATGCTTAAGGCTCGCGATAAAGGACGAGAGGTTGCAGAAGAATTAAGAGAACTTCTTTCGGAGTAAAAAATAGAGCCAAATAAAAAGAAGAAGCTGGGGAAATGGACCGACTTGGTTACCGAAAATTGAGAGATGATAATGGGCCTGAGCCTAAGCTGCGGATTGAGGCTTTGGCCTCGCGTTACGATTTGGGGCGGGGGGAATGGGCCGGCGCCGGGTTGGGAGAGGCTTATTGGGCGCGGCAGCCCTTTGAGATGGTGCGTGAACGTGGAATCTCCGCCGCGCTGCAAATACCCCTGACGGGGGTGGTAGATGGGCACAACGTGATGAAAGACGACACTGTGACGCAGGCTTTGCGGGTGGACCCGTATGTGCCGATCTCTCCCCTTTTTGCGCGAGATTTGTGTGGGCGGTTTGTTTATTTGGGGTTTGGACCGGAACGAAAGGTTTTTGCAGACTGGGAGCGCTATGTGGCGCGCAAGCAAGATGGCAGTGTGGATGAACAGGTGTTTAACCCGTTTGTGACGCAGGTGGCGTTTCCTCGTTATTGCCGGGATGTGGCTTATATGCCGGGCAGAGAGCTGCTGGAGGACGTTTTTTTTACCAAGTTCCGCAGTGTGGAGATGAGCAGCGGATTTGACATGTTGACCAGCGGCACCGGTGAAGACGGCGACCCGATCGCGATGACTTTTGAAGGCGCCAATCTTTACCCTTACAAACTGCGGCTGGATACCTTTTATGCAGATGGCTGGCGCCTGCCGCAAACCCAGATGGTTTTTGCCCGCGGCGAGGCGCAAGGAGTAGATACCAGCCGTGCGAAAGAGATGGGGGGTGAAATACTGCAAAAATGGCTGAGTCGTACACCCGGTCAGGCATATGAAGAGTGGCTGATGGAGGTGGGAGGACAGGCCCAAGTGGAGATGTGGTTTGAGCGAGGGGTGAGTTTGATCCCCACGTTTGAAGCGTGTAACGGCCTCCAACTGGTGGGAGAGGACTTTGAACTTAAGGACTACTGGCCAGGGCGCGCGGTGGAGGGGCTACATGAAGTTATTGAGCAGCGTGCTTCCTCAGCCCCGTTGGGAACGATTTTGCAGGTTTTTAAACCTGGGTTTGTGACGGATAGGCACATTGAGATGGCACAAGTGGTTGTAAGCGATGGGAGCGGCTATGTGACCAGTCATGTTAACGATCCGGTGGCGATGATCCCCAATCTGGATTTGCCACATCCAAGGATGGGGGATGAATGGGGGGCGGTATGGATACCGACCCATCCGGAACACTTTGAAGCCCCGGCTTTGTGGGGCTGGGATTCGGCAAGTGGTAAGTTTTTGCAGATGAGTGGCCCCTTATGGGACCCACTGCATTATTACTACGAAAGTGTGGATGAAGTGCTTAAGGCATTTGAGACACCGATGAGTAAAACCGAAAACAGCTGGTTGGTACAGGTGCCCGAACACATGCGGCAGCGGTTTTACCCTGTGGTGGCGATGAAAGGTTTTGACTCTTATTCACTGGTAGAGCAGTCGCGTCGCATCGAGACAAATATTCTCCCTCTGAGTATGGTGAAGAGAGTGCCGATTGAGAAGGTTACGGCGGGTATTGGGTATCATCCGCTGCCGGTGGAATTTGAGTTTGAGACTGACCCGTTTTGGTTTCCTGAATTACACCCGTTGAACCGTGAACATGAAGAGTGTCCGGAAGAGATTGCTTCGCTAATTATGCCAGTGATTATACCCCAGGTGAACGTAGAAGAATTTTCTAAGAGTGTGGAGAGTAATGAGGATGCTCCGTGGTTGAAGTCGACAGAAACTTTATATGAGGCCGAAGATGAGGTACTGGATAATTACCCGTTTTTAAGCCGCTATTTGCTGCCTGACCTGCCTTTGCCGGATGTGATGCGGTTCTGCCCGGTGCAACTGCTGGCCGAGCGTGAAGACATGTTGGAGTTGCCGCCCAGCCAATGGTGGGGAGATGTGGATAAAGAGACTGATCTGAGGCGGTGGCCGGGTATGTTCGATACCTTATGGGACGCGCGGCAGAAGGGCAGTGATTTGGTGAAGTTCCGCCACATGCTTTACCAGAGCAACATTAGCCTTTATATGACAGGCTGCTGGTATGGGGCGCCGGTACCACTGATGGAAGAAATGTTTACCAACTGGATGGCTACCGTGCAAAACGGTGAAGGCGCGGATATTCCAGCGCAACAGGAATCAGATGCCAAGCGCTTACGTGAGGCTACAAAAGCTGCCGCAATTATTATGCCGCCAGAAGATCTGGCTTAGGCTTTCTTAAACAAGGTGGCCAGTTCTCCCGATTGGTACATTTCCACCATGATGTCGGCGCCGCCGATGAGCTGGCCGCTGACGTAGAGTTGCGGGAAGGTGGGCCAGTTGCTGTATTCCTTCAGCGCCATGCGCAGGTTGTCGTCTTGCAGAATATTCACGTCGTGGAAGGGCACGTTGAGTTGTTGCAGGATGGCGCAGGCCCGGGCCGAGAAGCCGCACATCGGGCCGTCGGCCGTGCCCTTCATGAACAACACCACCGGGTTGCCTTGCACGGTTTGGTCGATGCTGGTTTTGAGTTCAGGCGTGAGGTAGGTTTCCATGTGGTTTCTCCTATTCGGCTTTGGTGGTGAGTTGCAGGGCGTGAAGGTCGGTCTCGAAGGCATTGCCCAGGGCGGCGTAGACCATCTGGTGCTGCTGAATGCGGCTTTTGCCTGCGAATGCGGCGCTGGTGATGGTGGCTGAGAGGTGCGCGCCGTCCGGGTCATCGATGTGCACCTGGGCGCCTGGAATGGCTTGCTGGATGCGGGTTTTAAGGGTTTGGGCCAGGTTGCTCATGGGCGCACCCTAGGCGTGTTGGGCGGGCTTGGCAAGAGGGCGCGGAAAACGTTGCTTTTGTGGGCGCGGCTGGTAGAATGCGGGCCATTCAACAAGGGGGATTTTGGCGATGGCCGGGAGTGTTAACAAGGTGATTCTGGTTGGGAATTTGGGCAAGGACCCTGAGGTGCGCAGCCTTGGGGACGGCGCCAAAGTGGCTAACGTGACGATGGCCACCAGCGAAAATTGGATGAATAAACAAACAGGTACCCGCGAAGAGCGCACCGAGTGGCACCGTTTGGTGATTTATCGCAACCAGGCAGAGACTGCCGAGAAGTACTTGAAAAAAGGCATGAAAATCTACGCTGAGGGGCGCATCCAGACGCGGAAATGGACCGACAAGGACAACCAGGAGCGCTATACCACTGAAATTGTTGTGGATAACTTTACCATGCTGGACAAGAAGGATGGCCCGGGCGGCGGCGGCGGGGGCGGGGATTATGACCAAAGCCGCAATGAAAACAACGGTGTAAGGGCGATGGGCGCGCCCAAGAAGATCAGCGAGGATGCGCCGTTTGACGATGAGATCCCGTTTTAGGGCGGAGTGAAAAAGGGGGCCGCGAGGCCCCTTTTTGAGGCGGCGAAACGCTGCAAAACGCTGCCGAAGGCGGCGGCGAGGCGGCAAAAAAGCGGCAAGGAGCGGCAAAACGCTGCGGCGCGGGGCACAAGTGCTGCGGCGGTGGGCACGGGGGGTGATGGCCGGGCGGGCGGAGGTGTAGGCTGGGGCATCTGACCCTGCAACCTCTGGGAGGTGCGTGATGAAGACTGTGCCGTTTGAGCCCCCGTCGCCGGCGGTGGTGATGATGATGTTTACGCCGTGGGGCGCCGCGTGGGTGCTTACCGAAGCCGCGTTGATCTACCGTCGCCGCTGGTTGGCCGAGTTGCGGCGGGTGGGGTGGTTGCCTGACCCGCGTTACGGCGAGCAGCTTACGCCCGCCGAGCAGGAAGCCCGCCACAGTGAGCATGTGCGGGCGCGAATGGCCGACCTGAGCCTGCGCGTGGTGGCGGGAGAGGCCGCTTGAGCATTGAGGCGCCGCCGGGGGGAAACTTCCGGCGGCGTTGCGCGTTTGGCGAGGGTGATGAGGTGTGCGCAGCGCAAGAGGCCGCTCTTTTGTGAAATTGTGCAGACAGGGCGCTTGTTGGGGACAGCAGGTGGGCACAGCTTGCCCGCCTGGCTTTGTTGCCGTTGCTGTGTGCGGTTACGGGATGCAAAAATGCGAGGGGCGTTTTTGAGGCGGGCTTGCCGGGTGGCTGGGGGTGTTGTATGCAGCGAGGGCGATACCGCGAAGACTGTGACGTTTCCCAACCAAAAACGGAGGCCGGAATGGCGACCGATGACGCCCCGGCTTTGCCGTGGGACAGATTGATGAGCATGGGGCAAGGATTGAGTGAGCCTGCCCTGGACTTGAGCGCCGCCGCCGGGCCCGGTTGGGTGGTGGTGGAGCACGGGCCCCGGCAATGCCTGAGGTTGGCCCACCTGCAAAAGCTGTTGGCGGGCATTGACCCGCAGACGTTGGAAAAACTGCGCATGCGCAAACCCGCAAACGGCTACAGGTTGCGCGTGAGCGGCGCCAAGGGCGTGCGCGAGGTGTGGCTTGACCTTAATGGCTGGGTGCAGTTGCGTGACGAAAAAAAGTTGCGGCGTGGGGAGAAACCTTTGCCGTGGGAACACCCGGATACGGGCAATGTGCGGCCCGGTTACCTGAACGGAGAAGAACGTGACTAAGAAAGACCCTTCACAGACCTGGCCGGTATCGTTGCGGGTGCTGATGCGCCTGGCGGAGTGGCTGAAATTGCCCGAGCCGGCGTTGGATAAGTTGGATGGCGGCCCTAAGCTGCTGCTGATGAGCCATGTGCCCGGAAAGAGCTGGCGATTGAAGGATATGGTGCCAGAGGATGGAAGCAACTTTCTGCTCTGCAAAGTGCGGCTTGCTGACGGGCAGTGGGAACTTGTGATGACGCCGTCTGCCACCTTGTCTCCGGCTGGAAATGGGGCCTTTAAAATGGTCGGGAATGTAACCGTGCACTGAACAAGCCGCGAGCAAGCGCCCCGGCGTGAGGAGAGGAAACTCTCTCTCTCGCCGGGGCGCTTTGTTTCGTGGCCGCCCGGGGCGGCTAGTTGAGCAGGCGCGGAGCCTCGTCCATGTGGGCCTCGGCGTGGCTGCGCGAGAGGTGCCACACGTGGTTGCGGACTTCCAGCGGTACCACGAAGCGGATGCCGCCCAGGTGGCCTTCCAGCTTGGCGCTGTTGTTCAGCAACGGTTCGCCGGGGTGGAAGGTGGGCGGGGTGGAGAGGCCGAAGGCCGCTGCCATTTGTGCTTTGAGTTCGTTCAGCCGTTCGGGGCTGAGCACGTACCTCTGGCCACTGGCGGCGCAGAAGGCGGAGTCATGGGCCATGATGTGCGGCGGCGTGGCCGGGATCTTGTCGGGGTCGATCATGATGAAGAAGGGCCTTGCGGGCTGGAGAAAGTGAACGCGGCGATTACTCAAGGAAGTATTGAAAGTGTAGGCATTTTTGGCGGCAGGCGCAAGGGGCCCCAGAGGTGGTGCGACGGAGTGAACGGGGGCGGGGGACCGTTCTACACGGCCCCCGGCATCAGAGAGGGGGTGCAGGGCCACTCGTAATAAGATTGAGCCCCCTGCTGCGTAGCGAGGGTGCGCAGCACCCGTAGCGAGCATATTTTGCTGCCGCTGTTTGGCCTCCGGCCATAGCGCCGTCGCGGGGTTTGGCCTCGCAGGCTCGGGCCAAACCCACGCTCCTCGCGTGCGGCCGGGCGCTTCGCGCCTCGGCCTCGTTGGGGCAAGCCCCAAGCCCCCTTTATATAGCGGGGGGTGCGAACCCCCCTGCACCCCCCGCCTCACTCCGACGCACGGACTGGGGGGCCGGGTCGGGCACTCCGTGGCACCCGCTGTGGGGCACTACCCGCCGCGCAGCCATTCGGCCGCGGTTTGCTTGTTGAAGACGGTGAGGAGCGTGGCCAAGGCGTTGCGCTGGGGGGCCTTGAGCGGTGCGGCGAGGGTTTTCTCGGCGAGATCACGTGCCACGGGCAGCAGCGATTTGTGGTGGTGCAGGTCGGCGAGTCTGGTTTGCACTTCGCCCGATTGCTGGCGGCCGAGAATTTCGCCCGGGCCGCGCAGTTCCAGATCCTTTTCCGCCAGGTAGAAGCCGTCTTCGGAATCACGCAGCGCTTGCAGGCGCGCCTGGGCGAACTCTCCCAACTGGCCGGAATAGAGCAGCAGACAGCGGCTGGCGCGTGTGCCGCGGCCGACGCGACCGCGCAGCTGGTGCAGTTGCGACAGGCCGAAGCGTTCGGCGTGCTCGATGACCATGGTGGTGGCGCCGGGGACATCCACCCCGACCTCGATGACCGTGGTGGCGACGAGGACTTGCGTGTGGCCGGCGGCGAAGGCTTCCATCGCCGCGGCTTTTTCAGCCGCCTTCATTTTGCCGTGCAGCAGGGAAACGGTGATTGGTGATTGGTGATTGGTAATTGGTGCTTGCGCGAAGAAGGCGCGCAGCCATTCGGCGCGTTGGGTGGCGGCGGAGAGATCGGATTGCTCGGACTCTTCCACCAGCGGGCACACCCAGTAGGCCTGCTCGCCTTTTTGCAGAGCGCCTTGCAGCCGGGTGGCTATTTCCGCGAGGCGGGAGTCTGGCATGACCATGGTTTGGATGGGCGAGCGGCCGGGTGGTTTTTCCGCCAATGTGGAGAGGTCCATGTCGCCATACGCGGTGAGCGCCAGCGTGCGCGGGATGGGGGTGGCGGACATGACGAGAAGATCCGGTATTCGGTATTCGGTATTCGGGGTTCGGGACTCGGCTGCGCCGAGGGTGAGGCGTTGATGGACGCCGAAGCGGTGTTGTTCGTCGATCACCACCAGGCCGAGTTTGGCGAAGGGCACGTCTTCCAGCAGTGCGTGGGTGCCGACGATGAGTTGCACGAAGCCTTCCGCCACGTGTTGCCTGAGGCGCTTTTTTTGCGCCGCGCTGAGGCTGCCGGTGAGCAGTGCGCTGGTGACGCCCAAAGGCTGGAGATACTTTTGCGTTTGGGCAAAGAGTTGTTTGGCGAGGATTTCAGTGGGGGCCATGAGGGCGCCCTGGTGGCCGTTCTCCACCACCCGCAAGAGCGCGGCCAGTGCCACCAGCGTTTTGCCCGAGCCGACATCGCCCTGCAGGAGGCGCAGCATGGGGCGCGGGGCGGAGAGGTCATCATGGATATCTTTGAGTGCGTTCTTTTGCGCGCCGGTGAGCGGGAAGGGGAGGGCTTTGATGAGCTTTTGCATCAGCGTTTTTTGCGTGCCGTGCGCGATGCCGCTGAGCGTGCGCGTGGTGGCGCGGGCGTGGGCCAGGGCGAGTTGGGTGGCGAAGAGTTCATCCAGCGCCAGCCGCGTGCGCGCGGGGGCGGCGGGGAGGAGGTCTTCCTCGGTTTGCGGGGTGTGGGCGGCGGCCAGCGCCTGGGTAAAAGTGTTGAGTTTTAAGTGTTGGGTGTTGGGGAGCCATTCCGGCAGGGGGTTTTTTTGCGCGTAGGTGAGGGCCTCGGCCACCGCGCGGGCCACCCAGCCCTGCCCCACGCCCGCGGTGAGCGGGTAGAGCGGCCAGATGCGCGCGACGGATTTGTGTTTGGATTCCGCGCCGGATTTTCCGGGGTTCCAGACGTCGGGGTGGATGAGCTTTTTGCCTTTGTTGTCGGCCTCCACCGTGCCGGAGAGGATGACCTGCTCGCCCAGCGGGAAGGCCCTTTCCAGCCAGGCGCCGGGGTTGAAAAAAACGGCGCGGAGGGGGGCCGTGCCGTCGGTGAGCTCGATGGTGAGCGGGCGCTTGATGTGCTTGGGCGGCACCGCCCCGCGCCGCGTGACCGTGGCGATGAGGGTGGCGACCTCACCCACCGGGGCGTTGGCCACCGTGGGCGAGGCCGACCTGTCGAGGATGCGGGTGGGGAGGTGGGTGAGGAGATCGATATAGCGGGGGCCGGTGAGGGCCTGCAGTTTTTCATACTGTGCGGGCGACATGCCGGACGGGCGGGGAAAAGCCTCAAGAAGCTTGAGGTTGGTGGTGGGTTGTGGTTGAGTGCCGGCCGTCATGGACATGGATGTTAGCACGGAACGGGATTTGTTGCTGCGCGAGGTGAAATACCGCGTGAGCTACAGGGGCACCCTGGAGCTGGACATGGTGTGCCGCAGCCTGCTGCCGCACCTGGACGGCATGAGCGATGAAGAATTGCAGGAACTGGCCGACCTGTTGCGCCAGGGCGAGAACGATCTGATGGCCTGGCTGGTGGAGGGGGCTGCCCCGCCGGAGCGTTGGGCGCTGGTGGTGGGGTTGGTGCGGCATTTGTTTAAGAAGAAATCAGAAATCAGAAATTAGAAATCAGATGGAGCGGGGTTTGCGCGAGGCGTTGCGGAAGGAAGGGCTGGTGCGGCTGTGTGGCGTGCCCGGCGCCGCCTGGCCGTGGGTGGTGAGTGACCTGGTGGACCATGAGCGGCACCGCGTGGTGCTGGTGGTGGCGCCGGAGGCCGGTGCGGTGGAGCGGTTGGCCGACGGCCTGCGCGTGCTGGTGCATGGCGCCGAGGTGGCGGTGTTTGCCGCCTGGGATGTGCAGCCCTACGACCGGGTGGGGCCGGGAGGCGCGGTGGTGGGCGAGCGTTTGAGCGTGATGGAGAAGTTGAAAGAGGCGCAGGCCGAGGCCGAGGAGCCGGGGCCGACGCTGGTGGTGGTGACCAGTGTGGCGGCGCTGGGGGTGCGCGAGGCGGCCAGTGAGCGCCCGGGCGTGCTGGTGGAGGACGGCGGCGTGGTGAACATGGCCGAGCTGGCGCGCCGCATGGTGGAGTTGGGCTACGTGCGCGAGGAGGTGGTGCAGGAGGCCGGGCGCTTTGCCATGCGCGGCGGCATTGTGGATGTGTGGCCGAGCGGGGTGGCGGAGCCGGTGCGGATTGATTTGTTCGGCGACGAGGTGGAGAGCATTAGGACCTTTGACCCGTTGAGCCAGAAGAGTTTGGCGCGCCTGGACCGCATGGCGCTGGGGCCGGCACAGGCGGTGGTGCTGGACGAGGCGAAGATCGCGCGCTTCAGGGAAAATTACCGCGACCTGTTTGGCGGCGGCGCGGGAGACGAGGTTTACGCCGCGGTGAGCGCCGGCAGCATGCCGCCCGAAGCCGGGCAGCTGTTGCCGTTGTTTTACGACGATGCGTTGCCGGGGCTGTTGGACGTGCTGCCGGACGACACCATGGTGGTGCTGCCCGACACCTACACCGCGCAGGCCGAAGGCTGGGACGAGCTGGTGCAGGGCGCTTATGCGGCGCGGCGCGAAGCCGGTGGCGTGGAGGCTATCCCGCCCGAGATGCTGTATGTGCCGGCAGCGGCGCTGACCGGTGGGGTGGGGCGCTTCCCCACTGTGGAGATCGCTGCCTTTGACGATGGCCAGGGGCTGAACCCCGGTG
Source organism: Pseudomonadota bacterium (assembly GCA_016125035.1). Taxonomy (GTDB): domain Bacteria; phylum Pseudomonadota; class Alphaproteobacteria; order UBA2136; family UBA6156; genus RFNJ01. Next base: position 24,570 of record WGMN01000017.1, read on the forward strand.
TGCGCGCCCATGCCCTGGCGCAGGCCAACCGGCATGGCGCGGCGGTGGCGGCGGCGAAGGAGATCAAGGAACGAGGTAGCGAGGAACGAGGAACGAGGTGGAGTGTGATGTTGACAGCGGGGACGGCGCCGGGGCTGGCGCAGTTTTTGCGCGCGCTGGAAGGCGAAGGGGTGCCCGCGCCCAAGTTGCTGGAGCGTTTTGAGATTGTACCGGGGCAGGTGGTGGCGGCGGTTTCAGGCATCAGCGAAGGCTGGGTGGATGCGCGGGCGAAGGTGTTGGTGTTGACCGAGGGCGACGTGTTTGGGTTGAAGACCGGTGGTGCGGTGGCGCGCAAGCGCAAGAAGAGCGCCGAGGAGATGATCGCGCACTTCAGTGAGTTGCGCGAAGGCGATTTTGTGGTGCACGAGGAGCATGGGATCGGGCGCTTTGGCGGGCTGGTGACGCTGGAAATTCAGAAATCAGAAATCAGAAATCAGAAATCAGAAGGTGCGGACGACAGGGTAAGGCAGGACTTTTTGAAGTTGTTCTATGCCGACGAGGACCGGTTGTTTGTGCCGGTGGAGAACCTGGATGTGCTGAGCCGCTACAAGGGGGCGGATGCGGGGAATGTGGTTTTGGACAAGCTGGGTACCGGCGGCTGGCAGGTGCGCAAGGACAAGGTGCGCGAAGACCTGATGGCGATGGCCGGAGAATTGCTGGCCACCGCCAGCGCGCGCGAGACCGTGCAGCGGGCGCCGGTGGAGCGCGGCATTGGCCTTTATGATGAGTTTTGCGCGGGCTTTGCCTTCCCCCTGACGGAAGACCAGGAGCGGGTGATGGACGAGGTGGAAGACGACTTGCGCGGCGGCAGCCCGATGGACCGGCTGGTGGTGGGCGATGTGGGCTTTGGCAAGACCGAGGTGGCGTTGCGCTCGGCCTTTTTGATGGCGGCCAGCGGGCGGCAGGTGGCGGTGGTGTGCCCCACCACGTTGCTGGCGCGGCAGCACTATGAGGTGTTCAAGGAGCGCTTCAACGGCTTCCCCATGCAGGTGGGGCGCTTGAGCAGATTGGTGGGGGCGGCGGAGGCGCGGCAGGTGAAGGAAGGGCTGGCGCGCGGCACGATTGACATTGTGGTGGGGACGCATGCGCTTTTAGGGTCGCAGGGTAGCGGGGTCGCGGGGTCGCAGGGGATAAGGTTTAAGAATTTGGGGCTGGTGGTGATTGACGAGGAGCAGAGGTTTGGGGTGGCGCATAAGGAGAAGTTGAAGCAGTTGCGCGCGGAGGTGGATATTCTGACGCTGACCGCCACGCCGATACCGCGCACCTTGCAGATGGCGGTGGGTGGGGTGCGCCAGTTGAGCCTTATCACCACCCCGCCGGTGGACAGGCAGGCGGTGCAGACCTTTGTGCTGCACTGGGACAACGTGACGCTGAAAGGCGCGATGACCCGCGAGCTGGTGCGCGGAGGCCAGGTTTACGTGGTGGCGCCGCATGTGGAAGATTTGCCAAAACTCTCTGACGAGTTGCGCGCGCTGGTGCCGGATGCGCGGCTGGGCGTGGCCCACGGCCAGATGGCCGAGGCCGAACTGGAGCGCGTGATGGTGGCGTTCTATGAAGGCGAGATTGACGTGTTGCTGGCCACCACGATTATTGAAAGTGGATTAGATGTGCCGCGCGCCAATACGCTGATTGTTTATCGTGCCGACCGCTTTGGCCTGGCGCAGCTTTACCAGCTGCGCGGGCGGGTGGGGCGGAGTACGGCGAAGGCGTTTGCGTACTTCCTTCTGCCGGATGGTGGGTTGGGCCATGAGGCCGCCAAGCGGTTGCAGATTTTGCAGCGGTTGGAAGGGTTGGGGGCCGGGTTTACGCTGGCCAGTTACGACATGGATTTGCGCGGGTTTGGGAATATTCTGGGCAAGCAGCAGAGCGGGAATATTAAGGACATCGGCTTTGAGCTTTATGCGAAGATGCTGCGGGAGGCAGTGGCGGAGAGGCAGAAAAAAGGGTCGCGGGGTAGCGGGGTCGCGGGGTCGCAGGGGGAAGAAGCGCTGCGCGCTTCTTCCGTGAGTTTGAAGCTGGGGGTGACGTATTTGATCCCCGAGGGGTATATGCCGGATGTGGCGGTGCGGTTGCAGGTTTATCGGCGGTTGGCGAATGTGGTGGATGCGGAGGGTTTGGCGGAATTCAAGGCCGAGCTGGTGGACAGGTTTGGGGCCTTGCCGAGGGAGGTGGAGGCGCTCCTCGCCGTGGTGGACTTGAGGAACCGCGCGGCGGCGTTGAATGTGGCCAAGGTGGAAGTGGGCGAGAAGGGCGTGGTGGTGGGCTTTGAGGGCCAGCGGTTTGGCGATGCGGCGGGGTTGATGCGGTTTATCCAGGAGATGAGCGGGGTGGTGACGGTGCGGGCGGACCAGAGTTTGGTGTGGCACCGGCGGCTGGGGGCGGATGTTTTGCGCGGGGTGGGGGTGATTTTGAGTGAGTTGGAAAGTTTGGCCCAGGCGTGATAGAAGCGGCTGATGGCGAAAAAAGAGCGCAACGAGAATGTGATTTGCGAGAACCGGAGGGCGCGGTTCAATTACGAGTTGCTGGATTTTTATGAGGGCGGGCTGGTGCTGACCGGGCCGGAGGTGAAGAGTTTGCGCGCGGGCGGCGGGCACATCAATGAGGCGTATGCCAGCTTTAGCAGGGGGGAACTGTGGCTGATTGGCAGCCACATTGCGCCCTATGACCACGGCGGCTACGCGGTGCAGGAAGAGCGCAGGAGCCGGAAGGTCCTGCTGCATGAGGCGGAGCTGCGGAAGATTAAGATCGCGCTGGAGCGTGAAGGGTTGACGCTGGTGCCGCTGCGGTTGTTCTGGAGCCGCGGTAAGGCCAAGGTGGCACTGGCGGTGGCGCGCGGCAAGAAGACCGTGGACAAGCGCGAGGCGATCAAGAAGCGCGATGTGGAGCGCGAGGCGCGCAAGATATTCAAAGGGCGGAAATAGCATGGCCGAGGGCGCGGTGGTGGTGACCGGGCGGGCGCAGCTGGCGCAGCGACTGGCCGATTGGCCGGGTGGGGGCGGGGCCACCTGGGCGGTGGGGTTTGTGGGCGCGGTGCCCAGTGGCAGCGAGCTGGCGGCGTTGAAGGAGGCGGCACGTTTGTGCGACCGGGTGGTGGCGGTGGTAAGAAGGAACGAGGAACGAGGTAGCGAGGTAGCGAGGAGGGTGGCGCCGGGGATGGCGGAGATGTGCAGGGAGGCGGGAGCGGATATTGTGTGGGTGCCCAAGGGAGAGAAAGCCTTTGTGAGTGTGGATTGTGGGGTGGAGGGGGTGGATGGCACGCTGGTGGCCCAGGCGGTGATGACCGTGCTGCCGATGCTGGTGGTGGTGCCGAGGGCAGATGTGGCTTTGATACGGGCGTTGCGGAATATACAAGGCGGGTTGGGGGAGGTGTTTTCTTTGAGGATTACAGGGGTATAGGGGGTTGGGGATGCGCCATGCTTGAGGATGCCGAAAATATTGCCCGCATGCATGTTGAAAGCTGGCGGGAAGCGTACGCCGGGATTGTTCCGCAGAGCCATTTGGATGCCATGAATGTTGAAGAACGCGCCCAGCAGCGCAGAGATGGAAATTTGTCTTCGGCGGAAAAAGTCAGCAAGGCGCCGACCTTTTTGGCCGTTGACGGGGCCGATGTGGCGGGTTTTGCCATTTGCGGGCCCAGCCGTAATGATGAAATCCCTTTTAAGGGGGAGCTTTATGCCATTTATCTGCTGCGGAAGTACCAAGGCGCGGGGGTGGGCAAGGAGCTTTTGCGGCTTTGCCGGGAGAACCTGCGGCAGCGGGGGTTTTTGACCATGTACGCTTGGGTTTTACGCAAAAACCCGACTCTTGAGTGGTATTTGAAGAACGGAGCGGTGTTGTTGCCTTATACCAAGACCTTGGTATTTTCTGGCGTAGAGCTGGAAGAGGTGGCGGTCGGGTGGAATGATTTAGTTTAAGTTGTAACTATATTTTACTGTATTTGTTTGTTAAATGCAGATTTTTGTTGACGGGTTGGTGGGGGGCTGGCTAAGTCGACTGGTAACAGGAGATTTGAAGACATGGCCCGTGTAACCGTTGAAGATTGCGTGCAGGTGGTGAGCAACCGTTATGAGCTGGTGTTGCTGGCCTCGCAACGTGCCCGCGACATTGCCGCAGGTGCGCCGATTACCGTGGAGCGCGACAACGACAAGAACCCGGTGATCTCGCTGCGTGAGATCGCCGAGCGGACCATTGACCTTGAACAGGTGCGTGAGCACATTGTGAGCGGCGTGAACCGCATGGCCGACCTGAATGCCGAAGATGAAGCCCTGCTGCTGCTGGCCGGGGGCGGCATTGAGCCCACCAACGCCACCGCCGTGGCGATTGAGGAAGTGGTGTTTGACGGCGCCGCCACCCTGGCCGCCGCCGAAGAGGATATGGGCGAAGAGTTTGCCGGCGACGTGGAAGCAGGGGCCGACGTGGACTTTAGCGGCGGTGATGAGCTGGCGGGGGATGCCATGCCCGACGACCTGCCGCGGGAGTAGGAACGAGGTAGCGGGGAACGAGGGCCCGCCTTTGGCGGGCTTTTTTTGTGGGGGATTCCAGCCGGTGCTACGGAATGCCCGGGGTGCGAGGGGCGAAGCCCCTGGCCTATAAGGGGGGACGGGGGGAACCCCCGCGAGGCCGCAGGCGCGAAGCGCCCGGCCACACGCGAGGAGCGTGGACCGGCGCCGATGCGCGAAGAGAGCTTGTCCCGGATAGCGGCAGGAGCCCCGAAAAATGTAAGGACATTTTTCGACCTCGCCAGCTTCCGGGATGACAGCCGCACCGCCGGAAGCCAGAACTCTGGCGTTGACTGTTGGCGCAGAAACCCGATATTTAACCCTGTGGCGTAAGCCACGGGGCCTTAGAACCCATTAAGACGAGCCAACCCGATGTCGGGGAGGCGGTGAATATAACAAGCTGCGAGGCTGAATAGCCGCGGCCGTGTCTTAACGGTTCTAACTCCCCGG
>WGMN01000012.1 GCA_016125035.1 Pseudomonadota bacterium
CCGGGGAGTTAGAACCGTTAAGACACGGCCGCGGCTATTCAGCCTCGCAGCTTGTTATATTCACCGCCTCCCCGACATCGGGTTGGCTCGTCTTAATGGGTTCTAAGGCCCCGTGGCTTACGCCACAGGGTTAAATATCGGCTTTATGGGCCAACAGTCAACGTCAGAGTTCTGGCTTCCGGCACAGCCGGGAGGCGGTGTTCCCGCAGGGAACACCGTCATTCCACCCCCCATGCCCCGGCACGTGGGACTTCACAGGAGTGCCATGGGGGGTAGGAATCCACGGGGGGCTGCACCAGCCGTGGGGCCGCACCGCTGTCTGTTTGGCCTCCGGCCATAGCGCCGGCCTAGCCGTTTTGCCGCCTTCGTCTGGCAAAACGGCTGGCCTCGCGTGCGGCCTGCTGCTGCGCAGCCACGGCCTCGCGGGGGTTCCCCCCGTCCCCCCTTTATAAGCAAAGGGGGTAAACCCCCTTGCACCCCGCTTCACTCCGTGGCACCAGTCGTGCATGACCACTGTTGCCATCCTCGGCCGCCCCAACGTCGGCAAATCCACCCTGTTCAACCGGCTCACCGCCGGTGCGGGGTCGCCTGCCATCACCCACGCCACTGCGGGCACCACGCGCGACGCCCGCCTCTGCCCGGCCGAACTCTTCGGCCTCACCTTCACGCTGGTGGATACCGCCGGGGTAGAGGAAGGCAAGGGCCAGACGGAACTCCAGGGCCAGCTCAACACCCTGGCGCTGGCCGCGGTGGCCAAGGCGGATGTGCTCATTCTGCTGCTCGACGCCGCCTCGGGCCTCATGCCGGCAGATAGGGCCCTGGCCCAGCACGCGCGCAAACTCAACCGCCCGGTCATCGTGGTGCTCAACAAGGCCGACCTCAAAACCGCGCTGGCCCACAGCGTGGAGGTGGAAAGCCTGGGCTTTGGCCAGCCCATCATGCTCTCCGCCGCCCACAACCAGGGGTTTGAAGATCTCCACACCGCGCTGGCCCTCCATGTCACCGCCGGGCAGCAACCCTCCGGCAGCGCTCAGCCCACCGTTGCCGCGCCGCGGCCGCCACGCCTGTCGCGTTCCGCCCATAAAGCCGCCCTTGCCGCCACCGCCGGCAGCCAACCGTCAACCGCCACGCCCGCCTCAGCGGGTACCGAATTCCGAATTCCGAATTCCGTCCCACCCGCCTCGCCATCCTCGGCCGCCCCAATGTGGGAAAATCCACGCTTATCAACACCTTAATGCGCTCCGAGGTGATGCTCACCGGCCCGCTGGCGGGCCTGACGCGCGAGGCCATCGCCCACCCTTTTCTCTATAAAGACAACAGCTTCATCCTCATCGATACCCCCGGCCTGCGCCGCAAAAACCGGGTAGACGAGGGGGGGCTAGAGTTCCTCTCCGTCGGCCAGTCCCTCCAAGCGGTTGAAAAGGCAGATATCATCGTCCTGCTGCTGGATGCCTCCGGCCACAACACCGGCAAAGGCACCTGGCAGGTGTTCGAGCAACAAGACGCCCAGATCGCCCAGATGATCATCAATCAATACAAGCCCTTAATCATCGGCCTGACCAAATGGGACCTGGTGGAAGAGCCAGAGGTCTGCCTCGCCGACGTGCGCCACCAACTGGGCACCCGCCTGCACGCCATCCACACCCCGCTGCTCGTGCCAATTTCTTCCATTAAAGGCAAAGGCATAAAATCACTTCTTGAAGCAGTACTTAAGGTTAAAAAGCTGCAATTTGCCACCTTCGGCACCAACAAACTCAACAACCTGCTCAACCGCGTGCTGGCCAAACGCAGCCCGCCGCTGGCCAACGGCAAGGTGGTCAGCCTCAAGTTCATCCGCCAAACCGGCACCAACCCGCCGTCGTTCACCTTCTGGGGCAACCGCATAGACGCCGTCTCCAACCACTACAAACAGTTCCTGCGCAACCAACTGGCCGAGGCCCTGTCCCTGGAAGCCATTCCCCTGCGCATTTACTTCCGCGCCAACGCCAACCCTTTCCACGGCAGCAAAAAGCCCGGCCCCGGCGCACGGCAAGGCGCGCGCAAAGGCGCCCGTAAAAAATAAGGCCCAAAGGGCCTCATCCCGGCAAAGGCCGGTTTTTGGTTACTTCGTGCTGGGCGAAGCCCCCAACACCCCACCCACATTAAACATGTCTTCCACGCTCTTCTCGTCCTTTTGCGTCTCGCTCTGGGGCTTTTCCAGTACCTTGTCGTAGTTCAGCAGGTTGTTGCGCGCCGCCCAGTGGTAAAGGTGCTCGGTCTCACGGTCCGAGAGCTGCACCAGCATGGAATCCTTCACCACCTGCGGGAAGCCATCCAACCGCAACGGGTGCGCATAAGGGCTCTCCACCGCATACCACAGGTTCAGCCCAAAAATCGTCACCAGCAGCTTCACCACCGCCAGCATGCCGGCCCAAAAGCGGCTGCGCAGGCCAATAGGGTGGTGCGTGTTGATCATCAGCGGCGCCAGCAACTTCATCGCGCCCCACATAAAAACATACACCGCCACCAGGTAGAACGAGGCAGAGATCGCCACCCGCGCCAACTCCGCCTGGGTAGAGGGCAGGGGGTTGTCCCTCATAAAAAAGATCCCCACCGTCACCATAATGGCAAACATCACGGTGTGCAGCATCTCGCGGCCCAGGCCGCGGTGACACGCCGAGAGCACGCTGCCCACCAGCGCCAGCGCAATAAAGGCGTCAAGCAGGGTGGGTTGCATCATCAGGCGCCGCTTTCCGCCTTAAAGCGCCTTGCCCAGAATGTACTTCAGGTCGTCATCCTGGAAGCGCAGGCCAAGGCCCACCACGGGGCTGCCGTATTCCTGGCTCAGCACGTTGTCGTAGCCCACCACACCGTACAGGTTGTTGCCCATCAGGTCTGCGCGGGCCATCAGGTCCACGTGGGGGTTGCTGCTGCCGGGGGTGTCGTTGCCGCTAAAGTCGTACACGTCGGCGCTGTACTTCACGTTCTTGTCGGTAAAGGGCACTTTGCCGTAGGTATCCAGGCCCACGCCGCCGGTGCTGTTCTTCAAGCCCACGCGCACGGCCAGGTCACGCCCCAGCAGCGGCGCATCCTGGAACACCTGGCCAAATTGCAAAGTGAACTTGCTGGCATGGCCAAAGTCCTTGCCGTAGTAGGGGCCGGTCAAGTCGTTCTTGCTCTTGGCGGCGCTGGCAAAGCCGTCGCTGGTAAAGCCGGCGGTGTAAAAGCGCGTCGGGCGCGGTTGCAACGTCAGGCTAAAGTCGCCCTTGCCGATACCCTGCTCGTTGGTCAGGCTGTAGCCTTCAAAGGCCACTTCGGTGCGCAGCTGGTTCACGCGGTCGGCCACGTCGCCAAAGGTGTCCAGCGCGTTGTTCAATTTCTCGGCGGTTTCGGGGTCGTTCACCAACTTGCCAAGGCTGCCCTGGCCGTTGTTGATCTTGGCCATCACTTCCTTAAACTCCTTGGCGGCTTCACCCAGGTCGGCCAGCGAGCCCATGGTCCCGCTCACGCCTTCGCCGTTACCCATGATCAACTGCCCCAGCGGGCCCTTGCCGCTGGCCAGCTGGTCCGAGACCTTCTCAAAGTTCGCGGCGATCTTCTCAATATTGTCCATCGTGCCGCCGTCACCCATGGCGTTCGAGAACTTGGCAAAGCCGTCAATGATCTGCTGCAGCTTCTGCGCATTTTCCGGGTTGCCCAGCACCTGGCGCAACTGGCTGGTCATGCCTTTCAGGTCGTCGGCCACCTGGGCAAAGTTGTTGCCAATGTCCTGCGGGCTGGTGCTGCCGCCATTGCTGGCGATCACCGCGCTGTCTGCGGTCAGATAGCCGCCTTGGCCCAGGGCGCCGTCGGGCCCGGGCTGCAGGCTCACGTAACGGTCGCCGATCAACCCGCTGGTGGTAATCTGCGCGGTCACGTCGGCGGGCAGGGCCACGTTTTTCTTCACGTCAAAGTCCAGCACGGCGCTGCCGTTGGGCTGCAATTTCACACTGGTCACTTCGCCCACGTCCACGCCGGCCATCTTCACCGCGCTGCCCTCTTTAATGCCTTCCACGTTGCTAAAGGTGGAGGAGAGGTGCCGCATCGGCGTGGTCGCATGGCCCAGGCCAAAGCTTCCGCTTTTCACTGAAAGAAATGCCAGCGCCCCCAGCGCCACCACTACCAGAATCCCCACCTTTGTCTCGTTACGCATCGCCATGGGTCCTTTTATCCTTTAAGCGTTTATCACATATAACCATTATACTGTCACCTGTATCGGGCCGTTGGCATTGCCTTCAACAAACTGTTTTACATAGGGGTTGTCGCTGTTCTTAAAGCTCTTCACATCGCCCTCGGCAATAAACTGCCCTTGGTAGAGAAAAGCCATGCGGTCCGCCACTTTAAAGGCGCTGTGCATATCGTGTGTAATCACCACGCTGGTGCACTTCAACTCCTTTTGCAGTTTAATGATCAGGTCGTTGATCACATCCGCCGTAATCGGGTCGAGGCCTGTTGTAGGCTCGTCATAGAAGATAATCTCCGGCTCATGGCAAATCGCCCGCGCCAACCCCACACGCTTTCTCATCCCGCCAGAAAGCTCGGCCGGGCTCAACTCGGCCACATCCGCACGCAGCCCCACCATCGCCAGCTTCTTTATGGCAATACGCTTGGCTTCGTCGCGGTCCATCTTGCGTTGCAGCAGCACAAAGGCCACGTTTTCCCACACGCTCATGCTGTCAAACAGCGCCGCGTTCTGGAACAACATGCCAAACATGGTCATCAACTCGGCATGCTCGGTTTCCTTCAAGCCGTTGGCGGGCTTGCCGTTCACGCTAATGCTGCCGCCATCCACCTCAATCAGCCCCAAAATGCACTTCAGCAGCACGCTCTTGCCGCTGCCGCTGCCGCCCAGAATCACCTGGGTGGTGCCGCGCTCAATCTTCAAACTGGCGCCGCGCAGCACCTCTTTTTTGCCAAAGCTCTTCTTCACGTTCTTAATGTCAATCACCGTCGCCATCGCCCGCCCCTACACAAATATCGCGGTAATAAAGTAGTCGGCCACCAAAATGCTCACCGCACCGTAAACCACCGCGCGGGTGGTGGCCTGGCCCACACCTGCGGCGCCGCCGTCGGCCTTAAAGCCGTGGTAGGTGGCCATCAACCCCACCAGCAGGCCAAACACCGCGGCCTTCACCAGCGCCATGGTCATGTCCTCGCCGGAAATCGCACCGTAGGTGCTGTCCATGTACTGCATGGCGGGCACGCTCAACACCTTGGTGGCCACCACGTAGCCGCCAAAAATACCCATCACGTTGGCCAAAATCACCAGCAGCGGCAGCATCAGCAAGGTGGCCAGCACGCGCGGTATCACCAGGTAGCGCACCGGGTTGGCGGCCAGCGTCACCAGGGCGTCGATCTGTTCGGTCACGCGCATGGTGCCAAGCTCGGCGGCCATGGCGGCGCCCACGCGGCTGGCCAGCATCAGCCCTGCCAGCACCGGGCCCAGCTCGCGCAACATGCTCAGCGCCACCAGGCGCCCCAGCTGGGTGTTCACCAGTGGCCCGCCGGAAAGGCCGTTAAAGCTCTGCAACGCCAGCACGCCGCCGGTAAAAAAGGCGGTCAGCAGAATAATCGGCAAACTCTCCACGCCCACAAAGCTGCACTGGCGGGCAAACTGCCCGGCGGCCCCGCCGCTCACCCGCAACATCTGGCGCAGCGCGCTCAGCAAAAACAGGGTTATTTCACCCATCTCACGCACCGCGCCCAGCACCACCGCGCCAATCAGGGTAAAGGGGTTATTCACGGCACTCACGCGGGCACAAGCCTCCTTGTTAGCCTGTAAGGTAGGCGAGGGGCCCCGTTTGGTCAATCAACCCCTTGGTAAAGCTGCCCAAGCCCTGCCCACTACTGTGGCAACCCGGTAACCTTGCATCCACTCCCTTTTTCTGTTCCTTTCCCGCCCTTTCTGCTACAAAGCCTCTCATGAAAATCCTCTTCCTCGGCGATGTCGCCTCCACCCCCGGCCGCGAGGCGCTGGCCAAGCACCTGCCCACGCTCAAGGCGCAACACAGCCCGGCCATCACCATTGTTAATGGCGAGAACGCCGCCGCCAACGGGCGCGGCCTCACCGCGGCCGACGCTCAAGCCATCTTCACCGCCGGCGCCGATATCATCACGCTCGGCGACCATACCTTCGACCAAAAAGGCACCGAAGAGCTCCTCGCCGCCAACCCGCGCCTCATCCGCCCGGCCAACTACCCGGCGGGCACCATCGGGCGCGGCGCCACAACCTTCACCGTGCAGCACGGGCCGCACGCGGGCAAAAAAGTCACCGTCATCAACCTCATGGGCCGGGTGTTCATGCGGCCGCTGGTCGACTGCCCCTTCCGCACCGCCGACGCCCTGCTCAAAGAGCACGTGCTGGGCCAAACCGCCGACGCCATTTTTGTCGATTTCCACGCCGAGGTCACCGCCGAGAAGACCATCTTCGGCCACTACCTGGATGGCCGGGTCTCCGCCGTGGTCGGCACCCACACTCACTGCCCCACCAATGATTACCACATCCGCCCCGGCGGCTCGGCTTACCAGACCGACGCCGGCATGTGCGGCAACTACGCCTCCTCGCTCGGCGTCACTTATGAGTCGGTGCTCCCCACTTTCCTCACCGGCACCCCCTCGCGCTTCGAGCAGTCCAGGGGCGAAGCCACCCTGTGCGGCACCCTGATAACCCTCGGCGAAAACGGCCTCGCCACCGCCATCGAACCGATAAAAACCGGCGGCATCCTCGGCGCATGAGCACCCCCGCCGTCACCCACGTCGCCGCCGCCGTCCAGAAACACCTGGAACACGAAGGCACCGGCCACGACTGGCAGCACATCCAGCGCGTCTGGCACATTGCCCTCAAACTTGCCAGCGAAGAACAAGAGGTGGACACCGAGTTGGTGGAACTGGTTTGCCTGCTGCACGATGTTGATGATGCTAAGATCACCGGTGACCTCGCCAGCGAGGAGGTCCTCCCTCTGGCGCGCAGCCTCATGCAACAGGCCGGTCTGGCGCAACTGCGCATTGAGCAGGTCTGCGCCATCATCGCCATGAACGGCTACCGCAAAACCCTCAAGGATACCAAAAAACCGGTGCAAAAAAGCCTGGAAGCGCACATCTGCGCCGATGCCGACTTCCTCGACGGTATGGGCGCCATCGGCGTGGCCCGCACCTTTACCTACGGGGGCAGCAAGGGCCGCGCCATCTTCATCCCTGAAGAACTCCCGCGTGAAAAACTCAGTTCCGAACAGTACGTCAGCCGCGAGTACAGCAGCCTGCCGCACTTCTTCGAGAAACTCCTCAAACTCCGCACCCTCATGCACACCACCTCCGGCAAAGCCGAAGCCGAACGCCGTCACCAACACATGGTCACCTACCTGGAAACTTTCTTCGAGGAAGTCTCCGCCCCACCCGCCTGGCAAAAACTCCTCGCCGCGTATAAATAGCGGCCCCTTGCTTTTTTGCCCATCTTTGGCTAAACCCCGCCTATCATCCTATAACCCTATCATCCTAGGACCCTCTCCATGGCCGGCCATTCCCAGTTCAAGAATATCATGCACCGCAAAGCGGCCCAGGATAAAAAGAAGGCCAAGATCTACACCAAACTCATCCGCGATATCATGACAGCCGCGCGCACCGGCGGCGATATCAACGCCAACCCCAGCTTACGTGCGGCGGTGGAAAAAGCCCGCAAGGAGAACATGACCAACGCGGTGGTGGAACGCGCCATCAAACGCGGCACGGGTGAAATTGCCGGGGCGGACTATACGGAGCGCACCTATGAAGGCTACGCGCCCGGCGGCGTCGCGGTCATCGTCAAGGCGCTGACAGATAACCCCACCCGCACCATCACCAACATCCGCACCGCGTTCGCCAAGAACGGCGGCAACGTGGGGTCGGATGGCACGGTGGCGTGGATGTTCCGCGAGGTCGGCCAGATCACCTATCCCGCCGCCACTTCCACCCCCGACGCGATGATGGAAGCCGCTATCATGGCCGGCGCAGAAGATGTGGCCAGCGATGACACCTCCCACACCATCACCACCGCAGTGGCCGATTTCGGCTCCGCCCGGCAAGAGCTTACCCGCCTCTTCGGCGAGCCTGAAGAGGCCGAGCTCACCTACCTCCCCACCCAGACCCAGGCGGTGAGTGATCTTGAAATAGCCCAATCCATCATGAAGATGGTCGAACAACTTGAAGCAGATGATGACGTCCAATCCGTCATCACCAACCTCGACCTCCCGGATTCTCTGGCCACCCAACTGTCCTAGCTCCGACCAGGCACCACCCGCCCCGGCCATCCGCAAGCCCGGTCAATCAGACGCACAGCGGTAGCCCGCGCACTTTTTCCTCTACAAGCTACCAGCTATAAGCTACAAGCTGGTTGCATGTCCTCCCTCATCCTCTTCGATTTCGACGGCGTCCTCGTCCACAATGAAGACCTGCTGGTCAAGCACCTCACCCCCATCTTCAAAACTCACCTCGACCCGGGCAACCACTACACGTACGAAGAGTTCAGCAACCTGCGCGAGCGCCTGTTCCGCGCCCACGGCTCCTGCCTGCGCGGCTGGGCGGTAGAGAACAATCTCTCCGACCAGTGGGTGGTGGAAATGCAGCAGATCACCAACGTGGCGGTGGGCAAGATCATCGCCCCCATGCTCACGCCAGACGAGCCCCTCAACACCGCGCTGCAAGCCCTCAAGGCCCAGGGGCACACCCTGGCCATCCTCACCAACTCGCACCGCGATTACACCCTGCCGATGATGGAAGCGCTGGGCCTGCGCACGCTCTTCCCGGATGACATGGTCTTCGATACCTCCATCCTCAAGGGCCGCAGCAAGCAGCACCACGGCACCTACCAGTTCGTGGTCAACGCGCTCGCTACCAAACCCTTCCTGCACCACTTCATGCTGGAAGACATTGCCCCCAACCTGCAGCAGGCCAAGGCCTGCGGCTTCACCACCCTGTTCATCCATGAAGAGCCCCCGGCGGCGGAACACGCCCCCTTCGTCGATCACCACTTCCCCACCACCCACCCGGCGCTCACCTACCTGCAGCAAACCCTCTCCGCCTAACATCTTGCCAACCCGGCACTTTCTGCGGCATACCTACCCCCAGCAAAATCCAAATTCACCGCTTCCCGGGCCCCGCCCGCCACCACGGAGAGCATTGCCATGCCAGCCGTCACCCTCGATGTACCGCACATGCGTGCGCGCTACCCGGGCGCCATGCCGCAAAACGCCACCATCAGCCAGCTTATGTTCAGGCTCAACACGCCTGAAAAGCTCTGGTCGGTGGTCGGCCAGCGCGTCAGAAGGGAGAATCTCCTGCTGCTCCAGCGCCGGCGCCTGCTGGTGTTTCAGCTCTTGTACGAGCACGCCGGGCTGTTCGATGCCGCATGCCGCAAGGTCGGTCTGCCGCAGAAGTCTCTCCAACCGTGGTTAGAAGTTCTGCAGCTTGCCGCCGTAAACCCCCTTGGGCCGGAGGTCACCTATGAGGTCATGCGCCTCTTCGACGCAAGCTTCCCGGCTAATGACCCCCACCGCACGCGCTACCTGGTGCCAGACTTAATAACCGCGGTGCAAGCCAACCACCGCGTCACGCAAAGTCTCGTGGTCAGGGGTATCATCCTCGCCATCGTGCATCTGGTCGATGACCCGTCCGAGCAGCCCCACCTGCTTAACGCCTGGTGGCAACTCTACGCCGGTTGGGCGGGTAAGCTCTCTCCTCCACTGGGGCAAGAGGGCTTCACCCTCTTCCAAGCCACGCTGCTGCTGTGCGAGGTGATGGAGTTCTTCGCCTGGCAGGGCAAAAAGATGCCGGAGACGGACCTCAAGGCCCGCAACAACCGGCTGCTGTTGCTCACCCGCCAGGTGTTCGAGGCCGGCGACGGGCGCGAGCTCTGCCTGTCCTCTCCCAACCCGAAGAACCTCCCCGCCTGGTATCCTCCCAGCTGCCACCCCTAGCCAGGTGCGGGCAGCCACCGCAAAAGCCAAAACGGCGCCCCGCAAGGGGCGCCGTTTCGCATGTTTTAGGCTCTGCGCAACCGGTTCAGGCCGCCAGGTCCACAACGCCCACCCAGCCAAGCTGCGGGGCTTCGCCTTCTTCCGCCCGCACCTTCACCGGCAAGCCCGGCAACGAGCGCGCCTGATGCCAGGCGTAAAAAGCCGGCGTCACGCGGGTTTCCACGCGGGTGCGCCGCCCCAGGTTGAAGTCCCGGTGGAAGGCTTTTTCCAGCTCCGGCACCACATCTTCGCGCAGGCGGGCCTATTCGCCGTAGTTTTCCGCGTCCCAGGTGCCGTTGAAGGCCCACGTGGTGCCGGGCGGAAAGGCCATGTCCTTGGGCTGCTCATAGCCTTCAAGCAGGCAGGTCCATGAGGCCACCGACAAGCGGCCAGACTCCTTCTTCCCGCTTTCACGGAAGTACGCCACCACCGTGTTGCGCACCATCAGCAAATGCCAGGTGTAGGTGCGCACTTTGTCGTCGGCGGTGCCGTGCGCATGGTCGCGGCCCGACGGTCTCAAGGTCAGTGTAAAGGGCAACAGCAGGCCCGGGCGGAAGCCTTGGCCGTCCGCGCACGGGTGTTGCGCATCGCCACCTGCGCGGCAAAGCGGATCATCTCGGTACCGTCGGTCTTCAGCATCACAAGTCTCCAGGGGCTGGCAGGAAAAGGGGGGAGAGGGGTTCTTGAATGTCGCGGCCCGAGCCTAGCCCACAACCCCACCGCTGCCAATGTCTCCTGCTTCCACCTCCGCCAAAAACGCCCGCCCCACCACCGGCGCCAGCCCCATGCCCACCTTGCCCAGCCCGGCCACCGCCCAAACCCCCCGCAACCCCGCAACCCCGCTACCCCGCGACCCAATTTCCCGCACCAGCGGCAACCGCGGGTCACTCACCGGCCGGTACCCCACCCAGGCCTCCACCACCGCACTGCCTTCAAGCTCCGGCGCCAAAGCCACCGCCCGCCGCAGCAACTCCTCGGTCACCTCGGCCTTAGGCACCCCATCCCCCGGCTCCCGCAAAGGCCAATTCACACTCCCCACCAAAACCTCTGTCCCCGCAACCCCGCTACCCCGCGACCCCGCGACCCAACCTGGCACCACAAACAACTTATCCCCCACCACCAGCCGCCCGAACGGGGCAGGGGGGGCCAACCGCAACGCCTGCCCGGCACTCATCTTCATCCCTTCCGCCAAAGCCCCGCCCGCCAGCCGCTTATTGCCCCACCCCGCCGCCAGCAGCAGCACCTCGCACCCTTCAACCTGTGCAAAATCAACCCCCACGGCAGCATTCCGCAGCATTCCGCCGCGCTGCTGCAAGGCTTTGGCGGCCACTTCCAACACCTCCGGCACGCGCAATTGCTGCCGCCCGCCGCCCCAGTCGCGCCACACTTCGCCCACCGCCACTCCGGCATCTTGTGCCATATCTTCAATCAGTTGCGGCCACGCCGCCACCCCCTCGCGCTGCAAAACATCCACCTTGCGCCCCAAACTGCTGGGCACCAACACCCCCAACGCCCGCCCGCTGGCCCCGTCGCCCACATTTTCACCTTCAAAAACAACAACTTCGTGCCCAGCCCGCGCCGCCATGTAGGCACTCACCACCCCCGCAATCCCCGCCCCGACAATCGCAATCTTCATACCCCAAACAAAGCGAAAACCCGCGATGTGTCAAGCACATCGCGGGTTTTCAGTAGCGCACCATCCTTTCAGGTTACGCTACCGGCTCAAGACCAATCTCAAAGCAGCAGAGCGCTTGCGCGTCGGCGAGTGTGCATTCCCTTGGCATGGAAGCCGAAGGGCGCTGGTTTGCCTACTCTACTCTGTTGACCTGGTCCATCACAGCCTCCCACCAGCGGAACGGGTATCTAATCCGCCCATGGTGGTGTTTTAAGGCAGGTGGGCTCTTACACCATCTTTAACCGGCCGCCGCTTCTAAGCAACCAGCCCTGCCTTATTCAGTAACCGTACCGGACCCGGCAACAAACAGCACCCGGCTGTTTGCTTCCTCCCATAGACTTGGCATTCCAGGCGCGGCTCTATGGCCGCTGCCCATCTTCCAAAGCCGGGTCCGGCAGGGAGAGACACCGCGCGTGTTGTGCGCAAGCGGCCCTCTCTCCCCGTAAGGCGAAGCGAGAAACCTGGGGGTCAGCCCAGGCGGGGCGTTGCCCGCGAACGCAGACAAGCCCCGATGGAACGTTCAGGCAAAAGGCCGTCATCGGCCTGCCGACGCCGTCGCGCTCATCGTTCTCGCTTGCTCCGCAGCCCCTTTAAGGTCTCCCCTTCGCAGGGGGAAGTCCTGAGGTGCAGAACCAATCCGTTAAAACGGTAACGTTAGATATTACAAAACTGGTTTAAGCGCTGGCTTGGTCAGCAGCCGGGGCCTCAGCGGCAGCGGCCTCAACCTTGTCGCCTTCGTCAGCGGCAGCTTGGGCGGCCTTGCTCAAGGTCACCGTGGCGGTGCCATGGGCGCGCGGCGCTTTGGCTTCGCTGTTGCTGGCGCTGGCTTGCGGGGCCATGCTGCCGGCGTTTTGCGCTTGCATGGCAATGCCGCTCAGCACGGCATCGGCCATCAGGCGGGTGTAAAGGCTCAACGCACGGGTAGAGTCATCATTGCCCGGCACCACATAGGTCACGCCGTCCACGCTGGCGTTGGTGTCCACAATACCAATCACGGGGATACCCAAATGGCTGGCTTCATCCACCGCAATGCGGTCTTGCTGCACGCTGGCCACAATCACCAGGTCGGGCAGGCCGGCCATGTTCATAATGCCGCCCAGCACGCGGTGCAGGTTGTCGCGCTCGCGCTGACGCATCAGCTGTTCCTTCTTGGTCAGGTGCGCCATCGGGTCTTTGATGCTGCTGCGGTCAATCGGGTTTTCCGGGGTTTCGGTGGCAACCAGCTCGGCCAGCTTCTTTTGCGCTTCGGCGCTGGCCTTAAAGCCTTCTTCAAATTCCTTCAACCGGCGGATGCTCTGGCTCACCGTCTTCCAGTTGGTCAAAATGCCGCCCAGCCAGCGGTGGTTCACAAAGTACATGCCGCAACGCTCGGCGGCTTCGGCCACCACGCTCTGGGCCTGCTTCTTGGTGCCAACGAAGAGCACGCGGCCGCCACGGGCCACGGTGGCTTCAATCGCCGCCAGGCTGGTGTAAAGGGCGGGCACGGTCTGTTGCAAATCAATAATATGGATACCATTGCGGGTGCCGTAAATATAGCTCTTCAGCTTGGGGTTCCAGCGGTGGCTGCGGTGGCCAAAGTGCACACCCGCGCTCAACAGTTCGCTCATGGTAAATTGCGGCAAAGCCATAACGGGGTCGTCCTTATATTTGGTTTCATCCTCGCCAGGGGCCATCATAAGTTATTGAACCTACAACCAAATCGCCCGCAAGCTGTGTATTTCTCCGGCCGTCTCCAGCCGCAGATAACCGGCCTTATGCCCCCAAAACCGCCACGGGTCAAGCCCTTGCTAACCTTTCCTCTCTCAGATAAGCATGGAAGCACCTCACTGCTTCTCGCGTTTTCCAGCCACGGAGCCCCCGCATGGAAGCCTCATCCGCTGCCTATCCAGATATCGCTTGCCTGAAAAACCTCGCCGCCGAAGACATCTTCGTCCGCATTCCGCGCCATCCGCAGGTGCCCACGCACCTTTACAACCGCGTGGTGCACAGCCGCCATCTCCTGCGCTATGTCGGGCGGGCGGTCAGCCTGCTGGAAGAGGCCTTTGAAGACCGCAAGGCCGCCGCCAATGAAGACAGTATGGCCTGGCACTATGTCGGCACCTCCATGGGCCGGGTCTATGGCCGGTGGGAACTGGCCAACAGCCTGCGCATCGGCGCCAACCTCAAGCGCGTGCAGGCGGAAGAACTTCTGCAGGCCGTCGCCAAGGCTGAAATCCTGAACTGACACTTCCCCATCGCCTAAACCAAAGGCCGCTGCCCGTGCAGCGGCCTTTTCGGCGTTCAAACCCGCGCCGCAATCTCCACCCGCACCGCCCGCAGGGCAGGGGCCTTAGTCATCTCAATCCACCCCCCGCCCAGCATCACGCCATCTGCGGTATAAAACACCGCCGCCTGCCCGGGGCTCACGGCCTCTTCCGGCTCACTCAAAACCACCTCAACGCGCCCATCCCCCAAATCATGCAGCACCGCAGGCACGCCCGCATGCTGCGCCCGCACCTTCACGATAACCCTCGTTCCTCGTTCCTCGTTCCTCGTTCCCCCTAACCAATTCAGCTCCCGCACCGTAAACACCCTCCGCCCCAGCGCCTCCCGCGGCCCGATCACCACCTCCCGCGCCTCCGGCCTAATCTCCACCACATACATCGCCTGCTCAAACCCCCCCGGCACACCTTTGCGCTGCCCCACGGTAAAGCCCACAATCCCGTCATGACGGCCCAGAACCTCGCCGCCCAACCCCACAATATTCCCCGGCGCCTCGGCCTCGGGGGCAAACTTCTTCACCACCGCCCTGTAATCCCCGCCCGGCACAAAGCAAATGTCATAGCTGTCGCGCTTAGCCGCCACATGCAGGCCCATCTGTTTGGCAATGGCGCGCACCTGCGGCTTGGTCAAATGCCCCAGGGGGAAGTCAATAAAGTCCAGCTGCTCCTGCGTGGTGGTGAACAGATAATAGGTCTGGTCCTTGGCCAGATCCTCCGCCCGCCGTATCCTCGCGACCCCGCGACCTCGCGACCCCGCGACCCATTCTTTAATCACATAATGCCCGGTCACCAGCACATCCGCGCCCAAACTCTTGGCCTTTTCCAGCAGCTCCAAAAACTTGATACGCTGGTTGCAGCGCACACAAGGTATCGGCGTCGCACCAGCCAAGTAGGTCTCCACAAAGTCGTCAATCACCGCGCCCTTAAACGCACTCTCCATGTTCAGCACATAGTGGGGGATGCCAATTTTCTGGCACACGCGCCGCGCGTCATAAACATCATCCAGCGCGCAGCAGGTGCCGAATTCCTTGGTCTTGCCGCCATTGGAGGCCGGCGTGTAATCCCAAAGCTGAAGGGTCATGCCCACGGTCTTGTACCCCGCCGCCTGGCAAAGCGCCGCTGTCACACTGCTGTCCACGCCGCCACTCATCGCCACCACCACGGTGGTCTCCTCGGGCTTTTTCCCCGGCACCAAGGCCGGAATGTCCACCCCCAGCTCGGCCAGGTTCACAGTCATGCTCCCTCCATACCCCTATAACCCAGCCCAATCAAGGGTTATTGCCCTTGCCAAAGGGCTCCTTTTCCCCCATATCAAGGGTCCATCTTCGTCTTAAGTTCGGTTTTCATCGGCCCCGCCCGGCAGGCGGACCAAGCCCTTCCCCCCGCCGTGCCCCGGCAACCTGAAAGGAGGCCTCCATGGCCTCAGTCGCCTTCGTCCTCGGCTCGTCTCCTCCACCCACCGGCTCCCTCGAGGCCGTCAACCGCGCCCGGCTTGAAAAAGCGCTGGAACTGTGGCTGGTCGGCGCCGTCACGCACTTCGTGTTCATGGGGCGGAAAAGCTCCCAATGGCATGAGAGCGAGGCCGCCTACCTGGCCCGCCACTTCAAGCAGCTGTGCTTCAACCACGGCCGCCCGGTCCCGCCGGAGAACGTCCTCACCGATGACCGACCGAAGTCCACCAGCGAAAGCCTGCAGATGATCACCCAGTGGGAGACGTACCTTGCCTGCAACGTGGTCAAGCCCGGCACCATCATGGTGGTCACCAACGCCATCTACTGTGATCAAATCCATCTGCTGATCCACGGCACGCGCCTGCGTCAGGCTCTGTACGCCCGCGTCATCTTCCAGGGGGCGCCCGACGTGCTCAAAAGCAAGAACCGCCGCGTGCGCATGGCCGAGCTTAAGGCCCGGTTGGATCCTTACGATCGCTGGGTCAACCAGTTCCGCATCTCCGAGCAGCACCCGCTGCTCAAAACAGGGCTGCGCGCGCTGGATCTCTCGCTGCTCGTCTGGCTACGCCTCGTGCGTGGGCTGGGGTTCGCCCCGCGCCCGCGCAAGTCGCTGCCGCCCTTGCCGGCCAACCTGCTCGCGTAACTCACTCCGCCCGTGCCTTGTTTCAAGGTGCGGGCGGTTGCGCGTTTTTTATAATCCCCGCCCATACCCGCCTATCCTTTTTACACCCCCCGCGCGCACACTCCCCTCACATCAGGTAACAAACAAAAGGGTGTATCAATGGCTATCAAATCTCTTCGCCGCAAGGCCAGCCGCGTGGCTGATAAAAGCATCGACGCCGCGCAAGAAGGTCTCGAGACCGCACGTTCCAAAAAAGATCAACTCAACGCCAAGTACGGCCCACGCGCCGACGCCATGGAGGCCAAACTCGCCGACTACGCCGAAGACCTCGGCCGCAAAGTGCGTGAGTCCTATGAATCCGGCGTTGAAAAATTCGAGGAAGGCACCGAAACCGCACGCGAGGTTGTCTCGCGCAACCCGCTCATGGCGGTGGCAGGCGCGTTCCTCGGCGGGCTGGTGGTCTCCAGCCTGTTCCGCCGCTAGGGCAGGGGGCGCACATGCGTTTGGGTGCATCCTCCCTTCTGCCCACGTTGGCGCAAATGGCGCTGGGCACCGCTGCTTCGGTGGCGGGCAGCCGCGCCCTTACCGGCGGGCTTAAAAAGCTCGGCGTGTTGGTGGTCGGCCTTGCCGCCGCAGCGCTTATGGCGGTCATGTCGGCGGTCACGCTTATGGTGGCGCTGGTGCTGTGGGTTATGCCTCCGGGCACATCTCCCGCGCTCATCTTCGTCATCGTCGGCGCGTTGCTGGGGGCGCTGGCGCTGGTGCTGTGGCAAGTTTTCAGCCGCGGCCACACACCAACCGAACTGGTCGACGAAGCCTTCGCCGAGCCCTCCCCGGTGGAAGCGGTCACCGCCGGTTTCCACCACCTCATCCAGGCCTTCGAGCGCGGCTGGAACACGCCCGAACCCACACCCACAACCAATAAAAGGGACTGGCAATGAAAGGCATCTTCCTCTGGCTGATGGGCGTGCCCATCTCCATCATCATCCTGCTCTACATCTTCGTCTTCAACTAGTAGTAGCCACGCGCGGGTTTACGCCCGCGCCAAACTGCGCTACCAACGAATCACGAGTAACGAATCACGGGTCACGAGATTATGGATATCGCCTTCATCGGTCTGGGCGTCATGGGCTACCCCATGGCAGGCTACCTTTCCAAAGCCGGGCACACCGTCACGGTCTACAACCGCACGCAGGCGAAGGCCGAGAAATGGCTCACCGAGTACAAAGGCATCCTCGCCACCACACCGGCGGAAGCCGCCCAAAAAGCCGAGGTGGTCATCTCCATCGTCGGCAATGATGACGACGTGCGCCAGGTCCTCACCGGCCCGCAAGGCGCGCTCACAACCCTGCCCAAAGGCGGCCTGGTGATCGACCACACCACCGCCTCCGCCACCCTGGCGAACGAACTCGCCGAAGTCTGCAAAACCAAAGGCCACAACTTCCTGGATGCTCCCGTCTCCGGCGGCCAAAAAGGGGCAGATGAAGGCACGCTTACCATCATGGTCGGCGGTGAGCCTGAGGTGTTCAACTACGCCATGCCCATCTTCTCGGCCTACGGCAAAACCATCACCCACATCGGCCCCACCGGCCACGGCCAGCTCACCAAAATGGTCAATCAAATTTGCATCGCCGGCGCCATCGCCGGCGTGGCAGAAGGCCTCTCGCTCGGCACCAAAGCCGGGCTGGATATGCCCAAGGTCATCAGCGCCGCCTCCGGCGGCTCGGCGCAATCATGGATGCTCGACAACCGCGCCCGCACCATGGTGGAAGGCAAGTATGATTTCGGCTTCGCGGTCGACTGGCTGCGCAAGGATCTCAACATCGCCATGTCGCAGGCCGATAGCATGGGCATCACCCTGCCCATCTCACACATGGTCGACCACTTCCTCGCCGAAGTGCAAAACATGGGCGGCAACCGGCAAGACATCTCCTCCCTCTTCCGCCGCTACCAAAAAGCCTAAGCAAACAAAAAGGGCCCTCCCGGTTACAACACCGGGAGGGTTTCGCAGCTGGTCAGCCCAGCTGTTGGAGTGGGGGCTTCTCGTTTGGCAAGTCCAAGCCACCCACCGGTGCGGTGTGTTTCGTCCCTCAAGGACGCGCCGCGAAGAAAGGAATTTAATAAAAGTAATAATCGGTTACGTATCCATAAGTCGTTGCCCTAGCTACGTCAAGATGCTTCCAGCCCACAAAAAAACGGGGCCCTTCAGCCCCGTCCCCATGACCAGACCCCTTCAAAGTCTGGCTTTTTACGCCACCCGCAAACTCAGCTGCTGCACCCGGTCGGCGTAAAATTCCTGTTCCTGCGGCGTCAGCGCTTCCAGCGCGCGCTGGCGGAAGTAAGCCATCAGCCGCACCACTTCATGGAAGGTCGCCTGCCGCAAAAAACCTTCCTCGTCGCGCATAAAGTCTTTCACCACTCTGTCGGTCATAACGGTATCCTCCCCTTTCATGCACCCACCGCCAGCATGGCAGGGAAGGGGGCTAAAAATCCCTGCCGAAAACACCTCTAAACCCTAAAGGGAGCGCAAAGATAGCTACAAAACCCCGCGCAAAGCCGCCAAAACCACTTCCGCCTCCGCCACCGTGCTGCCCCACCCCCAGCTCAACCGCAAGCCTTCCCCCGCCGCGGTGTCATCAAACCCCATCGCCCTCAACACGTGGGAACTCTGCACCCGCCCGCTGGAACACGCACTCCCCTGGCTCACCGCCACCCCGCGCATATCCATCGCAATCACCACGTCCTCGCCCTTCTTCCCCGGCGTGCGCAACTGCAAAACATGCGGCACCTTCTCCACCCCCGCCGCCACCTCCTCGATCCGAACCCCGAATCCCGAATCCCGAATCCCGTTTCTCAACTCCGCCCCGATCGCCCGCGCCCGCGCCGCCTCGGCGTCCATGCCCTCAATGGCTTCCGCCAGCGCCGCCGCCATGCCCGCAATCGCCGCTATGTTCTCGGTACCGCCGCGGCGGTTACGCTCCTGCGCACCTCCGGTTATCTGTGCCACCATCTTCACCTCTGGCTTCACCACCAATGCTCCCGCCCCCTTGGGCCCGCCAAACTTATGCCCGGTCAACGCCAGCATATCCACGCCCAACCCGTCCACATCCACGTCCACATGCCCCACCGCCTGCACCGCGTCGCAATGCACCAACGCGCCGTGCATCTTGGCCAACCCGGCAACTTCGCGCACGGGCTGAATAACCCCGGTCTCGTTGTTGGCCAGCATCACGCTCACCAACCCCACATCACCCTTGCCCAACCGCTCTTGCAACCAAGCTAAATCCACCACGCCGTTGCCATCAACGGGTATCACCTCGGCCCCCAAAACCTTGCCGGTATCCAGCACACAATCATGCTCCACCGCACTCACCAAAACCTTCTTCCTGAGAGCCTGAGACCCTGAGACCCTGAAACCCTCAACCATCCCCCTCAACGCCAGATTATTCGCCTCCGTCCCACCGCTGGTAAACACCACCCGCTCGGCGCGCACGCCCAAACACCCGGCCACGGTGCGCCGCGCATCATCCAGCAGCGCGCGCGCGCGCTGGCCTTCGGCATGCACACTGCTGGCGTTGCCGTAAATATCCAGCGCCTCCACCAACGCGCGCCGCGCCCCCTCGCGCAGCGACGTCGTGGCCGCATAATCGAAGTAAATTCTCCGCCCCAACTCCACGCCCAACCCCAATCTAGTATCTAGTTTCTAATCTCCACCCGCACCGCGCTGCCCACCGGCAGCAAAGTTTCTCCCACCTCCCCATCCAGCACCATCTGCAAGCTCACGCGGCGCATAAAGCCCTCAATGTGCCGGCCCAGCGCTCCCCACAGGTCGTGGGCGTTGCACTTGGCGCCGTACACGCAGCCGTGGCCGGCTTCCGGGGCGCCGCCCACTTCGGTCACGCCGCAACGTGTCACGTCAATGGTTTCGTCCACGGCGGAAATAATCTCGCTCAGCCAGATCGCGCCCAACGCGCGGGGTATCTTATACCCGCCGCCGGGGCCGCGCACGCTGTCCACCACACCGGCCTTGCGCAGGCGCGCAAACAATTGCTCCAGATAACTCAAACTTATCTGCTGCCGCTCGGCGATCATCGCCAGCGTCACCGGGCGCTCGCTGTTCTCGCTCAGCTGCGCCAAGTCCAGCATGGCCATAATGGCGTAACGCCCGCGGGTGGAAAGATGCATGCCGCAACTCCTTGCTTATAAGTATTCCTTAAGCCCGCCAACTTCCGCCGTCAATACCTTAGCCAAAATTGTGGGTATGCAAAATACATGTTTTGTAACAACAACATATACGTTTTTCCTTGCATCGCAGCCCACAAATATGGCATACCCCGCCCCAAGCGGGCGCAGCCCGCCCAGCCCCTAGAACCTAGTACCTGGAACCTAAAATGCCCGACATCAACTTCCAAGGCCCGGCCGGACGGCTGGAAGGCAAATACTTCGCCCAGAAGAATAACGAGTCCCCCATCGCGGTCATCCTGCACCCGCACCCGCTGCACGGCGGCACCATGAACAACAAAACCACCTACCGCCTGTTCGAGACCTTTGTGCGCCACGGCTTTTCGGTGCTGCGCTTTAACTTTCGCGGGGTCGGCAACTCCGAGGGCACGTTCGACAACGGCGTGGGCGAACTGTCCGACGCCGCCGCGGCCCTCGACTGGCTGCACGCCCAGCACAGCCACACGCCAGAGATCTGGCTGGCAGGCTTTTCCTTCGGCAGCTGGATAACCCTGCAAATGCTCATGCGCCGCCCAGACCTCAAGCGCTTCGTCGCGGTGGCCCCGCCCATGGGCCTGTACGATTTCACCTTCCTCTCGCCATGCCCCACCTCGGGCCTGGTGGTCTACGGCACGGCGGATGAGATCACCGCCCCGCAGGATACCGAGAACATGCTCAAAAAAACCACCCGCCAAAAAGGCATCACCATCTCGGCGGCCAAGATCATCGGGGCGGACCACTTCTTCATCAACCAGCAGGATGACCTCGCCGCCACGGTGGGCGCCTACATCCAACGCGAGATGGGCCAACCCGGCCGCTAGGGCTCCAGGTCCCCGGAAGCTGGCTGGGTAACCCCGGCCTCTTCGCCGGGGTTGGGCCCCAGCCGCTATCCGGGGCCGCGCGCCTCGTGTATAGGCCTCGCCATCCCCCACACCTGCTACGGCGGGCGCGTTTAAAGCCCAAACCTCCAAACTACATCGCGCGGATAAGCCCCGCCGCCTTGTCCATGCTGGCGGCAATGCCGGTGGTCACCGCGCTTTGCTCTTCCACCGCCGCGGCAATGGTGTTGTTCACTTCGGCCACGTCCTTCACCGAGCCCTGGATGCTCTGCATCGCCGCCGCCACATCATCTGCAATGTGCTGCACACCCTGTATCTCCTCTGCGATCTTGCTGGTCGATGTCCCCGCCTGGCTGGCCAGCCGCTTCACTTCATCCGCCACCACCGCAAAGCCGCGCCCGGCATCTCCCGCGCGCGCGGCCTCAATGGCGGCGTTCAGCGCCAGCAGGTTGATCTGGTCAGATATCCCGCGGATCAGTTTCAACACCTCTCCCATCGAGCTTGCCGATGAGAGCAACTTCTCCATCAAACCATTGGTCTCCACAGAAAGGCCCTCCGCCTTCTCCGCAAACTCCTTGGCTTGCGATGTACTTTGCGAAATATCCCCGATCGCCTTGGTCATCTCCTGGATAGAGCCGGTCACGTCCAAAATCACCTCATTGGTCTCATGCGTGGCCTTTTTCAGTTTGGTGATATCGCTGGCAAACTTCACCACTTTATAAACCCTGCCGCGCCCGTCTTTAATCGGCGTGTAAGTGGCCTGGATCCAAACCTCGCGCCCGCCCTTGCCGATGCGCCGGTACTGGGCCGACTGGAACTTGCCCGTACGCAGCTCATCCCAAAACGCGGCATAGGCGGGGCTTTCGGCTTCAGCCGGCTCCACAAACAAGCGGTGGTGCTTGCCCTGTATCTCTTCCAATGTGTAGCCCATGGCCTGCAAAAAGTTGCTGTTGGCATCCACAATGGTGCCATCGGGGGTAAAGTGGATAACCGCCTGGCTGTGGTCAATCGCCTGGACCATATCGGCCAGGCTGGTTTTGGCGGAAGAAGAAAAGATCGACATGACAAGGCCTTGTTGTTGGCCCCATTCAAACCTGGCGCCGCCGCCCTGCCAACCCACTTTCGAGGGGGGCCCTGCGCCATCCCCCAACCCGCCGTGGCACGGTGGCTACTTCATCATACCTCCGACATTCCCAAAAAACAACGAAGCGCCCCATCCAAAGGGGCGCTCCGTCATCGCAAACGGCGCAGGCCGTGTGCTACTGCACGCTCGGCTGCTCTTCCACCGCCGGGCCTTCATCTTCTTCGTAGAAGATGTCCACCAACCCCACCTCCTCCACCCACGGTAAGGTGCCCAGGTGCGCCGCCAGCTTGTTGCGCCCTTCTTCGGTCAGGCAGCTCAGCACCGCAACCTCAAGAGGGCGTTGGTTTTCAACATAGTCGTTGTCGCACGCGCCGGGGCCCATGTCCTCCAAGCCGGGGGGAACGAGCCTATCGTAATGTTGTTCCGGCATCGCTGCGTGATCGTTACGGTAAATCACGCCGAAGTAGGTCTTTTCGCTCTCCGCGCCCCCGTCGATAAGCTCGTCGGCGATACGGTTCAGGGCATCTTCGCGTTGCAGCTTGCTCTGCCAAAGGGCCAGCAGCTTTTGGGCGACACCATCGCGCGCCTTCAACGTGGCCTTGGCCGTGTAGTGGAAGAGTTTGCCTTCAGGTTCGTCCTGCCGCTCGTCGGTGAAAGGATGGACCGAAAGCAGTTGGTCAATCGCAAGCGGGGTTACGCCGCTAACGTTCATATCAAGCCTCCCATCTGGTGCATCATCCAAAACGGATGCGCCTTTCTACCACCAACCCACCGTCCAAACAACTTACCACCCCCTTACCCCCACAACATTCCCAACACACCCCCCACCAAAACCGGCGCAAACCCCGCCCAAACCCTCAGCAGCCCGCCTTGCGGCGCGTCCTCCAACCCGTTAGGTTGCCAAGGTCAACAAAAGGATTCCCGCATGGAGCCCACCAACATCTCCGCCTCTCTGGACATGACCTTCTGGGGCCTGTTCCTGCAAGCGGGCTTCTTCGTCAAAATCATCATGCTGGGCCTGTTCTCGGCCTCCGTCATGGTGTGGGCGGTGTGGTTCGCCAAGGGCCGCCAGTTCAAAGAGCTCCACCGCAGGGCCGATGACTTTGAAGATATCTTCTGGTCCGGCTCCCACACGCTGGAGAGCTTCACCAAGCACGTCAACCCGCGCCAGGGAGACCACCCCATGGCCAGCATCTACGTGGTGGGGCTGGAGGAATGGAACGCCGCCACCGAGGAAGAGAAGAAGGACGGCACCGCCCTGCAACGCGCCCGCCGCATGATGGACGCCACCTCGCGCCGCGAGATCGAATCGCTGGAAGCCTGGCTGCCGGCGCTCGCCACCACCGGCTCGGTGGGCCCGTTCGTCGGTCTGCTCGGCACGGTGTGGGGCATCATGACATCATTTCAATCCATCGGCGCCTCCAAGAACACCTCGCTGGCGGTGGTCGCCCCGGGTATCGCCGAGGCGCTGTTCGCCACCGCCATCGGCCTGTTCGCGGCCATCCCGGCGGTCATCGCCTACAACAAACTCTCCGGCTCGCTCGGCCGTTACGCCGCGCGCCTGGAAACCTTCATGGATGAGTTCCTCACCGTGCTGGAACGCCAGACCACCCGCAAAGCGTCGAGACGCTAAGATGGAAAAAACGGTAATCGGCCATCGGATAATCGGTAATCGGGCCTCCCCCGCCCTCACGGATATTCCCCCAACCCGGCAATCCCCCCCCCGATCACCGATCACCGAACACCGATCACCGGCCTCCCCATGTCAATGAACCTCGGCCCCAGCAGCCACCGCGGCCACAAGCTCTATCGCCCGATGGCCGAGATCAACGTCACCCCCATGGTGGATGTGATGCTGGTGTTGCTCATCATCTTCATGGTGGCGGCGCCGATGCTCACCCAGGGTGTGCAGGTGGCGCTGCCCAAGGCCGACGCCAAACCCATCCAGCAAGACAAACCGGTAGAGGTGGCGCTCAAGGCCGACGGCCGCATTTTCGTCGGCAGCACCGAGGTCGCCAAGGAGAACCTGGTCGATAAACTCGCCGCCATCCAGGAAGGGCGTGACGAGGCCTCCATCCTCCTGCGCGCAGATAAAGACATGCCCTACGGCCGGGTGATGGAGGTGATGGCCATCCTCCAGGCCGCCGGCATGGTCGACGTCGGCATGGTCACCGAGCCCACGGAATAGGGTCTCAGGATGTCAGGGTCTCAGGCTCTCAAGAAGACCTCGGCGGAACAGAACCGCCTCCCCGCGTCCGCCGCCATCTCCGTCCTTTCGGTTTCTCCGGCCCGGCGGCGGCGGATGTCTGGGCAAGGGGATATACCCCCCGGCCTAACCACATCCACGCCTGAGACCCTGAGACCCTGAGACCCTGGCATCCTTATGACCCTCACCCTCCACCACCCCCACGTGCCCGAGCCCAACCTGCAACGCATTATCGTTGCCTCGTTCATCGTGCACGTGGCGGCGCTCATCATTCTCTCGCTCACGCTGTCCAATTCCATCCGTGTCTCTCCGGCGCCGGCCATGCAGGTCAAGCTCATCGGCGTGCCGCAACCGCCGGCACCTTCCAAGCAGGTCACGCCAGAAAAAATCCGCACCCAGGCCTCCGCCGCCCCCAAGGAACCACCGCCGGACATGAAGAACATCCCCGAATCCACCGCCAAAACCAAATTCCTGGACGCCCAGCAAAAACCGCCGGAAGACAAACCCAACCCCATCGAGGCGCAAAAACGCCCGCCGGTTCTGGACAAAACGCCAGACAAAAAAAAGGTGGTGAAGAATGACCTCGACGCCAAGGTGGTAAAAAACCCGGAGGATTTCCTCAAGGCGCTGGATTTCGTCGATGACCTGGCCAAAAAACAGGCCACGCCCACCCCGGCCAAGGTCCCCGCCACCCAGGCCGACGCGGGCGAGGGGCCGCAGCTGCAACTCAACCTGGCCGACCAGGGCGCGGTCGACGCCATCCGCCAAAAGGTCAACAGCAACTGGACTTTCACCCCCGGCGCCGACACCCGCGGCCTGCAGGTCTCGGTCATCATCACGGTAGACGAACAGGGCCACCTCACCTCGCTGCGCATCTCGCAGTCTTCCGGGCAACCGGCCTTCGACGCCTCGCTCGACCGCGCCATCCGCAAGTCCGACCCTCTGCCCATCCCCACCGGCCAGTACGATAAGTTCAAAGAGCTCGAACTCATCTTCGCCCCCCCACCGCAAAGGTAAATAAAGCCTCAGGTCCCCGGGCGGCGGCATGGCCGGATTTGTCTTCAAATCCGGGTGCCATGCCCCGACCCGGGGCCGCCCTCAACCGGCACCGTCCAGCAGCGGTCAATCAAAGCTCATGTCCCCGGAAGCTGGCTGGGTAACCCCGGCCTCTTTGCCGGGGTTGGGCCCCAGCCGCTATCCGGGGCCGCTCTCCACCGCACAGCCAACAACGGAAAATAAAACCTCAAGTCCCCGGGCCCCATCATCCGCTCTTCAACACCCCATCAAAGCCCACGGCAAAAGCCGCAGCAATTCCGGCCCTAAATCTTTCCATTCAGGGTTGAACTTATTCACCATCTCAATCTTCCACTCCCGGCGCCACCGCTTTAATTGCCACTCGCGCCGCAAGGCCTGCTCTTTGGTGTCACACACCTCAAAGTAAACCAACTTGTCCAAACCGTACTTGCGGCAAAACTCAGAGCCACCAAAAAGCTCTCCGGCATTTTGCGCCCGGCGCTGCACCAGGTTTCCCGTCGAACCATGGTAGAGCAGCCCTTCCGGCTTGTTGCTCATCAGGTAAACCGCGTGCGGTTTTTCCATGCCGGGCCAGCATACCATACCCCCGCCGCCCAATAAGGCAGATGTAAGCTAACGCGTGGCCCGTCATCTTGCCATTTACTCCGCCTTCCGCCACTATCTCCCCGGTGCCCAACAGGAGAATTTACCCAATGCCGCGCGCATTCATAGCCATCATCTTTGCCCTCATCGCCTTCGCGCTGCCCGCGCACGCCCGCATTCAAATCGACCTCTCCAACCCCGGCGCGTCGCCGCTGCCCATCGCGGTGCCAGATTTCTCCGGCGCCTCGGCAGACGAAGCGCGCTACGCCGCCGATATCGCCTCGGTCATCACCGGCGATTTCTCACACTCCACGCCGTTCAAAGTGCTCAAGGCGGCGGCCTATCCGCAATCTGCGGCGCAACTGGCCAGCTCCGGCCCGCTGTTCGCGCAGTGGAAGGGTATTAATGCCGACGCCCTGCTCACCGGCACCGCCACCCTCACGCCCGACGGCAAGATCAAGGTGGAATACCGCCTGTACGACACCAACTCCGAGCAACAACTCATCGGCCGCCGCTATACGGTCGACACCCGCTTCTGGCGCCACATCGCCCACCGCATCGCCGACGACGTCTACCAAGAGCTCACCGGCGAGCAAGGCTACTTCGCCACCCGCATCGTGCATATCGGCGAGAGCAAGGGCCTCGACGGCAAAACCATGAAGAAGCTCTGCGTCATGGACCAAGACTCCGCCAACTACCAATGCCTCACCGACGGCTCGTCGCTGGTGCTCACGCCGCACTTCAACCCCAACCTGCAAAAGGTCATCTACATGTCCTACGCCAGCGGAGTGCCGCGCCTGTATTTCCTGGATATGCCCACCGGCCAGCAAACCATCATCGGCGATTTCGAGGGCCTCAACTCCACGCCGCGCTTCAACGCGCAGGGCACCAAGGTGGCCATGACACTCACCCAGGGCCACGAAGGCAACCCCGAGATTTACGAGATGGACATGCGCTCGCGCGCCCTCAAACGCCTCACCTACCACCGCGCCATCGATACCTCTCCCTCTTATAACCCAGAGGGCGACAAGATCGTCTTCAACTCCGATCGCGGCGGCCAACCGGCGCTGTATATCATGAACTCCGACGGCTCCAACGTCACACGCCTCACCTATGGCGACGGCCGCTATTACTCTCCGGCCTGGTCCCCACGCGGCGATCTCATCGCCTTCGTCAAAGAGCTCAAGGGCGTCTTCCACATCGGGGTGATCGACCCTCAGGGCGGTGAGGAACGCCTGCTCACCGACGGTTATATGGATGACTCTCCCACCTGGGCGCCCAACGGCCGCGTGCTGGTGTTCTCCCGCCAGGCCAACCGGGCAGATAGAACGCGCATCTTCACCATAGACCTCACCGGCTACAACCTGCGCGAGCTGCCCACCCCAACCGACGCCTCCGACCCGGCCTGGTCCCCGCTCATCAAGTGAACGATGCCTTGGCCTTTGTTCTTCACAAAGGCCTTAGACGAGTTCATCCCGGCGAAGGCCGGGATCCACGCCTGCCATGGCCTACGCAAAAAAGCCCCCAACGGGGGCTTTTTTGCGAGCTGGCCTACCCCCACAACCCGCCCGGCTGCTTCTGCGCGGCCTTGGCCTTCTCTTCCTCCAGCTTGTTTTCCTTCTCGGTCAGCGCCGCATGCGCGGCAAAGTCGGCACTGTCGGTGGTTAAGCGCGCCTGTTTGATTTTTTCCTTTTCCTCATCCGCCCGCGCCCGCACTTTCTCTTCGTGCTCCTTGCGCTGGCGCTCCAGCTCCTGCGCTTCACGGCGTTCCTTCTTAATGTCTTCATCGGTGTCGCCAAAAATACCCATGGTGTCTGCTCCTTGTCTTGGTTGCACACCCCTATCTTTGCAACATGCGCCTTTAATTCCCATACGCACCTGGCGGTGTTTTATAAAAATCCTCCTACATGCGGCTGCCTCCCCCTGCGGCAGCCGCGCCACACGCCGCCCGGCCCCCGCGCGCAAAATCTATAAACACCAGTCACTTATAAAATTCCCCAAACACATTCGGGTCTTAAAACCCTAAACCGTTTGTCATTGAAGCCCCCGCCCCACAGCGTAAAGTCGCCCCAACAGCAATCCGCTGCCCTGCAACACCTGTCCGCTTTTCCGCGGCAACGCCCCCAAGGCTGTGCAATGACTTGCCCCAATCTCACCTGCTCGTGCCTGCGCTCCAGCCAATGGCCGCAACCCATGCCCACGCTGGTCAAGAGCGTGGTATGGGCGGCCCTGCTGGCCGAGGTCCCGCACCTCAACCCGAACGACCCTGCGCATGAACATGCGCTGCGGGCGGCCTACATCAAGGTCACCGCACAGCTCACCGGCATCCACGGTGTCTCGCGCTGCGGGCTGTGTCTCAGCCTCCGCCAGCTGGCCGAGTTTGTCGCCGAAGCCGAGCAAACTGCCGTCACCGCCCCGGCCCTCGCGGCCTAACAACCTCACGGAGTTACGCCATGCAACACTGTTGCCAAGCCGTCCGCCGTGCCTGGGGGTCCAACCCTGCGGCCACGTCGGTGGAAGATCTCTACGTGCTCGCGGTCACCGCCGCGTCCTCGCAACGCAACCGCGATGCCCTCGGCAACCCGGAGCCTTTTCCAGCCCCGCTGGAGAACACCCTGGTGATGATGTGCGAGGTCGAGGCGGGCAAGCGCGCCCGGGCAGGCCTCCATGGCTGAATCCGGCGATACCCCGCAGCGCATCGCGCCTGAAAAGGCCCGCACCTACGCCCTGGCCATCACGGCCAAGGCCGGCAACGGCCTGTGCCCGGCCTGCGCGGCCATCCTTGCCCAGTGGCAAAAAGCCTCCGGCAAAGTGGCCCGCAACTACCGGCCCCACACCCACGTCGCTCCGCCCCCCGCCCCCTCCTCTGTATAGAGGAGCCAGGGCAGGGGGCGCCGCGCATTCCCGGCCTGCCCCCTCAACAAACCCCGCTTAACACACCGCCACGAAGGAACTCGAACACGTCGCCTGACCTTCAGCGCCCCCCACCAACCGCCCCGGGCCGGAGACACCAAGTGTCCCCGGCCCGTCGGCATTGCAGCTCCGGGGGCAGGGGCCCCCAACCCCTTGACACTCGTATACTTTCTTGCAAAAGTGCGCTCTCTTTCTACGCACTACGCACCACTTCACCTTCATTCCAACGGGTCACGGAGGATTCCGGCCATGACATACCCCTCCTTTGGCGGCCATCACGCCAACAAGATCGATCTCATCAAGCAGGTGGTCGCCCTCACCAGGGCCGACCGTATCGCCCGCGGCACCACCGGTACACCCTCGTCGCCTGTCGGGGCTACCTGTATCGTCACCGCCACGGTGGGCCAGTACCATCACGGCAAATACGCCATGAAAGTCGGCACGCCGCTGTGGTTCCCCTTCCTGGTGGAAGCCCTGTTCGAGACCTCCACTTACGAAGGCGCCCGGACCATGCCGCTGCGCGTGCTTTTGGCACTGCCGGTCGGCGTGCCCGAGGCTGCTTTCACGCAGCTCCACCTCGATCTGTACGCCTGGGTGGAAGCCCAGCCGCAGATCAACCGCGCGGTGGCAGCCAACGCCGAGAGCTCGTTCAAGGCCGATACCTATGCCCCGGCCGACATCGTCCGCGCCTTCGGCCTGTTTCGCTACTATGACGGCGGCGCGCTCTTCGGCCCAGACGGCTACCTGTTCTCCAGCCTCTACACCGACAGCGGGCACGCCGTGCTGGTCAATCGCTTCCTCTCCATGCTGGAAGACCTGCCTGTCGAACCCGGCCACCAGCAAGTCGAACCGTCCGAGCTCCGGGCGCTCGGCGTGGACGAACTGTTGGGCCTTCCCGACTTCACTCGCCGCGCGGCCTAAAGCAGGGCACACATCACGCAACACCGGGCCGGGGGGCTTCACCCCCGGCCCGGTGCCGTTTTTCTAGACTCATCCCCCACCGCCCTGTAAGCTCCCCCGCATGTCCACCGCCGTGGTGCTCGGCCTGTATCTCTTTCTGCTCATCCTCGTCGGCTGGGCGGTCAGTCGCGTCCGCTCGGTGGAGGATTTCCTCATCGCCGGGCGCGGCAACCCCGGCTTCGTCATGGCCGCGGGCATCATCATCGGCTGGGTGGATGCCACCTGGTTCGTCTTCTACAGCACCATGGGCTACCAACTCGGCTGGGCCTGCGCCTGGCTGGTGGTCGGCAATGTGGCGGGGTTTGGCCTGCTGGCGCTGTGGGCTCCCAAAATCCGCGAGCTCTCGCAAAAGCACAACATGCACACGCTTACCGATTGGTTCCACCACTTCTTCGGCATGCCCAGCGCCATCCTCTGCGGCACCATCGTCACCATCATGTTCATCTCGTGGGTCGCGGTCATCTTCGTCTCGGCGGGCCTGTTCGGCGAAATGCTGTTCGGCGTCCCGCGGGTAGAAGGCACCCTGGCGGTGGGGCTGGTGGCCCTGCCGCTGCTGCTCAAGGGCGGCTACGGCTCGCTCACCCGGTTCGACGTCGTGCAGTTCCTCACCGTCGCCACCCTGCTGGTGGCCACCTTCACCTTCTACCTCGCGCCCACCACGCCCCACCTTACCTTCGGCCCGGCGGCCAGCTTTGCCTCCACCGGCTGGCTCGGCGGCCTGTCGCTGGCCATCATCGGTTTTTCCGCCAACTTCGCCGCGGCCGATGTCTGGCAACGCATGTACGCGGTGCGCAGCGCGCGCCACATCCGCCAGGGCATGGGGCTGGCCATCCTCATGTACATCCCGGCGCTGGCCTCCTCGGTGGTCATCGGCACCACCGCCCTGGCGGCGGGCTTTGCCGGTAACGCCAATGAGGTCTTCCCCTACTTCTATACCTCCTTCCTCACCCCCACCGGGCAGCTGCTGGTGGCGCTGATGCTGCTGGCCGCGGTGGCCTCGTCCATCAACGTCACCATCTTCGGCGCGGC
The DNA here is from genome assembly GCA_016125035.1 of Pseudomonadota bacterium. Classification (GTDB taxonomy): domain Bacteria; phylum Pseudomonadota; class Alphaproteobacteria; order UBA2136; family UBA6156; genus RFNJ01. The sequence continues at coordinate 30,883 of WGMN01000012.1, forward strand.
CATGTCGCTCACCAAGGATTTCTCCTCGCGCAACCTCACTCCGCACCAGCTTCAGCACCGCGTGCGCCTGTTCACCCTGCTCATCATCGCGGTGTCCTGCGCCACCGCCCTCATCACCCAAAACATCATGGGGCTGGGGTTGTCGCTGCTGTCGGTGTGCTCGTGCCTGGTGCCCGCGCTGCTGGCCAACCTTGCCGGCCTCAAACCCCACCGCAGCGCGGTCTTCGCCTCGCTGCTCGCCGGGCTCGCCGCCTTCCTCATGCTGCTCGCCGGCAATGCCATGACGGCGGAAAACTCATCCCTGCCGCTCGGCGTCAGCCTGGCCACCCTCATCCCCTCCCACCTGCTCACCCTGCGCAGCAAAAAAGCCGCCCGCACCGCCCGCCGCAAACGCCGCTAGCTCCCCCGCCGGGTCTTGCCCCCTTTTGCCGTTTTTCGCCGCCGTGCCGCCGCTTTTTGCCGCTCCACCGCCGCGTCTTGCCGCGTTCCGCAGCGCTTTGCCGCTTGACAACCTGCCCCCACCTGCCGCACAAACAGGCATGCCCAGCACCGCCGCCGTCCGCAAAACCACATTCCTTATCAGTGCCTTATCCATCCTTCCGCACATTTTCTGCTGCGGCATCCCGGCGGTCATGGCCATCATCTCCCTTGGCACCACGGTGGGCCTCGCCGGGGTGCTGGCCACCAACCCTTTCTATCAAGTGGTTGATAAATATCACGAAATTCTTATTTCCATCGCCGTCGCCAGCGTCCTTTTAGGCGGCATTCTCAACTTCGTTGCCTACCGCATCGACTGCCGCACCGCCGCGCTGAGCGCCTGCGACCACGCCTCCTGCGCCCCTAAAAAAACCAACAGTCTCAAGGTCTTCCTGCTTTCTTTGGGCCTGCTCACGCTCGATCTCTCCTGGTTCGCCACCGAGAAGTTCGAGCTCGGCCTGCACCAAAGCCCCGCGGTTTCCGCTGCCCAACAATAGGGCAAAACCCTAGAATTTCCGCCATTTCGGCGTATCTTTCCGGCCCTTAGAGGAGAGTCCATCATGTCCAAGATCCAAGTCCCCGCATCCGGCCAACCGATTGAAATGAAAGACGGAAAACTCTCCGTCCCGGCCAATCCCATCATCGCCTTCATCGAGGGCGACGGCACCGGCCCAGATATCTGGAAGGCCAGCCAGGCGGTGTTCGACGCTGCCGTTTCAAAGGCTTACGGCAACAAACGCCAAATCGCCTGGATGGAAGTCTACGCGGGAGAGAAAGCTAATGAAGTCTACGGCGAGCAGATCTGGCTGCCGGAAGAAACCCTGCAAGCTTTCCGCGACTATCGCGTTGGAATCAAAGGCCCTTTAACCACGCCCGTGGGCGGTGGCTTCCGCTCGCTCAACGTGGCGGTGCGCCAACAGCTCGACCTCTACACCTGCCTGCGCCCGGTGCGCTATTTCCAAGGCGTCCCCAGCCCGGTCAAACACCCCGAAGATATTGATATGGTGGTCTTCCGCGAAAATTCAGAAGACATCTACGCCGGCATCGAATGGGCCGCCGAAACGCCGGAAGCCAAAAAGCTCATCTCGTTCCTGCAAGACGAAATGAAGGTGAAAAAGATCCGCTTTCCAAACACTTCCGGCATCGGCATCAAACCGGTCAGCCGCGAAGGGACGGAACGGCTGGTGCGCGCCGCCATCCTCTACGCCCTCGAGCACAAACTGCCCTCGGTCACCCTGGTCCACAAAGGCAACATCCAGAAGTTTACAGAAGGCGCCTTCATGCAATGGGGGTACGAACTCGCCAAACGCGAATTCGGCGATAAAACCGTCAGCTGGGAAGAGTGCAAAGGCAATCCGCCGGCCGGCAAGATCCTCATTAAAGACGTCATCGCCGACGCCTTCCTCCAGCAGATCCTCACCCGCCCGAAGGAATATTCGGTGGTCGCCACCTGCAACCTGAACGGCGACTACATCTCCGACGCACTTGCCGCGCAAGTGGGCGGCATCGGCATCGCGCCCGGCGCCAACATCAACTACATCACCGGCCACGCGGTGTTCGAGGCCACGCACGGCACGGCACCCAAGTACGCGGGCATGGATAAAATGAACCCCTGCTCGGTCATCCTCTCGGGCGAGATGATGTTCCGCTACATGGGCTGGAACGAGGCCGCCGACCTCATCGTTAAGGGCGTGGAAGGCGCCATCGCCAGCAAAAAGGTCACGTACGACTTCGCCCGCCTGATGGACGGCGCAACCGAGATCAAATGCTCCGCCTTCGGCCAAAACATCATCGACCATATGTAGGTCACTTAAACGTCAAACGGGGCGGCCACGTGCCGCCCCGTTTACGTCGCGGCCTGTTTCAGGCCGCCTTTTCCATCGCCGTGAAGGCGACATAGTCCTCAACCAGCTTGCGTGTTTGCGCGGCCGAAACGTCCAAACTCGTCATCCGCGAGATAGCGTCCAGGCAGTTGCGCCGCCCGGTCTCCATCATCTTGAAGCTGCCCATCTTGGCGGCCAGCCGCCAGAGGTCGTACAGCCTGCCGATATAGGCGTGCCCGACAAAGTGGTCGCGCACATCAGCAGGCGATGCAATGCGTGTCATGTTCCACTCCCAGAAGTGATGGCCTATATATACCGCAAATAAGCACCTTAAATCAAGCCCGCCAGCGCACAAAGTTTTTGCGTATCAAGCACTTCCCCGCGCCACGCCGGGTCAATCCCCAGGCCCTGCATCTGCTCTTCGCTCACCAATCCCTTCAAAACCCCGCGCAACATCTTCCTCCGCTGGCCGAACACCAGCCGCAGCAACCTGTCCAGCTTACCCATATCCACCTTATAGCGCGGGGCGGGCAGGGGGGTCAGGCGCACCACCGCGCTCATCACCTTGGGCGGCGGGGCAAAGGCGCCGGGCGCCACATCAAACAGCTTCTTTCGCTCACACAGCAGGTCGCACAACACCCCCAGCCGCCCCCAGTCACGTGTGTCGGGCCTGGCGCATATCCGCAGCACAACTTCCTTTTGCAGCATAAACACCATTTCCCTGGGCGGCTTAGGCAGCGTCACCAACCGCGCCACAATCTCGGTGCCTACATTATAAGGTAAGTTCCCCGCCACCGGCACCTGACCACCGCACAACAGCCCATCCCAGTCCGCCTCCAGCGCATCCCCGCGTAACACTTCAAGCTGCCCTTTAAACTCTTCCGCCAATTCGTCCAGTACCGGCCAGCACCTGCTGTCCAACTCCAGCGCGTAAACAATCGCACCCTGCTCCAGCAGCGCCCGCGTCAACGCACCTGTGCCGGGGCCTATTTCCACAACCCGCCCGTCTTTGTGGGGCCCGATCGCCTCGGCGATACGCTCAATCACCCGCCCGTCGCGCAGCCAGTGCTGCCCCAGCCGCTTGTCCGTCTTCATCCTAGTTCCTAGCCACCTAGTTCCTGGTCCCTTAAAGCTTCACGTCCACAAAGGCTTTCTGGCGCAGCTCGCGCATAAATTTGCGCGCCGCCAGTTCCATGCGGTTGTTCAGTAAGTTATCCATCACCTTGGCACGATAAGCCTCCAACTGCGGCGGTACAATTTTCTGCGTATCCGCCACGTAGATGTAGCCTGTGTCGTCGCCCACACTCACTTCGTGGGTCCAGTTGCCCGGCTTGGTGTTGCTCAGCTCGCCAATCAGGTCGGGCTGCAGGTCGCTGGGGGTCACCCAGCCCAGCGCAATGCTGTGTTCAAAGGTTTTGCCGTATTGCTTGGCGTTGAAGTACCCCCGCACCCCATCTGGCGTGTTCACCGCCGCCACCGCTTTGGCCAGCTCGGCCTGGCGCTGTTTCATCACGGCAGTGTCGCTCACCTTTGGCGCCGCCAAAAAATAAAGTTCCATCTGCGTCACCAGGTCGGTGCTGGCCACCGGCTTGGTGGTGCGCACGTTCTCCAACTTCACCAGGTGCCAACCAAGGGGGGTGCGTATCGGCTGGCTCACTTCGCCGGGCTGCATTTTGTCCAGCGCCTCTTCCAGTTCAGGGTTAAGCTCGCCGCCGGCAAACCAGCCCAGCTCACCGCCATTCACCGCACTTTTATCCTCGCTGTAAGCTTTAGCTTCATCGCTGAAGCTAGCGGCGCCCTTTAAAATCTTTTCACGCATCTCCTGCATCTTTTTAGCCTGTGCGGCATCACTCTCGCCTTCCACCGGCTTTACCATAATCATCGCGATCTGCCGCTCCAGCACATGGCGGCTCTTGGCCAGCTCTGCAATCAACCTGTCGGCTTCGGCGGTGCTCACATTTACCTGCGGGCGGATATTCCGCGCCATAATCTGCTGCCAGCGCAATTCGGCGATTACTTTATCATCCATGGTTTTTTTCAGCCCTGCGGTGGTCTTTTCCCATGCGCTGGCCCCCACCTGTTCCTTAATGTGGTCTTCGGCGTCCTGCACTTCTGCGGGCATCACTAAAATATCCTGGTCGGCGGCATATTGCCGCTGCAACTCTTCGTCGATCAACCCAGCCAGGGTGCGCTTGGCCACCACATCGCGCTGTTCGGCGGTGGGCTGGGCCAGGCCGTTCTCGCGCAGCGTCAGGGCGGTGCGTGCCTGCAGCTGGCTAAGTGTAATAATCTGGTCGTTCACCACTGCCACCACGCGGTCGCCCACGGTATCCGCTGCCAGTGCGGGCAGGGCCGCCCAGCAGGCCAGCAAGGCCAACACAACTGTTCTCATCGGCAAAATTCCCGCACCCTTTTTGGTTATGCGCTACTCGTTGTCTCCAAGGCTGAGCAGCTGAATGTTCAACATATAGTCCGTACTGGGCTGCACGTCACCATTGGTGTAGCCGCGGCGGCGGGCCACCAGTTCCAGCTTGTAGCAATCGCGGGTCCACGCCACTCCGGCCTCACCAAGCAAAAGCTTGCTGTTGGCCAGGTCGTCTTGGGTGCGGGCATTAAAGGCCACGGTGTCAGTCAGCGGTAAGTGCAGCTGCATATTCAACTCTTCGGGCCCGCCATCCAAAAAGGTGTGGGTTACTTGCAGGTTGGCGTGTTCATCACCCAACAGCCCCAAACGCATGCCGCTGTCCAACCTGCGGGGGATGAACGTTGCATTATCCAGGCGAAAGCGGTTGTTCAGGTTAAACCATGCCGTGGGATTGGCTTCAATCAAGCCCACCCAGTCCGAGGTCTTGGTGCTCGCGCCCCCGTTCTGCGGCAACGTGGCGTCATCAAACTTGCGCAGGCTCTGGCCCACAAACAGGCGCCATTCAGTGGTGTCGGCATCTCCCCAGCGGTTGTCCAGGCCGTAAACCAGGCGCGGGCCGGTTTCCACACGGTCCAGACCGGCAAAGCGGCTGGGCTCAAACAGGTTGCCGGTGTCCAGCTCATAGCTCACGCTGTCTTCGTTGGGTACCTTGCCGTTCAGGTTGCCCCCGCGCGGAGACATCGCGCCCATCACCGTCGGCGCAATGGTGTGGTAGCCGCCGGGCGAAATATAGGGCTTCTCCCACGTCACCGTGCCTTCTGGCAAAAAGCGAGAGACCACGCCGTTGTAATCGCTCGAACCATCAATGTTGTAAATGTCGCCGCGCAAGGTGGCGCCAAAAGTCAGCTTACTGCCGTCGGGGAGCAACTCTGGCAATGTGTAGTCGCCGCTGGCAACCATGCGCTCGCTCTTGCTGCCCAGGCGGCGGTAGCGCCCGGTCACGTCGGCGTCCAGGCTTAACTGGCCGCCATGCTCAAAGGCAAACCAGCGGTCCAGCTGCAAGTGGGGCAACTCCTGCAAGGTTGTCGCCGGGTCGCGGGTGGTGTCCAAGTCCTGGAAGCGCGTCATGGAAAGGGCGGCATAATGCCGGTCACCCGCGTCTTCGCCAAACACGGTGGAAGCCAGATACGGGTCGGTACGGTTAAAGAACTGGTTCAGGTAGGTGTCGTCGTTGGCCAGCTCGGCATTCACGCCCACGCGGCGGGTGGCGGTCAGATCCTTTTCGGCGGCAACCGCCAGGCTGTTGCGCACCCGGCCCACGCCGGTGTCGTTCAAGTAGGTGGCTTTTATTTCACTCTGGCTATCAAGGCCCATTTGGCGGCGCTCCAGCATCAGCTGTGCGCCACGCTCGCTCATCAAACGGCTGCGCACGGTGTAGTCGGCGTTCTGGTCCGGAGAAAACAAATACCCCGCCACCGTCATCTCGTCGCCCAAAGTGGTCGATTTACCAAACTGCGGCGGCAGCAAGCCGTCCTTGGGGCGCTTGGGCCCCAGCGGGTGGCGGAACCACGGCAGATACATCACCGGCACACCATACACATCCATCACCGCATTGTGGTAGGTCACGTCACCTTCGGCGCGGTCATAAACCATCTTGTCCGCGCTTATCTGCCACGGCCGCGCGCTGCCGGGGCACTCTTTGCAGGGCGAGTAAACCACGTCCTTCATAATATAAGTGCTGCCCGAAACACTGGCCTCGCTGGCGCTGGCAATTTGCCCCATCATCGGCACGCGCAGGGTCATCTGCTGCAAGGCGCCCTGCTTCATATCTCCAGAGAGTTCAAGCTTTTCAACCTTCAACACATTGCCCTTGGGGTCGGTAAAGGCCACGTGGCCCTGGGCTACAATCTGTCCTGTGTGGGTGTCGTAAACAATGTGGTCGGCCTGCACCACGCCGTCCTTGCCGGTCACGGTTACCTGTTGGCTTGCGGTTCCGCTGGCCACCACCTGGCTGGCGCTCACGTTGTAGTTAATGCTGTCGGCCTGCAAATCAAAGGGCACGTTCTGCGCGCGCGCGGCAGCCGCCAGCAGCAGCGATGCACCAAAAATTGCGAGGAAAAGGCGGGGGGGGCGTCGCAACCGTTTTTTCTTTAAATTGCCTTATGTTGGCGGCAAGTCTCGCCCACGCGCGCTTGCGCGTCAATCTTTCTGGCAACTTACATTTGGCTACTCTTCACGCAAGTGTATCAAAAGCGCCGCAGAAAGAAGCAACGCCATCACCCCGGGCAGCCACGCCGCCAAAATCACGTTCAGCCGCCCGGCCATGCCGTAGGCGGCGGCAAAGTTACCCAGCAGATAAAACCCAAAGCCCAGCCCCAGCCCGGCCAACACCACGCTGGCCACGCCGCGGCCGCGGGCAAAGCGCAGGCCAAACGGCACCGCCAGCAGCAACATCGCCAGGCAGGTAAAGGGCAGGGCCAGCAAACGCTGATACACCATCGCATGGCGCTCGGCCGGCAAACCGCTCTGCTGCAATACGCTGATGAAATTCCGCAACTCCCACAAATTCAACGTGCCGGGCGGGTTAAAGCTCGATTGTATCTGCTCGGCGGTCAGCGTGGTGGGCAACGTCACTGCCGCCTCGTGCACAATCTTCTTCTGCGGCGAGAGCATGTAGGTATCCTCCATGCGCCAGTAGCCGTCTTCCAGCTTGGCCTGGGTGGCGTCCAGCCGCGCCATAAAGTCGCCCTTCTCATCAAACACAAACACCGTGGCCTCGCCCAAACTCTGCCCGTTGGCGGCCACGCTGCGCCCGTAAATAAAAAAGGTGCGCACCTTGCCATTGTCCATCTCATCCTGTCGCAACCAAATGCTGCCGCCGCTGGTCACAATGCCCTTCACGCTGTTGGGCATCACTTCGCTGCGCCAGTTCTCAAAAAATTTCAGCAAGGTGGCCGAGATCGGGTTCATCACAAAAAGTGCCGCCACGCCCACCAGCAGGCACGCACTTACCGGGCCCAGCACAATGCGCCGCGCCGGCAGGCCGCTGGCGCGCAGGGCCACCAGCTCCTGCCGGCGGTTCATCTGCTGCACCCATATCAGGCTGGCCAGCAACACGGCAAAGGGCAGCAACTGCATCATCAGGTCCGGCAATTGCGCCAGGCTCATCACCACGGCCTGCAAGGCAGGGGCGCCATGGCTGGTGGTGTCGCGCAACACTTCGCCGGTGTTTACCAGATAAACAAACAACGCCAGCGCCAGCAACGTCACCACCAGCGTCACAAACCAGCGGCTGGCCAGGTACCACCCCAACGTGGGCGAGTACCCGCGCTGCGGCCGCCCCTTGGGCAGGTCCATGCCGTCTCGCATGTCCATAACGCCGGTGCTTGTGTTCATGGTTTCATCCTAGCCGAATATCTTTTCCCTGTTGCCCAGCCACACCGCAAAGGCCACGGTGGCCACCGGCAGCAACCACTGCCCGTAAAGTGCCACGGCGCTGCCGCCTTCCACCAGGCTGTTGGCGGTCATCAACGCACTCTGGTAAATAATCGCGCCCACCCCCGCGCCCACCAGCAGGCGCACACTGCTGGTGTGGCGGCGCGGCGCGCGCAGCAGCCAGGCGGCGGCCAGCAGCACCAGGGGCAGGGGGGTCAGCGGCCACAGCAGGCGCTTGTTGGCTTCTGCCAGCATCTCGTCGTGCACCTTACGGTCGGTGGTGGTGGCGGCACCATTCAGCAATTCACCCAGGCTGTATTCCTCCTGCTCGCGCTCACGCGGCTGCAACATCTGCGTGCCCAAACGCTGGCGTATGTCCAGGTTGTAGCTCTTAAATTCCAGCATGCTCACCTGGTCCTTGCCGATCTCCTGCCTTATGCCGTCCTCCAATACCAGCTGGGGGTAACCATCGGGGCCCAGCTGCACATGGCCGCGCCGGGCGTACCACGTCACCGGCTGCGCGGGGGTGCGGGTGTCGTGCACCAGCAGCAGCTCCAGCGTGGTGGGGGTCAGGCGCTTTTTCAGGTACACCATCAAATTGTCGCCAATCTGGTTAAAGGTGCCTTCCTCCAACAGCAACTGGCCCTCCTGCGTGCGCAACTGGTACTGCATGTCCTTAAAGGCGGTGGTGCTGGCGGGCAGCGCGTTCAGATAAATCCAGTATCCCACGCCCACCGCCGCCATCGCCCACAGCAGGGCCGGCCATAGCAGGCGCATGGGGCTGTGGCCTCCGGCCAGGACCGCGGTCAGTTCGTTGTCGTCCTGCCAGCGCCTAAAGGCGTAGCAGCACCCCGCAAACACCGCCAGCGGCACAATAATCGTCAGCAGCATCGGCACCAGTAACAGCGTCAGGTGCAAAAAGGTGCCCACGCCCAGGCCCTTGTTAATAATCAAATCCAAAAAGCGCAAACTTTGCAGCAACCATACCAGGCCCAGCATAATGCCCAGTGCCACCAGGGTGGGCTTCACCACATCGGTCAGCACGTAACGGGGCAGGGTTAGGGCAAAATTCATCGGCGGGGTTACCATAAATCTCCTTGCCACTTCCCCACAAGCGGCTTTATTTTCAAACCCGCTGCTTTTTCGGCAAAAATTGATGAAGAATTAAGAGGAAAATTTACAAATGTTCACCCTCCACGCCGCACGCCTCACCGCCAACGCCGCCAAAAAAACCGTGCTGGTGTTTGCCGAGAGCAAGGGCAAACTCACCAACGCTGGCCAAATGGTGGATGAATCGCTGGGCGGCTTTATCCGCAAAAGTGTGCGCCAGTCGCGCTACCAGGGCGGGCTGGGCGAGGTCTTCAATCTCACCCCTTCGGCAGGCGCCATCAGCCGCGTCATGCTGCTGGGCACCGGCCGTCAGGCGTCGCTGGGCCGCAAGGAGTGGTTCTCACTCGGCCTCACCGCCGGCAAACTGCTCGACGCCTCCGGCGTGGCGGAAGCCACCGTCGCGCTCGGCGAACTTGAATCTTCCACTCTCACCGTCTCCGCCGCCAGCGCACTGGTGGAAGGTGTGGCCATGGCCCTCTACCGCTTCGATGATTACAAGTCGGAAATGAAAGAGCACAGCCAACCCCGGTTTGAGAAACTCACCATCCTCACCACCACGCGCAGCGCCCACGCCATCGAAGCCGAAGCCCCCAAATTGGCCAAACTCATCGCGGCAACTGAAACCACCCGCAACGCCGCCAACCAGCCGCCCAACGTCGCCAACCCTGAATATCTGGCGAACGAAGCCCGCAAGCTGGAAAAACTCGGTATCAAAGTGCAGGTGATAGATGAAAAGGAAATGAAGAAGCTGGGCATGAACCTGTTCCTCGCGGTCGGCGGTTCCGCCGCGCCGGAGGATCAGCCGCGCATGGTCATCATGCACTACAACGGCGGGCCGAAGAATCAAAAGCCCACCGCCATCGTCGGCAAAGGCATCTGCTATGATACCGGCGGCTACAACATCAAAACCGGCGGTTATATGGCGGGGATGAAGTTCGATATGTCCGGCGCCGCAGCGGTGCTCGGCGCCATGCAATCGCTGGCCAGCCGCAAGGCCAAGGTCAACGTGGTCGGCGTCATGGCCTGCGCCATGAACATGATCGGCCAAACCCCGTTCGTGCCGGACAGCATCTATAAGTCCTACAAAGGCCTGTTCGTGGAGATCGGCAACACCGACGCCGAAGGCCGCCTGGTGCTGGCCGACGCCATCGCCTACACCATCGAGAAGTTCGAGCCCACCCAACTGGTGGATCTCGCCACGCTCACCGGCGCCATCATGGTGGCGCTGGGCAGCGCCTACGGCGGGCTGTTCTCCACCAGCAACGCACTGGCCAACGCGCTCGCCAAATCGGGGGAAGAAACCGGCGAACGCCTGTGGCGCATGCCGGTGGATGACTGCTTCAAAGCCAAAGCCAAAGTGGCGGATGTGAACAACGACGGCTCACCCTACGGCGGCTCATCGGTGGCGGCCAACTTCATCAAAAACTTCGTCGGCAAAACCCCGTGGGCGCACCTGGATGTCGCGGGGGTGACCAACCCAGACAAAGCCCCGGGCATGCACAGCGCCTTCACCGGCGCCACCGGCTACGGCGTGCGCCTGCTCACCCACTGGCTGGAGAACAACCTGGCCGAACCAGAGCAAGGCGAAGCCCCGCGCAAACGCCGCGGAAGACCCCCGCTCGCCTCCAAGGCCGCTGCTGCAACCGCCACCGCCAAACGCGGCCGTGGCCGCCCACGCAAAACCGCTTAACTTGCTCACCTAATAAAAAGGAAACTCCATGGCCAAGTCCCCCGCCAAAACCAGCCCGGCGCTCCAATCCGCGCTCAAGCACACCCAAGCCCTCCTCGCCATCCCCGCCGCCAGCAACCGCATCGAGGCGGTGGCAGATTATGTGGTCGCCCACGCCAAAAAACTCGGTCTCAAGGCCGAGCGCCAACACGACGACACCCTGCGCATCACCATCATGGGCAAAGATGCCAAACGCGTCGTCGGCTACGGCGCCCACCTCGATCGTATCGGGCTGATGGTGCACGAACTCTTCGATGACGGCACCATCCAGATCAGCGCCATCGGCGGCCTCTACCCCGGCCACGTCATGGATGGCGTCACGGCCTCCATCCAAACCAAAAAAGGCCTGGTGGAAGGCCTCATCTTCCACACCGATACCCCCATCCACAAAGTCGGCCGCGAAGGCTTTGAAAAGCGCGCACACAAATGGAAGAACATCCGCCTGCGCCCGGACGCCTGCATCGGCGCCTCCAAAAAGAACGGCAAGGAAAAACTCAAAGACCTCGGCATCCAAATAGGCCAACTGGTGTGGCTGGATCCCTTGCTCGCCATCAACACCAAGCACCAAACCCTGCGCTCGCGCTGGCTGGATAACACGCTCGGCTGCGCCGTCCTCCTCGCCTTGATGGACACTTGGTCCGCCACAAAAGCCAAACCGCGCTTCACGATAGACCTCATCTTCTCCGCAGCGGAAGAAGCCGGCATGGGCGGCACCTCCGTCATCCGCCCGGAGATGACCGATTTCGTCGCCGTGGATACCTCGGTGGGCGAGGATGTGGAAGACATCAACAACTGCTCCATCAAGCAAAAAGCGGGCGCCTTCCCCTATTCGCAATCCCTCACGGAAGAGCTGGAAGCCGCAGCGGAAAAAGCCAAAGTCGGCTTCGAGCGCCGCGTGTTTGAAGGCGGCGGCACCGACGCCGAACAGGCGCGCTCCGCAGGCTTCAAAGGCCGCATCGCCTGCATCGTCACGCCCATCTACAACCTGCACTCGGTAGAAAGTGCCACCTTCACCGCGCTGCAAGGCGTCATCCAAACCCTCCACACCCATGCCATCGGTTAAGGCAGGGCAGGGGGGCATGGCCAGCATCACCTTCTATCACACGGCGGGAGATACCCCCGCCGCGCTGGATGCCACCCTGCCGCCGCTGCTGGAGAAGATCATCAGCAGCAACACCCAGGCGCTCGTCATCTGCCCGACAGAATCGCGCGCCAACCGGCTGGATGAAACGCTGTGGACCTTTGCCGATGTCTCCTTCCTGCCGCACGCCACCACCGCGCACGCCACTCCGCAAACACAACCGGTGCTGCTTACCCATGCGGAAGATTCTCCCATCGCCCACGCCAACCAACGCCTGCCCGTGGTGCTGGCCGGGGCCGAGGCCGCGCTGGAGCCGCTGCTTGCCACCAGCCCGCAAAAGATCCTCTATCTTTTTTCCGCCACGCAGGCGGATGTCGCCCGCGCCCGCCCCCTGTTCAAAAGCCTCAAGCAGCAGGGCCACAGTGTGCAGTATTTCCAGCAAACCGCCACCGGCTGGCAAAAAAAGTAACCCCCTAAAAAGCCGAAAGACCCCCTAAGCAGGGGCCTCCCGGTATCGCATCTGGCGTTGTCTGTACGCGATGAAATTTGTCACCATCTCAAAGATACCTTTAAAGGCGGTGTCAAAGTCTTCTTCCGCGGCTTTGCACTCCTTGCTGTCGGGGCACCAGAACATCTCCGCTATGTACATCTCGTTCAACAGCCGCGTGTGCTTCATGTCACGCGGCAGCGCCCGAGAGAGATAACGCAAATAGGGGTCTGGGCCGCTATAGTCGGCAGCTTCGCACAGCGCGTCGATGTAGGTGTTATCAAAGCCCATGCCTCTGCCCATTTGGCGCAAAGAGCAGGGCGGCATGCTTTTTTCGTAATGCAGCTGACTGTAAAAGTCGCTTGGCATGTCATCCTCGCAAAAGGCCAGGGGGTTGAATGGTTCGTACCCCATCTAGCCACCAACCCCGCATTTCGTCAATTCCCCGCCCAAAATCTGCCCAATCCCCCATCTGCGCGCTGGCGTCCGGCCTGCACTCCTCTATATTGTGTATCCATGTCGCTCATTCAAGCCACCACACTCACCAAAACCTTTGGCGGAGAAAACACCCGCCCGGTCACCGCCGTGCAAAATCTCTCCTTCGCCGTGGGGCAGGGAGAGGTGGTGGGGCTCATGGGCCCCAACGGCGCGGGCAAATCCACCACCATGCGGCTCTTGGCGGGCTTCCTCCAGCCCACCTCCGGCTCGGCGGCCATCAACGGGCATAACCTCGCCACCCACACCGTGCAGGCCCAACGCAGCCTGGGGTATTTGGCGGAGGTTCCCCCGCAGGAAGACCACCTCACCCCCTTCCACCTGCTCACCTTCCACGCGCAAACCCACCAACTGCCCGACGTCCCCAAGGCCGTGGCCGATGTCGCCAAACTCACCCGCTGCGCCCCCTACCTGCACCGCAAAATGGGAGAGCTCTCCAAGGGCATGAAGCAACGCGTGCACCTGGCCTGCGCGCTCATCCACAACCCGCCGGTGCTGCTGCTCGACGAACCGACCGACGGGCTGGACCCGAATCAAAAACACGAGCTGCGCCTCATGCTCAAACAACTGGCCAAACCCAAAGGGCAACCGGCCAAGGCCATTTTGGTCTCCACCCACCTGCTGGAAGAAGCCGAGCACCTGTGCACGCGCCTGCTCATCATCCACCGCGGGCAGATTCTGCTCGACACCACCCCGGCGGAACTCGCCAAACAAGGCAAAGGCGATATCCATCTCGCGTTCAGAGTCCTAACCACCAACAGGGGAGGGGAATAACCCATGAAGAACCAACCCAAACTCAAAATCGCCATCGGCGATACCTGGCATCCCAAGCTGTTGCCTTACTTTGCCATGGCTCTGGTGGCGTTCATGATCACCACCAACGTCCTCAACCTCAAGTTCATCAACTTTTACGGGTTTTCGCTTATCTCCTCACAGTTTGTCTATGTGTGCAGCCTGGTGCTGGCCGATATCATGGCCGAGGTCTACGGTTACCGCCGCGTGCGCCGCATTCTTTATGTGGGGCTGGCTCTGCTTGCGTTTTACGTGGTGTGTCTGCAAATCACGGTGTATCTCCCCCCTGCCGCCGACTACCCCAACGACCAGGCCTTCCGCCTGCTGTTCAGCCAAACCCCGCGCATCGCGCTGGCCAGTATCGTTGCCTACTTTTTTACCGAATTTACCAACTCCTACATCATGTCCAACCTCAAGGTGCGCCTTAACGGGCGGCACTTCATGGGGCGGGCGGTGGTTTCCGTGGCCGTCGCTCAAGCACTCAATGTCATTATTTTTTTCGGCGTCGCCTTTGCAGGCGTCATGCCGCTGGGCCTTATCGCCTCGGCCTGTTTCATGAGCTGGTTGATAACCATCGGCTGCGAAGTGCTCATCCTTCCCTTCACCCGCCAACTAGCCTGGCGCGTCAAAGCCTATGAAGGCGTCGAACACTTCGACAAAAAACCCCACACCGCATGATCCCCTTAATCCGCCACCACATCCGCAGCCTGGCGCACAGCCCTTCCACCGGCATCTTCCTGGCGTTCGGCTGGGTGCTCACCACGCTGCTCACCCTTTCGTATGGTGATTTCCTCTCCGCCAACCATGCGGGGCTGGAACTCATGTACGGCTACGTGCCCTGGGTCATGTGCCTGCTCATCCCCGCCCTCACCATGCAGGTGGCGGAAGAACCCGCCCGCGGCGTGGCCGAGCGCCTGCACACGCTGCCCTACACGCCGGCGCAACGCGTGCTGGCGCGCTTCTTCGTCCACTGGGCGCTGCTTGGGCTGTGGCTGCTGGGCTTGTGGCCCATGGCCGCCACGGTGTTCTACTTGGGCCAGCCAGATGCCGCGCCGCTGCTCTCCGGCCTCATCGGCTGCTGGCTGCTTGCCGCGCCGCTCTTGGCATTTTCGCTGTGGGTGGCACGCTATGCCTCGGGCAGCGTGCCCGCCTTCCTGCTCGGCTTTGGCGTGTGCCTCATCCTCACCCTCATCGGCGCGCCGGTCACCATCTCGTGGCTGGTGGGCGCGGTGCCGCCCTCCTTTGCCACGCCCATGGTCATGGCGCTGCAAACCGCGTCACCTTTTGCCGCTTTCCTGCCATTCGTTGCCGGTTTTGTGTCCCTGTCCTCATTGATTTTATTCGGCACCCTTGCCGCGCTCGGCATCGCTCTGCAGCTTTCCGCAGCGTTTCGCAGCGCCGCCCTGGTCGCCACCGTGGCCCTCTTTGCCCTTGCTTCCACCCCGGCCATCGGGCGTTTGGGGGTAGATGTCACCGCCGATAACCTGCACACGCTCAGCCCCGCCACCACCAAGCTCATCAAGGGCTTGCACCAGCCGGTCACCTTCACCCTGGTGCAGTCAACGGGCAACCCGGATATCCCACCCGCCGTGCTGCAAAATGCCGAGGCCGCGCGCAAACTCTTGCTCACCCTCAAGCACTACAACCCCTCTAAGATCAAACTGTTATACCTCAACCCAGATGCCTCTCCCGCCCACGCCCTGCAAGCCCTGCGCAGTGGCGTGGAAGAGCAGGTTCTGCCGTCCGGCACCAGCTACTTCAGCGGCCTGTCGGCGCAGGTGGGCAACCACCTAAGCCTCATCCGCGCGCTAGAGCCCCAGCGCCAACCGTTCCTGGAGTTCGACGTCATCTCCCTGCTCACCCAGGCCCAGCGCACCAGCAAACCCAACCTGGCACTGCTCACTCAAATTAACACCTTAAACCCCACCGCCACTCCGCGCTGGATGGGCGAAATCGGCAGCAGCTACAACCTCACCCAGCTGCCGCTGGCCGCCACCGCCATCCCGGCGGGCACCAACCTGCTGCTGCTGGTGGGCAACCCCGTGCTGCCAGAGACCACGCTCGCCGCCATCCGCACCTACTTGGAAAACGGCGGCAACACCGTCTGGCTGGCCGACCCTCTGTGGCGCACCGCCCCTGCCGACCTGCAAGAGACCACCGGCACCCGCTCGCTGGCCGAGTTCTTCGACAGCTACGGCGTCCTCGCCCAGCAAGACGTAGTGGTGGGCGACGCCTCGCAGGCCACACCGGTGGCGCAACAGGGCACCGGCTACACCGCCTATCCGTTCTGGCTCTCACTCACCGCCGGGAACCTCAACCCGCAACTGCCCTTCGCCACCTTCGTGGATAACCTTTTGCTGGCCGAGCCCGGCATCATCACGGTGCATGATCTCAAACCCGGCCTCACCGTCACGCCCATCATCTCCACCAGCAAACACGCCCAGCTGATAGAGCGCTCCACCTTCAACGCCACCCCGGCGGAACTTCTCGCCGGCAACCTCAAAACCCCGCAGGCGCGCTATACCCTGGCGGCGCTGGTCACCGGTCCCTTCGGCAACGCCTCCTCGCCGCCGGCCACGCTCTTGGTGGTCAATGATATCGACTGGCTCAACAAACGCTTCGCGCTGGAGGCCAACGGAGCAGGGGGCCCCGGCAGCCCGCTGGAGTACACGCCCATCAACTCCAACCTGGTGCTGTTCTACAACGCGCTGCAATACACCCTGGGCGAGACCGCGCTGGTGGAACTGCGCGGCAAAGCCACCACCCGGCGCACGCTCACCCGGGTGGAAGCCCTGCTGTCCGAGCTCACCCGCCGCACCACCATGCTGGAGCAAAAACTCGCCGCGCAGCTCTACCAGGTCTCGCAAAACCTGGAGGCGCTGCAGGCGCAAACCGGGGCCGACACGTCCTCTGAAAGCTTGGCCGCCCAGCAACAGCAGATCGATGACTACCAGCAACAGCAGTTTGAACTCCGCCAGCAACTGCGCCAGCTGCGCAGCCACACGCGCCAGCAGCTGCAAGGGCTTAAAACCTCCATCCTGCTCCTCAACCTCCTCACCATGCCGCTGCTCCTCGCCATCGGCCTCTACCTCTGGCGCCGCCGCACCGCCCGCGCGCAGTAGGGCCCTTGCCAATTCCCCACCACAGGGCTAAGGAATACCCATGGACGATCTCCTCACCATCCGCACGGAAAAAACCCCCAACCCCAACAGCCTCAAGTACCTGGTGGGCAAGGTGCTTTTGCCCGGCGGCTCGGCCAATTTCCCAACTAAGGAGAGTGCGGCGGAACGCTCGCCCCTGGCGCGGCGCATCTTCACCGTGCCCGGCGTTTTGGGCGTGTTCATCGGCGCGGATTTCTTCACCGTCAACCGCGAGGAAGGCATCACCTGGGCCCAAATCAACGAGGCCCTGGCCCCGGCGCTGGAAGCCTTTTTCGAGTCCGGCGAGCCGGTGCTCACCGCCAAGGCAGAAGCCGCCAAACCCATACTGGGCGATGTTGGCACCAGCCCGGAGCTGGTGGGTAAAATCCAGAAGCTGTTGGATGAAAAGGTGCGCCCGGCAGTGATGCAGGACGGCGGCGACATCATCTACCGCGGGTTTGAGAACGGCACCGTGTTCCTCGAGATGTACGGTGCCTGCTCTGGCTGCCCGTCCAGCACCGCCACCCTCAAGGCCGGGGTGGAAACCATGCTGCGCTCCCACCTGCCCGACGTGGTGCGCGAGGTCCAGGCCATCTAGGGCCGCCACCTGGTGGTCTCCTGCGATAATATCACTTTCTTATAACGTGCGGTATTTTCATGGGAATATGCCTCTTCCGGGGCTAGGCGTCATATCTTTGCACCAGTGAACCCCCAGTCAACTTTATAAGTTTTAACTTTTTAAACAAACACTTAGTTAAAGCTCTTCACAAATTACACCTTTATGTTGCAGCGCACGGAAAGGGGCTGGTAAATCAAGCAGGTAGGTCCAAAATACCTAAAAGAAGATGAAAGTAATCGTCATGTCGTATAACTCCCTGGTCGAACGCAGCCTCGATCTCGCCGCCGGTACACGGGTGGATCTCGCCGCCTATGAGTCCTGGGGCATCAACCTCGCCAAGCTGCAAAGCCTCGGCCGCTGCTACCGCCAGGGCTGGCTGCACAACGTGCTGCGCCGCATCACGCCGCTTACGCTGCGCGAGTTGGATGATTACGTGATGATGGCCGACCTTTTCATCGCCAATGCAGCCGACGCCAAACTGATGCTCGGCGCCATGAGCCAAGACCTCTCCAAGTTCGCCATCGCCGCCGGCATCAACGCCGGCAACACCCAGTTGCCGCCGCAAATCCAAAACCACCTCACGCTTTACAACAAGCTGGCGGGCCTGCTGGCCGAGAAGTTCTCCATGGAAGCCCCGGCGCCTTTCGCCTCCGCCACGTTTGATGCCGAAGCGCAAAGGGACATGCCCTTCGTGCGCAACTTCCTCAAGCAGCACTTCGCCGCCTAAGGCAACAGGGCAGGGGGCTAATGGGCCTCCACTTTCAGCGTGTTGGCTTTGGTGCTGCCGCTTGTCTCTTCCATCACCACCGGGGCCTTGGCCTCACGCTCCAGCAAATCCTGCAACACCGCCAGCCGCTCGGTGGAAAGGTCGCGCTTGGCCGCGGGCAGCACCACCTTGTAAGCGGTGGCGCCCTTTCCGGCTTCGCGCAACAGCTTCACCAGCGGGGCCTTGTCATCCTGCGCCACCCAACGGTTGTCTCCTTGGTAACGCAGCACCACCTCCAGGGCCCAAACGGGCAGGGGCGCCACCAGCGCCAAGGCCAAAACCACCATCCCTAAGCGGTCCGTTACATCCTTCATCTAAAGGTATACTACCACCTGCCCCCTACAACCTGCCACCTAATACCCGCAATCCACATCGCTGCCGAACACCTGGCGCAACCGCACCTGGTTGCAGCTTATCCTGCTCTTGGTCTGCATGTCGGCGATCACCATGTTTTCCAGGTCGGCCTGCAGGCGGTTGTGCAGCAAGGTGGCGTTGTCTTGCAGCATCTTGGCGTCGGGCTTGGCAAGCTGGCGGCTCACCAGCTTCACCACGTAGGCGCGGCCGCCGCTTTCCATCACCGTGGGCACGGTGGCGCCTTCGGGCAGCTGGAACACCTGCAACAACTGCCGGTGCAGCCAGGCCGGCGTGCTTTGCAGGTCCTTCACCTCCAGGTGGCTCACCTCCACACTGGCCACGCCGCTTTGCTTCACCGCCTCAGCCAACGGGCGGGCACTTTGCGCGCGGGCGGCATCCAGCACCTTGCCGGCATCGGCCTTCAGCTTCAGCTGCTTTTGCAGGTTCTGCCAGTCGGTGGCCACGCGGCCCTTAATTTCCGCCAGCGGCGGCACGCTGGCTTCGGCCACATGCGTCACCTGCACATAGGCGGTGCCGTCTTTCATTTGCAGCGGGGCGGAAACCTCACCCTCATCGGTGGCAAACGCCGCGGCTCTAATATCCGCATCCACACCGTTATCAGCTGCGCTCACTTGCGGCAGGGTGCGCAGGCCAAGGCCCACTTCGTGCGCCACTTTGCCCAGGTCTTCGCCCGCGGCAATTTTTTCGTCCACCTGCTCGGTCAGCTTGTTCACCGCGTCATCGGTCTCAAACTGGGTTATCTTGTCGCGGATCTGGTCATGCACTTCGGCCAGCGCCGGCATGCGCGCGGGCTCAATTTTTTCCACCCATATCAGGTGCCAGCCATAGGGCGTCTCCACCGGCGCGCTCACCTGCCCGGCCGGCAGGGCAAAGGCGGCCTTGCCAAAGGCGGGCACCACGCTGGCCTCATCAATGTTGCCCAGCAGGCCGCCGTTTTGCGCATTGCCGGGGTCCTGGCTCTCGGCCTTGGCCTGGGCCTCAAAGTCGGCCAGGGAATGTACCTTCCCCGCCACCTCTTTAGCCTTGGCTTCGGTCTCCAGCAAAATGTGCCGCACGGTGCGTTTTTCCGGCAGGGCGTAGGTTTGCTGGTTGGTCTTGTACTCTTCCTCAATGCGCGCCTCTGGCACGCTCACCGTGCCAGAGATCGCCCCCCGGCTGATCTCCAGCACCTGCACATCACGTGTCTCGGGGCGCTGGTAAAGCTTGGCATTCAGCTCATAGTGCTGCTGCAACTCGGCCGGGGTGGGGGCCTCCGTGGGTTCGTTCTTCATATCCAGGGTGGCCACGTCCAGCTCCAAGGTGGCGTTCTCCAGCGCGGCCTGCGGCGCCACGGCGGTGGGGGTAATGGCGGCCACGTCCACCAGCTGCGCCAGCAAACGGGTGCTCAGGTCCTGCTGGGTCTCGCGCTCAAACTGCTCGGCGGAAAGCCCGGCCTGCGCCAGCACCGCGCGGTAGCGCTTGGCGTCAAAGGCGCCGTCGGTGCCATGGAACACCGGCGTCGCCGCAATCTCGTCCTGCACCTGCTTGGTGGCGGGCAGCAGGCCCAGCTCATGGGCCTGCTGGCGCAGCACGGCGCGGGCAATGGCTTCGCCCAGCACGCCTTCGGCGATCTGGTTGTCTTTCAGTTCTTCTTGTGTGGGGGTGCGGCCCAGCGCCTGAGTCAGCTGGTTCACCCGGCCTCTGTAAAGCTTGTCCAGCTGCTCGGCGGAGATCTCGCTGTTGCCCACCTTCACCGCCCAGGTGGCGGTGGCGTTCATCAGGTAGCCGCCCACGCCCCATGCCACAAAGCTCAGCGTCAGCACGCCCAAAAAAATGCGGCTTGCCTTGGTCTCGCCAAATTTCCTGAACCATTCCAACATCGCCAAACTCCTCTATTACCGGCCTTTGCTACCTCTATATGGGCGCAAACGCAACAGCCGCGCCCAATCCGGCGCCACCGGCATTGACGCCGCCATCCCCAGCCGCTAGAACGCTGGCCATGGTCACACTCTTGCTTACGCTCAATGCCATCATCTGCGTGGCACTCATCATCCTCATCCTGCTGCAACGGTCCGATCCCGCCTCCGGCGGCATGTTCGGCGGGGCAGGGGGCGCGGCGGGCCCGGTCATCCGCAACCCGCTGGCGCGGCCCACGGCCATCCTGGCCACGCTGTTTCTGGTGCTTAGCCTGGTGCTGGCTTACCTCAACAAGGGCGGCGAGGGCGAGCACTCCCTCATGTCCGCCAATGTGGAAACACCTGCCCCGGCACTCGCCCCGGTCAGCCCCACGCTGCCAGAGCCTACACTGCTGGCTCCGGCTGAAGCCTCGGCAACCGAAACCACGCCCACCACGCCTGCGCCGTGAGCCCCAAATCCCCCGCCCAAAAACGCAAACTCGGCAAAACGCATTATATTTTTGTCACCGGCGGGGTGATGAGTTCGCTGGGCAAAGGCCTCACCGCGTCTGCACTCGCCGCCGTGCTTCAGGCGCGCGGTTTTTCGGTGGTGCAGCAAAAACTCGACCCTTATTTGAACGTCGACCCGGGCACCATGTCGCCCTTCCAGCACGGGGAGGTCTACGTCACCGACGACGGTGCTGAAACCGACCTCGACCTCGGCCACTACGAGCGCTTCACCGGCGTGCCCTCCGGCCGCTACTCCAACGTCACCTCCGGCCAACTGTACTGGGACATCCTCCACGCCGAGCGCAAGGGTAGCTACCTCGGCAAAACGGTGCAGATGATCCCGCACTTCACCAACGCCATCAAAGATTTCATCCTCCAGCTCGAGGGCCGCGCCGACTTCGCCCTGGTGGAGATAGGCGGCACCGTGGGCGATATCGAAGGCATGGCCTTCATCGAGGCCATCCGCCAGTTCGCGCGCGAACGCGCCATGGAAAACGGCACCGGCACCAGCAACCAGGCGGGGCGCTGCTGCTTCATGCACCTCACCTTCGCGCCTTTCCTCAACGCGGTGGGAGAGCTCAAAACCAAACCCTCGCAAAACGCGGTGAGAGACCTTCTGCGCATGGGCATCCAGGCCGACGTGGTGGTGGTCCGCTCCGAGGTGGAGATCCCCCAGCCAGAGCTCGACAAGATCGCGCTGTTCGCCAACCTGCCCACCACCCACGTGGTCTCCTGCCCAGATTCCGACACCATCTACCGCGTGCCCGTCACCTTGCACATGCACGGGCTGGACGGTGCCATCCTGCACCACTTCTCGCTCAAGGCCCCCAAGCCCAACCTCATGCGCTGGCAGCACATCAGCAAGATCATGGCGCAACCGCCGCGCAAGGTCACCATCGCGGTGGTCGGCAAGTACGTGCAACTGGGCGACGCCTACAAGTCGCTCAACGAAGCCCTGCTCCACGGCGGCTTCGCCCACGATGCCAAGGTGGAGATCGACTTTGTCGATTCCGAAGCGCTTGAAAAACTCACCGACAAGCAACTGGCGGAACGCCTCAAAAAAGCCGCGGGCATCCTCATCCCCGGCGGCTTCGGCGCGCGCGGCACCGAGGGCAAGATCAAGGCCATCCAATACGCGCGCCAAAACGGCGTGCCCTACTTCGGCATCTGCCTCGGCCTGCAAATGGCCATCACGGAATACGCGCGCCACATGGCGGGCCTCAAAGGCGCCGATTCCACCGAGTTCACGGAAGATAAAGGCGCCCCCAAGCACCCCATCATCTGCCAGATGACCGAGTGGCAAACCCCCTCGGGGGAAAAGATGGTGCGCACCGCCACCACCGATCTCGGCGGCACCATGCGTCTGGGCGCCTACCCCGCGCTCCTCGCCAAAAACTCCCTCGCCGCCACCATCTACAGCGCCGATGAGGCACCCTCACGAATCACGAATCACGAATCACGAATCACGGTCTCGGAGAGACACAGGCACCGTTATGAGTTCAACCCCCGCTACCGCGAAACACTTGAGAAAGCCGGCCTCGTCTTCTCCGGCACCAGCCCGACCGACCCTGATCTGGTCGAGATCATCGAACTGCCCAAAAAAGTGCACCCGTTCTTCATCGCCGTGCAATACCACCCGGAATTCAAATCCCAGCCGCTGCACCCGCACCCCATCTTCGCCGCCTTCATCGCAGCTGCGCTTAAAAACTAACCGCGCAAAAAGCCGCAAAGGCCGGGGGCTTTTTCAAGCTCCCGGCCTCCAGTTCGTCAATCCAGGTCCGGGCTTACTGGCGGCACCGTGTCGAGGGTTTTTTCCGGGTGGGAAAAGCCGGTTGGCGGCAGCATGCCGGGGCCAAACCCGCGCTTGGGCGGCATGGCTGCCGGGTGCAACCCCTGGTCGGTGCTGAACTTCTGCGCTTCCGCCATGTTGCGTTGCCGCTGTTTTTCCCGCTTTTCCTGTTCTTCCTTCTCGCGTACGGAAGGCTCCCGCGTGGCCAACTGGGCCTTCAACACGGTGGTCTGTGGTGGCAATGCCGCCGGGGGCTGCTCCACCTGGGCCTGTTCGGCAGATGGTTTCCCCGGCAACGCAAGCGGCAGCACGCTGGCGCCACAGCCTTCGGTTGCTGCGGCGGCGCTTGCTTTTTTCGGCGGAAAGGGGCCAATAATAATTTCCGCCGTCATCACCGTTCTCCACGGCTGTCAGTTGTGTCGGAAGACGCCATCTTCGCGCTCCATCGCTGGCCCCGCCACGTCGGCAGGGCTTCAAAAAACAATACTGATTCCTTCCACCCTACCAAGCAAAAAAGCGGCTGTCACCTGCCCAGGCGACATTAACCTTTGTCATCAGGGCTCTCCCCATTGTAACCTTGCGGGTATGAACTTCCTCCGCCCGCTGCTGCTGTGTGTCGCCGTCCTGCTCATGCTGCCCGGCGCGCTGCCCGCACATGCCGATAGCTGCCCCACACTGCCTGCCGTCTCCACCCCTCCCGGCCTTCCGGCGGTGTCCACCCCGCCAACCCTGCCTGCTGCTCCCAGCGGGTGCGGTGGCGCAGCGCCGGTTAGCCCCGGCAGCCAAGACTACACCACAGCGGGCACCTATAGCTTCACCGTTCCGGCCTATAACACACTCACGGTCACGCTCTGGGGCGGCGGCGCCGCAGGGGGTGGCGATAACGCCGCCGGTGGCAATGGCTCGGCCTCAAGCTTTAACGGCACGGTCATCGCCAATGGCGGTACCGGGGCGGGGTCTTCGCCTTCGGCGGGTGGGGCAGGGGGCTCGGCCAGCGGCGGCAGCACCAACACCACCGGCGGGGATGGCGGCGCGGGCGCCCAGCAAAATGATAACATCGGCCCGCCCTCCGTCGCCACCGGCGCGGGGGGTAATTCCCCCAACGGCGGCACCGGCGGCGCCTCCACCAACCTTCCGCCCGCATCCTCGCAGGCAGGTTCCTCGCCGGGCGGCGGCGGGGCGGGCAGCGGCCGTGTTACCTTGGCGGGGTCTCCACCTCACCAGTTCTATATAACCTCCACGGCCGGCGGCGGCGGCGCGGGCGGTTACTCCACCATTACCTATAGCGCGGGCAGCCTCACACCGGGCGCATCCATCGCGGTCATTGTGGGGGCGGGCGGCACGCCGGCAGGCACCGCCCCGGGCGGCACGGGGGCGGCGGGCAAGGTCGCCATCAGCTGGAACTAACGCAAAAAGCCCCCCGCCAGGGGGGCTTTTTGCGCGCAAATCCTACTCCGGGCTGCGCCCAAGCTTCTCAAAGGTATCCAGCATGCGCGAGGTGCTGAATTTCACCACCGCCTTGGTCATGCCTTCAAACAGCAAAAAATTGGCGTTCACCTGCCGGTTGGCCACCAGCGCCGCCAACAGGGGGAATTTCCCATCCCGCATCTCGCGCTCTTCCTTCTCGGCAAAAAGCTTCACCTGCATTTCAAAGGGAGACCTCTCAAAATTGGGGTGGTTCACCGCCATCTGCCAGTCTTTGCCCACTTTGGCGGCAAAGCGGTTCATCTCCGCCACCGCTTGTTCTCCCAGGTGGGCGTAACGGTGCGGCTTGGCCTGCTCACCGGCGGCTGCCCCGCTTGCTTTTTTAAACAATCCAAACACCATTTCAATCTTCCCTTTAGCCGTCGTACTTTAATATAAGCGCCATAATAAATCAGCTTCTTATGCACTATCAATATTATATTACTGCTTCAGCACCTTAAACTGCCCGGTCACCTTGGGGCCTTCGCGGGTCAGCTGCACCACGCCGTAAATGTCGCTTTCCAGCTGGCGGCGCAACACGGTCAGCGCACTCTCCGCCACTTCGCCGTTCAGCATCACGCGGTTGATCACCGCATCCAGCGCAGCGTCGGGGCTGTTGGCGTGGATGGTCGCCATGCTGCCCTCGTGACCGGTGTTAATGGCACTGCAAAAGGCAAAGGCGTTCTCTTTTCTAATTTCCCCCAGCAGAATGCGGTCCGGCCGCATGCGCAAGGTGGCGTTGAGCATCTCGCGTATCTCGCGGCCGCTGGGGTCGCGGTTGGCACCACTAAAGATCAGCGGCGCCCAGTTGGTGTGCGGCACGGTCAACTCGGGCACGTCCTCCAGCGTAATCAAACGCTCGGTCATGGGGATGAACTTCAAGGCCGCATTCATAAAGCTGGTTTTACCGGTGCTGGTCCCGCCAGAAATCAGCAGAGTCTTCTTGTTGATGATGGAGTCGATGACTTGTTCTTTAACGCCCTCGGGCAGATTAAAGCTGTCCAGGGTGAATTTTTTCTCATGAGCGATCCGCACCGTCATGGTAAATTTTTTGCTGGTGTGGTGGCCGGCCACAATCTGCACCCGGTGGCCGCCGGGCATCTTGCAGCTCAGCACGGGGAACTGGGGGGTGTAAATGCTGTTGCTCAAATTGGCCAGCATGCGCGCGCAGTCTTCCAGCTGTTCCAGGGTCAGATCCGGCGCCTCCACCCACTTCCAGCTGCCGTCGGGGAATTCATAGCCCACCTTGCCCGGCTCATTGATCACCAGCTCGCGGATGTTCGGCTCTTCAAAATAATGCAGCAGCGGCCCCAAAAAGCGGGTTTCCACCCGGTTCAGGCCAAATTTTTCGCCCAACGCCAACAGTTCGGGGGTAAGGGCCTGCCCGGCCTGGCCAATCAAATCGCTCATAAGTCGCTTTTAGGTCCTTTTTTTTATGTGGCGGCGGCAGGTTGGGCCCCCCGCGGGTCTTCATTTTATGCTCACCCGCGCCACCCCACCCTGACAACCCCCACCCGGCCCATTCCCCCACCCCCCTGTGCTCAACCTGTCCCAATCCGCTTGTCGCGCCGCCTGCTCTCGGTTATAGCTATGCCATCCCCGTTCCTCACCCGAAAGGAGGGTCACCATGAATTCCTTTACCCCCACGCCGCTCCAACGTGTCGCGTATGCTGTCATTTCCCTTCCCACCGAGCCCGCCGCCCGTCAGGCTCTCGAGTAAGCCTATCCCAGTATTAAGTATTTCAACCAATATCTCAAAAAAGCAGCATGAGTTAGCCCGTAGCGGGCCGCTTCGCGTTTCTCCCAGCAGTCAGCTAGCCTTCTGAATTTGTTTTGTATTTGTGCAAAGAAGCGCTCG
>WGMN01000018.1 GCA_016125035.1 Pseudomonadota bacterium
AGTCTGCCCACTTGTTGCCGTTCTCAAGAATATAAAATATCGTGTTTAAAACTTTGCGATAATCTGCGCGTGGATAACCTCTTTGTGGCTTGAAAAGCCTCTCCGGTAAAATATTTTTTATAAAATGCCATTCTACATCGTTCAAAACCCGAAAAGCCATATAAGTATCTTTCTTTTTATATAAAAATATTAAATGAAAATATTTTTATGTCAATAGTAGGATAGGCTTTCTATACCCTGCTGCGGCAGCGTGTGGTGGCGATCTTCTGGCGGCAAATACCACTGCCTGTGCGCATGCTGAACACCCGCCGGATGAAGGACGTCGCCGAACAGCAACTGCGAACCCGCGGCATGCTGGAGGTGAAAGACGCGAACCTGCCGTATGACACCATGCTGAAGGAACTTAAGCTGCGGATGCATGCCGTGGGCCTGACACAGGGGCGATATGCCCTGTACCTGGCCATGACGGCGGCCGTGGAGCAGAAAGTGGCGGAGCTTGGACTGGGCCCCATGGTGGGCACCAGCAAGAACCTGGAGAAGGACGCACGCCTGTGGCGTGCCAACAACCGGGAGTTGACCGGGCTTTTGTTGGCCTTCGAGAAGGTTAGCGAATTGCTGCGTGCCTGCCCGCCGCATCTCTACACCCCGGCGGAAACGCCCGGCGAGGTGCCGGCGGCGACCACGGCGTAACCCACGCCACTGATGACAAACAACGGCGGCCCCACGTGGCCGCCGTTGGCTTTTTACGGCTGACCGGTGGTGGGGGAGGCTTCGTCCGCCGGGCCGGCGGCGGGTTCGATGCCGCTGGGAGAGGTATCGTCTTGCGCTTGCGCGGGGGCGATGGTGGTGTTGAAGGTTTGCTCGGAGTAGATGCCGTGGGGGGTGAGCACCTCGGTGTCATCATGCAGCAGTTGCCCGGAGAGCGTGGCCGGCGGCGGCGGGGGCGGCACGGCGGCGTAGAGATCGGCAGCAGAGAGCGCGTGGGACAGCCGGGCAGCTAACACCAGCGTTACAACCAAGAGGACAATGCCGCGCATGTGGGCAGGATGCGTTGCCGCCGGGGGCCTTGGCAAGTAGGGTTGGCGCCATGCCCCGCAGCCAGAATTCCAAAGATGTTGAGACTTTAGGCAACCCCGCCCGCAACGCCGCCGCGGAGGAAACCGAAAGCCCCCCTGCCCTGCACGTGAAGGTGACCCGCTGGCTGTTGCTGGCCTTTGCGGTGACCCTGCCGATTTATTATGACTTGGGTGTGCCGGAGGTCTCTGGCGATGTGCGCTGGATGGCGACAAGTTTTTTTGCCGGGTTGGCGCTGCTGGTGATGCTGGCAGGCCAATGGCGCCAGGGTGGCGCGCGCGCGCACTTTAAGTGGCCGGTGATGGTGTGGTTGGCGCTGGGCTTATGTGCCTGGGCGGCCTTGAGCATGGTGGATGCGCTGAACTGGATGCGCGGGATCATTTTATGGAAGGCGATGGTGGCGCAGGTGACGTTGATGGCGTTGGTTTACGCCGTTGCCACGCCGAAGTTTGTGCGCCAGCTGATGTGGGCGCTGGTGCTGCCGCTGGCCTTTACCAGCTTTTTGGGTATCTGCCAGTTTAAGGGCTGGAACGGTGCGGTGGTGAGCCAGTTGCTGGACGGCAGTTTGCTGTTCTTCTGGGTGAAGCCGGTGTTCTGGTTGCTGGGTTATGTGGTGCATGCGCTGGGTTTTTGGATCGAGCGGTGGCCGCAGAGTTATAACTTTGTGGACCAGCTGGTGGGGTACTTCCAGCAGAGCGCCGTGCCCGGCAGCACCTTTGCCAACAAGAACCTGGCCGGCAGCTGGACCGCGATGATGCTGCCGATGACCCTTTACCTGCTGGTGACCAGCAAGCGCTGGCCCGGCCAGGCGTTGGCCAGTGTGCTGCTGGCGATGGGCGGGTTGTTTTTGATTTACGCCCGCGCGCGCGCCAGTTGGGTAGCGCTGTTTGCCGCGCTGATGACCATGGGCGCCTTGATGGTGCTGGTGCCCGCCTGGCGCCAGGCGATTTGGCGCCACATGGACTGGAAGCACATTTTATGGCTGATGCTGCCGCTGGCGGTGGTGGCCAAGTGGGGGGGGGATATCTCGCCGGTGGAGGGCGCCTACGCGGTGGACCGCAGCCCGGCGCAGCAGGTGGAAGCGTTGGCGGGAAGCAGCTGGAACGAGATTGGCGGGAGGTTGGCCTACAACCTGAACAGCCTGGTGATCACCAAGGATTACTGGTTTGACGGCGTGGGGCTGGGCAGCTTTTTTGTGATCTACCCCGCTTACTACAACGCCCTGGTGGTGACCCCCACCAACAGCTACAACGTGAACGCGCGGCCGCAGCGCACCCACACCGACCTGATGCAGGCCTTTGACGAAATGGGCATACCCGGAGGGTTGCTTTACGCCGGCATGTTTATTGCGGCGATCGCCATGGCCTTTAGGCTGGCGGGGCCGCGCGCGGGCGCGCTGGGCGGCAAGATG
This sequence comes from Pseudomonadota bacterium, assembly GCA_016125035.1. Lineage (GTDB taxonomy): Bacteria > Pseudomonadota > Alphaproteobacteria > UBA2136 > UBA6156 > RFNJ01. Next base: position 2,486 of record WGMN01000018.1, read on the forward strand.
GTGGCCGCCGGGATGGCCAGCGCGGTGATGGCGCTGATGATCTTTTTGGAGCAGCAGGAGATGCTGGCCCTGCCCGCCCCCTGGGGCAGCCTGACGCAGCTGTTGATGGCGGTGGGCATTTTGGCCCTGCTGGTATGGGGCTATTACGATGCCCGCGCGGTGCAGCACGAAAAAGAGCCCGCCGACGACACCCAGCTGCTGGGCCTGATGGCCGGGATTGGTGTGCTGACCATTTGCATTAACGCGTTGATGGACTTCCCCATGCAGTTGCCCACCGCGCCCGCCGCGGCGATGCTGCTGATGGGCGCGATTGCCGGAATTTACGTGACCTACCGCCCGCAAACGCTGGCGGGGCCGCGCCGCGTGCTGGCCATGGGGCGCCCGGCGCTGCTGGGTGTGATAGTGCTGGCGGGCAGTGTGTGGGTGGCGTTTTTGTGGGATGCGTGGTTGTTCCGCGAAGGCAACGTGCTGCTGAAACAGGGGATGGTGCGTATCTTCTCTGGCATGAATGATGAGCAGACAATTGCGTTGCTGGAAGAAGCCAAGCGCATTTACCCGCTGGACCCGCGCATCCATGAGCACCTGGGGGTGGCCTACGCCAACTACAACGGCGCCACGCAGATACCGGTGGAAGCGCGGATTGAAAAAGTGGAAGGGGTGCTAAAAGGCGATGGGTGGGCGGCGAACCAGATCATCAACCTCTCCGGCCTGTATTTGCAGCTGGCCGAGAACGCCCAGCAAAAGGGAGATGGGCAAACCGCGCTGGCTTATCTGGCCCGGGTGGAGCAGCTTTACGCCAAGTTGCAGCGGGTGGCCGACTTCAGCCACTACACCTGGGGCATTGGCGGCATGCTGCGGCTGATGGAAGGGCGCAATGACGAGGCGGCCAGTTTGTTCCGCCGCGCGTTGACCATTGAGCCCAACTACCCGCCGGCGGTGAACGGCTTGCGCATTGCCACCGAGCGCATGACGGTGAAGCCTTTGCAGGTGCGCGATGGAATTACGGGGCAGTAGAGGGAGGTGGTAGGTTGAAGGTTGTAGGTTGTAGGCACGGCGCTGCGCGCCGGAACTCCTACAACCTACAACCTACAACCTACCACCTTCAACCTTCTATTCTATAACTGGTGAGTGGGAGGGCGCCTTCCGCCTGGAGGGTGATGGGGCGGCCGAGGTGGGCCAGGCAGGTGGCGTTGGTGAGGTGCGGTTGCAGGCAGGCGATGACCGAAGGGTGGGCGATGACCGTTTGGCGGCGTAAGGAGGGGTTGGCGCCCGCCGGAGTGCGCCACAGTTCCAGCCCGATACGCCCGGCCACATAAGCGGGAAGTTTGAGCAGCAGGGTGAGCGACGGGCCGGTGCGCGCGCGGGTGAGTTCCAGCAGGCCGTGGCGCGACATGGGGCGGATCTCGACAAATTTATCATCGGTGGTTTGCAGCGTGGCAGACAAGTGATCGGTGATGAGCTGGCGGTGCGCCTTGGACCTGGGGGTGATGAAATCGATGATCACCGAGCCGCCGAGATCGAGCAGGCGGCACAGGCGCGCCACCTCTTCCGCCGCCGCCAGGTTGACCGCCAAGGTGGCGTCGGCCTTGGACAGGCCGGTGATGGGCGCGGCGTTGACATCGATGGTGGCCACCGCGCTGGTGAGCTCCACAATCAGGCTGTTGCGCCCCCCTGCCCCGCCGTTGCCGCCGAAGTAGAAGGTGGGCCGCGCCGAGAGCGCGGCGTCGAGCGTGGTGTCGAGCCGTTCCACCCAGTCGGCCTCGTCGTGGTCGAGTTGGCGCAGCGCCCTCTCGGGGATGTGGCGGCTGACCGCGTCTCTGTGATGGGCGTTGGTGAGCCATACCGTGACCGGGTGCGAGGCGGCGTCGTGCAGGGCGCGGGTGAGCGCGGGCGGCGGAGTGTGAATGATGGAAGGGCAGCGGGTGGCAGCGTCGGGCAGTTTGTGCGCGGTGCGGGCGTCGAGCCGGGCGCCCTTCTCGGCAAAGCCGCCGCGGTCTATCCGCACCAGGATGGGTTGCCCCTGGGTGAGTTTGGCGCCGGGTGCGAGCATGGAGAACGGCAGGATGCCGTCGTGCGTATCGCCGATATCCACGAAGGCCGCACCTAGGCTTTTTTCCACCGCGCGGACGCGGCCCCAGACCACCGCGCCTTCGATATGGCGGCGGGTGGCGTCGTCGTGCCGCAGGGTGAGCAGGCGGCCGTTTTCATCGAACAGGGCACAGCGGGTGTGCCAGGGGGTGGATTCGTAGAGGATGTGATAGGTCATGAGGAGTGTTGAGTGTTGGGTGTTGAGTGTTGGGTGGGGGAGATTGATTTTTCGAATCCTCGCAGGAGACGGCAGACGTGGTCGTAGCGTTGGAGGAAATCGGTGGCTTTTTCGGGGGGAAGGAGGCCGGTGTCGCGGGAGGCTTCCAGCCAGAACAACATTTCATAAGCCGAGCCCATGGCGATGCGGACGTAGCGGCGCAGCTCGGCGCTGGATTGGTTTTTGCCGAAGCCTTCGGCGAGGTTGGCGCAGATACCCGCGCTGGCGCGGCGGGCTTGTTCGGCAATGCCGCCGTATTGCTCGTGCTGGTGCATGGCGTAAGTGAGAGGCCGCACCTCGAGGAACAGCTTATAGGCCTCTTGGTAGGCTTTGAGGTTTTTTACACCTTTGATCAGCGCCATGGCGCTGTTTAGCGGATTTGGGCGTGGGGGGGAAGAGAGAAGTTGATAGAAACTGTAAGAAGCAGCTTCTATTCCATGAGGAATTGTTTGGCGAGTTTGAGGGACTGGCCAGCGTAGTTGGAGCCGATGCCGGTGCCGTAGAGTTCCGCCGGGGGCTGTAGCAGCTTTTCGTACAGAAAGCGGCCGATGGGCTGGCCGTGTTTGAGCACGCAGGGGACATCATGCGCGCGCACTTCCAGCACCGCGGTGGTGCCGTGGTTGGCGCCGACGGTATCAAACCCGAAGCCGGGATCGAAAAAGCCGGCGTAGTGCACGCGGATTTCGCCAATGCGGGTATCGTAGGCCACCAGCTCGGCCGCGTGGGAGGGCGGCACGCAGATGCCTTCCCTTGACGCGAAGATGTAGAACTCTTCCGGGTAGAGGATGAGAGGGTCGCAGTCATTGCGGTAGATGGGCTCCCAGTAGTTGCGCCAGGCATAGCCGCCGATGCGGGCGAGATCCACCGGTTGGGTGTGGTGGCGGGCGCGGAAGCCGACGATGGGGTTGGCATCACCCGGGTTGCCGTGCAAATCGATGCTCATCCACAGGCCCTGGTCCATGTGCACCGCCGCGCCCTTGACCAGCGGGATATCGACATTTTTAAGCAGCGGGGTTTGGGCGTGCAGGTTGGCGAGCTCATCATCCGAGATGCGCACCTCGCCCTGGCGCAGGCGCAGCTGGGAGAGCCTGTCGCCCATGCGGGCGACGATGGGGAAGGTGAGCGGAGAGATCTCCAGGTACAGCGGGCCGGTGTAGCCGGGCGGGATGGTGTCGTAGGTATCAGCGTTATCGGTGATGAGGCGCACGAAAATATCCAGCCGGCCGGTGGAGGATTTGGGGCTGGCCGAGCCTTCCACCTGCGGCGGCAGGGCCAGGCCTTCCTGCAGTTTGACGATGTAGATGGAGCCTTTTTCCAGGATGCGCGGCTGGTTGAAATCCAGCTTGTACATTTGCAGGCCCTCGATACATTCCGCAACCGTATGGCCCTTGCCGGGCAAAAAGCCCGCCTGGATGCGGTAGCCCACCGCGCCGAGGCGGACATCCAGGCTGGCGGGTTGGACCTGGCCCGGAGCCAGAGGGGTTTGCACGCTAAGCCCGCCCGAGGCCAGCAGGGCTTGCAGGTCTTTATCTACCAAAACGCCGTTTTTTTGGGCCAATGCCGCTCTCCCCTTCCCTTTGCGCTTTTATAGCAGGGCTTGCGCGGGGGGGCGAGGCGGCCCATGTTAGTGTGTATAAAAATTGGGCACCAACACAGGAGGTTGCCATGCCCGAGCCCTTTTACAAGACTGCAATGAACAGGATGACGGCCCACCTGGGAGTTGAGCTGACTTGGAAGAACGGCTCGACAGACCCGGTGTTGACCACTGTGGGCAGGAAGACTTACCCGCCGCTGGGCCCTTACAAGGTTCAGTTCGACAGCCCTGGCAGAACCGTCAGCGTTTATCGGACACATTGGAAGTTGGTCATCGGCTTCTCTGTGAAGCGGCAAGGACGGCTGACGTTTAGGCAGGTTGCGGGTGGCAAGCTGGTGGAAAAGCGCCTTTTGCCGCTGCAGACGTTGGGCGCAAGCTCGCTGAGCGTGGAGCAGGCGATCCGCACCCTGCAAACGGCGGATGTGGACAGGGGACGGGCGCGGGTCATCCACATTGTGCTGGACCTGTTGATGACGCTGATCTGATAAGGGGGGCCGCTTGATGCGGCCCCCTACGGCGTTATTTGGGCAGGCCGCGCAGCGGTTTGAGCGGGCCTTTGGCGGCGTATTTGGCGCGGGATTTTTGGCGGGCGGCGGCGGCCTTGGCGAGGACATCGGCAGGCAGGTGTTGCAGGGGTGGCGAGTAAGGTGTTGAAGTAACTTGTTTTTGCGCGCGCGGAGTGGGGGTGCGGCGGGCATTGTGGGCCTGCACCAGGGCCCAGGTTTGCGCGCTGGCGGCGGGGGTGAGTGAGCCATCGGCCTGCTGCACCGTGAGGGGCTGGTTGGCGGCGGAAGGCTGCAGAACGATGCAATCGACAGGGCATGGCGGCAGGCACAGGCCGCAGCCGGTGCACAGGGACTGCATGACGGTGTGGAGCTGCTTGTTGGAGCCGACGATGGCCCCGGTGGGGCAGGCCTTGAGGCACAGCGTGCAGCCGATGCAGGTGGACTCATCGACAAGGGCAACTTGTGGCGGGAGTGGGGCTTGGGCCGGAGGTTGCGGCGGCAGGTTGAGGGCCTGGGCCAGCGCTGTTGCTACGCGGCTGCCGCCGGGGCGGCAGAGGGTGGGTTTTTCTCCCGACTCAAGGGCTTGGGCATAGGCGGCGCAGGAGGGGTAGCCGCATTGGGTGCATTGGGTGCCGGCGAGGAGGCCTTCAAGGGTGGCGGCGGTGGGCATGGGCGGGTTATAGCACAGCGGACTGTTTGCGGAAGAGTGTCCGTGATGTGGCCCTGCGGGCCATAGCGCGCCCTAACAAGTCGGCCGCGCTGCGCTGCGGCCTTGGTTGTTGGGCGCGCGTGCGGCGGGCGGCTTCGCCGCCGCGCCTCGTTGGGGACACCCCAAGCCCCCGTTTATGCAGAGGCGGGAGGGAGGAAACCTCCCTCCCCCTCGCACCCCCTCCCTCGGGCTTCGTTCAACAGGCTGAAGATGAAGAGAGGCTGGTGGCTTCGAGCGCCGCTGAATTACATCTTGGAGGTTTGTTTGTTGGCGTACATGGATTTGTCGGCTTTTTCGAGGATCTCGGAGATCTCGTCGTCGGCGCCGAAGACGCTGCAACCGATGCTGATGGAGACGTGCACGGTGCTCTTCTCGCCGATGCAGGGGGTGTGCGAGATGGTTTGCGAGATCTCTTGCGCGCGGTGGTCGGCGTTCTCCACCGCGCGGAGTTCGTTGAGGATCACCGCGAATTCGTCACCGCCCAGGCGCGCGGCGATGTCGGTGGGCCGGATGTTCTGGCGCAGCAGGCGCGCGATGTGGGTGAGCACGGCATCACCCGTGAGGTGGCCGAGGTTATCATTGATGCTTTTGAAGTCATTGATATCGATGAGCAAAACGGCGTGGCGGCGGCCGTAGCGGCGGGCGGTGGCCAGCGAGCGCTCGAGCTCTTTCTCGAACGTGCGGCGGTTGGCCAGCCCGGTGAGGGAATCGGACATGGCGTCGTGCTCCAGCGAGCCGATGAGCTTTTTCTGCTGGGCAAGAAGCTCTTGCAGTTGGCGGTATTCCGCCATTAAGCGGTCGTAGTCGGACGCCGGGGGCTGGGCCGCAGTGCTATCGGCCTGGCGGCGGCGCATCATGGATGAGATGGTATCGGGGCGTTTGCTGCTCATACCCTTAAGTATTGGCGGAAATGCTTGGAATGGCAAGGATTTTGGCGGGCGGCCGGGGGCAGGTGCGAGGTTATTGATTTGTATACTGTTTTGTGGGAAAGTGCAGGTGCGAATGAACCACCCGGCCCGCTTTACGGGCCCTTACTTTAACCCCCGGAAAGGGAGGAAACGATGGCGAAGGTACCGTGGCGCCCCGACTCTCTGCCCCCGGAGCTGTGTGTGCCGATATGGCATGACTGGCTATTTTTTGCCTTGATGGCGGGGCTGCTGGAAGTTGCCATGTTTGCGCATGTGCCATGGTACCTACGCACAGTTTGCCTGGTGGTGTTGATTGCCACGATATGGCTGCTGGTAGCGGTGAGCGTGCACGAAGACGCCATGCTGCGCGCGTGGCACATGGTGTGGTGCGGCATGGAGCAGTGGGAGGTAAAACCTGCTTTGCGTGAAGCCATGATCTTCCGCGTGAGGTGGAGCATGAGCCGCTTTGACCGTAGCGACTGGCTGCTGCGCCCCTACCTTTGCCGCAGGCAGGTGACCACACGGCTGGCGCGCGACATGCGCGTGCGGCAGTTGCGCCGCGGCGTGAACCCTGCAACGCTGCGGCGGCAGCGCAGGCGTGACGCATGACCGGCCCTTCTTTTGGAGGGCCGGTTTGGCGTTTGTGGATTGACTGTATACTAATTTTGAGTAAGGGTGGGGACAAGACCGATTCATCATGCGGGGCTTTGCCCCTGAGCTTGGGAGGATACGCTGATGGCGACGACTTATCCGGCAGCGTGGATTGACAATGACGGAAGTTGGCGGTTGTTCACAGGTTTTGCCTTGCTGCTGATCATTATTCCCGCTTTTTTTACGGCCAGTTATATAGGCCGGTACGATTTGCCGATTTGGTACCTGGTGCCTTTCGTTGCCGCGATGCTGCTGTTGGGGTGGCTTAACTACCGACACATTCAGCACAAGCACCGGCGACGGCAAGCGTGGGCCAGGTTGGTGGCCGGACGTCCGTGGCTGAACGAAGCGGTGAGTCTGGACTTACGTGAAAAGGAATTTGAGGCTTGGCATGCCGGTAAGAATGATCTGGCCAATGCCTACCGGCAGATGCGGGAAAACCTGAATGCATTGGTCGGAGAAGTGAACGTAGCGGCGGGCCCCGATGTCGACGATGTCTCCAAACAACCTTTCATCCGCGACACCCTGAGCTTTCTTCAACGTTTGGCCCGTAACTGTGAACTGGCAGAAGGCACCACCGGTTGAAGCCCTATTTTCGACAACGACACGCGGCCTACCCTGATAGGGCAGGCCGCGTGGGCTTTTTGCGTTAGGCCGCGAGGAGCGGCAGGATGGCGGCGGCGGCCATTTGCGCCGGGGGGTGGGGAGTCTTCATGCGTTTGGCGAGTTTGGCGAGGAGGTCTTGCTGGTGTTTGCGCGCGCTTAGGTTGACGAACAGCGGGTGCAGGGCGGTGGAGAGGTTCTCTGCCGTGGCGGCGGATTGGATGAACTCGGGGTACACCGGGCCGCCGAGGATGATGTTGGGCAGCGAGACGAAAGGGATTTGGACCAGCCTTTTGGCGATGGCATGGGTGAGCCAGTGCATGCGGTAGCACACCACGGCGGGCAGGCCGAGCAGCGCGATCTCCAGGTTGTTGGTACCCGACTTTGCCAGCGCCGCGCGGCACTGGGTGAGGGCTTTGAAGCGGGCTTCGCCATAGGTGGGCGTAAGCGCGTCGGCTTCCCCCCAGGGGGCGAGGGATTGGCAGGTTTGCAGGGCTTTTTCATCTGGCAGGGCCAACACTGCGGTGAGTTGCGGGTGTTGCGCGCGAAGCCGGCGGTAGGTGGCAAGCATGAGGGGCCAGTGGCGTTTGAACTCTTGCGTGCGCGAGCCGGGCAGCAGGGCGAGTGTCATGCCCGCATTGGGGCTGACGTAGTACGGCGCGAGCATGGTGGTGGCCGGGTGGCCGACGTAGGAGGCATTGACCGCATACTGCTTAAAGAACGGCTCCTCGAACGGCAGGATGGTGAGCAGCAGGTTGTAAAGCCCGGCCAGTTTGAGCGCGCGGTTTTGGCGCCAGGCCCACACCTTGGGCGCCACGTATTGCACGTGCGGCGCCGGGTTGGGCAGGGTTTTGAGGGCCTTTGCCAGGCGGGAGGAGAAGTCTTGAGCATCCACGGTGATGACCAGCGCCGGTTTGTTTTGTGCCGCCCAGGCCTTGAGTTGTTTGATGCGGCCCAAGATGCGCGGGATGGCGGGCAGCACTTCCGCCAGGCCCATCACCGAGAGCTCGGCCATCGGGAAGAGCTCTTGCAGGCCGGCGGCGCGCATGTCTTCACCGCCAACGCCGTGGAAAGTGAGGTCGGGGCGGTGCTTTTTCAGCTCGGCCATGAGGGCCGCGGCAAGGCGGCTGCCGCTGGCTTCTCCGGCGGTGATGAGGATGGGGATCATGTCTGGGCGAGGAAGAGCATGCCGTGGGCGTTGGCGGTTTGGATCAGTTCCGGCTGCGACAGCAGCAGCGTGCGGCCGCTTTGCACCGCCAGGCCGCGGTAGTGGTTTTGCGCCAGCAGGTGCAGCGTTTGCGGGCCGACGGTGGGGAGATCGGCGAGATCGGTCTGGTTGGGTTTGGCGCGCTTGACCAGGATGCCGCCTTTGTCGGACTCGCCGCGCAAGGAGGCGCAGCGGTGGATGAGATCGTCGGTGCCTTCCGCCGCCTCTACCCCCAAAATGACGCCGCGCGCAACGATGGCGGCCTGGCCGATGTCGAGGTTGCCGAGCGCGGTGAGCGCCTGGGTGGCCAGCGCGATGTCTTGCAATTCAGCTTCCGTAGCGGCGGACTTTGACAGCAGGCCGTCGGGCGCTTGCAGGTTGGGGGCGAGATCTTTGGCGCCAACCACAGTAAAGCCGTTCTCGGTAAGGGTGAGAGTGACGGCGCGCAGCAGGGCGTCGTCGTGCATCAGCGCCGCGCGGGCGAGCAGTTTGAGGCCGGCGGCGTCCGGCTTTAAACTGAGGATGCCCGGCTTGTTGAGGTGCCCGGCCAGCGCCACGTGGGTGACATTAAGCCCGCGCAGGTGCGCGAGGATGTGGCCAATTTGGCCCATGGGAAACTGTTGCGTGGAGGCCGCCTGCGGCGTGGGCGAAGGTTGCGGCTGCGCGGCAAAGGTGACCATGTGCACCGGCCAGCCCCGGCTTTGCGCCGCCGCCGCGAGGATGGCGGGCAAGGCCCCGCCGCCGGCGAGAAGGGCAAAGACCGGGGCGGATTTTTTGCTCATCTAGATTTCATCTTCATAACCGGTGACGCCGCGCTGCGAGGTGAGGACGAACTCGGCCAGCGATTTGACCTCTGGCGATTTGCTGCGCTTTTGCAATTTTTGCGCGCGCTCTTGCAGGGGGATATCGTCGTCTTCATCGAAGAGAAAGCTGTAGGCTTCATCGAGTGCGTGGATGAGGGATTTATCGAACCCGCGGCGGCGCAGCCCCACCAGGTTGAGGCCCTTGAGCGTGGCGCGTTTGCCGGAAACATTGCCGTAGGGCGGGACGTCGTAATCCACCGCCGTGTGGCCGCCGATGATGGCGTGCGTGCCCACGCGTACGCGCTGGTGCAGGCCGGAAAGCCCGCCGATGAGCACGTTATCGGCCACGGTGACGTGGCCCGCCAGTTGCGCGTAGTTGGCGAGGATGCAGGCATTGCCGACCACGCAATCGTGCGCCACGTGGCTGCCGGCCATGAACAGGTTGGCGTTGCCGATGCGGGTCTCGGCCCTGTCGGCCGCGGTGCCGATGTGCATGGTGACGTATTCGCGGATGTCGTTGTCGTCGCCGATGACCAGGGTGGTGGGTTCGCCCTTGTATTTGCGGTCTGGGCTGGGGTGGCCGAGCGAGGTGAAGGGATAAATGGTGTTGCCGCTGCCGATGCTGGTGTGCCCCGCCACCACCACGTGGCTGACGAGTGTGGTACCCGCACCGATGGTGACCTGCGCGCCCACCGTGCAGTAAGGGCCGATGTGCGCCGAGGCGGCGATTTTGGCGCCTTTTTCGATAATCGCGGTGGGGTGGATGGCCATGGAAGAGCTTACTTTTTGAGGATTAACTTAGCGGTGAAGGTGGCCTCGGCGATGAGTTTATCGCCCACCCAGGATTTGCCGGAGAAGCGGAAGACGCCGAGTTTATCGCGCACCTTCTCTGCGCGGATGCGCATGGTTTGCCCGGGTTTGACCAGCTCGTAGAACTTGCCATTCTCGATGCCACCGAAGAGGTAGGTGGCGGTTTGCGAGGTATAGCCGCGCGAGAGGCTGACCATGATGGCGGCGGCCTGTGCGATGGCCTCGTAATTAAGCATGCCCGGCAGCACCGGGTTGCCGGGGAAGTGGCCGGCGAAGAGCTCTTGCTTGGTGGAGAGGTGGCACAGGGCTTCGATCCACTTCTCGCTCTCCCACGCCACCACTTCATCGACCAGCAGCATCGGCTCGCGGTGGGGGATGAGCCTTTCTATCTCCTGGCGGGTGAGGTGTTGGGCGGTCATGCGAAGGGGTTTCCTGTATGGGGGTCGGATTCGGTATCTTCGGTAGCGGTGATGGGAGAGGCCGGGGCAGCGGAAGCTTGCGCGGGCATGGGTTGCACGCGGTTTTTGGTGATGCGCGCGATGGCCGCCACCTGGCGCCGCCACTCATTGATGGGCACCGCCGGGATGCCCGCCACCACCGCGCCCGCCTGGGTGATGGTTTTGGTGACCGCGCTGCGCGCCGCGACCATGACCTTATCGGCAATGGCAAGGTGCCCGGCGATGCCGCTTTGGCCGCCGATGACGGTATATTTGCCCAAGCTGGCGCTGCCGGCGATGCCCACCTGCGCCACCACCCGCGTGCCCTTGCCGATGTGCACGTTATGGCCGATCTGCACCTGGTTATCGATCTTCACGTCGTCTTCAATGACCGTATTGCCCAGCGCGCCGCAATCCACCGTGGTGTTGGCGCCGATTTCCACGCCATGGCCGATGGTGACGAAACCGACCTGCGGCACCTTGATGAGCTCGAGCTCTCCGGCCGCGGCGGGAGCGACGGCGAAGCCGAAGCCATCCTGACCCACGCGCACGCCGGGGTGGATGAGGCAGTTGTTGCCGAGGGAAACCTTTTGCAGCGTGACGTGCGCGCCGATGCGCGTGCCCTGGCCGATGGTGACCCCCTGCCCGATGACCGCGTGCGCGCCGATGTGCACCCCCTCGCCCACCGTGGTGCCGGCGTAGATGACGGCGTAGGGCTCTACCCGCGCGGTGGGATGAATGGTGGCAGACGAGCTGACCACCGCAAACTCAGAAATACCGGGTGCCAGCACGGGCTGCGGGTAGAGCAGTTGCAGCGCCTTGGCAAAGGCCACGTAGGGGTGATTGGTGGTGAGTGCGATGGTGGCATCTGGCAGCAGGGAGACATCGGCCGGGCGCACCAGCACCGCGCCGGCGCGGGTTTTGCGCGCGGCCTCTTTATAAGCCGGGTTATCGAGGAAAGAGAGATCATTCGGGCCGGCTTCCTCGAGCGGTTTGACGGCGCGGAGTTCGAGCTCGGCCCCCTTGGGCGGCGTGGGCAGGCCGAAGTGGGCGGTAAGGGCGGCGATGGTGAGCGACATGGGGGGATATTAGCAAAAATATGCGAAAAAACAAAGAAGAGCTGGTAGCTGGTAGAGCTGATAGCTTGTAGACACGGCGCTGCGCGCCGAAATCCTTTTGGGCGGAGGTGGGGAGGGCGGCCCTGGGTCGGGGCGGGGGCCCGGAAAAACGCATAGGGCGTTTTTCCACCCCGCCTCCGCCCGGGGACCTGAGTTCTGATTTTCCGCCGCCCGGGGACGTGGAGATTTTTCGCGGCGCTTCTTCCTACAAGCTATCAGCTCTACTTATCGAGCAGCTTGTTGGCGCGGGCCAGGGCCTCGGTGGAGATATCCGGCACGTTGGGGCTGTTGTAGAAGGCCATGCCTTTGGGGACCACGAGGTCGTAGCCCTTCTCTTTGGCGATGGCTTCCACCGCGGTGCGCACGGCGTCGGCGACGTCTTTGCGGGCCTTGATGTTATCGGCATCCAGGCCGGATTGGATGGTTTGGGCGCTGGCGCGGAAGGTGGCGACATCCTTGGCGAAATCTTCCTGCGCGGCCTTGAACTTATCTGGCGCCATCACCGCTTGTTGCTCGCGCAGCTTTTCCTGCTTGGCCATCAGCGGCTTTTCCAGCGCGTCGATTTTAACCTGGGCGGCGTCGCGCTTGGCGGTGAGGTCCTTCACCGCGCGTTGCGCGGCGTTGGTGCCGTTGAGCACTTGCTGAGCGTCGAACACCGCGACCTTGAGCTCGGCGGCAGAAGCGGCCGCGGCGGTAAAGGCCAGGGCCAATGTGAGCGCCAGCGTGGCGGATTTGAGTGTGGTCATAGGATTCCCCCTTAATATTGTTCCCCGTGGGTGTGCGCCGTTATACCACCTGTGAAGGTGCTTTAAAAGCGGGTGCCCACGGAGAAACTGAAGATTTGCGTGCGGTCTTCGCTGGCTTTGACCAGCGGGAAGCCGAGTTCCAGCCGCAGCGGACCCAGCGGTGAGCGCCAGTTGATGCCCGCGCCGGTGGTGATGCGGTAGGTTTTGCTGTCGATGATGTTGGGGCTGGATTGGTCGAACTTGGTGACGATGCCACCGTCGGTGAACAGCACGCCGCGCACGCCCATATCGGTAAGCGTGGCGCCGAGCGGGAAGCCGAGCTCCACCGTGTTGCCGAGCATGTATTTACCGCCCAGGGCGTCGCCGGTGATTTTATCACGCGGGCCGATACCGCCGAACTCGAACCCGCGCAGGGTTTGGCCGCCGCCGGAGAAGTGCTCGTACAGCGGGAGCTGGCCGGAGGTGGGCTCGATGATGCCGGCGCGGCCGCCGAGCGTGAGCACCCAGTCTTCAAACAGCTCGTGGTTGTAAGTACCGGAGAGGTTGGCGCGGAGGAAGTCGGTGTCGGAGCCGAAGCCGGAGTAGTCGCCGCCCAGGCTGATGCGGTAGCCGCGCGTGGGGTTGTAGGTGCTGTCGCGGTTATCGTAGCTCCAGATGTTGGAGAGCATGGCGCTGCTGCGGCTGCCGGCCTCGGCCTTGACGAACTGCGAGGCGGCGGAACCGACATTTTCGATCTTGGTGGTTTTATAGCCAAGGCGCACGTCGTTTTTGGCGAACTCGGACAGCGGGAAGCCCAGGCGCACGTCGGCGCCGTTGACGGCGGTATCGTATCCGGACTCGCTTTGGTAGTCGGTTTTGGTGTTGAAGGCGTCGGCGCCGGCGGCGAGCTCTTGCCCCATGAAGTAGGGCTCGGTAAAGCCGATGTTGAAGTTTTGCTGGCGTTGCGAGACCGACATATCCAGCGCGACCTGTTGGCCTTTGCCGAGGAAGTTGTTCTCTTTGACGCTGGCGGTGGCGAGGATGCCGTCGAACGTGGAGTAGCCGGCGCCGACGTTGAACTCGCCGGTGGATTGCTCTTTAACCTTAACATCGACGTTCATGCGGTCGGGCTCGTCGGCGGGTTGGCGGGTGACGTCGACCTTCTCGAAGTAGCCGAGGTAGGTGAGCCTGTCTTTGCTGCGCTTGAGTTTTTCCGCCGAGTAGGCGTCGCCCTCGCTCAACCGCATTTCGCGGCGGATGACGTTATCGCGCGTGCGGGTGTTGCCCTCGATATTGATGCGGTTGACGTAGACGCGGGGGCCGGGGGTGATGGCGTAGGTGACATCGACCGTGCGCTCGGCCTCGTGCTTGGTGTAGGCGGGTTTGACATCCAGGAAGGCGAAGCCTTTGTTGCCGAGGTCATCGATGAGTTTATCGGTGTTGTCATCCACCCGTTTGGCGTTGAAGAGTTCGCCCGGTTTGAGGGTGACGTCTTTGCCCAGGGCCTTCATGTCGAGGCCTTCGGCCTCGGCCTTGAGGGTGAGATCGACCGCGCCGAAGTTATAGCGCGGGCCTTCGTAGACCGTGTAGGTGATGATGAAGCTTTTTTTATCGCGCGAGAGCTCGGCCACCGCGCTGGTGATCTGCACGTCGGCATAGCCCTTGGAGAGGTAGTAGCGGCGCAAGAGATCGCGGTCGACATCGATGCGCGCGGGGTCATAGCTATCGGCGCTGGAGAGGAAACGCCACCAGGCGCTGGTTTTGGTGGCGATGACCTCGGACAGGTCGCTGTCGGAGAATTTTTTGTTGCCGACGAAGTTGATGCGCGCGATGCGGGTTTTTTCGCCCTCGGTGATGTTATAGATGACATCCACACGGTTCTGGTCGCGCTGGATGAGCTGCGCCTTGACCGTGGTGGTGAAGCGGCTGCGCGAGCGGTAGGCCGATTGCAGGGCCTGGACATCGGCCTGCACCTTGGCGGGGGAATAGATGCTGCGCGCCTTGAGCGAGGTGAGTTCTTCCAGGCGTTTGGAGTCGATCTCTTTGTTGCCCTCGAAAGCTACGCGGTTGACCATGGGGTTCTCCACCACATGGACGGTGACCACGCCGGCGGCGTCCTGGCTGACTTCCACGTTGGAGAACAGGCCGGTGGCATAAAGGCTGCGCACCAGGTAGCCGGTTTGCGCGGGGTCGAACTCGCCGCCTTTTTTGAAGGGCAGGTAGGTGCGGATGGTCTCCGGTTCCACGCGCTCATTGCCGGTGATCGAGACATCTGTGACCGTGGCGGCGAAGGCGGGGACGGCGAGGCAAGTGGTTGAAAGAGCTACGAAGAAGAGACGTGCGAGGGGGGTACGCATGGGGTGCTTATGGCCTTATTTGCAGCGAGTTTAGCGGCGGGCTGCCCGCAGGGCAAGCGCCGTGATTACGGCGTGCCCGTGGGTGTGGCAGATTCTTCTTCAGGAGTGTGGGAGAACAGCCCCATGCGGCGGATATCATTGGTGGTGGCGAACAGCGCCAGGCACACAATGCAGGCCAGGCCGATGCGGTAGAGCCACTCTTGAGCGCCCGCGCCCAGCGGTTGGCCGCGGATTTTCTCGTAGGTGAGGAACACCAGGTGCCCGCCATCCAGGATGGGCAGCGGGAACAGGTTGACGATGCACAGGTTGATGGTGATGACCGTCATGAACATCATGAGGGCGAACAGGCCGCTGGCCGCGGTTTGCCCGGTGAGGTTGGCGATGCCCAAGGGGCCGGTGAGGTTATCGGCCGGAATAGCGCCGATGGCCAGCTTGTAGAGCGACAGCACGGTGAGGCTGGTAAGCTGCCAGGTGCGCGCCGCCGCGCGGCCCACCGCCTGCAGCGGCGGGTGAGTGGTGACGAAGGTGTTGTAGCTGGGGGCGATGCCGATGCGGCCGACGGTGTGGGAATCGCCCAGCAGGTCGGTGAATGATTTTGTTTCGGGCGTGATCTCAACATTTTGCGGGGTGTTGTTGCGCAAGATGGTGAAGGTGAGTTTTTGCCCGGCGCTGTCCGATACCACGTTGAGCAGGGCGTCCCAGTCTTCCACCGGGGTGCCGTTGATGGCCTGCACCAGGTCATTGCTTTGCAGGATGTTGACCGCCGGCATGTCGGGCAGGACCTCGCCGACCTCGGGCTTGAGGCGGTGCTCTCCCGTAAGCATGATGGCCACCAGCAGCAGGAAGCCGAACACCAGGTTGGCCAGCGGCCCGGCGATGATGACCCAGGCGCGTTGCCACACCGATTTGCTCATGAAATGGCCGACCTGTTTGCTTTTGCGCGTGGCCTGGAGATCTTCCTGGCCGAACATTTGCACGTAGCCGCCAAAGGGCAGCCAGCCGACCTTCCACAGCGTGTTGTTTTTATCGGTCCAGCCGAACAGCTTGCGGCCAAAGCCGATGGAGAAGACATCTACGCGGATGCCGACGCTGCGCGCGGCCAGGTAGTGCCCCCACTCGTGCACGAAAATGAGAATGCTGAGCACCAGGATGAACAGCACGGCGGTGAAGGCGGCTTCTCCGCCCGGGATGGATTGAGAAAATTCGGCGGCGCGGGCGAGGAAATCCGGGGAGGTGTTCATGCGCGGACTTTACGCGTTTGCCCCCTGCCCTGCCAAGTAAAACGTGATCGGTTATTCGTGATTCGTTATTGGTGTAAGGAAAGCAAGGTTGTGCGGGAGAGGGATTTTTAAAGCTGGCAGGTGGGAGAGCTGTTAGGGACGGCGCTGCGCGCCGGGATCTTCTGGGTGGGGGAGGATTGCGGGCGGCCGGGGACATATGCTTTGATTTGCCGCGCTCTCTCCCTACAAGCTGACAGCTCTACCAGCTAACAGCTTTCTCTCTTCAGGCGGCGGTGGTGGACGGCACCGCGCCGAAACGGCGCTGGCGCGTGGTGTAGGCCGAAAGCGCGGCTTGCAGGTGCGTGGCCTGGAAATCTGGCCAGGAGACATCGGCAAAGTAGAGCTCGGCATAGGCGGCTTGCCACAGCAGGAAGTTGGACAGGCGTTGCTCGCCGCTGGTGCGGATGATGAGATCGGGCGGCGGGGTGCCCGCGGTATCCAGCGCGCCGGAGATGATATCCGGGGTGATCTCGTGCGGCTTGAGCTGGCCGACGGTGATCTGCTGGGCCAGCGATTGCACGGCGCGGGTGATCTCATCCTGCCCGCCGTAGTTGATGGCGAAGGTGGCGGTGAGCGCGGTGCAGGCAGCGGTTTTTTGCGTGACCTCTTGCATCAGCGCGAGAATTTCAGGCTCTAGCCGCGAGGTGGGAGAGTGATCGCCGATGAAGCGCACGCGGATGTTTTGCTTAAGCAGGTTGGAGAGCTCTTTGCGGAAGTAGGTCTTCATTAAGCCAAACAGGCCGGAGACCTCTTCCTGCGCGCGCTTCCAGTTCTCGGTGCTGAAGGCGTAGAGGGTGAGGTAGGGAATGCCGAGTTTGAGCATTTCCTCGCAGGTGCGGCGCACCGTCTCGGCGCCCTCGGCGTGGCCCTTGAGCCGCGAGATGCCGCGCTTTGAGGCCCAACGGCCGTTGCCATCCATGATGATGGCAATGTGTTGGGGGAGGTGTTCGTTCATGGGCAGAAGATGGGGTTATTTGTACGGAGATGCAAGGGGTTAGACAGTGGTGATGTCTTTTTCCTTGGTGACCAGCAGGGCATCGACCTGCGAGACGTACTCGGCGATCTGCTTTTCAAGCTTTTCGGTCTCACGTTTATGGGCGTCTTCGCCTTCGGTTTCCTTGACTTCCTTGAGGGAGTCCATGCCGTCGCGGCGCAGGTTGCGGATGGCGATGCGGGCTTCTTCCGCGGCTTTTTTGGCGAGCTTAACCAGTTCCTGGCGGCGTTGCTCGTTCAACTCGGGCATCGGGATGCGGATGAGTTGGCCGTCGGGGCTGGGGTTGAGGCCCAGGCCGGCGTCGCGGATGGCTTTCTCGGTGGCTTGGACCAGCGATTTATCCCACACGGAGACGGTGAGCAGGCGGGCTTCCGCCACGTTGACGCTGCCGACCTGGTTGATGGGCATTTGGGCGCCGTATGCGTCGACCATTACCGAATCCAGCAGGTTGGCGCTGGCGCGGCCGGTGCGCAGGCCCGAGAACTCGTGCTTGAGGCTGGCGATGGCGCCGTCGAGGCGTTGTTTGAGGTCGCTCATAAAGGGGCCCTTTCTGTGGCTAAATATGGGCGCGAAGGTGCTCCATGGTGGCGGGAGAGTCAAGACTGTGCGAGGATGCTTGCGTGAAAACGCGGCGCAGAAGCTTTAAAAAACAGCAATTCCAAGGGCGTAGGCCCGAAGGCGGCCCCCCCAGGCCCCCTGCCCCCAAGCCCACCCGGCTGGTGGCCCAGGTGCAGGAGGTGGGCGCGCACATGGTGGGGAAAGTGCTGCATAAAGAACTGGTTAGCCTGGATTTTGCGTTGGACGTGCCGCAGAATTTGGAGCTGCGCCACGGCGACTTTGTGGAAGGCCGCGTGGTGGAAGGGGCGCGCCAGCGCTTAAACGTGCTGCGCAAGGTGGAGGAGAGCGAGGCCGCGACGCTGGCCGCTATTTGCAACCACGGGTTGCAAATAGAATACCCCAAAGAGGCTGTGACCGAAGCCGAGAAGTTACCCGCCTACAGCTGGGACAAGGCCGAGAAGCGAGTGGATTGGCGCAAGCTGCCGTTTGTGACCATTGATGGCGAGGATGCGCGGGATTTTGACGATGCGGTGTGGGCGGAGGCCAAGAAGAATGGCGCTTTTACGGTGAAGGTGGCGATCGCAGACGTGGCGCACTATGTGGCCGAGGGCGGCGATTTGGACCGGGCGGCGCTGGAGCGGGGGAATTCCACCTACTTCCCCGACCGGGTTTTGCCGATGTTGCCGGAGAGGCTTTCCAACGACCTGTGCAGCCTGCGGCCGGATGTTGACCGCCCGGTGCTGGGCGTGACCATGGAGTTTGACGCGCATGGGCGCATGGTGGGGTATGAGTTTGTGCGCGCGTGCATCCACAGTGCGGCGCGGCTGACCTACACCCAGGTGGAGGCCGAGATTGAGGGAAAGGCCCCTGCCCTGCCCGCAGGTGTGGCGGCGGCGGCGGCGCAATTGAAGCTGGCCTATGACGGGTTGGCCAAGGCGCGGGTGGCGCGCGGGGCGCTGGACTTGGACTTGCCGGAAGTGAAGTTGGAGCTGGATGAGAAGAACCGCGTGAAGAAGGTGGGCGTGCGGCCGCGGCTGACCAGCCACAGGTTGATCGAGGAGATGATGATCGCCGCCAATGTGGCGGCCGCGGATATGCTGAGCAAGCAGGGGGGCGGCGGGCTTTACCGTATCCACCCCGAGCCGAGCAAGGAGAAGTTGTTGACGTTGAAGGGCGTGCTGGGCCCGCTGGGCTTTACCGTGCCCGCCCCCAACGCCGGGCCCAAGGGCTGGGCGAAACTGGTGGGCCAGGTGGCCGCCCACCCCGCCGCGCTGACCTTGATGCGGGCGATCTTGCAGAGCCAGCAGCAGGCGAAGTATGACCCGGAGAACATCGGCCACTATGGGTTGGCGCTGCCGTTATACTCCCACTTTACCAGCCCGATACGGCGTTATGCGGATTTGGTGGTGCACCGCGCGTTGCTGCGGATGCTGGGGGTGAAGGGCGAGGACGGCGCCGAGGTGTGGCCGGTGCAGAAGCTGGCGCGGATTGCCGAGGGCATTAACATGAGCGAGCGCAAGAGCCAGATGGCCGAGTGGGAGGCGCGCGACCGGATGGTGGCGCAGCATTTTGTGGGGCTGGTGGGCAAGGTGTTCCCCGCCGTGGTGGTGGGGGTGCAGCCGTTCGGCTGTTTTGTGGCGGTGGAGGCGATGGCCGAGGGGCTGCTGCCCAAGTGGCTATTGGGCTTTGACTGGGTTTATGTGGGCGGGATGAATGCCTTCAGGAAAATACGCGGCGGCAAGGGGTTGCTACGCGTGGGCAGCCGGCTGGAGGTGGTTCTGCGCGAGGCGGACCCGTTGGGCGGGCGGCTGACGTTTGGGCCGGTGGGCGGGGACGCGGACTGAGGCAAAGCCCGCGCCGGTGCGGCAGGGTTCCAGCCCGGCGAAGGCGCAACCCACGAAGAAGTACCAGGCCAGTTCTTCAGCCGGGATGTTGGCGAGCATGACGCCGGAGAGATTGTCGAGGAACCATTCCTGCTGCAGCCAGTGCGGGTTGATGTGCAGGGCCACCAGGTAATAGACGAAGGCCACGCATGTCATCACCGTGCCGGAGGTGAGCATGGGGCGGATGAGGTCCGGCCGGGTATAGCCGAAACAGAACGCTAGGTAGGCCAGTGCCATGAAGGACGTGAGCGCCGAATGCGCGCCGAGCGTAAAGAAGGGCACAAGGAGCAGGCCCAGCGCAATAACGCCCCCCGCCGCCTGCTGGAGCAGCGTGGCCGGAGCATGCAGGCCCGGTTGCAGGCGTTTGCGGGCCAGAATCGGGTAGAGCGACACCGCCAGACCGGTGGCGCCTATGGCGAACAGGATATCTTCCGGCGGGAGCGGCAGGCCGAGCATGAAATCCGGCCGGTAGCCGAAGATGAATTTGGGGAAGTACCAATCCTGGAAGCAGATGTACTGCTGGATGGGGGCCAACGCGATGCCGATGAGGCCGGAGAAGATGATGGGGCGGCGAAGGTCTCTGCGGAGTGCAAATATCACTGCGGTAATGGCGACAAAATACAGCGCCAGGCCGAAATAGAGGAAATGGGGGATTTGCTGCAGGAATTGCATACTTAAATATGGGAGTGGGCTAAAGGGCTTGGCTGACCTTGTTTAACTTATTGATTTATTTAGATGGACTTGCAGGGAGGGTTGGTGGGCCCCATTATTGGGGAGATTAATTTTAAAGCTTTTCTGCACGTAGCCCATGATGGGCTTATGGAGGTACCATGCAGATCGGACCTTATTTGATCACCGACACTGGCCTGAGTCTTTCGCTAAGCCTATCCCAGTATTAAGTATTTCAACCAATATCTCAAAAAAGCAGCATGAGTTAGCCCGTAGCGGGCCGCTTCGCGTTTCTCCCAGCAGTCAGCTAGCCTTCTGAATTTGTTTTGTATTTGTGCAAAGAAGCGCTC
>WGMN01000006.1 GCA_016125035.1 Pseudomonadota bacterium
CGCCCGGGGGTCGTCAATTCCATGAAACGCTATGGCCAATAGTGTTTCCGTGGTCCAATTGGCCCAAGGAATGTGCTTGAATTTTGGTTTTCATAATTGTTAAGTCTTGCTGCGAATGTCGTTTGGCCCGGCTGCCCAAGGGTTTTCGACCTGAAACGCTATTGGCCATAGCGTTTCATGGAATTGACGACCCCCGGGCGTTGCCGTGCCGCAACGATTCTTTATGCCTATATCAACCTAGGGGTCGATCATGAAAACACTGACAAGTCATCTTCTACTTGCCTTAACGCTTGGGCTTACCTTGACAGCCTGCGGTGACGAAACACCGCCAAACGAGAACGAAGTCACGCGGGCCATGGGCATGCAAGCCGGCCGAGCCAGCGGAACGACCTGTATTCCGGCAAAAAAGGGAGGCTTTGATTGCACCTTTTATGACAAGTGGACCGGCAACACGCTCACACGACGCTTCGTCAAGGGCGATGACGGCTGGCGCTACGTCTTCCCTTAACGTGGCGGCCCGCTGGGAATGGATGCGTTGGCCTCGGTCAACAATTCCTGCGGGCCGAAATCCCGGAAATTATATTCACCGGGCCCACGAATCTGCGGGTAAATGGAGACGCGCTGCGGATCAAACTTCAGGAACTTGCTGGTGGCGAGGTTGAAAGTCACCTCAATCCAGTAATCGCCCACTGGCAATTCGCGCCCCTGAAAGAGTATCTTGTTCTCGAAATTGCGATGCTGCTCGTTGAAAATTTGCTGGTCGCCAAGACGGGCCAGGACATTGCAGGGGTGACCGCGAGGGCAATTCACCTCGAGGCCAAGCTGATAAGTCCCTTCGCGGGTAATGTGAAGCCAACCTTCGAATTTGTAAACGAACATCTCACTTGTGAAATGGCGCCACATGACGCTGGTGGCGCTACGCTCCGGGGTGTGCTGCCCGAGAACTGCCGAAAATCGCTGGTTCCTCACATTGAAGACCTTGAGC
Organism: Pseudomonadota bacterium; assembly: GCA_016125035.1. Taxonomy (GTDB): domain Bacteria; phylum Pseudomonadota; class Alphaproteobacteria; order UBA2136; family UBA6156; genus RFNJ01. Next base: position 986 of record WGMN01000006.1, read on the forward strand.
GGATCGCCAGTGATGAACCCTTCTGCATTCCAGGGATAGAGCGATACGCGCCATCCGGGGATCATCTGCGCGGGAGTGGAATGCTTTTGGGGACTCGGCGACCCCGGGGATTGGGCACTTGGTGGATTCTCCTTGAGCTGTTCGCGTAGGCGCCGATTTTCCTGCTCCAGCCGCTCAATCCGCCGCAATATGTCGTCATTAGTTGTCGCCTGAGCGAACCGGTCCATCCGGATCGGCGCAGGCAGTTTCTCGGTTTTCGGCCGTTCAGCAAGAATCGGCGGCGCATCGCGCTCCGGCTGACCGGGATGGAGCGGCGCACGGATTTTCGCGGGTGCGGCTTCACGTTTCGGCGGCGACAGATTCGGCGGCGCTGGCTTCTCGACCAATTCAGGCGGCTCGTAGCGTTTTTGCCCCGCCGCGCTAAACAGCGCTGCCGCCATGGCCAACCGCACGGGTTCGGTTTGCCGCGTTAGTTTCGCATTGTCCGCCGCCACGAATATCAGAGCCACCGCAGCAATTCCGGCAATCATCCTACGCCCCCAGTAGAACCGGCGGTTGTATTTCACAACAAGGAAAGCCCTGCCGCAAGGCAGGACTTTCCGATTCCGGCAGAAATTTATCGGCCGGTCAGAGCGAGATGCTCATCGACAGCCTCCAACAGCCGCTTCATCTTGTCTTGCGCCACGGCCACCAGGCCGAGCCGCCGCAATTCAGCTTGGGCCGCAGGCGAGATCGACGCATAGCGCGACGGATCAGGAGCGGACTCGCGAGAGCCCATTGGCAAACCGCTGATATGCGGCGCAGCGATCGGAGCGGGCAGAACACCGGCTTTCGGAACGCCAGGACGCGACGGCGGCAGGGCTTCGACTTCCTGCGGGCAATCATAACAAGAGGTTGGATGTATGATGTAAGTTTGAGGCCTGAGGCCGTCCGCGTGGGCGATAGATGTACATGCAGATAGTAACATCACCAGGATGAAGGTGGCTTTTTTCATGTCTCACTCCGGAGACTGCGACGCACCTCGTGTCAGCCCTGCCGGGCTGAACTAAGCGATACGAGATGCGCCTGAGTTAGCTCCTAAGCTTTTGGAGACGGCCACAAATCACTTCCTGACGGCCTGTGAGCTTGGTGCTCCTGCGCTCCTTGTGGCAGCATATGTCCATGGATGTGCTGTTCTGGCTTTTCCGGCTTTTCTGGGTGCTGGCACGAGGGGTCTGGCGCATGCTCTGGGCCATCGTCGCCGGCTTGGGCATGCTTCATCGTATCGGTGAAGGCCGAAAGGGCGGCCTGGGCTCGGCCCGTTACGCAACAGGCTGGGAAATGCTGCTGGCCGGCGTCAGGCGCGGAAACGGCGTCATCGTCGGCCGCTCGGGCGGTTCTTTTTTGCGCTTCAACCGCGACGGCATGATCGCCCTATTCGCGCCGATGGGCGCCGGGAAGGGGGTCGGCATCGTCATTCCCAACCTGTTGGAATATCGAGGCTCCATTGTCTGCACGGACATCAAGGGCGAAAACCACGCCATCACCGCAAGGCGCCGTACCCGCTATGGCAAGGTTCGCGTCCTCAACACCGTCCAGCCGGACCTCTCGGACGTTTTTAACCCCTTGGACATGGTCCGTATCGGGTCGCCCCATGAAAGCGACGATAGCGAGGCCCTGGCCAAGCTGATGGTGATGCCGGACGGCCACGAGACCCATTGGGACTCGAAAGCCGAAGGCCTGCTCGCCTGCCTCATCATGCACACCGCGCGCCTTGAGCCTGAACGCAGGACGTTGGGCCATGTCCGCACACTCTCCACTTTGCGCCCGGAATCCCTCCAGGAGCTTTTGCGAGATATCGCGACCAATGGATCACGCGCGGCGGCCGAACTAGCCGCCAGTTTTTTGTCGATGGAAGGCAGCGACGAATTCAAGAGCATCCTCTCCAACGCCGAGAAGGCAACCCGCGTCTGGTCCGCCAACAGCCCGGCCGGCGCAATATCCTCTTCCTCGAACTTCAAGCTCGCCGACCTGATCGACGAGCCCACTACCCTCTACCTCGTGGTCGATGAAGAGAAGCTCCAGGTCTACGCCGGATTCCTGCGGGTCATGGTCGGCAGCGTCATCAATACGCTCACCCGCGCCAAGGACCGGCCGAGGCCCAAGCACAAGGTGCTGCTCCTGCTGGATGAGGCCGCCGCACTCGGCACGCTCGAACCATTGGAGCGTGGCATCGGTTATCTCCGGGCGTATTGCACGCCTCTCCTGGTCTTCCAGGACATGAGCCAACTTCGCGAACTCTACCGCCGCGCCGGCTCATTCCTCGCCAATGCCGCATGCAAGGTATTCTTCAACGTCTCGGACCTGGAGGCAGCGCGTTTCGTGTCGGAATCCCTCGGCCCCACCACGGCGCTCTCCCGCAACGCCGGAACCTCGCGGGCAAGCACAGACTTGATCCGCCAGCAAACATCGCTCGGTGAATCCGAAATGGACCGCCTACTGCTTGACCCATCCGAGGTCATGCGTCTGCCCGGTAACCGCTCGCTTATCTTCTATCGCAGCGACATCCTCCGCTATCCGGTGCTCGCCAAGAAGATCAACTACCGCGCCCTGCGTCACTGGTACTGGTGGGGCACATACGACCGCTGGCCACCTAAGGCGACGGAAAACGGGCTCGCTGACGACCAACCCCGCGCGGAGGCTTGAACTCACGCGGCCGCCATCTTTTCATCCGGTTCTGCCACACGGTGCGGCGTGCGAGATGATGCTCGCGGATGCCGAGCAAGGACCGGAACACCTGGTCGAGTTGGTCCACCCAATACGCCACCTGCTGCCGGCGTTTCTTGTAGTGCGCAACACGACGCTCGTAATCGGTCATGACGAACATGCGCGAGACATCGACCTTGGGTTTCCAGGGACGCCTCTTCGGCGGCGCTCCAGGCTTGGTCAACTGCGCATACTGCCGTTCGTAGTACCGCTGCCGCTTTCTGAACCTCATCAGCCGCCGTTCGGTCTTGTCCGCCAACGCCGCCGCGCTCTGCGCGTTCTTCGACAAGCGCCCGATGTTGGATTCGCCCCGGCTCCCCGTATCAATCTCGGTATAACGAAGCTCGCGACGGCTCACCTTTCCGTCCTGGTCCTTGCGCGCCGGTCCCACCTTGCGATCGCGACTCTTCGGCGGACCTGCAAGGCCCGCCTTGCGCGCCTTCGGCCCGACGTGGATCTCAGCCTCACGGTCAAGCGCCTGTTGCGCGGCATAGTCGCCGCGCTTGGCCGCCTCCGCCCTCTGCACCTTCAAACTGCGGTGATCCACGGTCGCCTTGTGCCCGTGCTCGCGCAAGGCCTCGTTCTGGCACTGCGCCCAGGCCTCCCGCCACGCGACCAGCATCTGATCGCTGTTCCATTCCCGGGTTTTGACCCGACGTAAACCGCTCGCTTCGGCCTGCCGAAGCGTCAGCAGCATATGGGCGTGGTAATTTCGGGCATCGTCGCCCTTCTCGGCGACCGGCCGGTGGATGGCGAAGTCCACCACCATGCCCCGGGCCACGAACTGCTCACCGACGAACTTCCGGACCAGCGCAAGGCGCTGCTCGTCCGTAAGCTCATGCGGCAACGCCATGTTGATCTCGCGGGCCAGCTGGGCGTCCCGGCGGATTTCCTGCCGCTCCACGTAATTCCACAGCGCTTCACGGTCTTTTAAGAACTCGGCGCCGCCCTCGGGCACCATGATCTCGCTATGGACCACGCCCTTGCGGCGCCGGTAGTCCACGTCCTCGCCCCGCCGCTCGTCCTTCAGCTTCACCCCCGCCCGGTAGGCGGCCATGGCCACCACCGAACGACCTGCGGAACGCTTCACCGGCTGGGCCGTCAAATGGTAGGAAGCCATACGTCCCCTCCCTAAAGACCTGTCGCCCCAGCGACACCTTACGGCCATCAGGCACGCCCTCGTGCCGGCCGTCACCTATGTTGGCCTCCGGCCAATGTATAAGTGCGCAATTGTCCCTGCAAAACCTTTCGACCTGCTCTCCCCTCCGCTGGTAGCCTGTGGCCTTCCGGCAACTTCACCCCGACTTTCCGATGAAACAAACCACACCCGCCCGACCGTTCGCGACCCTCCGGGCTGTCAGCAACATCATCGTCGTGCTCGGCCTGCTCCTGCTGGCCGACTGGCTCTGTGCGAGATGGAGCGACGACGAAACCTACGCCTGCGCAACCACGCGGCTCCTGTCTTCGGAAGCGGGGTTAACCGCAATCGGAATGGGTGGGTTGGTCATCGCAATAATTGGCGCCACCATGGGAGGGGTCCGACATAAGATGACCGTTGTGGGCCTGGTTGTGATGGCTTTTGGCCTCGTCGCCGGCACCGTCTTCGGAAACCTGCTCGCCTCCTACTTCCGCTGAAACAGCAGCAAGTCGAAAAGCTGGGCGCTAAGAAGCGCGCAGCTTTCAAAAAGCACCTAGGCAACCCGCGCAGGGCAGCGACTTCCCGAGCGCTGGCGCCATGCGATCTCGTAGTGAGCGCGGGCCGATGGATGCGGAACCCTACGTCGAGCCAGGCGGCGATGAAGCGGTCGGCGGCGCGCCAGCTGTAGAGACTGACGCAGACGAACCCGGCGAGCGCACGGGTCGAGATGGTATGCAGACCGAGGGTCGGACGACAAAAAAACAGACTAACAATTGTCACAGACTCAGGGAACGATAAGTGGGTGCTAGGCTGACTATAATCCGCCCAACGCCCGACATTGCGGCTAATAATACGCGATAACGCTCGTCGTATATCAGAAACTAGGTGAGGCACTGGAACTTTCTTACCACCAGTGGTAGAAAATGACACTTTCAAACCTAGACGATGGCCGAAATATTATGCCGACTCTTCCCGAGTCTATTGAGGCTCTCTCTCGTGTACTTCTTGAGGTTCAAGCTACGGCCCAAAGAGTGAAGGGCGGGCTTATCCCTTATATCTCGAACGACCTATTCATTGCCCGGCCTTGGGAGCTGACAAAAGCGGCCAAGGACAATACTGGCAATCCAACGGCTGCTGCGTTTTCTATATATCTGCTCACAAAGGCTGGGCAGGCGGACGAAGAACTCGGACGTCTAGGACCCAAAGCTAGCCAAAGAATACTGGAGGAAGTTCGAACCTCGCTTATCAGCAGCCCCTCCACCATAAAATCCGCGTTAGAACGGACAAATGACAGTGAGGCGCCCAAGACCGACACTCAGCAGCTCCCGAACAATTACAATACGCCAATTTTATTGGCGGGCGTCCTAGCGGCCGTTAATTCGGGCGCCCAGCTTGACGCGGACCTCCTCAAGGGATGCGGCCGCCAACTCGACTGGCTAATGGATCAAATCAAGAGAAATATAGGCTATCTCCAATCCCTTAGCTCGGCGGACTATGGCTTAAACAACAACCCTCACCGCCCTGTCCGGCACCTGCCTAGCGCCGCCCACACATTTTGGGCGGCTGCAGCTTTAACTGAAGCCTTAACAATTCCTGGGCTAGGCGAAGAACGCATCGTAAATGCACAGAGCGCAATATCGGAAATCGGGGCTTGGGCCGAAAGGGCTACGTCCGAGATGCTGGCGTGGCATCTTGCCGGCGTTCAAAGCCGATTCGACGTTGTCGACACTATTTGCGCCGCAGCTTTAATTTATCGCTGCTCGGTAGGCCGCGACGCGAGGAAGCTCGCAGACAAGGCCGTAGCCATTGTTTTCGAGGAATACTTCGAAGATGGCCAGATCACCAAGAGCCGACCGATCGTCGCCGACCGAGTCCATAACCGAAGTATCTTCTGTTCGACGTATGAAGCGCTCTCGTACCTCTATTGCTCTACGCCAGCTCGACCGGAGCTAGGGGAGCCGCTAGCAGGACCGCTTCTGTATTGGCGAAAGGCAGCGGAAGTTGTCGGCCGCATTGCCTCTTCATGGATAAGCGGCCGGGGAATCCCTAATGATCAAGATGCCCACTACGAGGTAGCCTCCACCCCGACCTCTTTCTCCACGTCTGCGGCTATGGCAACTGTTTCCTTCGTGAAGGAAGCAATCGAAGCCGTCTCGGATAATGAAGCGAAAAGAGAATTGGGAGTGGCTCGCCCAGTTGGGCGACATCAGGAGTACCCCAAGCACCTAAAGAGAATTGTGAACAACTTCATATTGAACAAGTCCAACGCCAAAGACGACGAGGACCGCGAGAAAGCGTTCTACTCGATGATCTGGTTCGGCCCCCCCGGAACGGGGAAGACCAGCTTTGCAAAGAAGATTGCCAGCGATTTGGGCTGGTCGTTCTTACAAATTACTCAAAAGGACTTCCTTCGAGAGGGAAATGATCTGATCGACGCCTGTGCCGAACGCATTTTCAAGCTGCTTCTGAATATAAGGGAGACCGTTGTCCTTTTTGATGAGCTAGAGGAACTGGTACAAGCTCGCGAACCGCGATCTGCGAGCGACAAAGACAACCACGGGACGGACCACCCTGACTCCACTACGAGGCGCCTTACTACATCGATGCTCCCTCGAATCCATGATCTCCGCGATCGCGCCAAAGTCGTCTTTATATTCGCAACAAATCGTCTACGAAGTTTTGACCCTGCCGCCACACGGCTCGGCCGGTTTGACGCCATCGTTCCTTTGGCGCCCTTGTCGACCGAGCAGAGGAAGGCGATTTTCGACGACCTCATCAAAGACCCCAAGCACCGACTGCAGAAAAACGCACAAACATTAATCAGCAAGGTTGCCAGTGAGGCGGGATTTCCCGCAGCATTCAAGGGTATGATTTACAAGGATATTGAGTTCGTCGTGAGGCAGGTTTCCTACCGGGTCGAAGAAGGAGAGAAGTTTGACTCTAAGGCGATCGGTGAATTGTTTGAGGCCACCGAATCAATCTCGAGCACCGTGCTGGAAGACTTCGAGCGGCTTTGCGAAACGGCTCAACGACCGAAGTACTACAAATTCGACGAATAAGGACTCCTATGATGAGCACCCGCGACACACTTCAAGAACTGGGCCAAGCTCTCGTGGACGACCTCGCAATCGAGTCTCGACTACAAGGGCGAACGTCCGGGAAAAGCTCCAATATAGACGCCCTCGCCATAGCCGCTGGAGCAGCGGCTATGGACAAGCCACTGATATATACAGCCTTCGACGGTGACCACCAGCAGCTCTGCTCGCTAATGCGGCGCCTAGTAATAGCCGAAGGGGGCGTGCCTGTGAACCCCGATAGCGTTCTTGACTATCGCGAAACAGTTCTCGGTCGGCAAACAAAACGAGGCGTCCTCCTTGATGACCTAGCAATCCTTCGCGGCTGCGACCAACTATGGATATTTTGCGATCAGCACCCAAGCGCCGAAGGCCTAAGAGCGCTTGCAGAAGGCGTGCTTGTGGAGATCCTGTTCTTTCTTAAACGCAAGCCGCAAGCCCCGGTTTTCTTTCTCTCGGCTCAGTCGCTGCTAACTGGCGGCAATAATGTGAAAACTCCTCTAGAGATGTCCTATGAGGACGCAAAAGCGGCTCTACCCGAAGAGACAGCCGTAGGCGTTTTAGAGCTTGCCAATTCCGGAATCAAAACCGACAAAGAGCTCCCTTCGAGTATTTACTACATTCTGGACCCTATGGACTACAAATACGCCCGCTTCATTCTGCCACGCGCGTACCAGCGCGCGACACCGAGGGAGACCTTCGTTCCGCTAGTGCCTTACTTAGCCGTCCAAGTGGGAGATGCCGAGCGCGGCATACTTGGCTTAGGGCAGATAGTACTCTCGTGGGTACGGCTTGCGCATCTTGGTGCTGTCTGCACAATGCTACCCTGCCTAGATGCAGGCCGACGAGAATCAGCTATCGCTAAGCTGCTACATACCATCTGGCTAAGACAAAACAGGCCGGGGCCGGTCAACGAGGATGCGTGGCGAGCTTATGGTGTTCCCAAGGCAAATCAGGGAGCGCTATGGCCGATCACGGCTAGAGAGCGAGACTTCTGGAAAGGAATGCATTGAATATGACTGCGGTCGCGATTGTAGATTTAGGAACGGCACGAGCGAAGCTAACAATAGCCAGCTCTAACGGTAGCGAAGTGACTATCAAACAGCTCAAGTGGGACGTGGGGCTTGGCGATGGCTCCGAACAGAGCAAGTCACGCATTCTTGAGACGGCGCGGCTGATCGCGGACGCGGCAGCGGCTGAAAGCGCGAAGATCGCGCGTACAATTGCAACTGAGGCGTTTCGATCCGATGAAGGCTTGCGTTCTCAGCTACCGAGTATCGGTAAACTCCTGGGTGACGTTGACCTTCTATCTCCGAGCGTTGAAGCGCAGCTACTCTGGCAAGGCGTCCACGATTGCGTCTTGAATAGAGAGCCTGGCGTAGTCCTCGATATTGGCGGCGGAAGCATCCAACTCGTCTGGGGCGACTCCGATGAAGAGTTTTGCTCGATTCCAGCGGGAACATTTGCGCTTGAACGTAAATTTCAAGAGCGGTCGGAGGCACTCGCCCCGGATGAGGCCCAGCGCATGCGGGTGTTCGTTGGCACCGGTCTCGACCCGGTAAGGGCGCGCATCCCGAAGCACCTCCCACTAGTAGTCGGTTCAAACATCATGGCCGATTTCTTCAGCTCTGCTCTCGTATGGGCTGGAGAAGCCTCTCTTGATGAGAGCCATGGCCGCGTTTCTAACGCAGCAATAGAACTTCTCGAAGAGAAGATCATCTGCAAGCGCTACAATGACGTCTACGAAGCATTCAAAGCGAACCCAAAGTTCATGCACGGTGCAGATAAAGCTCTAATCGTCCTCCGCTGCGCGATCGACGCCGTCAAGCCAACCGCTATAATTCCAACGAATGAAGCGCTCTCAACAGCGCTCGCGAGAAGCTACATTGCAAAGCCACTGTCGTAGCGTAGACTGATATCACTTGGCCCAAGCTCGCTGCCGCGAAAACAGTGATAGAAGCGCTTGCCAGCAATTGACCATGGCAATAGCTCCTGAGACACGGCACTGATTAGCGCTCAGCTTAAGCAATTAGTGGGCTCACACGCCCTAACGACACGAACTAATGAGCCCGCTCGCTAGGCGGGCTCATTTACTAGCGACCTATTCTCGGTCGCCATCAGCCGTCTTCGGGTCGCGAAGGACCAGCCGGCCATTTACCGGCAGGCAACTCAGCGTGACGCTGTAGCCCTTGCCGTCCTCGTGGCTCCAGGCTGCGCCGATCTTGGTCCAGAAGGCTGTGTCGCCTTCGCCCTCGACCGCGTAGACCGCGAAGCTCGGACGGTTTTTCTGAGTGGGTTTCATTTGGATTTCTCCCGTTGGTTTCTCCGGCCACGCCAATCGCGGCCGGTCGGGAGTTTTCAAGGCCCGCAGGATCGAGCGGGCGCGCAACGGAGGGTCCGGCCGAGGGACCCGCTTGCGGGAGACGGTTGGATGCCTTGCGCGAACGCGCTGCGGGCCTAACTCCCCGACCAAACCGGCCGTGTGAGGCTGGACGGCGACGGGAAATTGCCCGTGAAACGCAGCAGAACTTGTCCGAGCCCTACGTTGCTATCGAGGTAAAGGTGACGGACTACTTGGACCACAGTCGGCGGGCCAGCCTAAGACACGAACATCTGAAGCGCACCTTAGGTGGATGTCGTCCGCTGACGCGTTGGTCCGACGACCAACGCGCTGCAATTGTGCAGAACCTAGCCGTGCAGCCGCCCGATACGGAGCTCGCGCACCGGTAACCTGCGGCGCTGATTGTCGCGGGGCGGTGCTTTGACCACTTCAGCTCGGCATGACGTGCAGCGGAACATCATTGTGCGGCCATCGGTCGGAACGCGCTTCATCGCGTCGCCGCACACGGGGCACCACTTGGTCAGCCTGGATGTTCCGAGAATGGCTCTCTCTAAAAAGCGGCGGCCCCAACCCGAAGGCTGAGGCCGCCCCGGCTCCCCTCGCGGTGAGCCCTATCGCCAATTTGCAGCGTTGCTGTATTGCGCCAAATCAATGACGTCCAGCGTCTCACGCTAGTTCCATGGGGATGGTTGGACTCTCGATTCACGCCGCCGCAGAACGGCTAAGGGCTTAGCGCATGCTCTCCGGCTTTTCCCGATACTCCGGCTTGATCGCCACCAGCCGCCCCTTTAATTCGCGCTTGACGTAAGTCTGAACGATAAAAGCTGCGAAGGTTTCCGGCGTCTGACCGGGCGGCAGGTCGGCATGGATACCAAGAAAACTCCGAAAACCGGTCTCACTCAGGAACGGCTTGTCGTATTCAACGGCATGCGCGCCAAAGCCCGGCCAGCGGCAGTAGCACGCCCCGATGCCGAACATGCCATCGATGGTAATGCGCACGCGCATGCCGCCGAGTTTGATGTCAAAGCTGCCATTCTGGCCCCACAAAGGCACCTTGCCTTTTCCGGCCCGCGTCACCCGCTCCAACGCGCAGCCCGGCGCACTTTCGTCGGCAAGAATGCCCGCCTCGTAGTTGTTGAGTTTCTCCGCAAGGCGGTGCGCGTCTTCGCGAACCGCCAGCGCTTCGTCGTAGGCTCCGGCGACCATCAAGGCATGGTGACGGTCGATCAACGCGCGGTAATACGGAATGGCTTCACTCCAATCGCCCGGCAGGTGGCCGTATTCGCGCTCCCGCTCGCGCGCTGTATTGTCTCGGTCAGCACCAGCGAGCAACGCGTCAAAGCTGAGTTGTCCGGCGAGCGTGCTCATGCCGCCATCTCCTCTGCTTCTGGAGCCTGCAAACCATGCAGGAAGTCGGCGGCACGCTGCGCATGACCGGCAGCGGTGAAAATGGCGCGCTTGTCACCCTTCAAGACCTTCAACCAGCATTCCAGATAGGACGCATGGTCATCCCGGACCTCCGGAACCAGATCAAGGTCGGCGCAAAGGAACGCAGAGCCTAGCTCGGCGACCAGTTCCTCCATCGCGTAACCTTCATCCCCCCATCGCTTGCGGCCAAAGCTCCGATCAAGACGCGACGCATGCCGGGTCCAGTGCGTGCATTCATGGGCGAGCACGGCATAATAGCTTTCCGCATCGCGGAACGCCTCGAACGGCGGCATTTGGATAAGGTCTTCGCCAATGGCATAATAAGCCCGAGCCCCGCCCTGCCGGATGGAAGCACCGGTAGCCGCAAAAAACCGCTCGGCACGCTCAATGCGCGGTAGCGGCTCGGCGCGGGGCTCCACCTTGCCGTAGTAGTGCGACGGCAAGCCATCGATCTGCTCGACGTTAAAGACCGTATAACCCTTCATGTAGTGGATATCCTGGACGCTTTCCTCGCCGGTTTCGGCATCCACGCCGCTGCGGGTGATTTTGTCGGCAAAGACGGTCAGGCTTCCTTTTTCCCCTTTGCGCACGCACCCGCCAAGGTCGATGGCCTGCTTGAACGTCATCCACACCGGCGCGGCATAGCCCCGCTCCAGCGCCTGCATCCACAGCGCCAGCACATTGACGCCTCGATACGCCACGCCGTTGTGCCGGCGGGGAAGGGCCACCCGCCCTTCCAGATGTCCTACGCCCCAAGGCCGCTGCCACGGGCGCACACCCTGCTCCAACTGGCGTACGATCTGGTCGGTAATGGCTTGATAGACGTCCCTTGTCATATTCGCCTCCTTGCTAGGTTCAGCTGCTGCTGAACCTCTGCCCGTCGGCGAGACCGGGGTTAGCAAGCGCAAGGAGGCTCCGGGCACGGCACGCCGAGGGTCCGCCCGAGGGGCCCCGCCCTTGCGGGGATACGGGTGGAGGCGGCGGGACGGGTTTGGATGCCTTGCGCGCGCGGGGGCAGCGCCCCATAGCGCCTTCAAGCCGAAAAAAGCGGACCAAACCGGCCGTGTGAGGCTGGACGGCAACGGGGGAAGGGGCCTCAAACGCAACAGGAGCCCGTCTGCGTCAGTTTCTGTCGCTTGGATGAAGAACGGTCTGCACAAGGATAACAACATGCAGGCACGACCGTTGAGACGGTCAATGCTCCCGGCGCAGGCTTCTTGACGGCACGCCCAATGCGACCGCTCAATTGTCCGCAGCAACTGACAAGGGGGAACACGCGATGACCTTCACCCTCACCCGCCAGCAGCTCGACGACCTTGTCTGGTCCGAAGCGATGCGCAATCTCGCGGCCCGGATTGGCATTTCCGACGTGGCCATCGCGAAGCATTGCCGCAAGTGCAATATTCCGGTGCCTCCGCGCGGTCATTGGAACAAGCTGCAGGCGGGCAAGAAAACGGTGCAGACGCCACTTGAGCCGCCAGACCTCGGCAGCATCAACCTCATCACCCTGTCCGGCACGCTGACGCCGGAACTCCGCGCGCGCATCAAGGGCGAGCCTGGCGACCCCGGCGAGGAAGACGACGTCGAAGCCCTCGTTGACCGATTTCGCAAGCGGCTGGGTAAGGTTGCGGCACCACGCAGCCTTACACCCGCGCATCCCGCGATCGCGACCTTGCTCAGGAAGGACGAAGAGCTCCGCCGCAAACAGGAAGGAAGCCCCTTTCCCTGGTATGCGCCGAAATTTGATTCACCCTTCGAACGGCGACGCCTCCGCGTCCTCAACGGGATATTTCTCGGCATTGCCAAGACGGGAGGCAGTGCTTGGACACGGGGCGAGACGGCCCGCGAGTTGGGGCTACATATCGGCAACCGGGGCATTTCATTCGAGCTTGATCATCCCGCTGCCAAGCGTGGCCGCACGGTCGCCTCACCCGGGGATAAGAACGCAAAGCTAATACTCAGGCTCGCGCACGACCGCTTCCCGCCGGGAATGACCTGGCAATGGGAAGACAAGGACGGTTGCCCCCTCGAAAACCAACTGACTGACATCATCGTCGGTTTGGTGAGCGCGGCCGAACGCCTCCACCGGCAATGGCAGGAAGAGCACCGGGTTTGGCAGCGCCGCGAGCAGGAACGCAAGGAACGGGAAGAGCAAGAACGGCGCGAACTGGAAGCCCGTCGCGAACGGGAACGGCTTGCCGCCATTGAGAAAGCAAAAGTTGACGCGCTACTCCAGGATGCCGCCGACTGGCGCAAGGCGGCGGAAATCCGTGCGTATGTCGAGGCAGTTTTAGCGCAGACTAGCACTTCGCCGGACGAGACATTCGAGAACTGGAGAAAATGGGCCCTATCCGAGGCCGACAAACTCGATCCAATCGTCTCCCGTCGCCCCAACCCACCCACGCATCAATAAGTAACCTAAAGGCCGACCTTTTATCGAAGGAGAAGAGGCCCCACCCTACTTGTCGTAATATCTCTTTACCTGCTGATGCTCTCGGAGCTGCTCCGGCCGATACGGCCTCAGTTCATCGAACTGAAGGACATCTCCGGCCTCAAAGCGCGCTATCACAGATGGATGCAACGGCGCATCGTTCCTCATCGGCCGCAGCTTATTCTTCCACTTGAGTCCCACTTTACCCCAGATGCCGGGGAACCCCTGTTTGCACTCGTCATGCTGCGGCCCCTCGGGCGAGGGGTACAGCCGCAAAACTGAGTCGTCGGCCAGGATGGGATGAGGCAGTTCCCGCGCCTGCTCCAGCATCCAATGCAGCGCATTGTCCGATAGACGCGCCTCATTTTCGAGGTAGCTGCCACCAATGTCTGAATGATTGCCCGCGAACCAGACCTGCCGCAAAATTTCGGGTTCGCCAGCCTCGCGTACCGCCTCATCACCATCAAAGCGCCACTGCACGCGGGAGAAGTCTGAACGCGCCTCGTCGATAGACAGCGCATGGCGCGCGTACCGGACGCGCCGATTAAGCTTGTCGTCGTAGAAGCTCATGGCCCAGTTGGCGAGATAGAAGCGCTTGTTCTTCGGATGCCAGCGCAGATGGCTCCAGAAATAAGCGATGACCGCCGTGAGCGCCGGCACACATGCGAAGATTACAAACAACGGCCAGAAAGAAAGAAACCAATGCGATAGCGCCCAGGCTATGAAGGCTGCGAGCAGCACGCACATGAATGCGCCGCCGAGCATAATCGCAATGCGTATGGGCTTTGCAACGCCCAGCGCCGCCACCGTGTCAAAGACTCCAACAAAGTATGGGTACTCATTCGCGTGGCCATCAACATCGCAGCCATAGTCTATGCGAAACTGAGCGGCACGCCGCGCCCGAAGCTCATTGAAGGGGTCGCCGTCAACCGAGGCTCCGTACTTGTAAACCTCCTTCACGGCCTCCTTCGCGATCTCACGGATCGTGGCGTCGTCGTATTTCAGGGGCGCCCGACCCTTCATGTGCGTAGGTATGCCGCAAAGCGACATCACCCCGCCCACGCACCGGATCGTGTACGCACCGCGACTGAATCCGATCAGGAAAACTCGGTCTCCCGGACGCCAAAGCTTTAAGATGGCCGCGTAACAATCGATAATATTTTGCGTTATGCCGAGCCCGGTGCCTTGGCTGATGAGATTGCGTAGCTTCCGCAGCCAGCCAATCTTGATGGCCTTGTCGTCGCTTTGCGAGCCAAGCCCCGGGTCATAGAAGGTAAGCTGCTCGGCCGGATCGACCGTCGAATCTGGACCGCATCGGGTCGCGCGATAGAGCTTGTAAATATTGCTTCGCGTCTCGTCGGGCAGCAAACCGCCGGCCTGCCCGGTCCCGTCTGAAAATATTACGATATTCTTGCCCATGGCCTCGAATCACCTTTTAGTTCTATATTTGTTCCAATCTACCGCCGCACGCCATGCAATGGTAGCCGCGTCGTCTAACAACCTGTGGATGAAGGCGAGAGCAAAAATGGCCGGAGACCTGAACCTCTCCGAGGCTTTCCAGGTCACGGGCAACACGAGAGCGCAGCGAATGGAGCCGCTATCCGCTTTCCCTGGCGCAATTCCCGACCGAACCGGCGTGTTAACTTGGACGGTCCACAGGACAAATCGGAACCGCATACAAAACCCGCCCAAATTGATTGCAATGTGGGAGGCGAGGACAACAAACCATCGCGACCAATGTCCCGATGGCATTCACCGAAGTTGGAACGCGGGCGGCATTTACTGCGGCCCATCCTGCTTCAAAAGCGAAGCTGATTTGCCTCAACGATGGCGGTTGCCCGACCCAAATAGGCGATCATCCTGCTGTCGCGCCTCTCTAAAGCTCGGAAAATCGCTCGCAATTGCTGGTACACGGCCTCATCATCCTTCACCGAGTAAGCCATCTTCACCGCAGTATCCTTTACCATATCCCAATAAGCCTGATGGTCATCCTGAGCCGCACAGCTAGTGATCATCGCATTGAAAAGATAAACGACGTCGCCCGGCGAAGGACCGCGAAGTCGAACAAGTCTTAAACATCGATCAATCAGAGCAGTTGCGAGAGGTACAGACCGATTAGTGGCAGCTGCTTGCGCATACAGCGCCAAACGCGACCTTTGTCGCTCGTCCAATTTACCGAGATCCCGCCTGGATGCCTCCAGCAACCGTACCATATCGCTCAAAGCCGATTCAGTTGGATGGTCGAAGTATGCGAGCGCAGGAAGACCAGGAATATCGATGAATTTTCTTGTCCTTTTCAGCTTTGCTTCAACGGAAAGAAATCCTGGATTTCGAAGTATTGGCCGCTCCACAGGTCCGAAGTCATCCATAGGCCCTGGCAGAAATGCCAACAGCGCCCGCTTCTCCTTTTGAAGCCGGTCTAGCTGTACTTTAACCGCTTTTACCCACACGGCAGGCCTTTTCTTCGCGGGTACCCGCCCAACAGCATTTGCCGCCTGTCCGATAAGCTCCGCTTCGATATGATCGGCATCAATCCACTCTGGAACCCAACGGGGAGCGTCTGCTCGATCGACAATACCGTGCCACAGGTATTCGAGCCCTAGCTCCCCGGTGACCCAATCCAAGAATCCCTTTGGCTTTCGCATGTCCCTCAGCGCGTCGGTCAATACACCGGCATGCGTTAGCGCGGCCAAGCGAAACCAATGCAGAGGCGTTTCTTGCTCATTGAAAAGTGCCCGCGCTTTCACAACAGCGGCAACGGCGCACGCACTGAATAATGTGCAACGGCTCTCTAAACGCTCTTGATCCTTGAAGAGCTCGTCCAGGAATCTGACTCCCAAAGCAACGTACCGCTTATTGGCACTTACGCGCTGCGCGGCAATCTGGAACCCAAATAGGAGACTGAAGGGGTCTTCCGCTTCTAAAAGACCCTCCACCGCTCGAATATCAATTCCTTTTAACTCATCGGAGGGAATTAGAGAGAAAGCGAGGCCTGAGTACGCAATTCTTCTAAGTCCCAGTCTTGCGCTCCGCCTGAGCATATCGCTGCGATAAGAGCGCAACGGTCCATTTATATAAGTTGCAAGCTCCTTTTCGCGGCTGCGTGGGCCTACCAAGCTCTCGAAATATTCTACAGAATCAGGCACCAGGGTCCCGAACGATACTCTTTGTGGTTGCGCCAAACGCCGTTTGACATCCTCAGGAGTTAAACCCATTTGCGTCATCAGCTCAACGAACTCTTGATCTGACAGGCCTCGCTTTTTCATGATGGCGCGCCAACGACGCTCGTCCGGCGCCGAGAACAGCCGCTGACGTAGAACTCGACACAACGCCCTTAGGCGCTGACTTTTGTTGCGACTGAGTAAGTCCGCATCAGAAAATGAGTAACCGTTCTTGCTCAACAATAGTTTTACAGACCCATCCCCGCCCTTACTTAGCTCCGCCGAGCGCTTTGACCCGTCTTTCAATACAAGTCGAGCGTTTTTTCGTCCCGCCAACGCAGCGCGAATTGCGCTATGCAAACTGGTCATGCTCACGACCGTTGAGCCGTCTAGGGGAAATGAAAATTCCGGATCGAAACCGACTTTCGTACGAAACACTGGATCGCGCAGTAAAGCGCCCCGAATAATAGAAGGAAGCGGGTTCAACGTCATCGCAGCAGCAATTTTACGCTGCAATGGCGGGCCGCTTACTTCCTCTAGAACTTGTCCGTACATAGACTTCAGAAATTCGACGACTTGGTCGAACAACCATTGAAACCTTGTCTCCAAGCGCTTGACGACGTGATCGCCAAGCCAAGCAGTATACCTTGCTTGAATTTCCCGATCTCTAATGAGTGCGAAAAACAGATAGCCTAGCTGAGCTGTCTGCTTCTGGCTTGCGAGAGCCCAAATTCGAGCATCTGCAGGACGAGAGCACCATGCTAAGGGTTCGGGCACAGCGCACAGCAGCCAAGTTGCCTGGACCTCGGTGTAGACAGTGACATTACTTGGAAGCCAAATCGTTCTTATCGCTTGGAAGAAAGCGAGCCGAACACAGTTGAACCAATGTTCTTCGTTTAAAAGGAAAACGTCCGCCCTAATCGCAAGCGTGATGCTCTCACGAATGGCCCGAAGTTCCGGCGTTTCTCGAAGCACCCCTTCGTGAACCGGAGCCCACGATATCCGAGACACCAATTCGGCTTCGTCCGTCGGGACCGCATAATAGCCTGCAACTCTAAGCTTGTGACGTGCGTTCCAGAGCTCGTCTTGAGTCAGGCCACCAGCCGAATGCAAAACGCTTAAAATGTCCAAGCTTGAAAATGTCGGCGCACGATGTCCCTTCTGATCCGCCCAGAATGGCAACCCGTTTAATAAACGATCATCGACAAAGACCGCATCGACCGCCGACAAATCCGCGAGCAATTCCAACGTGGGCAGCAATTCTGTTTCTTCTTTGTCCGCTTCCTCCTCCTCGTCATCCGCTTCATTCCGGCGCCGGCAGAACTGTACCTTGCCTCTCTCGATGGCACTTTGAAGCGTCTGCTGAATCCCTTCAATTCCTGAGAGGAAGTCTTCTCCTAATCCAGAGTAACGAATGAGGGCTTTGGCCCTTTGATCCACATCCGCAGACACATAGATAGCCTTTACAGATCCGACCAGAGTTTGCAGGACCCCCACATGGTAGAGATACGAAACACTAACATCATCTAGATAAAGTGTTGATTGCGAATCGATTGCTCTGCCGGATTCCCAACCCTTATCGACTTGTCCAAGGAATACATTTGCATTCTTTTTGACCCCAACCTCGATCTTGCCCGCACCGCTTAAATAAGCAATCACCGCATGGGTATCGGCCAGCACTCCCGCATACTTTGAGAGATCGGCTACTTCTTCAAGATAGCTGCCCGCCCTGAACACGGGAGCGCTGCGAACGACAACTGCCTTATCGCGCGCTGCCGCAAGGAGCATGCTTGCCAAACCTTCTTCGCAATCAATCTTTTCGGCCTTGGCATGATCCCTTTCAGGCGGCAGAACTCGCAATTTCCCGGCCGCAATCAATTGCTCTATCCGCCGGGCCTTCGCGATCTCAGAGACCTGGCCAAACCTCAGAAATTGCCGCTCTATAAAGAATGCGCTTAGAGTGGTGGGCGCAATAGAGACCACCTCAAAATGGTCCAAAGTCGCCCGCAGTAATCCCAAATAGTGCAGTGTCACTATCGCACTGAAATCGAGCGCGATGCGATTAACCCCGGAGGCATCCGGCTGAGTCCGGGCGCCCGAAAACGCCAATATGGGTGAAACGGCACGCGGGTCCGATTCCGAGATGTTGCGAATTGCTTGCCCCAGATACATGTCCAACGGCTGGCGGTTCAACGCCCTCGCAGCAACGAACAAGGGAGTCTTGGCCTCCCGCAACATCTCATCAACTTTGCTAACTTGCTGATTCCAAGCCGTAGATCGATCGATCAGGTCTTTGAAAGAAACGGACTGCACGGGACCTTTCGGGCCGGAGAGACGGATCGCCTTCTCAAAACAATCGTACGCAAGCTGATCATGCTGCTCCAATCCTCGCTCTAAAGCCAAATTGTAAACAGCGAGCAGGACGTGAGCATCATCTGGCGATTTTACAAGGGCAGCATCTCGGAATGCGTCGACGTACGGACTCTCTATCTCCAGCGCCAACCTCGCCAATCGAATGAGAGTTCTGGCGTCGTGCTCTCCTATTCTAGCAACCTCATGAGTGATAACTGCCTGTAGATATCCCCAATCGCCCGTCTCGATCGAAGTATTGATTGCAAGCTCGCGATCGTTGGCGTTGCCGCGTTTTTGATAAAGATCACGTGCCAGCTGGCGCGCCTCCAATATCCTGCCCGTCTTGAATAACGCCCATCCCCTCAGCCCCTCAAAGTCGTTGTCCAAGGCATAGAGTTGAGGAAGGCTCTCAAACAGTTCCAACAAATCATCGTAAAGTTGCTCGTTAAACAACGCGCCCGCCGCAACCCTAAAATCCTCGATTCGACGGGTCTGTTGCGCAAGGACCGGAGCGTACTCAGCTAGTTCCCGCTGGTTTTTCGCCTGAGCCAATTCGGCCACGAGAAAACGCAAGTCCGTCAGTTGCGTCGATTGGGCGTAGCGGCGCCGCAGGCGCTCTAACTCACTGCCTGACTGTATAGCGTCCACAATCTCTCGGACATGCGCGGCTTCATCAACATCTAAATGCTGACCTTCATGTTGGGCAAACCTCCGACGCGAATCTTCAAACCTACCAGCTCGGGCGAGTATTTCGATCTCCATACCCGCCAGGGGCGTGTGGGCTAACTGATGATTGGAGAAGATCTCGTCATGATTTTCGTCAAAGAAGAGCGCCAGCTTTTTTGCGTCACCGCTCCGGAAGGCTATTGAAAGAGCCGCCACCAGTTCATCAGTTGTCCAGCCGCCTACGGCCTTTTGGCTCCTAAGGTGGCGTTCCAGCGCCTCGACATTGAAGGGTACATTGTAAGCCAGCGCGAGACGGACCCTTTGCAACGTCAGCTTTGGGTCCGAAATGTCGGAAGCTATTTTGGCTGTAGCCTCCTCCTTCGTGACGGGGTCTTCTAGCCTAAGCCAAAGCGCAACCTCTTCGACTATCGACGGCATTTGCCGCAAACCCAGGGAAGGCATTACCGCGAGAACAGCCACTATCTCCGTCTGAGCGCGGCGTATCTGCTCAAGACCTGCAGCATCGCTCGCGAGCTGGAGTAATCGCGGATTCATAGGTAAAGCTTGGAATATCTGGGCCTTCTGGTCGGCCGGAAGAATGGACGCGACGAGAAAATTGGCCTTTAGCCAATGAAGAACTGGGCATACGCTATAGTGCTGAGCCGGTATTAATTCCGAATCTCGGAGTGCCTCGTCAAATTGGCCCATCTCCAAACGGCGCAGCAGGAGATTTATGACGCCGGCCGCATTCAGGTCTTTAGAATCCAACTCATTTGAGACCAGCCAGTCGATAGCGGCCTTGGCGCCGCCGACGCGCCCCAGATGATTGAATATGGTCGTTCGTGAATTGGGATTGTCCTGTTTCCGCAGTAATTGCAGCGCCTGACCTGAACGGCCTACGGCGTCCATAACTAGAGCTTCGTAGAATTCGTCGCGATTATCGGGATCGAGAGCGATAACGGCGGCTCTAAACTGCCTTGCCTGCGCAAGTGTCTCCTCGGCCGCATTTGCGCGCGCAGCTCGGGCAATAATGTCGATTCGAACCGCAAGAGAACCGAGCGAGAGCTCTCCGTCGATTGCGCGCTGGGCAAGAGCGGAAACCTCGGCTAGCCAATTTGCCTCGGCGAACCCGCGTCGACGCAGCGCCAATTCGAGTCCTGATTTCAACTCCCGGTCGGCGAAAGACGTTGGAAGATTTGCTGCATCAACGGACAGACGACTATCGAGCTTTGCCGATAGACTTTCGATCTGCTGCTTGGTCGCTTGCTGTTCCTGGCCCGAGACAACAGTGCGAAGTAACTCGTTCTGCGCATCAAGAGCGGGGCTAAAGCCGGGATCGAAAGCTCTCTTCGCAGCGTCGCTCTCATTTATGCGCGCTTGGAGGGCTTCCCAACCCCAAACAACGATATCAATCTTGCGCCCGTTGTTCCGCTGCCGTTGGGCGAAGGCCGCAGCTAATTTGTCTAGTTTAGTGTCGTCTGGTGCCGTCGAAATAAAAATGTATTCGGAAAGCTTCGGCTTGAATGTGACCGCCGCTTTTATGTGGTCACGCAGTTCCTTTTCGGTGACCTTTTCCTTGTCACCCTTGAGCTTGCACTGAACGCCTACAAGCCTGCGCCCATTGCCATTCCTTTTCCCTAGGAGGTCTATTCCCTCCTGTCCTTGTCCACTGCGGCCAAAGCGTTTGAGATTAGGATCAGCCAATAGCTCTCGAAACAGGACCGAGGCCTTTTCCTCGAAATCCTGGTGATTAATTGGCTTAGAGACACGTGTGTCGTAAGAGCTCATTTCTTCCCGGCGTCGATGGTCGTCCTTAAACCGGCGACTCAACCAAACTGACTAATTATAACTGGAACAACTGGTGCGGGCGGCCGGACTCGAACCGGCACAGACGTTTCCGTCCGACGGATTTTCTTACCAGCTACGGCTTTCGCCGCCGCCACCAAAAAGGTGACGTTTGTGGTCTGGACTATCCCTTCACCGTAGCCCGAAGGCGTTAGGTGCTGCCCGTCTAGTCTCTACACCTTCCCCTCACGGGGCTTGGCTCGGGATTGCCAGTGAAGGTTTCCCCGAATTTGGGCAGTTCTACTCCCCGGGTTTCCCCGGGGGCACTCAATCGCTTAAGTCCGATGCGTCTACCATTTCGCCACGCCCGCGACAGGCCACGTATAACCTTGACGGGCGCTCCCGCCAAGCGGTTGTGCAAAATTCAGGCATTCTCAGCGCCCACGCCTTGGATACGGGTCTAGGTACCGGCGGCGGCTTTGGCCACTTCAACAGTCCCGCAGATTCGGCTATTTCGCGCTTGAAGCGCTCTCTCGAGAAGTCCCGGGGCATCATCCGACGTCACCTTCGCCCATATGACTTTACGGCCTTTACCGAGCCAGACGCGGATCGCCAAAGCGTCCGTCACGCGATACTTGCCACCGTCACCGCTCGGGGCCTTGAATGCGAAGAAAACAGCGACTGCTTCGGTGTCAGAGGTGGCGCAGCCAACCCTCGTCGCCACCTTCGCCAGCGCCGTCCCGAAGACCTGCGGAGCCATCGGCTCATCCTCGAACCCAAGAGTGCCGCTAAAGTCCTCGACATGCACCGACGCAGCAAAATATCGCGTGGCTGCCGCGAAATTCGGTGCCGAGTTCTCAGCAAACCCCTTTAGATACCCACCGAGAGCGTTTTGCAGTCGTTGAAGGGGATTGTCCTTGATTGCGCTATAGTCCGGCTGCGCCGGCTTCGGGATATCACCTCCCGCGAACTTACTCTCGACGTCATTTGCGTCGTACGGCGCGCCTTTGCCGGGGTGCAATTTGTCCCACATCGCCTTGTGGTTAAGCGCCGGAAGAGCGTAGTCGGAGCCGACGCAGGTAAGGGTCTTATCCCGATCGAGCGCAAACAGACTGGAGGCATAACCCAACGCATAGGCCACGTCCGTTGCGCCGAGATTCCGGGCCAACAGGTCAGCAGCGAAGCCACCGCATTGTGACGCAAGGGCCGCACCCGTCAGCGTATCAAGCTTAAGCTGGGCCTTGGCGCCCTCAACGGTCGCCTCGAAGTCCGACGTAAACCGGTCATTCCCGAGCTCAACCAACGATTTGATCCGTGAGATGGTGACGGTGACCGTGCTGTACGGTGTATTGACGGTTGTCTTGCCCTCAAACAGGTCTGACGACTCTGTAACTGTTTCACCTCGGTCAAACTGGGTGAAGATATTTCCGACCGTGGGTTGATTGTCGGACGCCGCCTTGAATTCATTCTGCCAATGGCTCTCAAATGTCGTGCCATGGAACAGTGGCCCTACTGACAGCGCGATCTTAACGAGACCGAAGAGGATATTGGTAACAGGCCCGGGTTTGTTGGTGCTGGTCTGGTTGGCAGTTGCTGCCAGAAAGACCGGATCGCGCCCAGAAAGGACAAAGGTATTGCGGCAACCTTTGTTTATGAACGTATCCTTGGTCTGCACTCCGTCTGTAACCGAAAAGACTGTCACGGCTGCCCGCGCGTCCTTTGGTAGCTCTTTGCTGCTGAGACGCTGTTTGGTGATCGCGACAATATGGCTTGTGACGCGGTTCTTTTCGACAAAGAGACCCCAGGGATTGTTGACGGAATCGTACCTGACCGGCCCACACCGGAGATCAACAATGTAGAGCGCGTCTTTGACCAGCGCCTTACCCCTCGGCTTTATTGAGAGAAGTTTCTGGTTGTTTGAAAGCGATCGGTCAGTGGCTTGGGGCATTGTAGCCGAGGCACATCCGCCACTCGCGTTGTAAATAATGCAGCCAAACTCTTCAGCCTTGGAAACATTGGGCAACAAAAGAAACGCAAGACCAACCGCGACCAGAAAGACCCGCATAGCCCACCCCCCTTTGTAGAGGTGCCAATGGTTGCACAACCTTGCGGATTCACCAAATAGCCGTGAGCAAACTGTCGAAAATCCGCAGCTTTTTTCAAAATAATTCAGTTCAGGCGTTTAAGAACCGGCGCGTTTGGGCGCCCGCCCACAGGAAGTCTGGCCCTTCGGTCAGTCCCGAACACCGGCCCCTCCGGGCCGGCGCTTTCCTTTGAAGCTTTTGAGAACAACCAGCGAAGGAGCCTTAGTGGGCGCCTTAGCACCCTTTTGCCCGGCCCGGCTGTGCCGGTTGCCAACGCTGAGCTTTTCCTTAGGCGTCGGCAGCTTGCCATCGGCCCCCACCATAATCGGCTCCGCGTCCTTCTTGGACCGCGCCTTGACCACATTGATCGCGGCCGTATCGAGCCGATTCTTGACGTGCGAGGCGTAATATTTCTCGATCATCTCCACGCTGGTGCGGCAGTTCTTGGCGATCTGGTAGATATCCGCCCCTTCCATCAAACGGAACGAGATGTAGGTGTGCCGCAGGCTGTAGGCCGTGCGCGGCTGTCCCAACCCGTCAAATTTGAGCGACAGCTCCCGCAACACCTTATCGAGCAGGCCAGAGACCACTTTCGGAAAGAGCCGATCACTCAACTTCGGCGTATTGCGCGCCACCAGCCGCTCAAACGGGAACACCGCGCCGGGCATGCTCTTGCAATAACCCGTCCCGCGCTTTCCATGACGAACCTCGATTTCCAATATCCTCTGCTCGGTCGCAGCATCATCGACAATGCTGACATCCCGATATTCTAGCCGGGCGGCCTCGTCAGGCCTGAGCCCGGTATTGGCGAGGAAGAGGACATAGTCGTGCAACTGCTCGCACTCCCACTTCCATCGCTTTTTAAGAGGCGCCGCCGCCCTTCGGCGCGTCGCCTCAATAAGTTGCCGGTACTCCTCCGGCGAAAACCAAGCCCTATGGGAGATTTTGTCGTTCTTGCGGTAAGGCTCCGTCATGTCGGGAAGATGGCTAAGCCAACCATGACGCATCGCGGCCTTGAGGGTCTGCCGCAACGCGACGGATTCCTGATGGAGGGTGGAGCGCGCGGGGAGCTTCCCGGCCTTCGCCTTGGTCTGCTCCACCCGCCAGATTCGGTATTCAACGATTTTGCCTGACGTGACCTGCGACAGCAGCATCTTGCCGAAGAAGGGGATCAGGTACTTGTTCACACGCCTTTTGTGGCACTCCACATAGGTCTCATTACGCTCACCATGCGTGATCACTTCAAACTCACGCAGAAACTGTTGTGCAGCGTCCTTGAACGTTCTTTCCCCCGCAACCCGTTCAAGCTTGCCCAGCTCACCGCGCTTATGCTTGCCGCGCAGTTCAAGATACCAGTCCTCGGCGAAGTCCTCGGCCTGGGCGAGTTCTTCCTTCTTTGTGGTCGCCCGGTGCTGCCGCCCAGCAAAAGAGGTCGAACACTGCCAGTAGCGCCCGCCTGGGCGCTTATAGAGTTGAACTTTGCCTTGCAGGATGTCGTGCCTAGCCATTGCCGCCTCCAAGCGTGCTTATGTGCTTAGGCTGTGCTAGGTGGGTCTATCCCGTCAATTAAAAACTAAACGTATGATATTCAAAGACTTTTTGTCCGACAAACTTCCAAAAAGGAGGCTTTTAAGTCCTCTGTCTCTACCCTTGGACTACACGGGCAAACCGGGGCAAACCTGCCGTTAGCGGCTCAACAAGTCAACCACCTTGGCGTGCAACTTGGGGTTGGCGGCCACCAGCGTGGTGCTTTGGGGCCCCAGGGGCTTGCCGGCGATGTCGCTGGCAAAGCCGCCGCTCTCGGCCATAATCAAGTTAGCCAGCAAGGCTTCCAGGCGGGTCAGGCGGGTGGCCACGGCCATGTCGGCGCGGGCCATCGCCACTTCCACCACATCTGCCAGGGTGCTGCCGGTCTTGCGGGTGTGCACGGTGTGGTCGTCCAGCTTGCGCATGGGCTCAAGGGCGTCAGCGGTTTTCCATGGCAACAATGCCAGGGTGTCCTTCAACTCGCCGCGTTGGCCCACGCGCAAACGGCCCAGGCCTTCGCCGCTCACGCCCAGGCCTTCTTCGGCCAGAATGCACACATCCTGCAACGGCAGAAACACCGCGCCCACCGGGCAGGTGCCGTCCTTGGCTACATAGGCCACGCTCACGCTCACCGGGTCGCGGGCATAAAGCACGTTGCGGCGGCTCACCAACCCGCTCACCAGCCAATGCTCACCGGCGGGGGCGGCATCGCCTTCGCGCACCACCGGCAGGCCTGTGCGCTCCAGCAGCTCGTTCAGCAGGGCGGCAATGGCGGTCTCAGCTTTGTCAAATTCCCGTTCGGCGGTGGTGGCGTTGCCGCGCACGCGGGCCATTTCGCCCAGCAAACGCTTGGCTTTGGGGGCAAGCTTTCCATAAATGCCGCGCAACAGGTTGGCCTTGGGAGAAGGGGCGACGCTCTTGGGCATTACGCGCGGCTCACAAAGCTGCCATCGGCGGTGTTCACCACAATCCGCGTGCCGCTGGTAATGTAGGGCGGCACCAGCACTTTCTGGCCGTTTTCCACCTTGGCGGGTTTGTAGCTGCTGCTGGCGGTCTGGCCCTTCACCACGGCGTCGGCCTCAATCACTTCCATTTCCACTTTGTCGGGCAGGCTCACACTCACCGGCTTCTCGCCATAAAGCTCCACGTTCACCACCATGTTCTCGGCCAGCCACACCAGGGCGTCTCCCAGCAGGTCGGCGGGCAGCTCAATTTGCTCATAGGTGTTGGTGTCCATAAATGTCAGCATCTCGCCGCTGGCAAACAGGTACTGCATCGGCTTGCCCTCTAAGCTGGCCTTTTCCACGCTGTCGGCGCTCCTAAAGCGCTCGTTCAACTTGGTGCCGTCGGTGATGCACTTCATTTCCACCTGCATGTAGGCGCCGCCTTTGCCGGGCTGGGTGTGCTGGATCTTCGCCACGCGCCACAACTTATTGTTGTAATCCAGCACCATGCCGGGCCGAATGTCCACACCAGAAATCTTCATAGGTCTTGCTCCTTGCTCGTCGGGCGCTTGTACCCGGTTCGGCCGCGGCTGGCAAGCCATGCTTACCGGCAGCCGTCCGGTTGCAAAAAGAAGCTCTCCCCCTCCTTGCCCCCTTAAAATCAAACAGCTAACATAACTTACATGAAGGTCGCTTTCCTCGGCATGGTGGTTGCGGCCCTGGCGCTCACCGGGGCGCTTCAGGCGCAGGCCGCGTCGCCCACGCAAATCGGGGCAGGGGCCCACATCACCTACGATATGTCCGATCTCCCGCTGCTCATCGTGGTGGATAAATCCGGCACCGCCTCGGTGGAAGAGCTGCCTTTCCCCGGCGAGGTCATCTACCAGCCCTCCACCGGCACCATTTACTACCACCACCCAGAGGAAGACGGCTGGCTCTCCCTCACCTCATCCACACTGGCGCCGCTGCTGGCGCCGGTGCAGGTGGTGGCCGACAAATCTCCCACTGCCGCCTGGAAGGCCCACCCCACCACCGGCTGGGAGGTTAAATCCGGCACCACCACCTGCGACCAGTGGGTCGGCAGCCCCTACGCCGCGCAGCAGGGCGGGCTTAACGTGGCCGATATCCTGCGCATCATCACCGCGGTGCAGTGGCTTAACGCCGGCACGCTGGAAAATACCTGCGAGAAGATCGGCGTCTCCGCCGCCGAGGCCGCCAAGGTTGGCCTGCCGGTGTTGTTCACCGGCCCCAACGGCCGCTGGCAACTGCAAGACCTCACGCACGAGGCGGTCTCTCCCATCGCCATCCCCAAGGCCACCCCGCTTACCGACGACGCCCGCCTGCGCCTGCTGCTGGTGCAGTTCTCGCCGGAGGAACGCGCCCAACTGCTCGAGCGCTTCGGCAACCTGCCGCTGCCCGGGCAAATCCAGGCCATCAGTCAGCTCCTTAATGAGGAAGCGCTGCCCTAGTCCGCCACGTCCGCGCACGCAAAAACGGCCCCCTGCGAAGGGGGCCGTTTTCCAGCGTCATGCAGCTCAGCTGCACATCTCGGGGCTTATCCACCCGCTGTGCTTGCCGGCATAAGGCTCGGGCAGGGGGCCGGGCCCCAGTTGCTTACGCTTTTGCCCGGCCAGGCTTAACAACACCTGCCGTGCCCGTTGCAGCTTGGGGTTGGCGCCGTAGCGGCCTTTGCTGCGCCGGGCCCGCTCTATCTTGTCTTGCAGCAGCAGCCTGTCTTCAACCGGGCAGGCGCCGCCAACCATCCTGCTCAGCAACGCCGCCAGGTCGGCCAGTTGCCAGGCTTCGTGGTCTCCGGCTACCCCGGCATTGTGCAGCACGTCTCGGGCTTCGTGGATGCGTTGCATAATCGTCCCCATCGGTCATCTCCATGGTTGGGCAACGCCCCGCACCCCAATGGTGCGGGGCAAAGGTCGCAGGGCAGGGCCGCAGCCCCGCCAAAATTCGCGGGTTTGGCCCGCCATCTACTCGTCAGTTGGAAGAAGATCTACAAACTCAAACAAGGAAGCAAAAACCAAACCACGCGTTTACACCGCCCACCAATGGGCGGCGGTAAAAGCATAATGGGTGTGGTTCAGGTGCGTCATTGCCCTGTCAATATGCTGTGGCCCGGTTCTAAAATCAAGCTTTCTTAACCTCCTCGTCCCTTCCCAGGGTTATCGCCAACATGGTCAGGTCGTCCTCCACCGGCAAATTCACCGTGGCGTAAAAACGGTCGAGCACAAAATTCACCACCTGGGTGGCGTTCATCCCCGTCGGCGCGGCGCGCACTGCCTGCTCCACACCTTCCACACTCCAACGCCGGCCGTTGCTGTGCACGGCGTCCATCATCGCGTCGCTTATCAGCAGCAACGTATCACCCTTCTCCAGCACCGCGCGGCGCGGCAGTACCTCAATCTCCGGGCCCAACCCCAGCGGCAGGCCGTCGCAGGCCAGGCTTTTTAGCGTGCCGTCTTTCTTGCGCACCAGCAGCGGCGGCGCTCCGCCTCCGGCGTAGCTGAATTCCCCGCTCTTCGTATCCAACACCCCATACATAAAGGTGGCAAAGCTGCCGCCGCCCAGCAACTGGCTCAGGTTATAGTTCAGGCTTTGCGCCATCAGCACGGGCTTGCCCAGCAGGGGTTTTTGGTTGTGCAGCAGGGTGTGCAGCTGCACGGTGTTCAGCGCGGCCAGCACACCGTGGCCGGTAAAGTCCACCAGGCAAATGGCCACCTGGTGCTCATCCAGGCTTAAAATATTCCAATAATCTCCGGCCAGGCTTTCACAGCCTTGGTACACGGTGGCCACCTCCAGGTCGTGGCGCTGCATCACCTGTGTCAGGCTTGAAGGGCTGGGCAGCAGGTCGTACTGGAAGCTCCGCGCCCGCTCCAGATCCGCACCACTGCGTTCTGCAAAGCCCTGCAATGCGCGTGTCATCATGCCGTTCATCAGGTGGCTTTCGCTGCGGGCGATAAGCTCGGCGGGCTCAATCGGCTTGCTGGCAAAATCCACTGCCCCCAGCTTAAAGCCCCGGGTGCGGCTGTCAGCGTCCGAGAGGCCGGTAAAAAATATCACCGGCACATCGCGCAACATCGCATCCGCCTTCATCTGTGCGCACAGGGCATAGCCGTCAATCTTGGGCATCATCACGTCCAGCAGCACCAGGTCGGGCTTAAAAATACGCATCTGCTCCAGTGCAATCAGCGGGTCCTTGCAGGTGTTGATGTGCTTAAACCCGGCACCGACAAAAGCTTTCTCCACCACGCGCAGGTTCACCTGTTCATCGTCCACCACCATCACGCGGCCGCGGTTGCGCGCCTGCTCGCGGGTGGGCAGCAGGGTGTGCTCGGCGCGCGGGCGTACCGGCAGCTTAAAGGTCACGCGGCGCCCGCCGCTGTCATAGGCCACGCGGTTTTCCATCAGCGCAAACACCAGGCCCAGCCCGCGCCCTGTGTGGGTGTTTTCATGCTGCAGGGCCTCTTTTACCTGGCGCACGTTAAAGCCCAGGCCGCGGTCCTCAATCACCACTTCCAGGTCGGCGCCTATGCGGCGGCACACCACCAGCAGGGGGATGCGGCCCAGCGGGCTCTCCAAGGCCTGGCTCACCCTTTTATGGTAGGCATCAAACCACTGCTGCTCGCTCACCATGCCCTTGCGCTCGCTGCTCAGCCCCAGGTTGCCGTGCTCCACGGCGTTGGCGATCAATTCAGCCAGTGCCAGATGCAAGGCGGCGCGGGCTTCGGGCATCAGGTGCGCGCGGTGGTGTATCGCATGTGCCAGTGCTTCCACCACGCCGTGGCTGCTCATCAACCTGCATTCGGCGGCCAGCACCAGCACCTGGTCGGGGTCTTCCTTGGGCAAAATGCGCGCCAGTTCGTTGGTGTGCTTGCCAAACAGCAACTTGCGCGCGCCGGTGGTCAGGGCGGTTACCAGCTCTTCGCGGCTTGTGCCGGTGGCGGCACCTTGGCTGGCGCCGCCGGCCACCAGGCCGGTCTTTACGTTATCCAACCCCCGCACATCGGGGCTGGGGGTGTAAACGGTGGGTTGGCGCGGGGCAGGGGGGGCATCACTGTTTGCCACTGCGGGCAAACCGGCGGTAAGGGCGCTCATGCTGGGCCGCCCTTATTGCTGGCTGCTG
The DNA here is from genome assembly GCA_016125035.1 of Pseudomonadota bacterium. GTDB lineage: Bacteria > Pseudomonadota > Alphaproteobacteria > UBA2136 > UBA6156 > RFNJ01. The sequence goes on from WGMN01000006.1 coordinate 30,797, forward strand.
TAGGTAATGGCAAACATCTGGTCAAAGCGCACCAGCTCCAGCACTTTGCGGGTGTGGCCGTTGTTCACGTTGTGCAACTTTACCGTGGCGCCAATGCGGGCGGCCTCGCTGCGTGCCAGGGTTAATAGCCCCAAACCGGTCGAGTCCACATAGCTCAGCACGCTGCAATCCAGCACCAGCTCCTTGGGGCTGCTGGCCAGCGCTTCGCGCACCATGGCCCTAAAGGTACTGGCTTCTTCGGCATTTAATGTTGTGTCCATAACCACGGTTACGGTGGCGGGCAGTTTATCGGTCAGCAGGTTCATGCAACTTGTCCTTGTTGATGGGGGGTGGAAAAACTCTGCAGATAAATCTCCTCGCGCCGCCGCACGGTGTCGTTGCGGTTCAGGCCCACGCGCAGCACCTTGGCCTCGCCGGTGGCGGGGCTGAAGTACACGCGCCGTATCACCGTGTCGCCCACGTCGTAGGTGCCAAGCTCAAGCTTGTTTTTGTGCACCCAGTCCACGGCCTTCATCACGTTGGCCTGTCCCACCACCACATGGTTGCACAACATCATCGTGCCGCCTCCGGCCACGGCGGCCTTGTAGGCGGGCTGGGTGCCTTCGCCGACGGGCATCTGCAAGCCGGCCCACATGTCACCCAGCAGGGCTTCGGCGTGGGGGCTGGGCAGGCTGTCGGCGGTCCAGTTGGCGGGGGCGGTGGGCTCTACCATAAAGTGGCTCATCACCGCGCGGTTGTGGGCACTGTCCCACACTCCCAGCACGGCGCAGCTGGCGGCGGTGGCGCACAAAATGTCGCTGTCACTCAGTTCCCAGCTGCCAGGGCGCACTTTTACGCACCAGGCCTGCACGTAGGGGTCAAAGTAACGGTCTTTGGCGGTGGGTTCGCTCATGGGGGTATAGTGGGCACGGGCGGCGGCAGCTTGCCACCTGTGCATGCACCTGCGGCTTGCAGCTGGGGCTGCCGCGGCTTTCATCATACAAATGCACGCGGGGCGGTGGTGGTGCCCCCCTGTGGCAATTTAGTTCTTGCCAACCCACTCTTATTATCGTACAAAAATCAAACAAAGCGAAAAACCCAAGCGAAGGAATTCACCAATGGCCACCAAAGACATCAGCAAATCCAACGGCTCAGCAGCCGACGCCGGCAAGGCCAAGGCGCTGGAGGCCGCGCTGGCACAGATCGAGCGCAGCTTCGGCAAGGGCAGCATCCTCTCGCTCAACGGCGACGCGGTGGAGAAGAACATCGACGTCGTCTCCACCGGCTCCCTGGGGCTCGACATGGCGCTGGGGGTAGGGGGCCTGCCGCGCGGCCGGATTATCGAAATTTTCGGGCCGGAATCCTCGGGCAAAACCACCCTCACGCTGCAAGTCATCGCCGAGGCGCAAAAGAAGGGCGGCACCTGCGCCTTCATCGACGCCGAGCACGCGCTCGACACCGACTACGCGCGCAAACTGGGCGTCAACCTGCCCACGCTGCTGGTCTCTCAGCCGGATAACGGCGAACAAGCTCTCGAGATCTGCAACACACTGGTGTCTTCCGGCGCGGTCGACGTCGTGGTGGTCGACAGCGTCGCCGCGCTCACCCCACGCGCTGAGATCGAGGGCGAAATGGGCGATAGCCACGTCGGCCTGCACGCACGCCTCATGTCGCAGGCATTGCGCAAGCTCACCGGCACGGTCAGCCGCAGCAAAACCATGGTCATCTTCATCAACCAGATCCGCATGAAAATCGGCGTGATGTTCGGCAATCCGGAGACGACCACCGGCGGCAACGCGCTCAAGTTCTACGCCTCCGTGCGCATGGATATCCGCCGCACCGGCGCCATCAAAAACGGCGAGGAGATCGTCGGCAACTCCACCCGCGTCAAGGTGGTCAAAAACAAGGTGGCCCCGCCTTTCCGCGAAGCTGTCTTTGATATTATGTATGGCGAAGGTATCTCCCGCACCGGCGAGGTGGTCGATCTCGGCGTCGCCCGCGGGGTGATCGAAAAGTCCGGCGCCTGGTTCGCCTACAAGGGTGAGAAGCTCGGCCAGGGCCGCGAGAACACCAAGCAGTTCCTCAAGGATAATCCCAAGATCATGTCGCAGATCGAAGATGGCATCCGCAGCAAAGGCGGCCTGCCGGAAGTCGCCGCCGAACCCGGCGAAGCCGACGAAGGCACCCCCGACGCCGCCTAACAGAAAAGCCCTCTCCGGCGGCAAACCGGAGAGGGCCCTTCCGCAACTTAAGCGGCGGTGCGGTGACAAAGTCGGTCAACCATCCAGCTTCCACCCGTTGCCGCAAGTACGCCAATGGCACCGCAAAAGAGCGTAACCTCGATCACAATGGCCACTTCAAGACCCCGCGAGTTCCGCAAGAGCAACAGCACAAGGGCTGTCGCAATCACGGCTACCGGCAACAGGGTGCTGTCGAGGTTCTTGGGCAAGCGCCGCGGCGCCGTGATGAAGATATGCCAGGCCGAACCCACACTCAGGCCGGCGACAGCAGCGATAAGAACAAGCATGTTCAGCGAAACAGACGTAAAGGGGTGCATCACATCCTCCCAGAGGTCCTCGAAGGTTTAATGTAATCCTCAACATACGCGCATTTATGAAACAGCAAAAGCCCCTCCTGGAAGCCGCCCTCGCCTACCTCGCCCGGCGCGAGCACGGCACCGCCGAGCTCCGCCGCAAATTGCAGCAAAAAGGCTACCCGCTGCCGGAGGTAGACACCGTCCTTGCCGCCCTGCTGCAAAAAAATTACCTGAATGATCAACGCTATGCCGCAGCCCGCGGCAGCAGCCGCGCCCAGGGCAGCAAGTGGGGGGCGGCCAAGATCCGGCAAGAGCTCTCCTCCAAAGGCCTGGCGGCAGAGACAGTCTCTTCCACCATGGAATCCCTCAATGAATCAGAGGATTGGCTCGCTACCGCGCAAAAGCTCCTGCAACGCAAATTCCCCCAACCCTTGCCAGAGGCTGAAAGCGCCGACCCCGCCCTGGGCCGCGCCGAAGCCTACAAAGCCCTGCAGAAGGAAAAATCAAAGCGCATCAGCTATTTAACCCGCCGCGGTTTCTCCCTGCAACAGGCCCTCCAGGCGCTCAACCTCACCGACCTTGACGCCCCCGAAGGAGAGGTCTAACTGTTAACCGCTAACTGTTAACTGGTAACTGAAATGTGCCCCTACGGAATCATTTACAACATCCTCCACGCGCTGCCCTGGCCGGCCCTGGTCGGCTACGTGCAGCCCTGGCTGGATACGCTGCGCGCCAAACGCGCCGAGCGCAAAGCCGCCCGCCACGCCACGTAACGTATTATAAAAAAGCAAAGCGCCTTCCGTTCTGGAAGGCGCCCGCTGACTTGTTTTTTCGGCAGATTTAAGCCGTTTTCGCCAAGGTCTTACCCGCCATGCCCGCCGGGGGCTGGTGGTAGGCCTTGGCCGCATCCGCCAACGGGGCAATGCCCACATCACGCGATGCGACTTCCTCCAGCAACGTGCTTGCACACGATGCAATCACCGCGGCAGTCGCACGGTCGCCGGCCTGCGTGGTGGCGGTCAATTTGGCTTTCAGTGCGCTTTGCACATCAGCCAGGCATTGTTCTGCCGCCTTACAAACTTCCGCGTTGGTATTCCGGCAGTTGCGTTCAGCGGTCTCACGCAGCCGAAGCAACTGCTTTACCGATAAGGTGTCTAAGTTAGTGTTCATCAAGCGTCCCCATAACGGTTAGAAGTAGAAGTGTGGGAGGACGCCCCCTGTTAAACGTTTCTATTTTATGCATCGAGCCCTCTAAATAAGCCCAATTCCCAACTTTTACAAGCCTACCTCCGCCCGCCGCGCCCGCCCTCGGCCACCAGGGTAAACCCTAAAACACTGATAATAATGCACAATCCGGGGAAGGTGATCAGCCACCACGCCGCCTCGATCACCCCTTTACCCTCGGTCAGCATGGCCCCCCAGCTGGGCACGGGGGGCTGCACCCCCAACCCCAGGTAGCTCAACCCGGCCTCGGTCAAAATGGCTGCCGCCAACCCCAAACTCATGCTGGTCACAATCGGCGGCAGGGCATTGGGCAATATGTGCCGCACCGCCAGCCGTACCCGCCCCACGCCGGCCAGCCGTGCGCTTTCCACAAACGCCCGCCCGCGCAGGCTCAACACTTCGGCACGCACCAGCCGCGCCACGCCCATCCAGCTGGTGGCGCCGATCACGATCATCACATTCATCAGGGAAGGGGAGAGGAAGGCGATAACCGCCAAAATCAAAAAGATGGTCGGGAAGCACAGCATCACATCGGTCATGCGCATCAGCAGCCGGTCGGTCCATTTACCGCCCAGCGCCGCGGCCACGCCCACCAGCACCCCCAGCGCGGTGGCCAGTCCCACCGCCACCAGCCCCACGCTCAAACTGGTGCGCGCGCCAAAAATAAGCCGGCTTAAAACATCGCGCCCCAAACTGTCGGTCCCCAGCCAGAAGTGCGCATTCGGCGCCTCCAGCACATTATAAAGGTGCAGCTCGGTGGGGCCATAGGGCGCCAGCCACGGCGCCGCCACCGCCACCAACACCATCGCCAGGGCCATCTCCATCCCTAAAAGCTGCATCCCACGCATTGGTTTATGTCCTTCCTATGCCACCCGGGGTTTGGCTAACCCCTGTAGCATCCGGGCAATCCTGCCATATTGCTCTCTTAACCTCACGGTATCTATCTGCTTTATTTCATCCAAATCGTGGGCATATTTCAACCACAAATCCACTTCGCGGGCCGAGCCCAGGGCCATAAGAACAAATCGCCGGAACTCGGCGGAAGAACTGTTCTTGCCGAAGCCTTCCGCCAAATTTGCACAAATGCTCTTACTCGCCCGCCTTATTTGGTCTGCAATTCCGCCGTACTGCTCCCCTTTACTCATAGCCTTGGAAAGCCGGTGGATTTCAAGCGAAGCGGCATACGCCAGCTTGAAAACCTCAAAATCATAAACACTCTTCACTAGCCCCGGCACTGCGTAAGTCCTTTCTTAATCACCAATAACCAATCACCAATAACCTCTATTCCACCCGTGGGTCTGCCCACGCATAAGCCATATCTGCCAAAAGGTTGCCAACCAATGTTAAAGCGGACCCCAAAGTCAGCAACGCCATGATCACCGGGTAATCGCGCATCAGCACCGCGTCGTAAAACAGCTTGCCCATGCCGGGCAGCGCAAAAATGCTTTCCATGATCACGCTGCCGCCGATCAACCCCGGCAAGCTCAACCCCAAAATGGTGATCACCGGCAGCAAGGCATTGCGCAACGCATGGCGCACCAGCACGCGCTGCTCGCTGGCGCCCTTGGCGCGCGCGGTTAAAATGTAATCCTGGCGCAGCACCTCCACCATGCTGCCGCGCACAAAGCGGCTAATGCCCGCCAGGCTGCCCACAATGCCCACCCCCACCGGCAACGCAATGTGCCAGGCAATGTCCCTGGCCTGTGCCCACCAGCCCCAGCTCTCCGCGCCAAAACTGCGCAGGCCAGAAAGCGGCACCCACCCCAGCGTCACGCCAAAAAATTGCATCCCCAGCAGCGCCAGCCACACGCTGGGCGCGGCCAGGCCAACATAAAGCAGCAGCGTCACCACACCGTCGCGCAGGCCAAAGGGCTTGGCCGCCACCCACACCCCAATCGGCACACTCAACACCAGCACCAGCAGCAGCCCGCCCAGGTTCAGCCACAGGGTCAGCGGCATGGCGGCGGCGATCTTATCCCACACCTTCAACCCGTCGGGGGCCAGGCTTACCCCCAGCTTGCCTTGCAGCAGGTTGCCCACCCAGTGCAGGTACTGCACGTAAATCGGCTGGTCCAGGCCGTAGGCCGCCTTCATCGCGGTGTTGGCGTGGGCACGGGGGTCAAAGTCGCCCATCAGCGTGGTGGGGTCTCCCGGCGCCAGGTGCATCACCGCAAAACACAGCACCGTCACGCCCACCAGCAGTGGCAAGCTTGCAAGTATCCGTCGCAGCACAAAAGCACCCATGGCGCACACTCTACCCAAAATCGCGCGGTTGTCCTATCCTTGCTGGCATGAAACCCCGCACCCCCACCCGCTATGGCCCCGTGGCGCAAAGCCTGCACTGGCTCATCGCCGCGCTCATCCTGTTCCAGCTCTACGTCGGCCTCACTATAGATTCCTACGCCACCTTCACCAAATTCACTCTCATCCAGTGGCATAAATCCATCGGCCTTACGGTGCTTATCCTGGTGTTCATCCGGGCCATGTGGCGCTTCACCAACCCGGCGCCGATGCTCCCCGCCGGCACGCCGCTGTGGCAGCGCGTCACGGCGCACACCACACACCTTATGCTTTATGCGCTGATGGTGCTCATGCCGCTCTCTGGCTGGGTGTTCTCCGACGCATCCGGCTACCACCCCAACCTCTTTGGCCTTACCGTGCCGGTTATTTCCACGGTAGACAAACCGCTCTCCCACACCTTCAAAGCGCTGCATTACTGGGGCGGCTATGCCTTCCTGGTGCTGCTGGCCCTGCACCTGGGCGCGGCGCTCTACCACCACCTTATCGTGCGCGATGCCATCCTCACCCGCATGCTGCCCGCCTGGCTCAAATTGCCGCGCCCGCGCCTGTGGCTGCCGCTGGTTGCCGCGCTGCTGCTGCCCGCCGCCGCGCATGCCTATAGCTGGAATACCGACTACGGCGCCAGCAACATCACCTGGCAGGTGCCCTTCAACGGCCAGCCGGTCACCGGCAGCTTTAAAAGCTGGTACGCCAAAATCTTCTTCAACCCCGATCATATCGAGGCCGCCACCATCGAGGTCTCCATCCCCACCACCAGCGTAGAGAGCGGCGACATGGGCCGCGACGTCACCCTGCGCGGGCCCGACTGGTTCAACTCCACGCGCTACCTCAACGCCACCTTCACCAGCAGCAAGATCACCAAACTGGCCGAGGGCATGTACCGTGCCGAGGGCAAGTTCAGCCTGGCAGGCGTCACCCTGCCGTTGTCTTTCCCCTTCACGCTCACCATCACCGGCGATACCGCGCGCGCCAAGGGGCGCTTCAACCTGTCGCGGCGCGATTATCTGCTGGGCAAGGGCCCGTGGGAGAAAAGCTCCGAGATCGGCGACACCGTGCAGGTCACCTTCATCGTCAACGCCACCAAAGATCTCAAATAGCCGGTGGCGGCAGCGCACACCATTCTTGGTATCGATCCCGGCCTGCAGCACACCGGCTACGGCATCATCCGCGTGGCCGGCAACCAGCACAGCTTCCTCGCCTGCGGGCGCATCAGCACCAAGGCTTCTGCCCCCACTGCCGAGCGCCTTGCCGCACTGGCCGAAGGCCTGGCCCAGGTCATCCGCGCGCACAACCCCACCCACGCCGCGGTGGAAGAGGTCTTCGTCAACAGCAACGCGCGCAGCAGTTTGCAGCTGGGGCAGGCGCGCGGCGTGTGCCTGCTGGTGCCGGGGCAACTGGGGCTGCCGGTGGCGGAATACGCCGCGCGCCTGGTCAAAAAATCACTGGTGGGCAAGGGCAATGCGGAAAAAGCCCAGGTCGCGCACATGGTGCGCGTGCTCCTTCCCACCTCGGCGGCTGCCAGCGCCGACGCCGCCGACGCGCTGGCCGTCGCTCTCACCCACGCCCACCACCTGGCCTTCACCGCCCGCCTCAAATAATTAAAACCCCCACCACAAAGGGCAGGGGCCTACGCAACTCACGGCCAGGACGCATAACCGCCAAGGCCGAATCGGAAGAAGAAATATCAGCGCCTGCGGCAGCCGTACAAAAAAGGAATAAACCAACGGAATGGTTACCTCTATCCCTACCACCGCCCAAAAAAATGTCAACACCCGCACCTACCACCTACCACCTACCACCTACAACCTATACACTCAGGCATGATCTCCACCCTTACCGGCCCCGTGCTCGAAGTCACCGCCACCGCCGCGGTCATCGATTGCTCCGGCGTCGGCTACGCCGCCTTCTGCCCCATGCGCACGATGGCAGGGCTCACCACCGGCCAAACCGCACGCCTTTACACCGTGCTCAACGTGCGTGAAGACGCGCTCACCCTCTTCGGCTTCGCCACTCCGGCGGAACGTTCGTTCTTCGAGCAACTCACCACCGTCAGCGGCGTCGGCCCGCGCATCGGCCTGTCGCTGCTGTCTTCTTTTACCCCGGCCGATATCCAGCAGGCCATCCTCACCAACCAACCCGGCCAGCTCTCGCGGGCCTCGGGGGTGGGCAAAAAACTGGCCGAGAAGATCATCGTGGAGCTCAAAGACAAACTCGCCTCGGTGGCCATCCTCGCCCCCGCCGCCGGCCCGGCGGCCTCCGGCCTGCTTGCCGATCTCACATCCGCCCTCACCAACCTGGGCTACCCGGCCAAAACCGCGCAGGCGGCGGCCGAGCAGGCGCTGCAAGCCAACCCCAAAGCTACTTTTGAAGATCTTTTCAAAACCGCCCTGCACAAAGCCGCCTAGGGCTTGTTGCTGAATTGTTGCAATGCCTGGGGTATTTCCCCAACATCCGCTTGTCAGAGCAGCTGGTGCCGCGCTTCATATAAACCCATGAAGTGGTTGCTGCCTCTCTCGGTCTGTTCGCTGGCTTTCATGTCCGCCCAATCCCACGCGCTGGAAGCCGTGGCCCTGCCGTCCGACGGCGCGGGCAGCGCCAGCGGCGCCTCCACCTACGCCCTCGCCAACCAGCTCACCAGCCAGAACGCGGCGCTGGCCGCCCAGGGCGGCTTGCTCCAGCAACTCAACCAATCCGTCTCCTCCCTCACCACTGTTATCAACAACCTCACTACCCAGATCACCCAGATCAGCAATACCCAGAATCAGATCATCAACTACCTCACCCAAAACACCTGCAAAGACGGCAAGATCACCACGGTGGATGGCGCCCTTACCTGCACCGGCGCCTCCGCCGCCCCCAGCACCGGTTGCCCCGGCTATTACATTAACAACAACCAAAGCATGCCTATGCCTGGCACCTATAACGGGCAGTGGGGTGCGTATAACACCAACGTCACTTTCGGCCAGGGTTACATCATCCCCTTCCGGGCTTCCAACTCCCCGGATGGAACTTACCAATGTATGAACGGCAGCTGGGTGAAGATCCAAAACGCGCCTGTCGATAACAACGGCGTCGGCTGGTAACCCCCAACGGCATATTTCATTTTTAGGTCCGCTGTTATAAAGTCTCCCCAACAAAAGGGGAGATTTTTTCATGCAACTCCAATACCTCGGCCACAGCGGCTTTAAAATTACCACCTCCACCCACACCTTGCTGGTCGATCCCTTCCTCACCGGCAATGGCAAAGCGCCCATGGATTGGCAAACCGCCGCCAAGGGCACCACCCACATCCTGCTCACCCACGGGCACGGAGACCACGTCGGTGATACCGCGGCCATCGCCGCGCAAACCGGCGCTACGGTGGTGGGTATGGTGGAACTCGTCACCTGGCTCGCCAAAAAGCACGGCGTCAAAAAGACGGAACCGGCCAACTTCGGCGGCACCATCAACTTGGGGCAGGGGCACTCGGTCACGCTGGTGCCGGCCTGGCATTCCTCGGCGGCGGATGACGGCACGTACCTCGGCAACCCGGCAGGCCTCATCATCACCACGCCGGGCAAAACCATCTACCACGCGGGCGATACCTGCGCCTTTGGCGACATGGCGCTGATCCAAGAGCTCTATCACCCGCACATCGGCCTCATACCCATCGGCGACCGCTACACCATGGGCGCGCGCGAGGCCGCCTTCGCCGCGCAAAAGTACTTCAAATTCGAGAAGGTCATCCCCATCCACTACGCCACCTTCGGCCAGCTGGCCCCCACCGCCGACGAGTTCGTGCACCACGGCAAAGGCCTGCCCATCCAGGTGGTCAACCCGGGCGAGTCCATCACCCTCTAGCGCACAAACCTGCCCAAAGCCCCAGCCATCCCGCTGGCCTTGCCGGTTTGATTTCTGTACACTATGCCCATGCAGCCCGACGATATCCTCACCCCCACCCCCCAGCCAGAAGAACTCGGCGCCGACATCGCCCTGCGCCCGCCCTCGCTGGCGGAGTTCGTCGGCCAGCCGGACCTCCGCGCCAACCTGGAGGTCTTCATCGCCAGCGCCAAAACCCGTGGCGGGGCGCTCGACCACGTCCTGCTCTCCGGCCCGCCGGGTCTCGGCAAAACCTCGCTCGCACATATTTTGGCGAAGGAACTCGGCGTGGGCTTCCGCGCCACCTCGGGCCCGGTCATCGCCAAGGGCGGAGATTTGGCCGCCATCCTCACCACCATCCAGCCGCACGATGTCTTGTTCATCGATGAAATTCACCGCCTGCCCACCAACGTGGAAGAGGTGCTCTACCCGGCGATGGAGGATTATAAGCTCGATCTCATCATCGGCGAAGGCCCGGCCGCCCGCACCGTGCGGGTGGATGTCCCGCCGTTTACCCTGGTCGGCGCCACCACCCGCGCCGGCATGCTCTCCAACCCGCTGCGCGACAGGTTCGGCGTCCACGGCCGCCTGGAATTCTACGGCACAGAAGATTTGCAGCACATCCTCACCCGCGCCGCAGGCCTGCTCACCACACCTCTGGAAGCCAAAGCCGCGGCCGAGATCGCCTCACGCAGCCGCGGCACGCCGCGCATCGCCAATCGCCTGTTGCGCCGGGTTCGTGACTTCGCCGTGGTGGAAGGGCAGGGCGCCATCACACTCGCCATCACCCAGCACGCGCTCAAACGCCTGGGCGTGGATACCAACGGGCTGGACAGGAACGACCACCGCTACCTGGAAGCCCTGGTCACCCGCTTCAAGGGCGGCCCGGTGGGGCTGTCCACCCTGGCCGCCTCCACCGGAGAGAGCGAAGACACCATCGAAGACATGGTGGAACCCTACCTGCTGCAACTGGGCTTCATCCAGCGTACCCCGCGCGGCCGCCAGGCCACCGAGGCCGCGCTCAACTACGTCCGTAAATAACCCGCTATTTAAGCTTCAGGTTGGCCGAGCGCTCATCCATCTCGGCCGCCAGCGCGCTCAACCGGGTAGAGATCTCCACCCCCCGCGCCACCTGGGTCTGCATCTGTTCCAGCGTACGCGCAATCTCTTCGCTGCGCGCCTTCTCGGCGGCGGTATTGGCGTCCTGCTTTTGCAGCAGGGCTGCGGCGGCCTGGATATCCTCGCGCATGCCACCCACCTCCTTGCTTACGCTGGCCATGTCGCGGCGCAGGCTGGTCAGCGCGGCCAGCAGGGCGCTTACCGTTTCGTCCAGCCCCTCCACGGTCTTGGCGCTCTCGCCCGCCAGCTTGCGCACTTCGCCGGCCACCACGGCAAAGCCGCGCCCCACATCGCCGGCGCGCGCGGCCTCAATCGCGGCGTTCAGCGCCAGCAGGTTGATCTGGTCGGCAATATCGCGGATGGCGGCAGAAACACCGCGCATCCGGTCCATCCGCGCGTCCAGCCCTTGCATCGCGTCGGTGCCGCGCTCCACCACGTTCTCCACCGCCACCAGGCGCTCGCCCATGCGGCGCATGTGCTCTTCGGTGGCATCGTCCTTGCGCGCGCCGTCATCGCTCGATCTCTGCAATTCCACCAACAGGCTTTTCTGCTCGCTGCGCAGGTTGCCCAAAATATGGCTCTGGCTGTCCAGCTCGCCCACGGTCTCCAAAAGTCCGGCGCGGTTGTCGCGTGCCTCGGTTGCCAGTTTCCGCCACGAGACGATAATCTTGTTCAGCCCCGCCGCCACTTCGCGCAGCTCCAGCTGGCCTTCTTCGCGGGCATGCGCGCTCAAATCCAGCCGGTTCAGCCGGTCAATGGTTTCATGAATGTCCTCCAGCCCCAGCCGCACATCGCGGATGATAAGCTTGCCCAGCCCCACCACCACCACCACACCGGCGGCGATAAACACCCAGCCCAACCGCTCATCTTCCAGCAGCAGGTCTTCCACCAGAATCAACGCAATACCCACCAGGCTGGTCAGCAAAAACCGCCAACGCAGAGACACGTTACGCCAGGAGATCAACATGGTAAGCATTTCGTTCTTATTATGTTTTGCCACTTTAGCCGCGCCTTAACGGAGTAGTCCATAAGGGGAGGGGGCCTGGCCTCCATCCGGTTGCCCATTTCCCGCGCAATCCGCCGCTGCGCCTGCGCCTTCGTTGTTTACAGCCGGCGCGGCAGTGGTTACGGTTCGCCCATGGCCACCCCTCACGATCCCACCGCCGCCTTCCTGCGCGAAGTCGACGAAGCCCTGCAGTACGATCACATCATGTCGCTGTGGCACCGCTACAAATGGCTGCTGCTGGCGGCGGTCATCGTCCTGCTGCTGGCTGTGGCGGGGTCCGAGGGCTACAAGGCCTGGCGCCAGCACCAGGCACGCGCCCAGGCCACACGCTACTATGCCATCACCGCGCTTAACGCCTCTCCCGCCCGCGCCCGGCAACTCACCCAGTTCACCGCCAGTGCCCACGGCGGTTACAAGGCGCTGGCCGCCTTCGCGCAGGCGCAGGCTGCGGCCACGCCGCAGGCGCGCGCCGCCGCCTACCAACTGGTGGCTCAAGATTCCTCGCTGCCCGCCTGGCTGCAACAAATGGCACGCTTCAACATGGCGCTGGCGCAACTGGGCACCAACAACGCCGCGGCGCAAACCAACCTGGAACTTCTCACCCAGCAGGGGCTGGAATCCTCGCCGCTTTACCCGGCGGCGCTCGAGCAACTCTCCATCCTCGCCATGGCCAAGGGCGATACCGTGGCCGCCCGCGGCTATACTGAAAAATTGCTGGCCGCGCCGCTGGTGGCGGCGGATATGCGCCAGCGCGCGCTGCAACGCCTCGGCGCGCTTTCCACCCTGCCGCGGTAATCGGTAGTCGGGACGTGGGGGGCTCCGGCGGTGCACGGCTCCGCGCCCGGCGGTTGGTTCACGCGCACGGCCTCAACCACGGCACGGCCCTCCGATCACCGATCACCGATTACCGATTACCGAATTGACCTTTCCCCCCCCACGCGCCATCATCGCGGCCAAATCCATAACAAGGGCCCGTGCATGAACCGCCTGTTAACCGCCGCCATTCTCCTACCTCTCGCCGCCTGTTCGGCGTTCTCACACAAAGATGAGGTCAAACTCCAGGGCAAACGCATCGACGTCACCCTTCAGCCCACCACCCTCACGGCCACCTCAAGCGCCCAGGCCGAGCAATTCGCCATTCCGGCCGCCGCCGCGCAACCCAACTGGCCGCAAACCGGGGGCAACTCCATGCACGCGCCGGGCAACGTCGCGCTGCCCGAGCACGTGGTGCGCGCCTGGAGCTATTCCATGGGCGGCGGCAACGGCAAAGCTGCGGCGCTCATCAACCCCCCGGTGGTCGATTCCGGCCGCCTGTTCGCCATCAACACCAAGGGGCGGGTGGTTTCGCTCAACGCCAAAACCGGCAAGGAGGTCTGGTCGGTCAAGCTGCCCCTGGCGGAAGAAGAGCAGGCTTCGCTCTCCGGCGGGCTGGCGGTGCTGGGCAACCTGCTGTTTGTCACTACGGGAGACGGCCAGGTGTTCGCGCTCACCGCGTCCTCGGGCAAAGAGGTCTGGAAGATCAACCTCGCGGTGCCGCTGCGCGCCGCCCCCACGGTGGAGGGCGAGCGCGTCTTCGTCACCAGCCACGATAACCGCCTCTTCGCGCTCTCGGCGCTCGACGGCTCCCTGCAATGGACCCACGCCGGCATGGAAGAAAGCTTAAGCCTGCTGCGCGCGGCGTCTCCGGCCTCGGGCTACGGCGCGGTGGCGGTGCCCTATAGCAGTGGCGAGCTCTACATCCTGCGCGCGGCCGACGGCCAATACCTCTGGCACGATACCCTCGCCAGCCCGTTCTCGGGGCAAGATCCCGGCTCCACCCTGGCCTCCATCGCCGCGCCACCTGTCATTGCCGATGGCCTGGTCTACGCGGTGGGGCTCAACGGCGGCCTGTCTGCCTACGCACTGGCCACCGGCCAACGCTTCTGGAAGGCCGACATCCTCACCTCGCAACTGCCCATCGTCGCGGGCTACCAGATCTTCGCCCTCACCGACTCCGGCGAGATGGTGGCCCTCAACCGGCGCGACGGCTCGGTGCGCTGGGTCGCCAACCTCAACGAGAACCTTCCCAAAAAGGATGAAGACGGCAAACGCCTGTGGTCCGGCCCCATCCTGGCCGGCTCGCGGCTCATCGCCGCCAGCACCGACGGCCTGGCGGTCAGCATCGACCCGCAAACCGGCAAACGCATCGCCGCGACTGACCTCGGCGACCCGGTCTCACTCACCCCCATCGTCGCCGACGGCGCCCTCTACTTCCTCACCGACGACGCCCGCATTATCTGTTTTAGGGCTGCCAAGTAGCAACAGGCTGCTTCCGCGCCACCAAATAGCGGCAAATTGCCCACGCCCGGCGCCGCGTAAAAGCCCAGGCCCCCGCAAGCTGGCTGGGTAACCCCGGCCTCTTTGCCGGGGTTGGGCCCCAGCCGCTATCCTCGGCCGCCCTCCCACCGCACAGGCCCTTCTAACTTCTAATGTCTAACACCTAACCCACAAAAAAGGCCAAGGGCCCGGCGCTTTTGCGCCGGGCCCCACCCCATCTGTCGTCATTCGGGCATGCCCGGCCCGCCGTAACCTTTGGCGGCATAACCAAAGCCGCACAGGTCGGTGCTGGTAATCCGCACCACCGCACCTTCCGCGTTCAGTTGCAGCTGCACGGGCAGTGCTTGGCGCTTCATGCCAAACGGGGCCTCGCCCACCATGCGCTCGCCTTGGCCGTGGATGAGGAGGGAGAAGCACTCCCCTTCCTGCCGCCAATGGGCTCCCATGCCGGGGGGCATGTCGCGGCGAAGCACCTTTACCGACAATGCCTCCGATGCCTGCCGACGCCAGACGAACCCACGCACCGGTTCACCTTCCACCTGCCCCACCACATAGGCGCTGCCGGCCGCCGGGTCGTCGCCGGTGCCGACACGGTTCATTTCGGCGATCAAGCCCTTCACCGCCTGCAACGGGGCGTTCATGCGCACAAAGCCGCCTTTCACATTTTTCTTCGTGCTCACAGTTACCTGTGTCGCGGGCGAGAGCGAGCGCAACTCGGCCTCCACGCCTGTGTGGTCAACACGCATTGGCAGGCGTTTGTTCAACACATAGGTCAGCTCGGGCTGCTTCTTGTCTTCCTTGGCCTCGGCCTGTGCAAAAAAAGTCATGGCCAGCGGCAGCTTCCGCACGGCGGCGGAAAGCTCGGCGGTTGTCTCAAATCGTCGCATCTTCAACATGCCTCGGCTCCCCCCGTACGGGGTTTTAAGGGGCGCCTTCTTGCGGGCCGTACCCCGCAAAACGCTCCACGTCGGGGGAGCACCGTCTCGCGGCCCACCGGGCCACACAACAACAGGTTCAGTCAGATAGGCGGGCCAAAAAGCCCCTTCCGCGCGGCACTATACCAAAAACCCAAGCAAAATCAACCTACCGCTGTGGCACCCACCAGGCCCGGCAATCCCCGTCATCCCAAACCCCACGCTCAGCGGCCACGGGCCCACGCCAACCTCTCGCGTCGCAGGGGCACTCACCAAACCAGAATTACCACCACACCCACCCAAAACCCCACCACCGCCAAAATCCCCACCACGGCCCGCCGCGTCAAAAGCCAGCACCAGTCTCTCATCGCCATCTCCCTTGTTGTTAAAAACAACGGCCCTCAAGAAGAGAGCCGGGGAGTTAGAACCGTTAAGACACGGCCGCGGCTATTCAGCCTCGCAGCTTGTTATATTCACCGCCTCCCCGACATCGGGTTGGCTCGTCTTAATGGGTTCTAAGGCCCCGTGGCTTACGCCACAGGGTTAAA
>WGMN01000015.1 GCA_016125035.1 Pseudomonadota bacterium
GAACACCGTTCCCCCCTGGAGAAGGCAAGCAACCGCGCCTTCCCGGAGAGGGGGTCCAGGGGGAGAACCAGAGGTTCGCCCCCTGGTCGCTGGGCCGGGATGATTTTTGATTTTCTCCGCAGGCCGAGCACCGCAGCGTACTTTAGTACGTGAGGAGCGCAGGACCAGGAAAAATCAAAAAGCACCCGGATCCAGTTAGACTTCACCAACATTCACACCCCAAAAATCACCCGGATCCAGTAGAATGACTACAAAGCCCGATCCTTGCGCATAATGTGCGCCTGCTGGCCGATGGAGAGCACATTGTTGGTCAGCCAATACCAAACCAACCCGGCCGGGAACCACAAAAACATCACCGTCATAAACACCGGCATCCACTTGAACACACTGGCCTGCATCGGGTCGGCGGCGGGCGGATTAAGCTTGAACTGGATGAACATGCTGCACCCCATCAACACCGGCAGCACAAACAACGGGTCGGCGGCGCTCATATCATGGATCCACAAGCCCAACGGCGCATGACGGAACTCAAACGCCACCAATATCACCTTGTACATGGCAAAAAAGATGGGGATCTGAATAAACATCGGCCAGCAACCGCTCGCCGGGTTCACCTTGTGCTCCTTGTACAGCGCCATGGTGGCAAGGGCCAACGCCTGCTGGTCGTCTTTGTGGCGCTCTTTCAGCGCCGCCACTTTGGGCTGCATCTTCTTCATCTTGCTCATCGCGTGGTAGCTCTTGTTGGCCAGGGGGAAGGTCGCCAACTTCAACAACATGGTCAGCGCCACAATCGCCAGCGCCCAGCTGCCAAACAGCAGCCCATGCAACCACACCAGGGTGTGGTACAGCGGCTTGGCCAGCAACTTGAACCACCCCCAGTCGATCGCGCGGTCCAGGTCATGCCCGGCTGCGGCCAGGTCCGGGTCGTGCTTGGGCCCGGCGTAAACCTGGTAGGTCTGCGTGGCGCCGGCCCCGGCGGCCAGCACCTGCTGCGGCCACTGCACACTGGCACTGTAAAAGTCGGTGCCGCCTTTTTCCGGGCCGCTGTGGCTGTGGTGGAACCAATGCTCGGCATCTGCATCTGTGCCCGGCAGCACGGCGGCCATAAAGTACTGGTCGGTCAACCCCCACCAGCCGCCACGGCCGCTCACCTTGTCTGTGGCTCCGTCCTTGGCCAGGCTGCTGAAGCTCTCTTCGTGGCTCACGCCGTCCACCACCCCCATGGGGCCAAAAAAGTTCACCCAGCTGGAACGCTGCCCGGCGATGATGCCCCCCGCCTGGTGTATCTGCACATAAGGCGTCAGCCCCACCGGCAACGCCGCGCCGTTGGTCACGCTGTCGGTCACCTGCAACAGGTAGCTGTCGGGCAGCAACTCCAACGTGCGCTCAAACACCTGCCCGGTGGCATTCTTCCATTCCAGCTCAACCTTGCCTTCTCCTGCCTGGCCCTTCACCTGCCACACGGCGCCCTCGCCCGGGCCCTCAATGCCCGCACCCAACCAGCCGCCGGCCAGATACTCGGCATGGTCGCCCTCGGGCTTGAAAACTTCGTAACCTTTCGGCCCGCCATTGGTCTCGGCGTAGTGCATCAACTTCAGGCTGTCCACCCGCCCGCCGGTCAACTCCACCTCTGCCTGCACGCGGCTGTTGGCCAGTTGCACTTTTTTGCCGGCCACCGCCGCCTGCGGCAGCGCCATTGCCGCCGCTTCGCCGCTTTTTGCCGCATTTTGCAGCGTTTCGCCGCTGGTTGCAGCGGCTTGCGGGCGGGTGCTGCCCATAATGCCCACCCCCAGGTAGTGCCGCCCAATGGCATCAAACCCCAGCAAAATCAATCCGCTGATCGCCAAGGCCAACAAAAGCCGCTGGCGCTGCAAAGGGTTCGGATTATCCATCGCGCAAATTCTTTCTTAATTTTCAATTACTTAAATAATAACTCGTCTCTAACTACTTACCACTCCCTGGGCACCGGGTCAAACCCGGAACCACCCCACGGGTGGCAACGCGCCACCCGCTTGGCCGCCAGCCAACCGCCGCGGATAACCCCATGAATCATCACAGCTTCCTGCGCATAATGGCTGCACGTTGGCTCAAACCGGCAAGCGCGCCCCCACATGGCCGAAAAAGTAAGCTGATACAAACGGATAAGCCACCAAACCGCGCGCCTTAACATGCAATCCCCGCCTCTGTAAGCGCCTTGCGCATATCCTTCACCAGGTAGGCATAATCAATCTCAAACACCGGCTTTTTTCCCACCACAACCAACCACTTACCAGCTCCCTGTGCGGCCGGATTCAAGCGGCAGACATCATCAAACGCCGCACGCAAACGCCTGCGCGCACGGTTGCGGTGCACCGCGTTGCCCAGCGCGGCGGTGCTGGTGGTAAACCCCACAGAAACGCCCGCTTCTTCAGCAACATCAAGGTATTGCAGCACAAAAGCCTGCGCCATCGCACGCTTGCCCTGCGCCTTCACTTTAAGGAAATCTGCCCGTTTGAGCATGCGGCGGACATCAACCGCCATGGGCTGGCGCCCTAGTACTTTTGCGTGGCGCGCACCAGCTGCTTGCGGCCGTGGGCGCGGCGTTTGCGCAGCACCTTCTGGCCGTCGCTGGTCTTCATCCGCGCGCGGAAGCCATGGGCGCGCTTGCGCTTCACTTTACTGGGCTGGTAAGTCCGCTTGGTCGCCATGGTTGTAACTCCTCATTCAAACTGTTAGCGCGGCTTTGCCACAGGGGGCGGCACCCGTCAAGCCCTGTCCGGCAATTTCACCATCGTGGAGTCTTGACGGCCCCCACCTCTCCCCCTAGGTTGCGGCATAACCAGTCAAGCGTAGGAACCCCGCCATGATGTCCCCCATGCACCGCATTTTCATCACCACCGTCATCGTCGCCGACCTGCTGGCGGTGGTTTATTTCGGCGGCCAGGCCGTGCTCACCGGCAGCATCTTGCCTAACGAGGAAGCCCATGCCGAGGCCAAAAGCGTGGTCCCCGGGGTAGAGGAAGCCAACGCCGCCTCCCCCGCCGCCGCCCCGGCCGAACCCGCCTTCGACCTCGCCTCCTACGTCGCCGACCCGGTCAAGGGCCAGCAGGTGGCGGGCAAATGCAAGGCCTGCCATACGTTCGAGAGCGGCGGCCCCAACCGCGTCGGTCCCAACCTGTTCGGCATCGTCGGCGCCCCGGTTACCCACAAGCCGGATTTCTCCTACTCCACCGCCATGCAAGACGAAAAAACCAAGATAGGCCACTGGGACGAAAAGAGCCTGTTTGCCTACCTGGAAAGCCCGCGCACCGTAGTGCCCGGCACAAAAATGCAGTTCAACGGCATCTCCAACCCCAAAGACCGCGCCGATTTGATCGCGTGGCTGAAAACGCTGAAGTAAAGCCTCTGGTGGCACCACCGCCACACCGGCCCGCCCCAAAGCGGGCCGTTTTCTTGAATACAGCCCCCCTGCCCGTATGCTGGGCCCATGAAAAATAGATTGATGCAGCCCCCACGGGCCACGGGTCACGGGTTACGGGTTACGGCCAACCAATCCGGCGCCATGTTCGGGCTCGACGCCCGCATCGCCCTGGCCATCTTCGGCATCCTCGGCGTGGTCGCCGGGGTCAGCCTGCTCAACGTGTTCACCGAAACTTCCACCACCGGCCTCATCACCGAGCTTAACAACATGAAGAAGGCCTACATGGAGTTCCACATCGCCACCGGCGAGCAGACGCTGAACTTTATGGACCTGATCAACAACGACAGCGAATACCCCGGCTGGTCGGGCCCGTATATCGACGGCATGGTCAACGATAAATCCCGCCAATACGGCGTCTACAGCCTCACCGAGGGCCGGCAAGACGTCCCCGGCGTGCCCCCGGTGGAATGCACCGGCGGCATCTGCGCCACCTGGCTCAAGCTCACCAAGGTCAAGGATTCGCTGGCCAAGGAAGTGGATAAAGCTCTCGATAGCGACGAAGGCGCCAACACCGGCGTGGTGCGCATCGAGTTCACCCCCGGCCCCACCGATGACCTCTACTATCTCATCGGCGCCAAACCCTCCAGCACCAAAACCGACGACCAATAGCCCCTCACGTACGCGCGCGTACCTGTACACGTAGCGCGCACATGCGTGCCCACGCGCCCGCACGCGCAGGTAATGGCCATTGACAGCCCGTGCCGCACCGTCCATTTTCGCCGGCATGAGCAATGCCGTCGTCATCGTCGAATCTCCCGCCAAGGCCAAAACCATCGAAGGATACTTGGGCAAGGGCTATAAAGTGCTGGCCAGCTACGGCCACGTGCGTGATATCCCCAGCCGCGAAAACGCGGTGGAGCCCGACAACGACTTCGCCATGCACTACGAGGTCGACACCAAAGCCGCCAAAGTCCTCAAAGACATCATGGCAGCGCTCAAGGATGCCGACACCCTCTACCTGGCAACCGACTTGGACCGCGAGGGGGAAGCCATCTCCTGGCACGTGTGGGAAGAGATCAAGCGCCGCAACCCCAAACTGGCGGCAAGCCTGCATGTGCACCGCATCGAGTTCACCGAAATTACCAAGTCCGCCATCCAGCAAGCTATTCGTGAGCCCCGCTCGCTGGCGCTGAACCTCATCAACGCTCAACAGGCGCGCCGCGCGCTCGATTACCTGGTGGGCTTTACGCTAAGCCCCGTGCTGTGGCGCAAGGTCAAGGGCGGGCTCTCCGCCGGGCGCGTGCAAAGCGTGGCGCTGCGGCTCATCGCCGAACGTGAAGACGCCATCGAGGCCTTCAAGGCGGAAGAGTTCTGGACCATCCACGGCCACTTCACCGCCGCCGGAGGCAAACCCCTGCCCAGCACGCTGGCGGTCTACAACGGGCAAAAGGTGGAGAAGTTCTCCTTCACCACCGAGAAAGACGCCCACGCCGCGCTGGCCCAACTCAAGCCCCATACCTACAGCGTCTACGCGCTTGAAAAATCCGATAAACGCCGCTACCCCTCGCCACCGTTCATCACCAGCACTTTGCAGCAAGAGGCCGCGCGCAAGCTGGGCTTTGCCGCCCGCCGCACCATGCAAACCGCGCAGCGTTTGTACGAGGCCGGGCACATCACCTATATGCGTACCGACAGCCTTAATCTGGCGCAGGAGGCCCTCACCAAACTGCGCGGCACCATCGCCCAACGGTATGGCAATGAGTACCTCCCCGCCCAGCCGAACTTCTACAAATCAAAAAGCAAAAACGCGCAGGAAGCCCACGAAGCCATCCGCCCCACCGACTCCGCCCACACCCCCGACATGATGCGCCTGGAAGAAGACCAGCGCCGCCTCTACCAGCTCATCTGGCAACGCACCGTGGCCTCGCAGATGACCCCTGCCCGGCTGGAACAAACCACCATCACGCTCAACTCAGAAGACGCCAAGCACACCTTCAAGGCCACCGGCTCGGTGATCATCTTCCCCGGCTTCCTCACCGTGTACCAGGAGGGCCGCGACGACGAAGCCGACGACGGCGAAACCCTGCTGCCCCAGGTCAAGGAGGGCGAGCGCGTCGCCACGCGCGAAATTGCGCCCGAGCAACACTTCACCCAGCCGCCGCCGCGCTTTACGGAAGCCACGCTGGTCAAAGCGCTGGAGGAATACGGCATCGGCCGCCCGTCGACCTACGCCAGCATCATCTCCACGCTGCAAGACCGCGGCTACGTGCGACTGGACCAAAAACGCTTCTTCCCGGAAGATGTCGGCCGCATCGTCGCCAAGTTCCTCACCGAGCACTTCGGCCAGTATGTCGATTATAACTTCACCGCCAACCTGGAAGATGACCTCGACGCCATCGCCCGCGGCGAGCACGACTGGAAGCCTACACTGCGTGCCTTCTGGGGCCCCTTCAAAGCCCTCACGGTAGAGAAGAACGAGACGGTCAAAAAATCCGACGTCACCACCGAGGCCACCGGCGAGACCTGCCCGCAATGCGGCAAAGGCGAGCTCATCTGGCGCCTGGGCAAATACGGCCGCTTCAAAGGCTGCAACAACTATCCGGAATGCAAATATATCGAGAAGACCGGCCCCGCCGCCACCCCCGGGCAAGACACCGGCATCGCCTGCCCGGAATGTCTGGCCGCCAAACCGCAACGCCACGGCACCCTGCTCAAGCGCACCAGCCGCATGGGCAAGATCTTCTACGGCTGCTCGGCCTACCCAGACTGCAAATACGCGGTGTGGGACGAACCGGTGCAAACCCCCTGCCCCAAATGCGCCTGGCCGTTCATCTCCAAAAAGGTCAGCAAAAAATACGGCGAGTGGCACCGCTGCCCCAACTGCGACTGGAACGATAACCCGGACGCCGCAGAAGCCACCGCCAAATTCCGCGAACGCTTCCAGGCCGCCAGAGACAAACGCACCGCCGGCAAAGCCGCCGCCGCCGCCCGCGCCAAGGCCGAAAAAGCCGAGGCCAAAGCCGCCGCCAAAGCCACCGCAAAACCCAAAGCCACCGCTAAAAAACCCGCCGCGAAGAAAAAAGCCCCCGCTAAAAAATAGCCCACCACACATGGTGGCGGGCTACGGCTAGCGGGTAACGGTTACGTCAACCCCTCTTCACTCAGCGCCCGCTGCACACTCTCGCGCTGTTCCATCCGCGCCTTAAAATCGGCCAGCGCGGCAAAGCCGCCCATCTCCACCCCCAATCCCGGCATCCAACGCATCACGTTGTAAAGGTAACCATCAGCCACCGAGAACGCTTTGCCCAGCAGCCACGGCCCATGCTCCGCCAGGTGCTTGTCCACCACACCCAGGCGCTTGGCCAGGCGCTCACGCACCTGGGTCTTCACCTCGTCGCCGGCGGCATCCCAGCGCAGCGGGCCGGTGCCCTTGTGCAGCTCGGTGGAAATAAAGTTCAGCCAGCTCATCAGCACATAACGCTCCTTGCTGCCCCATTTGGGCGCCAACGCCTTGCCCTCGGCCTGGTCGGCCACGTACTGCACAATCGCCGCCCCCTCGGCCAGGCGCGTGCCATCGGCCAGCTCCAGCAGCGGAATATACCCGTTGGGGCTGATCGCATTGTAATCCTCTCCCCCCTCGGTCTTCTTGGCCTTCAAATCCACGCGCACCAGCTCATAGTCCAAACCGGCCTCGTTCAACGCAATGTGCGGGCTCAGGCTGCACGCGCCGGGGCTGTAATAAAGTTTCAACATCATCATTCTCCTCGTTTGCTTATTCTCTTAATCACCAATAACCCTTCTTCAGGCGTTGGCGCCGCCATCCACATTCAGCTGCACACCGGTAATGTAACTGGCACCCGGGCTGGCCAAAAAGGCCACCGCCTTGGCCACTTCCACCGGCTTGCCGTAACGCTTCATCGCAATGCCCTGCTTCATCATTTCGGCAAACTCACCTTCATCCGGGTTCATGTCGGTGTCAATCGGCCCAGGCTGCACGGTGTTCACGGTAATGCCGCGCAGGCCCAGCTCATGCGCCAACCCACGGCCCAACATGGCAACCGCGCCTTTGGTCATGGCATATTCGGTTAGCCCGCCAAACCCGGCACGCTCGCCCACCACACTGCCAATGTTCACAATCCGCCCGCCGTCGGGCATCACACCCGCCACCTCTTTGCTGGCAGCCCACACCGCCCGCACGTTAATGTCCATCTGGCGGGCGTAGGCGGCGTCGTCCAGCGGCTTGCCTTCCTCGGCCAGCATAAACACCCCGGCGTTGTTCACCAGAATATCCACCCGCCCATGCGCCTTCGCCACGCCGCGCACCAGCTTGCGCACAGCTTCGGCATCTGCGCTGTCGGCCTGCACCGCCTCTGCTCCGGTTTTTTTGGCCAGCGCCTCGGCCTCCTTGGCGCTTTTGCCGTAGCTGAACACCACAGTCACCCCCTGCGCCGCCAGTTCTTGCACAATTGCGGCACCAATGCCCCTGCTGCCGCCGGTCACCAGCGCCACTTTGCCTTTAAGCGTTTCCATAACTATTTCTCCTTGTTTCTGTTGATGCCCCACGCTACTCCAACTCCTTCATTACTTCAATATTATTGAAGTATTGATTTATCAGACGGTTGCCCTATAATGTTCACATGCGTCCTTTCCACCACCCCAACATTCAGCAGGTTTCCCTGCCCACGGTGCTGCATGCGCTGGGTGATCCCATCCGCCTTGCGCTGCTGGCACAACTGGCATGCGGCAAGGCACTTAACTGCGCGCAGGCGGCCAAACAGCTCGCCGACCTCCCCCTCTCCACGCGCCACCACCACCTGCGTATTCTGCGCGAGGCTGGCATCATCCGCTCCACCCGCAACGGCACTTCGGTGATGAACGAACTGCGCACGCCCGAGCTCGAGGGCCGCTTTCCCGGCCTGTTCGCCACCATCATGGCGCAGTTCAAAACCAGCCACTAAAAAAGGGGCCCAGCCCCTTCCCTAGTCCCTAAGCCCTAACAACCGTGCACTTGGCCTTGCCTTCCAGCGCGGCCAGCACTTCACCTATCTTGCACACCATCAGCGGCAACTTGTTCTCGCGGCACAACGCAATCGCGCTGCCGTCCATCACCTGCAGGTCTTCAACCAGCACATCCTTGTATGAGATCTCATCCAGATGCCTGGCATCTTTGTTCTTGGCCGGGTCTTTGTCGTAAATGCCGTCAACCTTGGTGGCTTTAATGTAAATCCCCGCACCGATCTCAATCGCGCGCAACGCCCCGGCACTGTCGGTGGTGAAGAAGGGGTTGCCGGTGCCGGCGGCAAAAATCACCACCCGGCCCTTGTCCATGTGGCGCATGGCGCGGCGCCTTATGTACGGCTCGCACACCTGGGCAATTTCAATCGCGCTCAGCACGCGCGTGTGCACACCCAGCTTGTCTTCCAGCTCGCTTTGCAGCGCCAGCGCGTTAATCACGGTGGCCAGCATGCCCATCTGGTGCGCCAGCGCCGGCACAATGCCCGAGACCACCGCCTCGCGCCCGCGCACAATATTGCCGCCGCCAATCACCACCCCCACCTGCACGCCCTGGGCGTGGATATCGCGGATTTCCTCGGCGATTTCAGCGATCGCGCGCACATCCAGCACGCTGCCCTGGGCGTCGCCCGCCATGCGCTCGCCGGATACCTTGACCAGAATACGCTTGTAGTTCATCGTCATTTCAATATCTTCTGTTGTCCCCGCATCATACAGGGAGGAACGACCGATGCAAGAGACACCTTACCGTTACCACGGCACTCAATCCAGTGATGACATGCCTAAATGGTACAGCCCTTTGTTGTGGTTCCTATACCTGCTCATCCAAGGCTCCTCCAGCGTCTTCGCCTTTTTCATCAACCGGCAGGCCCGCAAAGAACGGCGGCGGGAAAAGCGCGAAGCCCGCGAGACCGAAGCGCACGACATCGAATCCTTTCCGCCCCGCTAAGCCTCATGGCCGCAACGTGCAAAAGCCCGCCATCCCCGGCGGGCTTTTGCCATATCCCCAACACCCCAAAATCCCAAAATCCCCCCTTTTCAGCACATCCGCCCACCCACCGGCACAATGCCGTGCACCTGCAGCAGGCACACCTCGCCGGCTTTGTCGTGCACGCCCAGCAGCAAAAACTCGCTCATGAACGGCCCGATCTGCCGCACCGGCGCATTCACCCAGCCCAGCACCATGCGCCCCTGCAAACTTTCCGGCGTGTAGTGCGCGGTCACCTGCGCGCTGGTTTTTTTAATCCCTATCTCCGGGCCAAAATCCACCCATATCTGGTAAGCAGGCTTGCGCGCCTGGGCAAAGGGCTTAACCTCTTTCACCACCCCGGTGCGGATATCCACCGCAAAAAACTGCTCGGCACTTACCTGCGGCAACAACTCCATCTGGCATCTCCTTATATAAGGCCTCCAGCCTAACGCAAAAACAAACCCGCCGTAACCTTGCGGCCACGGCGGGGGAACAAGTCGCCACGGGTCACGGGCAACGGGTTACGGAATAACGGCTAAGCCGAAGCCGCCACCTGCGCCGCAACCTCGGCGGCAAAGTCGGTCACTTCCTTCTCCACGCCTTCGCCCAGGGCAAAGCGCACAAAGCCGCTCACCTTGGCACCGGCCTTGGCATCGCTCACCACCTTGCCCACCTTGCGGTCGGTGTCCATCACAAAGGGCTGCTCCACCAGGCACACTTCTTCCAGGTACTTGTTCACGCGGCCTTCCACAATCTTTTGCACCACCGGCGCGGGCTTGCCGCTTTCCGCCGCCTGGGCTTCATAAATCGCCTTTTCGCGGGCCAGCAGGTCCTGGTCAATGCTGTCGCGGTCCAGCGCGGCGGGGTTGCTGGCCGCCACGTGCATCGCCACCTGGCGGGCCACTTCGCCCACGTCGGCACCTTCCACGCTCACCAGCACACCAATCTTGCCGCCCATGTGCACATAGGCGCCCACATTGCCGGTCTTGCTTTCCAGCATGGCGGCGCGGCGCAACTGCATGTTTTCACCCACGGTGGCCACCAGGTTGGTCAGTGCCGCTTCCACGGTCTCACCACTGGGCATCTTCAGGGCCTTAATTCCATCCACATCGCCTTTTCCGGCCTTCAAGGCGGCATCGGCCACGGCCTTCACAAAGCCGCTGAACTGCTCGTTGCGGGCAGAAAAATCGGTTTCGCTGTTAATTTCAACCATCACGCCGGTCTTGCCGTTGCTCACCGCCCACACAATGCCTTCGGCGGCCGCGCGGCCACTTTTCTTTGCGGCTTTGGCCATGCCTTTTTGGCGCAGCCAATCCACGGCCTTTTGCATATCGCCGGCATTTTCTTCCAACGCTTTTTTGGCATCCATCATGCCTGCACCTGTGCTGTCGCGCAGGTCCTTCACCATTTGGGCGGTAATCGTCATCGGCTTTGGCTCCTTACATGTGTAACGTGTTGGCCGCACCATACCCATTTTTTGCCGTTTTGCAAGCCAATATGGGTTGCAGGCCGCCGCCAAAGCCCGCAAGCTGTAAGGCAACGGAACACGAACCCAGGCAGGTACGCCATGGATACATCCCGTTCGCAAAGGCCCGGACACGGACCTGGAATGGTGCAGCAGCACCAAGCGCAGATGCAGCCGCAAGCGCAGTTGCAGCATAACCAAACTTATCAGCCTCAAATTCTCACCGTGGAGGTCCAGGATCCAAATATGCCACCTCCAGGATTACTCTCCGGTGACGACATCTGATTCCCGGCAGGGCGATTCCTCCCCGCCCTCGCCAAACTTGCCGCCCCCAGCTGGGGCGGCATTTTCACCCCCGCAGGGCCTTGGCCACCACTCCCGCCACCGGCACCACGCGCAGCGCGCGCAAGCTCTTTGCCTCGTCACCAAGCGGCAAGGTATCACCCAGCCATATGCGCTCAAACCCGGCCCCCATCAGCCGCCGCACCGCCGGGCCACTCAGCACCCCATGCACCGCCGCGGCACTCACACTGGCGGCCTTGCCGGCCTGCAACGCATCGGCCGCCGCGCACAACGTGCCTGCGGTATCGATCATATCATCCACCAGCACGCAGTGCTGGCCGCCCACCTCGCCCACCAACGTGGCACTGGCCACCTCGTTGGCACGCTCGCGCCGCTTGTCCACCATCGCCATGGCCACCTCTTTTACTCCTGCCGCACGCAACGCGCCGGCAAAGGCTTCGGCGCGGGCCATGCTGCCGGCATCGGGCGCCACCACGCACAACGGCCGGTCGGGCATCCCCTCCGCCACCGTGCGCGCCAACAGCGGCAGGGCGCTCACGCTCTTCCCCCGCTGCCCTAAAAAACGCAACGCCGCCTCGCTGTGAATATCCATCGTCAACACTTCATCAAACGCCGCCGCCAACACTCCCCCCACCACCGCGGCACTCACCGCGGTGCCGGGCAGCACCTCGCGGTCCTGCCGCGCATAGGGCAAATAAGGCACCACGCCGCACACTTTTGCCGCCCCTTGCCGCTTTGCGGCATCTCCCAGCAGCAGAATTTCCATCAAATGGTCATGGATCGGCAGCGCTCCGCAGCCAATTGCCGCCACTGTTTCTCCTTGCACATCGCCCTCCACACGCACCGCCAACTCACCGTCCGCAAAGCGCTGCACGGTGGCCTCCACCACCCCGCAGCCTAACGCCTGGGCCAAATCCCGCGCCCATGCCTGCATCGCCTGCCCTGCCACAATCTTCATGCCTTGCCTCCCTATGGGTCCTTGATCATCCCGCCCGTTCTTATAAAGAACAACGCATTAGCAATACTATTCCTAAAGTCGCGCCGCGCCAGCCGCGGCGTGGTCAGCCCCAACACCAGCATCACCGCCAACATCAGCAAACGCAACCCCGCCAGCACACACACAAAGGCCAGCAGCAACACCAGCAGGGCGGTCATGCTCCAACCTATCTGGCCCATGCGCAACGCCACATGCACCAGATAATGCCCGCCGCCCACCAGCACATAAATCCACACCCCAAACCACACCAGCAAAACAAGCCGCGCCATCATTCGCCCTGCGTCATCATGGGGATAAGCTCCATCACGCCTTCCCCTTCCGCCCCCACCGGCTGGAAGATCCGCGCCCCGCCGCCGCGCGCCGGGCACACCAAATAGCGCCCGCGCTCGGGGTGACGCGCCCCTTCCGTGCGCAAATCAGTAAAGCCCACGCAGCCCAACTGCAACCCACCAGTGGCGGCGGGCACACTGTAAAAACGGTCAAACACCGCATAACGCCCATACCAATCGTAGATGGAATCCTGCCACGCCTCCCACGCCGCGCGCACGCGCCGCTGGCGCTCGGCCGGCACCTCCGGCCCGCCATAACGGCGATAAATTCTCCACACCGCACGGTCCATCGGCTTGTAAAGCGCATCAATCCGCGCCGCGCGGCTGGCCCCTTCTCCCACCTTCAACTCGTGGGTGCGGCTCAGGTTGATCAGCGTGTCATGCAACCGCCCGCTGGGCTCTTCCACGATCACCCGCCAGTTAAGGGGCGAGAGCGGCTGCGGCAACTCATGCACCACCACATCATGCAGGTTCATCGCCTCGGCGTAACGCTCGCCAAAGGCATGGGCACGCCAGGCCCAAAACACCGTCAGCAGCACATAGCCCACCACGCAAATCAACGTCAACCGCGCAAGGTCACGGTCAAAAATGGGGAACACCAGCGCCAGGATAATCCCCACCGCACACAACCCCAGCAAGATCAAATCAAAGTTGTTCAGCAACGCCAACCCCACACGCCAGTGCACCAGCAACGCCAGGGGGAAGATCCCCTCCTCGGTCAGCAGCCCCAAAAACCAGGTAGAGACCAACCCCGCCACAATGGCCGGGAACACCGCCGCCCACCCCCTGCCACAAATCGCGCCCACCGCTCCCGCCAACGTAAATGCGAAGAACGGCAGCAACACCGCGCTCCAGGTCAAGCCATGGTAGGCCTGCGCGTAAGCGCCGGGCCCCAGCAACGCAAACACCACTTCGCTATAGGCAAACAAACTTCCCACTGCGGCGGCCAATATCCGCCAACGGCCAATCGGGTCCACGCCGTTGCGCCGCTTGGCGGCCCACGCGGCCACCAGGCCCAGCATCAGGGCATTCAACGGGTGCATAAAATATCTTAACCTCTCAAGCGGTTAACACACCACCCACCGTGGGGCGGGCGCAGCCGGTTGTGCTGGGCAATGTGGTGGTTAAGCCACGCAGGCGGCGCACCGCCAGCCAGGCAAAACAGGCGGCCTCCACCGCAGTGGGCGCCCACCCCAGCTCACGGCCTTCGCGCACCGCCCAGCCTTTGGCGCGCAGGCCATCCATCACCACCGGGTGCAGGCCGCCGCCTCCCACCACAAACACCCCTTCCAACTGGCCGGGCTTGGCCTCCAGGTCTTGCAGGGTGCGGTGGATGCCCGCCACCGTCAACGCCGCCAACGTGGCCGCGCCGTGTGCCACCGGCGCGCCATCCAGCCAGTCCAGCACCTTCGAGAACTCATAACGGTCGGCGCTGCGCGGCACCTTGCGCGGCACCCGCTTGCGCCAGAAGGGCACTTCAGCCAGCGCCCGCGCCACCAGCGCCATATCTGCGGTGCCTTTGGCCGCCAGCTTGCCGTCTTTGTCGTAAGCCATGCCTTTTTTCATCTGCACCCACTGGTCCAGCAGGCCCATACCGGGGCCGCAATCGCTGGCCCACACCTCGCCATCTGCTTCGCACAGCGTCACGTTGGCCACGCCGCCAATGTTCAGCACCGCCCACGGGCGCTTGCGGCCCTTCATCATCACTTGGTGGAACAGCGGCGCCAGCGGCGCCCCTTCCCCGCCCGCGGCCATGTCGCGGCGGCGGAAGTCTCCCACCACCGGCACGCCAACCTTCTCGGCCAGCAAATTCATGTCACCCAGCTGCCAGGTCAGGCCCTCCTTGGGCAAGTGGCGCAGGGTTTGGCCGTGGCAACCCACCACCGCCACTTTGTGTTTTTTCAAAAATCCGCTGTCCAGCACCGCCTTGGCGTAGTCCAGGCTCAACGCGCGCTCCAGCCGCAACACGTCATTCAGCGGCAGGTCTCCCTGTGCCAGATCGCTCAGCCGTTGCCGCAGTTGTTTGCCGTATTTCCGGTAAAAATGGCCCAGCATCCGCACCTTATTGCCGCCATCTGTTTCCACCAGGCACACGTCCACACCGTCCAAACTGGTGCCACTCATCAGCCCTATGGCTTTGTAAAGTTGCGATTTCATGAATCCCAGTGTACAACACCCCCCATGCCCACCACCACACTCCTGCAAGATTTAAAAGCCCGCGCGCTCATCAGCCAAACCACACCGGGGCTGGAAGAACACCTCAAGCAACCGCGCACACTCTATTGCGGGTTCGACCCTACGGCCGACAGTCTGCACATCGGCTCCCTGGTGCCGCTGCTGGTGCTGCGGCGCTTCCAGCAAGCCGGGCACACCCCCATCGTGCTGGTGGGCGGCGCCACGGGTATGATCGGCGACCCCAGCTTCAAAGCACAAGAACGCAAACTGAATGATGAATCCACCATCAAATCTTGGGTGGAAAAGCTGGAAAAGCAAACCGCGCCGTTCTTCAAAGGCCAAACCCCCGCAGCCAAAATGGCTAACAATTACGACTGGACGCACGGCGTCTCGGTGCTGCAATTCCTGCGCGAAGTAGGCAAGCACTTCTCGGTCAACAACCTTATTGCCAAGGAGGCCATCAAGTCGCGGCTCGAACGTGAAGACTCCGGCATTTCGTTTACCGAGTTCACCTACCCGCTGCTGCAGGCGTTCGACTTCCAGCAGCTGCTGAAATTGCACACCTGCACCGTGCAGGTGGGCGGCTCCGACCAATGGGGCAACATGACAGCCGGCACCGAGCTCATCCGCAAAACCGAGGGCAAGGAAGCCCACGTGCTCACCCTGCCGCTGGTCACCAAGGCCGACGGCACCAAGTTCGGCAAAACAGAATCCGGCACCATCTGGCTCAGCGCAGAAAAAACCAGCCCCTACGCCTTCTACCAGTTCTGGCTCAACACCGCCGACGCCGATGTGGAAAAATTCCTCGGCTACTTCAGCTTCAAATCGCTGGATGAAATCTCTGCGCTGGTGGCCACGCACAAACAGGCACCAGAAAAGCGCGCCGCGCAAAAGGCGCTGGCGGAAGAGATCACCGCGCTGGTGCATGGCGACAAAGCTTTGCAAGCCGCGCAACGCATCTCCGAGGCCCTCTTCGGCGGCGACCTCTCCGCACTCACCGAAAGCGACTACGCCCAACTGGCGCAAGATGGGCTGCCCACTACCCGGGGGGCCAGCCACCCTGTGCTGCAAGCACTGGCAGAATGCGGGTTGGCCCAATCCAACCGCGAAGCCCGCGACTTCCTCAAAGGCAACGCGGTGCAGGTCAACGGCGAGGTCATCACCGATGAAAAGCACGAGCTGACCAAAGCCAACGCCAAGTTCGGCAAGTACCACCTCATCCGCCGCGGCAAAAAGAACTTTGCACTTCTGGTGCTGGAATAAACCAAGGGGGCCAAAGCCCCCATCTGATTTCTGATTTCTGATTTCTGACTTCTGATTTCTACCTTCCCGGCGCCACCCAACGCACGGTGTTGCCTTCTTCGCGGTACACCATGTTCAACTTGCCGCTGCCGGCGTTAAGGAACAAAAACGCCGGCTTGTGCAACAGGTCCATCTGCATCACCGCCTCATCCACCGTCATCGGGGCGATCTTGCTCACTTCCTTCTTCACAATATCCGGCGCGAACTCGGCAAACATCCCGTCATCTCCTTCGGCATCCAGCATCTCCTCGCTCACGGCGGTTTCCACAAAGGCCATCGGGCCCATGTCCTTCAGCTTTTCCTTGTTCTTGCGGCGGCGCTCGCGGTGCTTGCTCAGGCGGCCCTTGTGCTTTTCCAGCTGCTTGATCAGCTTTCCGGCGGCATCATCCAGCGCGGCGTAAAAATCAATTCCCTGCCCTTCCGCGCGCAGCATCAACCCGCTCACATGCACGGTCACGTCGGCAACGTGGATATGATGGTGGTGCGGCTCCTGCACAAAGGTCACGTGCACATCCATCACCTGGTCAAAATACTGCTTCAACTCCTGCATCTTGTCCTGCGCGTGGGTCTTCAGCACATCGCCGGTCTCCACATGAACGCCTGTTACGGTTACTTGCATGGTCGGTTCCTCCTGTTTGCACGTTGTTTTCATTTTCTGGCCGCTTTTACCACCGCGCCACCCAACACCCTTATAATACCCCCCGCAAGCCCCACCGTACAACAGTGCTAACCATACGAATTCCATAAAAAATCCGCCCCGGCAGCCCTCCCCCGTAAGGGGAAAGGCCGCCGGGCCGGCACCGTTTAATGAGCCGTAGGCAGCCCCTTCAGCTGGGCCAACCGCTTGACCAGAAGCTGCGGCAAGGTGTCTACACCTTCCTCCAACAGCAGGTCGCGCAGTTGGTTTTCCAGCGCACGCAGAACATAATCCGGCACTTGGTCACTCCCCATGCGGGTCAACAGGCCGGTTTCGTTCATGAAGAACGGCGACTTCGCCAACATGTCAGCGCCCAGGCGGTCAGCATCCAAAAGCACTTGGACCAGGTCACTCCAACGGCCCTCGTACTTTTCTTTCAAAAAGCCCAGCAGCCCGGGCACTTTCAACACTTTGCCCGTCAAATCCGACGGCATGGGCCACTCGCCGTCGTCGTCCTTGTGGCCTCGTGTCTGCATCACGCCACCTGCTGCACAAAGCCGGCAGCAGGCTCTTTGGCAGCCTCTCCGCCTTTGGGGCGCTTTCTTCGGTTCCGAAGATATCCACTCATCATCCGTCCTTTCATCACGGGCGGCTGCAAAAGCACCGCCATAAGAGGAAAACCACGCAAAAACGCAACTTAACTAACTGATATTTCTAATCCACCCCCGCTTTACGCCCCGCCACTTAAAAAGTCAATGATGTATACAACTTAGTGATTGGTTATCGGTGATTGGTTATTAAGAAAAGGAAGAGAAAAGGACGCCCCCCCCCTTAATCACCAATAACTTCCTCCCTAGCGCACCCGCCGCTCCGCCGTCCCGGGGATCTGCAAGATCCCCCGATACTTCGCCACCGTCCGCCGCGCCACAGCCACTCCCTCTTCCTGCAATTTTTTCACGATCTGCTCGTCGGACATCGGTTTTTTCGGGTCTTCAGCCTTCACCAGCTTGCTGATCAACGCCTGCACGCTGCTGCTCGCCACCCCCACGTTGCCACCGGTGCTGGCCACCCCGCTGGCAAAGAAGCTCTTAAACGCCACCATCCCATGGGGCGTCAACATGTGCTTGCCCGCCACCACGCGGCTCACCGTGCTCTCGTGCACACCAGCCTTGTCGGCCACTTCGCGCAACGTCAACGGCAACATAAACTCCTTCCCCGCCTCCAGGAATTGCCGCTGCGCCTGCACCATCACCTTGGCCACCGCCAGGGTGGTTTTGGCGCGCTGCTCCAGGGCACTTATCAACCATTTGGCGCGGCCATAACGCTCTCCGGCATAGCGCCGCCCCTCTTCCGCCGCGCGGCCCTTGCCGCCCACTGCGCCCAGCGGCACCGCCATCAGGCGGGGGAACGCCGCACCATTCAGCTCCACCTTCCACCCCTCCAGCCCGGTCACCGCCACCACCCTGCTTACAATCACGTCGGGCACCACCACATCCACCTTCATGCTGCCAAAGCCCAGCCCCGGCTTGGGGTTGCAGGTCTGGATATCCTCCACCGCCAGCTGCACCTCCCCGGCATCGCACCAATCCTTCGTTCCTCGTTCCTCGTTCCTCGTTCCTTTGTTCACCAACCCCGCCAGGGCCTCCCAATCCTTGGCCGCCACCAAATCCAACCGCCCCAGACAAACTTCCGCCACCTCATCCAGCCGCCCGCGCGCATGCATCTGCAGGCGCAGGCACTCGGCCAGATCACGCGCGCCCACCCCGGCGGGCTCCAACGTCTGCACAATCGCCCGCGCATCATCCACCATCCCCGCATCCATCCCCAACGCCACCGCCCCGGCCAGCATCTCCGGCCGCAAATACCCGGCCTCATCCAGCCCCTCAATCAAGTACTTCCCCACCGCGCGCAACCGGCCCTCCTTCACCACCTGGGCAAACTGCCCCCACACAAAATCCTGCAAACCCTCCTCGCGCGTGGCCCGGCTCTCCCAGCCACCCTCTTCATCCCCCGCCACCCCGCGACCCTGCGGCCCCGCGCCCCCATACCCCTCATCGCGGATATCCCAGCTCTCACCCGCCTCCCAATCGCCTTCCTCCCGGCCGTCAGCCACCGCGCCCTCATCCGCCTCTTCTTTTTCCAGGCAAGGGTTTTCGCCCAACTCGCGCTCCAGCATGTCGTGCAGCTCCGGGCCGGTCAGCTGCAACAGCGCAATCGCCTCCTGCAAGGCGGCGGTCATGGAAACATCCTGTTTCTGCGTAAGCTGGAAGCCGATCGGGTTCTTATTATCACTCATGCATAAATCATACCAACTTGTGCCAAAAACACCCGCACAACCCCCCAACTGGCCCCACAAATCTGCACCCCCTGTAACCACCAAGGCACAAAAAACGGCGGGCCGGAGTGTTACCCCCGGCCCACCGTATCGCTTACGCTGCTTCGTTCAACAGGCCGAACACCCTGGCGCCCGGCACATATGACCGTAACGCCAGCTCCGCCAACGCCTCGTCGCTGTCGCCCGCGCGGGCACGGATGCGCAGCGGCTCCTTGGAGACCCAGGCCATCTTGTCGCGCCAGTTGCCTTCCGGCAGCAGGCGCAGGCTGTCCTGGTTCACCACGTCGGCGATGACCATCGACTTTTCAACCGCCAACGACCGCAGCCAACCAACTTCCATCTTCACGTCACCAAGCTGGCCCCAGTCATAACCCAGCTTTAGCGGACGTAAATCCAGCCCGCGGAAGGCCAAAGCCAAGTCCGAAGAAGCCTTAGCCACCATGCTCTGCGCCTGCCACACATCCAACACGGGAATGGGCGCGGGCAGGATGCACAACTGGCTGCCGGGGACGGCGCGCTTTTTGGGGTCGAAGAACCACCACTTGGGGCCCGGATCACGATCAACGAACCGCTGCACCAGTGGGTCGGTATAAACGCCCTCCGGCGTTTCACCCTGACCAAGCTTGAGGCTGTGGGTATCACCCAGCTTCGGGTTGGCCGGGTCACGCATATCCAGGTAGCCCTTGTAGTAAAGGTCCACCTGGCCTCCCACCGGCATCCCTTCTTCCCAGCCGTGCGTCTTGCAGGAACTGCCCAGCGCCACAAAACGCACCACAATTTCCAGCTTCAGCATCTCCACCCACTGGGTGATGAACGAAGTGGGCGTGGACTGCGAGACGAAGGCCACCGGATGGCCGTGACGGCACAGGAACTCCATCACCGCCGTGTTCTGGGCCGTGCGGGCTTCGGCCACTTCCGGCGGCACGGGGAAGTAGCGCTCCTTGTCGCCGATGGAGACCATCGGCACGCCTTGCGGGCCGCAGTCGCACATGAACAACAACCCGCCACTGCCAGGATGTAGATGCGAGCGAAGCACGCTACCTTGGTAGTGCAAAGCCCCCGCACCAGAGGGCAGGCTTAGTTCGGCCATGGTGGCCTCCTTGCAGGGTAAGGGCCGCGCACAACGCGAGGCCGGATGAAAACAACGAGGAATGCGCCACGGGCGAACCCGTTCCCGGCTTTTCTACGCTTTACGTATACCAAAAGCAAGGCCCGCAGGGCCAAATTCCACGCTGCCGCAGGCCGAAACCAAGCGAGCCCGAAGGGCTAGCTCTTGGTTTCCGGAAAGGAGGTGCAGGAGGAAAACACCGTTTTCCTCCTGCAAGGGCGCCCAAGCCCTCCGGAGAGGGGGTCCAGGGGGAGAACCAGAGGTTCTCCCCCTGGTCGCTGGGCCGGGATGATTTTTGATTTTACGCTTCGCGTTGGTCTCCGCTTCGCTCCGGCTCTCCGACGGCTGAGCACCGCAGCGTACTTTAGTACGTGAGGAGCGCAGGACCAGGAAAAATCAGAAAGCACCCGGATCCAGTAGACTCTTTGAATTATCCAGCCCCCGGCCCCGAGTCTTCAGCGCGCGTTCTTACATCCAACGGGTTCTCCTCCAACTCCTTATAAATCGCCTTCACCTCTGCCAAGCCCTCCGGCCGGTGCTCAAACGGCAGCGGGCTGGGCACCTTGCCCTTCTTCATCAGGTTCAGCGCGTTGCCCAGCTGGCCCAGCACACCAATAGGGCCCAGGGCGTTCAGCATCATCAACGGTTCATTCACCACCCCCCAGGTGGCTATTTCGCCCTTCAGGCCCATGCTCTTCTTGGCGCCCTTCACGTGGGTGTTGCCGGCCTCGATCGCCAGCGCGCGCAATTTCACAATGGCTTCCATCGGCGCCACCCCCTTGGGGCAGGCATCAATGCACATGCCGCAGCGGGTGCAATCCCACACACCGTTGTCTTCGCTCAGCGCTTTCAAGCGGTCGGTCTTGTCGCCCTCACGCGGGTCGGCCACAAAGCGGTAGGCCTTGGCCAGCGCGGCTGGGCCCAAAAAGCTGGGGTTTTCCACCATCGCGGTGCAGTCGCTGTAGCAGTTGCCGCACATAATGCAGTTGCTCACCATGTTCACCTGGCTGAAGGAATCCTTGGTCACGTGCGCTTCCTTCTCCGGGCCGTCCTGCACGTAGGGCTTCAGCACCTCAACTTTTTCATAAAATGGATGAATATCCACCACCAAGTCCTTCAAAACAGGCTGGTTAAGCTGGGGAGAAATCACCACCACCTCCCCCCCGGCGGCAATGTTCTTGGCTTCGTTACCGTAAATCAGGTCCTTCACCTTGGTCTTGCAGGCCAGGCGGCTGCGCCCGTTAATATACATGCCGCAGCTGCCGCAAATGCTCGCACGGCAGCTTCTGCGGAAGGTCAGGCTGCCGTCCAGCTCGCCCTTCACCCACTCCAGCGCGCCCAGCACGGTGGTGCTGTCGTCATAGGGCACTTCAAAGTCCTGGTTTTTCTGGGTCAGTTGGTCGCCCACCAGGGTGCCGCGCAAAATGCGGAAGGTCACCTTGCGGGCGGCGGGCGGGGCCTTGGCGGGGGTTTTGGCAACGGCGGCTTGCATGGGCGTTCTCCTAATATTTCCGTTCCTGCGGGGCGTAGGCGGGGTTGTCCACGGTGCGCACGGCGTCGCGGCCCAGCACCACCTCGCCGCTTTGCGGGTCCACCACGCTGGTGATGTGGGTAATCCAGTTCGCGTCGTCCCGCTTGGGGAAGTCGTCACGCGCATGGGCGCCACGGCTCTCGGTGCGTTCAATCGCCGCCTTCACGGTGGCCTCACCCAGCAAAATCAGGTTGCCCAGCTCCAGCGCGGTAATCACATCGGTGTTAAAGGCGTCGCTCTTGTCGTCCACCACAATCCTGGCGTAATGGGCCTTGGCTTTTTCAATGGCTTTCCAGGCGCGGTCCAACCGCTGCGCGTCACGGAACACACTGCAGTCCACCTGCAACGCCTCGGTCAGCTCCTTGCGGATCACCGCCTGCTTCACCCCTTCATTCACCGGGCGGGCTTTTATCTCGGCGATCTGCCGCGAAACCTGCGCCAGATCCTCCGGGCTGCTGGCCGGGCGCTCCTTGCCCTCGCGGTTCTTCACAAAGTCCACCATGTCCTTGCCGGTAATCTTGCCGAACACAATGGTCTCCAGCAGGCTGTTAGCGCCCAGCCGGTTGGCGCCGTGCACACTCACGCAGGCAGCCTCTCCGGCGGCGAACAGGCCCTTCAGGCCAATGCTCTGGCCCAGCTTGTTCACGCGGATGCCACCCATGGTGTAGTGGCAGGTCGGCCGGACGGGGATCGGCTCATCAATCGGGTCCACCCCTTCAAAGTCAATCGCCAGCTGCCGGATCTGCGGCAACCGCTCCAGAATCAACTCACGGCCCAAATGGCGCACGTCCAGAAACACCGCGCCGTCCACACCGTTGCCGGCCATAATCTCCAGCGTCATACTGCGGCTCACCACGTCGCGGCTGGCCAACTCCAGCTTGTTAGGGGCGTACTTCTGCATAAAGCGCTGGCCGTTCTTGTCCACCAGGTAAGCCCCCTCGCCGCGCACCCCTTCGCTGATCAAAATCCCGCTGCTCTTCAACCCGGTGGGGTGGAACTGCACAAACTCCAAATCCGCGGCAGGCGCCCCAGCCCGCATGGCATGGGCAATGCCGTCGCCGGTGTTGGTCATGGCGTTGGTGTTGCTGGCAAACAGGCGGCCATAACCGCCGGTGGCCACACACACCGCCTTGGCGTTAATCTGGTGCAGCTTGCCGTCCTTGATGTCCATCACAATGGCGCCGCTGGCGCGGTCTTTGTCGGTGGTCAGCTTCATCAGGTAGTATTCGTCGTAAATCTTCACGCCGTACTTAATCGCCTGCTCCCACAGGGTGTGCAGCATGGCGTGGCCGGTGCGGTCGGCGGCGTAGGCCGTGCGGGGGAAGTTCTGCCCCCCGAACGCCCGCTGCGAAATGGTGCCGTCTTCCTCGCGGGAGAACGGGCAACCCATGGCATCCAAATCCAGCACCGCCTGCGGGGCTTCGGCGCACATCATGTCAATGCTGTCCTGGTCACCCACGTAGTCGGCGCCCTTTACGGTGTCGTAGGCGTGGTCGTGCCAGTCGTCCTTGGGGTTGATGGCGGCATTCACCCCGCCCTGGGCGGCGCAGCTGTGGCTCCTTAGGGGGTGGATCTTGCTCACCACGGCGGTGTCCAAGCCGGCGGTCACGCCCTCAAACGCCGCGCGCAAACCGGCCAAACCGGCGCCTACAATCAAAATATCGTGTTGGGCCATCAAATCTCTATCTTATTGGTAACGAATCGCCGCATAAAACCACACCTTCCCAAGGGTCTTCAAGGGATGTAAGGCATTTAAGCGCCCAACCTGCGTGCTTTTGGCACCTCCCTTTACCCCCCTGCCACCCTTGACAACCCCCCAAAACCCGCCCATAAGCCCCCCAACCCGGCAGCAAGCCGACGGCCGGGCCGCAACAACTGCACCAACCTCGGCATAAGTAGGTACATCCTATGTCTGAACAACAGTTCACCCCCAAACAAGATTTCACCGTCGCGCCGGAAACGCTGCAAAGCGCCTTCGACATCGATTTCGCCAAACGCCTTGAAGACACCTTTACCGACGCCCACCCGGTGGTCGGCAGCGTGGTCAAGGGCGTGGTCGTGTATGTAGACAGCGAAGCCGTCACGCTGGACATCGGCCTGAAAACCGAAGGCCGCATTCCGCTGAAGGAATTTGAAGATTTTGAAACCGCCGAGGTCAAGGTCGCCGTCGGCGACGTGGTGGAGGTGTTCGTCGAGAACCTCGACGACCGCAACTCCGAAGCGCGCCTGTCGCGTGAGAAGGCCCGCCGCGAAGAAGTGCTCAACAAGTTGGAAGGCGCCCACAAGGCGAACGAAACCGTCAAGGGCGTCATCTTCGGCAAGGTCAAAGGCGGCTTCATGGTCGACGTCCAGGGCGTGCTTGGCTTCCTGCCGGGTAGCCAGCTCGACGCCAAGCCCATCACCGACGCCAACCCGTTCATGTACATCCCGCTGGAATTCCAGGTGGTGAAGATCGACCGCAAGCGCAACAACCTCATCGTGTCCCGCCGCGCGGTCACCGATGACGGCTCCACCACCAACCGCGACGAACTGATGTCCGGCATGAAGGAAGGCAAAGTGCTCAAGGGTACGGTCAAGAACATCACCGACTACGGCGCGTTCCTCGATCTCGGCGGCGTGGATGGTCTGCTCCACATCACCGACATCGCCTGGCACCGCATCGGCCACCCGTCAGAGGTCCTCTCCGTCGGCCAAACGGTCGACGTGGTGGTCACCCGCTTCGATGAAAAGACCCAGCGCGTCAGCCTGGGCCTCAAGCAGCTCAAGGATGATCCCTGGACCAAGGTCGACAAAACCTTCCCCATCGGCACCAAGGTGGAAGGCAAAATCACCAACCTCACCGACTACGGCGCGTTCGTAGAGCTCGCCCCCGGCGTGGAAGGCCTCATCCACGTCACCGAAATGTCCTGGACCCGCAAGAACGTGCACCCCTCCAAGGTGGTGCAACCTGGCCAAACGGTCACCGTGCAGATCCTGGAGATCGACCGCGACAAGCGCCGCATTTCGCTGGGCCTCAAGCAGTGCCTCGACAACCCCTGGGAAGCCTTCACCAAGAGCCACAAGGTGGGCGATAAGGTGGAAGGCAGCGTGCGCAGCCTCACCGACTTCGGCCTGTTCGTGGCCCTCACCGAAGAGATCGACGGCCTGGTCCACGTCTCCGACCTCAGCTGGGATATCTCCGGCGACGAAGCCCTGCAAAACTACAAAAAGGGCGACAAGGTGGAAGCCGTCATCCTCGCCATCGACCCCTCCAAAGAGCGCGTCGCGCTGGGTATCAAGCAACTGGCCGGTGATCCCTTCACCACCATTGCCGACACCCGCAAAAAGGGCGACGTGGTGGATGTCACCGTGGTGGATACCGACCCGGACAGCATCACCGTCAGCCTGGAGGGCATCGAAGTCACCATCAAAGCGCGTGACCTCGGCATCGAGAAGAAAGAGCAGGATACTTCCAAATATAAGGAAGGCTCAGTAATCCAGGCCAAGATCACCAACCTCTCGAAGAAGGACCGCAAACTGGCCCTGTCCGTCCGCGCCCTGATGCAGGACGAAGAGCGCGCCGCGGTGGCGGAATACGCCAACCAGTCCGAGGAAGGCGACTCCGCTCTGGCCGCCGCCCTCAAGCAGGCGGGCGTTAAGGGCAAGGCCAAAAAGGCCGAAGCCGCTGAGGCCGACGAAGCCAAACCCGCCAAGAAGGCGTCTGCCAAAAAGAAGGCCGATACCGACGAAGCTGGTGAAGAAGCTCCCGCCAAGGCCAAAAAGGCCCCGGCCAAGAAAAAGGCCGAGTAACCCGGCCTGCCCAAAAAAAGCCCGCCCCCCGGCGGGCTTTTTCTAATCACTAATCACTAATCACTAATCACTAATCACTAATCACTAATCACTAATCACTAATCACTAATTACTAATTGCTAACTCCCAACTTGCTCAAGCACTGGTTGCGCACCAGGTCGGCATTGGCACTGTTCACCGCCTGGTTCTCACACTGCCAAATGTCCACCGCGCGCACGTTGCGGTTCTTCCAGGCAAGCTCGGCCACCTTCTTGGCATCCACGGTGGTGGGGGTCACGGTGGCCTTGCTCACCACCGGCGGCGCGGCCTTCAAGCTGGCGGTCACCGCCGGCGCCGGCGCCAGGCTGTAGCCACCACTGCTGGCCGCCGCAGGCACCTGGGTGTACATCCCCCCCTGCAAAGCCGGATTGGCATAGTAGGGTTGCTGCTGGCTGCTGTACCGGCTGCCGGCCGAGCCTCCATGATACTGCGAACCACCCGCCACCGGCACCGGCGCCAATTTCTTCTCCAGCTCGGGTATGTACAACGCCCCGTCCGGCCGGTTGTCGGCAAGCGCCTTGGCACCAACTTCATTGGTCACATAGGGGTTGGCGGTGGGCACAGGTGTAAAGGCCGCGGTGTTGGGGCCCAGGGGCGCATCGGTCTTCACAAAGCCGGTGGTCTCAATGGCTCCGGCCAGGTTCACCACTTTTTCATGCTCAATCTCGGCTTCACTCATCCCGCCAAAGGGGTCGGCAGCCTTCACCTGGGCAGATTCCACTGCTGCAATCTTGGTGGCGGTGGCAATCATGTCAGATGTCTGGTTCTCCAAGCGGGTGTCACTCAGCAGGTTGGTGGTCAAACCGTTGTTCATAATCGAGCTGGCCCCGGTAATAGAGTGCAACACCGTCTGCGCAGGCGGCACCAATTGGTTGCCATCCCAAACAGCCTGGGTGTTGCCATATGTCCCGTTCGTAAAGGTAAGGGGGGGCACCTGCGGCTGGCCGTTACCCAAGCCGCCACTGGCCAGCACGTTTGCCATAGCAGCACGCACGGCGTCACCGTTGGGGTAAACAATCGCCGCCACTTGTTCCTTGGTCAACAAGGCGCCGGGGTTGCCGTTGGCCCAATACTGTTCATGCAGGTGCTTACCCAGGTCGTTGTCCCCGTTACGGCCGGAACCTCCTGTATTGGCCAATTCTGTCCCCACCGGCACAAACGTACCAACGGGGAATTTCTTTTCCATCGCAAGCAAGTCCGGGGTGGAAAGGTGGGCCCACATACCCCCCGGTTGCACATTGCCCGGCAATTTCTCGCCATTGGGCCCGGTAATTTCAAAGTGCACACGGTTACCACCCGCATCCCCATCTACCCCGCGGTAGCTGGTGATCCGCGCGTTGTACGAGCTGTAAATTTTGTCATTGCCCAACCCGGTAGAGTTATCATACCCGCGGTGGCTGCGGATCCCACCCTGCCGCGAATCCCCAACCTTGCCCACCATGTCGCTGCCGCTATAGCCCACAAACGCACCTTTTTGCAAAGCCGTCACCGCATCCACTTCCACCATCTGGTTGGTGGCACGGTCATAGGTTGTCCATACCACGTCACCGTTGCTGTTGGTGTGCAGCCCGTTCACAAAGCCAGCACCCTTGCTCGCTTCTGCGTTCTGGCCCGCCACCGCGGCCTCTTTACGCGCGGCGCTCACATCAGCAGCATTGCGGTAAGAGGTCATCGTAAAGCCACTCGCCACAGCCTGGGCATCAAACTGGTTGGTCAAACCACCGGTGAAGGCGCTAAGAGTATTGGCAATTTTCAATGAAATCTGGGCTTCACGGAAACGGTTTTCCCCCCCATGGCGTCCATAGCGCTCACCCGGAACCACCTGCGGAATCTCATACCGGTTGGTGATCAGGCCGGTCTTCTGGTCCAGCGTAATATTAGGGTCAAACAATGCCTTCAGCTGCGGGTATATTTTCGTCTGCTTAGGCAAATCCACTTTGGCGATATAATCAACCTGGTCAAGCAGAGTGCCCCTATTCAGGGTCTGCGCGTTCAAGCTGTAGCGGTCAGAAAGCCCCAGATAGCGTGCCAAGGCGTCAGCACGATCCAACCGGAACTGTGCCACACCAAATGCCGTATGTTTATCCCCCGGGCTGTAAGTGTTCAAACCGCTTTCGTGCACCAGGCTTCCTGTCATCGCCGAAGCCTCATCCGCCCCCCACCCATGCACTCCCATAAGTTCGGTCAAAACCGCTTCACGACGCTTCCCTTGCTTAAGCAGATCCTCTGCATTGGCACGGGCTTGCTGGGGGCTAAGCGCAGCCGTCGCCTGGGCCTGCTCCACATTCCCCGCGGCAGGCGCGGGCATAAAAGAGACGGGCTCAGCCTGTCCAAATCCCCCACTCCCTCCAGCGGCACTAAAGCTGCTTCCTCCCGTCACCCGCACAGTGTTCACGCGCTTGGCCACCACTTCAGGCTGGCTTTGCGGCGCACTCGCGGCAGGCGCGCTAGCGGCAGGCGCACTGCTGGCAGGCGCACTGCCACCACCGCTGCTGGCCGCCGCGCCACTCCCGCCCGAAGAAGCCCCCACAGCAGGCACATTCACTGGCGCCGGCGCAGGCATCACCGCAGGCGTAATCGCAGGGGCAGAAGGCAAGCTGGCCACCTGCGCCGGCACAGGCGCACTGGCGGCAGGCTGCAACATCGATGCCGGAACCGTCGACGCGGCCGCCGGCGTCGGCGTAAAGAAGCTCAACGCACTCCCCAGCGCATTGGTCACCTTACCCACCACGGTCACCGGCTGGGCGGGGGTCTTCACTTGCTGGGCAACCTCTTTGGGCAATTCCAAAAACGGCACCTTCTCGGCGGGCTGCGGCTGCGGCTGCGGTTGCGGCTGCGGCTGGGCCTGGGGCTCCGCAGTCACCGGCGCGCCAGAAGCCGCGATCACCTGGCCGTTCCATGCGCTGCTGCCACCTCCGCTCACACTGCACGTACCGCCCGTGCACACTTGCGCGGCGCTGGGTTTATCGCTCACGGTCTGCCCGGTGGCCTCGCTACTGGTCTGCGCCGGGGGCGTCTTGTCATAGGTGATATCAACGCGCGTGGTCCCATCTGCTTTAAGGGTCTGCACAGGGGTACCGTTTTCATTCACCGTCACCACCTGGTCGCGCGATCCATCCGCATGCAGGATGTACTGCGCTTTTCCTTCGGTAACCAGCTTATCGGTGGTGGTAAGCTTGGGCGCATCTTCCACCGCCTGCGCCGCATTGATCGGGCTCAGGTCACTAAGTTCCATCCCGCGCGTGGGCTTGGCGGTATCGGCATTGGCGCCAGACGCAAAGTTGTCCGGCCCCAAAAGCTTCTGTCCACCTGCCGCCTGCTGCTGCACATAAGCCTCACGCGCCTGCTGGTTTTTCAGGTCGGCCAAAGCCTGCA
The DNA here is from genome assembly GCA_016125035.1 of Pseudomonadota bacterium. Taxonomy (GTDB): domain Bacteria; phylum Pseudomonadota; class Alphaproteobacteria; order UBA2136; family UBA6156; genus RFNJ01. Next base: position 28,769 of record WGMN01000015.1, read on the forward strand.
AACTGTCGTCATCTTTCACCGCGCCTTGCAGGTAGGCCCGCTGATCCGCCTTCAGCGCGGTAGAATTGGCCAATGTGTCGTTGATCTGCGCCCGCACAGAATCCACCGTTTCATTGCCATACCCCGCCTGCAATTTAGGGTCGCTGGCCGCGCCGGCGGCGGCGCTCTGTGCCTCAGCCACGGTCTGGGCCGCGGCATGGTCAATAATACTCGCCTGCACCTGCGCCTGGTCCTTCGAACTCTCCAGAGCCTTCAAATTCTGCGCAGCATCGGCAGAAAGTTTCTGCGCCTCCGCCGCCGTAGGGGCAACAGCCTGGTCAATGCTCTTTTGCGCGGCGGCCAACTGGTCAGGAGTAAACTTTCCAATGCTGCCTTCAGCCCCATTGCCATTCCCAGCCTTTGCCGTACCGGCCGCCGCCTTCGATTCATCAACAACCGGTTCCGCACAAGCAGGATCATTCGGGTTGGCGCACACACTAATCTCCGGCAACTCCATTGCAACCCCCGTTTCGTCACTGGCAATGTCGGCCTTGTCGTTGCTGGCCATCCGTGTCACGCCGCCAACACCGCTGGTGTCCCTCCCAAACTTACCCGCCAAAGCACCGCTTTCGGCCTTTGCGGCATCTTCAAACGAGATATTCTCCGTGCTCCCCCGCCCCCGGCCTGCCACCTCACTGGCCTGCTGCACGCCGCTGTAGTCATAAACCTTGGCTTCATCTTCCCCGCTGGAAATCTGGCTGCCCGCCCTCACATCCGCGGCGGTCAACGGGCCCACGTTATTTTGCGCCCCGCCGGTTTGCTGCACGCCGCTAAAGTTAAAGGCCTTGGCTTCATCCGGCAGTATCGAGTCCTGCGCCACGCTCTGCGGCTTCACTCCCACCGGTTCACCGTTGCTCAAGGTTTTCTGGGCGGCGGCCAGCCCTTCTGCGGGCGTCACCAGGGCCGGCTTCTGGCCGCTGGCCGTAGCAACCTTCGCGCCCTGCGCCGTCGCCTGGGTGGAAACCCCGCCCACACTCTCCGTGGCCACAGCCTTGGTGCTTTGCGTGGCAACGTTCGGGGTGGTGGCGGGCTGGCTGCCGGCCTGGGCGGCCTTGGCCGTGCTGGCGCCAAAAATGTCTCCCACGGCCTGGGTCTTGGTGCTCACCCCGCCTGCCGCGCCCGAAGCCTGGCCATAATCCTGCCCATAAGTCTCAAAAGGCTTGGTGTTTTTGCCAAAACTGTCGTTGCTGGCCACCTGCTGGCCATCCATGGAAGAGCCGGCGCTCCCCCCGCTCATGCTGGAATAACTCTTGCCGGTGCCATCCGTATAAGTCTGGCCGTAGGTGTTAATGCCGCTGGTGCCGGTATCAAACGCGCTGTTCTTGGCGGTGCTGGTTCCACCGGCATCGGCAACAGCCGCGGCCGGGGTGGCAACATCCCCGTCCCCGCCCAGGCGCACGGCCCCACTGCCTCCCGTGCCATCTGCAAAGGCTCCCATCCTCACATCCGCCTGCTGCGATACCGCGGCCGCCCCCGCATCCACAAAACCGCTCCCCATTCCGCCCGTACCAAGCCCAGCCCCAGCCCCGCCACCCGTGCCCATGGCCTTGTCAACAGAGGCGGCAAGCGCGCTCCCATCCAACGATGCCCTCACATCGGCGGGCAACACAGCCTTGGCCAACGCCTCTGCAACTTGCTGGTCCACACTCTTGGTGCTGTCGGCCTGGGCATCTTCGGCCTTTTTCCCAGCTTTGCCATCCAGGGCCCACCAGCACGGGGGCTTGCCGGCATTGGGGTCTTCCTTGCCGTCCTTGGCGGCGTCTGCGCTGGCTTTCTTAGAATCCTCCGGCTCGGGGCTGCTGCACGCGGCCGCCGCTGCAGCCCCTGTGGCGGCAGGCTTATCAGCGGCCACATCTCCGGCCACGGCCACGGCATGGCTCAGGGCGGGCATGGCCAAAAGCAGGGCTCCCAACGCCCCTCCCAATACCCACAAGGCCATTTTCCGCTGTATCATGGTCAACTCTTATGGCTCCTGGCACCAGCCCGTTCCTGAAGGGCCCAGTCCGCACTTAAACCATTGATAAACAAAACATCTACCACAAAAGGCCCCGCCACCCTGTCCAACCTCAACGGGCACGGAGATGGATAAAACCTTACAACCATAGGTAAAATATGGGGTTCACAACCCTCATGCACAAGCAGGCGGCGGCCTTTTCCCGCACCCCTTGCCGCATATGGGAAACACCCCTACATTGCGGCCAGGGGCCCTGCCAGCACATGACGTATTTTCTTCTCATCTCCTTCCCCATCCTGCTGATGGCAGCGCTGGTCGGCGCATGGTTGAATATATTGCCATACATTATTGTTATAATTGCGATTATATACTCAGCAACCTGGCTGTTCGGCTAGCCTTTTGGGGGCTTGTCAGCAAGGCTTTCGCACCGCACCATGAGGAATCCGAACAACAAAAGGACCAACCCCCATGACCAACCCCAAACCGCGCAACTGCCTCACCATCAATGAGATCAAGGCCGGCGATACCTTCAAGCAGCCGTACACCATCACCGATGCCGACGTGCAGAAGTTCGCCGAGATCAGCGGCGACTTCAACCCCGCCCACTTTAACCAGGACTACGCCGCCAAAACGGTGTTCAAGGGCCGCATCGCCCACGGCATGATAAGTGTCGCCAAGTTCTCGGGTATTTTCGGCATGGACCTGCCGGGCCTGGGCGCCATCTGGGGCGCGCAAAGCGTCAAGTTCCTCGCCCCGGTCAAGCTCAACCAGCCCTACCTGGCGGTGGCGCAGGCCAAACAGGTGGCTGAAAAGTTCGTGGTGTTCGACACCTGGGTGGAAGACGCCGAGGGCAAACGCGTGCTGGAAGGCGAAGGCACCCTCTACCCCATCCCGCAAAAAGTTAAGGACGGCATGGACCCGGCCGAGCTGGAAAGCCTGCTGGCCTAACATGAAAAAGGATATTTCCGCCGCCGAAATCCTCACTTCTGCCGATCCCCACACCGCCCTCATGCTGCGTATGCAGCGTGAGGGGCACCCAGCGGTAGCAAGGGATATGTCACGCCACTCCCTCACTGACTTCGCCCATAAATTATCTGACGAAGAAGAGAACTTCGTGCGGTACCTCGAGTACGCCGCGCGCCGCTCTCTTTGGCAGCACCTCAAGGATGACCTGGCAGATGGGTTTTGGGAGAAAGCCGCCCCCCACATCCGCCTGCCCGATTGGCTGCTAAGCCGCATCTAACCTCACCAAAAACCAACCCCCAAACCGGCCTTCCCAAAACCCTACTTCAACCAGCTAAGCCCACCAAAGCCAAAACAAAAGGCGGCCACCCCCAGGGCCGCCTTTGCAACATCTTCGTACAGGGTCTGCAGCTCCCCAACCAACCCCCAAACCGGTCTTCCCAAAACCCCAAAACCCAAAAATCCCAAAACCCTACTTCAACTGGTCCCCCACATTCTCCGCCGCCGCCAAATGCTGGCGCAAGGTGGGCAGGGTGCCGGTGGCAAAGGTCGCCACTGCGCCGTCATCCTTGTTCCCGGCTTCGTCCTCAAACATGGCAATGGCGTTCTTGTGGCCGTCTTCCATGCGCTCCACGAACATCTTGTCGAAGGTTGCGCCGCTGTATTTGCTCAGCTTGGTAATGTCCGCCTGCTGGTCCTTGTTGGGTGCGGTGGGCACGGCAATACCGGCCTTGATCGCCAGCGCCACGGCCTGACCGTTGGCGGCACTGTGGTCCACCTCAATCTGCTTGCCAAGCGCGCGCACCATCGGCGTTTGCCCCTTCTGCTGGGCCATCTGCCCCATCTGGATTTCCGCCAGGTTGTCCTGAATGGCACTCTTCAAAAAGGTTTCCGTGCTGCCCTCGGCCCACACGCTGCCCGCCACCACCGTGGCCGCCATCGCCATCATCGCAAAACTCTTCTTCACCTTCACACACTCCTGTTGTTAAGCCCCATCCTCACACCCCAGCCCTCCAAAAGCAGTACCGGTTCCCCCCTCAAAGCATAAGCTGCCGATAAAAATCCCCCATCCTTGACCTCTCGCTTTTTCATATGTATACATTAAAAAGAACATCCACCCATTTTCGTTTCCTCGAGCCGCCACGGAGGCCCCCGATGCTCGTCAACGCTGCTCACTTGCTCAGCCCCCAACAACGCACGCTGGCCCGCCCCACCCAGTGGGTAGAGGGCACCACCCTGCGTGGCCACCCGGCGCGGCTTCGTTTTTTGCCCGCCGCCGCGTATGAAGGCCGCTCGCTGCTCGTCACCCACCGTGAAAACGAAGTATTCCACCTGCGCAGCATCACCCTCTCCCACGGGGCGTTCGGCAAAAGCTGGACAGACCTCCTCGACCGCTCAAGCGGCCGCGGCGTGGGGGTGATCGAACACCCCGCAGCCGCGGTGGTGCTGGCCGGGCTGGATAACGTGATCATCCATGTCGACTACCCGGACAAATTCCCGGTGGTGCCCTTCTACAAAAAGGGCCACGGCAAGGTCACCAGCGTGCCTTTGCTGGATGGCACCGCCCGGCACTACCTGGAAGCCATCGACCAGGCCGGCACCGTGCAAGTCGGCGCCAAACGTGCGTGGTACACGGTGGCAAGCACGCTGTCGTTCACCGTGGATGGCAACCGCTTCGTCCTCCGTCCGCGCACGCGGCCCGGCTGGTCGATGAGCGTCTCCATCCAGCCCTCCACCGCTAAGTGGTGGGCTGGCCAGCACACACAGCTGGCCTATGATACGGACGACTTGGACGCCAGCCACACGCTCGCACGCATCGCCACCGCCCGGCCGATGAACAGCAATGGCATGGGCTGGCTGATGTTCCGCCTGCTCACGCTCGGCACCGGCCGCAAGGCCAACTTCGCCGCGCTGCACAACCCCTGGGGCAAGCTGGTGGATACCCGCCAGCCGCCCTACAAATCCGATGAGGCGGTGAACCACCGCCACCTCGACCTGCTGGGTGACCTGCCGTTCTTCGGCGGCTGGTGGCAGGTGGACATGGAGGTGTACCAGGGGCGCCACGCCGCCACGGCGAAGTTCAGGCGCTTCCTGCTGCACAACGATCACCGCTTCATCCCGGTGTAACAAAAGAAGCCGGCCCCCACGGGGGCCGGCTTTCTGCATGTCTTACGCCCCCAACGCCAAAAAGCGCTCCCTCCGCGCCTGCGCCCCGCCTTTGGCCTGGCGCACATGCGCCACTTCGGCCGCCACCCGCTCGCCCACCCGCGCCATCGCCAGCTGCGCATCATTATGCGCACCGCCCACCGGCTCTTTCACAATCGCATCGATGATCTTCAGCCCCAGCAAATCCTGCGCGGTCAACTTCAGCGCCTCTGCCGCCAGGGGGATGGTCTCCTTATTCGCCTCTTTCCACAAGATCGCCGCACACCCTTCGGGCGAGATCACGCTGTAAACACTATGCTCCAGCATCACCACCTTATCCGCCACCGCCAGCGCCAGGGCACCGCCGCTGCCGCCCTCGCCGGTGATCACACTCACCACCGGCACATCCAGCTGCAACAACGTCTCCAGGCACCCGGCAATGGCCTCGCTCTGCCCGCGCTCCTCGGCATCAATGCCGGGGTAGGCGCCGGGGGTGTCCACCAGGGTCACCACCGGCAACTTAAATTTCTCTGCCATCTGCATCAGCCGCTGCGCCTTGCGGTAGCCTTCGGGCTTGGGCATGCCAAAGTTGCGCGCCAGGCGCCCGTTGGTGTCCTTGCCCTTGTCGTTGGCCAATATCACGCAGGGGAACTTCCCCATCCAGCGCCCCACGCCACCCACCAACGCCTTGTCGGCGCCAAACCTGCGGTCACCTTCCAGCGGCACAAAATCCTCCACCAACGCTTCAATGTAGTCGCTGCCCTGCGGGCGCTCGGGGTGGCGCGCCACCTGCACCTTCTGCACCGGCGTCAGGTGGCGGTAAAGCAAGCGGTTCACCCGCGCCAGCCGCACTTCCAGCCGCGCGATCTCACCCGCCAGGTCTTTCTCGGCCACACTCTCGCCGCGTTCCTGGGCGGCGCGCAGGTCTTCGATCCGTGCCGCCAGCTCCAGCACGGGCTTCTCAAAATCAAGGTAATGCCGCGCCATGCTAAGCCGCCGCGCCAGCCGCCGTTGTTAAGGGAATAAACCGTTCAAAAGCCACACATGTGGATACCGCAACGCACCAAAAGAATCAACCAAAACACCGCGGGCCCCGCCACCTTTACACCGCGCAGCCAAAGGCGCGCACGTCGCGCACCATCACGTAGGCGCCTCCAGCCGCGGGCACCAAAAGCCCAAGCGCCAGCGGTGTGGAAAGCACAAACGCCGCCTCTAAAAAGGCCCCGGCGACAAACGCCGCAGCCATGCTCGCCGCGGCCTCCACCTGGCGTGCCCAGATACCGCCGGAAAGCAACCAGCCAAGCCGCATCGCCAACATATAAACGGCTATCAGCGCCACCAACAACACAAGGGCAAAGTCTTCACCCGGCACCAACCCCATGGCCAGCGCCCAGCCGAAGCCCCCACCCGCCGCCAGCAGCAGGCCGCACAAACCCAACAAGACGTTCTTGCGCATGTGTCTCTCTCCCAAAACCAAGGAAGGCCCAGTGTAGTGCCGCGCCAGTTATACCTCAAGCTTCAGCTATCTAATCTTGCGCGGGGCATTCAGCGGGTCGTGGCGCTCAAAATCTCACACAGGCGCTACCGCACCATCAAAAGCTATTTCTTCAGCTCGTATGTCCAGCCCGGCTGCCAGGCCCAGGGTGCCACCACCACTTCTTCCAGTGGTTTGCCCAAAATCCAATGCTCAAGGCCATACTGGGTGGCGCGGTGGCCGATCACCATCACCACATCGCCGTCTTTGTGGCGGGCGGGCAGCTCATCCAAAAACGCCTTCATCCGCGCCGATGTCTGGCGGTAGCTCTCCCCGTTGGGAAAAGGCACATCCACCCGCTGCAAACGCTGGGCCTTTACCATATGCGCATCTTGCTGGGTCAACTCGCCATAATCGCACTCGCGCAGGCGCTTGTCGGTAAAGAGCGGGGTATGGCGCCCCTCAAAAGCAATGGCCCCGGTTTTGTAAGCGCGCTGCAAATCCGAGGTATAAACCGCGTCAACCTTCTTGCCCGCATAACGCTCCCGCAGCTCAACACACTGCCTCAGTCCCAGCGGCGACAGATCCACGTCATTATGGCCAGAGCTCAGCTCCGCCTCATTATCAAAAGTCGTGGAATGGGCTTCAAAAATCAGCGTAATCATATATCCAACCTATTTCCGCCCACGCGGGCTATTAAGGGGGTGGTGCTTTTCCAACGTTTCTCTCAATCTCTGCTGGGCTACCTTGGTGTAAATCTGGGTGGTGTTCAAGCTTGCATGTCCTAGCATAAGCTGCACCGCGCGTAAATCCGCGTCATTTTGCAACAAATGCGTGGCAAAGGTGTGGCGCAGGTGGTGCGGCGCCACCTTCACTCCCACCCGCGCCCCGGCCTCTTTCAACAGCTGGAACACCCGCACCCGCGTCAACGCCCGCTTGCCACTGGGCCCGGCGAACACCCAGCGCCCATCCGCGCCCCTCAACCTCGGCCGCGCCTCACGCAAATAGGCCTGCATGGTCTGCGCCGCCACCTGGCCCAGCGGCACAATGCGGGTTTTGTCGCCCTTGCCCACCACCCGCAACGTAATGCCTTCACCTTCTTCCACCGCGTCCAGCGTCAGCCCCACCAGCTCGCTCACCCGCAAGCCGGTGGCGTAAAGCAGCTGGATCATCAACCGCAACCGCACCTCGGCGGGCGCATGGCCCAGCGGTGCATCCAGCAGGCGGCGGATCTCGTCCATGCTCAGCGCCTTGGGCAAGGTGCTGGGCAACTTGGGCAGCGGCACCATCTCGGTGGGGTCGTCTGCCACCCACTCACGCTCCAACATAAAGCTGAAGAATTGCCGCACGGCACTTAGCTTCCGCGCCGCGCTCCTCGGCCCATTGCCGTCTTTGGCCAACCACCCCAACCACCTCTCCACATCCGCCTGCCCCACCGCCGCCCAAACAATCTTCTTCCCTGGTTCCTGGCTACCTGGTTCCTGGTTCCTGTTTTGCGGCCCCCGGCCCTCCCTTTTTCCCCCCGCCAGAAAAGCCGCAAAACCAGCCACATCGCGCCCATAAGCCGCCACCGTATGCACGCTGGCCCCCCGCGCCACCGCCAGATATTCTATAAAGGCCTGCACCTCCGCCGGTTGCTCCCCAGCCATCACAACCCGCCCTTCATACCCGGCGCCCGCGGCGGCACCGGCGGCGTGGGCGCCACCACCCGCGGCGGCGGCAACAAACCCTCCGGCTCCGGCACACTGGCGGAAATTTCGGCCTTCAGCGCCGGGCGCAACAACCCCTTCACCTGGGTGCTGGGGCTCACCTCTTCGGCCACCGCCGGCAGTATCGGCTGCGCCGCCACCGGCGCGGTGGGCACCTCGGCCAACCTTGGCCGCACCGCTTCAGCCAGCAACCTTCCCGCCAGGTCACGCAACCCCGCGGCAGAAAGGGCGGCCACCCCCTGCCCCACCACTTCCGGGGGCGCGGCATCTGCGGGCTTGCCCGCCAGGCCTTCGCTCACCAGCGCCAGCACGGCGGGGGCATCCTTGCCCTGGGCGGCATGTTCCAGCAGGCGGCGCCAGCTGGCATCACCGCCGTCCAACTTCACCGCGCGGGCACGGTAGTTCGCCCACAGATCCTCGGGAACCCCCATTCCCAACCCTTCCAACCCGGCCATCAACCGCTCGGCATGCGCCGCACCTTCCGCCGTGCCCAGGTCCTGCATCACCAGCCATTTCTCCAGCACACGGGTATCCAGCTCCCCCTTGGCCAGCGCGTCAAACACCAGCTCGCGCTCCACCAGCTCACGGCGCTGCTCCAGGCTCATCTCCTGCATGTTCACCAGCCGCGGCCACCACGCGCTGGCCACCGCCACCTGGCCCAGCCTCAGGCTCGCATCCACCACCAACCCGGCCTCTTGGGCCCCATACTTTCCTGGTTCCCGGCCACCTGGTTCCTGGTTCCTTTCACCCCACGCCACCACCGCCGCATCCGGCGTGCTGGCCGAGATCACCCCCCCGCTCACCAGCGCCACCAGCCCCACGCCGTCGCTCACCCAGCCGGTCTTGTCGGCCAGCGCGCGCGCGGCGCGGGTGCGCAGGTCATCCGGCAGGGCCTTGCTGTCGCGCAACCGCCGCAAGGCCACGTCGGGCAACCCGGCCATGTCGCTGTCGCCCACAATGGCGGGGAAGGCCGCCGCCACCGCCCCCAGCAACCCTTCCTCACCTGCGGCCGGGGCGGTGTCCCCCAGCGTGCGGCCATCACGCACCGCTTCCAGCGCCGCCACCGCCGCCGGTGCCTTTTTGGCGGTAGAGGCCGGCACCAACTGCAAACTTAGCCCCAAGGCGTTAGAATTTCCCCCACTGCCGGCATCCACCGCCGCACAGGTGGCCACCTCCAACGTCCAATCCTGGCCTTTGGCTCCCGCCGCCGCCAGCTGCTTGGCCAACTGGCACGGGGGGCCGTTCTCACCCGCCAACAGGCTGGCACGCACCCAACCGCGCGCCAACCCTTCGCCCGCCATGCGCGCTTGCGGCCCCACCTCGCGCCACAGGCTCAGCGCCGCCTCGTGCAAACCCAGCCCTTCCAGCGCACGCGCGCGCAACACCAGCCAGTGGCGGCTGGCCACGGTGGTGCCGCTGGGCGCGGTGGCATCGCTTAACAACAGGCGGCGCCACCCCTCGCGCACACTCGGCGCCCCCACCTTGCCGCCGTTGCCCGCTTCCGCCGCCAATTTGTCCATCAACTGCACCAGTTTCGCCGCGCTGCCGCCGCTTTCCGCCGCTTTTTGCCGCCCCACGCCGCCCGCCAAACTGCTGTTAATCCACACATCCGCCTTCATGCCGCCATCGTCGGGGCGCAACGTGCCCACTCCCGCCAGCATGCTCAAGTCATTGTTTTTCATCGCCATGCTGCCGCTCACCGCCAGCCCCGCCGGCGCCACCCCGCCCTCAAACGCTGCCGCCAGCGGCTGGTAATAGGTGGTTGAAACACCAGCGCTTTTCTGCACTTTCCCCGCCGCCGGCAACGCCACCGGCACGGTGCCGCTGGGCTCCAGCCGCACATGCGGCAGGTCTTGCACCTCAAAGGTCTTGGGCGCCTTATAAACCTCTGTCATGGAAGGAACTTTCGCCGCCAGCGGCTTAAAGTCGCTGTCCTTCCAATCGGCGGGGAAGCCGTCCGGCCCCAGCTCTTCAGCCCACAAAGGCCCAGCAAGGGCCAAAAGCATCAGCGCCGTCAGTGCCTTAAGCATGCCCCACCCCGGTGCTGCTAAAGCTGCACCGGCACTTCGCTGGTCACCTCGCTGCCGGCGGGCGCACTGCCCATGGTCAGCGCCACATAGGCCAGAAAAACCACCACCAGGGCCAAAACAGCCCCCGCCGCCAACGCCCATACCGGAATATTGGCCCTGCCCTGGCTGCCCCGTCGAATACCGCTCGGAATCATCGCATCTCTCCTTGTTTTTCAACCCCTTATTCTTAAGGGCAAAGCCTACCGCAGCGGCAACCGCGCGGCAAGAGGAGTTGCCGCGCATGGCGCCACCCCGTACACTCAGCCCCATGTTTTCCCCACACCTCTTCACCCACTCTTACGATATCGACAGCATTATTTCAGCCCTGTGCGCCCCGCACCCCCAATGGCTGGAAACCCAGGACGGCACCCTCTCCCCCACCCAGCCCACCCACCTGCCCGCCAGCCACCGCTTTCTCATCGAGCCCCTGCCCGCGTCCTTCCTCCATCAGCTCACCACTCATGCGGAACTCGCCGTGCTCACCGCGCCCGAGCAAGCCCAGGTGCAACACCTGCTCACCACCAACACGCTGCAACAGCTGCCCACGCACTTTGCCGCCGGCCGCCCGGGCGGCTGGCTGCGAGAGAGGGTGAAAGACGCCGCGCTCGACTGGCTGGACATGAACGATCTCATCCCCCCCTCCATGCGCCACATCAACCGCGCCAAGGCCCTGCGCCTGGCACGCTCCATCAAAATAGAACTGCCGGAATAATAATGGCCCTCGTCCTCACCTTCGTCATCATCCTGCTGCTCATCTCGGCGCTGCTGTGCGCGGTAGAGACCGCACTGCTGTGCGCCAGCCGCGCGCGCCTGCACCAGCACGCGCAAAAGGGCGATGCCCGCGCCACCGTGGCGCTCGATCTGCTCAAAAACACCGACCAGATGCTCGCCGCCATCCTCATCGTCATGACCATCATCCCGGTGGTGTGCTCGGCACTGGTGGCGGGGGTGGCGCTGCAGCAGTTCGGCCCCACCGGGGCGGCCTGGGCCACAGCGGCGCTGGGGCTGTTCATCGTGCTGGTGGTAGAGGCCTTCCCCAAGGCGCTGGGCAGCCGCTTCCCCGACGCCATCTCTCTTACTTTCGCGCGCCCCATGCGGCTGTCCATGCTGGCCATGCTGCCGGTCACACTGGCCATCAAGGCCTTCAACACCGCGCTGCTCACCCTCATGGGCCTGCGCACCAAACAGGGCGCGGCCTTCACCGAGGCCGACATCCGCGGCGCCATCAACCTGGGGCTCGAGCATGGCGCGCTGGCCCCCACCCAGCACCGCATGCTCGACGCGGTGCTCGACCTCAACGAGCTCACCGTGCAAGACGTCATGGTCCACCGCAGCGCCATCGCGGGCATGGACATCAACACCCCGCCGCAGCAAATTCCGCAAGTGCTTGGCGATCTTCGCCACTCCCGCGTCATTGCCTTCGAGGGCGCGCGCGAGAACATCATCGGCATCCTCTACGTGCGTGACTACCTCACCGCGCTGGCGGCGGTGGAAACCCGCCGGGAGGTCCAGCTGAAAGACCACCTCCGCCCGCTGTACTTTGTGCCGGAGACCACCCCGGTGGGCCACCAGCTGCTGGAATTCTTGCGCCTGCACCGCCACCTGGCCCTGGTGGTCGACGAATACGGCGACGTGCAGGGCCTGATCACGCTGGAGGACATTCTGGAAGAGATCGTCGGCGACATCGCCGACGAGCACGAGGCGCGCCACCCCACCGGCGCAGAGAGCCTGCAACCCGACGGCAGCTACATCCTGCCCGGCAACACCCCCGTGCGCGACGCCAACCGCACGCATAAATGGCGCCTGCCGGAAGGCGAGGCCATCACCCTGGCGGGCCTGCTGGTCGAGCACTTCCGCCGCCTGCCCGCCCAGGGCGAAAGCATCGAGCTCGGCGGCCTCACCCTCACAGTGGCGGGCAAACGCGGCCACCGCATCGAGACCATCCGCGTGGCCCCAAAAGCATGATTCCCTATTACTTCGTTTTCCTTGCTGCCTTTATTAACTTAATAGGCGGGGTTTCTTATGTTGTGGAAACTTACCGTGGCAACACTAAACCCAACCGCGTTAGCTGGTTTTTATGGGCGCTCGCACCAATGGTAGCCGTCGCGGCACAATTGGCCAGTGGCATAGGCTGGTCCACTCTTATTGTGTTCATGACAGGCTTTTGCCCTCTTTTGGTATTCATCGCATCTTTCACAAATCCTCACGCCTACTGGCAATTGACCTGGCTGGATTACGCTTGCGGAATCCTGTCACTGGTTGGCCTCATCCTCTGGGCTATCACCAAAGACCCTGTCCTTGCCGTAGTGTTTAGTATTCTCAGTGATGGTTTAGCGGCCCTGCCTACCATCCTTAAATCCTACACCAACCCTGAAACAGAAGACGCAAACGCTTTTATTTTCGCTGCCATTGGCACAAGCCTCGCCTTTTTCACTATTGAGCAACACAGCTTTATTGCCGATGGCTTCACCGTTTACATCATCGGCGTCTGCGTGCTGCTCAGTGTCCTCATCAGCCGTAAACACCTCAAGTCTTTCCGCCACGATGCTTAAAACCCTCCTCCTCGCCGCCCTGGCCCTGGCCGCCTGCAAGCAGGAAGCGCAAAAGCTCCCCGACTATTCCCAACCCCCCGGCCCACCGGCGGTGGGTGACAGGCTCAACGGCGCCATCCTCGGCAGCCCGCCCAACCTGGTGCCGTATTTAGCCGCCGATGCCTCCGCCGCCGCCATCGCAGGCTCCATCTACCACGCCCTGCTCACTTACGATGGCGACCTCAACCTCATCCCCCAACTCGCGCAAAGTTACCAGGTCTCCAACGGCGGAAAAACCATCACCTTCCATTTGCGCAAGGATGCCATGTTCTCCGACGGCGTACCGCTCACCAGCGCCGATGTCTCCGCCACCTTCCACGCGCTCACCAACCCCAACACCCGCACCCCTTATGCCGACGACTACCTCCGCGTAAGCAAATTCGAAACACCGGACGCCTCCACCGTGCGCGTCAGTTACGCCGAGCCCTTCGCCCCGGCGCTGGCCAGCTGGGCCGGGCTCATCGTGCTGCCCGCGCACATCATCACCCATGAGGCCGACTTCAACCAAACCTCCCTGCGCGAGCACCCGGTGGGCACCGGCCCCTACGTGCTGGCGCGCTACAAACGCGGCGAAGACGTGCTGCTCAGCGCCTCCAAAAACTCGTGGGAGAAAACCTCCATCTCGCAACTCTACGATCGCATCATCCCCGACCAATCCACCCAATGGCTAGAGTTCAAAGCCGGCAACCTCGACACGCTGGAGCTCACCCCCCTGGCCTACACGCGCCTCATCAACCAGCCCTGGTTCACCGCGCGCTACACCACCTACCGCTACCTCTCCAGCGCCTATACCTACGTCGGCTTCAACCTCAAAAAACCGATGTTCGCCGATAAAGCCACCCGCCAGGCGCTCTCTTATGCGGTAGATAGGCAAGGCCTCATCAACGCCGTGCTCTTCGGGCAGGGCGAGCCCCTGGCCAGCATCTTCAAACCCGGCACCTGGGCCTACAACACCGCGCTCAAGCCCTACCCTTATGATCCCGCCAGGGCCAAACAGCTGCTCGCCGAGGCCGGCTGGAAACCCGGCCCAGACGGCATCTTGGTGAGAGCCGGCCAGCGCTTCTCCTTCACCCTCACCACCAACCAGGGCAATGAGAGCCGCCTCAAAACAGCGCAAATCCTGCAAAAGTTCTTCGCCGACGTCGGCGTGGAGATGAACATCCGCGTGCAGGAATGGTCCACCTTCCTCACCAACACCATCAACCCCCGCGCGTTCGACGCGGTGATCCTGGGCTGGACCCTTCCCGCCGAGCCCGACCCGTACGACGTCTGGTACTCCGCCAACACCAAGCCAGAGCAGTTCAACTTCGTCAGCTTCAACAACCCGCGGGCAGATGCCGACATCATCGCCTCGCGCCGCACGTTTGATAAAACCACGCGCAAAAAATACCTCGACAACCTGCAAACCATCCTCTCCGACGAGCAACCCTACCTCTGGCTCTACGCCCCCTATGCGCTGGAGGCGGTCAGCAAACGCGTCATCGGCATCAAGCCCGCGCCGGCGGGCATCAGCTACAACAGCGTGCAGTGGTACGTACCCAAGGCCTGGCAACTGCGCCCGCTGCTCCTCCCCTAGCGGCGCAAAAAAAGGCGCCCCGCGCCCGCCCCCCACGGCCCCCTCTTTAGGTGCTGATAACCTGCTGCTGGTAAGCGTTATACCCCTTCATGTAGTCGGCATCCGTGCTGCCCGGCCTCAGCCCGTTCTGCGCATCCACAAAACCCTGGCTGTAACGCTGCTGGGCGCTCGCCACGGTCGAGATCTCCGCCACCACATCAGCGCCCAGGCGCACCGCGCCGTCGTTGCTGGCCACGGTCACGCTGCCATCATCGTTCCCGCCAATGTAAGTACCGCTGCTGCTGTAGCCCTGCACCGGGCTGGCGCTGCTGGAATAGCTGTCGCTGTCGCTGCCGCCAATGTAGGTGCCGCCGCTGCCGCTGTAGCTGCTGCCGCCAATGCTAATGCCGTAAGACCCGCTGCTGTAGCTGCTGCCGCTGGCCTGGGTGGCCGCACTGCCAATAATCGCGCTGGCCACAGTGGCCACGGCGCTGTTGGCGGTGCTGGTGGTGGTGCCGGTCTGTGCCGCCAGCGCCGCGCTGGTGCCCACGCTGGAATAATCCACCTGCGCATTCCCCTGCGCCTTCAGTTTGTCAATCTCGGCCTGCAACTGGGCAATGGTCGCCGCCTGTTGTTGCTGCTGGTCGTAAGGCTGGTTGTAATAGGCCGCCGCGGTCTGCGCATCCATGGAAGAGCCGCTGGAACCGGAAGACCCGCCCCCGCCGCCCTTCACCATCCCCATCACCTGCTGGGCCATGCTCATCATTTGCTGGCCGCTCATCCCGCCGGCCCCGCCGCTGCCCAGTTTCCACCAATCAACTTTTTTGCACAATCCGGCCAACGCACCACCTGCGGCACCACCTGCGGCGCCACCGGCACCGCCGCTGCCCACCGCGCTGCACAGGCCCGAAAGGGCACTCATCGCCGTGCTGGCGGTCTGCATCGCATCCACCGCGTGCGCCGGGCTGGCGGTGGCCAGTGCGGCCACCAGCGCCAAAGCCCACAGCGGGCGTTGGCGCCCCAATTCCATACGGGTAAGTTCACCCTTCATGCTTTTATTATGGGGCGCCCCACCAGCTTTTGCGCCCCCTTCCTGACATTTTTCCCCCCAAAGCCCAAAAAAGCCCGCCAACGGCGGGCTTTTATAATATATTTCAACTATTTAACATTTCCAAACAACTGGTTCAACCCGGCAATATAGCCCTGCAGATAGCTCACATTGGTGGTGTAACGGCTGTCCACCGCCTTGCCATCCAAGGCGTCCTGAATCCCCTGGGGCGTCAGGGTGTTATCCACCACCGTGCCGTTGGCAATGGCGGCCTGGGCCTGCTGCTGCTGCAAGGCGGCCAACTGGGTGTTGTACTGGGTGGCCAGGGCTTGGTACTGGGCCTGATACTGGGCCTGCAAGGCATTGGCGGTGGCCTGCTCGGTGGGGGTCATCGGCAAGCCGGTCACCGGCGAGATCCCGCTGGCGGCGGCCGAGCCCGAGCTCCCGCCCATCATTTGTTTAAATTGCTGCACCAGCTGCATGATCATACCCGCCATCTGGGGCAGGTCGCCCTTCATGTTCCACCATTGCAATGCCTGGCAGGCGGCGGCGCTGGCCGCTCCTGTGGGGGCCCCGGCCATACCGGTGGTGCCGGCGCACAGGCCGTTGTTGGGGGCAACCGCTCCCGCCGCCGTCCCCACCGTGCCGGCCCCCATCCACGGCCCGGCCCAGGTGGCTCCGCTGCCTCCGGCCAGGGCAAGCGCCAGGCCCAGGGCCATGTTTTTGTAAATTTTAGCCATTCCCGTCTCTTCCCTTTAAACCGTTAACTGCTTATACCCGCCGCCACAAACGCCTTACTTTTGCAGCAGGCTCTGGCCGCAGACAAACCCTTCCCGATACACCGGGTCGCTGCTGGCCTTGGCACTGTCGTAAGTGGTCCCGTACAGGGCATCGCGCTTGGCATCGTCAAAGCTGGCCTTCATGTTCACCAGGGCATTGTTCACATCCGGGTTTTGGCCCAGCAAGGTGGCTTCGGCGGTGGTCAGCGTAGAGCTGTTCTTAAAGGCCAGCTGTGCCACGGCCGGGGTCACACCAAGGTGGTCGGCCACCGGGGTAAGGTCGCTGGCGCAAGTGGTCAGCACCGCGCTGTCGCTGGCATCTTCGCCGTTGGGGCCCACCACACCTGTGGTGCGCAGGGCCGCCCCGGCTTTATAACCGCTGGCATAGTTGGCATCTGCCGAGTACCTGCTGTCCTGGCTCAAACCGCGCTGACCATCCAAATACCCGTTCTGATAAAGCGTGGAACTGTCCGGCGTGGCGGCGGGCGCGGCGGCGGTAGAGCTGGCCATCGGGCACATATTCACGCCGGTGCTGGTGTTCACCGCACAGCCCACACTGCTGGTTCCAGTGGTCCCGGCCGGGCACATCTCCACGTTAGAGGTGTTATAGTAGCACCCCTGCGCATTGGCCTGGCTGGCCTGGGTGGCCACGGTGGTGGCAGCGGTCCCGGCGGCCGGGCTGGCAGAGCTACCGCTGCTGCCCTTCAACATTCCCATCAGCCCTTGCAAGCTCTGCAAGGCACTGGCCCCACTGCCTCCAAGCGCGTTCTGCACAGCCTGTTGTCCTTTTTGGATAATCGAGGGGTTCGGCGTGCCACCACCGCCACCATTGCCTCCCGTGCCAGGGGCAGCGCCCTGTGCGCCGGCAGCGGCGGCCGCCTGGGCATCCAGTTGCGCCGCCGAGGGCGCGCCCACAGCGCGCAGGCTCAAATCGGCCACATTGGTAGAGCCCAAGGTCTTCCCATCCACCGTAAGCGGCTGGCCCGACTTGCTAAAATCCACCTGCCCGGTCGCGGCATCCACCGTGGCGGGCTTGGCGGTGCCCAGCGGATCGTTCACCGGGTCAACCGAGTACGGCGTGCCGGCACTGGCAAGGCTGGGCTGCTGGGTGCCGAACACCTTGTCCGACTGCTCCTGCTTGGCCGCGTCCAACGCCTTCAAATTCAAGTCGGTGGGGTTGGTGGGGTAGCTGGCCTGCTGGGTGCCCAACGCCTGGCCAGACTGGCTAAAGTCCACCTGCCCGGTGGTGGCATCCACCGTGGCGGGCTTGTTGGTGCCAAGGGGGTCGCTGCTCGGGTCCACCGAGTACGGCGCACCGGCCGTGGCAAGGCTGGGCTGCTGGGTGCCAAACACTTCCGGCGCAGGCGTGGTGGTCGGCAACACGCTCTTGTAATCAAAGCCAGTGGTCGGGGCAGCCTCCGCTTGCGCGGTGGCGGCAGCAGGGGCAGCTTCAGCGGTCTTGGCTTCAGCAGTGGTGGCAGGGGCGGCTTCAGCGGTCTTGGCTTCAGCGGTCGTGGCAAAGCCACTCGTATCCGCCACCGAGCCTGCCGAGCCTCCCACAACACCATCCATCCCGGCCACAGGTGGGTTCTGGTAACCAAAAGCACCATCAGCCCGTACCTGGTCAGAACCTTTAACGGTTTCCGCGGCGGTCTGGGGGGTGGCAACGCCAGTGGTTTCAGCTGTGGCAGCTCCGGTGGTCTCGGCGGTGGCAGCCTCGGCCTTGGTCGCGGCACCATCAATGGTCAATCCTCCCGTGCCAGCAAAGCCGGCTTCATCCATACTGCCCTGCCTCACCCCCACGGTGTCAAAACCGGCTTCATCCACACCACTCGCCCCGGCCGAAACTCCTTCCGGGTTGTTGGCGGCAATCGTATCCTTATAACTTCCGGAATCAGCGCTCTTGTAACCATCAATGTATTCCTGGAACTTGGCGGGGTCATTCTTAGTCGCCAGCAAGTCCGCCTTGTCGTCCGCGCTAAGGCCAGGCTTACTAAGTTCATTATTCAAGTCGGTAACAGCCCTCTGCTCGGTATCCTGCTCAGCAAAAGAGGCCTTCACCTCATCCACCGCGCTATCAGCCTTATCTTCCGCCGCGCCCCATTTTATTTCATTGTTTTTATAGTCGCTGATCTGGTCCTTGTTGTACTGGGCGGTGTAGTGCTCCAGGTTTTCGTCACTCGACAATGCATCACGGGCCACGTCTTTATCAAAAGCGTCAACGGCCGGATCATTAAGTTCCTTGGTCAGCATGGCCTTCATTTCGTCCGGGGTCTTTTCGGTAACCCCGTCTTTTTGGCCCAGCTTCGTCCACCACTCTATGTTTTCGCAGTTGCTTTTTTCATCAAGCTCCTCGGTGTCGGTGCCCACCCGGGCCGCCGCCTTGGCCGCCGCCCGGCAGGTGTCGTCCGCGCTCTCCACACTGGGGGCGGTAGCCCCTTCCTCCGCGTGCGCCAGGTTCA
This sequence comes from Pseudomonadota bacterium, assembly GCA_016125035.1. GTDB lineage: Bacteria > Pseudomonadota > Alphaproteobacteria > UBA2136 > UBA6156 > RFNJ01. Next base: position 47,557 of record WGMN01000015.1, read on the forward strand.
CACCCATGGCCATAGCGGCCATTACCAACAAGCTGAATGAGGTTTTCATACTCAAAGTATGGTGCAGCGCCCCTGCAAAAACCAGCCCTCCCCCCCTTAACCCACTGGCAGCGTTGCAATTCTGCCTCCTTTTTTGCACTCTTGCCCACCCCCTGCACCCGCTGCCTACTTTGTATACTAACCCCTTGACCCTCCTGTATTCCCGTGGCAAGTTGCGGCATACAAAAACAAAAAAGTGAGAGTAAACAATATGGGCAAGGTTATGGCGCAACACAGCAACCTCGACACCATGGTTCGTGAGAACCTGCGCGAGAAAATTTTGAACGGAGACCTCGACGGTGGCTACCACCTGTCCGAGCTGAAGATCTCCAAGGAATACAACGTCTCCCGCACCCCGGTGCGTGAGGCCCTGTGCGCACTTGCCGCCGACGGCCTGGTGGAAATGGTGCCCCACCGCGGCGCCTTCGTCACCCACGTGCCCTCCTCCACCAAGGTCGACCAACTGCAATCCTACGGCCTGTTCCTCGGCCTGGCCGCCAAACTGGCTGCGGAGAAGGCGAGCATCGAAGCGCTGATGGACCTCGAAGCCGCCTTTGCCTTCACCACGCAGGAAGATATCTCCACCGAGGCCTACCTCACCGCGGCCGAAACCGCGCTGGAGATGGTCGAGCGCACCGCCGCCAGCCCCACGGTCTCCGAGGCCATCACCATGGTCAAGCGCCGCACCAACATGGCCGAGATCTGGGCTTCCTCCATGTCCCAGCGCAAAGAGGTCAACAACCAGTTCCTCACCCTGCTCGCCGCGCTCAAGCGCAAAAAGGGCGACGCGGCTGAAAAAACCCTGCGCACCCTGGCCACCGTCGCCATCAACAGCTGGATGACCGCGCGCAAGGTGCAACTCACCTCCACCGATGAGGTCGATGACGCCCCCACCTACAGCCGCACCCGCGCCGTGCAAAAAACGATCAACGCCTAACCCAAGGCACCAAAGCAAAACGCCGGGCCCAAAAGCCCGGCGTTTGCCATTTCGTAGCCGTCATCCGGCAAACCAGAAACCGGAGGCATCCGGAAACAGCCCCTTCAACTTCTCTGGCGTCCAGTCATGCACATCACCATCGGTGAAGCTGCCGATAGCCGCAAGCGCTTTCGCCTCATGCCAGCCGTGCCCTGAGATTTCCAGGCGCACACCCATCACCGGCCGGTCGCAGCCCAGCGTCAACGCCAACGGCGGAATATACGCCCGGCTCAACCGGTGTCCCGCTTTAACCTCGGGCGGGTTGGGGTTATCCAGACTCACCGTGCCAGCTTTGCCGCGTACGATGCCGCAGTTTTGCAGCGTAAAGACGTTGGTATAGCCGTAGTCCATCCCCAGCAGATCAATGCTGATGTGGAGGTCGGCGGTCATGGCGCTGCGCGCCATCTCCAGCGTCAGCACGTCCAGGTTCACGGCTTGGGGGAACACCCCCACCGCCGTTGAAGGTTCATGCGTAGCACTAGCCCACGGGCCACCTGCAAACAGCAGGTTCTCGTTATTGAACACGCTGCTGAACGCAGCCGCCGCAAAAGGTAACTTCATGTTGCCTCCTTGCCCCCTTTGGGGCTGTTGCATTCCCCAAACAGGGCACGCCCAAACGTGCCGTTGTGATGCCTTCCATATAGGCCTGCCCCCAGCCCCCCACAAGCCCCCAAGCAAAACGCCGGGCCCAAAGCCCGGCGTTCGCCATTGATCGTTCTCAAGCCACGGCGGCCTTCTGCAGCTCTTCGGGCAGGCCCTGGTTGGCCCAGGCCAGCCAGCGTTGCTCCACCGCCGCGCGCAGCTCGGCGTCCGGGATCTGGGCGAACAGTTCCCCCAACGGGTGCCACAGCGTGGCCACCTTGTTGCGGGCGAACTGCTCCTCCGCCCAGCGGATCTCCGCCGTCTTCTCCACCCCGCGCAGCAGGTAGTTCTGCACCACCGGCAACGGGTAGCACACCCGCACCACACCCGGTTGGTTCAAAATCTCCTCCAGGCAGGGCGCGCAGGGCACATGGCTCACCACCATCAGGCTGCCCATCGGCACCGGCACGCCGGGGTTGTCTTGGGCATACTCGGCCAGGGTGTTCACCTCGGCGTGGATGAATCTGCCGTCATTGCTGGCGGCACCGTCGGCCCCGGCCTTGCGGGTGTTCACCCCCTTGGCCAGCACGGTGCCGTCCGGCCCCACCAGCAGCGCGCCCACCTGCCGCTTGCCGTCCTCGCTGCGCTCATGCGCGTAAAGGATGGCCTCCAGCATCAGCTTGGCGTCGCTCATCACCCGGTAGGGCGAGACCGCATCCGCCCCGGTCAGGTACTCGCCCGGCGTATGGGCAGCCAGCCCCTTGCGCCCACCCCCGAAGGAGTCTCTGCGGCGGAGCCCAAGGCCATAAGCTGGCCGCGCAGGCGGCGTCTGCCCTTCACGGTAAATACTTCCCATCGCAAGCCACAGCATCGCGCACCTCCTCCGCCCGCAGGCGCCAAAACAGGACACAACAAACCAGGTTTTCCGCTGCATACATTACCACACCCCCTCGCCCCAACAAGCCCTCCCCTCCCCGGCCTCTGTACCATCGCAGGCCCGGGCTCTTCGTGTCCCTCGGCCCTGCGCCGCACACCCTCTCCACTCCCCCAAACCTGCCGCGCAGGGTCGGGGGTCCAGGGGGCACCCACCAGGCCCTGCAATCCCCGTCATCCCAAACCCCACATTCACCAAACCATGGGCCCGCTCCAACCTCCCATGTGGGGATTTGAGATCCACGCAGGGGCACTCACCACACCAGAATCAGCCCACCCCAACCCAAAACCCCAACACCAGCAAAACCCCCACCACCGCCCGCCGCGTCAAAAGCCAGCACCAATCCCTCATCGCCATCTCCCTTGTTGTTAAAAACAACGGCCCTCAAGAGAGAGCCGGGGAGTTAGAACCGTTAAGACACGGCCGCGGCTATTCAGCCTCGCAGCTTGTTATATTCACCGCCTCCCCGACATCGGGTTGGCTCGTCTTAATGGGTTCTAAGGCCCCGTGGCTTACGCCACAGGGTTAAA
>WGMN01000001.1 GCA_016125035.1 Pseudomonadota bacterium
CGAGCGCTTCTTTGCACAAATACAAAACAAATTCAGAAGGCTAGCTGACTGCTGGGAGAAACGCGAAGCGGCCCGCTACGGGCTAACTCATGCTGCTTTTTTGAGATATTGGTTGAAATACTTAATACTGGGATAGGCTTTTTCACAAAGTGGAGGGAAGATGTCTGCGGTTTTGCAGTGGTAATTAGCTTGAGGTTTATGTAAGGCGGATTCGGGTGATTTTCAAGGGGCATAAAAAACCCGCCTTGCGGCGGGTAATTTATTGAAATAACTTGCGTTATTTCTTCTTGCCTTCTTTCATCACGATGTGCTCGTTGGTGTAGCGCACGCCTTTGCCTTTGAAGGGCTCCGGGGAGCGCTTGGCACGCACGTTGGCGGCGAACTGGCCGACCATGTATTTATCGATACCGGTGATGGTGATTTCCGTCTGGTCCTTGATGTCGATCTTCAGGCCTTCGGGGATGTCCATCTCGATGGGGTGGCTGTAGCCGAGCGTCATGCCGAGCTTTTTGCCCTGCATGTTGGCACGGTAACCCACGCCGATGAGCGACAGGTTGATGGTGTAACCCTTGGTGACGCCTTCCACCATGCACCACACCAGCGCCTTGGCGGTGCCCCAGGCGGGCGAGAGCTGCTTGGCGTTGCCGTTGGGCTTGAAGGCCACCACGGGCTTGCCTTCGTCATCCTTGGTGACAGAGGTATCGATGCGCGGCGGCATGGTTTGCGTCAGCGTGCCCTTGGGGCCTTTGACGGTGACCTGGCGGCCGGTGACGGTGACTTCCACCCCGTTGGGGATGGGGACCGGGTTTTTGCCGATTCGGGACATGGTTATATCTCTCTATCTTTTCAGTAATTTACATAACCTGGCAGAGCACTTCGCCACCGACCTTTTGCTCGCGCGCCTGGGTATCGGTGAGGATACCGCGGCTGGTGCTGACGATGGTGATGCCCAGGCCGTTGGAGACCATGGGGATTTCGCTGGCCTGGCTGTAGATACGGCGGCCGGGCGTGCTGATGCGCTTGAGGCGGGTGATAACCGGCTGGCCCTGGTAGTATTTGAGCGAGACGACGAGTTCCGGGTGGCCCTTGGCGTTGGCTTCTTCCGTGTAACCGGAGATGTAGCCTTGCTCTTGCAGCACGGTGAGGATGGACTTCTTCAGCTTGCTGACGGGCATGCGGACGGTGCCGTGCTTTTGCGCTTGCGCGTTGCGCAGGCGGGCGAGCATGTCGGCGATGGGATCGATGACTGGCATGATGTGTACCCCCTTATTTTACCAGCTGGCCTTGCGCACGCCGGGCAGGAGGCCCAGCGAGGCAAGCTCGCGCAGCTTGTTGCGGGACAGGCCAAAGCGCGCGTTGTAGCCACGGGGACGGCCCGTGAGGCTGCAACGGTTGCGTTGGCGGGATTTGGCGCCGTTACGGTCGAGGCTGGCCAGCTTTTGGCTGAGCGCCATCTTCTCGCCGAGGTCCCCGGCGGCGATGATGGCGGCCTTGAGTTTGGTGCGCTTCTCGCTATCGCGCTTGGCGACCTTCTCGCGCTTTTCTTCGCGGCGGAGCATGCAGAGTTTAGCCATGGTTTAGGCCCCCTTCTTGGCTTGAGCGGCGGCTTGCGCGGCCTGCTGTTGTTGGCGCGTGCGGCGGAACGGCATGCCGAAAGCGGCAAGCAGGGCACGGGCTTCGTCGTCGGACTTGGCGGTGGTGCAGATGATCACATCCATACCGCGGACGCGGTCGGTTTTATCGAAGTCGATCTCCTGGAAGATGATCTGCTCTTTGATGCCGAGCGCGTAGTTGCCGCGGCCGTCGAAGGAGCGCGGGGACACGCCTTCGAAGTCGCGCACGCGGGGCAGCGCGATGGTGAGCAGGCGGTCGAGGAACTCCCACATGCGGGGGCCGCGCAGGGTGACCTTGCAGCCGATGGGCTGACCTTCGCGCAGCTTGAAGTTGCTGATGGACTTGCGCGCCACGGTGGCCACCGGCTGTTGGCCGGCGATGAGGCGCATGTCGGCGATGGCGGCCTCGAGCAGTTTTTTATCTTCCGCGGCCTTGCCCACGCCCATGTTGATGACGATCTTGCTGATGCGCGGGATCATCATCGGGTTGGTGTACTTGAACTCTTTGGTGAGTTCGGCACGGATCTTCTCGTTATACAGAGAGGCGAAGCGCGGGGTGTAATCCTTGACGCCGACGTTGGCCTTGCCGGTGGGCTTGGCAGCTTCGGCCTTTTTGCCTTCTGCCTTGGCCTGCTTGGCGGGCTTTTTGGTTTCAACCATGACCAGTATCCTTTCTATTTGGACTTAGACTTGGTGGCTTTGGCTTTAGGGGCCTTGGCCGGTTTATCGGAAGACTTTTCAGCCTTGGAAAGGGTGTCGAGCACGGTGCCGCTCTTTTTGGCGAAGCGCACCTTGGCGCCGTTATCCTCTACGCGGTAGCCGATGCGGGTGGGCTTGCCGGTTTTGGGATCCTTGAGCATGACGTTGCTGACCGGAACGGAGGTTTCCACGGTGAACACGCCGGGTTCCTTTTGCGCGGCCATGGCCTTGCGGGCGGAGAGGTGCTTTTTGACCAGCTTCACGCCTTCCACCAGCACGCGGTTGGAGGAGGTGAGAACGGCGGTGATTTTGCCGGACTTGCCTTTGTCTTTGCCGGAAATGACGATGACTTCATCGCCCTTTTTGAGCTTGGATTGCAGTTGAGCCATAATTAGAGCACCTCCGGGGCGAGTGACACGATTTTCATGAACGACTTGGCGCGCAGCTCACGGGCCACGGGGCCGAAGATACGGGTGCCGATGGGCTCGTTCTTTTTGTCGATGAGCACCGCGGCGTTGCGGTCGAAGCGGATGGAGGTGCCATCGGCACGCTGCGTTTCCTTGGCGGTACGGACCACCACGGCGCGGGCAACTTCGCCCTTTTTGACCTTGGCGCGGGGAATGGCGTCTTTGATGGAGACGATGATGACATCGCCGATTTTGGCGTAGCGACGGCGCGTGCCGCCCAGTACGCGGATGCACATGACTTGCTTCGCGCCGCTGTTGTCGGCGACGTCGAGGCGGGTTTCCTGTTGGATCACGGGACCTGCTCCTCTTTCCTGGTTAATTTACGTTTACGCCGAGACGTCGGAGGCGGTGTCGGTGACGAGTTCACCGGCGGCCTTGACGATCTTCAGCAGTTCAAAGCGTTTGAGCTTGCTGTGGGGCTTGCTTTCAACAATTTGCACCAGGTCTCCCAGGTGGGCGGTGTTGGCTTCATCATGGGCGTGGAAGCGCTTGGAGGTGCGCTGCACTTTTCCATAAATAGGGTGTTTGGTGGTACGCGCAACCTGCACAACGATGGTTTTGTTGCCTTTTTCGGACTGGACGGTACCCTGGAGAATACGGCGCGGCATGTTATTTGGTCTCCTTGCTGTTGTGGGCGGCCTGATTTAATGCGGTTTTCACGCGCGCGATGGTGGTGCGCACTTCACGCCAGCGGTTGGGGTTGGCAAGCTGGCCCGCGGCTTTTTGGAAGCGCAGGTTCATTTGCTCTTTGCGCAGCTGGAGGAGCGTTTCCTTCAGTTGAGCGCTGGATTTGCTGATGATTTCGGACATTTGCATAACTCTCCCCTCCCCTTACGAACCGTGGTGCCGCGTAACGAAGCGGGTTTTGACCGGCAGCTTCATCGCCGCCAGGCGGAAGGCCTCGCGCGCCACGGCCTCGGTGACACCGGCCATTTCGTACATCACCTTGCCGGGTTTGACGCGGCAGACCCAGATCTCAGGCGCGCCCTTACCGGAACCCATGCGGACTTCGGCAGGCTTTTTGGACACCGGAACATCCGGGAAAATGCGCACCCAGACGCGGCCGCCACGGGCGATGAAACGGGTCATCGCGCGGCGCGCAGCCTCGATTTGACGCGAGGTGACGCGCTCGGGCTCGAGGGCCTTGAGGCCGTACTCGCCGAAGTTCACGTCGGTACCGCCCTTGGCGGTGCCGTGGATGCGGCCCTTGTGGGCCTTGCGGTATTTGGTGCGCTTGGGTTGCAACATGGTCGGTTACTCTCTGATTTAGCTAATTGTGGCTCGTTTACTGGACTTGTGCCTGGTAGTCAATGGTGTACTTCTCACCGTGGTTGACCCACACCTGGACACCGATGATGCCGTAAGTGGTTTTGGCTTCCGACAGGCCGTAGTCGATATCGGCGCGCAGGGTGTGCAGCGGCAGGGAACCTTCGATGTACCAGTCCATGCGGGCGATCTCGGCGCCGGCAAGGCGGCCGGAGAGGCGCACGCGCACCCCTTTGGCACCCGCGCCCATGGCGTTTTGCACCGCGCGCTTCATGGCACGGCGGTAGGCAATGCGGCGCTCGATCTGGTCGGCGATGGAATCGGCGATCAGCTTGGCGTCGACATCCGGCTTGCGCACTTCAACGATGTTGAGCACCACTTCCGACTTGGACTTGCTTTGCAGCTCTTTGCGCAGGGTTTCGATATCCGCGCCCTTTTTGCCGATGATGACACCGGGGCGGGCGGAGTGGATGAACACCCGGCACTTTTTGGAGGGCCGCTCGATGGTGATCTTGCTGATGTTGGCGGACTTGAGCTTGCGGAAGAGGAATTCGCGGATGACGGCGTCTTCCTTGAGCAGCTGGGGGTAGTCCTTACCGGCGAACCACAGGCTATCCCAGGTGCGGTTGATGCCGAGGCGCAGGCCGATTGGCTTGACTTTTTGACCCATGGTTATGCCTCCGTCTTTTCAGTTGCTTGTTCAGGTTTGGCTTCAGCCTTGGCGGTGGTGGCGGGCTTGGAAGCTTTGGCGGCTTTGGGAGCGGCGGCCTTTTTTTCCACCTTGGGGGCGGCCTCGGAGACCACCACGGTGAGGTGGCAGCGCGGCTTGAGGATGGCACCGGCGCGGCCACGGGCGCGGGCGTGCCAGCGCTTGAAGACCATGCCTTTATCGGCATAGGCCTGGGCAACGATAAGCTTATCGACGTTCAGGCCGTGGTTGTGCTCGGCATTGGCGATGGCCGATTGCAGCACCTTTTTGACCACCGGGGCCTGCTTTTTACGGCAGAAGGTGAGCTCGTTGAGCGCGCGCTCGACCGGCTTGCCGCGGATGAGATCCATGACCAGCTGGGCCTTGGTGTAGCTGCCCTTGGTGTCGCGCAGCGCGGCAAAAGCCTCGTTGGCGGCGACCAGGCGGGGAGAGTTGGGTTTGCTCATGATGCGTTACCTCTTACTTCTTGGCCGAGCTTGCAGCGGCTGCGGCGGCCAGGGTTTTCTTGTCCGGGTGGGCAATGAAGGTGCGCGTGGGAGCGAACTCACCCAGTTTGTGACCGATCATGTTGTCGGTGATCAGCACCGGAATGAACTTGTTGCCATTGTGCACCGCGAAGGTGATGCCGATGAAATCCGGCATGATGGTGGAACGGCGGGACCAGGTCTTGATGACCTCCTTTTTGCCGCTGCCTTGAACCTTGGCCACTTTTTTGGCCAGGCTGCCATCCACGAAAGGACCTTTTTTGACGGAACGTGCCATGTTTTGCTCTCCCTAATCCTAGCGTTTGCTGTTGCGGCGACGGATGATCATCCGGCTGCTCGGCTTACGGCGGTTGCGTGTTTTGGTACCCTTGGTGCCCTTACCCCACGGCGTGACCGGGTGACGGCCGCCGGAGGATTTACCCTCACCACCACCGTGCGGGTGGTCGACCGGGTTCATCACCACACCACGGACGGAGGGGCGCTTGCCCAGCCAGCGCGTGCGGCCGGCCTTACCGATCTGGGTGTTCATGTTATCCGGGTTGCTGACCGAACCGATGGTGGCGAGGCAGGCCTCGTGCACCAGGCGGACTTCGCCAGACGGCAGGCGCAGCTGGATGTAGGCGCCGTCCTTACCCGCGACCTGCACAGAGGAGCCGGCGGAACGGGCCATCTGGCCGCCGCGACCAGCCTTGAGCTCCACATTGTGGACCACGGTGCCGACCGGAATGTTTTTGAGCGGAAGCGCGTTGCCGGGCTGGATTTCAGCCTGCGGGCCGGACATGACCGTATCGCCGCCCTTGAGCTTTTGCGGGGCGAGGATGTAGGCTTTTTCGCCGTCCTTATATTCAATAAGGGCGATGAAGCCGGAGCGGTTGGGATCGTACTCCAGGCGGATGACCTTGGCCGGAACGCCGAACTTGGTGCGCTTGAAATCGATGATGCGCAGGCGGCGCTTGTGCCCGCCGCCGCGTTGCCACGAGGTGATGCGGCCGCGGTTGTTACGCCCGCCGGTGCCGGACAACGGCTCGGTCAGCGAACGCTCCGGGGAGCCTTTCCACAGCTCGGAACGGTCGACCGTGATGAGCTGGCGGCGGCCGGCGGAGGTGGGGTTGTGGGTTTTAAGGGCCATGGGGTTGTCTCCTTACTTCACGCCGGCCATGAGGTCGAGGCTCTGGCCGCTTTTGAGTTGGATGAAGGCTTTTTTAACGTCGCCACGTTGGCCGGCGCGGCCTTTGAAGCCACGGGCCTTGCCCTTTTGGATGAGCGTGTTGACGCGAGTGACTTCCACACCGTAGAGGCGCTGCATGGCCTCTTTGATTTCCGGCTTGGTGGCGCCCGGCGCGACCTCGAAGGCCAGCCAGTTGCCGGCTTCGGCGACCTTGCTGGTTTTCTCGGTGACCAGGGGGCGGACCAGCACCTGGTAGTGCTTTTCAGCGGGAGCGGTTTTGCTGCTCATGGGGTTACTCCTTCACCTTGGTAGTTTTTTTGGCGGCGGGCTTGGCGGCCTTGGCAGCCTTGGCGGCGGGCTTGGCCTTTTCTTCAGTGCCGAGGCGCGCGCTGAGCATTTCCACCGCCTTGCTGGTGATGACCAGCTTTTCATGGTGGAGAATATCGTAGACGTTGGCGCCGGAGGTGGGGATGACCTTGACCAGCGGCAGGTTGCGGCTGGCGCGGTCGAAGTTGGTGTCTACGCTATCGATAATGAAGGTGGCGTTGAGGGCGCCGAGCTTTTCAAGGCTCTTGGCCAGATCTTTGGTTTTGGCGGACTTGACGGCGGCCTCATCGATGATGATCAGGTTTTTGCCGGCAGCCTTGGAAGACAGCGCGGTTTTGAGCGCCAGCATGCGGACCTTTTTGGGCAGGCTGGTGGAGAAATCACGCGGGCGGGGACCAAACACCACGCCACCGCCGACGAACAGGCTGGGCGACTTGGCGCCGTGGCGGGCTCCGCCGGTTTTTTTCTGGGCGTAGACCTTCTTCTTGGAGCGGTCGATCTCGCCGCGGGTGAGGGTGTTGGCCAGACCGGCGCGGCGGGCATCGAGCTGCCAGTTGACGGCGCGTTGCAGCAGGTCGGCGCGCACTTCCACGCCGAACACGGCCGGGGAAAGCGCGAGCGAACCGCTCTTTTTGCCTTCCAGGGTGAGGATGTCGAAGTTCATTTTCCTGATTCCCTTTTAATTACTTAGCCGAAGCTTGTTTGGTTTTGGCGGCGTCGCGCACAACGATGAAACCGCCCTTGGCGCCTGGCACGCTGCCGCGCAGCAGGATGAGGCCTTGCTCGTCATCCACGCGCACCACTTCCAGGTTTTGGGTGGTGACGTTCTCGTTGCCGTAGTGGCCGGCCATCTTCTTGTTTTTGAAGACGCGGCCCGGATCCTGGCGTTGACCGGTGGAACCGTGGGAACGGTGGGAAATGGAGTTACCGTGGGTGGCACGGCCGCCGCCGAAGTTCCAGCGGAACATGACACCGGTAAAGCCGCGGCCTTTGGTGACACCGGCGACATCCACCAGCTGGCCGGCCTTGAAGTGGCTGGGCTTGAGCTCGGTGCCGATGGCGGGCAATTCGCCGGCGGGAACGCGGAATTCCACCAGCTTTTGCTTGGGCTCGACGCCAGCCTTTTTGAAGTGGCCGAGCTCGGGGCGGGCAACGCGGGAGGCCTTTTTGGCAAAGCCGCCGACCTGGAGGGCGGAGTAGCCTTCCTTCTCTACGGTGCGTTGGGCGATGATCTGGAGGCCTTCGACCTGCAGCACGGTGACCGGGATGTGGCGACCGTCTTCAGCGAAAATACGGGTCATGCCGACCTTTTTGGCGAGCAGGCCGTGACGGGAAGTGTTAGGCATATCAGTGTCCTCCCGCTTAAAGCTTGATTTGCACGTCAACGCCGGAAGCGAGGTCGAGCTTCATCAGCGCATCGATGGTTTGCGGGGTGGGATCGAGGATCTCCAGCACGCGCTTGTGGGTGCGCATCTCGAAGTGCTCGCGCGACTTCTTGTCGATGTGGGGGGAGCGCAGCACGCAGAAACGCTCGATGTTGGTGGGCAGCGGAATGGGCCCTTGCACCTTGGCGCCGGTGCGCTTGGCGGTTTCTACGATCTCGATGGTGGATTTATCGAGCATGCGGTAATCGTACGATTTCAACCGGATGCGGATGTTCTGCGCGGCTTCGACGGGCGTGGCCATGGCGAAGGATTCCTCCCTTTGGTGCGTGCCCGAATGCCGAACGGGTAGAGGCGCCTTATTAACACAATAAGCCAAACCCTTGATAAGCCTTGGGTTTGGCTGGACCGATAGGTGGCATTTTTCCGGTCCGAAATACAGCCCTGCAGTGCAGGTGTGGGCGCGGTATAGGGCGGATGGCGGGGAGTGTCAAGGGAAAAGGGGCGGAAATGTTGGCGTGGCGGAGAGGTGCTGCGGCGCAGGCGGCAAAAGGCGGCGAAACGCTGCGGTGGGGCGGCAGAAAAGCGGCAAAAAGCGGCGAAAGGGCGGCAAGGGCGGGGCAAAAGCGGCGGAACACTGCGACAGCAGCAGGCCGCATGCGAGGAGCGTGGACCTGCGTCGTGCTTGCGAGGGCCGGGCCCGCGACGGTGCTATGGCCGGAGGCCAAAACTCTGGCGTTGACTGTTGGCGCAGAAACCCGATAGTTAAGCCGTGGCGAAAGCCATGGGGCGTAGAAACCTCTAGACAAGCCAACCCGTGTGTCGGGGAGGCGGTTAATATAACAAGCTGCGAGGCTGAATAGCCGCGCCATTGTCTAGATGGTTCTAACTCCCCGGCTCTCTCTTGAGGGCCGTTGTTTTTAACAACAAGGGAGATGATTATGAGAGATTGGTGCTGGCTTTTGACACGGCGGGCGGTGGTGGGGATTTTGGTGATGTTGGGGTTTTGGTGTGTGGTGGCGGGGGTGGTTTGGGTTTGGTGGTGAGGCCCCATAGACGGTGCGACGGAGTGAACGGGGGGCGGGGGGCGGTAGCCCCCAGCATCAAAGGGGGGATTGGGGGGAACCCCCACGAGGCCGTCGCTGCGCAGCAGCAGGCCGCATGCGAGGCCAGCCGTTTTGCCAGACGAAGGCGGCAAAACGGCTAGGCCGGTGCTATGGCCGGAGGCCACAATACGGCTTAGAGGCCACATTTCGCTTGACTTTTGCCACAAGTTCACCTATGAATTGTCATAGTCGCCGCGAGGTGGCTTTTTTGTTGGAATCAGTGCAACTGGCGGTGGTAGAGTGGCTTCATGAAGAAGGTGATGGTGCTTGGTTTGGTGGTGGCCGCGCAGGTGGGGTGGGCGGATACACCGTTGGATATCAAGTACGGTGCCAATGAGATAGACCTGAATAACGACGGCGTGAAGGACCTGATTGTGCGGGTGCGGTGGGATAACTTGAATGCGCACTCGTTTGATAAGTACCTGGTGGCCTTGCGGCTTGGAAAAGAAAGCGGGGAAGAGCCGGTTCTTTACGACGTGCCAATTGGAAAGAGCGCCGGTTATGACCATCCCTTGCTGATGACCGAAGAAGCGGCGGATTGCGCCACTAAAGATGATAAAACCATTCACCTTGGGTACATGTTTAGCCTTGATAAACGCGGCTACTTGCAGATTACGGAGTTTAACCGGATTGAGAAGGAGCCCGCGGATAACTACCCGGTTGAAGTAACAACCTACCGGTTAACCCATGCGGGGGTGGATAAGGAAATTGGGGTTTTGCCAGGTGATCCGATTTGGTATTTGAAAGAAGTGAAGGAGGTGAGGGCTCAGCGCAGGGTATGTGATGTGAGAGAGTTGATGAGGTAGTTGGTTAAGATCAACGGGCGGGCCGGGTGGCCCGTTTTTTTATGGGGAGGTAAAGAGATGGTTCAGTTTAAGTGGCACACCGCAGGCTCGGATACATGCTTTAAGTGTGCGAGGTGGGAGGCGCGCATTTTCAAAAATTTGGGGGAGGTTCCCGAATTGCCGGTGCATCCGAATTGCCAATGTTTTATTGAAGCTTTGACTGAGGACGACCTCAAGAAACTGGCGGAGGTGGGCAGACAATTGGAAGCGGGCTCGGCGGAAGTGGAGGAAGGGATAGCCCAATTCTCTCTTTACAGTGGCCTTTCCTATCTTCTGGAGCGCTTGGTTTCAGCCGCAAAAGAGCTTTTGGGAGAGCTTTTACAGATAAGCCAGACGTTTGAGATATTTCGGCAGAACTATGACGCCATGAAAAAAGCAAACACCATCGGAGCCGACAAATACTTTCACTCCAAGGCAAATGCCGAGGCGGCGCAACTGGGGGTAATAGGCGAAGCGACAGCGAAGTTTATAAGTGATTTCAGAGAGTTTTATGAGTACTATACGAATGTTCACCTTAAGGGGATGTCTTTAAAAGCTACGATTGAAGACATGAACGCCGACCAGCGGGCAAACTACAGGGGACGGGTGAGAGGGCGTCAGTTTCCTGACCGTGATGCCGGTGAACTGGTTAAAGACCAACGACCGAATGGATTGGGTGAGAAATACTGATGTCTAGACTTCTGGCGCATGTGGCCCGTGTGGTTGCCGTGGTGATGCTGGCTGCCTATTTGCTCCTGCTGGTGCATATTCCCCTGTTGGCGGGAGAGCCGAATTGGGTGCTGGGAACATGGCTCGGCATCGGAGTGGCTGTGCTGGGGGTGGGATGTTGGCTTGTTTATGCCTTTTCATGGCGCAAGTTTGCCGTGTGGTCGGTTCTGGTAATAGCAATGCACGGAATGGTTTGGTGGGTGCCCGCAGTGAGGGGTCCTTTCGCCCACGATTCATGTCTGGACAGAGGCGGGAAGTGGTATGCGGATGGAACTTGCGAAGGAGCACGGATGCCTTCCCCGAGCACCACCCCCTAGAGGGAAGCTGGGGTTAAAAAGCAAGGGGCCCATGAGGCCCCTTCCCTTTCCGATTCAGCGTTACTGAATCTCGGGCGTCACGTCCTTGGCCAGGGCGCCGTGGCGCATGTGGCGCAGCAGGCGGCCGGTACCGGCCGGGATGAGGCGGCCGACGATGACGTTCTCCTTGAGGCCGTTGAGCCCGTCTTGCTTGCCCATGGTGGCGGCTTCGGTAAGCACGCGCGTGGTCTCCTGGAACGACGCGGCGCTGATGAAGCTGCGCGTGGTGAGCGACGCCTTGGTGATGCCCTGCAGGTGCAGTTCATATTCCGCAGGCACTTTGCCCGCCAGCACCAGTTTGGCATTCTCCTCGCGCACCTCGAACAGGTCGGCCATTTCGCCGTTGACGAAGGTGCTCTCACCCGGCTTGGTGATCATCACCTTTTGCAGCATCTGGCGGATGATCGTCTCGATGTGCTTATCGTTGATCTCCACACCTTGCAGGCGGTAGACCTCCTGGATCTGGGTGACCATGTAGTCGGCCAGCGCCTCGATGCCCTGGGCCTTGAGGATGTCGCGCGGATCGATGGCGCCTTCCACCAGCATTTCGCCGGCTTCGATGTAGTCGCCCTCGCGCACGTTGAGGTGAATGCCCTTGGGTACCAGGTACTCGCGCTGTTCTTCCTCGCCGTTATCCAGCTTGGAGTTGACCAGGATGCGGCGCTTGCCTTTCAGGTCTTTCCCGAAGGCCACGATGCCGGGGACTTCGTTGAGAATTGCCGAGTCCTTCGGTTTGCGGGCCTCGAAGAGTTCCGCCACGCGGGGCAGACCCCCGGTGATGTCCTTGGACTTCAGCGTTTCCTTGGGCATACGGGCGATGATATCGCCGGCCTGGATGGTGGCGCCGTCATCCACCGTGAGGATGGCGCCGACCGGCAGCGCATAGACCGCCTGGGAGCCGTTGGGCAAGGTGACGATCTTGCCCTTGGCATCCATGAGGATGATGGCGGGCTTCATGTCGGCGGCGCGGGCGGATTGCTTCCAATCCAGCACCACGCGCGAGGTCATGCCCGAGGTCTCGTCGGTCTTTTCCTGCACGGTGACGCCTTCCTGCAGATCGAGGAAGTGCACCACGCCCGCCGTTTCCACGATAATGGGAACGGTGTAGGGATCCCAGTCGGCGACAGTGGCACCGGCCTTGAGCTTGGCGCCATCCTTGACCGCCAGGCGCGCGCCGTAGGGCAGCTTGAAGCTTTCGCGCTCGCGGCCCGCGTCGTCGACCAGTTTGGCCTCGGCGTTACGCGACATGACGATGGCTTCGCCTTCGCCGTTGGTGACGGTAATGACACCTTCCAGCTTGAGCGTGCCGTCGCGGCTGACCTCGGCCTTGGATTGCACGGTACCCGCCGCCGCCGCACCACCGATGTGGAAGGTACGCATGGTGAGCTGGGTGCCGGGTTCGCCGATGGATTGCGCGGCGATGACGCCAACCGCCTCGCCGATGGTGACCGGCGTGCCGCGGGCAAGATCGCGCCCGTAGCAGGCGGCGCAGATGCCGTCGGTGTTTTCACACGTGAGCGGGCTGCGGATGGCCACGCGCTCGATGCCGGCCTTCTCGATTTGGGCCACCAGCGCTTCATCGATGATGGTGCCGACCGGGCAGATGACGTTGCCGGTGAGCGGGTCGAGGACCTCGTGCGCGGCGGTACGGCCGAGGATACGCTGGGACAGCGGCTCGACGATGTTACCGGCCTGGGTGATGTCTTCCACCACGATGTGGCGCTCGGTGCCGCAGTCTGGCGAGGTGATGACGCAGTCTTGGGCGGCATCCACCAGGCGGCGGGTGAGGTAACCGGCGTTGGCGGTTTTAAGCGCGGTATCGGACAGCCCCTTACGCGCGCCGTGGGTGCTGATGAAGTATTGCAACACGGTGAGGCCTTCGCGGAAGTTGGCGGTAATCGGCGTTTCGATGATCTCGCCGTTCGGCTTGGCCATCAACCCGCGCATACCGGCGAGCTGGCGCATCTGCGCGGGGGAACCACGGGCGCCCGACGTGCTCATCATGTAGATGGAGTTGATGCTGGGTTGCACCTTCTCCTCCGCCGTTTTGCCCTTGCCGACGGTGATGGGCTGGTCGCCAATGGCCTTCATCATCGCGGCGGCGATGGCGTCGGAGGTGCGTTGCCAGATATCGACCACCTTGTTGTACTTTTCGCCAGAGGTGATGAGACCTTCCTGGTATTGTTGCTCGAACTTGCGGACTTCACTTTCCGCGAACTCCACCATCTTGGTTTTGTTCTCGGGGATGACCATGTCGTTCTTGCCGAACGAGATGCCGATCTTGGCGGCAAAGCGGAAGCCGAGTTGCATCAGCCTGTCGGCGAAGATGCAGGTCTCCTTCTGACCGCAGGCCAGGTAGACCTCGTGGATGAGGCGGCCCACTTCTTTTTTGGTCATGACCTTGTTGACCGCTTCGAAGCCGAGCTTGTTGCTCTCTGGCAAAATGGAGCCCAGGTAGGCGCGGCCCACCGAGGTATCGTAGGTTTTGCCGCGGTAGCGGTACTTGATGCGCGTGTGCAGGGTGACCGCCCGGTTCATCAGCGCGTGCTCGAGCTCGCCGAGGTCGGCGAACAGGGAGCCTTCGCCCGGCAGGTTGTAGCGCGCCAGGGAGATCCAGTAGAGGCCGAGAATCATATCCTGCGAGGGAACGATAACCGGTTTACCATCAGCGGGTTTGAGGATGTTGTTGGTGGACATCATCAACACGCGGGCCTCGATCTGCGCTTCCAAGCTCAGCGGCACGTGGACGGCCATTTGGTCGCCGTCGAAGTCCGCATTAAAAGCGGTACAGACCAGCGGGTGCAGTTGGATGGCCTTGCCTTCCACCAGCTTGGGCTCGAACGCCTGGATACCCAGACGGTGCAGGGTGGGCGCGCGGTTGAGCAGCACGGGGTGCTCGCGGATGACTTCTTCCAAAACGTCCCACACCACGTCTTCCTGGCGTTCCACCATTTTTTTGGCGGCCTTGATGGTGGTGGCTTCGCCACGCATTTCCAGCTTGTGGTAGATGAAGGGCTTGAACAGCTCCAGCGCCATGGTTTTGGGCAGGCCGCACTGGTGCAGCATGAGATCCGGCCCCACGGTGATGACCGAACGGCCGGAGTAGTCGACCCGTTTGCCGAGCAGGTTCTGGCGGAAGCGGCCTTGTTTGCCCTTGAGCATGTCGGCGAGCGACTTCAGCGGGCGCTTGTTGGCGCCGGTGATGACGCGGCCGCGGCGGCCATTGTCGAACAGGGCATCCACGGATTCTTGCAGCATGCGCTTTTCGTTGCGCACGATGATCTCCGGCGCGCGCAGTTCGATGAGGCGCTTCAAGCGGTTGTTGCGGTTGACCACGCGGCGGTAGAGATCATTCAGGTCCGACGTGGCGAAGCGGCCGCCGTCGAGCGGGACCAGCGGGCGCAGTTCCGGCGGCAGCACCGGGACGACGTCCATGATCATCCACTCCGGCTTGTTGCCGGAATCCAGGAACGCATTGACCATTTTGAGGCGCTTGACGATCTTGCGGCGGCGCAGGTCTGACACATCCTCGGTCAGGTCGGCGGAGAGCTCGGCCTGCAGCTTGGGCAAATCCAGCGAGCGCAGGATGTTGCGCAGGGCTTCGGCGCCGATCTGTGCGGTGAAGCTGTCTTCGCCGAATTCTTCCACCGCCTGGTAGTACTCTTCCTCATTGATGAGCTGGCCCTGGGTGAGCGTGGTCATGCCGGCATCCACCACCACCCATTTCTCGAAGTAGAGGATGGCCTCGAGGTCTTTCAGCGTCATTTCCAGAAGAGCGGCCATGCGCGACGGCAGCAGCTTGAGGAACCAGATGTGCGCGACGGGCGCGGCGAGCTCGATGTGGCCCATGCGCTCACGGCGCACTTTGGATTCAATGACTTCCACGCCGCACTTTTCGCACACGATACCGCGGTGCTTCATGCGCTTATATTTGCCGCACAAGCATTCGTAATCCTTAACAGGGCCGAAGATGCGGGCGCAGAAGAGCCCGCCGTGCTCTGGCTTGAAGGTGCGGTAGTTGATGGTCTCCGGCTTTTTCACTTCGCCGAAGGACTGGGCACGGATTTGTTCCGGGCTGCACAGCGAGATGCGGATGGCATCGAACTGCTTGGCCACGGGCTGTTGCTGGAACATGTTCATTAAGTTGTTCATGGTGCGTTCCTTACCTTAGGCGTTGAAGTCTTCAGTGATGCGGTGCAGGCCGGGGCGCGAGCGGCGCGGGCCGCCTTGCGCCTGGGCTTGCTGCTCCAGCAGACTGGGCTGGCGACCGATATCGGTGCGGAGATCGGGGCCTTCGCCGGTTTCCACCAGGTCGACGTTCAGGCCCAGGGATTGGATTTCCTTGACCAGCACGTTGAACGACTCGGGGATACCCGCCTCGAAGTTGCTTTCCCCACGCACGATGGCTTCGTACGTTTTGGTACGGCCGGAGACGTCATCTGACTTGATGGTGAGCATTTCCTGCAGGGTGTAGGAGGCGCCATAGGCTTGCAGCGCCCACACTTCCATTTCCCCAAAGCGTTGGCCACCGAACTGGGCCTTACCGCCGAGCGGCTGCTGGGTGACCAGCGAGTACGGCCCGATGGAACGCGCGTGGATCTTCTCATCCACCAGGTGGTGCAGCTTGAGCATATACATGATGCCGACCGTGCTCTTCTGCTCGTACGGGTCGCCGGTGCGGCCGTCGAACAGCTGGGTTTTGCCGGACTCATCGCAGCCGGCCACCTTGAGCAGGCCGGTGATGGCGTCTTCAGGCGCGCCGTCGAACACCGGGCAGGCCACTGGCAGGCCGCGGCTGAGGTGCCCGGCCATTTCGACGATTTCGGCGTCCGACAGGTCTTTGAGCGAGCTGACGGTGCCTTTGTCTTCATACAGGCTTTCCATGTACTTGCGCAGGGCCTTGGTATCCGGCTTTTTGCCGCCGGCCTTGGCCTCGGCCAGAAGCTCCGCCACCTTGCGGCCGATGCCGTAAGCGGCCCAGCCCAGGTGGGTTTCCAGGATTTGGCCGACGTTCATCCGGCTGGGCACGCCCAGCGGGTTGAGCACCATATCCACCGGACGGCCGTCTTCCAGGAAGGGCATGTCCTCCAGCGGGTTAACCTTGGAGATGACCCCCTTGTTACCGTGGCGGCCGGCCATTTTATCACCCGGCTGCAGCTTGCGCTTAACGGCGACGAAGACCTTGACCATTTTGAGCACGCCCGGGGGCAACTCATCGGCTTGGCGGATCTTGGCCGTTTTTTCATCAAACCGCTTCTTCAGCGCGGTGAGCGATTTATCCAGCGCGGCGCGCAGGGTTTCGATGTCGCGTTGGGCTTTGTCGCCAGCCACGGAGATGGACCACCATTCGGTCGGCTTCATCTCGTCGAGCACGTCGGCGGTGATCTCTTTGCCTTTGGCGAGTTTGCCGGACTTGGCGGCGGTTTTCTCCTTGATGAGGAGCTTGCGCAGGCGGTCGTAGGCGTCGGCCTCGATGATGCGGCGCTCGTCCTCGATGTCCTTGGTGAGGCGGGCGACTTCGGCGGATTCGATCTCGAGCGTGCGGGTGTCTTTTTCAGCGCCGCGGCGGTTGAAGATCTTGACGCCGACCACGGTGCCGTTGACGCCCGGCGGCAGGCGCAGGGAGGTATCACGCACATCGGCGGCCTTCTCGCCGAAAATGGCGCGCAGGAGTTTTTCTTCCGGGGTCATCGGGCTCTCACCCTTGGGGGTGATCTTGCCGACCAGGATATCGCCGGCCTTGACCTCGGCGCCCACGGCGATGATGCCGGCTTCGTCGATGCTGCGCAGGCCTTCTTCGCCGACGTTGGGGATATCGCGGGTGATCTCCTCGCTACCCAGTTTGGTATCACGCGCCATCACCTCGAATTCATCGATGTGGATGGAGGTGAAGATATCCTCGCGCACGATGCGCTCGGAGATGAGGATACTATCTTCGAAGTTATAGCCGTTCCAGGGCATGAAGGCGACCACCACGTTGCGGCCCAAGGCGAGTTCGCCGAGCTCGGTGGACGGGCCGTCGGCGATGACGTCTCCCGCTTTGACCGTATCGCCGATGCGCACCAGGGTTTTCTGGTTCAAGCAGCTGCTCTGGTTGGAGCGTTGGAACTTGGTGAGGCGGTAGATATCCACGCCCGATTGGCCGGATTGCACGCCGGAGGTGGCACGCACCACGATGCGCGAGCCGTCGACGCTTTCCACCACCCCATTGCGGCGGGCGACGGTGGTAATGCCGGAATCACGCGCCACGGTGGCTTCCATGCCGGTACCCACCAGCGGGGCATCGGTGCGGATGAGCGGCACCGCCTGGCGTTGCATGTTGGAACCCATCAAAGCGCGGTTGGCGTCGTCGTGCTCCAGGAACGGAATGAGCGCCGCGGCGATGGACACCACCTGTTTGGGCGAGACGTCCATGTAGGTGACTTCCGAGCTGGGCATCAGCAGGGTTTCGCCCTGTTTGCGGCATTCCACGAAGTCGTCCTTCAGCGTGGATTTTTCGGTCAGTTCGGTGTTGGCCTGGGCGATGGTTTCGCGGCCTTCCTCGATGGCGGACATGTAGACCACTTTATCGGTGACCTTGCCGTTTTCCACCTTGCGGTACGGGGTTTCAATAAACCCATACTTGTTGATGCGGGCGTAGGTGGCCAGGCTGTTGATAAGACCGATGTTCGGGCCTTCAGGCGTTTCGATCGGGCAGATGCGGCCGTAGTGCGTGGTGTGCACGTCGCGCACTTCAAAGCCCGCGCGCTCACGCGTGAGACCGCCGGGCCCCAGGGCGGAGAGGCGGCGCTTGTGCGTGACTTCCGACAGAGGGTTGGTCTGGTCCATGAACTGGGACAGTTGCGAGGAGGCAAAGAACTCACGCAGCGCGGCAGACAAGGGGCGGCTGTTGATGAGGTCATTGGGCATCATGTCGCCGATTTCGGTGGAGCCCATGCGCTCTTTGACCGAGCGCTCCATGCGCAGCAGGCCGATGCGGACCTGGTTTTCCATCAGCTCGCCCACCAGGCGCACGCGGCGGTTGCCCAGGTGGTCGATGTCATCGACCGGCTCGAAGCCGTCGCGGATGCGGTGCAGCGCGCGCAGGGTTTCTACAAAGTCTTCGCGTTGCAGGATGCGTTGGTCATCCGGCGACTTCAGGCCCAGGCGGGCGTTGAGCTTCATCCGGCCCACGGCGGAGAGATCGAACTTATCGGTATCGAAGAACAGGCCGTTGAACAGCTTGGTGGAGGTTTCCACCGTCGGCGGTTCGCCGGGGCGCATGACCTTATAGATCTCCACCAGCGCTTCTTCAGGGCTGTTGGTTTTATCCACCTGCAGGGTGTTGCGGACGTAGGCGCCGACGTTGAGGTGATCGACCTTGAGGATCTTGAACTCCTTCATGCCGAGCTTTTCCACCGCGGCGAGCACTTCGTCGGAGACTTCGGTACCTGCCTCGAACAGCACCTCGCCGGTTTCCTTATCCACCAGGCTTGTGGCGAGGAAGCGGCCCTTGAGATCTTCGTTGGTTTGGGCCACCCATTTGACGCCGGCTTCCTGCGCCTGGCGGATCTGGCGGCGGGTGGGCTTTTTGCCGGCTTCGGCGATGACCTTGCCTTTATCGGCATCGACCAGGTCGGCGGCCAGTTTGACGCCTTCATAGAACATCGGCTCGAAGGCCAAGGCGTAGGTGCCGGTGAGTTCCACCGCCACGGGCACGGCCTTTTTGGCCTTGACCGACTTGGTCTTGGTAACTTTGGCGGGCTTCTCGGCCTTGGCTTCTTTGCCCTTAGTGGCCTTCTTGGCCTTTTTGGGGGCTTCTTCTTCCGCTACCGGCTCTTCCTTCTTCGGCTTGGCCTTGCCCGGAGTGACGCGGACGGAGACTTTGTCGTAGTAGGTATCGATAATTTCCTGCGTGGAGAGGCCCAGCGCGCGCAGCAGCACGGTGGCCGGCAGTTTGCGCTTGCGATCGATGCGCACGTAGATGTTGTCTTTGTGGTCGAATTCGAAATCCAGCCAGGAGCCGCGGATGGGAATGACCCGCGCGGTGTAGAGCAGTTTGCCGCTGCTGTGGGTGGTGCCGTCATCGTGGCTGAAGAACACGCCCGGGGAGCGCTGCATTTGCGAAACCACCACGCGCTCTGTACCATTCACGATGAAGGTGCCGTTGGAAGTCATCAAAGGCACGTCGGCCAGGTAGACCTCTTGCTCTTTGATATCCTTGACCGAGCGGGCGCCGGTGGCGTGGTCGACATCCCAGATGGTGAGGCGCAGGGTGACGCGGCAGGGCGCGGCGAAGGTGAGGTCGCGCGTGCGGCATTCGTCGATATCGTACTTGGGCTCTTCCAGGCGGTAGCCGAGGTAGTCGAGTTCGGCGATGCCGGCGTTGTCCTTCATCGGGAAGATGGAGTTGAACGCGCCGTCGAGCGTGTAGAAGGTGGTTTTGCTGGTCTTCTTCTCTTGCAGGAAGAGATCGTAAGAAGCTTGCTGCATTTCCAGCAGGTTGGGGATGGACGCCACGCTGGCCAGGCGGCCAAAATTTTTGCGAATGCGCTTGCGCTCGGTGAAAGACAGGTTGGACATGCCGGGGGCTCCCCTTGGTTTTACCTATTTATTCAAAAACTTGGGGCTTGCCGCTGAAATCCGGCGAGCAGGGCATGGTGAACATGCGGCCCACCGCTGATGCGGAGGGATGGGGGCTTATACGGGGGGATGGGGGGAGTGTCAAGGGGTGGAGGGGTTTGGTAAGCGGGGGGTTGGGAGGGGCATCGTCGGAGGGAGGATTTTCCCGCATTGTTTTTTTATACACCGCGCACCTAGTAATGGGGTTAAGGCTTTGTTTGTGCCGAAACAGATCCCCGGTTCGGGGGGATTCCTTTTTACTTCCAGACTCTTGGGGGAGGTATGTACCTTGCACCGGAGAAATACCCTTTTGTGACCGATTTAGCGACCCTGCGCATACCGAGTGAAGAGGTTGACCCTTGCGACCCGGCGACGCTGGAGCTGGCCACGGAGATGTTTGTGACCATGGGCCAGTTAGGCGTTGGGTTGGCCGCTATCCAGCTGGGGGTGCCCAAGCGGGTGGTGGTTATCCACCCCTGCAAGATCTACACCCCCACGCCGGTGGAGAATGAGACCTTCTTCATGGCCAACCCGGAGTTGCTTGAGGTTTCCAAGGAGACCTCGGTGGCAGTGGAGAGCTGCCTTTCCATCCTTGCCTTGCCGCAAGACACCGATACCCTGGCCCCGCCCCTGCTGAAGGTGGAGGTGGAGCGCCCGGTGTGGGCGGTGGTGCGCTTTTTTGACCTGCGCGCACAAGAGGTGAGGACCCTGAAGAGGGAAGGCTTTGACGCGCGGGTGCTGCAGCATGAGATCGATCACATCATCAAGCCGCCGAAGTTGATCATTGACTACCTGCCGGGGCGGAAGTTGGCTGCGGCGGGGTGAAGACACGAAACAGCGAAGGGGCCGGCAAAACCGGCCCCTTTCACGCAGGTTGGAAGACCTGAAGAAGAGGAACTATTTGAGTTCCACTTTGGCGCCGGCGGCTTCCAGCTTCTTCTTCATTTCTTCGGCGTCTTTCTTGGCAACGCCTTCCTTGACCACTTGCGGGGCGCCTTCGACCAGGTCTTTGGCTTCCTTCAGGCCCAGGCCGGTGATCTCGCGCACCGCTTTGATCACTTCGATCTTCTTGTCGCCGGAGGCGGCCAGGTGCACGGTGAACTCGGTTTGCGCGTCGGCGGCGGGGCCGGCAGCGGCGGCGGCGGCGGCCACAGGCGCGGCGGCGGACACGCCCCAGGTTTCTTCGAGCATTTTGGACAGTTCAGCAGCTTCCATCACGGTGAGCTTGCTGAGGGTATCGACGATGGCTTGCAGATTGGTAGACATGGTGTTTATCCTTTGATTTCAGGTTAGTTGGATTGGGGTTCGGCAGCAGGAGCCTCGGCGGGAGCCGGAGCAGCTTCGGCCGGGGCCGGGGCAGCTTGCTCGGCGGGCTTGGCTTCTTCAGCCGGGGCCGCAGCTTCGGCCGGGGCGGACGCGCCGCCCTTGTCGGCATAGGCCTTGGTGACCCGCGCCAATTGGGCGCCGGGAGCCTGCAACAGGCCGACCAGCTTGCCGCGCAGCTCATTAAGCGTGGGCAGGTTGCTGAGCGACTTGACGTCGGCCGCGGTGAGCATCTTGCCGTTCATGATGCCGCCGAGGATGGCGAGTTTGTTGTCGTTGGCCTCGGAGAACTTCTGGCTGATGCGGGACGGGGCGATATCGTCGGCGCTGAAGGTAAGGATGGTGGGGCCGGTGAGCAGCTCGGTCACGCCTTCAAACGGCGTGCCCTTGATGGCCAGCTTGGCCAGGCGGTTTTTGGCCACCTGCACCTCACCACCGGCGGCGCGCATGGCGCGGCGCAGCTGGGTGAGTTCCTTCACATTCAGGCCGCGGTAGTGCGCCACGACCAGCGACTGCGCCTTGGACAGACGCGAAGAGAGGTCTGCCACGAACGCGGTTTTTTGGGTGCGATCCATTGCGGTGTATGCTTACGGTTGTATTGGGTTGCCCCCCGGCCCTGTTGCCGGTTGGCGCCTGGAAAACTTTGGAAAATCTGCACGTTGGCAGATGGGAACTTACGTTCTTACCTTTCCTCGGCCAGAGATTAAGGGGTTGGGTTTTACACCCGGCCCCGCTGGCTGTCTTCAGTCGGCAGGGGGCTTTTAGCGGGGAGAGCGGGGGATGGCAAGCAAAAAGTGAAGGCCCCCGCTGTGGCGGGAGCCTTCGGGGGTGGGGGCCCGGGGGGCCTTGTTAGCTCGCCCACAACCACACCACCAACATTATCACCAGAACGGTGATGGCAAGGGCTGTCGGGTTTTGGGCGATAGCCGTCAGCATGCCGACCAACATGGAGAAGAATTGGAGGGCAATGCAAAACAAGATGATACAGAGAATTTCGATGAAGACACATCCCTCCTCTAGGTAAGAGCTGAAGATGGGGCTTGCTGGCATTAGATGTGGGCCCAAGCGGTATAAAATACAAGGCCAAACGGCAAAACCCCGCCGGGGGCGGGGTTTTTTGTCGAGTATCCGTACGTTAGATGCTGGAGAGATCCACCCGGACGGCGGGGCTCATGGTGCTGGAAATGGCCAGCTTGAGCATGTAGTTGGAGGTGGCACCGGTGGGCTTGGCGGCGCGCACGGCTTCCACCAGGGCCTTGATGTTGGCGGCGAGGTGCTTTTCATCAAAGCTGCGCTTACCGACACCGGCCTGGATGATCCCGGCCTTTTCCACCTTGAACTCGATCAGGCCGGACTTTTGGTCTTTGACCGCCTTGGCCACGTTGGGCGTGACGGTGCCGAGCTTGGGGTTGGGCATGAGGCCCTTGGGGCCCAGCACGCGGGCGACCTTGCCCAGCGCGGCCATCATGTCCGGCGTGGCGACGAGCTTGTCGAAGTCGATCTTGCCGGCCTCGATAGCGGCGATGAGGTCGGCGTCGCCGACCACGTCGGCGCCGGCGGCCTTGGCATCCGCCGCGGCCTGGCCCTTGGCGACCACCGCCACGCGCACGGTTTTGCCGGTGCCATGGGGCAGCGCCACGGTGCCGCGGACCATTTGGTCGTTATATTTGGGATCAACACCCAGGTTGAGCGCCACGTCGACCGACTCGTCGAACTTGGCGGCGGGCATGGACTTGAGCAGCTTGACGGCTTCCGCCAGGCTGTAAGCCTTGAGTTTGTCGTAGGCCGGGTAGCTCTTCTTCGGCTTGGCCGAGGTGAGCTTGGTACCGGCCTTTTTGGCCTTGGCAGGCGCTTTGGATTTGGTAGCCATAATGTTTTTCCCCGCTTAGTCGACGACGGTCAGGCCCATGGAACGGGCGCTGCCTTCGATGATCTTGGTAGCCGCTTCAATGCTCTCGGCATTGAGGTCGACCATTTTGGCCTCGGCGATTTTACGCACTTCGGCGCGCTTGACCTCACCCACAGGTTTGTTGGGAGTGGCCGCGCCTTTTTGGATTTTGGCGGCCTTCATCAGGTACCAGCTGGCCGGCGGCGTCTTCATCTCGAAGGTGAAGGTGCGGTCGCCATAAGCGGTGATGATGACAGGAACCGGCGTGCCAGGCTGGAACTTGGGCGGCTGGGTGGCCGCGTTGAACGCCTTGCAGAATTCCATGATGTTAAGGCCTTTTTGGCCCAGGGCCGGACCCACGGGCGGGGCCGGGTTGGCTTGCCCAGCCGGCACTTGCAGCTTGACGTAGCCAGCGATTTTCTTCGCCATTTCATATACTTTCGTTCGGTTTTGAACTTCCACATGCGCGCACGTGGTAGGGCCGTATAGCGGGGGGCGCGGGGGGTGTCAAGTGCGCCTTTTTGTGCGGCAGGGGGGTTGGCGGCGGCCGCAGACCAGCTTAATGTGGTGGCAAAATAAAGGGTTAGCCTATGACGTGGTTCCTCATCGCTTTGGCAGAAGTGTGGCGCTGGCGCTGGAAAGTTGGCCTTCCGGTGCTGTTGGGCGCGGTGTGGGGAGCGGCCCAAGTGCTTGTTTACCCTGAAGTTTACCAGGCGCGCGCGCTGCTGCAATTGCAGAGCGAACAGGCGCGTGAGCCGCTGCTGCAGAAGATTACCGCGCGCGGGCATAAAGAGGCACTTTATCAGAAGCTTACCGCACCAGATGTGCTGGCCGACAGCGGCCGCGAGGCGGGCATGCCGCTGCGCGCGGAAAACGTGGATCTGGTGGTGTTCAACGACCACTTCATGGGCATAAGTTACAAGAGCACCAAGCGCGAAGGTCTTGAGCAAGCTGTTGATTCGCTTGGGTTTAATTTTATCCAGCAGGTGCTGGCGCCGGAGCGCAGCCGCATTGAGCAGATGCTGAACGTGGCCAAGCAACAGATGGTGGATGTGCTGGTGCAGATAAGCGACCTGAACAAGGCGGCAAATGGCGGCGATTCGCGGCAGAACGCGGCGGATGACGCGGCGGATGACGGCGAAAACGCGGCAACAGAGGTGCAAGGTGCGGCAATTGGTGCAAGGGAAGAGTTGGAGTTAAAGCGCAAGCAGCTGGAGACCGACATTGTGCAGCTGCAGACCGACCTGCAACTGGTGAACACCGCCTTTGACCGCGACGGCAGCCAGGCGTTGCTGTGGTTTGCCCAGCCGGCGACGCTGATGCCGGTGACGCCGCGTGTGGCGCGGCTGGCGCTGTGGATGCTGTGGGGCGGCATGGTGGGCTTTGCCGCAGGTTGGCTGGTGTTTGTTATGCCGCGGCGCTGGCGCCAGGGCGTGGTCGGCGCGCGTGATGTGCAGCAGGCCTGCGGCCTGCCGCTGTTGGGGCAGTTGCCCTGGCTGGGGCGTTTGAAGATTGACCACGGCGGCGCGCATGTGAAGGCGCAAGGCCGTGTGCTGCGGCCGAGCGGTTTTGGCGAAGTGGGCAGATTGCAAGCCACCTTGCTGAAAACCGTGCGCGGGCCGCTGGTGCTGGTGGGGGCGAATGGGCTGGAGGGTGTTTCCACCCTGGCGCTGCTGCTGGGCGAGAAGGCGGCGACATTGGGCAAGAGCGTGGTGGTGGTGGACTTGAACCTGAAGAACCGTGGCCTGACCCACATGCTGGGCCTGCGCGGCGATGACTGGGAGATGCCCAAAAAAGGCAAGGCCAAGGGGCCCGAGTGGAGCGCGCTGCAGCCGATCAGCGGGGTGGAGCACCTGAAAGTGCTGCCCGCCCCCACCAAGGGCAGCACGCTGGCGGCGCTGGGTGAGCCCGGCGGTTTGGCCGCGCTGATGGATGCCCTGGGCGAGATGGCAGATGTGGTGATTGTGGACGCCAGCCCGGTGGGTGCCACCAACCGTGCCAACGTGGATGCGGTGGCGGTGGGCGGCGTGGCCGGCAAGGTGGTGCTGGTGGGCCAGAGCAGCCTGACCACCCCGGGTGATCTGCGCCATGCCGCCGACACCCTGCTGCTGAGCGGCGCGGCGCTGAGCGGGGTGGTGCTGAACCAGCAGTTTGAGCCCAGCCGCAGGCAGTTGGTGGGGGAGTTCGCCGACTGGCTGGGGCCGCTGGGGCGCCCGCTGCGGCGCGCAGCGGCGGATGCGAAGCTGGAGTAGGCACGCAAAAAAGCCGCCGGTTACCGGGCGGCTTTTTCTTCGTTTCGGGCGCGGCGCGGGGGTTAGGCCGCGTCGCGCTGGTTTTCCAGCATGTCGGCGATGAAGCCGGGCTGGGCCAGGTCTTCCAGGCTGCCTTGGTAGGAACTGGCCAGTGTGGCGCAGAAGCGCTCGACCTCCTGCGTGGTCTTGGCGTAGAGCGTACCTGAGTCGGCATCGGCCGGCGTGAGGCGGTTGAACGCGTAGACCACGCTGCCCATGGGGTGCCCGATGACCGGGATGCCCATGCGCAGTGCGCGGATCAACAGCTCGGAGTTAAAGCCGATGACCAGGCGTGCTTGCGCGAGGTGCTCTTCCGCCGTGGGACCATCCTTGGGAGAATGGCGGTGGCGGATGATCACGTCACGCTGCCAGTTGATGTGCCGGGGCAGTTGGTGGCGCACCCAATCGATAAAATCCTCGGGGCTATAGTCGAAGATCTCACCGAAGCGGGGGCTGTGCGGGAGGACCAGGATCTTCTGGCCTTCTTCCACCCTGCGGTAAGGCAACACCGACACGCCGAGGCGCGCCAGGATGCGTTGGTAGGGCCGGGTTGCCACCAGCACTTTGGGCTGGAAGCCCATCCACACCAGGCGGAAGTACGTGCCGCGGATGGTGGGATCACCGAACCAGGCGTGGTCTATCACCACATAGGCCCAGCCGGAACGGATGAGCTGGGCGATGGGCGCGCGCGACTGCCCGGTGTAGACCGCCGAGATGATCGGCACCTCTCCCCCCTGCAAGTTGGGCAGGAGCGAGAGCGGGCGGATATCACACTGCAGGCCATCGAACACCGCCTTGAACATGGCGTTGACGCTGGGTTCTGCCGGGAAGGGTAAAGGAACAAAAAGGACATACCGCACCTGTACCTCCTGGGTTGGTGTGCGATGGATTTGGGCAAGATATGGTTGAGAACAGGCCCTTTTGCAAGGGTTGGAGGCAACTTAGGGGCCTTGTGAGACCCCTCGCGCGCGCGCCGGCGCTGTGGCATAGTGGGTGGCTATTGAACAGGAACGTGGTGCATGGGCCTTGGTGTTTTGGATTGGGTGGTGTTTTTGGGGGCGTTGGCGTGCACGCTGGCGGCCGCTTTTTACGCCCGCGGCTTGCGCGGCGCCAATGACCGCAGCGAGGCGGTGGCGGGCCGGAGCATCGGGCCGTGGCTGCTGGGCCTTTCCGCCGGGGCTACCGGCAACAGCGGGGTGGCCTTAACCGCCTGCGTGGGGCTTGGCTACAGCTACGGCCTGATGTGGCTGGCCCTGCCCCTGGGCTGGCTGCTGGGGGATATTATCTTCTGGCTGTTTTTGGCCGAGCGGTTGAATGCCGTTTCGCGCCGGGTGGATGCGGTGACCCTGCCGGAGATGCTGTACAAAGGTTGCCAGGGCGCCAAGAGCCCCCTGCCCCGCAAGCTGCTGGGCTTGCTCATCCCCCTGCTGAGCATGGGGTATGTGGGGGCGCAGTGGCTGGCAGCGGGCAAGATTGCCGGGCTGGTGCTGGGGTTGCCGGTGGTGGCCTGCACGCTGGCATTTGCGCTGTTTGTGATTGGTTATACCGCCTTTTCAGGTGTGCGCGGCTCTATCTACACCGATTTTGTGCAGGCCATCTTTATGCTGCTGCTGGTGGCCGGTGTGGCGGTGGCGCTGGCCATGGCCTGGCATCCGGCGGTTTATCTGCCCGCGGAGGTGCCGGAAGGATTCTTCAGCCTGCTGGGCAGCGGCCCGTGGTGGCATGCCCCCCTGCTGGTGCTGGGTTTTGCGGTGATGGCGGTGGGCTTTGACCTGGGGCAACCGCAGATGGCGGCGCGCTGGATGACCGGAGACAGTGCCGCCACCATGCGCAAGGCACGCTGGGTTTACATTGGTTTCATCCAGGCGACGTTTATGACCTTTATGCTGTTTGGCGTGGTTTTTCGGCTGCTGATGCCGCATCTGGCCGACCCTGAGCAAGGGCTGGCGGCCTTTGTGGTGGGCTTTGGCGGCATGGGCATGGTGGGGCTGTTGCTGGCCGGCGCGGTGGCCACCATTGCCTCCACCGCCTCGGGCATTATTTCAGTGGGGGCGGAAATGGTGCGGCTGGACTTGTTGCCCGGCGTGTTGCGCGGCAAGGCCGGGCTGGCGCTGGCGGTGCTGATGGTGGGGGTGGTTTCGCTGGCGGCGATCCCGCTGGCGCATACCGATATTCTGGCCATGGCGCTGACCGCCGTGGGCTTGATGAGCGCGGTGCTGCTGGCGCCGATGCTGTGGGTGGTGATGGGCTGGATGCAGACCCAGGCCGCCATGATGGCAAGTGTGCTGGCCGCGCTGGCGGCGGCGGTGTTGTGGATGCACCTGGGCCTGAGTGGCACGTTGAACGAAGTGGTACCCGGCGCGCTGGCCGGGGTGCTGGTGATGCTGGCGGCGGGCGGCGGGCGGAAAGTGGCGGCGCCGGTGAAGAAGAAAGCGCGGCGCGGTTAGCTGCCGGAGCCGGGTTTCTCGGAAAATTCCGGGCGTTTTTCCTCCGCCGTGCGGTCGGCTTGCTGTTCGGCTTCCGGCAGCGGGCCCTTGGATTCCTGGATATTGGGCCACAGCGCCGAATAGCGCGCGTTGAGCTTGGCCCATTCCAGCTCTATCGGCTTGAGCTCTTCATCTGACTTGATGGCCTCGATCGGGCATTCCGGCTCGCACACGCCGCAGTCGATGCATTCGTCTGGGTTGATGACCAGCATGTTCTCGCCCTCATAAAAGCAATTGACCGGGCAGACCTCGACGCAATCGGTGTAGCGGCACTTGATGCATTTGCCCGTAACGACGAACGGCATGGTGGGAACCTTTCCTTAAAAACACGGCTTTATGCGCCGGTTATAGGGAATCGGCCGCGGCGATGCAAGCAGCAATGCGGTAGCGCACCGGCCACATGGGGTGCCCCCGCTTGCGCGCGGGCGGGGGACGCGCGCGGGGAAAGCCGCTAGGATGGCGGCAATAATGGCAAAAATGTGCTTACCGCTGCTGATGTTGCTGCTGGCCGCGCCCGCGTGGGCCGACGAGCTGTTTGACGCGCAGGCGCAAGCCGCCCGTTACAGCCTGGACTTTGCCGCCATTGAGCCCGCCGCAGGTGAGGAAGCCCCCGCCGGCGCAGGGCACACCCCCGCCGCCACGGAGGAAGAGCCCGCGGTGGTGGTGGATGGGGTGGATGAGGCCGCGCCTTCAGCCAGTGAAGCGCATGATGATGCCGCCGCCAACGAAGGCGAGCACGCGGCAGGCGAGGGTGAAGGGCATGCGCCCAAGAAGAAATCGCCGGTGAAGCCGCTGCCCCCGGAGCTGCCCAAGGTGACCATTGGCGGGGTGCCGGTGATCACCCATGAGATGCAGATCGCCGAGGCGGTCTCGGAGAGTACGCCGCAGGCCTTTAAGCAGCGCGGGATGGATGAATTTTTGGCGCACAGGGCGAATATCATCCCCTACGCGCACGACCCTTCACGCGGGGAGCTGGATGCGCCGGTGCAGGTGGTGCTGTTTGAAGACCTCTCCTGCGGGCAGTGCCTGCCGCAGATGGCCGCCATTGATGCCAAGCTGGCAGACTACACCAGCCAGACACATGTGGTGCAGGTGCTGGCCGCCAGCGCCCGCTACCAGGACACCAACCTGACCGCCTTTTACGGCAAGGTGGCACAGCGGGTGGGCAAGTTTTGGGACTATCGCGCCAAGGTTATTGCCGGCAACCTGACCGACCCCGATGCCTTGTTTGACCTGCTGGTGGATACCGGCGTGCCCGCCCGCACCGTGCGCAGCATGATGCAAAGCGAAGCGCGGCGCTTTTACCGCGAGCTGGACGCCGACAGCCTGCTTGCCCGCACCTTTGCCGTGGGCAAGCCGCCGGTGGTTTATGTGAACGGCATCCGCGTGGGGGAAGGCGGCCTGCCGCTGGATAAATTAAGTGACGTGCTGAGCTACGTGACCGGCCGCATTGCCCACGGCCTGCCGGAGCCCCCCCTATGAGCAGGTTGACCACCGCGCTGCGCCAATTGCAGGAGAAGATCGCCGACCGGCAGCGCGGCAGGCGCGCCCAGCGCATTGCCAAGGCCAAGGCGGATGGCGCGGGGCCGCGAACCTCGGCCCGGTTGAGCACCTTTGCCCCGGCGGCGGACGTGGCCAGCCTGTTTGAGAATATTGCGGCGGCGGTGAACGCCGATATTTTGCGCTACACCCCGCCCGCCATGGCCGCCGGGCAGCCTGTTGAAGCGCCCGAGGATGAGGCCCTGTTGGCCCCGCAGGCCGCGCCCGCCCCCCCTGCCCCCGAGCCTGCCGCGCCAGCGCAGCTGGAAGAACCCCCCGCCGGGCCGCCGCCGGTGGTGCTGACGCCGCCCGCCGAGATTTTGGCCGCGCGGGCCCTTGCGCATGGTGAGGCGTTGGCCCCGCAGGCCGCAGCCACGCCACCCGCGCGCGCCGCAGGCGGCCTGGCCACCACCGCCCACCTGCACAGCCTTTATGAGGCCTGGCAGCCGATTGAACACCTGTTGATGCAAGAAGGGGCCGACCATCTGCCGCCCACCTACCGGCCATGTTACGCCTTTTTAAAGGGTGAGCTGGATGCCCTGAGCAACGACCCCAGCCCCACCCACCCCACGCCCGCGCCGTTGCTGGCCAAAATAAAACAGGCGGTGACCGCTTTTGCCGACCGCCGCACCAACGACACCCTGACCTTGCTGAAAAACGCCCTGGGCGGCGACCCGCACAACCCCACCCTGCTGGCGATGCTGAGCCAGGTGCTTTACCTGCTGGCCAGCACCGGCCAGCAGACCGTGTTGCCCGAGGCGCGCGATGTGGCCCAGCGCAGCACCATCCTCTCGGACAAATTGAAGCCTTCCAAGCTATTGTTTTATCGGTACATGGCGATCTCGTCAGAGATGGCCTTCAGCTCTGAGCGGGCCCTGGCGTGGCTGCGCGAGACCGGCTACCTGGACCCCATGTTGCTGACCGGGCCGCAGGGATTGTTTGCCGAACAGGGGCTTTACTTGCGCGGTTGGGCGATGCTGGCGCGCATCCCCGTAGCGTTGTGGGACGAGGATGAATTTAGCGCCATGAAGGTTTTGATGGCCCAGGTGGTGGGCGGCGGCGCCATGTACATGCTGTGGTACCGCATGCCGCTGGTGCAGGCGCTGGCCACCAGCAAAGTGCCGCCGCCCGAAATAGGTGAGATGGAAAAATTGCTGGGCACCGCCCTGGCCCACCATGCCGAAGCCGCGGACGGGTTGGCGCAGATGCCGTTGGCGACTTCTCCGCTGCCGTGGTTTTTGCGCGTGCGCTTTTTGAACACCGTGGCCAGCGTGGCGCCGGTACCCACCTTTGACCAGGTGCTGTGCATGGTGGCGTTGGACGGCCATAGCTGCCGCGAAGGCGTGCACCCGGACAAGGACCTGCGCGAACACCTGCACGACAGCAGCCTGAGCTACTGGCGGCTGTGGTGCAGCGTGGTGACCCCCTTTAAGGACGTGCAGCAGCCCTACCTTCTGCCCAGCGAGGAAACGGTGAACGACGCCGAGTTTTTAAGCGGCTTTGATGCCCTGCTGGGGGCTTTGAAGGAGGCCGAGTTGCAGCGCATCAAGCCCGACATGTGGGAAGACCTGAAACCATGGATGACCCGCTGGCAGCTGGAACACCTGCTGGCCAGCGCCACCGGCAGCAGCAAACCGCGCAGCCGCTTTATGCCCAGCCTGGTGCCTTATACCCATTTTTATCATGCCTGGCAGGAGCCGGTGGTAAGTGCCGTGCTGGCCAGCGAGCTGATTTATGAAAACGCCCGGCGCGGCGCCTTTGCCAGCCTGTTTGAGATACAGGCGGCGTTTGAAGGCGCGGCCCGCCTGGTGGATGACCCGGTTTACGGCCTGTTGCCGGCGCAAAAGCGCGCACTGGCCGCCGCCAAAAAGCACAACCCCGAGAAGTTTGGCGGCATGACCCTGGACCTGGGCGGCAAAGGCAGCAGCGTGCTGTTGCTGATCATGCCGGTGGCATTGATCGGTGGAGTGGCGGCGATTGTGCAGATGAGCGCCAACTGGAGCCAGGCGATAGGCTTGATCTTAGCCCTGGCCGGGGTGGCTGGCGTGGTGCTGGTGAACCTGGGCCGGCGTTAGCCGGTGTGGCGCAGGGCTTGGGGGGGAGCGGCTTCTTCCACCTGGGCAGGCAGCATGGACGCGCCGTGCAGCACCAGCGCCGCCTGGGTGCGGTTTTGCACCCCCAGTTTGGTATAGATGCTTTTAAGGTAGGTTTTGACCGTGCCGGGAGTGACGCCGAGCTCGGCCGCGATCTTCTGGTTGCTGAGGCCGTGGCGCAGCAGGCTGAGGATCTGGCCTTCCCGCGGGGTGAGGCCGGATGGGACAGACTGCTGCTGGCTGCTGCGCGCGGCAAGCAGGGCTTCGTCGATGAGGTGGGTGCATTCCTCATACTCTGCCTGGATGGCGGCGGGGATGTGCTGGCCTATGGCCAGCAGGTGCAGGCGGAGGCGGACAAGGCGTTCGGCAATGTTTTCTGGCATAAGAAGACCGTAGGGCCCTGCCGCCAGGGAACATAGACCCAGGGTTAATAAAAAAACGGCGAGATTATATGTATCAGCTACTTAACTTATTTCACATCGGATATATTACGTTAGAGATATCCCCTAAGGGATACCCCGCAACCGGGGGCAGCCAAAAGCCCGGCCCCCCGGCGCAGGGAAGCCTTGACAGCGGGGGCGCGAGGCGCTAGACAACGCCAGACAAGCGGCCCTGCATGGGGCAGAGCGCCGCGGCAAGATTGATAAAGACG
This sequence comes from Pseudomonadota bacterium, assembly GCA_016125035.1. Taxonomy (GTDB): domain Bacteria; phylum Pseudomonadota; class Alphaproteobacteria; order UBA2136; family UBA6156; genus RFNJ01. Next base: position 32,005 of record WGMN01000001.1, read on the forward strand.
GGTTTAGAGTTATGGCCTCGAAGAAGCGCAACAGCATCCTCATCAAGCTGGTGAGCACCGCCACCAAGGAAGATGGCCGCAAGACCGGCTTCTTTTACGTGACCAGGAAGAACCCGCGCAGCTTGAACACCGGCCAGGAAAAATTGCAGTTCCGCAAGTATGATCCGGTGGTGATGAAGCATGTGATCTTTAAGGAAGAGAAGATCAAGTAACGGAATCCGGTTTTCGGAATTCGGCCCCGCCTTTGGCGGGGTTTTTTTGCGGGCGAAAAAAGAGGGGGCCCCGCTTGGGGGCCCGGCTGCTTGCGGTGCGACGTCCGCTTCCTGTTTAGTGGAACGGCGACGTGGGGGGAATGATATGCGAGGCGGCGATGACCGCCATTAATGCTGCCAGCCCCAAAGCAAGAAGGGCCAAAGTAAGAAGCGTGGAGCGAATAGCTTTGCCGAACATGGCGCGTTTCCTTTTCGAACGGAAGGGCGCCGTTGGTGGCGCGGGTGGGTGGTTGGGTTTTGAAGATGGCGCGGGAGGTTGCGCTTTGCAAGGCCCGGGGTGGTGATTTCAGGCGAATTCGGCCAGCACGGGAATGTGGTCAGACGGTTGGGTTTTGCGGCGCTCTTCCGCAAAATGCTGCACCGCTTTGAGGTGCGGGGTGAGCGCGGGTGAGGTGAAGAGGTAGTCTATCCGCATGCCGGTGTTGGGGGTGCGGGCGAACATGCGGTAATCCCACCACGAGAAGATGTGCTCTTCCTGGCTGACCTGGCGGAAGGCGTCGGCCAGGCCGGTTTGCTTTTGCAGCTGGGAGAGCCACTCTCTCTCTTGCGGGGTGAACAGGACGTCTTTGGCGGCGCGGGTGGGGTTGACCACGTCGCGTTCATCCGCCGCGATGTTGAAATCGCCCGCCAGGATGAGGTTGGGGTGAGATTTGACCTCGGCCTGGATGTGGCTGGTGAGGTGTTGGTAGAAGGCCTGCTTGAAGGCGAATTTGGGGCTATCCAGCGCCTGGCCGTTGGGGACGTAGGCCGAGATGACCCGGGTAGGGCCGAGCGGCGTTTCCACCGTGGCGGAGATGACGCGGGTTTGCTCTTCCAGGTTATGGCCGTTGAAGCCCAGCGCCACGTTTTGCAGTGGTGTGCGGCTGATGAGGGCCACGCCGTTGTAGCTCTTTTGCCCGTGGCAGGCAGTGTGGTAGCCGAGCTCGGTGAAGGCGCTGTGCGGGAAGAGGGAGTCTTCCACCTTGGTTTCCTGCAGGCACAAGACGTCGGGTTGGGCGACCTCCATCCAATCCAGCACGTGGGTGAGGCGGATGCGCAGGGAGTTGACGTTCCAGGTGGCGACTTTAAGCATGCTGCATTATACATGCGGGATGGAAATGATGAAGGCGCATGATGTGGAGGCCCTTTTGGCGGCGGCTTTGCCAGGCGCGAGCGTGAGCGTGCGCGATGATACCCACAAGCATCTGGAGCACAACGAGCAGGTGGGCCATGGCGGCAGCCACTTTTTGGTGAGGGTGGTATGGGACGGTTTTGCCGGCCAGCCCCGGCTGGTGCGCCACCGCAGGGTTTTTGATTTGCTGCGCGCGGCATGGGATGAGCGGCGGATACATTCACTGAGCATGAGGTTGATGACCACGGAGGAAGCGGCCGCGTAGCGGTGGCGTGGCATTGGGGCTAAACTGGTGCCAACAATGAAAACAATACTGCCCCCGCGCGCGCTGGCCCTGCTGAAGAACTGGCAGGCGCGCCTGTTGCTGCTGGCGGTGATTTGGGGCGTGGGATCATTTTTATGGGGCACCCTGCACGCCTGGAGCCAGCACCAAGCCCTGCAACAAGGGCGGCATTTTGTGCAGGAGCAGATGGCACTGACCAATGCCTGGCTGGGAGAAGCGTTGGGGCCGGTGGAGAAGTTGGCCGGCGACGAAAGGTTGCGCAGCGCCATTACCCTGCCCGACGGCGTGGCCAGCGTGCCGGTGTTGCGCGTGCTTTATGAGTTTGCCTACCTGCACCATGCCAGTGACCTGTATGTGGTGGACCTGGCCAGCGACAAGGTGGGCGCCACGGCCGGCAGCCCACGGCTGAACCCGGAAGTGCTGGCGCGGTTGAAGGATTTGAATGGGCAAAACGGCATGTTGATTGGCGCCGGGGCCCGCAACGGCGCCATTTTTGTGGTGCGCAGCGTGCCCGCCCCCCTGCCCCACCGCGTGGTGGTGGTGGTGCCCTTTAGCCTGGCGCGGTTGGCCGACGGCCGCCCGGTGCAGGCGGGAGAAAGCCATGACCGCCTGGGCCTGCTGCTGCCGCACACCGCCGGTTGGGCCTGGTGGGACCAGGACGCCACCAGCTTTGAGTTGCTGCCCAAAGACACCATGGAGCACATGCTGGCGCGCGATGCCGTGAAGACAGATGACGGAGTGGTGATTATGCAGCCGCTGGATTGGTTGGGAAATGTGTGGCTGGGCGTGAAAAAGCCCGCCCTGCTGGATACGGTGGCGTGGTTGCCGCAGATGCTGCTGGGAGCGTGGGTGTTGGCCTTGACCGGGTTGGTGTTGTGGCGGCCCTCGCGCCAGGTGCGGGGCACGGTGCAGCGGGCGCTTGCGCCGATGCGCGTGCCGGCGCGGTTGCTGGCGGGCGCCTTGGCGGTGCCCTTTGCAGCCTTTAGCAACTACATGCGCGAGCAGGTAAGCGATTTGGACGGCCCGCCGCTGGTGGATGGGCCCGGCGACTTTATGCCCAGCGACTTTAAGGGCATGCGCGGCTGGCAGAAACTCTGGCACGGCGGAAAGCCTGAGGCCCCAGCAAGCCCAACACGGCAGAGCGCCAGGCGCGTGCCGGTGGAAGCCCCTACCCTGAGCCCGGAACAGCAAGCCAAAAACGCCGCCGACTTGCAGCGCGACAAGGAAGAGCGCGAACTGAAGGACGTGATACGCGCCTGCTTGCGCGAAGGGCGGCTGGCGCTTCTCTACCAGCCGATTTACCGCGTGGCAGACGGCGTGCCCGCGATGCACGAGGTTTACGCCCGCCTGGTGAAGCCGGGTGGAGAAGTGTTGATGCCCGGCCAATTTTTGCCGGTAACCAACCGCTTTGGATTGACGCAGGCGCTGGATGCGGCGGTGTTCCGCAAAGTGCTGGCCACCCACTTTGAAAACGGCACCCCGCCCGCCGGCAAGTTGGCGCTGAACGTGGGCGGCACCAGCCTGGACGGCATTGCCTACCTGCAGGAGTTGCTGGGGCATGGCGCCCACGTGCTGGAAAACCTGGTTTTTGAAGTGCGCAGCCAGGAAATTGTGCGCGACCCCAAGGCTTTGAAGTTGCTGAAGGATATCCAGAAGCATGGCGGCCACCTGGCGGTGGACTACTTTGGCGGCGGCAAGGCGATGTTGCAGGCCAGCGCGGCGATGGGCTTTGGTTATGTAAAGCTGGATGCCAGCCGCTTTGTTGGAGAAACCGGCCAGGCCGAACTGGCGGGCTTATGCGCGGCGGCGGAAGAAGGCGGCCTGCCGATGGTGTTGGAAAAGGTGGAAGACCAGGCCACCATGGAGTTTGCCCGCAGCCACGGCGTGACCTACCTGCAAGGCTACGCGCTGGCCAAACCCTTACCCGAGCTGGTGAGTGCGCCTTTGGTGGCAACGCCCCCTGCGGCAAACACGGCACAGGTGGATACACGAAGCGCTGACCCAAGCCTTACACCCGGCGCAGAAAGCTGACAGGCGTACGGAGTTGGGTATACGATTGGCAACATGCCACAGCGCCAACACGACAACGAAACCCTTGCCGACCTGACCCGCCAGCAGCCGCTGGAATTGCGGCTGGTGATGGCCATGGCCGGCGAGCGCGAGATGAACGCGCGCGAACAGCAGGTGCTGGAAAAATTGCAGGCGGTGCGCGGCGAAAGCCTGTTTGCCGACATGCTTTACGCACTGACGCGCAAGAGCTTCCCCACCAAGCAGGCCAAGACCTTGTGGGCGGAGATTGGTGACCACCGCGGCAAGTTAAAAAAGCTGCTGGGCCGCGACCCCGGCGTGACCCTGGCGGCGCACGACTACCTGGCGAATGTGTCGGGCCTGTTGAAGGGCGCGGGGGTGATTGAGGAGCAGAAATTCCAGACGTTGGCGACCAGCGCCAGCCGCGACGGGCTGACCGGCCTTTACGACAAGACCACCTTTGCGCGGATTTTGGGAGATGAGCTGAGCCGCCAGGCGCGCTATGGCCGCCCGGTGACCCTGGCGATGATCGACATTGACCATTTTAAAAAGCTGAACGACACCTTTGGCCATGCGGACGGCGACGTGGTGCTGGCCCAGGTGGCCGAAGTGATTGCCAAGCAGGCGCGCACCAGCGACAGCTGCGGGCGCTTTGGCGGCGAGGAATTTGGCGTGGTGCTGCCGGAGGTGGATGCCAACGCCGGGCTGGCGCTGGCGGAACGGATAAGGAGCGCGGTGGAAGCCGCTTTTGGCACCACCCCATATAAGGTAACGGTGAGCGTGGGCGTGGCCACCGGCACCCCCGGCGTGCACGCCGATGATTTGGTGCGCGCCGCAGATGGTGCGCTTTATGAGGCCAAGCGCGGCGGGCGCAACAAGGTGGCGGTGGCGAAGGAAATTGTGACGAATATATAAGGCGTTATTCGTGATTCGTTATTCGTGATTGGTAAGGAAGGTGCGTATGGCTGGCTTGGTTAAAAGTGTTTACGAATTTGACGTATTTAAATTGGCTTATAACCTTTCTTTGAAGGTCCACCGGCTTTCAAAGTCGATGGATAAAAGCGAACAATACGGTGGTATTGCTGACCAGATCAGACGGGCGAGTAAAGGCATCTGCGCCAACCTTGCCGAAGGTTTTGGTAAAAACAGTTCCTCAGCTGAGTTTAGGCGTTTTGTGATTATGGCCCTTGGATCTTGTCACGAAGTTAATCTCTGGCTTCACTACTCGCTGGACTTGGGGGAAATGAATAAGGCTGAAGCTGAGTCCTTACGCGAAGGTTATGCGCGCGTCGCGAAGATGTTGCAAAAGCTGGCTAAATCTCTCACTTAGAAGATTCGAAAGAGGTGTGAGCGTCCTTCACCATCACATCCAGCATCGGTTTGCCGTTGAAGGTGCGGGCCTTGAGGGTGGCGGCGATGGTGAGGGGTTTGCCCCCTGATTGCGAAAGGACCGGGCCGAGTGGGTTGGTGGCGGCGCCGAAGGCGATGGCATCGACCTGTGCTCCGGAGATGTCGGAGAGGCGGAGCTTAAGGTGTTCTTGCGTGGCGCCGACCGGTTTGGCGAAGGCGATGCGGGTGCCCGTGAGCGCGAGCACCGGCTCCGGGTTGCCCATACCGAAGGGGGCGAGCTGGTTGAGGGTGTGGGCGAGCTCGGTGGTGAGGGCGGCGGGGGTGAGTTGGGCGTCTAGATTAAGCCGTGGGGCCAGGCGGTGGGTGAGCGGGAGATCGGCATCGGCTGTGTTGGCGGCGAGTTGCTGGGAGAGCGCTTCGTTCAACGCCGCGGTGAAGGCGGGAAGTTGCGAGCCTTCCAGCGTGACGCCCGCCGCCATGGCGTGGCCGCCGCCGGAGAGCAGCGTGCCGTGCGCGGCGTGGACGGCCGCGCCAAGATTGAAGGCGGAGATGCTGCGGCCCGAGCCTTTGAGGTGGCCGTTGGCATCGGTGCCGAGGATGAAGGTGGGGCGGTTGAAGGCCTCTTTGATGCGGGCGGCGACGATGCCGGCCACGCCAGGGTGCCAGGTGGCCCCGTGCAGGACGAGGGCCAGCGGTTGGGACTGCATTTGCTCTTCGGCTTGTTGGCGGGCTTCGGCGAGGATGGCTTTTTCTATCGTCTGGCGTTCCGCATTGATGCGGTTGAGGGTTTGCGCCAGCGGGTAGGCGGTGGCTTCGTCATCGGCCAGCAGGAGGTTGAGGGCGGTTTGGGCGGATTCTATGCGGCCCGCGGCATTGAGGCGCGGTGCCAGGGAAAAGCCGATGCTGCCGGCGGAAGGGTCTTCCCGCACCCCTGCCACCCCCGCCAGTGCCGCCAGCCCGCGGTGCTGCCAGGTGGCCAGTTGTTGCAGCCCGCGCGCCACCAGGATGCGGTTGATGCCGGTGAGCGGCATGACATCTGCCACCGTGGCCAGGGCGACGAGATCGAGTGCGGCGGTGAGTTTGGGCTCGGTATGCGTGGTGAAGAACCCCGCCTGCCGCAGCGCGCGGTTGAGGCCCATGAGCAGGTAAAAGGCCACGCCCGAGCCAGACAGCCCTTGCAGGCTGGAGGTGTCATCTGCCCGGTGGGGGTTGAGGACGGCGACGGCGGGAGGCAGGCCGCCCTGCGGCTGGTGATGGTCGGTGACGATGACCTCCAGGCCGAGCTTTTGCGCTTCTGCCAGGGCGGCGTGGGCGGTGGTGCCGGTATCCACCGTGATGAGCAGCGTGGCACCCTGGGCGGCGATTTTTTGCATTGCCTCCGGGGTGGGGCCGTAGCCTTCGGTGAGCCTGTCCGGGATATAAAGGATGGGCTGGTTACCCAGCGCGCGCAGGTAGCGGGTGATGAGCGCGGTGGCGCAGGTGCCGTCGACGTCGTAGTCGCCGAAGATGGCGATCTTCTCTTTGTCTTTCAATGCTTTTTGCAGGCGGGCGGTGGCGGCATCCATGCCTTTGAGGCTGAGGGGGTCGGGCAGGGATTCCAGCCGCGGATTGAGGAAAGCGGTGGCCAGCGGGGCCTGCCCCTGCCCGCGCGAGGCCAGGATTTGCGCGACGATGCCGGGCAGCCCGGTGCTTTGCGCCAGCGCGGCGCCGGTGCGCCAGTGCGCGGTGGAAAGCAGCCAGTGCTGGCCGAGGCAGGAAAGGGTGGGGGCGGCATCCATGGGGTATTCGTACCCCGTAACCCGTGGCCCGTAAACCGTTGTGGCTGGGGCAAGAGTGGTGTTTTGCAGGATTACCGGGGGATATGCCCCCTTGCCCCGACACCGGCCGCGCAAGGTTGGGCGAAAAGAGAGAGCTGGTGGCGGCGGACGCGGGGAAGCGGTTCCGTTTATTCCGGGCTTTTGGTTTGCCGGGCTGGAGAATTGCCATGGCGGGTGGTGCCTGGTCGGAGCCTGCCGACCAAAAACGTGAAGAACGTTTTTGGGGCAGGCTGGCCGCAAGGCACGGCGTTCTCTCGTTAGGGTGTGCACAAAGAAGGCTTGCCCCGGACAGCGGCACCGCCGGGCACGAAAAGGCCGCCCGAAGGCGGCCCGGAAGGGATGCCAGCTTATTTGTTGCCGGAATTTTGCTGCATGTAGGACTTGCCCCATTCCATGCCTTGCATCACCTGCTTGGAGATGATGTCGGTGCACTGGGATTGGGTTTTTTGCCACTGGGAGGCCAGCTCTTGCGCGGTGCTTTGGGCTTTCTCGGCCGCCTTTTGGCTGAGGCCGGCCTGCTTTTGCATGTAGTCCTCGATACCTTTGCAGGTGGAGAGCTCGCGCATGGCTTCGATGCAGTCTTCCATGGCGGATTGGGCGTACTTGAATTGCTTTTCGGAGCAGGTGCTCATGGTGTCGGCCCACATCGTGCCGAGTTTTTTTGCGGTGTCCATATTTTGCTTACCGGCGCTCCAGGCCTGGGACATATCGAACATTTTTTGCATGTTTTGTTGCATGTTCTGGGCGTAGGTGGAGGGATCGAACATTTTGGCGAAATCGGAGGAGAACATCGGTAGGGCCCTGTACTCTTGCTGTTATTGGTTTGCTGTTGTTTGCCCTTGCACAATGGCGCCGTAGGCTGGGGCTGTCAACCTTTTTTGTGCGTTGCATAAATGTATGATTTTGTGCAGGTTGCCCCCTGTGGTTTTTGCATCGCCGCAGCTTACTTCTTGAGGCCGGCGGTTTGGATTTTGGGCCGGCTGTTGCGGGAGCGCATTTCCGGCTTGTTGGCAGGTTTGACCACCGTTTTTTCGGTTTGCTTGACGGTGCCCGCGTAGGACGCCTCGGGCGTGGCGACGGTTTGCACGTTGTTCATGTACTCCGGCGTGGCGGTGAGCGAGGGCGCGGAGGTGGCGGCGGCGGCCTCGGACCAGGTTAAAGTGCCTGGTTTATCTTGCTTTTTCCAGTGGCCGGAGAGGAAGCGGTGGGGGGCGAAATCGGTGAGGAAGGTGGCCGCGGCATCGCCCGCCACCAGTTGGGTGAGCTGGTTGGCCACGGCGGCGGCGAAGGCGGCCTCGCGCCCCGCGAAACCCACCGCGTAGAGCAGCTGGGGGCAGGACTCCCACGCCCCCAGCGCGGGGAGGAAATCCGGCGTGAGCCAATGGGTGCAAACCGCTGCGGTTGGCGGCGAAGGAGCGGCAAAAAGCGGTGGCACGAGTGCCGAAAGATACTGAATGAGGGCGGCGGGGAGCTGGTCGTCGGGGGTGGCGCGGGCGGTGGCCTGGAGAGGGTCGAGCAGGGCGTCGTAGTGGACCTCGACCGTGCTGTTGGCCTGCGGCACGATGAAGAGGTGGCCGCGCGCCATGCGGTGCACCAGCAGCGGCAGCGCCAGCCCCGCCGGGGCCGGCAGGGTGAGCACATGCCCGCGCGCCGGGCGCAGCGGCAGGCTGTAGGGTGTGCCCTCTAGCAATTTGCGCGCGCCCGCCGGGCTGGCCAGCAGCAGATGCGAGCCGGTTAGCGCCGTGCCATCGGCCAAAGTGAGGGTGACCGGGCCGTCTTTTTCCACCCCAAGGGATTGCGCCCGCGCGGCGTGGACGGCGATGCCGCGCGCGGCCACGGCGTCGCGCAGGGTGAGCAGCAGGCCGGGGGCAAAGCGCACCCCGCCCGGCCAGCTTTTGACGCCGCGCACCTTTTGCGCATTTAAGAATGGCGGCAGGCTGGTGGTGTAGGTGATGGACTCGCCGCCCAGGGCGTCGAGGGTGGCTTCCTCGCGCAGTTTGGCCTCTCGCCCCGGTGAGGTGGCGAGGTCGAGGTAGGGGGAGTCTTCCAGCAGTTGCGGCAGGCCCAGGCGTTGCGGCGCGCTGCGCCACAGGCCGAGGCTTTGGTGAAACAGCCCGGGGAGGGATTCGTCGCCCCACATGAAGGCCAGTTCTGCGCACAGCGGCGGGGGCGCGGACTCCCAGGTGGGATCGACCAGCGTGGCCGGAACCTTGGCCGCGTGCAGCTGCAGCGCCGACAGCAGCGCCGCCGGCCCCCCGCCGAGGATGAGGACACCAGCAGAAGGTTGCACAGCCATGGGCGCAAGCCTGCCCTTGACTTGGCGGCAGCGTCAAGCAAGGGTGCGCGAATGAGCTTACCCGCTGTGACACACCACCTATGGCGCGGCGCCCCGCTGCGCGACGCCCTGCTGGCCCAGGTGCGCGAGGCCGTGGCCGCCGCCGGCGGCCCGGTGCGGCTGGCGATTGTGCAGGTGGGCGACAACCCCGCAAGCCACGCCTACGTGCGCCACAAGCTGGCCGCCTGCCGCGCGGTGGGCGTGGTGGGCGAGCATATTCATCTGCGCGAGGACGAAGGCGAGGCGGCGTTGCACAGCGTGCTGGCGGCATTGGCGCGCGAAGACACGGTGCAGGCGATGATCGTGCAAACGCCCCTGCCCGCCGGCTGGGACGTGCGCCGCGCGCTGGACATGGTGCCCGCCGCCAAGGACATTGACGGCCTGAGCAGCGCCAGCACCGCCCTGCGCCGGGCAGGTGATGCGCGCGCGCTGTGGCCCGCCACGCCGCTGGGAGTGGTGCGGATATTGGCCAACATGGACGTGGAACTGGCAGGCAACCAGGTGGCGGTGATTGGCAAAGGCATGGTGGTGGGAGCGCCGTTACAGGAGATTTTGACCGCCATGGGCGCCAAGGTGGCGGGCATTGACAAGGACACCCCCCAGCCCGCCCGCCTGTGCCGCGCGGCCGAGATTCTGGTGGCCGCCACCGGGGCCCCCGGCCTGGTGACGCGCGACTGGGTAAAGCCCGGCGCGGTGGTGATCGACGTGGGCATTACCCGTGTGCCGGGGCATGGCCGCGACCAGTTGCTGGGCGATGTGGACCGTGCCAGCGTGGAAGGTGTGGCCCGCCTGTTGACGCCGGTGCCCGGCGGGGTGGGGCCGATGACCGTGGCCAGCCTGTTCACCAACATTGTGGATGCAATGCGCTTGCAAAAGGGGCAGCCAAAACAGGGGTGGCGGGTTGACGCCGTGCAGGGCTAAGCCACATTCTGGACCGTTGGGTTTAAAAGACTCTAAAAATACAAAAGGATATGGAACGATGCGTGGTGCGGACCAAGGGGCCAGGAACCGGGAACCAGGAACCAGGGGTTGGATAAAGCCGATAGCTTTGGGCTACGGCGCAGCCTTGATGCTGCTGGTGCCGATGGTTGGTGTGCGGGCCGACATTACCGTGGCCGAAGAGGTATGCCTGGGGGCTGACTGCCCGCCGCAAGCCGAAGTGCCGGTGGCACAAGAAGTGACGCCCAGCGTGCCTTCTGTGCCCGCCACGGCGGCCACCCCGGCCGCGCCCGAGACCCCCGCCCTGCCCGGCACGCCGATTACCCCGCCCGCGCCCAGCACCCCCAGTGCTCCGGCCAGTTCCACCCCCGCCCCGGCCAGCCAGGACGATGCTGACTTGGACTTTGCCCGCGGCATGATGGCCAACCAGCGCCAGGCGGTTGAAATGGCCAAGGACGTGTTGGCCTACGGCCGCGACCCCGACCTGCGCATGCTGGCCGGAGATGTGGTGAAGGCCAGCGGCGACGAACTGGAGCGGCTGCAAAAGTGGCTGGCCCTGCACGGCCCCCAGCAGCCCGCCCGCCCCAAGGCGCCGGTGATGCGCGTGCCCGGCCGCGGCGCCGCCAAGCCGATGAGCGAATTGCTGGACGAAATGGAAGGAAAAGAACCGGCGGCCAAAACCCAGGCCCCGGTAAGTGCCAGCACCGCGCTGGCCGCCAGCCCCACCGCCCCGCTGACCATGCCGTTGCTGGATGATGCGCATATGCGGGAAGGTTCTTCGGAGCCGAAACTTTAGGAAAGAAAGTAAAGACATGACCAGGAAGATGTTTGCCGCCCTGGTCCTGCTGAGCGCATGGGCCATGCCGACGGTGGCGATGGACCACCACGCCATGAAGGACATGGCCCCCCTTGCCCATGACACCCCCAGCACCGCCGCCCTGAAGCAGGCCAACATGGCCATGCACAAGGGCATGGATATTAAGTACAGCAACGACGCTGACCGCGACTTTTTGCGCGGGATGATCGCCCACCACCAAGGCGCCGTGGAGATGGCCAGGGTGGAGCTGAAATATGGCAACGATTTGCGTGCCAGACGGCTGGCCAATGAGATCATCCGCGCGCAGGAGCTGGAGATTAAATGGATGGGATGGTGGCTGGAGGAGCTGGATAGAAAGGCCGCAGGCGACCCGCGCTAAGAGCCCTAACGGCTGGCCGGGAAAGGTGCCGCTGGCGGCGGACAGCCGGAGCCCGTGCACATGGTATGGGGAATGACCTGCCCCCCGCAGTTGGTGTGGCAGATGCGGTATTGGGTGGCGCAGCGGTTATCGCAGAGGTTGGTGGAGCAGTCGTCATCCTCGAACATCGAGTGATGGGTGAAGGTGCGGGTGCTGAAGTTGGCCATTTGGCAGAAACGGCCTTCGGTATTGCAGCGTTGCTGGCAGGCGGAGAGCGTGCCGAGGCACTGGTTGGCGCAGGCCGCGCCCTGGGGCGTGGACGGGGGCACCATCTCGTAAGTGGTGGTGATGTGCGGGCCGCAGGCGGTGAGCGCCAAGGCGGCACAGGCGAGGATTGGGCGCATGGGGCTATTATGCCATGGGTGGGGTAAAAATCTGTGAGAAAAGGACCCCTTTGCGGGGCCTTTTTCTTTATTTCCCTTTCGGCGAAAGGTTGTTCGTGGATCCCGGCCTTCGCCGGGATAACCGATTTCCTAAGTTCGCGTTCCGCTCACTAAGGAAATCGGTTAATTCTCGGCGTAGGACTTGATGCCGCGGGCGCGGGAGGGGTGGCGCAGCTTTTTGAGCGCTTTGGCCTCGATCTGGCGGATACGTTCGCGGGTGACGTTGAACTGCTGGCCGACCTCTTCCAGCGTGTGGTCGGTGGACATGCCGATGCCAAAGCGCATGCGCAGCACGCGTTCTTCACGCGGGGTGAGCGACGCCAGGATTTTGGTGACGCCGTCGCGCAGGTTGGTTTGCACCGCGGCATCCAGCGGCATCACCGCGTTGGTGTCTTCGATGAAATCGCCGAGCGTGGAGTCTTCTTCGTCGCCCACCGGGGTTTCCAGCGAGATGGGTTCCTTGGCGATCTTTTGCACCTTGCGTACCTTGTCCACCGGCATATTCAGCTTTTTGGAGAGCTCTTCCGGTGTGGGTTCGCGGCCCAGTTCGTTCATCATCTGGCGCTGGGTGCGGTTCATCTTGTTGATGGTTTCGATCATGTGCACGGGGATGCGGATGGTGCGGGCTTGGTCCGCAATTGAGCGCGTGATGGCCTGGCGGATCCACCAGGTGGCGTACGTGCTGAACTTGTAGCCGCGGCGGTACTCGAACTTATCCACCGCCTTCATCAGGCCGATGTTGCCTTCCTGGATGAGATCGAGGAATTGCAGGCCGCGGTTGACGTACTTCTTGGCGATGCTAATGACCAGGCGCAGGTTGGCCTCGACCATTTCCTTCTTGGCGACGGAGGCCTCGCGCTCGCCTTTGCGGGTGGTGCCGACCACCGCTTTGAACTCGGCCACCGTGAGGCCGTAGCCCTTGGTGAACTCGTTCAGCGCGGTTTGCTGCGCGGCGAAGGTTTGGGTGATGCCTTTGAGCGCGGCGGCGGTTTTTTTGTTCTTTTTAGAGAGCTTTTCCAGCACATCTTCGTCGGACTCGTGGCCGAGCCAGGCGTCGAGGTAGTCCATGCGGTTGACGCCGGCTTTATCCACCACCAGGCGCATCAGTTCGCCCTCTGCCTTGGTGAGGGTGCGCGAGACCTCGAACAGGCCTTGCATCAGCTCATCCACGCGGTTGTTGGTGAGCGGCACTTCGCGCACCAGCGGCTTCATCTTTTCGATGAGCTGGGCGTGCTTTTTGGTGAGTTTGGCGTCGATGGGGGCCTTGGCCAGGCGCTTGGCATCGACCTTGGCCAGCTCTTCGGTAAGGGGCTTGAGTTCCGCGAAGATTTCCAGCAGGCGCGGCATGAGTTGGGCCTCCATGGCGGCCAGCGACATGATCTCGGCGTCTTCCTCTTCCGCTTCGGCGGGTTCGCCCTCGGTGGCTTCGGCTTCCTCGCCCTCGGCGGGCTTGGCTTTGGCGGCGGGTTTACCTTCTTCCTTTTCCTTATCGCTGAAGTCGGCGCTGGCCATTGCGCTAGGGCCGGAATCCTTGATTTCTTCGCCGTCCTTGGCGTTGAGGACCTCTTCAGATTCATCCAGTTCCGCCTGGGAAGGGCCGAGCGCTGCGGCGAGATCGACCACGTCGCGCAGGAAGCGGTTGCCGCCTTGCACCTGCTCGAACCATTCGACGATTTTGGCGTAGCACCAGACCGAGCTGAACAGCCCGTCGTTCAATTTGATTTTGCCGGCCTCGATGCGCTTGGCCAGTTCCACTTCGCCCTCGCGGGTGAGCAGTTCCACATTGCCCATCTCGCGCAGGTACATGCGCACCGGGTCATCGGTGCGGCCGTAGTCATCGGCAACCGCGTTGGCCGGTTGCGGGCCCGCCGCAGCCTTGCTGGCATTGCCGAAGAAAGCCGGATGCGCCACCAGAGATTCGGCATCGGACTCTTCCATGTTCTTGGGAGCGATGGGCGCGCCGACGACCACCGCGACGGAGACGTTTTCGTCTTCATCGTCTTCGGTGGGCACCACGTCTTCTGACGGGCCGGAGGCGGGCGCGTCTTCGACCGCGACCTCGGGCACCAGGACATCGTCCTCGTGGAGGGATTCCTCTCCGGTGGGGCGGGCGCTGGCGGGTTGGGTCATGACGCGGTTCCTTTAACTTAAGTAGGCGTTGATGGCTGTAAGGACACCTGCTAGATGGGGCGCGGTGCCGCTGGTGTCAAGGTTTTATCGGCACCTTTTTGGGCCTTTGGCGGTTTTATTGAAGCCGTGAGTATAGCCGATTAAGGTATTTCCTTCAACTGCTTGAAATTATTCCAGGACTCTGGCGAGTAGAACCAGTCGCCCTTTTTGAGCATGGCCTGCTGCTGGTGGCGGGCGTGCAAGTGGTTTTGCCACAGGATATGCTGTTGGCGAAACTGGGAGAGGGCGTCGATGCCCTCCTCCATGCTGCCCACGCCGGTGCTGGCGAGAAGGTCTTGCACTGTAGCACTGTGCGGGCCGGTTGTGAGGCTCTGCACCGTTTCTTCCGGCGACAATTTGAGGTGGATGTAGGCGCGAAGTAAGTGCTGGGAGAGCTCTTGCAGCGGGCCGGGGGGGAACTCCAGCCGGCCCAGAGGCTCATCCACCTGGGGCAGGATCTCAGGCCAGCGGCAGGCGATGGCCAGGAGCGTGCGCGCGACGGAATCGCCCTGGACGGAAGGTTTGTAGTCTCTCGGTGCCTGGGTGGAGGTGATGACAGGGGCGTTTTTGCCTTTTTGCGGCGTGCGGTTGCCGCGCGTGGCCTCGTAGAGTTTGTCGCGCAGCATCTGGCTGTAATGGCGGCGCACGGTGGGGTTGCGGATGGTGGCGAGCAGGCGCGCGGTTTCGCCCTCCACCGCGGCGCGGCCGTCGGCGGTGGTGAGCTCGGCGTTGGCGGTGAGGTGCTGCCACAACACCCCTTCCAGCGGGGTGGTTTGGGTGATGAGGCTGCGGAAGGCGGCCAGGCCATCCTTGCTGACCAGGGAGTCAGGATCTTCCCCCTGGGGCAGGAAGGCGAATTGCAGGGTGCGCCCGGGCTCCAGGATGGGCAGCACGCGCTGGGCGGCGCGCACGGCGGCGGTGCGCCCGGCGGCGTCGCCATCCAGGCACACCACCGGCGAAGGGTTGTTTTGCCACAGCAGCGAGATCTGGTCTTCTGTGACCGCCGTGCCCATGGGCGCCACCGCCGTTTTGAACCCTGCCTGCCACAGGGCGATGACGTCCATATACCCTTCCACCAGCACCAGCTGGCCGGTGGTTTTGAGGTGTGAGCGCGCGCGGTTGAGGTTGTAGAGCAGGAAGGATTTGTTGAAGAACGGCGTTTCCGGCGAGTTGAGGTATTTGGGCTCGCCTTTTTCCAGGATGCGGCCACCGAAGGCGACGATGCGGTTTTGCAGGTCGTGGATGGGGAACATCAGCCGGCCGCGG
Source organism: Pseudomonadota bacterium (assembly GCA_016125035.1). GTDB lineage: Bacteria > Pseudomonadota > Alphaproteobacteria > UBA2136 > UBA6156 > RFNJ01. Next base: position 47,193 of record WGMN01000001.1, read on the forward strand.
AACCTATCGTAATCCTCGCGCCCCTTCTCGCTGGCCACGGTGAGGCCGGCGGTTTTGAGCACGTCGGGGCTGAAATTCTCGGTCAGCAGGGCGTTTTTGAGGCTGTCCCAGGTATCCGGGGCGTAACCCAAGCCGAATTCTTCTACCGTAGCGGGAGTGAGGGCGCGTTTTTTGATATAGGCGCGGGCGTCATCGTTAAGGCTGCGTTGGAAAAACACCGCCGCGCGTTCTAAAGCTTTGTAGCCGTTCTGGCGCTGGGCAGCGGCGGCGGGAGAGACGTACTCAGCCTCTGGCAATTTGAGGCCGACCTGGCGGGCGAGGTTTTGCACCACATCGGAGAACGAGCCGCCCTGCGTTTCCTGGATGAAGGTGATGACATCGCCCCCTGCGCCGCAGCCGAAGCAGTAGTAGCTGCCTTGATCCTCGCGCACGTGGAAACTGGCCGATTTTTCGTTATGGAACGGGCAGCAGCCCCACCAGGCGCGGCCCTTCTTTTTGAGCACCGGCACGACCTTACGCACCTCATCCACAATGTTGAGGCGCGCCTTGAGTTGCTCGATGATCTGCGGCGGATAGCGCAACTTATAAATTCCCTCTTCCCCTGCCGCACTTTAGGGGGGTTGTGCGGGTTGGGCAAGTGTGGTTTTATGGCGGAAGTCCGCCAGGGGGCTTCTTTTATTTGTGCCACTGGAACAATATGTTAATGAGATAAGGGGGAGGAACGTTCCCATGGAACGGGTACCCATGACGATTTATGGTTATGAAAAGCTGAGCGCTGAGCTTAAGCAGCTGCTGCATGTGGAGCGGCCGGCGATTATCGCCGCCATTAACGAAGCGCGCAGCCACGGCGATTTGAAGGAAAATGCCGAATACCACGCCGCCAAGGAAAAACAGGGCTTTATTGAAGGCCGCATTGCCGAGCTGGAGAGCAAAGTGAGCCGCGCCGAAGTGATCGACCCCACCAAGTTGAAGGGTGGCAAGATTGTGCTGGGCGCAACCGTGACGCTGGTGGATGTGGACAGCGACAAGAGCGTGACCTATGCGCTGGTGGGGCCGGATGAGGCAGACCTTGAAAAAGGCAATATTTCAACCACTTCGCCCATTGGGCGGGCGCTTTTGGGTAAGGCCGAAGGAGATGAGGTGACCGTGCAGGCGCCGGGGGGCAAGCGGGTTTATGAGGTGGAGAAGGTGGCTTTTACGGCGATTGCGGTTTAGCCGAAAGAGGGCCTGCGGGCCCTTTTTTGTGGCTTAGCGCAGCCAGAGGCTTTTTTGGGGATCGTAGATGCGGCTGGACTTGCCGGAGAGCGTTTTGGGCAATGTGAGGGCCGGGACATGCGTGGGGATTTGGGAAGGCTGGGTGGCAGCCGGCTGGCCCGAGAGGTTGAGGCTGGTGGAGACCAGCGGGCCGCCGAAGGCGTCGAGGTATTGCAGCATGTAATCGGCCGCCGGGTAGCGCACGGCGATGGTGGGGCGGTTGCCGGTGAGCAGGGGCGGCAACGAGGGCAGCGCTGGCAGCAACAGCGTGACCGGCGGGTAGGGCCACATGGTGCGGGTGGCGGATTCATAGGCCGGGGGCAGCGGGTGCGGGCAGAGTTTTTGCAGCTGGGCGAAGTTGGAGATGAGCACGATGAGCCCCTTGGCCGGGCTGCGTTGCTTGAGGTTGACGATGGATTGCAGCGCGGCGGGGTTGAAGGGATCGGCCATGTAGCCGTAGACCCCTTCCGCCGGGGCCGCCGCCACGCCGCCGGCGCGCAAGGTTTGCAGCCAGGGCTCCAGTTGGGCGGCCGACCATGGGGGCATTAGGCCCCTTCCCCTTTGTGGCGCAGGGTTTGGAAGAACTGTTGCAGCAGGGTGCGGCAGGCCTCCTCCTCGATGCCGCCGAGCACGGTGGGTTTGTGGTGGGCGTGTTCCAGCACGCGGGCGCCGTTGGTGGTGCCGCCGGATTTAAGGTCATAAGCGCCAAAAACAATGGTGGATATACGCACCAGCGAAAGTGCCTGGGCGCACATGGCGCAGGGCTCCAGTGTGACGGCGATGGTGCAATCTTCCAGGAATTTGCGGCCGGTTTTGTGGATGGCTTGTTGGATGGCCAGCACTTCGGCGTGGGCGGTGGGGTCTGCCAGGGTTTCCACCAGGTTGTGGGCGGTGGCGAGGATGGTGCCATCTGGCTGGTAGATGACCGCGCCGATGGGAACTTCGCCCACCGAAGAGGCGGCAAGCTGGGCCTGGCGGAGGGCTTCGTGCATCATGTGGGTGGTGAGCTGCGCTTGCGACATGGCTGCGGTGTAGCAACATACCGCAAGGCTGGCAAGGGTTTGCCGCGGGTTGGCCATAGACAAGGCGCGGGGTTTGCGGCATGTGTGGAGAATGCGTCCGTTGATTGGCATTGTGATGGATTGGGTGGAAAAAGGCAGCTTTAGCCCGCGGCCGCATTATGCCGTGCGTGACAGTTATTTTAAGGCGGTGTGGGCCGCGGGGGGGTTGCCGGTGGGGTTGCCGCTGCTGGCAGATGCACTGAACGCGGCGGTGGACAATGTGCAGGCGGTGATTGTTCCTGGCGGTGATTACCCCAGCCCCGGGCGTTGGTATGGCGATGGCCATGGCGGGGCGGAGGAGCACCCGCGCGGGGAGATGAACGAGGCTTTGCTGAGGCGCTTGATTGCCGAGAATAAGCCGTTCTTGGCCATTTGCGCCGGGCACCAGGAGCTGTGCGCGGCCACCGGCGGGCTGTTGTGGTGGAAGGTGAAGGAGAGTTTGAAAGGCGCGGGCGAGCACCGGGGTGGGGGGCCGATGGTGTTGGGCCACAAGGTGAAGGTGGAGCCTGGCAGCCTGCTGCATGCGTTGGTGGGGGCGGAGGAAATTGAGGTGAACAGCCACCATTATGAGGCGGTGCGCGAGGTGGCGGGCGGGTTGGTGGTGAGCGGGCGGGCGCCGGATGGGGTGATTGAAGCGATTGAAGTTCCAGGAAAAACCTTTGCGCTGGGGGTGCAGTGGCACCCGGAGATTTTGCTCACCGAGGCGGACAGGTTGATCTTCCAGGGGTTGGTGCAGGCCGCCGGAGGCAGTAATTAGTGGTTAGTGATTAGTAATTAGATGAGGATTAACAAGTACTTACAGTTAAGTGGGGTAGGCAGCCGCAGGGAGGCTGAGCGGCTGGTGGAGGCAGGCAAAGTGACGGTGGATGGCGTGGTGGCGGGGGTGACCACGGCGGTGGAAGAGGGCATGGAGGTGCGGGTGGACGGGCGTGTGGTTGCGCCGGAAGCGGCTGATATTCCACGCATTTTTATGTACCACAAGCCGGTGGGGGTGATTGTGACCGCGCGCGACCATGAGGGACGCAAGACCTTGTATGAGGCGCTGGCCGAGGCCGCGCCGGGGTTGCCACGGGTGATGCCGGTGGGCAGATTGGACTTAAATAGTGAAGGATTATTGCTACTTACCACCGACGGCATGCTGGCGCAGACGTTAATGAGCCCGAAGACCGCGCTGAAGCGCGTTTACCGCGTGCGGGTGCTGGGGGAATTGAACCCTAAACAGTTGGAAATGTTCGAAAAAGGTTTTTCGATTGGGGATATATGGTACCGCGGCGCGGAAGTGACGTTGGAAAAGACCGGCGAAAGCGGCAAGAACCGCTGGTACCGGATTGTTCTAAGTGAAGGAAAAAACAGGGAAATACGGCGAATTTTTGAGCACTTCGGTTGCCAGGTGAACCGCTTGCAGCGGGTGGCTTATGGGCCGTTTGAGCTGGGGGATCTGGCGAAGGGCGAAGTGGTGGAAGAGACTGAAAATGCGGTGAAAAGTTTGCTGGCGGAGGTGGGGCGTGGCGTTTGAGGAGCGGATTTTGGCCGGGGTTTGCAAGGGGAAACGGCTGGTTTTGCCGCGGAATCAGGAGGTTAGACCGAGCAAGCAGCGGGTGCGGCAGGGGGTTTTCAACATGCTGGAGAGCCGGTTGGACTGGAGGGGGTTGCGGGTAGTGGACCTGTGCACCGGCAGCGGCAGTTGGGGGCTGGAAGCGGCAAGCCGGGGGGCTAAGTACGTGCTTTTGCTTGACAAGGACTTGCAGCCGGCGCGGCAAAACGCTGCCGAATGCTGCAAAATGCTGCAAAACGCTGCGGCGGGCGAGGTGGCGCTGGTGCAGGTGGATGTGCGGCGGTGGGTGCCGGGGGAAAAATTTGACGTGGTGCTGGCCGACCCGCCCTACGGCAAGGGCATGGTGCAGGCGTTGTTGCGGCGGGCGAGTGAGGTGAGTGTGCCGGGGAGCTGGTGGGCGGTGGAATATGGCGCGGGTGAGGAGCTGGATTGGAGTGGGTTTGAGGGGGTGGCGGTGCGGCGGCATGGGGTGAGTGAGGTGGCGGTGGGGAGGTTCGTGACCCGTAACCCGTAACCCGTAACCCGTGGCCCGTTGCCCGTTGCCTGTGGCCCGTGGCCCGTGACCTGTGGCCGATGAGAGGAGAGAGATGAGAATGAAGACACGGGTGATTTTGGTGGGGGGTTCGACGATTGGCGAGGTGCCGCTGGTGCAGCCTTTGATGGAGCGCTTTTACCGGCGCTTTAACCTGGAGCCGGGGATCGACCATTGGGAGGAAGACCTGGGGGCGTTTTTGCGGGCGCGGGGGTTTGAGGTGGAAGTGTTTGAATGGAACGGCAGCAAGAGCCGGTTTTTGGGAGCGTATCCGGCGGCCAAGCGCTTGGCGCGGCGGGTGAAGGAGCTGTTGAAGGGGAAAGAACGCCTGGTGCTGCTGGGGCAGAGCATGGGCGGGTTGATTGCGCTGCGCGCGGCCAGGCGGGGGGGGTTGGGGGCGCCGCACATGGTGCTGAGCGTGTGCGCGCCGCATGCACGCTGGCATGGGCGCGGGTTGAAGGGCGCGCGGTTTGTGAATGTGTTCTCTCCCGATGACCGTTACCTGAACATGGTGCGGCATGCCTTTTGGTACGGCGCGGGTGCGGCGCATGTGCGGCGTGCGGAGAATGTGGCTTTGCCGGGGCTGGGGCACAGCCGGTTCAACTACAATGGGGAAGTGGCGTATGAGGGGGCGATGGTGCCGCTTTTTGAGGTTTATGTGCGGGTGATGGGCCACAACCCCATGGATGGTGCGGTGGAGTGACTGGCGCGGCGGCGTGATTGTGCGTTGCCATGGCCGGGGGCCAAACATTGCGGTTTGGCGAAAAGCACGGCATAGTGGGGGTGGGAATGCAAGCCCGTAACTACGTGTGGTTGCCGCTGCCATGAAGCGGTTTTCTCGGTTTCGGCCGGGAGGCATCGGGAATGTCCAAGCGCAAGCCAAAGCCCGGTGTTCCGTCTCGTAGCGGACCTTGCAGCTCCCGGCCTTATCAACCTCTATGCAAGGAGACCTACGTGATGACGAACCAAGCCCAAAACGAGGATTTGAAACTGCTGCTGCTGGAGATGCTCGCGGACAGCAGAGCGCTGGCGTTGCTGCAATATTACCGGCGATTGAGCAGCCGGAAACGGCGCTTGCTGTTGCGCATTGCGCGCGGGCTGGGCTGAACCACAGCGCCTTTAACCACAACCTGGAGGTGGAGTATGGGGGAGAGAAGCTGCCGCTGTTTGAGCTTTATGTGCGGGTGATGGACCAAAACCCCATGGATGGTGGGACGGAGTGAACGGGGGCGGGGGGCCGTTCTACACGGCCCCCGGCATCAAAGAGGGGGTGCAGGGGGGCCGCCCCCTGCTGCGTAGCGAGGATGCGCAGCACCCGTAGCGAGCATCTATTAACCGCCGCTGTTTGGCCTCCGGCCATAGCGCCGGCCCTCACGTTTTGCCTCGCAAGCTCGGGTAAAACGTGGGGCCTCGCGTGCGGCCGGGCGCTTCGCGCCTCGGCCTCGTTGGGGCAAGCCCCAAGCCCTCTCTATATAGCGGGGGGTGCGAACCCCCCTGCACCCCCCGCCGCACTCCGACGCACCGGCTGGGGGGCCGGGTCGGGCACTTCGTGGCACGGACCGGGGGGTTGGGTCGGGCACTTCGACGCAGCGGCGGAGAAAGCCGAAGTCTCTTACGGATTTTTGATGTGGGGTGGGATAGCATGACCGTGAAATGGAGGGTGCAGGACATGAAAAACTTGCTTTTAACGGTATTGTTGGGCAGTGGCGTGGCGGCCAGTGCGTTGGCCGTGCCGGTGGAGCTGGATGCGCGCACGGTGACCCAGCAGGGTGTGAGTGCGCGAATGGTGCGCTTTACCGATCCGGCGGCGAAGTGCCCGGCTTACGGCGTGGTGATGGTGAGTGAGGGCGGCAAGCCGCTGGGGCAAGCGGTGATTTGCGGCGCAGAGAACATTGTGAGCGCGCTGCAGGGCGACCAGGTGGTGCTGTATGTGTTTGCGCGCGACAGCGTGGGCGCGCTGGGGGTTTTCCGCGATATTGCCGCCAGGAACCAGTGGGACTATTACGACTTCAAGGCCAGCGGGCTGAAGATAAGCTCGCTGGGGACGCAGGTGATGGTGCGCGGCGAATTTGCGCCGCAGGCAGGCCAAACCAAGCCGCAGACGCAGGCGTGGACCTGGCACCCCAACTTCGCCCAGCCCGAGCAGGTGGAGAAGGCGGCGCGTTACCAGGATAAGTTCTAGGCCGTAGAAAACCAAAGGGCCGCCCATGATGGGCGGCCCCGGCTTTTTCGGTTGCCCGCTGGTAGGGGGGCGGGTCAGGTGCGCTCGATCAGCGGGAGGCGTTCGGCCCCGGGCGTTGACGCTCCGGCTCCGGCGGCACCGGGCCTTCGTTGCCGTGACGCAGGTGCTCGTGGTCGACCGTGGCGGGCTGCCCGCAGCCTTGCTGCTGCTGGGCCGCCGGGTTGCGGGATTGATCGCCTTGCTGACGGTTGGTCATTGCTTGCCTCGTTTAACGTTTCTGGTGTTTCCACCGTGGACTTTTTTTGTACGCGGTACTTGGTAACGCTGGGCAGGTAGCGCCGGTTTGCGAGGGTTGTCAAAGGGCGTGGTGTGCGTTGCAGCATGGATGGAAAAAGCGTGGGGAGACGTGAAAAGCCGCCTTGCGGCGGCTTTTCGGGTTTTGTCGCGGGCGGTCACTCAGGCGGCGCGGAGCAGCGGGATTTCATCGAAGCTAATGCGCTCATCGCCTTCGCAGGACTTGAGAAAGGTGTCGAGGGCGGCGGCATCCGACATGCCGGCGCGGAAGGCCTTCCATGTCATGCGCAGGACGCTGTTGCCTTGGTTCCAGATGTGCAGCTCGCAGCCGATGTCGAGGGACTTTTCCAGCCCCTGGATGGCGTGGAAGCGCACGTGGAGCAGGCGGTTTAAGTGCGCTTCGCCAGTGACGGTGCATTCGTAGGTGACCTGCGGCAGGTCGTTCCCATGGAAGACGTGCACCTGATTGATGGCGTGGACCATGGCGAACTGCTGGGTGAAGTCATCCATGAACTGGATGGTTTCCCAGGTGGGATGGGCCTTGGCCCTCTCCAGGGCTTGTTGCAACCGCTCGCGCGAGTAGGGCGCGGTGACGAGGTAGGCGACGGTGAGGAGCTCCACACAGGTGGGGCTGGTGATGGTGAGCGTGGGCATGAAGCACCTACGGTTGGGCGCGGCCTTGGCAGCCTTGCTGGGGCAAAAGCCAGGGGAGATGCGCCGGGATTGGGGGTGGTTTAGGGCTTTTGGAGTGGTTTGGCAAGGGTTAGCGGCGGGCGAAGAGTTTTTCAAGCTCTGGCAGGGTGAGCGAGACCACCGTGGGGCGGCCGTGGTTGCAGGTGAGGGAGTTGGGGGTGGCTTCCATCTGCCGCAGCAGGGCGTTTTGCTCGGCCAGCGAGAGGCGGCGGTGGGCGCGGATGGAGTGGTGGCAGGCGATGGTGGCCAGCACGTGCTCCAGCTTTTGCGAGAGCGTGGTGCGGGCGGTGAGGGATTGCAGGTCTTCCACCAGATCCTGGATGAGCGGGGCGGGGTTGGCGCCGCCGATGAGTTGCGGCATGGCGGTGACCGCCACCGCGGTGGGGGAGTAGGACTCCACTTCCAGGCCGAAGGTTTGCAGCTCGGCCGCGTGGGCCAGCAGCGTTTGCACCTGCGCGGGCGAGAGCGTGACGATGGCGGGGATGAGCAGCTGCTGCGCGGTGATGTGGCCGGCGGTGAATTGGGACTTGAGGCCCTCGTACACCAGGCGTTCGTGCGCGGCGTGCTGATCGACCAGGATGAGTGCGCCCTCCGGTGTTTCTGCGACGATGTAGGTGGCGGCGATCTGGCCTACCGCTGAACCGAGCGGGTGGGAGTTGGGGGATTCGTGATTCGTTATTGGTGATTCGTGATTGGTGGGGGCTTCGCCTTTCCAGAGTTTTTGTGGGGGGGTTTGGAGATCGAAAGAGGCGGAGAAGGTTGCGGGCGGCCCCGGATGGGTGATGGGCGTCCCAGGCTTGTTCCAAGCCTGGCCCATCATCCCTCCGGGGGCCTGTGCGAGGACTCCCGGCGCGCGATGCTGGGCCAGGGTTTGGCGGATGGCGGCGTAGATGAGGCCGTAGAGGCCGTTGGCGTCGCGGAAGCGGACTTCCGATTTGGCGGGGTGGACGTTGACGTCGACCTGATCCGCCGGGACGGTGAGGAACAGCACGGCAAACGGGTGGCGGCCTGCGGGAAGTGCGTCGCCATAGGCGTTTTTGAGGGCGGCTTGCAGCGACCTGTCCTTGATGGGGCGGCCGTTGACGAAGAGGAATTGTTTTTGCGCGGTGCCGGCGTGGAGTTGGGCGGGGGAGATGTAGCCTTCGAGGCGTGATTCGTTATTCGTTATTCGTGATTCGTCGAGGGAGCGCGAGGCGTTGACCGGCAGGGCGGCGCGGGCGAAGTCCTCCCCCACCACGTTGGCCAGGCGCGGGTGGAGGGCGGAGAGGAAATTGCCCTGCGCGGCGGGGATGTGCCAGGTTTCCGTGCCGTCTTCCACCACCGTGAGGGTGAGGTGCGGGTGGGCGAGCGCCAGGTTTTTGATCACGCCTTCCGTGGCGGTGCGTTCTGCGCGCGGGGATTTGAGGAACTTGCGCCGCGCGGGGGTGGCGTAGAACAGGTCGGCCACTTCCACCCGCGTGCCGGGCGGGTGGGCTGCGGGTTTCAAGCCCCCTTCCCCGCTGATGGACCAGGCCTCTGGCTGCCCGGCCGGGCGGCTGGTGAGGGTGAAGCGCGAGACGCTGGCGATGGAGGGCAGAGCCTCCCCCCTAAAGCCGAAGGTGTGGATGTTGAAGAGGTCTTCCGTGGTGGCGATCTTGGAGGTGGCGTGGCGTTGCAGGGCGAGGGCGAGTTCTGCCTGCGGGATACCCGAGCCGTTATCGGTGACCGCGAGTTTGGTGAGGCCGGAATCGGTGAGATCCACCCGCAGCATGGTGGCGCCTGCGTCGAGCGCGTTCTCGGTGAGTTCCTTCAGCACGGAAGACGGGCGCTCGATGACTTCGCCGGCGGCTATTTGGTTGGCGAGGGTGTCGGGCAGTTTGCGGATGGGCATGGCTAGGCCTGGATGAATTGCACCACGTTGTTTTGCACCCAGAGGGCTTGGGTGTCGGCGAGGGCGAGGCCGGTTTCATTACTGGGAAGTGCGTGGAGTAAGGTTTTGGCGAGGGCACCGTACTTGGGGTGGTCATAATGCGGCATGACTATGTATGGGACAAGATTGAGGCCCCGGAAGCTGGTTGGCGCCCCTTTAGAAGGGTCATCCATGGAGCCGGTAAAGTCGATACGCGGGCAGGCCAGCACCGTGCCCGCACTGGAGCCAATATAGACACCACCACGTTGAAAAAAAGCTGGCAAAGTGCTGGTGATGTTGGTTTTTTGGGCATGTTCCAGCAGGTGGTAACTGTTGCCGCCGGTGACGTGAACCACGTCGGAAATGGCTAGTTCGGCGGAAACTTCGGCGGAGGATTTTTGCGCGAGGTCGAGCATATGCAGGGTGGCACCCGCTTGTTTAAGAGTATTGAGTTCGTCATCAAACCAAGGGCGGTTATCCATAGGATAGACGTTGGCGGCGGTGGGAATGACGGTGACATGGCATTGCGCTAGCGGTTTGGGAAAGAAAGAGAGTGCGGCCGGGAGAGTGTTTTGCACCATGGAAGTGAGAAGCAAGGTGGGCATGGGTTATTCCTCCGCCGGAAGGCCGACGAGGGCGCGGGCGTAGGCTTTGGCGTTGAAGGGGCCCAAGTCATCCAGCGACTCGCCGAAGCCGATGGCGTGGACGGGGAGCGGGTTGGGTTCCGCCGCCAGGGCGAGGAGGAAGCCTGCTTTGGCCGAGCCGTCGAGTTTGGTGATGATGAGGCCGGTGACCGGCGAGGCTTCGTGAAATTGGCGGACCTGGGGCAGTGTGGATTGGCCCAGCGTGCTATCGAGCACCAGGATGGTGGCGTGGGGGGCGGAGGCGTCCAGCTTTTTGACCACGCGGGTGATCTTGGTGAGTTCGGCCAGCAGGTCGCTCCGGTTGGGCAGGCGGCCGGCGGTATCGATGAGGACGATATCGGCTTTGTCTTTTTGGGCTTGTTCCAGCGCGGCGAAGGCCACGCCTGCGGGGTCGGCGCCTTCCTTGGCCGGGGGGATGATGGTGACGGAACCTTTCTTTTTGCTGGCATCTGCGGCGCGGTCGGTCCAGACCTTGAGTTGCTCCACCGCGGCGGCGCGGAAGGTGTCTGCCGCGGCGACGATGACGTGGTGGCCCTGGCGCGCCCACTGCGCGGCGAGCTTGCCGATGGTGGTGGTTTTGCCTGAACCGTTGACGCCGGCTATAAGGATCGTGATTGGTGATTCGTTATTGGTGATTGGTAAGAGGGGTTGGGCCAGGGGTTGCAGGCGGGACTCGATGAGATCGGCCAGGGCGGCTTTGACCGAGTCTTCGGTGAGCGGTTCCGGGATGCCTTTCTTCTGCAGGTCGGAGATGAGGGCTTGAGCGACGGGCAGGCCGACGTCGGCGCTGATGAGGGCTTCTTCCAGCGCTTCGCGGGTTTGGGCGTCGAGCTTTTTGGACAGGCCCACCGCCGCTTTGACCCCCTGCCCTAGATTGGCGGCGGTCTTCTTCAGGCCCGAAGTGATGCGGGAGAACCAGCTCATGCCGTGGGGGACACCGTGGCGGAAGGTGGCTGGGCGGCGGGCAGCGGCGCGAGGTTTTGGTAGCTGGGCGCGGCGGGCGGGACATCTGGCGCCGAGGTGGGGATGGTGGGCTGGAACTCCACCATGGAAGCCAGGGCGGTGTGGCGCGCGGTGACGGCTTGTTGGCGCGCGAGTTCCACCGCCGCGACGGGAGCGTTAAGCCAGATGGCGGCAAAGGGCATGGCGAACAGCAGCGCGTAGGCATAATGCCGGTGGCGGCAGGCGGAGAGGAACGCCAGCCCCAGCACCGCCCACATGAACAGCATGAGGCCACCGGTGGCACTGTTGTGGTTGAGGAACAAAAGCCCCGCGCCGGGGAGCAGCGAGACGGCGGCGGCGGTGGCGGTGCGTGCGCGGCTTTGCTGCGCCAGCATGGCCAGTTTGGTTTGCAGCAATTGTGCTTTTTCAAGCCCGTAGGTGTTGGTGATGAGGCCGCGGGTTTGCGCTTCATCCCACACACGGGTGTAGAGCGCGGCGTCATCCCACGCGGTGCGGGTTGGCTTTTGTGCAAGCTTTTGGAGCACCGCCTGCTGTGCCGCGCCGGTGGTGAGCTGGGCCTGGCGGAAGGCGAGTTCTTCTGCGCGGGGGTGGGTGGGATATTCGTGAGCAAAGGTTTGCCAGGTGAGGGCGGCGGCGGCGCTGTTGCCCAGCGTTTGCTGCAGGCGGGCGATGGCGAGCAGGGCGCGGGCGCGGTCTGGCCCCGGGAACTCATGCGCCAGGCGTTGCCAGGCGAACAGCGCGCTGGTGAGATCGCCGTTTTCTTCCAGCGCTTTGGGGAAGGAGAAATCTGGCATGCGCTCGGTGGTGGTGACGGGGCTGGCGAGGGCGGGAAGGGATTCCACCGTTTTGCCGTCGAGCGGGCCGACGGTGGGCGTGGCCGCGTGGGCCACCGCACAAAGTGCGCACAAAAACAGAATGTGGAGGAGCCCCGGCCGCATGGGATGGTTATAGCGCATCTGGCCGCTGGACGCCAAGCTTTGGAGTTGCTAAAGCTGGGGCATGTTTGAGTTTATTTCAGAGAAGTTGGGCAAGGCGTTTGGCGCGCTGGGCGGCAAGGCGCTGCTGACCGAGGCCGATGTGGACGCGGCGCTGCGCGAGTTGCGCGTGGGGCTTTTGGAAGCGGATGTGGCGTTGCCTGCCATTAAGCACCTGGTGGGGCTGGTGCGTGAGCGGGCGGTGGGTGAGGCGGTATTGAAGGGGGTGAACCCCGGCCAGCAGGTGGTGAAGATTGTTTACGACGCGATGGTGGAGCTGCTGGGTGGGCAGGAACGAGGAACGAGGAACGAGGAACGAGGAGGCCTTGACTTAAGGGCGGTGCCTCCGGCGGTGATTTTGATGGCCGGGTTGCAGGGCGGGGGCAAGACCACCACTGCGGGGAAGTTGGCCAAGTGGCTAAAGGAGACGCAGGGCAAGAGCGTTTACCTGGCCAGTTTGGACGTTTACCGCCCTGCCGCCATTGAGCAATTGAGTGTGCTGGCGGGTAAAGTTGGTGTTGAGGTGCTGGAGAGCGACAGCACAGACGTGATGGCGCGGGCCAAGGCGGCGTTGGCGGCGGCGAAGAAGGCGAGTGCGGATGTGTTGATCTTGGACACCGCCGGACGGCTGACCCTTGATGATGAGATGATGGCCGAGCTGGTGAAGGTTCGGGATTTGGCGAAACCGGTGGCGACCTTGCTGGTGGCGGATGGGCAGACCGGGCAGGTGGCGGTGGAGGTGGCGAAGGGCTTCCATGAGGCTCTGGGAAGAAAGGAACGAGGAACGAGGAACGAGGAACGAGGGTCTGGGGGGCTGACCGGGCTGGTGTTGACAAGGATGGATGGCGATGCGCGCGGGGGCGCGGCGCTGAGCATGCGCTTTGTGACCGGGGTGCCGATTTACTTTTTGGGCCTTGGCGAGGGGATTGCGGCGTTTGAGGTGTTCCGCCCCGAGAGCCTGGCCGGGCGCATTTTAGGCCAGGGCGACGTGGTGAGCCTGGTGGAAAAAGTGCAGGCCGCCGCCAAGGAAGAAGACGCCCAGGCGATGGAGAAGAAGCTGCTGAGTGGGCAGAAGCTGGACTTCAACGACATGAAAAAACAGTTTGTGATGATGAAAAAGATGGGCGGCATGGCCGGCATGCTGGAGATGCTGCCGGGCATGGGCGCCATTAAGAGCAAGATTGACGCCAGCAAGCTGGACGACAAGGTGATGCTGCGGCAGGTGGCGGTGATTGATTCCATGACCAAAGCCGAGCGGCGCAACCCGCTGCTGCTGAACGCGCGGCGGCGCATGCGCATTGCCAAGGGCGCGGGCGTGACCGTGCAGGACGTGAATAAATTAGTGAAGATGCAGGAGCAGATGAACAAGGTGGCGAAGATGATGCGCAGTGGGGGGTTAGCGCAGTTGATAGGGCGGAAATAGGAAAACCCGCGCTTGCGTGCGGGCTTTCTCTTTTTGTTCCGGCGGGCGGGGCCGGTTAGTGCAGGGCGCGGAGGAGCTTCTGCACGTTGGGGTTGGTGGTGGTGATACGCTCGAGCCGGGTGCCGACGACGAACGACACGCCGTCAACCTCCACGCTGTCGGCGACCTCCATCACAACAGCGAGCGGAATAATCTCGCCGCCGCGGTGGGAGCGGCCGTAGGAGACGATGGCGGTGATCTTCTTTCCTTCGGCTTCCACGCCGATGAGCTGGAAAGGTTCGGCGCGGATGAGGTTTTGAGCGCCCTGTTTGACCTTGCTCTCCAGCGGCATGGTGGTGACCACGCACTGGACCTTTGCGGGCTGGCCGGGCGTGAGAAAAAGCGTTGCGATTTTTCGGGGCATGGGGGGTTTCCTCCTTTTTCCATGCAGAGTTCTGTTCAAGGGCAAGATGGGACGGAAATTGAGGCTTGCAAGGGGGGATGGGGTGGGGTATACGGCGGGTGTTGTGCAGGCCCTTACGGGGACTCCGCAACCACCTGGAGACAGGACCCCGCAGTGGGGAGACAGGCCCTAAAATCCGCAAGGAAACAGAGGCTTGGGACTTTAAATGATGGCCTTTTGGCCTGTGAGATGAGGAGTGGACAACATGTCCGTGAAAGTGCGTTTGCAACGTGGTGGCCGCAGCGGCCTGCCGATCTACAGCATTGTGGTGACTGACAGCCGCAAGGGCCGCGACAAGAAATTTATTGAAAAGCTGGGCTTTTGGGCCCCCAAGGCCAAGGGCCAGGATGTTCCCTTCCGCCTGGATGAAACCCGTTTGACCCACTGGGTGGGCGTGGGCGCGCAGGTGACCGATGTGGTGGCGCGTTTGCTGATCAAGCAGAACGTGGGCCCGGAAAAGGTGCGCGAGCGCTTTGCCAAGGTGAAGACCCGCCGCATTAAGACCGCCGAAGTGGTGGCCAAGATGAAGGCCGATGGCGAAGCCCGCAAGGCCGCTGCCGAAGCCAAGAAGAATGGCGCGCCGGCTGAAGTTCCGGCCGAGACCCCGGCCGAAGTGCCGGCCACCCCGGCCCCGGCCGAGGTGCCCGCCGAACAGCCGGTGGAAGTGCCGGCCGAGCAACCCGCCGAGGCCCCCCAGGCCTAATGGCGGCGACCCAGCCGAACCTGGTGCGCGTGGGGGCCCTGAAGGGCCCCCATGGCTTGCGGGGGCAGGTGAAGGCCAAGCTGGGGCTGGATGACCCCGAGCTGGTGCTGCGCGCCGGGCCGCTGCTGACCGCCGATGGGCGCAGCCTGAAGGTGCTGGCGTTGCAGGGAGCCGGGCAAGGTTTGGTGGCGTTGACGCTGGAGGGCGTGGCCACGGTGGGAGATGCGGCGCGGTTGAAGGGGGTGGCGGTGTTTTTGGACCGTGCCGCCTGGCCGGAGGATGAGGGCGAAGTGTACCTGGATGCGCTGGTGGGGCGCGCGGTAGTGGGTGAGGATGGCACGGCTTATGGCGTGGTGGAGGCCACAGTGGATTTGCCCGCCGGGCCGGCGGTGAGCGTGGGCGGCAAGCTGGTGCCGCTGGCGGAAGATTTTGTGAGTGTGGAGGCCGGGCGCGTGGTGCTGACGGCGTTGGGCGTGCAGTTGCTGGCCCTGTAAGCCATTGACGGGTAAGGCGCGGGCGTGTTAGCTGGCGGCACGATTCCTCGAAGACTTCAGGCAGGAGGCCGAAGATGAGCGGAGACAATGTGACGTCCCTTTTTCCGAAACAACGGCCGCGGCGTGGACGCCGTGGCGCTATCCCCGGCCAGGACCCGGCCCCGCGTACGCCGGCCACACCGGCGGTGCATAAGGCCAAGCCCGCAGGGGCAGAGCAACTGGCGCGGCAGTTCTACGCCTGGTGCGAGACGAACCGCGACGAGTACGACCCGCGTTCGGCCCGGCTGCTCCGGGAATTCCTGGAGACGCAAGGCGCGGGAAGCCTGTTCACCGACGTGAATGCCGCCCTGGGGACGATCCTGACCGGGCAGCAGGAACTGGCCTCGGCCGGTGGTTACTGACCATGCTTGACCGGTGCCCGGCGGAGGAAGACACCCTCCACCCGGCGGCGGAGGTGGCCCTGGCACAGCTGCGCGCCGATCTGGCGCGCAGCCCGCAAGGCCCTTACTGCCTGTTGGCGGTGGAAGGAGTGACGCGCGAAAGCTACGAAGCCTTGCGCGCGGATTGCCGCGTGGTGGAGTGCGCCTGGCACGACTGCGACGGTGTGGGCTATGCGGCGTTTGCCTTCCTCACCGACGGCAACCGCGAGCACTTTGCAGATGGGTTGGGCGAGCCGCCGAACATGTGGCGGGCGGATTATGAATATTGACGACGGGGCGGCCTTTTTTGGCCGCCCCGTTTGCGTTTGGGGGTTGACGGGGGTTTGTATACGATGTAGGGTGAGGATGGCGCGAATGCCGATTCACCGGCCCGCGAGGGCTTTTCCGTATGAACCCATGGAGATCGAGATGGGAGACGCTTACCGGACTTTGGAGGACTTCAAGGCCGCCAACATCGTGCATGCCGACGTGGCGACACTGTTGAATGGCCGCACCCTGGCCTACGGCCTTGGCTACGACTACCCCACCAGCAGGGGTGGGACCTTCCGGCTCTACCAGCCCTATATGACGGCCGTCAGTGCGGCCGAACGGGACTATATGGCCGGCAAGGAAAGCTTGAAGCATGACCTTGACGGCGTGCGCTTCAACAAGACCCTCGCCGACCGCAGGAGCCTGCGCCGCGAGCTGGCAGGCGACCTGCGCGGCCTGCTGGGCAGGCGTGGCCCCTTGTTGCTGGTGGGCAGCATGCGAACCACCGCTATGGTGGATGTTCTGCTGGAGGACGAGGTGGAACGGGGTAAGCTTGCCCTGCTGGCCGTTGAGTCTGTTATCGCCCAACTGAGTTACATGGCCAAAGCTGGAAAGATGGCAAAGGCCTTAGGGCTCTCCTTCTCTCCAGCCTCACCCGCCAGCGTAATTGCCATGCATGCCCGGCTGGTGCAGGCGATGATGGCGAGAGCGCCGGAGTTGGAAGGTTTCTACGTTTCTCCGGCACTGGACAAAGCGATTAAGGACGGTATGACCATGGCGCAGATGTGCACCCAGCAGCCCGAACTGGCCGCGGAAGTTGGGCGACATGTCAGGAACTAATAAGTAAGACACACGGGGCGGCCTTTATTGGTCGCCCCGTGTTGCGTTTTCAGTTGGTTTTAGGCGGCTTCTTTGGCGTTGAGGGCGTTGAGGGCAGAGCCGGCTTTGAACCAGGCGATCTGCTCGGCATTCAGCGTGTGGTTGAGCAGGATATCCACGCTGGAGCCATCCTTATGGTGGATGGTGGCCTTGACCTGGCTGCCCGGGGCGATGGCCTTGAGGTTGTGGAAGCTGAAGGTATCGGTGGCTTCCACCAGGTCGTAGTCGGCCGGGTTGGCGAAGGTGAGCGGCAGGATGCCTTGCTTTTTGAGGTTGGACTGGTGGATGCGGGCGAAGGTGCGCACCATGGCCACCTTGCAGCCCATCCAGCGTGGGGACATGGCGGCGTGCTCACGCGAGGAGCCTTCGCCCACGTTCTGGTCGCCGACGAACACCCAGCCCTGGCCTTGCGCCTTGTACTGGCGGGCGATTTCCGCCGGAGTGCCTTCCGCGCCGGTTTGCTGGTTGGCGGTTTTGCCGGTGGCGCCGGTGAAGGCGTTGACCACGCCCAGGTACATGTTGTTGGAGATGTTATCCAAATGCCCACGGTATTTGAGCCAGGGGCCCGCCGGGGAGATATGGTCGGTGGTGCATTTGCCCTTGGCTTTGATCAGCAGGGGCAGATTTTCATAATCCTTGCCGTCCCACGCCGCGAAGGGGTTGAGGATCTGCAGGCGCTCGGAGGCGGGGTTGACGGTGACGTCCGGCTGTTTGCCGGAGGCCGGGGCGAGGTAGCCTTGTTCGTCTGGCACGAAGCCCTTGGCGGGGACTTCATCCACCTGGCCGGGGGCTTTGAGGGTGAACTCCTTGCCGTCGGCGCCCTTGATGGGGGTGGCGAAGGGGTCGAGGTCGAGCCGGCCGAACACCGCGTAGGCCAGCACCGTTTCCGGTGAGGCGATGAACGAACAGGTGGAGGCGTAGCCATCGTTGCGTTTGGGGAAGTTGCGGTTGTAGGAACTGATGATGGAGTTGACCGTGCCTTCCTTGACGTCATCGCGCTTCCACTGGCCGATGCAGGGGCCGCAGGCGTTGGCGAGCACGGTGGCGCCGAGCTTTTCCAGCTTGGCCAGTTGGCCGTCGCGCTGGATGGTGGCGTGCACCTGCTCGGACCCCGGGGTGACCATCAGCGGGCATTGCAGCTTGACGCCGTGGGCGAGGAGCTGGTCGGCCATGATGCCGATGCGGCCCATGTCTTCATAGCTGGAGTTGGTGCACGAGCCGATGAGCGCGTAGGTGAGGTTGGCCGGGGCGGGTTGGCCCTTGTTGAGCTCCTTGACCCGGGCAGAGCCGAGGTGTTGGGGCATTTCCGACGCTTTGGCGAAGGCGTCCGGGCTGTGCGGGCCGACCAGCGAGGGTTCCAGCTCGGACAAATTAATGTCGATCACCAGGTCGTAGTACTTCTCCGGGTTCGTCGCGGTTTCGGCGTCGGCCACCAGCAAGTCTTTGTTTTCATGCAGGATACTGACCAGGTTCTCACGCCCAGTGACCTTGAGGTAGGTGTCCATGCGGGTATCGTACGGGAACAGCGAGGTGGTGGCGCCGAGCTCTGCGCCCATGTTGCAGATGGTGGCTTTGCCGGTGGCGGAGATTTTTTCACACCCCGGGCCGAAGTATTCGATCACCCGGTTGGTGCCGCCCTCGCAGGTGAGGATCTGCAGCAGCTTTTGGATGACGTCCTTGGGAGCGGCCCAGCCCTTGAGCTCGCCGGTGAGGCGCACGCCGACGATGAAGGGGTGCAGCACCTCCCACGGCAGGCCGACCATGACATCCACCGCATCCGCCCCGCCGACGCCGCAGGCGAAGCTGCCCAGGCCGCCGGCGTTGGGGGTGTGGCTGTCTGTTCCGATCATCATCATGCCGGGGAAGGCGTATTGTTCTAAAGCCACCTGGTGGATGATGCCCGAGCCGGGCTTCCAAAAGCCGAAGCCGTAGCGTTTGGAGGTATCGGAGAGAAATTTGTAAACTTCCACGTTTTCCGTGTTGGCGGTGGCCAGGTCGGCATCTGCCCCCGAGTAGGCGCGGATGAGGTGGTCGCAGTGCACGGTGGTGGGCACTGCAGCCTCGTTACGGTTGGCCTGCATGAACTGGAGGATGGCCATTTGCGCGGTGGCGTCTTGCAAGATGACCCTATCTGGGTGGAATTCGGTATAGGATTCGCCGCGTTTGAGCTCGGCCTCGGCCGGGTTGTGCAGGTGACCGTAGAGGATCTTCTCGGCCAGGGTGAGCGGCCGGTTAAGGCGCTTTTTGATGACGGCGAGATTTTTCTTCGTATTTTCAAATACTTTTTGCACGAAGGCGGGGGTGGACTCGATTTGCAGCATGGGGGTGACCTTTGATAACCTTATTCTGATTAGGGCCGGAGTGTAGCCCCGTATGGGGCTGAGGAAAAGGGGTTGCTGACGGCCCTCCCCCACCCTGGATAGGCCTATGTAGGGAAAGGCGCTTGGGAGATGGGCAAAAAAGACGGCCCGCCGTTTGCACGGCGGGCCGGTAAGGTGGGAGGGGCACAGGGAGATAAAGCCTGCGCCCCCCCTCCCGGAAGGTATGAAGGGGGGTTAGCCCTTCGGCGGCTGGATCCCTCCTTCCCGCCGGTTGCGCGGCTTGCGGAAGGAGCTACCCGGTTGCGGCTCGCGGGCCGCGTGCGGGGTGGCTTGCGCCGTTTTTGAAGGCATTTGCGTCTTCAGTCCTCCTCTGCGAGAGCCCAAGGCGGGCGAGATTAGTGACGACGGCGATTGCGGGCGCGGTCTTTCGCCCGGCGGGCGGCAACCTCTTTGGCGCCCTTAACCTGGGCGGCCCGACGCACATCGCGCGGGGTGGCAGGGTAAACCGCCCCGGCAATGCGCTGACCGATGAAGGCCGCAAGCAGGTTGGCTTGAACGGTGGGAGAATCGACGTCGTGCTGGACTTGCATGGTCTTCCTATTGTCTTGAGCGTGAAGGGTGGGGAAGGAATCCAGGGGGCTGGGCGAAACGCTTTGGCCGGGAGATAGGCCGATGCTCCATGGATGTACACTTTATATGACAAAGGTGGCTTGATTGCGCAAGGGGTTGGGCGCAGGGTGAGGCGCTTTTTTAAGAAGGAGAAGATGAAATGAGTAACACCCCTGCCCTGCCCGCCCCCTTGCCCGAGCTTTCTGCCCGCATGAAGGCCTTGCAGCCCAGCGCCATTATTAAGGTGGCCAATGCCGCCCGCGAGATGAAGGAGGCCGGTGAGAAAGTGATGAGCCTGAGCATTGGCGTGCCGGGATTTTTGCCGCCTGCGCATGTGTATGAGGCGGCCCATGCGGCGGTGGACCAGGATAGCGGAGACTACCTGGCCGGGAGGGGCAGCGCGGCGCTGGTGAAGGCCTTTGTGGCCAGCATGAAGGCGAAGGGGTTTGAGTACGCCGAGAACGAGGTGTGTGCCCAGGTAGGAGGCAAGGGCGCGTTGTTTAACCTGTTGCTGGCGCTGGTGAACGACGGCGACGAAGTGGTGGTGCCCGCGCCTTATTGGGCAAGCTACCCCGAGATGGTGAAGCTGGCGGGCGGCGTGCCGGTATGCCCGACCGCCGATGCCCAGCACGGCTACAAGCTGACCGCCGCACAGCTGGAAGCGGCAATAAGCGGCAAGACCAAGGCGGTGCTTTTTAACAACCCCAGCAACCCCACGGGGATGCTTTATCACCCCGATGAGGTGGCGGCGATTGCGGCGGTGCTGGCCAAGCACCCGGGGGTGTGGATCATTTCCGACGATATTTACGATGAGCTGGTGTTTGAGGGCGGTGTGGGCGAGGCCAAGCGCGCCGCGCAGCTGATGGACAGCCACCCGGAATTGCGTGAGCGGCTGATTATTGTGCAGAGTGTCTCTAAGACCTACGGCATGCCGGGTTGGCGCGTGGGCATGGTGGCGGCGCCGAAGGTGGTGGTGGATGCGCTGCTGGGCTTGACCAGCCAGAGCTTTACCAACCTGCCCGCCGTGACCATGGCGGCTGCTGCTGCTGCCTTGAGTGGCCCGCAGGACTTTTTGGCCGAGCAGAAAGCACGCCTGGTGAAGCAGCGTGATGAAGTGCTGGCGGCGCTGGAAAAGGCCGGGCTGCCCTGCCCCAAGCCGGAGGGGGCGTTTTATGTGTTCCCGCAGGTGAAGGGCTGTTTTGGCAAGACCACCGCCGGTGGTGCCGTGGTGGCAGACGACGTGAGCTTTTGCCAGTTGCTTTTGCGCGAGGAAAAGGTGGCCTGCGTGCCGGGCGGGGCTTTTGGCGACGCCGGGGCGATACGCATCAGCTACGCCGGTAAGCCTGAAGAGCTGACCACCGCGTTGGCGGGGGTGGTGCGGTTTGTGGCGGGGATGAAATAAGCCGAACAGCTTAAAAAAAACGGCCCGGTGAGGGCCGTTTTTTTGACGACATTTAATTTACTGGGCTTGGGCGGACTCGGCGAGGATGGTGACCGATTGGGGGGTGACCTCGGCCACGCCGGCGGTGACGCTGAAGGTTTGCGTTTGGCCCGAGGTGCTGGTGACACGGATGGTGCCACCCGCGCGCAGGGTGGAAACCAGCGCCATGTGGCCGGGCAGCACGCCGAACTCGCCAGCCTCGCCGGGAACGGTGACAGAGGCCGCGTCTTCCACCGCCGCGAGTTGCTGGGAGGGGGTGAGGAGGATGAATTTCATGGCCGCACCTTAGCGGGTGCGGCCATGTTCGGCAAGGTGCTTACCTAAAGCCAGTTAAAAGCCGCCCAGCCCACAGCGACAACCACGCTGACCACCGCGAATATGGCGCTTTGCCGAAGGAAACCATAACGGAAGGCGTGGCGCCGGTGAGGAGTTCTTTCCATGCGGCTGCCGACCAGCCCCATGAAACCGAACCAAACGGTAAAGCCGACCGGAATAAGTTCCAAGATAAAAAGCAATTGCAAGGGCTTCGACATGGTGTGAGCTCCTGGAAAGGTGTGTACAAGATATATAAGACCATTCAACGAGAAACAACAGAACGAAAAACAAAAAGCGGCCCCCTTAGCCGCCTTTGTTGGGACGCCTGCCCTTAGTGCGTGCCGAGGCCCACGCCGACGTGGGTGCCCGCGCCCACGCCCAGGCCGCCGCTGCCCGTGGTACCGCCCACGCCGGCGTTGATGCCGGTGTTGAGAGACGTGCCCAGCGCGGCGCCGGTGCTGCCGGAGGTGGTGCCATGGCCGCTGGTGGTACCTTCCACGTTGCCATCGCCCTCTCCGCTGCCGGAGACGCTGAGGCTGCCGGTGGTGTCGCCGGAGGTGGAATCCTGGAACGTGGCGCCGTGGCGGACGCTTTGGTAGGTGTTGCCGCGCAGGCTGCTGCCAACGCTGCCGGTGGTGGCGCGGGCATCGGTGCCGATATCAGCGCCGACATCGGCGCTGCCCGACGTGGTGCTGTTAAGCCCCAGTGCAGAGGCGGAAGCCACCGCGCCGACCATGGCGGTGGAGAGAATGGTGGTGAGAATGAGACGTTTCATGATTGTGTCTCCCCCTATTTTGGTTGGCCCATGCACCTCGGGGCTGCGGGGGCAGTGTGGCGCGGCCGGGCTAAGGAAACGATGTGGAAGGCGGTGTATTTCCGGCGACGGAACATAAAAAAAACGGCGGGGTGCCCCGCCGTTGGATTGCCACCAGGCTTAGTTGCCGGGCTCGGCCACCGGGTAGGTGGGGGCAGCAGGCTTGGCGCTTGCAGCCTTGCTTTCCATCTTGCCGGACTTCTTGGCTTCAGCCTTGGCCTTGTGCGCCTTTTTGTGGGCCTTGTGGTGGGCCTTGGCGGCGGTCTTTTCAGCCGCGGGCTTGGCAGCGTCGGCGGCGAAGGACGGCATGGCAACGGCAGAGGCCATGACTGCCACGGCGACGGCGGCGAGGATAGGGGTCTTCATAGGGAGGTCTTTCTTGGTTGGTTGGGTAACGTGCTTGCAGCGTAGGCCCGCCAAGGCCATGCCAGCAAGAGAGGAGAGTGGGGAGGAGCGGGGCAAATTGCGGCGGGGTGTAAGTGTGGCGTCAGCCCCCGCTGGAAGCCAAAAAAAACGGCGGGCCCCAAAGCCCGCCGTGTGCCTGCTTGGCGCTTATTGCGCCGCCGGGACGGCGGGAGCCGCGTTGGCGCCGGCGCGGTGCTCGCGCATCTTCTCCACCGCTTGCTGGCGTTGTTCGGGGGTCATCGCCTGGAACTTCTCGCGGCGCTCTTCCATTTTGGCTTTGGCCGCCTCGCGTTGCTCGGGGGTCATCGCGTCGAATTTTTCCTTACGTTCTTCCATGCGTTGCTTCATGGCGTCGCGTTGTTCGGGCGTCATTGACTGGAACTTCTCGCGGCGCTCTTGCATGCGTTGCTTCATCGCGTCGCGTTGCTCTGGCGTCATCGCGTCCCACTTGGCTTTGCGGGCTTCCATGCGCTTTTGCATGGCGTCGCGTTGCTCCGGCGTGAGGTTTTCCATGCGGTGCATCATGCCTTCGCGCATCATCGGCGGGCGCGGCGCGCCTTCATCGCCAGCGGGGGCGGCATCTTGGGCAAACACCGGGGCGATGGCGGCAGTGGCCAGGGCAACGGCAAGCAGGGTGGACTTCATGGAGGGGCTCCTCATTGGTTACGTTTTAAACATAAGTGCCCCCGGGCGGGGGCACAAGGCAGCATGGCACCGTATGTAAGGTGGCGGTTGGCTATGCGGCCAATTTACGTGATTTTTCAATCGCTTCTTCAATGGAACCCACCAGGTAGAAGGCGGCCTCCGGCAACCCATCATGCTTGCCGTCGAGGATTTCCTTGAACGAGCGGATGGTATCGGCAAGCTTGACGTAAGCGCCCTTCATGCCGGTGAACTGCTCGGCGACGTGGAAGGGCTGCGACAGGAAGCGTTCTAAGCGCCGGGCGCGGTGCACCACCATTTTGTCGTCTTCAGACAGTTCGTCCATGCCCAGAATGGCGATGATATCCTGCAGGGCCTTGTAGCGTTGCAGCGTTTGCTGCACGCCGGTGGCCACCGCGTAGTGCTCTTCACCCACAACCTGGGGGTCGAGCATGCGCGAGGTGGAATCCAGCGGATCGACCGCCGGGTAGATGCCTTTTTCAGCAATCGAGCGGTTGAGCACGGTGGTGGCATCCAAGTGGGCAAAGGTGGTGGCAGGCGCGGGGTCGGTCAGGTCATCCGCCGGAACATACACCGCCTGCACCGAGGTGATGGAGCCCTTGGTGGTGGAAGTGATGCGCTCTTGCATGGCGCCCATATCCGTTGCCAGCGTGGGCTGGTAGCCCACCGCCGACGGAATGCGCCCGAGCAGCGCCGAAACTTCCGACCCGGCCTGGGTGAAGCGGAAGATGTTATCGACAAAGAACAAGACGTCCTGCCCTTCCTCGTCGCGGAAGTATTCAGCCGCAGTGAGGCCGGAGAGCGCGACGCGGGCGCGGGCGCCCGGCGGCTCGTTCATCTGGCCATACACCAGCATGGCTTTGGACTTTTTGGCGTCGCCGGCGACGATGACGCCGGATTCGATCATCTCGTGGTAGAGGTCGTTGCCCTCGCGGGTGCGCTCGCCCACACCGGCGAACACCGAGTAGCCGCCGTGGCCCTTGGCGATGTTGTTGATGAGCTCCATGATCAGCACGGTTTTGCCCACGCCCGCGCCGCCGAACAGGCCGATCTTGCCGCCCTTGGCGTAGGGCTCGAGCAGGTCGATGACCTTGATGCCGGTTTCCAGGATGGCGGATTCGGTGGATTGGTCCTCAAACTTGGGGGCCGGGCGGTGGATCTCCCACAGGTGGGATTCGTCCATCGGGCCGAGTTCGTCGATGGGTTCGCCCACCACGTTCATGATGCGGCCGAGGTTTTTGGGGCCCACGGGCACGCGGATGGGCGCGCCGGTATCGGCCACAGGTGTGCCGCGGGTGAGGCCGTCGGTACTCTCCATGGCGATGGTGCGCACGGTGTTCTCGCCCAGGTGTTGGGCGACTTCCAGCACCAGGGTGGATTGCCCTTTACGCGTGATGTGCAGGGCGTTGAGAATTTCAGGCAGGGTGCCTTCGGTAAACTGGACGTCGACCACCGGGCCGATGACGCGGACGACCTGGCCGCTGGCCTTGCTGGTGGGTTTGACAGAAGTGGTTTTGGCGGTTTTGACGGCGGCTTTGGCGGCGGGCATAAGGGCTTTTTCCTGTTGGGCTTATTTCGCGCCGGAACATGCCGGATTTGGCGGGGGGCGTCAAGCGCTTCGGCAGCCCCGGTGTGTAAAGACAAAGCATGTGGAAACCCGTGATTTTTTACAGGATTTTGTTTAGACCGCGGTGGATGCGGAGGGTACGGTGGGAATGAAGATGAGTGAAGGGGTATGATTATGAACCGTCAACAGTGGGTAATTGGAGGTGTGGCCGCGGTGATTGTGGCGGTGGGGGCTTATGCGTGGCTGCGCCACGATAACGGGGAACCGGTGCTGTCCAACCCGCCATATACCGGCATGGAACCGGCTGAAGGCGGTATTTCCGGCACCACCATGAGCAACCCTTCCTCCACCGCGTTGACGGTGGGGGAGATCAGCGAGAGCGCGATGGCCTCGGTCTCGGCGCCCATGCCGCTGAACCTGGGGGCAGTGCCGGGGCTGACCGGCGTGTGGGCCACCAGCGAGGAGGCCTGCGCCGACAAGAACTGGCACATTATGGACACCGCGGTGATGACCGATGCCAATGCCAGTTGCGATTTGAACAGCCTCTCCCAACAGGGAGATGGCACCTTGACCGTGGGCATGCAGTGCGCGCCGGAAGGCCACCCGGGCCAGGTGGCGCCGGAAACATGGAAGATTGACACCAGCCGGCTGGGCAGCAACGCGGTGAGCGTGAACCGCTACGGCCAGGGCACGGTGGAGTTGGTGCGTTGCGGGGCGGTGGGGTCTTGAGTGACCAGTTACCTGTGAACAGTTACCCGTGACCAGTTAAGTGGCTGTGGATTCCAGGTGGTGGATGAGGAGAGGTGGCAGGCCGCCGAGATCGCCCGAGGTGAGGAGCAGGATGACGTCATGGGGTTGTAGAAAACCGGTGAGGGTGCGGAGGTTTTGTTCTGCGTTGGTGGTGAGCGGGGTGACCGCGAGGTTTTGCGCTTGCAGGTGGGCGAGGATATCTGCCTGGGAAAGTTGCGCGTGGGTGGTGGCGCCGTGGGTGGGCGGCGGGTAGAGGAAGGTGTGGGCGGCGGGTTGGAAGAGATTATCGTACCAGCCGAGCGTGGCGCGGTTGCGCCAGCTGAAGGTGTGGGGCTCGAACACCACAATCAGGCGGCGGTTGGGGAAATGCAGGCGCATGGCGGCGATGGCGGAGGCGGCTTTATCACGCGAGGAACCGAAGCCCTCGTACACCGGGATGGGGCTGCGGGTGGTGAGTTTATCCATGCGGCGCACCACACCGGCGAAGGTGGCGAAGGCCTGTTGCAGTTGAGGGATGGTGGCGAGGTTGTGTTCCAGCAGCAGGGCGGCGGCGCCGACCATGTTCTGGATGTTGTGCGCGCCGAGTTGAGTGGTGGTGAACTCACCCAAGGCTTTTCCGTTGTGCGTGAGGGTGAAGTGGGTGGTTTCGCCGTAGTGGATGTGGGTAGCGAGGTAGCCGGGTCGCGGGGTCGCGGGGGGCGCTTCGCTTAGGCCATAGGTGACCACGCGGCAGGGGGCGTTTTGGGTGAGGGCGAGGGCGTGTTGCTCATCCGCACAAGCGACGAGGAGGCCATCCTTCGGCAGGGCGGCGATGAGGGTTTGGAAGGGCTTGAGGTAATCTGCCTGCGTGGGGAAGATGTTCACGTGGTCATGCAGCGCGGAGGTGAGCAGCACGGAGTGGGCGTTGTAATGGAGGAACTTGGCGGAAGGGTCGGTGTTGGAGGAGGGGTATTCGTCGCCCTCCAGGATGAATTGCTTGGAGGTGCCGAGTTGGGCGTGGAGCGGCAGGTTTTTGGCCACCGCGCCGATGAAGTAGCCGGGGCTCTTCTTCGCCACCATGAGCGCCCAGGCCACCAGGGCGGTGGTGGTGGATTTGCCGTAGCTGCCCGCCACCACCAGGTTGGTGCGATTTTGCGTGAGGCTGGCGAGGACTTCCGGGTAGGATTGGAGCGGGATGCCGCTGGCTTCGGCGGCGGCGACCTCGGGATTTTCCGACGTGAGTTTGGCGTGCTTGCCGACGACGAGGAGGTTGGCGTCGGGCGGAATGTTGGCGGCGGCGTGGGGGGTGGAGACTTTGATGCCGTGTTTGGGCAGAATCTCGGACGCCGGGGGGTAGAAGCCTTCATCCGACCCCGTGACTTCCCAGCCCGCTTGCTTGAGGAGGAGCGCGGTGGCGCTCATGCCGATGCCGGCGATGCCGATGATGTGGGCTTTGTTTTGCATGGCTATTCTTCCGCCAGGGCCTTTAACTTTTCGCCGGTGAGACGGTAGACCGTCCATTCGTCCATGGCCTGTGCTCCCAGTTTTTCATAGAAGCCGATGGCGGATTTGTTCCAATCGAGCACCCACCATTCCACACGACCACAATCCTCATCCATCGCGATTTTGGCGAGCTGGCGGAAGAACCCTTTGCCGATGCCGAGGTTGCGGTGTTTTTCACGGACGTAGACGTCCTCAATATAAATGCCTGGCTTGCCAAGGAAGGTGGAGAAATTGAAGAAGTAGAGGGCAAAGCCCGCAGCTTCGCCGTTGACCTCTGCGATAAGGGCACGGCTTTTGGGACTGTTACCGAACATGTGGCGGGTGAGTGTTGCTTCATCCGCCTTAACCTCGCTCAGCAGTTTTTCATAGTCGGCGAGCTCACGGATGAAGGTGAGGATGAGGGAGACATCGGCCTGGGTGGCAGGGCGATAGCTGACCGTCATGGCTAGAGCGCCTCGGCGCCGGAGATGATCTCGATGAGTTCCTTGGTGATGGTGGCCTGGCGGGTGCGGTTGTATTCCACCGAGAGCTTTTTGATCATCTCTCCCGCATTGCGGGTGGCGGAGTCCATCGCCGCCATGCGCGCGGCCTGCTCGGACGCTGAAGTTTCCAGCAGCGCGGCGAAGACCTGCATGTTGAGGTTGAGCGGCAGCAGGTGGGCGAGCACGGCTTCCTCGGACGGTTCGTACTCCGGCATGTTGATGAGCTGGTGCTCGGCCGCGCCTTGCGGTTTGGCAAAGGGGATAAGTTGCGCGGTTTGCGGCACCTGGCTGAGCATGGAGATGAGCTGGCTGGACATGAGGTGCACTTCGTCTACCTGGCCGTCTTCAAAGCTCTTCAATGCCTGGGCGGCGATGGTTTGGGCGTGGGCGAACTCGACCGTGCGGCCCATATCGGTGTGCGAGGAGATAAGCAGGCCGGGGTGGTTGGACTTGAGGCCATCGCGGATTTTACGGCCCACCGCGACGAGCTGGATGGTGCGGCCTTTGGATTGTTGCTGCGCCACCCAGGCATCCGCTGCTTTAAGCAGGTTGCTGTTAAGGCTGCCGCACAGCCCCCTATCCGACCCCACGACGATAAGGCGCACGGTTTTAACCTGTTTGCGCCCGGAGAGCAGCAGGTGGCCCGAGGTGCCGCTGGCGGCGGCGATGTTGCCCAAAATGGAGGCAAGATGGGCGGCGTAGGGGCGGGCGTTCTCTACCGCCGTGCGGGCACGGCGGACTTTGGCCGCGGCGACCATCTTCATCGTTTTGGTGATCTGGCGGGTGTTTTTGACCGACCGGATGCGGCCGCGCAGGGCTTTGAGACTGGGCATGGCGAGGTTTTAGCATAGGGCGGATGGGATGGAAAGAGCGTGAATGGGCAGGTTGACCGGAAGCTTACCAGGGGGTGATTTGGCATTGCGGGGGAGAAAACGTAAGTGTACTTATTGGTACACCATGGCAACCAACAAAAGGAGAACGACCATGAAAACCGTAACCAAAATAATTGCCGCCGCCGCGGTGATGGTGGGAGCAAGCGTGGCGCTGGCCGCGCCGGCCAACGCCGACAGCCTGCATGTTTCGCTGAATCTGGGAGCGCCGGTGGCCTACGTGTCCCCTGCCCCGCGCCCGGTGGTTTACCAGACCGTTGCCTACCGTGTGGTGCCCGCGCCGACCCACGTGGTGTACCGCCAGGTGGCCTACCGTGGCCCGCGCCACGACTGGCGCCGTGAAGCGTGGGAACACCACGACAACCACGGCCCGCGCCGTGTGGCTTACGGCTACCGGTAATGGGTAATCGGTGGTCGGGAATCGGGGCGGCTACGCCGCTGAGGCTGAGGCCACTGTTGATTATCTAGTTACCGGAAAGAGGATGGCGGCCTTGGGGCCGCCATTTTTGCCTCTTTTTTTCCAACGCCTGGCCAACCAACGGGATAAGTGCTAGGCGCGGGAAACTTGTGAGAACAGGTGCTTGTACGAGCTTTCCACCTCGTGCGTGGTGGTGTGGGCCTGGGTCATGGCATCGGCGATGTCGGTCATGCCGCGGGAGATCTGCTCCACCGCCTGGTTGATCTGCGTGGCGGCGGCGTTTTGCTCGTGCGTGGCGGAGCTGATCTCGTTCGCCTGGTACTCGATGGCGGTGACGAAGGCGCGGATCTCTTCCATTTGCTGGGAAAGTTCCTCGACGCTGCCGACCAGCGCGCCGACCGAGGTTTGGATCTCGCCGGTGCTGTCGGTGGTGTGTTTGGCGAGTTTGCGCACTTCGTCGGCCACCACGGCGAAGCCGCGCCCGGCATCGCCGGCGCGGGCGGCCTCGATGGCGGCGTTGAGCGCCAGCAGGTTGGTTTGCTCGGAGATGCCTTCGATGACCGTGACCATTTGCTTGATCTGTCCGGCGCCGTGTTGCAGCGACTGCATGTTGGCGTGCGATTTTTCCACAATTTCGCGGATTTCCACCGTCTTCTTGGCGGTTTCGTCCACCCGTTCCGCGATATGATTGACCGCGGTGGTGAACTGCGCCATGGAGGCCGCCACTTCGTGCACCGCGGCAGACTCGCTCTCCACCGTGGAATTGACGCGGTTGACGTTGGTGACGACGTTCTGGTTGGCGGTGCCGACCTGCTGCACAGAGGCTGAAATGCCGGACATTTGCCGGTTGAGATTGCTGCGGATGAACAGCAGCCCCCCCACCAACAGCACGAACATGGTGCCGACCGTGCCGAGTTGGATGTGGTTCATCTCGGTGATGCGCGCGGTTTCCGTTGCGACGTTGGCGGCGATGATCTCGCGGTATTTGTGGCCCAAGTCGGTCATGGAATCTTCATCCCCCTCCGAGCCGTGGAGGATATTGAGGGCTTTTTCGCGGTCACCGGCGGCGGCGGCTTTGAGGACACCATCAAAGTTGGCAAGGAACACCGTGGATTTTTCCATCAGCTCTTTTTCCACCGCCTCTTCTTGCGCGTTGAAGGTTTGCCCGGAGAAGGTTTTGAGCATGTCGGTGAACAGGCCGCGTTTTTCCAGCGCGTCGGCGCGCTGGGCCTTGACCTGTTCAGGGTCGCCGATGGAGAGGATCTGGTGCGCCATTTCGCGGCTGGCGAAGGCCATGCGGCTGGTGATGGACTGCATCATCGACTGCTTTTCAACCTGGTATTTGCGGGTGACGCCGGCCTGGGTCTGGAACTCGATGAGTGCCAGGTTGACGGCGCTGCCGCCCACGAACACCACCAAGGTGTAGACAAGCATGACCAGCAGCATTTGGCGGAAGGTGACTTTTTGCAGGAAGGACATGGGCCGGCCTTTTGTTGTTCTTCTCTAGCCCCTACCCTAGCAGCAGGGTTAGCACCGGCGCGTGCGGATGTCTGCATCCTGCGCAGTTTACGTAGAAAAACCGGCCTTAAAGGCCGGTTGGTAGGATGTTGAACGTTGGAGCTATTTGCCCTTTGGCTTAGCCGCTTTGGGTTTGGCCTTGGTGCCGCCCTTCTGACGCGCCAGCAGCGTAGCGTCGGCCGGGTTGAAGCTGGCCTTGGCGGATTCCAGCGCCTTTTTCACGTCGGCTTCCAGGGCGTCGGTGAGTTCGCCCTTCTCCTCGATGCCATCGAGCAGCTTGGTGTAGGAGGAGCGCAGGATCTCCAGCATGTGCTCTTCGAACATGGTGACGTGCTTGGGCTCGATGTCATCGAGATACCCCTTGGTGCCGGCGTAGACGCCGATGACCTGCTCGGCCACGCGCAGCGGCTGGTATTGCTTTTGCTTGAGCAGCTCGGTGAGGCGTTCGCCGCGCGAGAGCAGCTTGCGGGTGCTTGCATCCAGATCGGACGCGAATTGGCTGAAGGCTGCCATTTCGCGGTACTGGGCCAAATCCAGCCGCATGGTGCCGGCGAGTTTTTTCATCGCCTTGGTTTGCGCGGCACCGCCGACGCGGGACACCGACAGACCGACGTTAATGGCCGGGCGCACGCCGGAGAAGAACAGGTCACTCTCCAGGAAGATCTGGCCATCGGTGATGGAGATGACGTTGGTGGGGATGTAGGCCGAGACGTCGCCCGCTTGTGTTTCAATGATCGGCAGCGCGGTGAGTGAGCCCGCGCCCATGTCGTCGGACAGTTTGGCGGCGCGTTCCAAGAGGCGGCTGTGCAGGTAGAAGACGTCGCCCGGGTAGGCTTCGCGGCCCGGCGGGCGGCGCAGCAGCAGCGACATCTGGCGGTAGGCCACCGCCTGTTTGGAGAGGTCATCATAGACGATGAGCGCGTGCATGGCGTTGTCGCGGAAGTACTCGGCCATGGCGCAGCCGGCGTAGGGGGCGAGGAATTGCATCGGCGCAGGCTCGGACGCGGTGGCAGCGACGACGATGGTGTAATCGAGAGCACCGGCGGCACGCAGGCGTTCCACCACCTGGGCCACGGTGGAGCGTTTTTGGCCGATGGCGACGTAGACGCAGTAGACCGGCTTTTTGGTGGAGTGGGTTTTGGCCTGGTTGATGATGGCATCGATGGCCACCGCGGTTTTGCCGGTTTGGCGGTCACCGATGATCAGCTCACGCTGGCCGCGGCCGATGGGAACGAGGGCGTCGATGGCCTTCAAGCCTGTTTGCAGCGGCTCGTGCACGCTTTTGCGCTTGACGATGCCGGGCGCGATGACTTCCACCTTGGCGGTGAGTTTGGTTTTGAGCGGGCCGCGGCCATCGATGGGGTTGCCGAGGGCATCTACCGTGCGGCCGAGAAGCTCTTTGCCGATGGGCACGGAGACGATCTCGCCGGTGCGCTTGACCACGTCGCCTTCCGCCACGCCGCGATCTGACCCGAACACCACGCAGCCGACGTGGTCTTCTTCCAGGTTAAGGGCCATGCCTTTGATGTTGCCGGGGAAGGTGACCATCTCGCCCGCTTGCACGCCGGAAAGGCCGTAGACGCGAGCCACGCCGTCGCCCACCGACAGCACGGTGCCGGCTTCTTCCGGTTTGGCGTCGACGGCGAAGCCTTCGATTTGCTGCTTGAGGATCTTGGTGACTTCGCTGGCGCGGAGGTCGGTCATGGGGTTTGTTCTCCTTCTGGGTAAAAATTAACGGGTTGCCGCCATTTGCAGGCGGGTTTTGAGGCGGGCGAGTTGGCCGGATACTGAAGCGTCCCACACCTGGCCGCCGTAGAGGGCGCGGAAGCCGCCGATGAGGCCCGGTTGGAGGGACTGCTCGACTTCCACCGAGGTGGCTTTGAGTTGGGCTTTGATGAGCGATTTGAGCGTGGTGAGTTGCTCCGGCGTAAAAGCGGTGGCGGTTTGCAGCTGCACGCGGGCCAGGCCGGCGGCGGCATCGGCCAGCGACTGGAAGGCTTGAAGAACATCTGGCAGCAGGGCCAGGCGGTTGTTGGAGGCCAGCAGGTTAAGCGTGTTGGCCAGCAGGGCCGGAGCAGCCACGGCGCGCGCCATGGCGGTGGCCAGCTTGCTGCGTTGCGAGGGCTCGAGCCGGGGGTTGGTGAGCGCGGCGGCGATGGTGGCATCGGCCAGCGCAGCGGCCAGGGCAGACACCGGGGAAGTAAGCGCGGGCAGTTGCTTATGGGTTTGCGCCAGTTCGAACAGGGCTTTGGCGTAACGGAGAGCGGCGGTGGACATACTTGTTTCCTTTTACGCGGCGGTTTTTGCATGGTAGGAGGGTGGATGTCAAGAAAGAGCGCAGGCATGAACCCGAGTTTTGACGCCAAGCCCCAAAACCACCCCAAGCCGCCCCACGGCACCAAGCAGGGCGTGCTGCTGGTGAACCTGGGCACGCCGGACGCCACCGACTACTGGAGCATGCGCAGGTATTTGAAGGAGTTTTTGAGCGACAGGCGGGTGATCGACGTGAACCGCGTGGTTTGGTGGTTTGTGCTCAATGTGATCATCTTGACCAAGCGGCCGTTCTCCAGCGGGCATGCCTATGCCAAGATCTGGGACAGGAAGCGCGATGCCAGCCCGCTGCGGGTGATCACCGAGGACCAGGCGGCGAAGTTGCAAAAAGCTTTGGGCAAGGAGGCGGTGGTGCGGTTTGCCATGCGGTATGGAAAACCGGCGATGAAGGAGGTGCTGGATGAGATGATGCGCGCGGGGTGTGCGCGGATAAAGGTAGTACCACTTTACCCACAGTATGCGGGCGCGACGGTGGGCACGGTGGTGGATGTAGTGGCCGATTGGTTAAAAGTTCAGAAGTGGCAGCCGGCGGTGGAGGTTGTGCCGCCGTATTATGACGACAAGGTTTATGTGCGCGCGGTGGCGGAGAGCATTAAAGCCCAGGTGAAAAAGCTGGGCTGGGTGCCCGAGGTGGTGGTGGCGAGCTTCCATGGTTTGCCATTGCGTTACTGCCTGGAAGGGGATGTTTATTACTGCCACAGCCATAAGACCGCGCGGCTGGTGGCCGAAGAGTTGGGGTGGGTGTTTGCGCGGACGACGGAAGAAATCAGAAATCAGAAATCAGAAGTCAGAAAGAAGGCCCCTGCCCTGCTGCTGACGTTCCAGAGCAGGTTTGGGCGCGAGGAGTGGTTGCAGCCTTATACCGACAAGGCGCTGGAAGAGCTGGCGCGGGCGGGGTTGAAGAAAGTGATGGTGGTGTGCCCGGGGTTTGCCGCGGATTGTGTGGAGACGCTGGAGGAGATCGGCATCCAGGGCAAAGAGACATTTAGGGCGGCGGGGGGCACGCATTATGCGTTGGTGCCTTGTTTGAATGATTCTAAAAGGGGGATGGATGTGATTGAAAAGATAGTGAAATAGTTGTTTTTGCTTGACTTTTGCAGCAACCTATGCTAGATTTTGTCATGCTCGCCAGAGGTGGGTGAGAGGCCGCCCGGGGGCGGTTTTTTTTGCAAGCTCAGTGAGTAACGTGAATATGGTAAAGTGAACCAGAGGAAAGAATGAAGATGAGATCACTTTTGCCGAGTTTGACCACAAACAAATGGTACTTTTTTTGGGGGGTCCTTGGTGTTGTTCTTCTGACAGCGGCCATGACTCAGCGTGTGTATTTGGGAGCGGTTGCTGGCGATCCTGATTTGCAATACCGTTACTCGCAGCGGCTTGCCCAGACCGGACATACATCGGAGGCAATTGTATGGCTGGAAAAGGCTGCTGCAAATAAAGTACCGGAAGCCCTTTTTGCACTAGGGCAGCATTACATGACCGATGCTTTGCAGCACGACCCATCTCGCGGGTTTAACCTCATAAAAGAAGCTGCAGAGCGGGGATATACTCCCGCCATGACTCTCTTGGCCGCTAACTACGAATATTGGCCACCTGTGAAAAATGAGCAGATGGCTTTTGCTTGGTACTCGCGTGCAGCCTTTGCGGGTGAAGAAATCGCCATGGAAAGACTGGCCGAGGCTTATGAAAAAGGAGAGTTGGAGCTCAAGAAGTCACCGAAAGATGCGGCTTGGTGGAAAACACAAAGTCAACGAAGAAAACCATAAGCGCCAGAGGCGCTTTTTTTTGAACAATGGGAAAGGGAAAAGGATGCCTGGAGCACCTTACATTTACACTGGGAAGGACACCCCCAAAGACGTTGTCGAGAATACTACAAGCATTTTGGAAATACCGGTTATTGAAGAAAGAGTTGGAGACGATGCCAGACGCTACAAACTTACCAGAGAAGAAGTTGATGAATTGCGTGCGGCTTACCTTTTTGAATCTGATTACGGGGAAACGGCCGGGCTCTATAGAAAGATCAACAACTCCATTAATCAAAAACTTAAAGAGACACCCCTAGGAGGAGGGAAGATTAGCCGATCTTCGGAAGAGATTATAGAGGGAGCCAAGCGCCGTCTGGAGATGGAACAACCAAATGTCTCTCCCACCGTACCTGTTGAAGGCAGTCCGCAGAGCAATAGCTTGCAGCCTCCGGAACCTTCTGTTCTCCAGCGGATTGGAGATGTCTTGGGCGGGGCAGGACGAGGGCTGGTGCGGGTTGCGGACATGACTTTTGATGCGTTGACGGGCGTGGGGAAGGTGGGAGTGGAAAGCGCGTTGACCTTACTGGCACGGGGAGATGTTCCCGCCAGCGTTGTGCCCACGCTGCGGCGGAATGTCGGCCAGGTGGTGTTGGGGCAGGTTTTGGCCCAGGTACAGGCGCAAATGCAGCGCGGGCAACAGGGCGGGATTTGGGAATGTCCGAGTGCGCCGTTTGAGCGTGACGCGGGCGAGCAGGTAAAAATTGAAGCGGCCATGGGCAACCCCGCTAACATGGACTTTGTTAACAAAGCCGTAGCCGACATAGTGGACGCTTTACGCCGAAATACCACTCAAGACCCGGTTGGAATATTGGTGCAGACTGTTGCCAATGGGCTGAACCGACAGGCTGAAACGCCACAGGTGTGGGCTGAAAACCCACAGATTCCGCCGCGAGACAAGAAAGCCGATCGGCCGGTGCAAGTGATTGTGTTTGGGCAGCCTGCGGTGGTGAACGGGGGTTGTTTTGGTGGGGTCATGGCTGGAAGGCCCGTACTGCCACAAGGCATTGGTGGTGGGGCCGGTGATGGCAGAGTGGACGTACAAGGTTACACCCGCTCCACCGGAGAAGTACGGGCGCATGTGCGTAACAGGCCCGATGGTGAGGTGACGAATAACCTGAGTTACAAAGAGGCTGCGCGGAAGGTGGAGGCGACTGAAGGTTAAGGGTTAGACCACGTCGCGGTGGGTGCCGTGGTGGACGGCTTGCAGCTTGTTGCCCTCTAAGTCACGCACGTAGGCCGCGTAGTACTGGCTGTGGTAGTGCGGGCGCAGGCCGGGCGCGCCCTCGGAGCTGCCGCCGTGTTCAAGCGCGGCGGCGTGGAAGGCATCCACCGCTGCCTGTGAGGGCGCAAGCAGGGCGATGTGCCAGCCGTTGCCGGGGTGGGCGGGCTGGCCGTTGAAGGGGGTCATCACCCACAACGGCGTGCCGGGGCTGGCGCCGGGTGGGCTGTAGCCCAGGGCATCCGGGTAGGTGTGGCGGCGGATGTAGCCGAGCGCGGACATGATGGCGTCGTAGAACGGGGTGGCGGCTTCCACGTTGTTGACGCCGATGGTGAGGTGGGAGAGCATGGGGGAGTTTAGGCGAGAAGGGTTGGAAAAGCACATGAAATCATATTTCTTCTGCGCACTTGCGGGCCTTTTGGTGT
This sequence comes from Pseudomonadota bacterium, assembly GCA_016125035.1. Lineage (GTDB taxonomy): Bacteria > Pseudomonadota > Alphaproteobacteria > UBA2136 > UBA6156 > RFNJ01. The sequence continues at coordinate 83,318 of WGMN01000001.1, forward strand.
GTTCGGCATGCTCCGGCCAGATGAAGGCCGCGCTGGTCTCTGCCACCGACCCGAAAAGCGAAGGCTGCTATGAGTACGCGTGGTTGAATATTGAAGGTACAAAACCTGTTAAGTTGTGCGGCGGGCAAGGCCTTGAAGAAGTTGGGGGTGTTTATTTCATCCGGAAGGCTGGGGGGAATGCCGCGGGTTGGGGTTTGTACCGCTATAACCCGGCAACGAAGACTCTGGATTTTTATGATTTTAATGCCCGTGAAATTAAGATTGGAGAAGTCGATGATTTGGGGGTTTGGTTAGATGTGACCTATGCGGTGCATGCGCCGGAAGGAGGGTATGAACCGGATAGGCGAGAGAGATGGTACTGGGCTTATCAAAAGAAGAAGCCCAGACGACAGAAGTCACGTTAATGCCCGCTGCCAGCGGGCTTTTTTATTAACAACTAAGGAGAACTCGTATGCCCAAGTTAAGTAAAACTCAGCAACAGACTGCTGATAAGATTATTAAAATTGGCCAAGAAATGAAGAAGAGTAATGTACAAATACGTACGGCCTTAAAGGTGGCCTACATTGAATCCAGTTTGGGTGAAAACAAGGGGAAAAATCCAACATCTTCCGCCCGTGGCGTTTATCAATATCTCGATGGTACATGGAAGAACCATGAAGGGAGCAGAGACAATGACGAAGATTCTATTCGTGCGTTTTATCAAGATATGCAGAAATTTGAAGATCGGTATGATCAACATCAAGAAGAACGGCAAAAGAATCCTACTGGCGGCTACCTGATGCGCTCTCCAGATAACCAAATCCCGGCTGGTGTGTCTCGAGAAGAGTACATTTATGTTAAACACCACGATGGCCCTAACGCTCAGGGAGATTCATTTAAGCGGGACGGCGATATGGAAAAAGGTATCAACATTTTCCGTGACCGGGCCAACCGTCCTAATGGGGCAAATGAAGCCTCTGATGACGCAATGAGAAACCATAAGGACAGCCCTGCACGTAAAGTCCCGAAACGACAAGCTTCTATTATGGATTACCCGGGTATGGTGGAAGTAAGTAGTTATAGCCGAAATGGAATTACTGTGTCTGAGCATAACCGCACGCGCCCGGATGGGACAGTTAGTAACAACCTCAGTTATTTGCCCAAAAAGACCTAGCGGGAGGCCGATTATCTATAGGGCTTGGGTTTGGTGGGGTCGGCGTAGTCGTAGAAGCCTTTGCCGGTTTTTTTGCCCAGCCAGCCGGCGTCGACGAATTTGACGAGGAGCGGGCATGGGCGGTATTTGCTGTCGCCCAGCTCATTGTGCAGCACGCGCATAATGGCGACGCAGGTATCCAGCCCGATGAAATCGGCCAGCGTGAGCGGGCCCATGGGGTGGCCGGCGCCGAGCTTCATGGCGGTATCGATGGATTTCACATCCGCCACGCCGTCTTGCAGGGCGTAGGCGGCCTCGTTGAGCATAGGCAGCAGCAGGCGGTTGACGATGAAGCCGGGGACATCCTCACTGGTGGCGGCGGTTTTGCCCATTTTGACCGAGACTTCCAGCACGCGCTCGTAGGTTTCCTGCGTGGTGGCCAGGCCCTTGATGATCTCCACCAGCGCCATCATCGGCACGGGGTTCATGAAATGCAGGCCGATGAATTTCTCCGGCCGTTTGGTGACCGCAGCCAGCCGCGTGATGGAAATGGACGAGGTGTTGGAAGCAAGGATGGCCTCGGGTTTGAGCAGGGCGTCGACTTCTGCGAAGATCTTCTTTTTAATCGCCTCGTTCTCGGTGGCGGCTTCCACCACCAGGTCGCACTGGGCGAGCTCGGCCGTGGAGGTGGCGGTTTTGATGTTGCCCAGGGCGGCGGCTTTATCCGCTTCCGTCATGGCGTTTTTGGAGATCTGACGGTCCATGTTTTTGGTGATGGTGGCGATGGCTTTGTCGAGCGCCTCCTGCTTGACGTCCACCATGGTGACCGAGTAGCCGCTTTGCGCCGCCACGTGCGCGATGCCGTTGCCCATCTGGCCCGCGCCGATGATGCCGATATGCTCAATTTCAAAACCCATGGGGAGGAACTTTCTTCTTTTGGCTGCTTGTTGCAGGCACTATGCATGAGCGCAGGGGGTTTGTCAGCCCGCCCAAGATGGGGTAAATGCAGGATATGGCCAAGATTTTACCGATTGTGTTGCAACCGCATGCCAGCCTGAGCGGGCTGGCCGAGCCTGCGGCGGGTGCCACCGAAGAGATACTACGCCTGCTGGAAGACATGCAAAGCACCCTTTATGCCGCCGATGGGGTGGGTTTGGCTGCGCCGCAGTTGAACATAAGACAGCGCCTGGTGGTGATTGACGTGGGCGTGGAAACAGATGACGGGCGGCGCGACCTGAGCCAGCGGCACCCGCGGTTTATGATCAACCCCGAAATTACCTGGCGCAGCGAAGACCTGGTAAGCCGCCAGGAAGGTTGCCTGAGTTTGCCCGGCCTGTGGGGCCAGGTAGAGCGCCCGGCGCGGGTGAAGGTGGCCTACACCAACCGCGACGGCCAGCACGTGGAAGAAGAGCTGGGAGGGTTATTGAGCGCCTGCGCGCAGCATGAGATTGACCATTTGGATGGAGTGCTCTTCCCCCAGCGGACCAGCAAGGTGCGCCAGGAGATGCTGATGAAGAAGTGGAAGAAAATCCGCACAGAGGTGGTGAAGTATGGGGCGTCGTTCCCTACGTTGGCGGCGGAAAAGGGCGTGATTCCGCCCGGTACCTGGAGCGAGTAGCATGACCAAAAAACGGGTGGTGTTTATGGGCAGCCCGCCTTTTGCGGTGCCGAGTTTGCGTGCGCTGGCGGAGGCCGGGCATGAAATTGTGGCGGTTTACACCCAGCCGGCACGGCCCGCCGGGCGCGGGCAGAAAGAACAGAAAACCGCGGTGCACATGGCGGCGGAAGAGCTGGGGGTGACGGTGCGCACGCCCGAGCGTTTGCGCGAGGCCGCGCTGGATGAGGTGTTGGCGCTGGAGGCGGATGTATTTTGTGTGGTGGGTTTTGGCATGTTGTTGCCCAAGGCTTTGGTGGAAGCGCGGGTTTGCGTGAATGTGCATCCTTCTGCCCTGCCGCGCTGGCGCGGGGCGACGCCGGTGCAGAGCGCGTTGATGGCGGGGGATAAGACCACTGAGGTGTGCATTATGCGGCTGGAGGAAGGCATGGACACCGGGCCGGTTTATGACCGCACGGGTGTGGAGATTGCCGAGGATATGGATACCGCGCAACTGAATGATATTGTGTGGAGTATTGGCGCAAAACGCCTGGTTTATGTTGTGGAAAATTTAGATGCGTTGAAGGCTGTGGCGCAGGTGGGAGAGGCCACGCGGGCGGTGAAGATTACCGCGCAGACGCGGCCGGTGGATTGGAGGAAGACCGCGTGGGAGGTGCATAACCAGGTGCGGGCTTTGGCGCCCGCGCCCGGGGCCACGGCTGAGATTGGCGGCGAGGTGGTGAAGGTTTTGCGGACGGAAGTTGTTGATAAAAATGGTGATTTTGGGCAGATTTTGGCGGTGGATGCGGCGGGTATGGTGGTGGCTTGCGGCGCCGGGGCGGTGCGGATTGTGACCTTGCAGCGGGCCGGGAAGCGCGCCATGCCGGCGGCGGAAGTGGCACGCGGGTGGGAGGCGCTGGCGGCGGGAAAATGCTTTAAAGCTTTGTAAATGCGTATAAAGTTGCACATCCAATATGAGGGCAGCGGCTTTTACGGCTGGCAGGCGCAGCAGGACTTGCCCACGGTGGGTGGCGCTTTGTTGAATGCTTTCAATAAATTAAAGGTTCCGTTGGGGGAGATGGTGGTGGCGGGGCGCACCGACGCCGGGGTGCATGCGTGGGGCCAGGTGGTGCATGCGGACGTGGCTAAGCCGTTGGAAATGGATAAGTTTATGGGCGGTTTGAACCGTTATTTGCCGCACACGGTGCGGGTGGTGCGGGTGGCGGAAGTGGGGGATGACTTCCATGCCCGTTACCAGGCAATTACCAGGTGTTACAGATACTTACTGTGGGATGCGCGGGTGTTGCGGCCGGATTTGCGCGGGCGGGTGGGCCACAGCGTGTACGCCCTGGACACCCAAAAAATGAAGCAAGCTATTGAAATAATGGGGGTTGGTGAGATGGATTTTAGCGGCTTCCGCGATGCGGAATGCCAGAGCAAGAGCCCCGTTTGCGTGTTGCGCGAGATGAAATTAGTTAGGGGATCCAACGGGTTGATACAACTTGAAGTGGCGGCCAACCGCTACCTGCACCACATGGTGCGCAACATGGTGGGTGTGCTGGTGGAGGTGGGCAACGGCAAGCGCGCGGTTGACGGCATGCGTGAGGTTATCTGCTTGAAAGACCGAAAAAAAGCGGGGATGACCTTTGACGCCGCCGGGCTTTATCTGGCGCGGGTGGACTATGCGCCGCATGCCGAAGGGGCGGTGGCGGGAGAGCTTCCCCTTTACTAAAAAGGCGCTGCGGAACGCTGCAATTGGCGGCAAAACGCGGCGGCGGGGCGGCAAAAAGCGGCAATGCGGCGGCAAGTGGGGGCGGAGCGCGGCGGGTGGCGGCGGGAGAGGAAAAGCCCCTGCCGGGGGTGCCACATTGAGGATGGGAAGCAAGACCCCTTGCATTTTGTATGCAATTTGTCCGCGGTGCGGGCAAGATTTCCGTTTTGTTCGCGAGGAGGAGACGATGCGCGTGAACGAGATGCCGACCTGGCCGGTGAAACTGCGGGGCGTGACGTTCCGGCCCGGTGACTTGCCGGGGGAACTGGACCTGCCGGAGTTGCCCTTTTTTGGGGTGGTGGAATCCGAAAAGCATCTGATGGCGATACGCATGGCCAGCAGCGACTGGGACGCGTTGGTTGAGCATATGCTCGGCCCAACGCGTGAGGATGTGCGGTTGCACACCGGTCACTGGTGGACCCGGCAGCCGGTACGCAACGACCAGGGTGACTTCTGGTATGTGAATGCCGGGGAGGTGTTTACCGCCACGGACGACCGTAAATTGCGGTTGAAGCAGGCCTGCTGGGTGTGGACTGGGGCGGCCGTTACGCCGACCAAAAAAATTGCCAACCCTGTCTACAACCACGTGGGCACCTTTGAAAGAGGCAGTTATTACCCGTTGGTACTGCCCACGGGCCTGCTGGAGGGACTCGCGGTGAAAGACGGGGCGCGATAACGATGGCCGTGGGGCGGAGAGGGGAACACCTTTTCCGCCCCCGCGGCTTTGCGCGGGGCGGGTGGCTGCGTTTTTGCCGCCGCCAAGAGTTTGGTAAGCTGGTGGAAAGAATGGGAGTGGCAGAGGCGGGTGGCTTGCACCACGATGCGACCCAATACCCCGCCACACTTGTGGAGTAGAATCGATGCGTTTAAAAGCCTTGGAGAGCTGCCACCACGGGCAGTTTGACTTAAGGTGTGAAGATTGCGGCGACCAGGACCTGTGCCTGGCGTGCGTGATGAAAGAAAGCCCCGCCGCGCGGTGGGAGTATGGCTACCGGCTGGGACTGGAACGGCTTGTTGCCATGAATACGGCTTTGAAATGGGAGCGCCATAAGGGGCTCCTTGCCACCAAGACGGCTTTGAAATGGGAGCGCGGTAAATGGCTCCTTGCCATCAGGACGGTTTTGAAATGGGAGCACAGTAAATGGCTCCTTGCCATAACAACGGCTTTGCAATGGGAGAGCCCTAAACAGCCGCGTTACGCCACGTTGGCAAGCGACAGACTTGCCGCGGTTGCGGCCGTGTTGATTGCCAGCGACCCGGCGATGGCCGAAGGCCTGTGCATGGCGGCCATATTCCACCTGGGGGTATGGTGCGAGGTGGAAAGGCATACCACCGGCGACTTCCGTGTGGTGGCCGTGTTGGGCTACCGGGGCCGCCTGCGTTACTGGCTGCGCCACCGCGCCCTGCGGCGCAAACACGGGGCACCTGCCCTGCTGAACGACGACCCTGCGGGCGGCCTTGAGTAAGGCCGCCCGTTTGGGCTTTTAAAGGCCCACAGCACAGGGGCGGAACGCAAAAAAAACGGGCGGCTGGTGCCGCCCGTTTTGCCGTGGCAGAAGCTTATTTGGCTTCCTTTTTGGCCTTGGCGTGGGCCTTGGTGTGGGCCTTGGTCGGGGCCTTGGTTTCGGTCTTCTTCACTTCGGTGGTGGCGGAGACTTCGGCGGCAGGAGCGGCGGCAGTGGCGCTCATGTCGGTGGAGGCGCCCATGGCTTCGGTGCCCATGGCGGCTTCAGCGGCGAAAGCAGGCGCGGCGATGGCAGCGGCCAGCAAGGCGACAGCGAGGGTGGTTTTCATTGGGTGTATATCCTTTACGATGTTGATTCCCCACCCTTGTGCAGGTGGTAGGGCGAGAATGGGCGGGCGCGCATACGCGGTAAAGGGAGGGGAGCATAAGAAAAGCATGTGTGCTTTACACCTAGTAAGAAGAAAGTAAGCCCGTAAGGTTGCGGGCCTGCCCAGGTGGTGGCAGGGTTGGGGCATGGCGCATGAAGCGCCGCATTGAAAGAGGATGGGACCATGAGAATTTTGGTGATTGAAGATGAGCGCAGCCTGGCAGGCTTTATTGAACAGACCCTGCGCAGCCACGGCTTTGCCGCCAGCGTGGCGGGCACCCTGGGCGAGGCACGCGCGCTGCTGGAGCAGCCCTTTGATGCGTTGATCTGCGACCGCAGGCTGCCCGACGGCGATGGCCTGGAGCTGGTGAAAGAGTTGCGCGACAAGGGCAACAACGTGCCGATTTTGATGCTGACCGCGCTGGGCCTGCCCAAAGAGCGCGTGAGCGGTTTGGAAGCCGGGGCCGACGATTACCTGCCCAAGCCCTTCAGCCTGTTTGAGTTGCTGGCGCGGGTGAAGGCGCTGCTGCGCCGGAGCAGCGGCCCCGCGAGCCTGGTGCTGGAAGCCGGCAACGTGAAGCTGGACACCTTGCACGACACCGTGAGCGTGGATGACAAGCCGGCGCAGTTCGGCAAGCGTGAAGTGGTGCTGCTGCGCCACCTGATGCAGCGCACCGGGCAAGTGGTGGGCAAGGATGCCCTGGAGCGCGCGCTTTACGGTGACAGCGGCCCCGACAGCCGCAACGCGCTGGAGGTGGCCACCCACCGCCTGCGCAAGCTGCTGGCCAAGCACAAGGCCAGTGTGGGGATTGTGACGGTGCGCGGGATTGGGTATTTGCTGGAAGAGACGAAGTGAAAGAGAGCTTGTAGCTTGTAGCTGGTAGCTTGTAGAGTAGAAGGGTGCAAACTTCAACTTACGTGCAGAACTTCAAGGACCTGGTGGTTTGGCAACGGGCTATGCAGGTGGCCCGGGAAGTTTATAAAGCAACAGGTCACCTCCCCCGAGAGGAAGATTTTGGGTTGAAGAGCCAGATGAGGCGGTGCGCGGTTTCCGTTCCGTCGAACATCGCCGAAGGTAAAAAACGCGGCAGCAAGGCTGATTATGTGAAGTTCTTGCGTATCGCGGGTGGCCCGGCCGCGGAGTTGGAAACCCAGATGCTCCTTGCCGGAGAATTTTACCCCGATGTTGACTTTACAAAGGCAACTGTTCTTCTGTTGGAAGTCCAGAAAATGCTGACCTCCATGTTGGGAAAATTGAAATGAAACTGGTGACGCGCCGCTGGAGGTTGACCGACTCTCTGTTGGTGGGGCTGTTGCTGCGCCTGACCGTGGTGCTGCTTTTGGTGCTGGCCGGCGTGGTGTGGATGGTGGGGCGCACCCTGGACCAGGCAGGTGACCGTGCGCAGGACGAGCTGCTGCGACGCCAGGCCGCCGAGTTGATGGCCAACATGACGGTGGGCAAAAACGACCGCGTGAAGTTGGACCTGCCGCCCAGCGTGGCAGACAGCTACACCTTGCGCGAAGACGGCTATGTGTATGTGGTGCATGACGGGCACGGCAATATTCTGGCCCAGAGCGACCAGATGGCGCCGCTGTGGGTGAGCCCCGCGCTGGCCTACACCCCCGAGGGCACCCTGACCATGAACACCCGCGACCGCGACGGCGACGTGCAGGCATTGTACCTGCTGGTGCAGCCGGTGCATGGCGTGAAGCGCACGCTTTATGTGGTGGTGGGGCAATACAGAACCATTGACGATGTGCTGTTAGACAGCGCCAAGAGCGCGCTGATGCGCGACATGGTGCTGCTGCTCGGCCCGCTGTTTTTGCTGGCGATGGTGGGCGGCGTGGGTTTGCTGCAGCAGGGATTGATGCCGCTGCGCGCGCTTTCTCGCGAAGTGGCGCAGATGGGCGGGCGGATGAAAAGCGGCGAGGACGTGCGCTTGAGCATGGACAACGTGCCCAGTGAAGTGCGGCCGCTGGTGTTCGCCTTTAACGACGTGGTGGGCGAGATGGGTAAATTGCTGGCGGCGCAAAAAGCATTGACCGCCGACACCGCCCACCAGTTGAAGACCCCCCTTGCCGTGTTGCAGGCGCGGCTGGAACAGCTGGGCAACTTTAAAGGTAAAGCGGAAGTGGAACGTGACGTGCGGCGCATGGACCGCATGGTGCGCCAGCTGTTGCATTATGCGGTGCTTTCTCAACACCCGGCGGCGCTGCGCGAGGCCGACCTGGTGCCGGTGGTGCGCGACGTGGTGATGGGGTTGGTGCCGCTGGCGCGGCAGAACGGCATTGACCTGGGTTTTGATGCGCCGGGCAAAGCGGTGGTGGTGGAGATGGATGCCATTCAGGTGGGTGAGGCGGTGCAGAACCTGATTGATAACGCCATAAGGCACAGCCCGAAGAAAAAGAGCGTGGACGTGGAAGTGACCAAAGATGGGTGCGTGCGCGTGGCAGACCGCGGCCCCGGCATTGCCGCCAATGAACAGGCGCTGGTGTTCACCCGTTTTTGGCAGGGGCCGGATGGTGAGAGCCAGCATGGCGGGGCGGGGTTGGGGCTGGCCGTGGTGGCGGAAATTATGCGCCAGCATGGCGGGACGGCGCGGGTGGAGAGCCGGGAGGGCGGGGGGAGTGTTTTTGAGCTCGGTTTCAGGGTGGTTTAGCTGCCAGGGCTGTGGTATAGGCGGCCTATCTGAGGATTTTCACACCGTTTGATGAGGAGCACGCCATGGGCGAGGAGCTTGATGCGCTTTCCGCCGGTGGGCGGGAGGCGGTGGAGATGGTGCGGGCGCATATTCTGCGCCAGGTGGGAAACTACTACGGCGAGATGGCGATTGATGCGGTGTACGAGGCCGTGAAGGCCTGGCGCGACCGGGAGGCATCCCATGCCGACTTTCCCATACCGCAAAGTGAAGACACGTTGCACGCGACCTTTTACGTGGCGGCGGGCGGCACCGAATATGACCAGGTGGAAGTGATTTTTGGCCTGGATAAGGACGGCAAGCTGACGCTGGAGTGTGCGTGGGTCGATTGCGATGAGCTTTGGGAAGACGAGCCGGAGGACGGTGAAGCGGCGGGGGGGGTGATTGATTTCCTTCCGCCGCTTTTTGGTTTGCTGGAGGAGGTTTGAGCTTGCGAGTACGGCGCTTACAGTATACAAATATTGAGAGTTTGATGCATCTTGGCCCCTTCACCGAATCGGGAGATTCTCATGAGCTTCGTGGAGAACGATTTGAACGGCGTTATTGGTTTGGCCAGTGCCATGCCGCGCTTGAAGCAGGAACAAGGCCGCAGGCCAAGTTTCGTATCATTCTCATTCCAGTTCGACGATCTGGTTTGGATGAACACGCAACGCAAGTTCTTCCTGGATCTGAATACCGCGCTCGGTTTTTCCAAGATCGAGCCATGGCCGCAAGACGTTAAGGAGGCCAGCGCGTGGGCCACCGGCCTGGGTGATACCCACAAGGCCAACGGGTGGACACGAGGTGCCTCACCTGCGTCGCCAAAGCGGGCTTCGGTGTTCGTAAGCTTTCATCACGAGGCCACGAACACCCTGTTCAGCTTCACTCATTACAAAGACTTGTTTAATACCAGCATGCCCGTGGGTCCCGGCTCGTTAACCGCCGTGACTGAGGTTGGCGTGAAACTGGTGCTTTGGCACCTGGGCCTGATGATGGCGGCGCGGGTTGATTAAATGCTGAGAACCTGTGGACGAAGAGGCGGCGGAAGCAAACCTCCCGCCGCTTTTTTTCGTGCTTTGGGGAGGGCGGCCCCGGATACGGGCCGGGGCCCCGCCCTCATGAAGAATGAGGGCGACCCGGCCGCGTTCCGGGGGCCTGGGGGCTTTTCTAGCCGAGGAGCTTTTTCATCGCTGTGCCGATTTCGGACGGGGAGACCACCATGGTGACTCCGGCTTCCTTCAGCGCATTGATCTTGGCTTCGGCGGTGTCGTTGCCTCCGCTGATGATGGCGCCGGCGTGGCCCATGCGTTTGCCCTTGGGCGCGGTGGCCCCGGCGATGAAGCCCACCACCGGTTTGGTGACGGCATGCTTGATGTATTCCGCGGCCTCGATCTCCGCCATGCCGCCGATCTCGCCGATCATGACGATGGCTTCGGTTTGCGGGTCGGCCTCGAACGCGGAGAGCACCTGGATGAAGTTGGTGCCGTTGACAGGGTCGCCGCCAATACCCACGCAGGTGGATTGGCCTAAGCCCACGTCGGTTGTTTGTTTGACCGCCTCGTAGGTGAGGGTGCCGGATTTGGAGACCACGCCGATGCGCCCCTTCATGTGGATGTGCGCGGGCATGATGCCGATTTTGCAGCCCTGGCCATTGGCGCCGGGAGTGATGACGCCGGGGCAGTTGGGGCCGACCAGGCGCATGGTGCATTTGGGATCGCTCAGGCGGCGCTTGATGCGCACCATGTCGAGCACCGGAATGCCTTCGGTAATGCACACGCACAGCTGGATGCCGGCGTCGGCCGCCTCCACGATGCTGTCGGCCGCGAAGGGCGGCGGGACGTAGATGACCGAGGCCTGGGCGCCGGTTTCATGCACCGCCTCTGCCATGGTGTTGAACACCGGCAGGCCGAGGTGCTTGGTGCCGCCCTTGCCCGGCGTGACGCCGCCGACGTAGTGCGTGCCGTATTTGAGCCCCTGCTCGGTGTGGAAGGTGCCGTTTTTGCCGGTGATGCCTTGGGTGAGGACCTTGGTAGATTCGGTGATGAAGATGGACATGGGTGGCTTTCCTTTTTTGGTTAATTTATCAAATAGATAATGAGTTCCCGCAATGAGCTCAACGGCTCCAGGAAAAACGAAATAAGCAGACCGATGGTGAAAAGCCTGGTGAGAATATTTTCAATCTTCCCCGGGGGGCCGTATTTTTCAAAAGGGTGAACCATCGGCCAGCGCGGATCAAGCGTTTGATTGTCGACCAGAAGTAATTTGTAGTTCCACCAGACCGCGTAGATGCTCAGCGCGATGAACACAAGCTCAAACGGGACAGCAAAGGCGGGGCTATGGATAACCGGCAAGGCCTGCTCGGCGGTTATGCCGAAACCTTTGGTCAGGACGATCGCCACCAGCTGAGCGGCAAGTTGAAATAAAGCTGGGGCCATTAACGCGGCAAAAACATGGATCCAGCTGACACCGAGGGCGTGGGCCCTTGGCACGATAAGTTTGACGGTTGCGTAACAACCACCACAAACCAACCCAGCCAGCCCCAGCCATGCGTATGCCGACACCAGCAGCGAGGGGAGAAACTTTTCAAAAAGTATGAAAGGCACAAGAAGAAGCATATACGGGATGACAATAAGCAACATGCGAAGTGTGAGACGGCGGTAGGTAAGAGAGTCGATCGCCCAGCTTGGCTTGAGCCACTTTAACAGACTGATGGTATAGGTGACTTCCTGCATGGGCTATTTGGTGGAGGGGGCTATGCCCGCGGATTGGGACATGTAAAGTTGCAGCAGCACCGGTGCCAGCTGCTGGGCCAGCGCGGGCAGCTTGGAGACGATGGAGGCGCCTTCCGGCGTGGCCTGGAACTGGGTGAGTTTGGTTTGCTCGGCCGGGGTGAACAGCTTTTGCGTGATGGCCTGCACCTGGGTGGAGAGCAGTTGCGTTTGCGATGGCGTGAGGTTGCCGAGCATGGTGGCCATGCTGCTGGCGGTGGAGGTGGCCAGCTGCGGGTTGGATGCCACCGTTTGTGCCACCGCCTGCTGTGCCGCCGGGCTGGCCATGAGCTGTTGTTGCAGGGCGGTGAAATCGTACGCGCTGGCGGTAGCGGCGGTGAGGGCGACGGCCAGCGTGAGAAGAGCGGTGCGCATGGTTATTTGCGGATCGCCGCGACGATTTTTTGGGCGGCGTCGGCCAGGCTATCGGCGCTGATGATGGGCAGGCCGGACTTGGCGAGGATGTCCTTGCCGAGTTCCACGTTGGTGCCTTCCAGCCGGACGACGAGAGGCACGTGCAGTTTGACCGCCTTGGCTGCGGCAACGATGCCCGAGGCGATGATGTCGCACTTCATGATGCCGCCGAAGATGTTGATGAGGATGCCTTTGACTTGAGCGTCGCCCAGGATGATCTTGAGCGCGGCGGTGACCTTGGCTTCATCCGCGCCGCCGCCGACGTCGAGGAAGTTGGCCGGGGCGGAGCCGGAGTGCTTGATGATATCCATGGTGGCCATGGCCAGGCCGGCGCCGTTGACCATGCAACCAATCTCGCCTTCCAGTCCGACATAGTTCAAATCATATTTGCGCGCCTCGGTTTCGCGCGGGTCGCTCTGGGTGGGGTCATCGAGCATGGCGATATCCGGGTGGCGGAACAGGGCGTTGTCGTCGAACGAGACTTTGCCGTCGAGCGCCAGCACTTCGCCGCCCTTGGTGACCACCAGCGGGTTGATTTCCACCATGGCGCAGTCGAGGTCGGTATAGGCGGAGTACAGCGCCAGCATGAACTTGGTGGCGTTCTTGACTTCGTCACCGTTCAGGCCCAGGGCAAAAGCGATGTTGCGCGCCTGGTAGGGCATGAGGCCCAGGGCGGGGTCGATGGTTTCCTTGAAGATCTTCTCCGGCGTTTCGTGCGCCACGGTCTCGATCTCCACACCGCCTTCGGTGCTGGCCATGAGGACCAGGCGGCCGGAAGAACGATCCAGCAGAATGGCCATGTAGAGCTCGCGCGCGATGTCGATGCCGGATTCTACGTACACCTTGCCCACCGGCTGGCCCTTGGCATCGGTTTGGTAGGTGACCAGGCGCGTGCCGAGCAGGGCTTCGGCGGCTTTTTTGGCATCGGCCGGGGATTTGCACACCTTGACGCCGCCGGCCTTGCCGCGGCCGCCCGCATGCACCTGCGCCTTGACCACGGTGATGGGGGTGCCCAGCGTTTTGCTGGCCTTCTCGGCTTCTTCAGGAGAGCCGGCGACGAAGCCTGCGGGGACGGCGACGCCGTAGCGGCGGAAAAGCTCTTTGGCTTGGTATTCATGGATATTCATGGCAAGAACCTCTTGTTACGTTGGTGGCAACGTAGAGGGTTTGCGGTGTTTTGGGAAGGGAGGGTGGTTAAGAAGTGATTAGTAATTGGTAATTAGTAATTAGATTTCCGCCGTCCCGGTCGATGGTCTTTATACAGCCCAGTGCAAGTTGCACCTACTAATCACTAATTACCAATTACTAATCACTTCTTCACATTCCGTTGGGGTATTTTCCGATGAATTCGCGGGCGGATTTTTGCACCGGCTTTAAGGCCGCGGCGTACTGGTAGAGCAGGCCGAGGGTGGCGGTGAGGCGCTCGCTCAGCTCGGCGTTGAATTTGGCGTGCTCGGCGGGCGGGTTTTCCACCAGCATGTGCGAGGCGTTGCGGATGATGAGATGCTCGGGCAGCCAGAGGATGCGGTTGTTTTTGGCGGCGTTGGCGCGCAGCTCTGCCACCGGGTAGGCCCCGTTGATGCCCATGGACACCGACACGATGAGCGCCGGTTTGTGCGCCAGCGGCTTGCCGGACTCCGCCGCCAGCAGCAGGAAGTTTTGCAGCTTGGAGGGCACCATGCCGTGGTATTCCGGGCTGATGATGATGGCGGCGTCGGTCTGCTTTAATACTTCTGCGATGGGGGCCCAGGTTTTGTCCCACTTCGGTTGGAGTTCGGCGTTGCCCCAGAAGGCTTCGTCCCAGAACGGGAGCTCGGTTTCGGCGAGGTCTACCAGGCTGGTGGCGTGGCCGTCGGCCTCGATTTGGTTGGCGATGGCGCGCGCGATGCGGCCAGAGTTACCCGTTGGGCGGTGGGAGCCGGAGATGAGTGTGATGTGCATAATTTCAATATAACCGAAATATTGAATTTGGCAAGGGGAAAATGGTGAGGAGTAGCAACCACGAGCAGATGGCTTGCCAAGCCCCTTCAATATATGTATGCAATGCGGGCGATCTACGATTTTCAACCCGTTTCATGGCCTGGCCGCGGTGCTTTGCGGGGGGCCTTATGCGGCCTTAAGCCATGAACACAACCCTGAGGAGGAAATGATGACGGGTAAACGCGGCCTGGTTTTTGGCATGGCCAACAAGAACTCCATCGCCTTCGGCGTGGTGCAGGCGATGCTGGCCGAAGGCATTGAAGTGATGTGCGTGACCGCGCCGGGGCTGCAAGGCATGGCCGAGAAGGCCCTGGACGGCAGCGGCGTGATGCACCCGGTGCTGACCTGCGACGTGGCCGGCAGCAGCGACGGTATCATCACCCTGGCCGCGAAGGTGAAGGAGATCTGGCCGGACGGCTTTGATTACCTGGTGCATGCCATCGCGTTTTCTGACAAGACCGAGCTGGAAGGTTCGATTTTGAGCACCACGCGCGAGAACTTCCTCAAGACCATGGACATCTCGGCGTACTCGCTGGTGCCCATGTGCTGCTACCTTTGCCCGCAGATGCGTGAGGGCGGCGCGGTGGCGGCCTTTACCTTTGCCGGCAGCCGCTTCCGCTCTCCCAACTACAACGTGATGGGCGTGGCCAAGGCCGGCCTGGAGGCGCTGGTGCGCTACCTGGCGCCGGCGGTGGCTGACATGGGGTTGCGCATCAACGCCATCTCGGCCGGGCCGGTGCGCACCCTTTCTTCACGCGGGGTGAGCGACTTTGCCCTCTCGCTGAAGATGGGCGAGACCCGCTCGGTGACCGGCAAGAACGTGAGCGCCGAAGAGGTGGGCGTGGCCACGCTGAAGATCATGCAGGCGCCGGGCATTACCGGGTACACGATCGACGTGGACAACGGCATTGCGTTGGCGGGCATGGGATCGAGTGAGCGGGAGATGGAGATCTATCGCGCGCATGTGGCTACAAGCGCGTAGCAACGACGACAAGAAAGCCCGGGGCTGCCCCCGGGCTTTCAGCTTTTTATATGGGGCTTAGATCTTGGTCGCCGCACAAAGCTCTTTGACCGAGGCGACGGAGGACTCCAGCATTTCTTCTTCATCCGCGGAGAGTTCCACCTCGAGGATTTGTTCCACCCCCCCTGCCCCGATGATGGTGGGCACGCCGACGTAGAGGCCTTTGATGCCGTACTCGCCGTCGCAATAAGCGGCAGCGGGGAGCAGACGTTTTTCATCATGCAAATAGGCCTGCGCCATGGAGATGGCCGAGGCCGCCGGGGCGTAGAAGGCGCTGCCGTTTTTGAGCAGGTTGACGATCTCGCCGCCGCCACCACGGGTGCGCACCACCATGTCGTCGAGTTCCTTCTGCGTGAGCTTTTTCATCTTCACGAACTCTGGCAGCGGGATGCCGGCGATGGAGGTGTAGCGCACCATGGGGACCATGGAATCACCGTGCCCGCCCATGACGAAGGTTTTGATGTCCTTCATGGAGACGCCCAGTTTTTCTGACAGGAAATAGACGAAGCGCGAGCTATCCAGCACGCCGGCCATGCCGACGACCTTCTCCGGCGCAAAGCCCGTGACCTTTTGCATAACGTAGACCATGGCGTCCAGCGGGTTGGTGATGACGATGACGAAGGCGCCCGGGGCGAACTTTTTGATGCCCTCGGCCACCTGGGAGACGATGGTGGTGTTGGTGGCCACCAGGTCATCGCGGCTCATGCCCGGTTTGCGCGGGATGCCGGCGGTGACGATGCAGACATCGGCGCCTTTGATGTCGGCATAATCATTGGTGCCTTTGATGGCGTAGGAGAAACCTTCCACCGCGCCGGCCTGCGACATATCCAGCGCCTTGCCCTGGGGCGTGCCTTCCATAACGTCGAAGAGCACGACGTCGCCGAGGTTTTTCTCGGCAGCGAGCAGGGCCAGGGTGCCGCCGATCTGGCCGGCGCCGATGAGCGCGATTTTGGGACGGGGCATGAGGGGTAACCTTTCTTGTTTGGAAACAGCGCGAGGATAAACCCGTTTGGTTGCGATGGCGAGAGGGGGGCGCGTTTTTTTACCGCGCTAGAGCAGCGGAAGGTTAGGGTCTTCCACCGTTTTGTACATGGTGCCGGGTTTAAGGTCCTCGCCGGGTTCCAGCGTGTTGAGGGCGCGGAACCATTCTTGGGCCATGGCGCCGGTGGGGAGCTTTTGCGCGCGGCGGGAGACCGTATCGCCAGCAGCGGCGGTGAAGGCGTGCAGCTTGAGCGGTTGCCATTTGCGCGCGGCCTCGGCAGACAGGTAGCGGCTTTTTTCCAGCGCCGCCAGCAGCGCCGATTGCTCGGCCTCGCGTGTGGCTTTATCCGGGAAGGTGAAGCCCACCACCATGATGGCGTCGCGGCGAGGGTCGGTTTGCGCGGGCAGCGGGATGGCGACGATGCGGTAGGCCAGTGAGCCGAACGTCTCATTAAACGTGCCGGTGTAGGCGGTGGCGGAGGCATTATCCCCCTTCTCGCCATTGATGGGCAGGCGTTGGAAGTCTTTGATCTCGAAGCCCAGGTTCTTCTGCACGAAGCCCGCCGGGTTGGTGCCCGCCGGGGCTTTGATGACCGCCACGCGGAAGGTGACGCCGCTTTGCGGGTGCGCGCCCTTCCAGGTGCCGATGGCGTCGGTTTGCTCGTTCTCCTCATAATCCAGCACGAAGCCATCGGGCAGGTTGAGCACGATGCGGTTGGCCGGGAAGGCAATGTAGCCGTGCCCGCCGATGCCGAAGCGCCGTTGCGGACCGAAGACCAGGCCATCCATGGCTTGCAGGTAGCGCGCGCGGCCCTGGGGATCGGCAGCCGGGGTGGCGGGAGTGACGCCTGCGGGAAGTTTGACCGAGCCGTCCGGCGTGCCGGTGGCGCCTACGACGTTGGAATAACGCTCTGGCGTTGGGGGGTGCGAGGCGGTGAGCGTGCCCAGCGCCGGGCCTTTGGGGGGCTTGCCGCCGTTAAAAGCGATGGCCAGTTGGGTTTGGTAATTCTCGAACAGTTGCATGGCGCGGATCATGTTCACCTCTTCGCGCGGGTCGTACCCTGCGCGCGGCATGTAGCGCTGGGCCAGGGCATCGGCCTCGCGTTCATCACCCCGGCCGTAGGTGCTGTTGGCCACCTGCACCGCCTGCGAACCGAGATCGGAAATGGCCTGGGTGGTGCCCGCCGAGGCCCCCTGGCTGCCCGCGTAGATAAGCCCGCCCGCCAGCGCGCCGCCCAACAGCATGGAGCGGGTTTGCGCCTGCGCGATGTGCCGCGCGTTGATGTGCCCGCTCTCGTGCGCGATGACCGCGGCGAGTTCGGCCTCGGTGCTGACATAGGGCAGCAGCCCGCGATAGACGTTGATGTAGCCCGGCGTGGCCCAGGCGTTGTAGGTGGAGGAATCCAGCACGATGCATTGCAGCGGGTCGGCGGCGGCTTCGGTGACCGCGAAGATGCTGTCGCACAGGTTCTTCACGTAGTGGGTTTGGCGCGAGGAGGGTTGGTACTGGCCGTAGAGCTTGAGGTAGTGGGTGGCGGTTTCCTCGCCAATCGCCACCTCTTGCTGTTTGGAGACCAGCGAGAACATGGCGCCGCCGGTGGCGGGGTTTTGTGCGCAGGCGGTGAGGGTGGCGAGGAAGGCGAGGGCGAGGCGGCGCATCAGCGGGTTTTTTTTAAGCGTTGGAGGACGGTGCGGTAGCCGTTGAAGCCTTGATCGAGGAAGCGGGCGACGCGGGTGATGGTGGTGACGCTGACGCCGGTGGCGTCGTGGATGGCGCGGTAGCTTTCCTGGCCGGCATCCAAGTCGCGGGCGACACGCCAGCGATCCACAAACGCAGAAATTTCAGCCGGGGTGCAGAGGTCTTTGAGGAAGCTGGCGCATTCCTCTTCTGTTTTAAGCTGGAGGAAGGCTTTGCACAGGGCCGTGAAATCGGCGTCGGAAGTCTTGGGATTGGACTTGTTGACCATGGCCGTACTTTAAACGTTTACGGGGGGTTGACAAGCATAGTGTATTAGTACATTAATACACTATAACAGATGCGACACCGACCTTCCTTTCAACCGGAGACACCATGCCGATACTCATCGGAATACCGAAAAATGCCCCTGGCGGGCACAAACAAGCCATGTACGAAGGGGCCCTGCGCGTGGCCGAAGAGCTGGGCGCCGACACCGTGGAGGGACGCAGCGAAGATTTGCTGATGGACCTGAAGCGGCGGCGGCTGGACGGGGTTATTTGCGGCTCTGACAAGCTGGGGATTATTGCCACGCCGGACTTTCAGGATGGATGGCGGGCCTCACCGCTAAGCTTTGGCTACTGCCGGTTGGCGTTGCTCGGCCGCGCTGATGCCAAACCCATGAGACTGGTGGTTAGCAACAAGGAGACCCTTACCCAGGTGCTGCCGGACAACCCTTTGCGGGTGGTGACCAGCTACCCCGAGCTGTTTACCGCTTGGGTGGAGAAAAACCCCCTGCCCTACGAACTGGAGCAACGCAGCGGCGGCTGCGAGGCCGTGGTGGCGCGCGGCTGGGCCGATGCGGCGTTTGATATCATCGACACCGGCAGCACCATGCGGCGCCACGGGTTGGTGCCCTGGGTGGACAATTGCCTGACCTTGCAGGCGATGCTGGTGAACCTGTTGCCCAAGTGAAGGCTTTGGGCGCAACCGGCCGACTTCAGCAACGGCCAACATCAACGGAGGACGTGATGCACAAGCACAAGTAACCCCTCTCCATACGCGAAAGAGCCCGGCGCAGGAAACTGCGCCGGGTTTTGTTTTATGTGGAGTGCTAGGCGCGGATGTTGTGGGCGCGGAAGGCCGGGGTTGGGTCTTGGTGCAGGCGCGACATGCCCAGGGTTTTGTCGTCCAGGCCAAACGCCACACCGACCAGTTGCGCGATGTTCATTTCCGGCAGGCCGATCTTCTGGCCCAGGGCTTTTTCCGAGCGTGACTGGTAGGCGCCCAGGGCGAAGTCGCACAGGGTGCAGGGCGAGACCATCACATCGGCGCCGGCGTTTTTGGCCTCTAAGCTGTGACCGCCGGACATGGAGAGGAATTCCTTCTCGTGGGCCAGCATGTAGTGGAAGCCGCAGCATTTATCCTTGCCGTAATAATCCACCGACTGGCCGCCCATGGTGGCAATGAGCGTTTCCAGGTACTTCGGCCCGTTGACCGTGCCGCCGCGGCCCTGGAAGATCTCGTTCGGGCGCATGGCGTGGCAGCCGTAGAACGGCGCGACTTTGAGGTCATTCAACGGGTTTTTGATGTGCGACTTGAGCTTTTCCACACCGATTTCATCCACCAGCACCCAGGTGAGGTGTTTGACGTCGATGGTGCCCTGGTAGGGGCGCACGCCGGCCTTGACCAGCACTTTGTTGATGTCGGCGAGCAGTTCAGGCTCATGCTGGAAGCGGTGGTTGGCGTAGGTGAAGGTTTGCAGGCAGGTGTTGCAGATGGTGACGATGTCCATGCCCATCTCTTCGGCCTCGGAGAAGATGCGGGCGTTGAGCGCCAGGCCGGCCGCGAGGTCATGCTCTTGCACATTGCCGGCGCCGCAGCAGGTGGCGCGGGGCATATCGTTAAGCTGGATGCCCAGTTGTTTGGAAATGGCGCGGGCCGACCAGTCGGCCTCCTTTTGGATCTGCTTGGCGGCGCAGCCGGGGTAGTAGGCGTAGTTGAGACCGGTGGAAATTCCCATAACGTACTTCTTTTTATTAATAGGCGCGGGAGGGCTGGATTTTGCCCTCGGGCTCTTTGGGGTAAACACGTTGGCCGCAGGCGGTGGCGGAAAGGGCCAAGGCGCAGGCAACGGCAAGCAGCAGGATTCGCATACCCCCATTTATTCTGCGGTTGACGGGAGCCGTCAAGCGCGGCAGGAAGGAAACATGGCGAAATATGCGACGGATGTGGCAATTGTGGGCGCCGGCCCCAGTGGGCTGTTTATGGTCTTTGAGGCCGGATTTTTGGGCTACAAGGCGGTGGTGCTGGATGCGCTGCCGCAGATCGGCGGGCAGCTGGCGGCCCTTTACCCGGAAAAACCGATATATGATGTGCCCGCGCATCCGGCCATTCTGGCCGGGCAACTGGTGGAGCAGTTGCACACCCAGGCCGCGCCTTACGGCCCGGAATACCTGCTGGGTGAGCCGGTGCTGGGGCTGGAAGGCAGTGCCGGGCATTTTACGTTGTTTACCGCCAGCCATGAAGTGAGCGCCAAGGTGGTGGTGGTGGCCGGGGGTGGCGGGATGTTTACACCCCGGAAACCCACGCAATTACAGAATCTTGCCGAATACGAGCACACTGGCGCCGTGCGCTACGCCGTGACCGACAAGAAGAGCCTGGCCGGGCATGATGTGGTGCTGGCGGGGGGCGGGGATTCCGCCGTGGATTGGGCGGTGGAGCTGGCGCATATTGCCCGGCATGTGCATGTGATGCACCGGCGGGCGGACTTCCGCGCCGCGGATGAGACCGTGCGGCAGATGAAAGAGCTTGAAAAGGCGGGAAAAATTACCCTGCACACCCCCTACCAGTTGGCCGAACTGGTGGGCGGCGGCGGGGTGCTGGAAACCGTGGTTGTTGAGGACTTAGATGGCGGGAAGCGCGAGATTGCCGCCAGCCATGTGGTGTGCTGCTTTGGCCTGGCCCCCAACGCCGGACCATTGGGAGAATGGGGGTTGGGCTGGGACAAAGGCCTGATAAAGGTGGACCGGGCCACCATGCAGACCCAGCGCGAAGGTGTGTTGTGCATTGGCGATATGGCTGATTATGAAGGCAAAGTTGCGTTGATCCTGACCGGATTTGCCGAAGCGGCGGTGGCCGCCAAGCGGGTGCAGGGGGTTATTAACCCGGAGCGGAAGTTCAAAGTGCAATATTCCACCAGCAAAGGTGTGCCGGGGGTTGGTTAAACCCTTGGAAAATGCGGAATTCTCCTTATAATAGGGGTATGAAACGTTGGTTCTTTCCGGTTTTGGCGTGCGCTTTGGTGCTGATGGTTGTTTTTGCGGGGGACGTTTTTGCCGGGAACCCTTCCGGCACAGGTGATGGCACTGACAGCATAAAGCTGACCGAAGGGCTTTATTGCAGCACCAAGGCACTTATCCAGGGACCCACGGGCTTGCTGGTGGGGTTGGCTTTTGCCGCCCTGGGGGTGTGGCTGCTTATCCAGGGCCGAGGGATGGGCGCCGCGCTGACCATGATTGTGGCTGGAAGCCTGGTTACCGCCGTACCTTCGCTGATTGAGAGCACCATGAGCGGCCTGGGAACCTTGATGGTGCAAGCGCATATTAGCAGCGACAACACTACCTTTGCGGCCCCCAACTGCCCCAGCACTGCCGCCGCCACCCCCCTGCCGCCCGCCTATGAGCAGCCGGATGCGCCGGTGACATCGACCGACCAGGACTGCAACGCCTTTGAGGATAAGGGCTGCGCCAAGCCCATGCCGATGTACGGATTTTAAAGGGTGGCGGAAGGCATGAAGCTGATTGTGGGCCTGGGAAACCCGGGGAAAGAATATGCCGGAACACGGCATAATGTGGGATTTATGGTGGCCGACGGGTTGCGCGAGGCTTTTGGGCTGCCTGCTTTTGCCAAAAAATGCAAGGGGTTGGCCAGCAAAGGCCGCGTGGCGGGGGAGGATGTGGTGGTGCTGAAACCGCAGACCTTTATGAACGTGAGTGGCGAGAGCGTGCGCGCGGCGGTGGCTTTTTTTAAACTGAAGCCCAGCGACGTGCTGGTGGTGCATGATGAGCTGGATGTGCCGCTGGGGCAGCTGAAATTTAAGGTGGGTGGAGGGGATGCCGGGCATAACGGGCTAAAGAGCATCACCCAGCACCTGGGAACGCCGGATTATGCGCGGTTGCGGTTTGGCATTGGGCGGCCGGTGCACAAGAGCCAGGTGAGCGACTATGTGCTGGAGCCGTTTGCCCCGGCCGAGGGCCTGGTGGCGGCGGAACGGGTGGCGTGGGTGGTGGAGAATATAAGCGGGTTGTTTGGAGACCCGCATGGGACGCTTGCCAAATTGAAGAGCGCCGCGTAAACGGCGGTATGGGATTTTCTTGTGGAATTGTTGGCTTGCCCAACGTGGGGAAGAGCACGCTCTTTAATGCATTGACGCAGACGGCGGCGGCGCAGGCGGCGAATTTTCCGTTCTGCACCATTGAGCCCAATGTGGGGCGGGTGGCTGTTCCCGATGTGCGTTTGGACGCGCTGGCGGGGATTGTGAAGCCGCAAAAGGTGGTGCCCACCCAGCTGGACTTTGTGGATATTGCCGGATTGGTGGCGGGTGCCAGCAAGGGCGAAGGGCTGGGCAACCAGTTTTTGGCGAATATTAGAGAGACAGAAGCGGTGCTGCATGTGGTGCGCTGCTTTGAAGGCGAAGTGACGCACGTTGCCGGCAGCGTGGACCCGTTGCGCGACATTGAGGTGATCGAGACCGAATTGATGCTGGCAGACATGGGCAGTGTGGAAAAGCGCATCGCCAACATTGAGAAAAAGGCCAAAGGCGGGGACAAGGCGGCGGTGGAGGAGCTGGCGTTTTTGCAGGCGGTGCAGGTGGCGCTGAACGAAGGCAAGCCCGCGCGCAGCTGCACCGGCTTTGAGAAGTTGATGAAGGCCAGCGGGTTGCTAAGTAGCAAGCCGGTGCTTTATGTGGCCAACGTAGGCGAGGACGATGCCGCCACCGGCAACGCCATGAGCAAGGCGGTGGCCGAGCGGGCTGCCGGGCTGGGGGCGGGGTGCGTGGTTATTTCTGCGGAGATTGAATCCCAGGTGGCGCAATTGCCTGAGGCCGACCGCGCTGAATTTTTGGGAGCGTTGGGGTTGGATGAACCCGCTTTGAATAAGTTGATCCGGGCGGGGTATGAGTTGTTGGGGTTGATTACTTATTTTACCGCGGGTGTGCAGGAAGTACGCGCCTGGACGGTGCGGAAGGGGGCGACTGCGCCTGAGGCGGCGGGGGTGATCCACACCGACTTTACCAAGGGGTTTATCAAGGCCGAGGTGATCGGCTACGACGACTTTATTGCCAACAAGGGTGAGCAGGGGGCCAAGGACGCCGGCAAGTTGCGGGTGGAAGGCAAGGAGTATGTTGTGAAGGACGGCGATGTGATGCATTTCCGGTTCAACGTTTAGGCGGGCTCGCCATGAAGCGGGTGATGGTGATGGGGAGTGCGGGGAGTGGAAAATCCACCCTGGCCAAGGCCATTGCCAAGAAGCTTAAGGCCCCTCTTTTGCATATGGACGGCATTTACTGGCTGCCGGGGTGGGTAAAGAATTCCGACACCGATTTTGAAAGAAAGCTCAACGCATTCTGCAAAAAAGCGGTTTGGGTGACGGATGGTAATTATTCACGCCTTTCTGCCCTTCGAGTTCAACGCGCTGATACGCTGATATTCATTGATTTGCCGCGCTGGCTTTGCTTTTGGCGGATATTTAAACGGTCGCTACGGGTAGCGGGTAAAGAGCGTGAGGACTTGGCTGCAGGTTGCCCGGACAAGGTGGATTGGGAGTTCATCAAGTGGGTTTGGAACTGGCGTACCGGCAACCGGCCCAAGGTGTTTAAGATCGCGAATGAGAACCCGCACTTGCTTTTCATCCACCTGACGAGCCCATGCGCGGTGGCGAACTTTTTGCGGAGCGTGGCGTGATGGTGAAGGTGAAGCGCGTTTTGGTGGTGGGCACCAGCGGGGTGGGGAAGACCACCCTCTCGCTGGAGATTGCCGAGGCTTTGGGGTTGCCGGTGCATCACCTGGATTTGCTGGGCTGGCAGGCGGGCTGGGTGCGGCGGCCAAAGGCGGAGTTTGAGCGCGACGTGGATGCGCTGATGAAGAAGGATGCCTGGGTGGTGGAAGGAAATTACCTGGAGACCCTGAGCGCGCGGGTGGGGCGGGCGCAGGTGCTGGTGTTTATTGATCTGCCGCTATGGCTGTGCCTGGTGCGGGTGTTTGGCCGCTGGTGGAAGAACCGCGGCCAGCAGCGGCATGACTTGCCGGAAGGCTGTTTGGAGCCCCTGCCCTGGACCTTCTTGAAATGGGTGCTGAGTGCGCCGCCGAGCCGCCAGGCCTTGTGGCGCCGGGTGGCCAAGGATTACCCGAAGTTACGCTTTGTGCGTTTGAGCAGTGCGCGACAGGTGGACGCATTTGTGCGAGAGTTGCGGGCATGAGCAGCTTGAAGGCCCCTTCCCTGTTGACGCCCCAGGGCGTGGATTACGCGATGATCGATAGCGGCGAAGGCCGCAAGCTGGAGCGTTTTGGCACCGTGCTGGTGGACAGGCCGGAGCCGCAGGCGGTGTGGGAACGCAAACTGAAGGCCGAGAAGTGGGCCGGTGCGCAGGCGGTGTTTGCCCCCAAGGGCGGAGACGAGGAAGGCGAGAGCGGCAACTGGGAGCTGCGCGGCAAAGTACCGGAACGCTGGGAGATGAGCTTTGACGGTATGCCGTTTTATGCGCGGGTGACGCCCTTCCGCCATATGGGCTGCTTCCCCGACCAGAGCCCGCAGTGGGCGTGGCTGAAGCAGACGGTAAAGCCGGGGATGAAAGTGCTGAACCTGTTCGGTTACACGGGTGTGGCGAGTATGGTGGCGGCGGGTGCCAGGGCGGAAGTGGTGCATGTGGATGCCAGCAAAAAAGCCATCGGCTTTGGCCGCGAGAGCGTGGAGCTGGCGGGGATGGGTGAGGCGAAGATAAGGTGGATCTGTGACGACGCGCTGGCGTTTGTGGCGCGGGAGGGGAGGCGCGGCAACAGCTATGATGTGGTGCTGATGGACCCGCCGAAATTCGGCCGCGGGCCGGATGGCGAGAAGTGGGAATTCTTTGACGGCATGCCGGGGCTGCTGCGCGACGTGGCGGCGATCACCAAGCCAGACGGCGCAGTGTGGCTGACGGCCTACGCGCTAAGGGTGAGCAGCGTGGCGTTGGGGACGATGCTGGGTGAGGCGATGGGCAAAGGTGAGGTGGAGGTGGGGGAGTTTGTGAGCGAGGATGGGTTTGGACGGCGGTTTACGAACAGTATGTGGGCGCGGTGGGAGGGCACAAAATAATTAACGGCTCCCGGGACATCCAGGAGCCGTTAATTATTGTTGATAAAGCGACGACCTTAGGCTGCGGCCTTGAACGTGACAGCGCTACGGCCATGGCGATCGACGAGGTCATCGCGGGCGCCGAGCTCTTTCAGCACCTCCTTGCTGCGGCCACCCATGATTGTGACGCTAAGCAGGGCGTAGGCGCCGTCTTCGTTCTGATGGTCGAGATCGGCACCGAGCTCCTTCAGCCGCGGGAAGAACTTGGTACGGTCCCATTGGCCGGCCCAGTTGACGGCGGTGTTACCGTGCTCATAGGTCTGGTTGATGTCGATCTTGCCGATTTCCACGATGTGGTTGAACAGATCGAGGTCACCCATGTAAATGGAACGGAAGATGGCCGCGCCGAAGTTCATATCCGGCTCATTGAGAATGGCCGTGGCGAGGACTTTGCGGCCTTGCGTCCAGGCGGCCGCCAGCATATCGGTGAGATTCATGGCTTTTCTCGCGTTGCCCTTGTCACGCCCAAGGGGAGAGGGGGGACCTTTACCGTTATGAAACGGGTGCGTGATTCTGGTCCGGGTTTTACCCCTATTTCCACCTAAGCACAAGAGATAATTGAGGTTATACTTGACCGCAAGAGCCCGGCAGGGCAGGTTGGGGCATGGCTAAAATCATTGAAGTCTCCAGCTTGAATAACCCGCAGGTTAAGGCGGTGGCGGGGTTGCACCTGAAGAAGGCGCGGGCGGAGAGTGCGTTGTTTGTGGTGGAGGGGTTGCAGCTGGTGGGGTTTGGCGTGGAGGCCGGGTGGGAGTTGATCACACTGGTGGTCAACAGGAACGAGGAACGAGGTAGCGAGGAAAGAGGTGCAGGCGATATTGTGGCGCGGGTGCGGGCGGCGGCGGGGGTGGTGCTGGAGGTGAGCGCAGAGGTGATGGAGAAGGTGAGCCGCAAGGATAACCCGCAGGGTGTGGTGGGGGTGTTCAGGCAGCGGTTGGTGGCGCTTAAAAACATCAGGCCCAAGGGCGTGTGGGTGGTGCTGGAAGGCGTGCGCGACCCGGGAAACTTGGGCACCATCATCCGCACTGTGGATGCGGTGGGCGCGGAGGGGGTGATTCTGGTGGGGAACTGCACGGATGTGTGGGCGCCGGAGACCGTGCGGGCGACGATGGGGAGTATTTTCCATGTGCCGCTGGTGGCGTGTTCCCGCGAGGCATTTTTGGAGTGGCGTCAGGGTTTTGCCGGCCCGGTGGTGGGCACCCATTTGCAGGGCACCGTGGATTACCGCGAGGTACCTGCCGAGCGGCCGCTGCTGCTGTGCATGGGCACCGAGCAGAGCGGGCTGACAGGGCCAATGAGCGCCGCCTGTAACACGTTGGTAAGGATACCGATGCGCGGAAGGGCGGAAAGCCTGAATTTGGCGATTGCCACCGGGGTGTTGCTTTATGAGGTGGAACGGAACCAGTTGCCAGTGACCAGTCAACAGTAACCAGTGCCCCCAGGGGAAGGCCTTTGCCGGAACACAGAGCGGGGGTTATACTGCCTGCCATAATGAAGCGGCGCGAATTTTTGAAGCAGTTGACAGCTGTGGCAGCATGGGTGGTGGTGGCGCGCTATGCCACCGCAGAAGCGATAAGGAAGATCATCATGAGCAACGCAGAATGGAAGAACAAATTAACGCCTGAGCAATACCGTGTGATGCGCGAGGAAGGCACGGAACGCGCCTTTACCAGCCCTTTAAACAGCGAGCATCGCAAGGGAACTTTTTACTGCGCCGCCTGCCACCTGGCACTGTTTGACAGCGCCGCCAAGTTTGACAGCGGCACCGGCTGGCCGAGTTTTTACCAGCCGATAGACAAGGAGGTGGTGGAGACCAGCACCGACCACAAATTGATAATGGCGCGCACGGAAGTGCACTGCGCGCGCTGCGGCGGCCACCTGGGGCATGTGTTTAATGATGGCCCCAAGCCGACGGGATTGCGCTATTGCATGAATGGGGTGGCGCTGGAGTTCACGCCGGAGAAAGCTTAAGCGGAGGGAAGGCTTCTCCCGCATTTATGCGGCGGAAGATTTCCTCCAAGGCAAGGTGCAGGTCGGTGAACTCGGCGGGAATCTGGTGTTCGGCCAGCATGGCACGGCATTGTTCTTCGGTGAACCAAGCAAAATCGGTGGTTTCTTCCTGCGGGCTGAGACGGCTCAGCAGCGATGCATCGGCCGAGACCAGATAGTAGCCGACCACGGCGC
Organism: Pseudomonadota bacterium; assembly: GCA_016125035.1. GTDB lineage: Bacteria > Pseudomonadota > Alphaproteobacteria > UBA2136 > UBA6156 > RFNJ01. Next base: position 110,743 of record WGMN01000001.1, read on the forward strand.
TGGCATTTGCCTCTTCGATTTTCTGCAAGCCGTGGTTGAGATAAGCGAGGGTTGGGGAGAGGTTGAATTGCGCGGGATCGAGGCGGAAACCGGTCTCTTCATAAAACTCACGGACTATGGCTTGGGGGAAGTTCTCGGCCGCTGAGACTTCCACATATCCGCCGATGGAGCTCCAGCAGCCGACATGCTCGATACGCCCGCCACGTTTGGCTAACAGCACGCGCCCCTTATTGGTGACAAGTATGGCAACCGCCGGACCAGCCTTGAGCCAAGGGCTAATGGAATGCCAGGGGCGGCCGAACAGCCCACGGAGAAGCCATTGGGCCAAGGAGTAGCGCCAGCCGGGTTGAATGCGGCGGCGCTTCACCCTAGTGGCCCTTTACATCTTTCCAGATGGCGCGCTTGGAGAGGTAGGCCAGCAGGGTGAAGATGGCCAGGTAGATGAGCACGAAGACGCCCATGCGCTGGCGCTCGAAGCGTTCGGGCTCGGCGGTCCATTGCAGGAAGGTGGCGACGTCGTGGGCCATTTGCTCGACCGTGGCGGGGGTGCCGTCGGCATAGGTGACGGCGCCTTCTTGCAGCGGCGGCGGCATGGCGATGGCGTGGCCGGGGAAGGCTTTGTTGAAGTAGGCGCCGGCGGGCAGGCCGTCGGGGAAGTGTTCTTTGATAAGTGCCGGGTCTTCGGAGAAGCCGGTGAGCACGGCGTGGACGTAGTCGGCACCGCCTTCGCGCGCTTTGTTCATCATGGAGAGATCCGGCGGGACCTTGCCGTAGGTTTCTTGAGCATCTGCCGGAGCGAGGCCGGTGAGCAGCGGGGCGTTGAGGTCCATGTTCATGCTTTTGGCCATGGCTTTGACCTCGGCCTCGGTGAAGCCGGCGCGCATGAGATCGCGGTGGGTGATGTACTTGAAGCTGTGGCACGACATGCACACTTGGGTGGCCACGGTATAGCCGCGGTAGAGCTCGGCCTTGTTCCAGCCCGCGCGCAGGCCGTTGAACGACCAGTTTTGTGCGGGCAGCGCGGCCTCGCCTTCAGAGGCGTGGGCCAGCACGGGGAGCAGCAGGGTGAGGGCGATGAGGAGGAATTTCATGCGTGTGGGTCCTTAAATGGTGGCCGGCAGCGGTTTGGTTTTTTCATACCGGGCGAGCACGGGGAGCAGCGCAAAGAAGCTGAAGTAGAGCACCGTGGCGACACGCGCGATGATGACGAACATGCCTTCCGGCGGGTTGGCGCCGCACCAGCCCAGCACCACGAAGTTGATGAGGAACAGCCAGTAGATTTGCTTGTACAGCGGGCGGAAACGGGCGGAGCGCACCGGGGAGCTATCCAGCCACGGCAGGAAGAACAGCACCAGGATGGAGCCGAACATGGCGGCTACGCCGATTTCCTTGATGGGGATGGCGCGCAGGATGGCGTAGAACGGCAGGAAGTACCATTCCGGCACGATGTGCGCGGGGGTGACCATGGGGTTGGCCGGGATGTAGTTATCCGGGTGGCCAAGGTATTCCGGCAAAAAGAACACCATGAGGGTGAAGGGGATGAGGTAGACGCCCAGGCCGAAGGTATCCTTGATGGTGTAGTAGGGGTGGAAGGGGATGTAATCCTTAGCGCGCTTCAAATCGATGCCCACCGGGTTGTTGGAGCGGTGCAGGTGCAGCGCCCACAGGTGCAGCACCACCACGCCGATGATGACGAAGGGCAGCACGAAGTGGAAAGCATAGAAGCGGGTAAGGGTGGGATCGCCCACCGAGTAGCCGCCCCACAGCCACACCACCACATATTTGCCGATGAACGGGATGACCGAGAGCAGGTTGGTGATGACCGTGGCGCCCCAGTAAGACATTTGGCCCCAGGGCAGGACATAGCCCATGAAGGCGGTGGCCATCATCAGCAAAAAGATGATGACGCCCAGGCCCCACAGCACCTCCCGCGGGGATTTGTAGCTGCCGTAGTAAAGGCCGCGGGCCATGTGGATATACACCACGATAAAGAAGAAGCTGGCGCCGACCATGTGCAGGTTGCGGATAAGCCAGCCCCATTGAACATCGCGCATGATGTGCTGGATGCTATCGAACGCCAGGTTGACGTCGCCCTTGTAGTGCATGGCGAGGAAGATGCCGGTGAGAATTTGCAGCACCAGGGCGATACCCGCCAGTGAGCCGAAGTTCCACATATAATTAAGATTGCGCGGTGCCGGGTAGGTGACCAGGGCATCGGACAAAAAGCTGAGGATGGGCAGGCGGTCTTCCAGCCAGCGGTAGGTGTTGCGGATGTTCTTCTCGACCGGTTTGGGGGTGAAGTCTTGGTGGGAGCTCATGGGGCGTTCTTTTTGCGTTAACCGATGCGGATGGTTTGGTCATCGAGGAAGCGGTAGGGCGGAACCTCGAGGTTTTTGCCCGCCGGGCCCTGGATGACGCGGCCGGACATATCGTACTGCGAGCCGTGGCAGGGGCAGCGCCAGCCGTCTTCCGCGCCGCCGCGCATGGGCACGCAGCCCAGGTGGGTGCAGATGCCCAGCACCACCAGCCAATCGGGCTTTTGGGTGCGGTCGGCGTCTGGCTGAGGGTCCATGGTGGCTTTGGAATCTTGCGCGCGGGCCTGTTGCACCTGGGCCGGGCTGCGGTGCCAGATGAACACCGGCTTGCCCTGCCACAGCACCGTTTTGTTGGTGCCTTCCGCAATATCGCCAAGGTGGACATCCAGCGTGGCCAGCGCCTGCACGGCGCGGTTGGGGTTCATGCTCTGGATAAAGGGCAGCGCCACACAGGCAGCACCGGCCACACCGAAAGCGGTGGTGGTGTTGACCAGGAAAGCGCGGCGCTCGGCGTCGACGTCGCCAATGGGGGCTTCATCTACAGATGGAGAATGGGGTTTGGGTGTGCGGGTGGCCATGGGTCTCTGTTCTTTGTGCTAAGTGCCGCAACCTAGCAAAGCACGCGGGCGCGGGCAAGCGCCAACGCAACACCGCCGCCCTTTTGGGGGGCGGCGGTGTGGTTTTGCGAATGGCGACAGGCTGGCCGTGCCGGAAAACCGCCCGGCAAATTAGATTTTATGCTGGGTGGAGTAGGATTTGTTGCTGAGGATGAACTGCGAACCGGTTTGCGCGGCGCTATCGATAAGCACCGGCGCCTTGAGGTTGGCGGTGAGGTAGTAGCTATCGCCGTTATCATACAGCGTGATGATGCACATCATCTGGGTGGAAGCCTCTGGCAGCTTGGTTTCGCGCAGGGCCTCGGCGCGGTCTTCCGGCTTGAGTTCCAGCCCCAGGGTGGCAGGGTCGGCGACCAGGAAGGCGATGGCCGGCTGGTTGGTGCACTGGAGCAGCAGCAGCGGGGTGTTTTCCACATTGGGCAGTTTGGCCAGGCCGAACTCGGTGCAATCGCGGAAGCCGAACAGGCCGTGGGGGAAGGTGATGAGCCTCTCTGGGTTGACTTGCACCTGGCCGAAACGGGTGGTGAAGGTGAGCATGCCCTCGGCCTGAGCTTCGGCAGCAGGGGCGGTTTGGGTTTGGCTGGATTTGCTCATGCTGTTCTCTTGCTGTTGCATCATTGGTTTCTCTTTTTCTTTTTACTCTGGTTTGGGTTTGGGTTGAAGCTTTTGCACAGCGGCGGTGAGGCGTTTGGCGTCATCCGCAGCCGGTACCTTGCCGGGCAGCGCCGCCGCCTGGTTTTCTGCCTGGATCTTGGCAAAAAGCTCTTGCCGGAAGACCGAACTGCCGGAGGGATACTCGAACCCCAGCTTGACCCGGCCGCCGCGGATCTCCAGCACCTTGACCTCGATACTGCCATTGATGACGATGGCTTCTCCTTCGCGGCGGGTGATTAAGAGCATGCGGCCTACCTTGGCGTTGATTGATGGCAAACATTAGACGATTACCTTAAATAGTCCAACAGCGAAAGCTGGTCGACCTTGCTGATGATGGCCATGGACGCCTGCATAGTGGCCTGTTGCTGTGAAAACTGGGTGATGGCCTGCGAGACGTCGACCTTTTCAAGGTCATCGACCTGGTTGGTGAGGAATTGTTGCTGGGTGGTTTGGCGTTGCTGCACCAGCTGCACGGTGTTGAGCTGGCCGCCGACCTCGCCCAGCAGGCCGGAGAGGCCATCCTTGGCCGCGTTGAGCGCGGCGATGGAATTGTCCATTTCCGTCTCGTTGTTGTTTTGCAGGCCGTACCACAGGCTTTCGATACCCGCTTTGAGGTCGGCAAAAGCGGCATCGTTGCCCAGCACACCGTAAGAGAGTGTGGTGCCAGGACCGGTGACCACCGCGTGCAGGGTGTCATCACCCTGGTACCAGGTGGTGGGCACAGGCGTGCCTGGGTAGGCCGCCGCCGAGGCGCTGCCGTTGATGGGGCTGGTGGCGCTATCCGACCCCGAAAACAGGTAGGTGCCGTTATACTGGCTTTTGAACAGCGTGTAGAAACTGTCGGCCAGGCTTTGCACCTTGGGCACCAGGGTGGCGCGCGTATCTGCCGAGTTCTCGTTGCGGCCGAGGGTGGCGGTGCTGATGGCGTCGGAGAGCAGGTCGGTCATTTGCTGGAGGGTGGATTCCACCGCGTTGAGCTGGTTTTGCGCCGAGCTGACGTTATCCAGGTAGGTTTGCGTTTTGCTTTGCACGTCTCGCAAGCTGAGCAACTGGTAGGCCTGGGAGGGGATATCGGACAACGTTTGCGCCTTGAGACCGGTGGTGATTTGGTAGCTGGTGAGGCTTAAGCCCTGGTTGGCCAGCTGCAGGTTACGCAGCGTGCTCTGGTTTTGGTAGTTGGTGGCGATGCGCGAGACCATGGTTTGACCCTTTAGCTTTAACGGATGATGCCCATCAGCGTGTCCATCATATCGCTGACCACGGAGATGATGCGCGCGCTGGCTTGGAAGCTGTTTTGGTAGACCAGCATGTTGCTGAGCTCTTCATTGATGTTGACGCCGCTGATGCTGCTGGCGAGGCCTTGCAGCTGGTTGGAGATGTTCTCGGTGAAGGTTTCGCGGTCTTTGGCATCGGCCACGGTGACCGCCAGGTTGCTGAGAATTTGCCCGGCATAGCCCACGGCAGTGACGCTTTGCGTGCCCAGGCCGCCCGAAGCCGGGAAGGTGAGCGTGGTATCGGCGATTTGCGACAGCGCCAGGATGTTCTCGTTGTTCTGGCTGGAGAGGCCGCCATCGCTGCTGCGCATGCGTGCGGTGGGCAGCAGATCCGGGTTGGAGAGGATATCTGAGCGAACGGCGATGCTGTTGGCGCCCGAGCCGGTGAAGAGGTTGTTCATGCCCAGGGTGCCGAGCACGTCTCCTGACACATTGGAGAGCACCACCCGGTAGTTGCTATTGGCCGCCTGGATGGTAAAGGAAGGTTTGCCGCTGGTGTCGGTGGTGGAGGTGGCGATGATGCCCGCCGTGCCGCCCAAGGCGGTGTTGCCGATGGCGGCATTGTTGTTGATGAGGGTGGCAAGATCATCCAGCGAGAAGGTGCCGGTGGAAGGAATGGTGATGGGCGTGCCGCCGGCGGTGGTGACGACAGGATCGCCCTGGCTATCGACCACGCTGATGTTGAAGGTGGAACCGGCGAGGCCGTTGCTGAGCTCGGTGAACAGGTCTCCTGACGTTGAGCTGACGCCGGAGGTGGAACCGCTGGTGAGCAGGTTGACCGGCGGGTAGCTGCTGCCCTGGCTGGACACCTGGTTGACCGCCGATATCATGGTGGTGGAGAGGGTATCGAGCTGGGAAAGCAGGGCCGGGACGTTGGAGTCGCGGATATCGATCAGCGCCTTGAACTTGCCGGAGGTGAGGGTGTCGGTATTGATGGGAAATATGGTGGAGCCGAGCGTGCCATCCACCTGGACGTTCTGCACGCCGATACCCTGGTAGGTGCCGGCGCCGACGGTGCGGGTGAGTTGCGCGTAGGCGGTATCGTTAACCAGGGTGCGGCCGTTCTCGGTGGTGATGCGCACCGAGCCGGTATCGCTGTTGGTGGCCACTTGAATTTTGAACTCTTGCGCGAGAGCCGAAATTTTAAGATCGCGCTGGTCAATGAGGTCATTGGCGCTGGCGCCAGCCGTGCCGGCGGTGCCGACGGTAAGTGCGGCAATTTGGGTGTTGAGGGTGGCGATATCGCGGATAAGTTGGTTGGAATTGGTGATTTCGCTGTTAATGGCCAAATCGGCGTTGTTGGCGGTGCTTTGCAGGCTGGTGTTGGCGCTGCGCAAAGTCTCCGCCACCAGGGCGGCCTGCTGCACCACGTTGCGGCGCAGCGCGGTGTTGGTAGGGTCATCGCTGAGTTGGCTGAGCGAGGACATGAAGCCGGTGATGGTGCTATCGATACCGCCGCTGGTGCCGTTGGTGGAGAAGATGCTCTGGATGGTGTCCAGATAACTTTTTTTGGTGGAGGAGAAGGTGGAATCGGAGCTGGCGTCGAGCGTGCGGCTGGTGATGAAGCTATCGGTAACGCGCTGGATGGTATCGAGCTGGACGCCGTTGCCGAAACCGCCAACGGAAGAAGCGCTGGTTTGCACCACCTGGCGTGAGTAGCCCGCGGTGTTGGCGTTGACCACGTTGTGCGACACGGTGGCCAGAGCCAGCTGCGAGATTTGCAGGCCGGACGTGCCGATACGCAGGGCGGTGTTGAGATTGCTGCTCATACCAGGACCTTAAGCAAGATGCGTGCCATGGGTTTTTACACCTCTCTCGCGATGATGCGCGTACCAGCCTGGGTGGTGGCTACGCCGCCCACCGCATTATAGAGCTGGGCGCGCGGGGCATTGGCCTCTACCGCGTCGCGGATGGCGATGATGAGATCGGCACGCAATTGGTGCGCGGCTTGCAGCATAAGTGTGTTGGAGCGCGCCAGGCCTTGCAGGTAGCGCACCTCTTCATCCAGGCGGATGGCCTGGGTTTGCACCGCCGGATTATTTTTCCACCCCGAGCTTGAGGCTTTGATGTCGCGCAGGGCTTGCTCCAGCGCTTGGCTGAGGCGTTTTTTTTGCGGCAGGTTTTCTTCCAGGCCGCCGGAGTTGTATTGGGTGAGGGTGGCGTTCTCTTCCATCAGCAGGGCGATGAGGCTGCGGCAGGCGTTGCGGGCATCGATGATGAGCTGGAGGGGATTCATTGCGCGGACCTTTGTTGAATGGCTTCCTGCTGGCGCAGGAGCTCGGAGTAGACTTTGTTGGCGAGGCCGAAGCCACCGGCGTGGCTTATATTTTTGGCCACTTCCTCGTTAAGTTGGTGGCGGAACATGCGCTCGCCCTCGCCGCCGCCGAAGACCGATTTATCGTTTTGCGGCGAGACCAGATCGAGGAACTGGTAGATGTAGAAGGATTCGAAATCTTCGGCCTTGCCTTTGAGCCTGGCCTTGGTGGCGTCCGGCACCGTGGCGCCAAGATTAGGTTGCTGGTAGATGATCTGCGCGGCCATTAGAGCACCACCAGCTCGGCCTGGAGGGCGCCGGCTGCCTTGATGTTTTGCAGGATGCTGATGATATCGCGAGGTTTGACGCCCAGCGTGTTGAGGCCGGCCACCAGGTCGGACAGCGAGGCGCCGCCATTCAAGATTTTGAACTTGCCGTGGTTGGCGTCATCATCGGTATGTTGGATGGTGGTTTTGTTGGTGACCACGGTTTGCCCGGCGACGTTGAAGCTGAAGGGTTGCGAGACCTGCTGCTCTTCAATGATCTTGATGATCAGGTTGGCGTGGCTGATGGCCACCGGGGCGATGCGCACGTTCTCACCCATGACGATGGTGCCGGTTTTTTCGTCGATGACCACGCGGGCTTCCGACGAGGGAACCACTTGGATATTCTCGATTTTTTCGATCAGGGCGGCGAGCTCGGTTTGGTAGCGGGTAGGCACCTTTACGTCTACCAGGCCGTTGTCGGCGGTGGTGGCGATATCTTCCTTAAAGGCGGTGTTGATGGCGTCTTTCATGCGCATGGCGGTGGTGAAATCGGGCTGGCGCAGAATGAATTTGAGGTTGCCGCCGAGCTGGGAAAGCTCGAAGCCGCTTTCACGCTCCACCAGGCCGCCCTCGGCGATGCGCGCCACAGTGGGGTGGTTTTTGCTGAGCGTGGAGCCATCGGCCCCCGTGGCCTGGAAACCGCCGACCACCATGGCGCCCTGGGCCACGGCGTAGGTCTCGCCGTCGGCGGCCACCAACGGCGTGGCCAGCAACATGCCGCCTTCCAGCGATTTGGCATCACCCAGTGAGCTGACGGTGACGTCTATCTTGCTGCCGCCGCGCGCCAGGCTGGGCAAACGCGCGGTGACCATGACCGCGGCGACGTTTTTGGTTTTGATCTGGGTGAGCACGTCTTTGGCATTAACGCCCAGCCTTTCCAGCATGTTGGCAAGGGATTGGCGGGTGAAGGGGATGCCGTTGGCGGAGTCACCCGTGCCGGCCAGGCCGACCACCAGGCCGTAGCCGACCAGGACGTTTTCGCGCACGCCCTCGATGTTGGAAATATCTTTAATTTTGGCGGGCGGGGCGACGGCGAAAGCCGGCGAAACGCTGCAAAGCGCGGCAAGCAACATGGCGGCCAGCAGCCAGCCCAGGGGGGTTGCGGTTAATGACTTCAAGGCGTTGGGCATAGGTTGGTCCTCTCTCGCGGTTGTTTATGCAGGATGCGTGCCAAGCGGCAAAAAGCTGCAAAAAGCGGCGAAACGCTGCAACCGGCGGCAAGGCGTTGGCGCGGGTTGGCACGCAGGTTGCATAAAGAAGCGTGCAACGGAAGGAGAGAGCCAATGCCCAACGTATATGACGCGCTGACCGCGCGGATGAATTACCTGACCGCCCGCCAAGGGGTGATTGCCGGCAACATTGCCAACAGCGACACGCCCGGGTACATCGACCGTGACCTGGTGGCCGACAGCAATAGTAGCAACTTTGCAATGATGGTGAGCAGCGCCGGGCACATGAGCGCGCCCAAAAGCGCAGACGGCGCCGGTGGAAAGATTGTGGAAGACAAGCGCTTTTTGCAGCACAACGGCAACAGCGTGCGGCTGGACCAGGAAATGCTGAAGATGAACGACACCCAATTGAACTACCAGATGATGACCCAGCTTTACGCCAAGCAGGTGGCGCTGCAAAAGTTGGCGTTGAGCACCAACGGACGCTAGGAGGCTAGACCATGGACTTTATGCAAGTGATGAACATTAGCGGCAGCGGCATGCTGGCGCAGAGCCGGCGGATGCAAGTGGCCGCCGAGAACCTGGCCAACATGGACAGCGTGCAAAGCGCCGACGGCAGCGGCCCCTACCGGGCCAAGCAGGTGTACTTTACCAGTGTGTTGAACCGCGCCACCGGCGGCACCGAGGTGCAGGCCAGCGTGCGCGCCGACACCGCCACCCCGCTGCGCAGCGAGTACGACCCCGGCAACGAGATGGCAGATGCGCGCGGCTTTGTGCAGATGCCCAACGTGGACATGACGATTGAGAACCTGAACATGAAAGAAGCGCAGCGCAGCTATGAGGCCAATCTGGCGGCGATTGAGACCGCCAAGGGGATGGCGAGCCGGACGTTGGACTTGCTGCGGTAAGGTTGTGAGAATTCTGCTGGGTCCGGGCGCTTTTTGATTTTTCCTGGTCCCTGCGCTCCGCATGTACAAGAGGGTACACTTGCGGTGCTCGGGCCTGTGGAGAAAATCAAAAATCACCTCGGCAAGGAATGGCCCTGGGGGCCATGGGTTTTCAGGCGCGGTTGAGGCGGTTGAAGATGATTTGCGCCAGTGCGGCGCTGCCGAGAGCGTCGAGCATGGGGACGGTGGTGAGCTGGAACAGCCCCGCGCCCATGTTGGCGCTGCTGGTGGTGCACAGGCCCACGGCCAGGCCCACGCCCCATGCCGCCAATGTGTTGACGCGGAAGGTGGGCAGCTTGGCTGTTGCCGCATAGCGTTGGCGGTGGAGGTAGTAATCGGCCACATAAGCCCCGGCCATGGGGGCGTAAAGATTACCGGAGAAAATCAGCCAGTCGGTGAAGTGCTCAAAAATACCGAAGATGGCCGCCAGGGTGCCGAGTACGCCTGACGCCACCGCCAGCTTCCAGCGCGGGTACTGCGGCAGGAACACGTTGGCGGAAATAGCGGAGACGTAGACGTTGGTATCATTGGTGGTCCAGGTGGAGAGGAACAGCACCACGATGGCCAGCGAGCCGAAGCCGAGGTTGAGCATGATTTGCATGAAGTCGGCCTCATGGGCAGCGATGGCCAGCATGCCGGTGAGCACCAAGAGCGCGGGATAGGCCACGGCGAAGTTGACCACCAGCGCCTTGGCGACCTCGGCCGGGTTGCGCATGAAGCGGGTCATATCTGGCATATTGCAGGAAAAGGAATAGGCCCCGGCCACCATGGCCACGATGGTGCCGAACGCCAGCGGCGCGCCCCCGGGTGTGTAAGATAAAAGCCCGGAGAGTTGGCCGTTGTTGAGAAAAAGATAGAGCGGCGTGAACAGCAGGATAAGCAGCAGCGGCGTGGCAACATAGCTGAGCTTGCCCAGCCCGCGAAAGCCGATGACCGCCGTGGATGACATGACCAGCCCGGCAAACAGCGTAACCGGCAGATGCGGCAGCGCCACCCCCCACACCTGCAGCGAAAGCTTGAGCATGGCAGCGGAAAAAACACCCGTCTGGATGCCGAACCAGCCGATGGCGCCCAACACCATGGCGGCATTGGCCACCATGTAACCGCGTGTGCCAAAGGCGATTTTGGCCAGCATGGCGGTGGGCAGCCCGGTGCGCTGGCCGACCACGCCGGTGGCCACGCCGATGACCGCCGCGATGACGCCGCCGATAAAGCAGGCCAGGGCGAAATGCAGCGGCGTTTGCTGCACCGCCATTTGCGCCCCCATGTAAAAGATGGGCACGCAGATGGTGCAGCCGACCATGACGCTGGCCAGCCACAGCCAGCCCTGCTTGGATTTGGCCTGGGTGGGGCGCAGGGGATTATCTTCATTAAGCAGGGTGAGGAGGTCGGCCATGGGGTAGCTCCCTTTATAGGTGCACCAGTATGGCAGATAGCCGCTGCACGAGTAAGCCAAATGCCTGTTAAATTGGCACGCTGGTTGCTTGGCGGGGGATGGACGCTGCATGGGGCAGCGTGTGCGTTGACCGCGGGCGGCGATGCGGCCATGATGCCGGCCGAGAGAAGAACAAGGACAGTTGGCATGGATTTGAGCAAGGTTGGCGCCTCGGCATTGCCGGGTATTGGCGGTGTGAAGGGGCTGGGCCAGGACGGCGCCGGTGCCGGGAGCTTCGGCGACATTTTGAAGGGCATGGTGGGCCAGGCGGTGGACGCGCAGAAACAGGCCGAGAGCTTGACCCTGGCCGCCGCCAATGGCGACAAGAGCGTTTCTCTTAACGATGTGGTGCAGGCGGTGAGCAAGGCCGAGTTGACGCTGCAAACGCTGGTGACCGTGCGCGACAAGGCGGTTGAGGCTTATCAGCAGATCATCCAGATGCCTGTGTAAGGAGGTGTTGAGTGTTGGGTGTTGAGTATTGGGTAAGAAGGGGTGGTGGACGATGACGCCGGAGGATGTGGCCACCGTTGCCAGAGAGACCGTGATGACGCTGCTGATGGTCTCGGCGCCTGCCATGGCGGTGGCGCTGGTGGTGGGGTTGTTGATTGCGTTGTTCCAGGCGTTGACCAGCATCCAGGAAGTGACCCTGACCTTTGTGCCCAAGATCATTTTGGTGTTTGTGGTGCTGCTGGTGACGATGCCTTTTATGGCCAGCCAGATGCAGCAGTTCACCGAAGACCTGTTTGCGCGCATGGCCCAGGCCGAACCGCTGAGCGCGCCGGGGACGGAGTAGCCCATGCCTGATTTGGCAGGCTTGCTGGTGTTCCCCTTCTTTTTGGTGTTTGCACGGTTGGGCGCGGCGGTGATGGTGTTCCCCGCGATTTCCGACCCTTCGGTTTCCGTGCGTATCCGCCTGTTGATCGCGCTGGCGGTAAGCGCGGTGATGTTCCCTTTGGTGCAGGCCCAGCTGCCCCCCCTGCCCGCCCACAGCGGCGACATGGTGCTGATGATGTTCGGCGAGCTGGTGATTGGCGTCCTGATGGGCTATGGCGCCCGCGTGTTTATGGCGGCAATGAGTTTGGCCGGCGAGTTGATCGGCTTTATGGCGGGCTTCCAGGCCGCCACCCTGTTTGACCCCACCAGCGGCAGCAGCACCGCCGCGCCGACCATTTTGCTGACCCTGTGCGCCGGGCTTTTGATGCTGGTGCTGGGCCTGCACTATGAGCTGATAAAGGCTGTGGCGGCGAGCTACAGCGCCTTCCCCCCCGGGCAGTTGCCCGATGTGGGCGATGTGACAAGTGCGGTGGTGCAGATTTACGGACAGATGTTCAGCCTTGGCTTGCAGCTGGCGGCGCCGGTGGTGGTGGCCGGGCTGCTGACCAACGCGCTGTTTGGCGTGATGAACAGGTTGATACCGCAGTTGCAGGTGTTTTTTGTGAGCATCCCCCTGGCGATTGGCCTGAGCTTGATTGTGCTGGGCGCCAGCCTTGGCACCATGTTGGAGTTGTGGAGTGGGACGGTTGCGGGTAAAATCAGTGTATTCCAAGTGGAGAGCACATTGTGATTTTTGGCGTGAACGGCCCCAAAGGCCCGGCGGCGGCAGACAAAGCCAAGGCCAAGAAAACCGGCGGCGCCGGAGGGCCGAGCTTTGCCAGCATGCTGGAAGAAGCCAGCCACAGCGACACCGCCGGCGAGACCTTTAGCGTGGGGAGTGTGGGCGTGGGCGCCTACGTGCCGCTGGAGGACGAAATGCCGCGCGATGCGCAGGGCCAGGCGCGCGCGCTTTTGAAGACCTTGAAGGATCTGGCCGAGGATGCTTATGCCGGTGAGCCCACCGCGGCGGTGGGAAAATTGGAAGCGCTGGCGCGCGATGTGGATGAGAGCGGGTTGAATGCGCAGCAGAAAGCCGCGCTGGATGAAGTGCGCACGCGGGCGGCGGTGGAGGTGGCTAAATTGAAGGCGTGATTGGTTATTCGTGATTCGTGATTCGTGAAAAAGCCCGGCTTTGCAGCCGGGCTTTGCCGTTCGTTCCGCAGGGGGCGGCTAGATGATGGTTCAGGCGATGCCGCCGCCGGCGCCACCTTCGCCGGGGGTGAGGATGGTTTCGGTGCTGATGTTCCAGCCTCCGCGCAGTTTGTCGCCTTTGATCGGCTTCAACATTTAAGTCTCCTGAGGAGCGGCTGGGGAAACGGCCTGAGATGGGCGGCCGCGTGAGAAATCAGGCAGCCGCGAACCTGATGGTGCATTTTGACCGGGTTTGGGTTATTTATCAAGCCATGGCGGATGATGAAGACCAGTCGAGCAAGACCGAAGACCCGACCGAGCACAAGCTGAGGAAGCTGCGCGAGGAGGGCAACGTGCCCACCAGCCGCGAGGTGAACAACCTGTTTGCCGTGCTGGGCATGGTGCTGGTGGCAGGCCTGGCCGCGCCCTGGGCTTTTGGCAGGCTTTTGGAGTTGAGCGCCGCGGTTATCCAGAACGCCGGGGTTACCGACCTGGACGAAAGCCCCGCCGTTGGCATGGTGCTAAGCCACGTTGGCATGAGCTTTTTTACCGCGTTGATACCGGTGCTGGCGGTGCTGATGGTGCTGGGCTATTTGGGCAGTGCGTTGCAGAACGGGTTGATTTTTTCCACCAAGCCGATCGGCTTTAACCTGCAGAAGATATCGCCACTGGCGGGGCTGAAGCGGATGTTCAGCCTGAAGAGCGTGGTGGAGCTTTTGAAAAGCGTGGTGAAGCTGGTGGTGATCGGCAGCGCCATGGTGATGGTGGTATGGCAGCGCCGCGAAACCCTGGTGGCGCTGGTGGACGGCGACACCACCGACCTGCTGCACCACTTGCAGCTGCTGATGCTGTGGGTGCTGGGCGCCGCGCTGGCGGTGATGGCGCTGCTGGCGGTGGTGGATGTGTTGTTTCAGCGCTTTCAGTACCTACAACAGAACCGCATGAGCCGCCGCGAGCTGAAGGACGAAATGCGCGACAGCGAGGGGGACCCGCATATTAGGGCACGGCAGCGGCAGATACGCATGGAGCGGGCGAGGAAGCGCATGATGGCCGCCGTCCCCAAAGCCGACGTGGTGGTGACCAACCCCACCCACTACGCCTGCGCGCTGCGTTACAAGCCGGAAGAGGGAGATGCCGCGCCGGTGCTGGTGGCCAAGGGCGTGGACGCGGTGGCGATGCGCATAAGGGAAGTGGCGGAAGAAAACGGCGTGCCGCTGTATGAAGACCCGCCGCTGGCCCGGCAGTTGTGGGCGGATGTGGAGATTGACGAGGCGGTTCCGGTGCAACTTTATGAAATTATTGCTAAAGTTATTGCTTTTGTGATGGATTTGCGGCGGCGGGCGGCTTAGGGCGCAGGGCTTGAACTTGGCCTTTTGCCTTGTTTTCTCAAGTTTATGCGGTTAAAGAGGAGGTGTGAGCCAGGATAATTCCCTGACCTCATTTTCTTCCCTTTTTCGCACGCATGAGGGCGGGAGATTCCCGTTCCGGCATGGGTGGCGAGATAAACTGATGACAACGACCACCGGCAATACCCCGGGGAAACCCCCGGTAAACCCCGATGACGAGAAGAGATTCTCGCTTAACGACATACGGGCAGGCATGCCTTCATGGCTGGCCTACAGCAGCGGACGGATGAACTTCAACCAGAAGGGCGAGATATTGCTCGGCTGGCGGACGGAAACCCCCCGCGCGATCCCCGAAAACGGCGAGGTGGCCCTGGCCACCAGCGGCTTCAACAACGTGGTGCCCGGCCCTGCGATGTACGCCCAAGTGGCGGATGCGCACGCGCTGGCGATGATCGGCCTTGTGCCGCCGCGCGAGCAATGTACGCCCGACTTCAGGCCGTGCGAATACGACGTGAAGGCGATGCCCGCGCCGCTTGGCACTTCGTTCGGCCCGCTTGACATCAAGCGGGTGGCGATGAGCGGCATCTGCCTGATGGATGACGAGACCGCCGAGCAGGTGAAGTTCGTCAGCCACCCCAAGCTGAAGTCGATCAGCTGGGAGAGCGAGGCCCGGGTGCGTGAGCTGGAAAAGGAAAGCAAGCTTTCCTTCCCCTACCAGGTGGAGCACCTCTACCGTGCGTTCGAGGTGGTGCGGGCGTTGCTCGACATCGGCCGGCCGGCCAGCGACCTCAGGCTCGACTGGGTGCTGCAAACGGACACCAGGCTGCAGGCGATCGGGTAAGCTTACCCGCAACACGACAAGGAAAGGTGGCCGCGCCGCGCGCGGCCACCTTTCTTACGTTTTAAGCTTGAAAAACCAGTGCTTAGGCCTACTTATAAAGGCAACCGGGGCTTGCCCCGCGCTAGCGTTTGGCCCTTGCCCCCTCCTAGAGAGGGTAAAACACAGGAGAATCAATGACTTACTCATGGGCTCTGGATGAGTTCATGAAGACCTTGACGGATGAGGAGCGCGATTGCTTCAAGCGGCCGTTGATCAAGCATGGCAAGAGCGGTGAGGTGATGGTGAATGTGCGGCCAGGCAAAGACCTGAAAGCCATTCTCGACCCCAGCCTGAGCCAGCGCCCTGACCAGACCCTGCCGGAAGATACCTCTCTGCCCGTGGCACTCTCTGCCGAACAACGGCGGCGGGCGGCGGTGTTCACCAAGGTGCTCACCCGCTTCCTCAGCTACCTCACAGGGCATGAGGAGGTATGCGTGGGCACCTTTAAAGAGGTGTTCGTGGCCTCTGCCGGCATCTTCGGCTGGCATAGGGGGCGGTTGCTGTTGATGTACAAACGGCAGCCGTTCATCGGCAAAGGTGATATGCGCCACAAGCTTGGCAAGCCGGGGACCTTTATTTTGCCGCAGCAGCGGCAAACAGTGAAGGAAGCCACCTGCGGCATCATAGAAAAGATGCTGGGATGGACACTGGACCCGGACCTGCTGCGCAAGTGGGGGCCGGATCATGTTATTACCGACCCGGACTATGACATGACCTGGCGCTACCGCAACCACGGCACCGTGTTTGCCTACGACGTCCACTTCACCGACGCCATGGTGGACGCGTTGGCGGCGGTACGCGGCACGCTGATGCTTGACGATGATGCCCCCCACCCGGACATGGATGCCCTGAAGAAAGACGGGGTGACACGTGTGCTGCGGTGGGCCGACGCCCCACGGCTGGAAAAGTTCCAAACCCAGAAAAGTCTCTCTCTGGGCAAAGAGCTTCCGCAAATCCTCGAGGTCTTCAAGACCGCCGACTACACCGTTCGCGGTGTGCGGATCTTCGAATAATACCCCGTCGCTCCTTGATTTACAGGTGCGGCGGGTTCTCTTTTTTTAAAACGGCAGGATCTTGTCGATCAGGCCGACGCCGTATTGCGGGGTTTGCTGTTCGTCGACGATGCCCTTGCCGGAGTAGGCGATGCGGGCCTCGGCGATTTTGGAGCTGGGGATGGTGTTGACCGAGGAGATGTCTTCCGTGCGGATGATGCCCTGGAGCACCAGCACCTGTTTTTCATAGTTGACCATCACCTCGCGCTGGCCGCGGATGACGAGGAGGCCGTTGGGCAGCACCTGCGTGACCACCGCGGCGATGGAGGCGGTGAGGCTATCCTGGCGGTTGGTGCTGCCGTTGCCGGTGAAGGTGCGGTTGCTTTGGGTGTTGACCAGGTCATCCGATGCCAGTGGGATGCCGTGGTTGATGAGCTTACCCTCCAGGTTGAGGAAGTTGGTGAGCCCCGCCGACTGGGTGTGCGCCCGCGAGGTGCCGGTGGCGGCGGTGGTTTTGGCGGAAGCGGTTTCCGCCACCAGCACAGTGATGATGTCGCCCACGTTGTGCGCGCGGCTATCCTTGAAGAACTGCTTGCTGCCGGGCACCCACAGCGCGCCGTCCATTGGCTTGGGCGGTAAAGGCATGGCCAGCGGCATGGCGATGGCAGGTTGCGGGTTGGTGCCCACGCCGCCTTCCAGCGATGAAGGCGTGGGGTGGGAGGCGAGGAGATCTTGGCAGGAAGACAGGAAGAGGGAACCAGGAACGAGGAACGAGGTAGCGAGGATATGGCTGAGGCGGGGCATGGGGGAGGCTCCTTAGTTGATATCCACGGTGGCGTTGGCGGCAACGATGCCGACCAGCGTGGTGCGGGTGGAAGGGTTGAGCACTTTGATGGATTGGCCGATGGTGCCGTCTTGCAGCGCCTGGCCCTTGACCGACAGTTGCACCGCGCCGCGGGTGTAGCGGATATCCACCAGGCTGCCGCGGGCGATATCTGGCGCCACGCGCACGTGCAGCTTGTTGATGGGGGTATCGGCCTGCAGGGGGCGCAGGGCTTCCAGCCCGGCGAGTTGCGCGGCGTTATCGACCGTGCCGGCGTAGACCTGGTCGGCGGGGACTTGTTTTTCCATGATGTTGTCGGCGGAGATGGTCTCGCCGCGTTGCACCGGAGACTTGAGCACCGGCACCGACAGCATGGCGAGCTGGGTGTCATCGGCGCGGGAAAGCCATGGCAGCGCCGCCAGCATGATGATGAAGATGATGGTGTGGCGCATGGTCTCCCCCTTCTCTCTGGTTAACTCAAAATCAGGGCCGGCAGGCCGATGGCGAGGATGAACAGCAGCGCGGCGGTGCGGAAGGTAAGAGGTTCCGGCGCCGGCTGGTTGAAATCACGCCAGGTGAGCAGGGCGTAGACGCCGTCTCGCTGCAGGGTGACTGGTTCGTCTTCGGCATTGAGCCAGGTCATGACAGTGGTGAACAGTTCCATTGGTTTTTCTCTCGGTTGGTGGCGGTTGCCACCCCCTTTTTTGGCGCTTGCGCGCCCTCCCGACCAGATATTTGCAAGATGCGTGCCAGCTTTTTTGAGGTGGTAGGTGGTAGGTGGTAGGTTGTAGGAAAAGGGGCCTTCGGCCCCTCTCCCCCCCCCGCCTACCACCTACTACCTGCCACCTACTACCTAATTTGGCTGAGGTTGCTGAGCATTTCGTCGGCGGTAGAGATGACGCGGGAGTTCAACTCATACGCGCGCTGGGCGGTGATGAGGCGGGTGATGCTTTCAATCGCGTCGACGTTGCTGGTTTCCAGGAAGCCCTGGGACAGGGTGCCCGCGCCGTTGGCGCCCAGCTCGCTGTCGGTGGGGGAGCCGGAGGCTTCCGTCTCGGCATAGAGGTTGTCGCCCAGGTTTTCCAGCCCGGCCTCGTTGACGAACATGCTGACGGTGATGGTGCCGAGCTCGGTGACCGTGCCATCGATTTTAGCGCTGACCGTGCCGGTGCCGGTGATGGTGAGATCGGTGGCGGTGGAAGGCACGGTGATGGAAGGGTCGAGGGGGTTGCCGTCTTTAGTGACGATCTGCCCGTTCTGGTCGAGCTGGAAGGAACCGTCGCGCGTATAGGACGTGGAGCCGTCGGGCATGGCGATGCGGAAGAAGCCGCGCCCGGAAACAGCGAGGTCGAGCGGGTTGGTGGTGTTGATGAGGTTACCTTGCTTCATCAGCTTATACACGCTGCCGACCTTGACCCCCAGGCCGATTTGCATGCCGGTGGGCGAGAGCGTGCCGGTGGAGCTGGTGACCGCGCCCACCGCCGTGTAGTTTTGGTACACCAGATCGGAGAACGCCGGCATCTCTTGCTTATAAGCGGTGGTGTTGAGGTTGGCGATGTTGTTGGAGAGCGTGTCGACGTTCAACTGCTGGGCTTGCATACCGGTGGCGGCGATGCGGAGGGCTTGCAACATGGTTTATTTTCTCCTGTTTATATCTATTTCAAAAAAACTATTGGGTTCCACCCAGGGTGCGGACGGTGCGCGACTCCAGGTCATCCATGGAGCTGAGCAGGCTGAGGGTGTTCTCGTAAGATTTGGCGACGGTTTGCATGTTGACCATTTCTTCCACCGCGTTGACGTTGCTTGACTCTACATACCCCTGGCGCACGTTGGGAGTTTCCACCACCGTGGCGGCCACGCCGGGCGGCGCGGAGAAGGCGGTGTTGCCGGCGCGCTGGAGTTTGGCTTCGTCCTCAGGGGTGAAGTTGAACACGCCCAGTTGGGCGAGCTGCCCTTCCTCGGTGCTGATGGTGCCGTCGCTGGCGATGGAGATGTTTTTGACGTCTTGCGGGAACTGGATCTGCGCGTTGGAGTTGTCGAGCACCGGGTCGCCCTCTGGCGTGACCAGCACGCCCTCGGAGTTGACGAGGAACTGCCCGCGCCGGGTGTATTGGGTGCCCTGGGCCGTTTGCACCGCGAAGTAACCGGGGCCGCCCAGCGCGGCATCCAGCTGGTTGCCGGTGGATTGCAGCGTGCCGTTGAGGTGGCTGACGCTGGTGGATTTATCGGCCACGTAGCTGGCGGTTTGCGCGCCCTTGTGGCTGGCGACCTCTTTGAAATCCATGGTGAGGCGGCGGTAGCCGACGGTGTTGACGTTGGCGACGTTATCCGCCACCGCGGCGAACTGCCGCTGGGCAGTGAGGGCACGGGAGGCGAGGACGGCGATAGCTTGCATGCCACCACCAATGCAACCCCCGTGCCAAGTTTAGGGACTAGGGGCTAGGGGCTAGGGGCTGGGGGCTGGGGGGACGGGAGGCTTGGGTTTTTAGCCGTGGAGGGGCCATGGGTGCGGGGGGTGTAAAAAACTGTTGTAACCGCAAGGGGTTGCGGGCACAATGCCCGCGCTTTGGAATAAAAAACTTCAATAAGTGAGGCCCATGAAAGACGCTCCCGCAATTTTGCACGACATCCGCACCATTCGCGACATTGAGGCGAGTTTGGAAGAAGCGGAAACCTTTATTGGCCGGGTGAAGGCCAATAAGGTGCGGTTGACGCTCTCCAACGGCAACATTTCCATCTCCCGCGAGGAGATGGCCAAGATCACCGACCTGGTGATTACCCTGGAGCGCAGCGGCAAGGCGCTGGAAACCGCCGTGCGCTACCTGCGCGAGTTGATGGCCTATGACGAAGTGACGCAGTTGTTCAGCCGGCGTTACCTGTTCCACCTGATTGAAAAAGAGCTGCACCGCGCCCAGCGCTACGACAACCCCTTTGCCCTGCTGGCCTTTGAAATTGACCCCTTTACACACAACCCGGACTTAAAGCACCTGGGCCACGAAGACATGAACCTGCTGATTGGCGAAGCCGCCCGCGTGGTGCGCAAATACGTGCGCGACAGTGACAGCGCCGGGCGCACCGGCGAGCGCACCTTGCTGGCCTTGCTGCCGGAAACAGATGCCAAAGGCGCGTTGATACTGGGTGAGCGCATTAGAAAAGCCATTGATAAAACATATGATTTAAGTATCGGCCCGACGCCGATGACCGTGGTGGGGGGGATTGTGGAAAGCGCCGACCCCGCCGCCACCGACATGGCGGGGCTACTTTATTTGATAGATCATAAGCTTACGGATGCCCGCGCCAAGGGGCCGAATGTGATTGTGAAGTAGCCGTAACTGGCCTGATTGTAAAGAAACTCTGCGTTTTTGGCCACGGGGGGTCAGCCTTTTGCCGTGGCGCCCTTGCCGCCGGGGCGGGTTTGCGGATAGGTTGGAGGCCAACAAGAACACCTTGCTGTCAGCCGGAATGTCAGACTTTGGTGCGCACAGGGTGATAAGTTCTCGTAAAGGTAAGGATTGATATGCCAAAAGGTTCGGCTTTGGCCCAGCTTGTGTTGTTCGGCTCTCCCGATGTGGTGAAGCGCGTGCAGAGCTTTTTGAAGGCCGGCGGCGGCGCCTGGAGCACTGCCGAGATCCACACCGCGGCGACACTGGAAGAGGTGCACACCCGAGTGCGCGAGACTTCCCCCGAAGTGGTGGTGGTGCTGGCGCAGATGAACGGGCCCTCGGCCGAGTATGAAACCTGGCTGAAGGGCTTTGGCCTGCTGCCCAATGCCGTGACGATTCTTTTAAGCGACAACCGTGGCGTGGCCGAGATGGCGCAAGGCACAGGCCAGCCGATTGTGCTGCCGGTGGCCGACCTGAGCCCCAGTTTGCTGGATGATATGTTGATGCTGGCGGTGGAATTCCAGCATCTGCGCCACAAGCAGGGGCAGATGCAGCAGTTTTACGATCTGGCGGAAGCACGCTTTAGGGACATGGCCGACCTGTTTGCCGACTGGTTGTGGGAAGTGGACACCGAGCTGCACCTGACGTTCTCTTCCGCCCGCAAGCGCCCCGCAAGCGGCGCGGTAAAGGGCAGCCAGATGACCGCGTGCTTTCTGCCGGAAGAAAAACTGCGCATTGAAGACGACTTTGCCGAGCTGGTGCGCAGCCCGCGGCCCTTCCACGATCGCGACTACTGGAGCGCCGACCCTTATGGCAGCCGCATCTGCTGGAGTGTGAGCGGTGTGCCGGTGATGGACAAGGCCGGCAAGCTTTTGGGCTACCGCGGCGTGGCGCGCGATATCTCTAGCGTAAAAGCCAGCACCGACCAGATTTATTACCTGGTGAACCACGACCCCTTGACCGGCGTGATGAACCGCCAGCGCTGCCAGGACGAAGTGATACGCACCCTGCGTGCCGCCAAGCGCGAGAACCGCACCGGCGCCCTGGTGTTGCTGGACATTGACCGCTTTAGCTACGTGAACCACACCTTTGGCCACCTTACCGGCGACAAATTGCTTATCCACCTGGCCCAAGTGTTAAAGGACAACGTGCGCACCGGAGATTTGGTGGCGCGTCTGGACGGCGACCAGTTTGCCGTGCTGCTGCGTGACGTGCGCCCGGAGGACTTGGACGGCCGCCTGGAGCGCTTGCAAAATGCCATTACCACACGGCCGATGCCGGCTGAGGCGGGCGCGGTTTCCATGAATGTTTCCGCCGGGGTGGCCCTTTACCCCGAGGACGGCAACAACGCCGACGAATTGCTGGCCCACGCGCTGGACGCGCTGGACAAAGCCAAGGAGCGCGGCCCGCGCCGCTTTGAGCGCTATGATGCCGCCAACCCGGGATCTTCCGGTGCCTCTGGCCAGTTGGAGTGGGTGGAGCTGGTGAACGAGTGCCTGAACAGCCACGAGACGCGCATGGTGCTTTACTACCAGCCGATTGTGCCGCTGCTGGGCCCGGCGGTGAAGCAACACGCCGAGCACTACGAAGTGCTGCTGCGCCTGATCGACCGCGAAGGCAACCTGATTGTGCCGAGTAAATTTATTACCACCGCGGAAGAGTTTGGCCTGGTTTCCAAGATTGACCACCTGGTGACGACCCGCGCGGTGGCGATGCTGCAGGAGTGGCACAAGCAGGGGCGCAAGGTGCATCTTTCCGTTAACCTTTCCGGCAAGACCTTTGACGACGCGAGCTTTTTGACCATGGCCAAGGAGTTGCTGAAGAAGGCCAATTTGCCGGACAAGGCACTGGTGTTTGAAATTACCGAGACCGCCCTGCTGCGCGACCTGCAACTGGTGAAGACCTTTATGACCGCGATGAAGGAACTGGGCGCGGGCTTTGCGCTGGATGACTGCGGCGTGGGGTATTCCAGCTTTAACTACATCCGCCAGCTGGAGTTGGACTTTATTAAGATCGACGGCAGCTTTGTGCGCAACCTGCACTTGAACGGCGACGACCAGGCCTTTGTGAAAGCCCTGGCGGATGTGGCCAGGCAGAAGAATATTTCCACCGTGGCGGAGATGGTGGAGCACGAGGCGGCGATGGTGGCGTTGCAGCAGCTGGGGGTGGACTTTGGCCAGGGATTCTTCTTTGCGCCGCCGGCGGCGGAGTTGCCGGAGGCCGGGTGGAGCAAGAAGTTTGTGAATTAAGGCTCTGCAAGGGGCATGAGATCCCCGCATTCGCGGGGATAAGCTCGGCCAACGAAAAAAGCGAGGTCTTTGACCTCGCTTTTTTCGGGCCAGCGCTTACTTGCGCAGGCCGAGTTTTTCGATCAGCGTTTGGTAGCGGCTGGCTTCGATCTTCTTCAGGTAGTCGAGCAGCGAGCGGCGGTTGGCCACCAGGGCCAGCAGGCCGCGGCGGGAGTGCTTGTCTTGCTTGTGGGTTTTGAAGTGTTCGGTGAGGTTTTTGATGCGCTCGGAGAGGATGGCGACCTGGACTTCAGGGCTGCCGGTATCATTCTCCGCACGGGCGAATTGCTTGACCAGTTCGGCCTTGCGCTTGGAAGCGATTGACATATCTATGCTTTCTGTTCGAGACCCTTGGGCATACTGCTTGGTTCCGCCAGGGGTTCGGCCAGCGGGAGCAGGTGGGCGGTGATATCGCCTGTTTGCAGGGCGGTGTCAAGGGTTTTGAAATCAACAGCTTGGGAGAGCACAAACGGGCCGTAGGCGGTGCGGATGAGGCTGGTGATATGGCCCACCGTGCCCAGTGCCAGCGCGATATCGCGCCCCAGGGAGCGGATGTAGGTGCCTTTGCTGACCTGGGCGCTGAAGGTGGCGGATTTATCATCACTTTCAATAACTTGAAGGCTATGGATGGTGACCTGGCGGGGTTCCAGCGAGACCTGCTGCCCCGCCCGGGCCAGCGCGTAGGCCCTTGCCCCGCCCACTTTAAGTGCCGAGAATATGGGGGGTTTTTGCAGCAGCGTGCCGGCGAATTGCGGCAAAATGGCGGCAATTTGCGGCGGGGTGGGGCGCAGCTGGCTGCGGGCGATGCAGGGGCCCTCGGTGTCATCGGTGGTGGTTTGCTGGCCCCAGGCGATGGTGAATTGGTAGGTTTTGGGGCCTTCCAGCAGCGCCTGGAGCTGTTTGGTGGCTTTGCCGATGCCGATGGGCAGCAGGCCCGACGCCAGAGGATCGAGCGTGCCGCCGTGGCCGATGACCAGCCGGCCGGGGCCTTTTTTGGGCAGGCCGGTTTGGGTGAGCAGGTATTTGAGGCGCCCGACCACCGCGGCACTACTGGGGCCAGCCGGTTTGTTGACCAGGTAAAAGCCGTGGAGCGGGGCGGGTTGCATGGGGGTTGCTTGACTTATTTGCGTGTATACATCAAGGTCTGCGCCAAGGAAGCATTTTGTGAAGCATTTGCAGCGGAGGACGCCGATGACGATGACGCGTGACCAAGCGATTGCGGCCCTGATGTGGGCCGATGAACACGAAAACCCGCCGGTGCTGCGCACCGGCAAGAACGGCAAGACTATTGTGCCCCACACCTTGCTGGTGCGGGGTGTGCCCGAGGAGTTCAACGACGAGGAGCTGTTGGCGCTGGCGGCGGTGGGGCTGGAGTTGGACAAGGAAGCCACTCCGGCGAAGAAGCTGCCCAAGCCCACCGAAGGCGCGCCGGCGAACGATAACCAGGTGGCCGGGTACGCGGAGGCGCAGATGATCACCTTCCGCAGTGAGTACAAACACTGCGTGGTGAAGCACCGCAAATGGGAGGCCACCGCCTCTAACCTGGCGGAAATGCTGAGCAAGCTCTACCGCCACCGTTTGCTGACCGCTGACCACTGGGTTTGCCTGCGCGACATGGTGCCGCGGAAGGTGACGGAAGTGGTGCGCGCTGGCTCCACCCCGGTGTACCGGGTTGAAGGCAAGGACTACGACTACGAGACCCGTCACCTGGTGTTGGCGGCGGGAACGGAAGAGGACCTGAAAAGGTTGCTGGCCCTTTACCGCGCGGGCTGAACGGGCGGCGGGGTGACGTCCCCTGCCCTTGCGACTTGAGGAGGCCCGGCTTTTGCCGGGCCCCCCTCCCCGAAAGAAAACTTCCTCTCTGACGGAGACACTGAAAATGACTTCGGACAAAGCCGCTCGCTGGCGCGAGCACAGGAAAACGATGGGGTGGTGGGAATGGTTCTTCCCCCGCTGCCCGACGTGCTTGGGGCTGAGAATTCTGATCTTCACCAGCGTACTCACTGCCCTTGGTGCCTATGGCTGGTGGTGGCCCCTGGCTTTTGGGGGGGCGGCGGTGGCCTTTATGGTTATCGGCTCGGCGGCGAACTATCTGCTGCCAATAGGTGCGTGGCCTCCGGCGGTTATAGCCGGGGGAGGCGTGGTTGTTTGCATCCTCATCATCTGGTCTGGGATGCACCTGCTCCCCTTCTGAGGGTGGTAAGACGCGTTAAAAGCCCCGGCTGCGGCCGGGGTTTTTGGTGTTTAAAGCAGAGGAGAGGTTTCTTCCGCCGCGACGAAGGTGAGGGCGGGGATGGATTTTGTGGCGAGGTTTTTGGCCAGGTATTGGCGCAGGGGTTTGGCGATTTGGGCATTGGCGGCGGCGAGGGTTTGCGCAGGGTCCCATTCTGGCGGGAAGGTGAGCTGGAGGCGGGCTTGGCGGAGATCGCCACTGACCCAGCAGCCCACCACGGTGAGCCGGTGCACCGGCAAGGTGGAGTGGACGCGGCCTTGCAGCAAGGCGGCGGCGGCGAGGTGCTGGACCTCACGCGCGACCTTGTGCTGGCGGGTGGACATGGGCTTCATGCCGGTGTGTTAGGCCAGTTTGGGGGGTAAGGCAACTATTTTGTCACTCAAGGCTTTAAAAAGATTGACGTTATTGTGGTTTGGGTTTGAAACCCGCCATAAACCAGCCCATACTTTAAATATGCGCTTGAAAACGTGGTGTATGGTTTTTATGGCAGCCGCCGCCGGCTTGCCCCAGGCGTGGGCGGTGGATGTGGAGACCTCTCAAAGCAAGAGCGAAGCGTTGAAGGCCGAAGCGCAAGCCTGCCGCGAAGCCACCGAAAAAGCCGCCGAAGACAGCAAGCGCGATGCTTACGCGGCACAAAGCCAAAGCCAGCTGCCCACCTGCGTGAAGTGGTGGAAGATGATCACCACGGATGTGGTGCGCGCGAGATCGCAGGGAATGGAGGTGAGCTCGGACCCCGCCACCGGAACCATCACCTACGTGCCGCAGCCCCCCAAAAGCGGAATTTACGTGGATGAGGATGATTTGGACTACGACCTTATTGACGACGACGGAAAGCTGCTGGGGCGGGTGATGAGCCAATAGCAAAGGGCGATTGTAGAGCCGAAGAAGAGGTTGTAGGCTTGGCGGGTGGAGAAGATCGAAGGCGTTCTACGCGCATTTGTAGGAGAGCATGAGCAGCGCGTGGTGGCGCTGTGCGATCTGGCCGCGCCCGAGAAGGTATGGGAGATACGCGGCGCGATGCCCATGTTGGCGGCGAGTGTGCTGAAGCTGCCGCTGGTGATGCGCGCGGCCGAGATGATGGCAGAAGGCACGCTGGATGCGGATGAGCAGGTGCCGATGAATGCGTTTGAGGTGGCGGGTTGGTCGAACATTTTAGCGGTGCTGGACAGGAAGAGCATAAGTGTGCGCGAGGTGGCGGGGTTGAGTTTGGCGGCGAGTGATAACTCTACCGCCAGCTGGTTGTTTGAGCGCATTGGTGCGGAGCCGGTGAACGCGCTGATGGCGCGGCTGGGGTGCGGCGAGGGCAATGTGCTGACCTACAGTTTTAATGAGGCGATCTTGAACGAGCGCAGAAAGCAGCATTCCAACACCATGACGGCGCAAGGCGCGTTGAAGTTGCTGCACGCGGTGTGGACGCAGCCGGTTTATGCGCAGGTGAAGGGCTGGCTTTATAACTGTGTGCGCGGGCCGCGGTTGCGCGGGTATTTTGGCGGGGATGTTTACAACAAGACCGGCAGTTTGAGCGGTGTGGTGAATGATGTGGGTGTGTTGACGGACGGCACGCGGGCAGTTGCCGTGGCGGTGTTTACGCGCGGGGAGACGGATGCCCCGGCTTGTGCGCGGGAGATCGGGCTTTTGGCGAAGGGGGTTTGGGGGGCGATTTCGCACAGTTAGTGCGATGGAGTGCACGGGGAGTGGGAGCCCCCTGCCCCCCCGCGCACTCCGACGCACCGGCGGGGGCCGGAACAGGCACTTCGTGGATGGGTTAGGCGTTGGGTTGGGCCGGGGCGGATTTGGCGGCGACCTGCTTCAAGTCATCAATAGTGCGTTTGATCTCCTTCATGGTGAAGGCTTCCACCACGTCGCGCTCTTTGAAATCGGTGTAGTTGGCAAACGTCATGCCGCATTCGAACCCTGAGGCGACGTCTTTGGCGTCGTCTTTGCCGCGGCGCAGGGTGCCGAGCTCGCCGGTGTGGATGACCGCGCCGTCGCGGATGATGCGCACCTTGGAGCCGCGGGTGATCTTGCCCGAGGTGACCATGCAGCCGGCGATCTTGAGCTTCTCGTAGGTGAAGATGGCGCGGATCTCGGCCTGGCCGGTGACTTCTTCCACCACGCTGGGCGCGAGCAGGCCGGACATGGCGGATTTGATATCATCCACCAGGTTATAGATGATGGAGTAGTAGCGCAGCTCGATGCCGTGTTGCTCGGCCAGTGTGCGCGCGGTTGCGTCGGCACGCACGTTGAAGCCGACGATGAGCGCGCCGGACGCGATGGCGAGGTTGACGTCGGTTTCTGTGACCACCCCCACCGCGCCGGAGATGACCTTGACCTTGACCGAGGATTGATTGTCGTTGAGCTGGTGCAGGGCGTAGGCGATGGCTTCCACGCTGCCTTGCACATCGCCCTTGACGATGATGTTGAGGTCTTTGACCCCTTCGCCGGCTTCGGTCATTTTTTCCATCAGGTTTTCCAGCGTCATCTTGCGGGCAGCCTGGGCGCGTTCGCGCATCTGGTGCTCGCGCTGGGCGGCGGCTTCGCGCGCGGACTTTTCATCCGGCGCGACGATGAACTGGTCGCCCGCCTGGGGCACGCCTTGCAGGCCCAGGATCTCTACCGGCATGGCGGGCGGGGCCTCTTTGACCGTTTTGCCGAGGTCATTCACCAGGGCGCGCACGCGGCCCCACATGGCGCCGGCGACGATGATATCGCCTGTGCGCAGCGTGCCGCGCTGCACCACCACGGTGGCGACGGGGCCGCGGCCTTTATCCAGACGGGCTTCCACCACGGCGCCGTCGGCACGGCGGGTGGGGTTGGCTTTAAGATCCAGCACGTCGGCTTGCAGCAAAACGATTTCCTCCAGCTCGGCCAGGCCGGTGCCCTTGAGCGCGGATACCGCCACCGCAGGCACGGTGCCGCCGAATTCTTCCAGCACCACGTCGTGGGCCAGCAGTTCGTTTTTGACCTTGGCGGGGTTGGCGGAGGGTTTGTCCATTTTGTTGATGGCCACCACGATGGGCACGCCTGCCGCGCGGGCGTGTTGGATGGCTTCCACCGTTTGCGGCATGATGCCGTCATCGGCAGCCACCACCAGAATGACCACGTCTGTTACCTTGGCGCCGCGTGCGCGCATGGCGGTGAAGGCGGCGTGGCCGGGGGTATCCAGGAAGGTAATTTTGCGGCCGGAAGGCGCGGTGACCTGGTAGGCGCCGATGTGCTGGGTGATGCCGCCGGCCTCGCCCTTGACCACCGAGGTTTTGCGCAGCGAATCCAGCAGCGTGGTTTTGCCGTGGTCGACGTGGCCCATGACGGTGACGATGGGCGGGCGGGTTTGCAGGGCCTCGGGGCTATCCGGCGCTTCCAGCAGCGATTCCTCGATGCTGACGGTTTGCTCGAGGTGGGGGCGGTGCCCGAATTCCGCCACGATGAGCTCGGCGGTGGCTTGGTCGATGGTTTGGTTGGCGGTGACCATCTCGCCCATGGACATGAGCTTTTTGACCACGTCGGCGGATTTTTCGGTCATGCGGGCGGCGAGTTCCGCCACGGTGATGAATTCCGGGATGGCGACGTCGCGGATGATCTTTTCCTGCGGGGCGGAGGATTGCTCGTCGCCGATTTCCTCGCCACGGCGGCCGCGGCGGCGGCGGGCGTTGCCGGTGATGGCGCGTTGGCGCTCGGCCAAGTCTTCCAGGTAGGCGTTGCGCCCGCGCTTGGAGGTGAGATCGCGCCCGGTGGGCTTGCCGGCGCCGCGCTTGCGGGAATCATCGGCGGCGGCGGGCTTGGTGAAGGCTTTACTATCCACCGCGCGGCCGGTGTGCGCGCTGGCCAGCGTGCCGGATTGCACGCCCCCTGCCCCGGAACCGGCCTGGGTGGTGACACGCTCCTGAGCGGCGGCGGCGGCCTCGGCCTCGCGCTTGGCGGCGGCCTCTTGCACGCGGGCATCCTGCAGGTTGGCGGCCTTGCGCAGGGCTTCCTCGCGCGGGTTGGAGGCGGCCTGGGTTTGCGAGGCCTGCAGGGCGGCCATGCGGCGCTGCATCTCTTCCGACGTGGCGGTGGTGGCCGAGGGCACCTGGGCCTTGTTGCCGACCTGGGAGGGGGCGTCGAACCGGCGGCGGCGAACCTCTACCGACACCCCGCTACCGCCCGGGCGCGGCGCCGCACCGCCGCCGACACTGAGCGTGCCGCCTAAGCTGAGCGTGCCTTTTTTGGGCTGGTTGGTGGGGTTTTCGGCCATGGGGTTCTCCTGTTAACGATTGCTTGGCGCTTTGTGCCCCTTGTGGGCTGATATGTCAAGGATTTGGGAGAAAGAGCGTGACTCGTTATTCGTTATTCGTGATTGGTGAGGAGGGCGGCGATTTGGGCCCAGGGCGGCGGGGGTTGGTTGGTTTTGAGCTTGTGGGCGAAGGCGCGGCGTTTGAGGGCGGCGTTGTAGGCCTCTTCCGTAGGGGTAAGGTAGGCGCCGCGGCCGGGGAGTGTGCGGGTGGGGTCAGGCGTGGGGGTGCCGCCCACGTTGACGAAGCGCAGGAGAGTGGATTGGGGCTGGGGTTGGCCGGTGGCGAGGCAGGTGCGGAGGGGGGTGGTTTTGGTGGACACGTAGCCACGCCTCCTTAGGTCTTGCGATTTATGAGGATTTCAGTGACTTCCACGGATTTTGGCAGCTTGAGGATGGTGAACAGAAGATGCGCAAGGTCAGCAGGGTCCATGAATTTGGAGAGGTCTTTCTTCTCTCCGGTGGCTTTTTCCAGAATCTTCGACTTAAACCCGCCTGGGTTAAACTGGATAACACGGCAAGGGGTATTTTTGAGCTCTAGTTGAAAGTTCAAACTGACGCCGCGCAGACCCCATTTAGAAGCTCCATAAGCGCACTGATCTTCATAGGCTTTGGTACCAACGGTGGAGGCAACATTGACGATATCGGCTTGGTTTTTCTTAATCAGTTCAAACAAATGAGAGGTGAGATAAATGGGGGCGAGAAGGTTGATTTGGAAAAGGCGTTCCATTTCCGCATAGGTGACATTCTCCGGCTTTTGGACCGACATGATGCCCGCGCAATTCACCAGAGCATCAAAAGAACCATAGTTCTTTTTAATTTCCTCTACGGCTTTGTCGATGGAAGACTGCTCGGTGAGGTCCACCACGATGTGGTGACAATCATAGGCGGGTTTGGAGCGGCTTAAGGCAACAACCTCTATACCATTTTCATGGCAGAGTTTGCCGAGCGCCGCTCCGAGCCCTTCGCTTGCGCCGGTGATGATGTAGCGCATCGCTTTTTTCCTCCCTTAGGCCTGGACCGGTTGGGCTTTGGCTTGGGCTTCGTTGGACGGGGTTTCGGCTTCCGCTTCGTCCTCGTCGTCTTCTTCCTCGGCGAACCAGTGCTGGCGCGCGGACATGATGAGCTTGCTGGCTTGCTTCTCGTTGAGCAGGCCAGCGGGGAGCATTTCCATCAGTTCGTCGGTGGCGAGGTCGCCCAGGTCGTCGAGCGTTTTGATGCCTTTCTCACCCAGCGCGATGATGAGGTCTGCCGTCATGCCTGACATGGCCTTGAGCTCTTCAGACACCCCCAGTTTGGCCAGGCGTTCCGCCGCCGCAGTGATGGCGGTTTGCGCGCGGGTTTGCAGCTCGGCGGCGATCTCTGGCGTGAGGCCCTCGATCTGCGCGATCTCTTCCGGCGTCACCTTCAGCAGGTCATCGACGCTGCGGAAGCCTTCGGCGATGAGCAGGCGGGCCAGGACTTCATCCACGTCCAGGTTGGCCATGAGGTTTTTGGAGAGCACGTTGTACTCGTTGGTGCGGCGCTCGGACTCCTCGGCATCCGTCATCACGTCGATGTCCCAGCCGGTGAGGATGGAGGCCAGGCGGACGTTCTGGCCGCGGCGGCCGATGGCGAGGCTGAGGTTATCTTGCGGCACCACCACTTCGATGCGGTTGTCGTCTTCATCCAGCACCACTTTGGAGACCTGGGCGGGCTGCATGGCTTTGACCAGGAACTCGGCCGCGTTGGGCGACCATTCGATGATGTCGACGCGTTCGCCCTGGAGCTCTTGCGTGACGGCTTGCACGCGCACGCCGCGGATGCCGACGCAGGCGCCGACAGGGTCTAAGTTGCGGTCGTAGCTCTTCACCGCGATCTTGGCGCGGAAGCCGGGATCGCGCGCCGCGCCCATGACTTCGATGGTGCCGTTTTGAATTTCAGGCACCTGCTCCTTGAACAGCTCCACCAAAAACTGCGGGTGGGTGCGGGAGAGGAAGATTTGGGGCCCACGCGCCTGCGGGTTGACCTTGTAGATGTAGGCGCGCACGCGGTCGTTCTGTTTGAACATTTCGCGCTGGATGATCTCATCCTTGGGCAGCCAGGCTTCCGCGCGGCCGAGATCGATAAGCGCGCCGTTGTGGTCGGCCCGTTTGACGATGCCGGAGACGATGGTGCCGACGGCGTCTTTGAACACTTCCAGCTCTTTGGCGCGTTCCACATCCTTAACTTTTTGGAAGATGACCTGTTTGGCGGCCTGGGCGGCGACGCGGCCGTCGAAGTAGCTGGAGGAGAGGTCTTCCATCAGGTACTCGCCGATTTTGATGGCGGGGTTGATCTTTTGCGCCTCGGCCAGCAGCATCTGGCTGGGGTTTTGTTTGAGCGGGTAGCCGCGTTTGTCGGACGCCGGGCGGAGCTCTGGCTCGCGGCCTTCACGCGCGGCGAGGCGCGCTTCTTCAGGTGATGTGGGTTCCATGACCATTTGCACCGCCTTGATGAGGCGCTTGATGATGACCTCGCCGGTGACGCGGTCGATATGGCCTTGCACCAGCAGGTCGAGCGGCTGGAGGCCGAGCTCCGACGCCAGCTTTTTGCGCGCGGCCATTTGGATGGCCTGTTCCATCACCTCGAGCACTTGCTCTTTTTCGATATCTTTCTCGCGAGCGACGAGTTCTGCGATTTGGAGGTATTCCAGCGCCATGGTGGGCTTCCTTTCCGTTGAGATTAATTGTTGGGTAAATCGGGGTTTTGGTTTTTGCTGCGCGTTGAGGCGGTGCGCACGTAGTCTTCCACCTCTTGAGCGGTGGGGGCGAGGTGCGCGTGGTGCACCTGCTTGTAGGTGAAGCTGGCCGTTTTAGGGCCGCCTTCCAGCGCCACAGTGAGGGCTTCGCCTTCCACCTTTTGCAAGATGCCGGTGATGGCGCCGAGCTCTTTGGCCACGCTTTCCACATACACAGGCCGGGTGAAGCGGATGTGCACGCCTTTGCCGAGGAAGCGTTGGTAGTCGGCCAGCGAGGTGAGCGGGCGGTCGAGCCCGGGCGAGCCGACTTCCAGCACATAGCGCGAGGTGATGATATCGGCGACATCCAGCTGCGCGGAGAGGGTGCGGCTGGCCTGGGTGCATTGTTCCAGCGTGGCGCCGGTACCGTCGGCCTGCTCGGCCAGCACTTGCAGGGTGAGGCGGCCGCCCGAACCGGTAAGCATGGCCTGCACCAGGGTAAGGCCATGCACCGCGAGGGCCTGTGCGGCCGCTTCAGTGATCTTGGCGTTCAGCGGCGTGGTCATGGTGCCCCCGTGGTTCCCCTTAACTTTTCCCTCTCAGCCAACAAAAACGTGGCCCGCGGCCACGCTGTAAAGTTGCTCAGCTGTGTGGCCCTGTGGCGTGAATTCTGCCGCGGGGCGTTGGCCGCACCTTAGCCGGTTGGAGGGGGGAGTCAAGAAAAAAAGACGCCGATGTTAGGCCGGAGAAACCCGCTGCGCACTGATAAACCAGGGAAAACGCCCCTGGGCGGCGGCCTTTTGCTGGTATTTTGTGGGTGCCCACCAGGCGGGCGGGGTGGCAAGCAGCGCGGGGCCAAAGGACTCGTAACCCGTAACCCGTGGCCCGTCGCCGGTGGGGGCAACCTTGCAGGCCGAGGCTGAAAGGTGGGTGCCGATGAGGGAAAAGGCAGGGTGGGCGTGCAGGGCGGCGAGGGTGTGGTAGGCGTAGGAAGGCCAGTCGGTGACCACCCAGAGCTCGGCCCCCGGTTGCAGGATGCGCGCGGCGGCGGTGAGGAAATCGGCCTGGAGGAGGCGGCGCTTGTGGTGGCGGGCTTTGGGCCAGGGGTCGGGGAACAGCACCAGCAAGCGGTGGGCGCTGGCGGGGGCGAGATTTTGCAGCAGCTCGCGGGCGTCCTGGTTAGCAACGTGCAAGTTGGGCAGCGGGGTTTTGTGCAGCGTGGCGGCCAGGCTGCGCAGGCCGTTAAGATAAATTTCGCAGCCCAGGAACTGCATGTGCGGCTGGGCGGCGGCGCGCGCGTGCAGGGCCTCGCCATTGCCGATGCCGAGCTCGACCTCTAGCGGCTGGGGCGGTTGTGCCAAGTATTGCGGCGTGGGAGTGTAGGCGGCAAGGCGTTGTTGCAGGCGCGCTTTGTCGGCCGCGTTCATGCGGGTGGAAAGGCGGCCGGTGGTATGGAGTGCGCGGGGTTGCATGGCCTTTGCGTAAGGTTTGTAAGTTGATTTTGCAAGGGAAATTTGGGGGAAGTGGGGGTTTTCCATATGGAATTTTAAGCCCGGCGGTGCTGGAATTAAGCCCAGGGTGCGAACAAACAGGGAGATACGACAATGACCGCAATAACAGATGCGAGGATTTTGATAGTAGCCACCGACGGGTTTGAGCAAAGCGAATTGCAGGTGCCGCTGGAGCGTTTGGCCGGGCTGGGTGCCGTGGTGAAAATTGCCGCGCCGGAACAGACGCGCGAGCTGGGGCGCGTGCGTGGCTGGGTGGGTGGCGAACAGGCCGGTTGGGGCGACAGCTTTATGGTGGACCTGAAGCTGGGCGAAGTGGACGTGGACAACTACGATGCGCTGGTGATACCCGGCGGCGTGATGAACCCCGACAAGTTGCGCACCAACCCCACTGCGGTGCGGCTGGTGAGCGATTTTGTGGACGCCGGCAAAGTGGTGGCCGCCATTTGCCACGGCCCCTGGCTGCTGGTGGAAGCAGGTGTGGTGCGCGAGCGCGAGGTGACCAGCTACCATTCCATTAAAACCGATGTGGAGAACGCCGGCGGCATTTGGCGCGACGAACCGGTGGTGGCCGATGAGGGCATCATCACCAGCCGCAACCCGGGCGACCTGAGCGCTTTTGTGGCCAAGATTGTGGAGGAGGTGGCCGAAGGGCGGCACGGGCGCAGCAATGTGATTACGCGCACGCTGGCCAATGCGTTGGGCGCGCGCTGAACGGCGACATGAGCAAGGGCCCCCATGGGGCCCTTTTGCTTAGATGTTATCTTGCAGGGTTTTGACCAGGCCCAGGCCCTCCCACGGGAAGGTGCCGGGGCCGGCGCTGCCGGCGGCGCGGCCGAAGTGCCCGCCCGAGGCGGTGGGCAGGTAGATGGGCGCGTTAAGGTGCAGGTGAGTGCGGATGCCGCGCGGGGTGAGGCTGAGCGATCTGCGGATGGATTTTTCAAGCGCCGCGTCATCGGCCGTGCCGGTGCCGAAGGTGTTGACGGCGATGGCCAGTGGTTCGGCGATGCCGATGGCGTAGGAGAGTTGGATCTCGCAATGCGTGGCGAGTTTTGCGGCGACGATATTTTTAGCCAGGTAGCGCGCGGCGTAGGCGGCGGACCTATCTACCTTGGTGGGGTCCTTCCCCGAGAAGGCGCCGCCGCCGTGGCGGGCGTAGCCGCCGTAGGTATCCACAATGATTTTGCGGCCGGTGAGGCCGGTATCGCCCGCCGGACCGCCGAGCATGAAGCTGCCGGTGGGGTTGCACAGGATGCGGGTGTTTTTATCCACCCAGCCTTCCGGCAGCACTTTCTGCCAGGCCTCGGCGGTGAGCTCGAGCAGTTCGTGCTGCGTGGCGTCGGGGCTGTGCTGGTGGCTGACCAGCAGGGTGTGGGCGCGCACGGGCTTGCCGTTTGCATATTCCACGGTGATCTGTGATTTGGCGTCTGGGCGCAGCAGCTGGTTGCCCGCTTTGCGCATGGCCTCGAGCTCGCGCAGCACGGCGTGGGCGTAGGCAATGGGCGCGGGCATGAGCTCGGGTGTTTCATTACAGGCATAGCCGAACATCAGGCCCTGGTCGCCGGCGCCTTCGCTCTCGCGGCTTCCGGCATCCACGCCCTGGGCAATTTCGGCCGATTGCGCCTGCATGCGGTTCTCGATCTCCACCGTGGCGTCGTCGAACCCCGGGTTGATGCCGCCGGTATAGCCGACCTGCCGGATGGTTTTGCGCACCACGTCTTCGATATCCACCGCGGCGCCGGTGCGGAACTCGCCGCCCAGGCAGGCGAAGTCGGTGGTGACCAGGATCTCGGATGCCATGCGGGCTTCCGGATCATGAGCCAGGTAAGCGTCGAGCAGCGCGTCGGAGATTTGGTCGGCCAGTTTGTCGGGGTGGCCGCAGGAGACAGCTTCGCTGGTGAAGAGTGTAATTTTTGACATGAAAAAAGCTGATACGCCCTGGCCCAGATTGACGCAAGGGGGGCGTTATGAAACTGTGCAGGCATGCGCGCCATGCAAGAATATCCGGTTGTAAAGGACGGCAGCCAGGTGGGGCTGCTGATTTTGCAGGATGCCGGTGAATTTGACGCCATGGAAGGCATGCTGGAGCTATGCCACAAGGCCGCACTGGCAGTGGTGGAACCCGAGCCGTTTTACGCCGAAAGCCCCCTGCCCTGGACCTTGACCGTGCGCCTGGGCGGCGAAGATGAAGCACGTACGATGAACCGCGAGTTCCGCCACAAGGATTATGCCACCAATGTGCTGAGCTTCCCCACCGAAGAAGAAAGCGAAGAAGGTGATGAAGAGCGCTACCTGGGCGACGTGTTTATTTGCGTGCCGGTGGTAAACAAGGAAGCCGCCGAACAAGGCAAGCAGCCCGAGCACCACCTGGCGCACATGGTGGTGCACGGGCTGTTGCATCTGGCCGGTTACGACCACGAGGACGAGCGTGTGGCCAAGGTGATGGAAAGCCTGGAAAGAGACATTTTGGCCGGCCTTGGCATGCCCGACCCCTATGAGGATGCCAAATGACCGGCTTTGTGCGCCGTTTGAAGGTGATGTGGAAAGCCAGCCGCAAGGCCTGGAGCCTGGCCCCCCACCTGGATGATCTGCATGCCGCCTTTGAGGACCGTGCCAATATGGCGCTGACCCCTCATGAGCGTGAGTTGCTGGAAAATGCGCTGGCGTTCTCGCAAATCACCGCAGATGACGTGAGTGTTCCGCGTGCGCAGATCGTGGCGCTTCCCCAGCGCGCAGGTTTGGAGGAAACCCTGCGGGTATTTGCCGAGAGCGCGCACAGCCGCCTGCCGGTGGTGGGCAAAGGGCTGGACGATGTGCAGGGATTTGTGTTGCTGAAGGATGTGGTGGCGCAGGCCCACGCGCTGCGCGGGAAGGAAAAAGACTTTAGCCTGGCCGCCGTGGCGCGCGCCCTGCCGGTGGTGCCCGAAACCATGCCGCTGCCCAAAGTGTTGCAGGCCATGCGTAGGGCCAAGGTGGCCATGGTGTTGGTGGTGGATGAATTGGGCGACACCAGCGGCTTGGCCTGCCTGTTGGATATTTTGGAAGAGCTGGTGGGCGACATGGCCGATGAACTGGATGAAGGCACCGAGGCGCTGGTGAAGTTGGAAGATGGCACCTTTGCCGTGCGTGGCAGCCTGCCGCTGGAAGAGTTTGACGCAGCGGCCGGGACCGCGCTTTTGAAGAAATTCGGCCACGAAGTGGAGACCGTGGGCGGTGCGGTGTTGCTGGCGGCAAAAAAGGTGCCCGCCAAGGGCGAGAAGGTAAAACTTTCTGCCAAAGTGGAAGCCACGGTAAGTGCCAGCAACGGCCGCAGGGTGCTGGCGGTGGCGCTGAAGGTTTTGCCCTGAGATGAAAAGCTGGGGGGAGTTGATGCGCAGGCGGCCGGCGGGGATTTGGCTGCTGCTGTGCGGCATGTTGATGACGCTTGGGTTTGCGCCTTTTGAGCTTTGGCCGGTGGCGATATTCTCTCTGGCGGTGTTGGTGGCGGCGGTGCGTGCTGCGGCGGGACCGTGGCAGGCCTTGGGGGCCACGTTGGTGTGGGGGTTGGGGCACCAGTTGAGCGCCCTTTACTGGTTGCCGTGGGCCTTTTTTAAAGACAGCGGCGGCAGCTGGCTGGCCGCCATTGGGGGTGGCGTGCCCGCGCTGCTGGGGGTGGCGCTTTATGGCGCGCTTTGTTACGCGGTGGCGGCGGTGGCCGCAGCCTATGCGCCACGGCGCTGGCGTGAAGCGGTGTTTGTGCTGGTGTGGTTGCTGGTGGAAGTGGCGAAAGGGCTGACGCCGTACGGCTTCCCCTGGTTGCCGGTGGGCATGGTGTGGGCAAACAGCGTGGTGATGATGCAGCTGGCCAGTGTGGGCGGGGTTTATCTGCTGAGTTTGCTGGTGTTGCTGACCGCCGTGCTGGTAAGCCGGCCCGACCATACGTTGCGGTTGGTGGCCGCAAGTGTGTTGCTGCTGGCGGTGGCCGCCTTTGGCGTGAACAGATTGCACCACACCTTGCCGGCGGAGCGCAGTGTGGAAGTGCGCGTGGTGCAGCCGGATATCCAGAGCGAGAGCAAGTGGGACCCGCTGCTGCGCTGGCAATTTTTGCAGCGCACGCTGGATGTGGGCCTGAATGGTGAAGGGCCGGTGCCGCCCACCGTAGTGATGCCCGAGAGCGCGGTGGCCTTTTACTTGAACAGCGATGAGGACGTGCGCCGCGGCATTGCCGCGCGCCTGCCCAAGAACAGTGTGCTGGTGACCGGCACCGTGCGCTACGCCGAAGGCATGAGCACCATGGCACCGCGTTTTTACAACAGCATGGCGGTTATTGGCCATGATGCGGTTATCCACGACAGTTACGACAAGCACCTGCTGGTGCCGTTTGGTGAGTTTTTGCCGCTGCGCCAAGTGATTGACCGGTTGCCGCTGCCGTGGACGCTGCGCACGCTCTCGCAGAGCAGGATCGACTTCAGCCCCGGAAGCGGAACCCCCTTGTTGCGCACGCCCGCCGGCACCGCGCTGGGATTGATTTGCTATGAAGGAATTTTTCCGCTTTATGTGGCGCGCCATGCGGCAGGTGCCGACTACCTGCTGAACATTACCAACGACAACTGGTTTACCGGCACCATCGCCCTTTATCAGCACGCCAGCCTGGAGCGCATGCGCGCGGTGGAAAATGGCCGGCCGCTGGTGCGCGTAGCCAACACCGGAATAAGCGTGGTGTATGACAGCTATGGACGTGAGGTGGAACGGCTGCCGATTAACACCCCTGCGCGGATGGATGTTAAAGTACCGCTGATATTATTGCGTACCCCCTTTCGGGGAGCTGTCGAACGGGTAGCAGGATTTTGATTTCCTTTAGCAAAATTATTTAGCAGTGCTCATTGTATTCATATGATGTTGTGATACATTACGGCGTGCCTAAACACCGCGACCCTGTTGACCTTCATGTCGGCCTGCGCCTGCGCCTGCGCCGCAACATGCTGGGCCTTAGCCAGGACAAATTGGGCAGCGCCATTGGCGTGAGCTTTCAGATGGTGCAGAAATACGAGCGTGGCGACTGCCGCGTGGGCGCCAGCCGCTTGATGAAAATTGCGCAGTCGCTGGATGTTCCGGTGAGTTGGTTTTTTGAAGGTTTTGCCGGCAAGGACGCCAAGAGCATGCGTGTGGCGGAAGACAAAGCAACGCTTGACGAAGGCATGTTGCACAGCAAGGAAACGATGGACCTGCTGAAGGCCTATTACACCCTGCCGGAAAAATTGCGGCGCAACGTGCTGACGATGATGAAGACCATGCAAGACGACAAAAACGGCAAGGACGACGAAGGCGCCTGAGGCGCCTTTAATTTTGTGATTTCAATGGTTGAGGGGTTGGCGTTGGTCGCTCATTTCGCCGGCGCGTTTAAGCGCCCATTCCGACAGGGGCGGGCCCAGTGTTTCCAGCACCGCCACGCCTGCCAGCACCACCTGCGAAAGAGTACTGCCGAGCATGGGGAACCAGCCTTCCACCGATTGGGTCATGCCGATGGCCAAGCCTGCCATGGGCATGAGCAGTGTGGCCACCTGGAAAGCCTGGGCGCGGCTGGTGTGAGTGCCGCCCGCCACCGTTTGCAAAGCAGCATATTTGCCCACCGCGCGCAGCAGCACAAAGGCAGCTGCCAGCGGTGCGTAGTGCCAGAGCTCGGTGATGTGCAGTTTGG
Organism: Pseudomonadota bacterium; assembly: GCA_016125035.1. Lineage (GTDB taxonomy): Bacteria > Pseudomonadota > Alphaproteobacteria > UBA2136 > UBA6156 > RFNJ01. The sequence goes on from WGMN01000001.1 coordinate 149,836, forward strand.
CACCTGCCAAGACGAAGAGAATGATGAAGAAAATTTCTGCACGGCCGCCGAAGGTGGCCTCACGCAAGGGGGCCACGCCCTTCATGTTGCCGACCATGACGCCGAGCAGCAGTGCGGTGAGAAGTGGAGAGACCAGGGCGATATCTGACAAACCCAGCGCCAGCATGACCAGCGCCGCCAGCACCGCGAAAGCGTGCTGCCCGGCGCTGAGGCCCAGATAGGACACCACACGCCCAACCCCATAAAGAGCGCCCGCCAGCAACAGCGAACAGGCAAGGATGTAGAGCGGGTGAAGAATGGTAGCTGCCCAGCCGGCCTGCTGCATGAGGTGGAACCCCGGCAGCAACAGCATGGAAAGCACGAAGGCGATGATGTTGTTGAGCGCCAGCAGGGTGAGGGTTTGGCGGGTGACGGGGCCGTCGGCGTCGAACTCGTTCACCACCATCATGACGATGGCGGGTGAGCTGGAGACGCCGATGGCGCCGATCATCGCCGCCACCAAAGGTGCAACGCCCAGCAACACCAGCCCGCCGGTGATGAGCCCCATGGTGAGGGTGGCCTCGATGACCGCGGTGCCAAGTGTGCCGCCGCCACCGCCGAAAATCTGCCGCAGGTTGAGGTGGCGGCCGAGATCGAACAGGATAAGCCCGAGCGCGATGTTGATGAAGATGGAGGCTTGGCCAAGCATCGACTGGGTAAACATGCCCAGCCCACCCGGGCCCAATGCCATGCCCACCAGCATGAAGCCGGTGATGCGCGGCAGGTAGCGGCTGCGGTGGGCGAGTTCTCCCGCCACGGCGCCGGCCAGCAAGAGCAGCCCGAAGACCATGAAGGTGTTGAAGGTGAAGGCGGTGGGCAGAAAGCTCATGGCGCCGCTCACGGCTTATTCGTCGATTTTAAAGTTGAGCTGGCGGTCGCGTTCCGCGTAGGCGGTGACGATGGTGGAGACCAGCGGGTGGCGCACCACGTCGGCCTCGCGGAATTTGATGATGTCGATATCGCGCACCCCTTCCAGCGTGCGCAGGGCGTCATCCAGCCCGTTGCGCGTGCCGCGGGGGAGATCACTCTGCCCGGGATCACCGGTGACGAAGATGCGGCTGTTCTCGCCCAGGCGGGTGAGGAACATCTTCATCTGCTGCGGGGTGGTATTTTGCGCCTCGTCGAGCAGCATGACGCAATCCTTGAGGGTGCGGCCGCGCATGTAGGCGAGTGGTGCGATCTCGATCTGGCCGGTCTCGCGCATCTTCTGCCATTTTTCGCGGCCGATGGTGTCATCCAGAGCGTCGAACAGCGGGCGCAGGTAGGGATCGATCTTTTCCTCGAACGTGCCGGGGAGGAAGCCGAGGCGCTCGCCGGCCTCCAGCACCGGGCGGGTGAGCACCAGCTTTTTGACCTGGCGCGACATAAGCAGGTGCACGGCGTAGGCCGCAGCGAGAAAGGTTTTGCCGGTACCCGCCGGACCGACGCCGAACACCAGCGTGGAGCGGGTGAGCGCGCTGACATAGGCATGCTGCGTGACCGAGCGTGGCATGACCTTAATGAGCGGTGTGTGGATGGTGGTGGAGCCGTTGAGGAGATCGGTGGATTTGAGCTGTTGACCGAGTAGACCATCGGACATGCGCAGCGAGGCTTCCACCTGCGCGGGGCTAAGCGAGACGCCGTTTTTAAGCAGGTCGTAGAGATCTTCCAGCACGCCTTTGGCGCGGGCGGCTTGCTCTGGCGGGCCGAAGATGGCGAGCTGGTTGCCGCGCGCCACCAGTTGCACGCCCAGCGTATCTTCGATGAGTTGCAGGTGGGCGTCTTGGCGGCCGCAGAGCTCGGCCAAAAGCTGGTTGCTGGCAAAGGTGAGCTGCAGGGGAGCGGGGGAGGTTTTGGCCATTGCGCTAATTTCGCACTTGCTGGTGTGCGGTGCAAGCGCTAGATGTTGGGTCACTCAATGTTGCATCTCTCCTTTTCATTCCTTCCACCAGAGGTGGAGATGCAAATTTTCGTCTCTTGAAAGTTCTGGAGGTTCCGATGCCTGTACATATTATCAGCAACTGCCACGGTATAGCAGGGAGTTGTGCACCGCTTGTGCACCATGCCAACACTTCATCCTGGCCGGCGCTGTATTTTATTATGGCGCTCCTTTCCTTCCCGCTCGCGATGGTAGCAGGGGTGGCCGTTAACAAGTTAAGACCGAGCGAGCCGACCCAGCAATGATTTGGGGCCAGCGTGGGTGATTTCGGCTTCGACCAATTGGCCCGGCAGCGATGCCGGGTCAATTCCGTTTTCTACCGTGAAGTTGACCGGCATGTTGTGGGGAGAGCGGCCGCGCAGTTGGCCGGGCTGGCCGCCGGGGCCTTCCACCAGCACGGAGATGGTTTGGCCGATGAATTGTGTGAGGAAGGCTTCGGTAGTGTGGTCGAGCACCGCTTGCAGGGCGGCGAGGCGCTCTTTTTTTGTCAGTTCATCCACCTGGTTGGGGAGGTCGGCCGCCGGGGTGCCGGGGCGGGGAGAATAGGCAAAGCTGTAGGCGCCGACAAAGCCGACGGTGGCTGCGACTTGCAGGGTTTGGGCGAAGTCGTCTTCCGTTTCGCCGGGGAAGCCGACGATGAAGTCTCCGCTGATGGCGATGTGAGGCTGCGCGGCGCGCACCTGGGCAATGGTGGCGAGGTAGGATTCCACCGTGTGGTTGCGGTTCATCGCCTGCAAAATGCGGTTGGAGCCGGCCTGGATGGGCAGGTGGAAGTAGGGCATGAGTTTGGGGTTGGTGGCGAAGGCGGCGATGAGGTCCGGCGAGGTGTTGTTGGGGTGCGAGGTGGTGAAGCGGATGCGCTCGATGCCCGCAATTGCGCCGATTTGCTCGCACAATTTGGCCAAAGTAACGGGTGACTGGTGACTGGTTACTGGTGACTGATAGGCGTTGACGTTTTGGCCGAGCAGGGTGATTTCGCGCACGCCCTGGGTGGCGAGGGCCTGGCATTCCGCCAGGATATCTGCCGCCGGGCGCGAGATCTCGGCGCCGCGGGTGTAGGGCACCACGCAGTAGGTGCAGAATTTGTCGCAGCCTTCCTGGATGGTGACGAAGGCGCTGGGGCCGTAGGCGCCGGGGGTGGGGAGGTTGTCGAACTTTTCCAGTTCAGGGAAGTCGGTATCCACGGCGCGTTTTTGGCTGCCGGATTGCACTTTTTCCAGCAGTTGCGGCAGGCGGTGGAGGGTTTGCGGGCCGAAGACGATCTGCACCGCCGGGGCCTGCTGCATGAGGGACGCGCCCATGGCCTGGCCGGTGCAGCCGCCCACCGCGATAATGGCGGATTTGTTGGCTTGGCGGCGCATGCGGCCGATGTCGGAAAAGACCTTATCATCCGCCTTTTCGCGGATGTGGCAGGTGTTGAGGATGATGAGATCGGCGGCGTCGGCGGTGGGGGCCAGGCGGTAGCCGTGGGGGGCCATCATCTCGGCCATGCGCAGGCCGTCGTAGACGTTCATCTGGCAGCCGTAGGACTTAATGAACATGGCTTTTTGGCCCTGGGCAAGGGCTGGCGCGGTAACGGCGTCTTCGATACGGATGGGCATGGGGGCGGTTTAGCCCAGATCGAGGCTGTAGACAACCGCGTCTTCCGCGGGCTCTTGGTAGTAGCCTTTGCGGGTGGTAAGCGGTTGGAAACCCAGGCTTTTGTAGAGCTGCTGCGCGGGGGTGTTGGAGGCCCTAACCTCCATGGCGATGGAGGGGCAATTGCTGCTTTTTGCGTGTTGAATAAGGGTGCTAAGCAGTTGTTTGGCATGGCCTTTGCGGCGATGGGGCTCGCGGATGAACAGGGTGAGCACATCCGCCGCGGTGCCGGGAATGGCGCGGGCCAGCAGGTGGCCGGTTAAGCCTTTGTCATCACACGAAAAAAGAACGTGGTTGGGTTGGGCCAGCAGGGCGCGGGCCTGGGCGGCGCGGAGGATGGGGTCTACCCAGTTGCGTGGGATTTTATCTAACACTTTGATGTTATGCATGTTTGTAAGCTAATTCCTTAATGTAAGCGGGTTGCAGGGGTTGGTGAAATTGTGGGTTTTGCGCCATTTCTGCCAGCGTGGCGGGTTGCAGAACGCTGAAGGTGCGCGCGGCGGAACGCGGCAAAAGCAGGTTGGAAGGGGCAAAAAAGGGCATTTCTGGCCCGATTTGTTGCAGCGCTTGCGGCAAGGAGAGGCAAACAGCGGCGGAAAGCGGCTGCCCGTGCGGGGTGAAAGCCTGGTGGTAGACGGTGTGGCCGGCGGCATCCAGCAGCACGGCGAAGGGTGTGAGGGGGTGGTGCTCGGCAATAAGTTGCTGCGCCAGGGCCGGCAGGGTGGGCAGGCCGACGGGTTGCAGGCCCGGAACCACCAGCGCCAGTGCCTGCGCCACCGCCAGCCCGATGCGGATGCCGGTGAAGCTGCCAGGCCCGGTGGTGACGGCGAGGCGGGTGAGGGATTGGGGCGGGATATGGTGGCGTTCCAGCAGCTGGTGGAGCTGGGTGTGGAGGACATCCGAGCTGCGCGGGGTGGCACTGGTGAAGGATTCAACCTCTTGATTAGTATCATCAAAAATACCCATGGAGAGGCCGGAGAAGGAGGTGTCGAGCACGAGCAGCATGGGCGGGGTTTAGCATGGATGGGGGTTAGGGACTAGGGGCTGGGGGCCGGGGGTTGGGGCTGGGGGTTGGGCGTGGCAGAAAAGTGTCAGGATATCAGGCTTTTCAGCCCCATAAGAGAGCATGGAGCGAGACAGCCATGTTTAACATCATGAACGCGGGGATGCTGGAGGCGTTGGGGCGGGCCCTGGTGGTACGCTACGGCAACGGCGAGCAAGCGCGCGCGGTGAACGCCGCCAGTGAAGGCATTAAGGCCAAGTTGCATGAGCGCGGCAAGGACGACCCGCAGGTGCCAGACCCGCATCGCGGCAAGCGGCTTGATACGCGGGCGTAGATGGGGCTTGCGCTTTTTCATCTGATGATTAAGAATTAGGCATAGAGAGACTCCGTGCCGGGTGTTGTGAGAGACGCCCGCACAACAGAGAAGAACAAGGAGAAATGGGCATGATGCCGAAGATTTATGGCCTGGATGTGGCCGTGCAAGGCTTGCGCAAGCAGGGTGATCGCGTGACCCGCGATGTGGACACGATGAACAAGGCGTTTGCCGCCGCGCAAAACGCGCAGGCCGCAGACAGCGTGAGTGTGTCGGACAAGGCCAGCATTGCCCCGGCGGTGGAAGATGCCATGCGCGGCGCGGTGCTGGCCCCCGAAGGCGACGTGACCAAAGCGTTGGTGGATGTGTTGCAGGCCAAAGCCGCTTACGGCGCCAATGTGCAGGCCGCCAAGGTGACCGGGGATATCCAGAGCGAGATTTATAAGATGTTTGGGAATAAGGCGTAGTTCTTCCGTTGCCGTGACGGGGCCGGAAGGCCCCGTTTTTTTGGACGTGCACCTTGTCGTCGCCCGGCAGCCTGGCGTAGGGTAGCGGCAATGACAAAAACAACCAAAGGGGCCAAAGCCCCCGTGCGTGCCAGCAAGAAAACCGCCGGTGACAACCCCGGCCTTCCCGCCGACCGGGCGCATGCCGTGCGCGTGGAGCTGGGCCACGACCTGCTGATAAAATTTTACCGTCGCGGCAAGCCCTGGACGTTGGCCGCGCTGATGCCGCTGGTGGAAAGTTGCGGCCTGGTGGCGCTGACCGAAGAGACCGTGGCGCCCCAAGGCACCGACCCATGGTGGTGCCATGAAGTGTTGTGCGAAATGCCCTTCCCCCAGCCAGGCAAGGATGAGCTGGCCGCCCTGCTGGCGGTGCTGGACGCCTGCATGGCCGGAGAACTGGAGAGCGACAGCCTGAACCGTCTGGCGCTGGCCGCCGCGCTGGGCCCGCGCGAGTTGACGGTGTGGCGCGCTTGGGTGGCCTACCTGCAGCAGATTGATGCGCGTTTGGGAAGTTGGCAGATGCGCCGCATTGTGCGTGCGCGCGCCGACCTGGCGCGTGCGCTGTGGCGCCTGTTTGCGGTGCGTCATGAGCCCGGCCTGGCTGACACCAAGCGCGATGAAATCGCCAGCGAGCTGAGCTACTTTTTAGACCGCGAGATGGCCGCCATGCCCAGCGCCGAGCATGAGCGTGTGTGGCGCATTTTGCTGGGCGTGGTGGAAGCCACCCTGCGCACCAACGTGTGGAGCGTGGCCGGCAGCAGCGAAGCCCTGGCCTTTAAGCTGGACAGCTGGGCGGTGCCCGCCATGCCCAGCCCCAAGCCGTGGCGCGAGATCTTTGTTTATCACCCCCACGTGGAAGGTGTGCACCTGCGTGGCGGCCCGGTGGCGCGCGGCGGGTTGCGCCACAGCACCCGCGAGCTTGATTACCGCACCGAAGTGCTGGGGCTGATGACCGCGCAGATGCGCAAGAACACGATTATCATCCCCGTAGGGGCCAAGGGCGGCTTTTGCGTGCGCGGGCTGGAAGTAACCGCAGACAGCATTGCCGGGTGCTACCGCAAGTATGTGCGCGCGCTGCTGAGTGTGACAGACACCCACGACAGCACAGGCAAAGTGTGCCACCCGGTGGGCATGGTATGCCGCGACGGCGACGACACCTACCTGGTGGTGGCCGCCGACAAAGGCACCGCCCACCTGAGCGACACCGCCAACGATGAAGCCTTGAAGGCCGACTACTGGGGCTTGACCGGCAAGGGAGAAAAGCCCGCCGGCTTTTGGCTGGGAGATGCCTTTGCCAGCGGCGGCAGCCACGGCTACGACCACAAGGACATGGCGATTACCGCGCGGGGCGCGTGGGTAAGTGTGATGCATCATGCCGGGGCGTTGGGGATTTTGCCCAGCGCGCAAAGGCCGCTGACCATGGTGGGCATTGGTGACATGGGCGGCGACGTGTTTGGCAACGGCCTGTTGCGCGAGCCGCATGTGCAGCTGGTGGGCGCCTTTAACCACATGCACATTTTTTTAGACCCCACCCCCGACCCGCTGGCAGCCTATGAGGAGCGCAGAAGGTTGTTTGCCGAAGGGCTTGGCTGGGATGGCTATGACAGCAGCAAGATTTCATCTGGCGGCGGGGTGTGGCCGCGCAGCGCCAAGGTTATCCCGCTGAGTGACGCAGTGCAGGAGCGTTTGGGTTTGCGCGTGAAGCAGGCCGCCCCGGCGGAGGTGATCCAGGCCATGTTGCGCGCGCCGGTGGATTGCATTTGGAATGGGGGCATTGGCACCTACATTAAAGCCAGCACCGAACCCCAGGCCGCCGCCGCCGACAAGGTGAACGACGACCTGCGCGTGGATGCCGACAGCGTGCGGGCGCGGATGATCGGCGAGGGAGGCAACCTGGGCATTACACCACGCGGGCGGGTGGAGCTGGCGCTGCGCGGCGTGATGCTGAACACCGACGCGCTGGACAACAGTGGCGGAGTGAGCACCAGCGACCATGAAGTGAACCTGAAGATTTTGCTGCAAGCGGTGATGAACGACGGCAAGTTGGACAGCGCCGGGCGCAACAAATTGCTGGAAGCCATGCGCGAAGACGTGGCCGCGCTGGTGCTGGCAGACAACACTTTGCAGAACCTGGCGATTACGCTGGAGGGTGAAGAGAGCGAGGCTTATCACCGCGAGTTGCTGGAGTGGCAGAACGTGATGGTGAAGGCCGGCCACGCCAGCCTGCACGACGATTGCCTGCCCGCCGCCAAGGACCTGACCGCGCGCACCGCCCTGCCCGGCGGAGCCCGCTACACCCGCCCCGAACTGTGCGGCCTGATGGCCGCCACCAAAGGCTGGTTGCGCGACGAATTGCTGGCAGACCGCGGGCTGCTGGAGTGCGAAGCGGTGCAGCCGCTGCTGGTGCGGTACTTCCCCCAAGTGATACAGGACAAATACGCCGCGTGGATTGTGCGCCACCCGCTGGCCCGCGAGATTGCCGCCACCGGGCTTGCCAACCTGCTGGTGAACAGGCTGGGGATTTTGACCATCCCCCGGCTGATGGACGACTTTGAAACCGGCGCCTGCGACGCCGCGCGCGCCTGCACCGTGGCCACCAGCGTGGCGCGCATGCCGCCGATGTGGAACCAGCTGGACGGCATGCCCCTGCCCCACGCCACGCTGGTGCAGGTAAGCCAGCGGCTGAAGATGGTGGCGGGAATGATGGCCGCCTGGATATTGCGCCACGGCCAGCCGGTGGAGGTGGCACGCTGGTTGAAGCGTCTGCATGGCCCGGTGGCGGAAATTATCGCCCTGCTGCCGCATGTGCTGGCCGGCAAGAACGACATGCTGCGCTGGCAGCGCGAGTGGCTGAGCATGGGCTTGCCGGAGGCTTTTGCCGGGCGGATGGCGATGCTCTCGCCGCTGGTGATCGCGCCCGATGTGGTGCTGGCGTGCGAGCGCACGCGCCAGCCGCTGGAGAAGATTCTGGTGATGCATTTGCAGGTGGGCGAGGCCCTGCGCCTGCCCGCGGTGGTGCGCAAGATACGCAGCATTGAGGTGAGCGACACCTGGGCGCGGCAGGGGATCCAGGCGATGATGCAGGAGTTGTTTTTGCGCCAGCGCAAGTTGACGCAGGGGTTGGTGCGCAGCGGCACCGACGTGGCCGTGTGGAGCGCCAACGACGACGGCCGCCTGGCCCGCTACCACGCGCTGGTGAGGGAGATACAACGCGAGCGCGCGATGAGCGTGGCGATGCTGAGTGTGCTGATAGGGCGGTTGAGGGAATTGGAGAATTAGTAATTAGTAATTGGTAATTAGTAGTTAGATTTCGGTTCCCTCCATTGTTGGCCAAAGGCAGAGCGGTGCGACCGCCCCCATCTAATTACTAATTACCAACTACTAATTACTGCGCTTTGGTGCGTTGCGCATGGCGAAGGGCAGCAGCGCCAGGCCGATGAGCACCACCATCCATAAAATGATCAGGCGGATGATGGCGGTGGCCAGCACGGCCTCGGCCAGTGGCACCGCGAAGAGGGTGAAGATGCCGGCCATGGTGACCTCGGTGCCGCCCACGCCCGCCGGCAGCATGGTGAGGAAGCCGCCGATGGTGGAGAGTGTGAGCGCCAGCGTGCCTTCTGCCATGGTAAGCGGGTAGCCCATGGCGCTAAGCAGGTTGGCGATGGCCCAGCACACCGGCAGCCAGGCGACGAGGCTGAGCACCGTGGTGGTGACGATGACCTGCCAGCCCAGGACATCACGCGCGGTGTGGATGATGCCGAGCAGCCGCGCAAAGAGCTTTTTGAAGCGGCGCCCGGTGAGGCGGTAGGCAAGTTTGATGAAAATACGCAGGTAGCGCGGCGCGCCGAGCGTGAGCACCAGAGAGCCCGCCAGCGCCAGCCCCATGACGAAGCCGAGGAGTTTGAGGCGCGGGTCATCGATGACCAGCAGCGCCGCTGTGGCCAGGCCGAACATAGCGATGCTGTCGGAGATGAGGTCCATGACCAGCAAAGGCGCGGTGCGCTGGTAGGGCAGCTTGTGGTACTGCTTGAGCAGCCACAGGCGGATAACCACCCCGACCTTGCCAGGCGTGGGAATGAGGCCGTAGCCCACGGTGTGGTAGTAAAGCATGCGGTGCCATGGCACGCCGAGTTTGAGCGTTTTGCCCGCCAGGTGGTAACGCCAGAAGCGGGGAAGATTCTCGAACAAAGTGGCCAGCACCAGCCAGCCGATGGCGCCCAGCGGAAGATCATAGAGATCATCTCCCAGCGATTTTTTGCTGGCCAGCACCGTGACCAGCAGGGTGATGCCGACGGTGAGCGCGATGAGGACGATGATCCAGCGCTCGGCCTTCTTCAGATTTTCAGCGGAGAAGCGGTTTTTTTTCACGTTATTTTTGGGGGGGGTGGTTGGTGCATCTTTAGAAGCGGGCGTAGCCGACTTTGTCCATGACGCGGGCCAGGGTTGGCCCCGCCACCGCGCGGGCTTTTTCCGCCCCTTTGCGCAGGATGTTTTGCAGCTCGGCTTTGTCGGCCATGAGGCCGTTATAGCGGTCTTGCAGAGGTTCTAAACATTGCACAACAGCTTCTGCCACCGCGGACTTAAGGGCGCCGTATTGCTGACCTTTGAACTCTTTAGCCGCTTCTTGCGGGGTGCGGTGGGTGAGCGCGGCGAGAATCTCCAGCAGGTTGGCGACGCCTGGCTGGTTTTCAGGATCATAGGTGATTTGCGCGAGGCTGTCGGTGACGGAAGATTTGATTTTTTTGGCAGCTTCGGCGGGGGAATCGGTAAGGAACAGCGTGCCCTTTCCGCCCAGCGATTTGGACATTTTGCGGGTGGGGTCTTGCAAGTCTTTGACCCGCGCGGCGGCCTTGGGAATGATGGCTTTTGGCACGGTGACGGTGGGGCCGTAGAGGTTATTGAAGCGAGTGGCGATATCGCGCGCCAGCTCGACGTGCTGGGTCTGGTCTTCCCCCACAGGTACTTCCGTGGCGTTGTAGAGAAGGATATCGGCAGCCATCAGCACCGGGTAGTCGAACAGGCCGACGTTGATGTTTTGTGCGTGGCGCAGGGATTTATCCTTGAACTGGGTCATACGTTCCAGCTCGCCCATTTGGGTGAAGGTGTTGAGGACCCAACCGAGCTCGGCATGGGCGGAGACGTGGGATTGGACGAACAGGGTGCACTTGGCGGGATCGAGACCGCAGGAGATGTAGCGCGCCGCCACTGACAGGGTATTTTCAGCCAGTTCCTCGGGGGTTTGGCGCACGGTGATGGCGTGGTGATCGACCACGCAGAAGAAGGCCGTGTGGGTATCTTGGTACTTCACGAAGGGCTGAAAAGCGCCTAGCAGGTTGCCCAAAGTGGGTTGGCCTGAGGGCTGAACGCCGGAGAAGACGGTGGGTTTGGAGGAAGCCATGGGGCGGGTTATACGCGAATTTGGGGCTTGTGTCAGCAGGGACGCTGCGCTATAAGGCGCCGGTAAGTAACGGATATAAAGACGGACGCGGAAGCGGACAGAAGCGGCACAATGCGGCGGGGAGATGACCCCAGGCGGATTTCAAGCAGCACTTTCCAGAACACGCGGCAGATAACAGAGGAAAGACGAACATATGTTCACCATCTACAAAAAAAGCATTGAATGGGGCGGCAAGCAGCTGACCATTGAAACCGGCAAAATGGCGCGCCAGGCAGACGGCGCCGTGCTGGTGACCTACGGCGACACCATGGTGCTGGCCACCTGCGTGTTTGCCAAGCAGCCCAAGGAAGGGGTGGACTTCTTCCCCCTGACCGTGAACTACCAGGAAAAATTCTATGCCGGTGGGCGCTTCCCCGGTGGCTTCCGCAAGCGTGAAGGCCAGCCCGGTGAGCGCGAAGTGTTGACCAGCCGGTTGATCGACCGGCCGATCCGCCCCCTGTTTGCCAAGGGCTTTAAGAACGAAACCCAGGTGGTGGCCCAGGTGCTGCAATACGACAACGAGAACGAAGCAGACATTGTGGCCATGGTGGCCGCCAGTGCCGCGCTGACCATTTCTGGTGTGCCGTTTATGGGACCGATCGGCGCCGCGCGCGTGGGTTACATTGACGGCACCCTGGTGCTGAACCCCACCGTGAGCGAGCAGGCGAATAGCCAGCTGAACCTGGTGATGGCCGGTACCGAAGAAGGTGTGTTGATGGTGGAGAGCGAAGCCAGCGAATTGCCCGAAGAAGTGATGCTGGAGGCCGTGATGTTCGGCCACGAGCGCAGCCAGAAGGTGATCAAGGCCATTCTGGAACTGGCCAAGGCCGCCGGCAAGCAGCCCTACGACATTGGCGAGCTGCCCGATACCAGCAAGCTGGAAGCGCAGCTGGAGAAGGAATTCGGCGAGCAAATTGTGGCCGCTTACAAAATTCTCGACAAGCAAGGCCGCGTGAAGGCTTTGGATACCGTGAAGGCCGAAGCCGTGACCAAGCACGCCGGGCCGGAAGGCGAAGGCCGTGACAGCAAGCTGGCCGATACCGTAGCCAAGCTGGTTAAGCACATGCAAGCAGACGTGCTGCGCAAGGATGTGCTGGCGAAGGAAGTGCGCATTGACGGCCGCAAACCCACCGACGTGCGCCCGATTGTGGCCGAAGTGGATGTGCTGCCGCGTACGCACGGCAGTGCCTTGTTCACCCGTGGTGAGACCCAGGGTTTGATCGTGTGCACGCTGGGCACCGGCCAGGACGAGCAGATTGTGGACGTGATGGAAGGCGAGAGCAAACAGCGCTTTTTGCTGCACTATAACTTCCCGCCGTTCTCGGTTGGCGAAACCGGCCGCATGGGTGCCCCCGGGCGCCGCGAAGTGGGGCACGGCAAGCTGGCGTGGCGCGCGATTAACCCGCTGCTGCCCAGCCACGAGCAGTTCCCCTACACCATCCGTTTGGTGAGCGAGATTCTGGAATCCAACGGTTCTTCCAGCATGGCCACCGTGTGCGGCTCTTCCATGGCCCTGATGGCCGCTGGTTGCCCCCTGCCCCGCCCGGTTGCCGGGATCGCCATGGGTTTGGTGAAGGAAGGCAAGGACTACGTTGTGCTCTCCGACATCATGGGTGACGAAGACCACCTGGGCGACATGGACTTTAAGGTGGCCGGTACTTCCGAAGGTATCACCGCGCTGCAGATGGACATCAAGATCACCAGCATCACCCGCGCGATTATGGAAAAGGCGCTGGAGCAGGCCAATGCCGGGCGCATGCACATTCTGGGCAAGATGGCCAAGGCCATTGACGCCGCGCGGCCGGAAATTAGCGACTTTGCGCCGGCGATGGAGACCATCCAGATCGAGAAGGACAACATCCGTGTTCTTATCGGTAAGGGCGGCGAGACCATTCGCGGGCTGTGCGAACAGTACAACTGCACCATCGACATCGACGATGACGGCAAGGTGGTGGTGGCCAGTGTGAGCCGCGAAAACATGAAGGCGTGCCTTGCGCACATCGACAACATGTTCGCCAAGCCGGACCTGGGTAGCATGTACGAAGGCACGGTGCTGAACACCACCGATTTCGGCGCGTTCGTGAGCTTCATGGGCGGCAAGGAAGGTTTGGTGCATGTGAGCGAAGTGGTGCCGGTACGTTTGGGCCACATCACCGATGTGCTGAACACCGGGGATGCGGTGACCGTGAAGGTGATCGACCTGGATGACCGCGGCAAGGTGCGCCTGACTGTGAAGGACATTGAGCAGACCGGCGTGGTGGCCGAGAAAATTGCGGCGGTGATCGCCAGCGGCGGCAGCCCCAAGCGTGAACGCAGCGAAGACGACGACAACCGCGGCAACCGCGAAGGCGGCCGGGGACGTGACCGCGACCGCGGTGGACGTGGGCGCGACCGCGACCGCGGGCCGCGCCGTGATGGCGGCGACCGTGGTGGCAATGGGGGTGGTGATAAGCCGCGCCCGCGCCGCACGGAGTAGGCTGTAAATGGGAACGGGCGCCTGAGGGCGCCCGTTTTCGTTTAGGCCCAACGATAGGCCCGGAAGAAGTTGATTCCGCCGAAGGCCACGAGGGCCCAGGGCAGGATTTCAAAGTCCGTGAAGGACTTTGTCAGGCCGGCGCAAACAAGGGCGCCGAGGCCGAAAACAACGAGGGTGATCTGACGCTTGGTCATGGCAGAACTCCTGAGGGTTGGGATGGGGAAAGAACAACACCGCACCCGGAAGGGGTGAGCGGATGTCTCTTTCAATAAGTTACTGATTTATAGGGGGTGGCTTGAGGCCCGAACTGACAGGTTAGCGTTTTGTTAAGTTATTGATTCCTATAACAGAAAGAACGGTGGCGGCGAGCATGGCGGGGAGGTTCCAGCCGGCGAGCGAGAGGCCCAGCAGGCGGAAGGTTTCCTTATCGCAGGGGACGATGCGGGTGTTTTGCATGGCGGCGAGGAGGGCATCGGCGGCGGCGAGGGTGGGGTCGGTGCTGCTGGTGCAGCCCTGGGGCCAGGGCAGCATGTTGTGCTGGGCGGCGTATTGCCAGGCGGCGACGGCAAAACCGGCCAGGGACGCCGCGAGGATGAGGGTGAAGGCCGTACCGGTCATCGGTAATCGGTAATCGGATAACCGGGTCGAGGCTGAGGGGACCAGGCCGAGGAGGGCACCGGCGGCGATGGCCATGTGGGCGTAGCGCTGCCACCAGCACATTTGGCAGGGCAGGACGCCGAAGCCGTATTGCATGATGAAGCCGGAAGTGAGCAGCGCCAGCGCGAAGACCGCAAGGAGGAGAAAAAGGGTGCGAGGGCAGGTAAGGTAGCGCATGGGTCCATTAGACACCAGAAATCAGAAATCAGGAATAGGTGCTAAAACGCGGTGTTGTGCGTTGGGAACCCTTGCCCCGACATCCGCCGTGAGATGTCGTACAAAAGGAGGGGGCTGCGAACGGCGGACGCGGGGAGGCGGGCCCGCCTCGCCGGAGTTGTTTATTTTCCGTCGCAGATAACTAGGCGCGGAGCTGGGCCTGGTGTTTGGTTTCCACCGCTTGCACCGCCGCTTGGATGATGGGGGTGATGTCGGCTTCCGCCAGGGTTTTTTCTGGCGATTGCAGGGTGAGGCTGAGGGCCAGGGATTGTTTTCCGGCGGGGATGCGCTCGCCGATGTAGTGGTCGAAGACCTCCACCGCGCGGAGCAGCGTTTGGTTGCTGGCGCGGATGGTGGCCACCACCTGTTGGGCGGTGACATCTTGCGGCAGGAGGAAGGCGAGGTCCCTCTTCACCGCCGGATAAGGCATGGGCTGCCAGGGGCGCGGTTTGGCGGTGAGTTTGAGCAGCGGTTCCAGGTGCAATTCAAAGATGGCGACGGCGGGGACATCCAGCGCCTTGGCGGTTGCGGGGTGGAGTTCGCCGAAGTGGGCCAGCACGAAGGGGCCGACGGCCAGCGTGCCGCTGCGGCCGGGGTGATACCACGACGGCGCCTCGCGGCTGACGGTGGCCGATTCCACCGGCGCGCCGAGCAGGGAGAGCACGGCCTGGGCGGCGGCTTTGGCGGTGAAGGCGTCTGGCGCCCCTTCCCCACGGCGCCAGGCGCGGGTGGCGGTGGGAGCGAGGATGGCGGCGGCCATCAGCTTTTCACCCTTGGCGCTGAAAACTTTACCGACTTCGGCCAGGCGCGGGGCGTTCTCCGACTTGGCCAAGTTGGATTTGTGCGCGGAGATGAGGCCGGGGATGAGCGACGGGCGCAGGGTGGTCATATCGGTTTGCGCCAGTGGGTTGGCGAGGTGGATGAGTTCCTGCCCGCTCGCGAACATCTCCGCCGTTGGGGTGCCGATGAAGCTGTAGCTGATGGACTCTAAAAAGCCGGTGGCGGCGAGAGCTTTACGCGCGGTGCGGTCCAGGATGACCGGCGCCGAGTTGACCTGGAACTGGCCGGGCATGGAGGGCGGGAGTTGGGGGGTGACGGATTCGTACCCTTCCAGGCGCAGGATTTCTTCGGTGAGGTCTTCCGGCGTGGTCATGTAGGTGCGGTAGGTGGGCGGGGTGACCTGCCAAGAGCCGGAATTCGGAATTCGGGATTCGGAATTCGGGCGGCCTTCCACCTTGAAGTGCAGGGCTTTGAGGAGGGCTTTTTGGCGGGCGGGTTTGACATCGGCGCCGATGAAGGTTTGGTAGAAGGATGGGTTGTAGGAGATGGGCTTGGGTGCCGCCACACCTTTGCCTGCAGTGGCCATGCCGCTGACTTTGCCGCCTGCCCATTGGGTGATGAGGTGGGCGCAGAAGAGCAGGGCTTGTTGGGTCATTTCCGGGTCCACCCCGCGCTCAAAGCGCTGGCGGGCGTCGGTGTGCAGCTGGTGGGCCTGGCCGGTGAGCGCGGTGCGGATGGGGTCGAAATACGCGGCTTCCAGGATGACGTGAGAGGTGCCTTCCGCAATGGCGCTGCCCGTGCCGCCCAAGATGCCGCCCAGGCCGAGGATGCCGGTATCATCGGTGATGACGGTTTCCCCTTCGTTCAACTTCAGTTCGACGTCGCCGATGCCGTGGAAGGTTTCTCCGCCTTTGGCGGCACGGGCGGCGAGGGTGCCTTTGACCTTGGCGGCATCATACGCGTGCAGCGGCTGGCCGAGTGCCAGCATGGTGTAGTTGGTGGCATCCACCAGCGCGTTTTTGGGGCGCAGGCCCAGGGCCTCCAGCTGCTTTTGCACGGCTAACGGGCTGGGGGCGTTTTTGAGCCCGGTGAGTTCCAGCGCGTTGAATTGGGGGCAGCCTTCTGTGTGGGTGGCGACTTTGACGGTAATCGGTGATCGGTGGTCGGTGGTCGGTTTTTTGCGCGGTGACTTAAGCGGGATGAGTTTGCCGGTGCCGAGCGCGGCGAGGTCTCGGGCGATGCCCAAGTGCGAGAAGCAATCGCCGCGGTTGGGGGTGATGGCGAGGTCCATCACCGTTTCACCCGGGCCCATGATGTCGTTCAGCACGGTGCCGGGTTTGGCTTTGGTATCCATCTCCCAGATGCCCTCGGCGCGTTCTTGCGCCATGCCGAGTTCATCCAGTGAGCAGATCATGCCGTTGGATTCCACGCCGCGGATCTTGGAGGCGCCGATCTTGAAATCGCCAGGGAGGACGGCGCCTGGCATGGCCACCGCGACCGTGAGGCCCGCGCGGGCGTTGGGGGCGCCGCAGACGATTTGGCGCAAGGTGCCTTCGCCGACGTCCACCTGGCAGACGCCGAGCCGATCCGCATTCGGGTGCTGGATGCGTTCTTTAATATGGCCGATGACCACGTTTGGGAAATTGCCGCCGCTGGTGTGGATGCCCTCGACCTCGTGTCCCAGTTGGGTGAGCGCCACGGCCAGGGTTTGCGGGGTGGTGCCCTTGGGCAGGGAAATGAATTGTTCCAGCAGGCTCAGCACGATTTTCATGGCCTCTGGTTTAGCGCATAAGCGGTTGAACCGCAACGCTTCTGCAATAAAAAAGGGGCCTTACGGCCCCTTGGGTAAGCGCAAAGCGCTTACTGGTTGACGTTGGCTTTAATGCCGGTGCCGCAGTCGACGCCTTTGTTCCAGCAGTTGGAGTGCTGGGGCTCCACAGGATCCGGCTGGACGCAGGTGTTGTTGTGCATGCAGCCTGCGAGCAGGGCAACGGTGGCGACGGCGAGGAGAGTTTTCATCTCGGGTTAATCCTTTTATTTTACACCTATAGCCTTCTCAGACCGCTGCGACCGGTGCCTTACCGAATTGTTGCAGGAAGGCGCCATGGCTTTCAAACAGCAGCCGAAGGTCGGTGATACCATACTTGAGCATGGCCAACCTATCAACCCCCGCACCGAAGGCGAAGCCGGGATTTTCAACCGGGTTAAGACCACCCACCGCCAGCACGTTGCGGTGGACCATGCCGCAGCCCAGAACCTCCAGCCAGCCGGAATTTTTGCAGATGCGGCAGCCCGCGCCTTTGCAGGCCTGGCATTCCATGTCGATCTCGCCGCTGGGCTCGGTGAACGGGAAATAGTGCGGGCGCATGCGCGTTTTGAAGGACTTGCCGAAGAACAGGCGCAGGAATTCATCCAGCACGCCGCGCATGTGGGCAAAGGTGGTGCCGGATTCCACCATCATGCCTTCCACCTGGTGGAACTGGGGGGTGTGGGTGAGGTCGTAATCCCGCCGGTAGACGCGGCCGATGCCCATGACGCGGAACGGCGGTTTGTAGGCTTCCAGCGCGCGGATCTGCACGTTGGAGGTTTGGGTGCGCAGGACGTACCTGGCGCGGTCTTCCGCATTAAACGGGTTGAGGTAGAAGGTGTCCTGGTCTTGGCGCGCGGGGTGGTGGGGGGGCAGGTTGAGTTTGGTGAAGTTGTAGTCGTCACTCTCTACCTCCGGCCCGTAAGCGTGGACGAAACCCAGGGTTTTGAGCGCGGCGGCGATATCTTCCATGGCCGCGGTGACGGGGTGGATGCGGCCCTGGTAGGTAGGGTCGGCCGGGAGGGTGACGTCGATGGCTTGGGACGCGAGTTGGGCGTTGAGTTCTGCCGCTTCAAGGCCAGCTTTCATGGCAGCAAAGGTAATTTGAAGATCCATTTTTAGCTGATTGAGTTCGGCACCTTTAACTCTACGCTCTTCCGGCGCTAATTTTCCCAATGATTGAAGTGATTTCGTTAGCTCACTGTTCTGCCCAAGATATTGAATGCGCATATCTTCAAGATCTTTCAAACTTGAAGATTTATTGATTCTAGCCTGAATGTCGGCGAGGGCAGTGGTGATATCCATGAGGCTGTTTATACGGCGGAAAAAGGCAAAAAGAAAGGGGCCGAGGCCCCTTCCCTTTGCCAAACGCCTTTATTTGATGGCGGATTTGGCCTGGGCGACGATGGCCTTGAAGGCGGCGGCGTCGGTGAAGGCGATGTTGGCCAGCACCTTGCGGTCGAGGTTCAGGTTGGCTTTTTTCATCGCGTTCATGAACACGGAGTAGGACAGGCCTTCTTCGCGCACGGCGGCGTTGATGCGTTGGATCCACAGCGATTTGAAGTCGCGCTTTTTGGCGCGGCGGTCGCGGTATTGGTATTGCAGGGCTTTTTCAACCTTTTCAATACCTACGCGGAAGCAGGATTTGGCGCGGCCGCGGAAGCCTTTGGCCAGTTTGAGGACTTTTTTGTGGCGGCGGCGGTTACCGGCACCGTAGGCGGAACGGGTCATGGTTTATCCCTCCCCTTACTTGGCAGCGGCCGCGGCGGCGGCTTTGGCTGCTTGGTTTTTCAAATACTTAGAGCGTTTGCGCTTGGCGCCGAGGGCCGGCACCAGCTTGTTGACCTGCTCGAAATTGCTCTCATGAACCAGCGTAGTGCCTTGACTTTGCCGGGCTTTTTGGCCGCGCTTGGACAGAAAGTGGCCGTGGGCGCCTTTGGAGCGGATGATCTTGCCGTTGGCGCTGGCCTTGCGGAAGCGCTTGGCGGCGGCTTTACGGGTCTTCAACTTGAAGCCTGCCATGGGTATAACCCTTTGTTTCGGTTAATGTAATCCACCCCAAGGCGATGCGATGCATACTTGAGAGCCTGGGTGGCCGGTAGGGGGGCTTATAGGGGGTGGGGCGGCGGTTGGCAAGGGGAAAATGGGGCGGCGAATGGCGGCAAAAGGCGGCGATACGCGGCGGCCAAGCGGCAAGGAGGCGGCAAAGGGCGGCAAAACGCTGCGGCGCGGGGCGGTTAGGGGCAGCCGGTGGCGGTGTAGATGTTGCTGGCAAACGCCCCACTGGCAGCGGCCATTTTACTGCCGTCGGAAGACAAAGAGGTATCATACCAGTAGTGGGTTCCGGCGGAGGTTTGCTCGACCCAGCTGACACCACTATCGGTGGAAACATACAAAGAACCATTAAGCACCCCCGCAACAAGTTTAGTACCGTCGGCAGATGAGCGAATGGAGTACCAGTTACGGGAGCCAGCGCCGGTTTGCCCGGTCCAGCTGACGCCACTGTCGGTGGAGGTGTAGATATAACCACCATACACTGTTGCCGCGAGCTTTGTGCCATCGGAAGACATAGTGACTTGACGCCAACTGCGGGACCCGCTGCCGGTTTGCTTGGTCCAGTTTGAGCCGCTGTTGGTAGAGGTGTAGATGTAGCCATCCTGAGCGGCAGCGGCACGTGTGACGCCATCGGAGGATGAGGCAATGCCCCCCCAGACGCGGGACCCGGGCCCGGTTTTGGAGTTCCATGTGGCCCCGCTGTCGGAGGAGATATAAAGATAGCCGTTATAAGTTCCTGCTGTAAGCTGGGTACCGTCGGCAGAGGATGCCATATATGCCCAGTTGCGGATGCCGGAATTGGTTTGGGCCGTCCAGGTGGCCCCGCTGTCGGTGGAAGTGTATATATAACCAGTGCTGGATGCTGCGGCAAGTTTGCTCCCGTCGGAAGATGAAACAAGACCATTCCAGGTGCGGGACCCGGAGGTGGTTTGTTCGGTCCACGTGACGCCGCCGTCGGTAGAAGTATAGATGTAACCACCGCTGACTCCCGCAGCAAGCTTGCTACCATCGGAGGAGAAAGCCACCACCTCCCAAGCGCGCGACCCTGCGGCGGTTTGCGCAACCCATGTGCAACTACCGCCTCCGCCGCCACCTCCGCCTCCGCCACAGCCGGTGGCGCCGGCAGGCGCCGTGGCCGGAGTGGAAGCCACAGGGGGAGTGGCAGGGATGGAGGCATTGGGGGGAGTGGCGCAGGAGCTGGCAAACACCGGCAGCGCCGACCCGGTAAAGAACGTGAGCAGCAGGAGGGCGAAGAATGACCGCATGGTGGCAAGGGTAGCCTGCTTTGGCAGTCTCAACAAGGGGTTACAACGCAAGGCTTGGATCAGGGGCAGCCGGCGGCGGTGTAGATGTAGCCGTTGAATATGGCAGTGGCCAGCTTGGCACCATCCGCCGATGAGGTAAGCGCCATCCAGTTAAGTGCGCCCTGACTGGTTTGTTCGGTCCAGGTGGCACCGCTATCACTGGAAGTGTAAATGTAGCCGCCATATTCTATCGCTGCCAGGTGTGTACCATCGGACGAGGAGGTAACTTTTTGCCAGTTGCGCGAGCCTGAAGTGGTTTGTGCGGCCCAGGTGACGCCGCTATCGCTGGAAGTGTAAATGTAACCGCCATAAACAATCGCCGCCAAGTGCGTGCCGTCGGCCGATGAGGCGATACCGTACCAGCTACGGCTGCCGGAGCCGGTTTGCGCAGTCCAGGTAGCACCGCTATCGCTGGAAGTGTAAATGTAACCACCTACCGGTGAGGCTGCCAACTTGGTGCCATCTGACGATGAGGCCACGCCATACCAGCTGCGCGAACCGGCGGTGGTGCGTTGGGTCCATGTGGCGCCGCTATCGCTGGAAGTGTAGACGTAGCTACCGGGAGGTGCGGCCACCAGCTTGGTACCGTCGGATGATGAGGCCATGCTGTACCAACTGCGGGCGCCCGAGCTTGTTTGTTGCGTCCAAGTGGCTCCAGAATCGGTGGATGTGTAAATGTAGCCAGAGGAGCCGTCAGCCGCAGCCAGTTTGGTACCATCGGATGATGAGGCCACGGCACCCCATTGATGTGAGCCGGCGCCTGTTTGCTGTGTCCAGGTGGCGCCGCTATCGGTAGATGTGTAGATGTAATTGCCTGAAGTTACCCCCGCCAGTTTGGTACCATCGGATGACGATGCAAGGTTGACCCAGTAGCGTGAAGCGGAGGCAGTTTGCTGGGTCCAGGAGCAGGCACTGCCGCCGCCGTTGCAGGAGGTGGGGGCGGCGGGAGTGGCCGGGGGGGTGGAGACCGCCGGAATAGTGGGTGGGCTTGAGGTGGCGGGCGGAGTGACGCAGACGCTGGCGTGGGCCGGGGTTATGCCCAGCATGGCCGAGAGGGTGAGGAGGTTGAAAAAGAGGCGGCGCAGAGCAGGCATCTGGAGAGGTTACAGGGGGTTGCCGGGGTTGGCAACGCCGGGGGGAAAAGGCCGCCGGAGAGTGTGGCCGGTTAGGGGCAGCCGGTGGCGGTGTAGACGTAGCCGCTGTTCTTGGCCACTGCGAGCTTGCTGCTACCCGAAGAGAAGGCGCCGGTGTACCATCCGCCGCCGGGGAGGGTGGCTTGCTGCGTCCAATGGACGCCACTATCGGTGGAGGTGTAGACGCTGGAGGTGCCGAGCAAGGCCAAATTGGTACCGTCAGCGGAAGACACCACGTTGTACCATCGGTTACCGGCATTGGGGTTGGTTTGCGCCGTCCAGTTAAGCCCGCTGTCGGTGGACGTGTAGACGGTGTTGTTGGTGTTGTTACCGACCGCAGCCAGCCTGGTGCCATCGGCTGAAGAAGCCAGGCCATACCAGCTGGGTCCGCCAGTGTTGGTATGCGCCGTCCAGCTGGCCCCGGAATTGGTGGAGGTGTAGACATAGCTGCTTTGATCGGCGGCGGCCATTTTGCTGCCGTCTGCCGATATTGCCACAGCGTGCCATTTCCGCCCGCCGGCCGCGGTTTGCGCTGTCCAGTTGGCGCCGCCGTCGGTGGAAGTGTAGATGTAGCTGAAGAGATAGGAACCGGCTATCAGCTTACTGCCGTCGGACGAGGACGCCACGCTTTGCCAGTTACCCGTGCCGGCACTGGTTTGCGCCGTCCAGTTTACCCCGCCGTCGGTAGAGAGATAAATGTAGTCGTCAGTCGTTCCCGCAATAAGTTTGCTGCCGTCGGAGGACATGGCGATACTCCTCCAGTTTTTGCTGCCGGAGTTGGTTTGCGCCGTCCAGTTGGCGCCTGCATCTGTTGATGTATAGATGTAGTCGCCGGACTGCACAGCCGCCAGCTTGCTGCCGTCGGCAGAGGAAGCCAGGCCATACCAAGCTTTAGACCCGGAGTTGGTTTGCGCGACCCAGGCGGAGGTGAAATCGGGTGTGCAGGCGCCGGCGCCGCCGCAGGAGGTGGGGGCCGAGGGGGCCGAAGGGGGCGAGGAAAATGGCGCGGGGGTGGGGGGGGTGGAGGCCGCGGGAGGAGTAACGCAGACGGCGGCGTGGGCCGGGGTGGTGGCCAGCGCGGCGCAGGCGGTGAGGAGGCACAGGAGAATGCGGCGCGGGGCGGACATGGCGCGAGGTTACAGGGGGTTGAGGGGGGTTGGCAACGCGGAGGGAGAAAAGCCCCGGCGGGAGTGTGGCAGGAGGGAAGCTGGGAGAAGCTGCGGACGTTGCAACCAGTTGGTAAAAAGGGGTTAGGCCGCGTGGGCGGTGAGGTGGGCCAGCAGGCGTTGCAGGGTGTCGCGTTGGGCAAAGCGGGGAGTGACCATATCCACCATGCCGTGCTCGAGCAGGTATTCGGCCTTCTGGAAGCCTTCCGGCAGGGTTTGGCGGATGGTTTGCTCGATCACCCGCGGGCCGGCGAAGCCGATGAGCGCGCCGGGTTCGGCAATGTGCACGTCGCCTTGCATGGCAAACGAGGCGGTGACGCCGCCGGTGGTGGGGTCGGTGAGCAGCACGATGTAGGGCAGCCCGGCCTCTTTGAGCGCGACGATGGCGGCCGTGGTGCGCGCCATTTGCATCAGCGACAGCGTGCTCTCCTGCATGCGGGCGCCGCCCGAGGCGGTGATGGCCAGCAGCGGCTGCTTGTGGGCCAGCGCGTGCTGCGCCGCGGTGGCGATGGCCGCGCCGACACCGCGCGACATGGAGCCGGCCATGAAGTCAAAATCCAGCGCCACCACGGTGACCGGCTGGCCGAGGACTTTGCCCGAGACCACGCGGAAGGCGTCCGGGTGGTTGGTGGCCTTGCGGGCCTCTTTGAGCCTGTCGGCGTATTTTTTACGGTCTTTGAACTTGAGGGGGTCATCCGCCGGGAGTTTGACCTCGATTTCCGTAAAGCCCTTATCCAGCAGGTGCGCCAGGCGGGCGTCGACATTCCAGCGCAAGTGGTGGCCGCAGTGGGTGCAGGTGAACAGGGTGACCTTAAGGTCATCCTCGTAGATCAGGCCGTTGCAGGCGGGGCATTTCTCCCACACATCGGCCTTAAGCTCGCGCTTTTTGGCGGTTTTGATACTGGGGCGGACGAGGTCGGTGAGCCAACTCATGGGGGGAAACTAGCTTATTTGCCGGAATCTTGCCAGCCCATTGGTTTTTAAGTATAGAAGGCCACCTTAACCTTCCACCGGGAGGAGTATGATGCCGCTTTACCGTGCCGATGCGACCACCAAGCCTAACATGCTTAATAGCTTGATGATGGTCTTTGACTCACGCCAAGCTTACGACCTTCCACGGGTTGTGTTCGCCGCCAAGGACGATGCGGACGCATTGGTGGAGTTGGAAAAGATCCGGGGTTCCTATCCTACCCATAATCTCGGCACACCGTACCTTATACCTGAAGGCCATGCCTTCATCCGTTAGCTTCTAGTCGCTTTGCCCGTGCCCCTTGCCTGACCGGCGGGGGCATGGTTGCATAAAAGCTTGTGTGGAGAAAGATTGTGGTATACACATTGGGCAAATCCTTCTGTTAGGAGCTGCATCATGGCCCTCGACCTAGAAACGTTTCGCCGGGCGGTATACTGTTACCCCACTTTCTGCGATAAGATGGGCACGCCCGCCGTACCGCTGGATGAAATATGCTACGCGATCTTGAAGTACGACGCGCACGGACTACAGAACCGTTACTTCAACCAGAAAAGTTGGCAGCTGACCTTCGCGGCATGGAAAACTCTCCAGAAGGCCCTTAAGAGGGCAAACTATTTTGCCATTTACCCGCCAAAAGACGCCTCGGAGAAAATGGCCTTGTTGTGCATGACGCAAACAAGGACCTTGCTTTATTTCATCAGCGTCGTGCCAGAAATCACCAAACCGTACGACAAGTCTTTCTCGCGCGTGAAGGACCTTTGGAACAACACGCGCGAGATTACGGAAATCACGAAACAGGATGATCATATAGCCCCTGACACACGGCGCCTTGAGATCTATGAGTTGGCCTTTGCGCTTGACGGCGAAACAAGGCGGACTTTTTACGGCTACAGCCATGAACCTAAATTGTTCTGGCAGGGCCGCTTTCTTTCAAGATACCTTCGTCTCCGTTAACACCGGGGGCGGGGGTATCTTGTTTTTGGGGGCGGTTGCGGGTAGGGTGCGCGGCATTAAGCAAGGAGATATGTGTATGGGCCTGGAGAAGCTTCCCGTTGGCAAAGAGCCGCCGAGCGATATTTATGTGGTGATTGAGAACCCCAAGTTCACCCCGCATATCAAGTATGAAGTGGATAAAGACACCGGCTTGTTGTTTGTGGACCGTTTTGCGCCAATGCCGATGGTGTTCCCCGCGCATTACGGGTTCATCAACCACACCCTGGGTGGCGACGGCGACCCGGTGGATGCCTTTGTTTACACCGACATTGCGGTGGCGCCGGGCAGTGTGATCCGCGCGCGGCCGGTGGGCGCGTTGCTGACCACAGATGAGAGCGGCGAAGATGCCAAGCTGGTGTGCGTGCCGCACAAGAAGCTGGACCCGCGTTTTGAGAACGTGAAGGATTACACCGATCTGCCGGAAATGTGGCGCAAGCAATTGGAGCAATTTTACACGCACTACAAGAATTTGGAGCCCGGCAAGTGGGTGAAGGTGGGTGAGTGGGTGGATGCCAAGGCGGCGGAGAAGATCATTATGGATGGGATTGCTGCGGCGAAGAAATCGTAACCCGTTACCCGTGGCCCGTAACCTGTTGTTGCAGCCCGGGGACCCCCCTTCCCTTATGGATTGGGGGTTTTTTAATTGGGGCGGGGGACGGGAATGCGCGAGCCGGGGGCTGGGTGGTAGGAGGCGTTGGGGTTGCGGCAGGTGGCCTGGGAAGCCTCTACCCCGGCGCGGATCTGCGGGTATTGCGGCGTGTAGTAGGGCAGTTTGGCGAAGTTGAGCGGCAGGGCGGTGAGCGTGGGGTAGACCCGCGCGGTGGCCTGCCCGGCCGCCGTGGCGGCGGCGATGGTGAGGTTCATGACCGGTTGCGAGCGCGCCTGCTGGTAGCTGAGGACGGTTATTTCCGCCAGGGTTTCCAGCGCTTTTTTGCAGATGAGGGCGCTGGTTTCGGGCATGAGATCGTTATTCGTGACTCGTGACTCGTGATTCGTGTCGGTGGGGCTGGGGGTGGTGGGGGTGATTGGGGTGGGGAGGAGGAAGCTGGGCGAGACCATGATGACCGTGGGGCTGGTGAGCGGCCCGGCGGCGGGGAGTTCGATGGCGGTTTTGGCCGGGCCCTGCGAGGGGTTGAGGGTGATGGTTTCGTCACCGCTCTGGTAGCGGATGGGGGCGAGGAGCAGCGGCGAGAGGAGCAGGATGGCAAAGCGGCGCATGGTCAAACGATAGCATGAAAAAAGGCCGCCCGGAGGGCGGCCGAAGAAGGGCAGTGCCTACTTGTTGACGCGCAGGCGGAGTTCTTTGCCGCACTTGAAGAACGGCACGCGCTTGGCCGGCACGCTGACGGCCACGCCGGTGCGCGGGTTGCGGCCGCGGCGGGCGGCACGCTCACGCACAGAGAAGGCACCGAAGCCGCGGAGCTCTACCCGGCCGCCTTCCACCAGGGTGGTGGTGACCTCTTCAAAAATGGTGTTGACGAGCTTTTCCAGGTCGTTGGCGTGGAGATCCGGGTGGCTGGCGCTGAGCTTCTGGATCAGTTCGGATTTGGTCATGGTTTTATTCCCCCCTTATGCAATTACTTGGGGACATTGGCGCATGTTCAGGGGGTTGGCAAGGGGTGCTGTTGATTTTGTGGCGATTTTAAGCAGCGCGGCTACGCGACACGGCGCAGGCGGGGGGTGATGTCGACCACGTTGGGGGCGCGGTTGGCCTCTGGCGTCGGCAGGGGGTCGAGCGGGTCGAGGATGATGGCGGCGCCCCTCTCATACCCCGGGGTGTAGCCGCCGCGGATTTCCACCCCATAAGAGACCGGGCCGAGGCGTTGCAGCACCATGGCCGAGACCTGCTGGATGAGCGCGTCTTCCACCCGGCCGTCGGCATCGTGCGTGCGCTTAAGGCTCCAGCCCAGGCTGAGCACCGCCTTGGAGCTGGCGGTTTGGCACAGGCGGATGAATTGCTCGGGCTCCAAGGCATCTTCCCGTTTGGCCGGGGCGAGAAGCGTGAAGACATCGGCATGCAAAATGAGCGGGATGGTGGGCTTGAGCAGCCGGATGATGGCAAGGGTGGGTTCCACCGCCGCCGCGGATTGGAAATCCAGCTTAACCGCCTTGCCGCCGAGTTGCGCGGTGGCGAGGAACATTGGGATATCAAGTTCGGTGGGGTTGGAGCCGTCCGCCACCAAAGGCGTGGCATCGGCGCTGCCGAACTGCACGCTGGCCACCAGCACGTGCAGGGCAGGGTCTTGCGCGGCGGCGGTGAGTTTGGCAGGCGTGTTGACGCGGTGCGCCCAGGCCAGCTCGCTGGAGTCTTCTAAGCCGAAGTGGGCGGCAATGGATTGCATGGGTAAAGGGTAACCGGCGGGCTGAAAAGCACGAAGTAATTAGTCATTAGTCATTAGTTATTAGTTGGGGGGTGTCGCTGGTGGGACGCACCTTTTTATCACTAATTACTAATTACCAATAACTAATCACTTTTTGGGCGTGATGCCGCGGGCGCCGGTGCCCAGCAGGTTGGGGCGTTTGGAGCCGTTAGCCAGCAACAGGTTGGCCAGCGAGAGATCTTGGTTGGCCAGCGCGATATCCATGGGCAGCAGGCCGGAGCGGTCGCGCACGTCGGCCTTGGCGCCGTTCTCCAGCAGCATTTTGGTGAGCTGGTAGAAGCCGCCGGAGACCGCGTAGTGCAGTGCGGTGCGGCCGGTGAGATCGGCCGCATTCACGTTTGCGCCGAGGCCGATGAGCTGGCGCGCCATTTCGATGTAGTTCTTGCGCGTGGCGAGCATCAGTGCGGTGTTGCCGAAACGGTCGGTGACATTGACCCCCGCGCTGGCGCGGATGAGCATGGCCATGATTTCCAGGTTGTTGTTGTCCACCGCGTAGAACAGCGGAGTCCAGCCCTCCAGCGTGGCGGCATTGGGGTTGGCGCCGGCGAGGATGAGCAGGTTGGCCATGGCGGCGTAGTTAAGCGCCACCGCGCGGTGCAGCGGCGTGTGCAGGTTGGTGGTGGCGGCGTTGATATCCGCCCCCACGGAGAGCAGCAGTTTGGCGACCTCGAGCTGGTTGCCCTCTACCGCCGCGTGCAGCGCGGTGGAGGAGAAGGCGTTGCGGGTGGACACCTGCATGCCCGTACGCAGGTAGGTTTTGACTGCGTCGAGATCGCCCTTGCGGGCGGCGGAGAGGAAGCCCTCGGGCGTGAAGCTGTAGCCGTGCTGGGCGAGGTATTGCCTGTCGGCGATTTGTTTGGGTGAGACGGCGGTGGCCGAACTGCTGCCCAGGGAGAGGTCTTTGATATCTGCCGCGTTAAAGCCGCGGAAGGTGCTTTGGCCGATGCCCTCCGGTGAGGAATAGACCAGGGCGCGGCGCACCGGCGCGGCGGTGAAGATCTGGCCGGGGTAAGTGCTGGTGTAAGACGGTTGCGGCGTGGCGTTGAGGATGGAAGCGGCGTCGGGTTGGATCATTTGCGGGCGGGTGAGAATGTAGACCAGAACCAAGGCCACGGCCACGAAAGCCCCGATGATGATGAGACCGACGCGGCGTTGCAGCATCCACCCCTGCAAGGGGGTGGCGGCACGGGCCAGGGGATCGGGCAGTTGGGGCATTTCCATACCGCTGTAGAATTGGCGGAAAGGCTTGACACGTCAAGGCCCTGTGGGCAGTGTGGCGCCTGCTTACAAAGGATTTGACGCCCATGGCTGATGCAGCCCTGCACACCAACCCCACTTACCGCACCCAAATGGGCGGCACCCTGCGCAAGGGGGATATCGGCACCGAAGTGGTGCTTTCCGGCTGGATCTTCCGCCGCAGGGACCATGGTGGCGTGGTGTTTATTGACCTGCGTGATACCAGCGGTTTGGTGCAGGTGGTGTTCAAGCCCGATACCCTGGGCGCACAAGCTATTGAAGACATTACACATACCGGCCAGGAAAGTGTGATCCGCGTGAAGGGTAAGGTGATCGCCCGCGGGGCAGGCCTGGAAAACCCCAACCTGGCCACCGGCGAGGTTGAGATTGAGGTGGCAAGCTATGACGTGCTGAGTAAGGCCGAGCCCCTGCCCTACTCGCTGGTGGATGACAGCGTGCCCGAGGAAATGAAGCTGACCTACCGCTTTTTGGATTTGCGGCGCGAGGATGTGGCCAGCACCATCCGCCTGCGCAACGATGTGATCGCGAGTATCCGGCGGCGCATGTGGGACAAGGGATTCCAGGAATTCCAGACGCCTATCTTGACCGCCAGCAGCCCCGAAGGCGCGCGCGACTTTTTGGTGCCGAGCCGTTTGCACCCCGGCAAATTTTACGCCCTGCCGCAGGCGCCGCAGCAATTTAAGCAACTGCTGATGGTGAGCGGGTTTGACCGGTACTTCCAGATCGCGCCGTGCTTCCGCGATGAAGACGCGCGCGCCGACCGTTGCCCCACCGACTTTTACCAGCTGGACCTGGAAATGAGCTTTGTGGAGCAGGAAGATGTGTTTGCGGTGGTGGAAGATGTGATCGGCGGCATCTTTGATGAATTTAAAGACTGGAACGGCAACGGACGCAATGCGGGCGGCCGCAAGATGGATGCGCCGGCGTGGGTGAAGATACCCTACGACACCGCGATGATGGACTACGCCAGCGACAAGCCGGACCTGCGCTGCCCGCTGAAGATTGTGGATGTGAGCGATGTGTGGGCTGCCAGCGAGTTTGGTGTGTTTAAAGGTATTGTAAGTGGTGGCGGTTTTGTGCGGATGATCGGGGTGCCGGGTGCGAGCACGCAGCCGCGCAGCTGGTTTGATACCATCGGCAAGTGGGCGCAGGACGAGTTGGGTGCACCGGCCGCGCCGGGGTATATCACCTGGAAGGACGAAGGGTTCCATGGCCCGCTGACCAAATTCCTGAAAGACGAGCAGGTGCAAGAAATGTTTGCCCGCGCCGGGGTTGGCAAGGGTGGTTCCATCTTTTTTGTGGCGGGGAAAGAGCCTGCGATCTACAAGATTTTGAACCCGCTGCGCGTGCGGTTGGGCGCGGATTGCAAGTTGAACGAAACGGGCGTGTTCCGCTTTTGCTGGATTGTGGATTACCCGATGTTTGAGAAGGATGAGGCGACCGGGAAGATTGATTTTAGTCACAACCCGTTCTCCATGCCGCAGGGCGGGCTTGAGGCGTTGAACACCAAGGACCCGCTGGAGATCAAAGCCACCCAGTACGACCTGGTTTGCAACGGCTATGAACTGCTTTCCGGCGGCATCCGCAACCACCTGCCCGAGGCGATGATCAAGGCGTTTGAGATTGCCGGTTATGGCGATGAGACCGTGAAGGATAAATTCCGCGGCATGTGGAAGGCCTTCCAGTACGGCCCGCCGCCCCACGGCGGTTGCGCGCCGGGCATTGAGCGCATTGTGATGCTGCTGGCTGAAAGTACGATGGTGCGTGAGGTGGTGGCCTTCCCCATGACGCAGCGCGGTGAGGATTTGCTGATGGGCGCCCCCTCTACCGTGGAGGAAAAGCAGTTGAAGGAACTGCATATTAAGCTGCGCTAGCCTTGCCTACGATGTGGGCAGAATGGATACGGCGAGGCGCGCGGTTGAGGTAAGATGCGCGCCATGAATGCTGACAAGTACATGATACCGGAGTTCCAGCTTACCGTGCACGGTGAGTATGAGACCGGGCGTTTGGCTGCCGCGATTGCACGCTTGAGCGTGGCGGGCGATTTGATAAGGCTGGAAGGTGAGCTGGGCGCAGGCAAGAGCGCGTTTAGCCGCCATTACCTGACCGCGCTGGGGCACAAGGGCGAAGTGCCCAGCCCCACTTACACCTTGGTGCAGGCTTATGCGGATACGCGCTTCCCCGTTGCGCACGTCGATTGCTACCGCATGAAAGAACCCGCGGAGATGGATGGGCTGGGGCTTGAAGAGTACCGCAAGTACGGAATCATTTTGTGCGAGTGGCCGGAAAAGGGCAGCCGCTTGGTGCGCGAGGGGCAGCCGGATTTTTTGGATTACCACATTAACACCGTGGAAAACCCAGGTACGTTGACGTTGAAATTTGAGACCTTACCGCAGACTGAACATGGACGTGTGGTGACGTTGAGAGGGAGTACAAGCTGGCAGCGCCGGTTCGGCTTTTTGGCGCGCCTTGGAATCCAACTACCTGTTATTGCCAGCCGGCCGGTTGACGATGAAGGCCGCCGCGCCTTTTTGGAGCGCTCGGGCGTGAAGAATTACACGATTGAATCACTTGGTGGAGACTGGAGCGCCCGCAGCTATTGGCGCGTTAAGCTTGAGAATGGCGAACCGCGCATGCTTATGGATGCGCCCCCACCGCAGGAAGGAGTGACCGAGTATGCACAGGTGGCCCATTACTACCGTGAAATAGGATTGCGTGCGGCGAAGACTTATGCCGGGGATGATACGGAGGGTTATCTTCTCAGTGAAGATTTTGGTGACAAGCAACTGTGGCACCTGGTGAAGGATGGCGAAGCACATACCGAATGGTATAAAGCCGTGGCAGATGGCGTGATGACTTTATGCCACCAGAAACCGCCAGTCTGGGCACGCCCCTACCACGCCAAAAGCTGGTGGGTTGAGGTGGCGCGTTTTGTGAACTGGTACCTACCTTTTGCCCGTGGACGCGCCACAACATTGGAGGAATATGCGCAGTGGCAAGCCATGTGGGCCCCCTTGCATGAGAGAGTGATGAAGATGCCCACTGGGCTTATGATGTGGGATTGCCAAAGCCCCAACCTGATGGTGCTGGGAGACAAACCGAAACTTGAGAATATTGGGTGGATTGATATCCAGGACGCACGCGTGGCCCCCTTATGCCAAGACCTTGGACACTTGCTGCGTAACATACGCAGCCCACAGGACGATGCGCGCGAAAAAGAAGTGTTGGACTACGTAGCACAAAGAATGCAACTGGACCGCGCAGAATTGCAGACTTGTATAGAGATTTGTAATTTGCACAACGCATGCCGGCTTATCGGCGGCTTAACCCGGATATTGGTACGGGATGGAAAAATTGAAGGGCCTAAAAACTTTTTAGAACGGACGTGGGAGGTTGCGCGGCAGAGTTACGGTTGCCCTGAGTTGCAGGGCATTGTGGAGGTGATGCGCGACGCCGAGGCGCCGGGCATGGCGCGCCTGTGGAAAGAAGCCAGCAAGACCAGGGCCGCCTGACGCATGGCGGAGAAGATTACAACCGCGATGATACTGGCGGCAGGGATGGGCACACGCCTGCGGCCGCTGACCGACAATACCCCCAAACCGCTGATCGAGGTGGGTGGCGAACCGGTGATCGGGCGCATGATGCGGTTGTTGCATGGCGCGGGAATTGGGCGCGTGGTGATCAACACCCATTACATGGCAGAGGCTTTGCGTGAGGGTGTTTTGGCGTGTGCTCCGGCAGGGTTGGAAGTGTTGTTCAGCCACGAGGAGGTTTTGCTGGAGACAGGTGGTGGGTTGAAGAAGGCTTTGCCGCTGTTGGGCGAGGCTCCGTTTTTGGTGGTGAACAGTGACGAGGTTTGGTGCGAGGACAAGGCGCCTTTTCTGAAGGGATTGATGGAAGCGTTTGACCCGGCAAGCCATGATGCCTTGCTGACGGTGGTGCCTAAGGCGCGGACGGAGAGTTACCAGCCGCTGGGGGATTTCCAGATGGGAAATGACAAGCGGTTGTCACGTGGCGGGGCACGTGAAGGTTGGGATTTTGTTTATGTGGGTGTGCATGTGACGCACCCGGCATTTATTGCCAGCGAACAGGGGCAGGCCTTTGGCTTGATGCGCATTTGGGAGCCCGCAATGCAAGAAGGCCGCCTGCACGGCTACCTTTACGACAACGACTGGGCAGACATGGGCACGCACGCCGGGCTGCACCATGCGCGCGAACTGGTGGTGCCCGGGAAGGGATGAGCATGGGCATGGGGGGCAAGGTTGGGGTTGTTGCGCGCGGGGTGAAATTTTTACCTGCGCTTGCCGACTGGTTGGTAGGTGAATTTAAAGGCGGGTTGCCGTTGGTATTGGTGCCGGAAGGACCGGCGGCGGATATTTTAAAAACCCTGCTGGCTGAGCGGGGTGTGCCGCAGGCGCGGGTTTTGCAGCTGTGTGGTGACACTGACATGGCGGCGGCTTTGGGAGTGGCGGAGAGTGATGTGCTTGGGCACTGGCATCTGCGCGGAGACATGGTGAAGATGTTGCAGGCACGCATGCCCGAGCTTGGTGTCGCGCGGCGTGTGGCGGCCAGCGCTGAGCTGGTTGCGCTGACAGAAACCCTGGAGCTTTACGGCGTGGAGGCACGTGAAGTGGCGCGGCGCTTGCCCGACGGGGTGGCTGAACATTGGAAACTGCAAAGCGCCGTGGTGGAAGATGCTTTAGCCCGCGTGGCGCAGTTGGCCAAGGCCAGCGGTAAGTTAACTCCAGCCCAGTGCAAAAAGAAGATACTGGCGGCACTGGCCGCGCCGGGAGATTTGTTTTGCGGCTGGCGCGGCCATGGTGTGGTGGTGGCGGGAGTGGTTGAGGCTTTTCCGTTTGCGCGAGAGGTGCTTGCGACGCTGATGCAAGAGCCTGAGGCGTGGATGGTGGTGCCTCAGCGCGGTGCATATACCCACAGTGTGACGGAAGCTTGGCTGGAAGAGCTTGGGCTAAAAAATGCCGCGCGGTTTGAGTTGCCCGGCCGCGTGGAGGAAGGCACCACCAACGAACTGGTTTGCGCAAGCCCATGGCAGGAAGTGGAAGCGGTGGCGGATACCCTGCGGCAAGAAGGCGCGCAACTGATTGTGGCGCCGGAAGAAAAGTTTTTGCGGCGGGTGGGAAATGTTTTGGAGGCCAGAGGGAAGAAAGTGTGGCGAGGAGGGGAGGATTGTCTTGCCGACACTGCGGCAGGCGGGCTGTGGTTGCGGTTGGTAGAATCCTTGGCGACGCCAGACAAAGTGCATACCGCAGCCTGGCGGCAAGCTTTGCACGCCTTGCAAGGGGTAGGAGACGAAGTGGCGGTGGCTGCCTGGAAAAGCATGCCGTTACGGGCCACCCTGGCAGAATGGCTGGAGGCCCTTACAGAGTTTATGGCACGCCATGCTGCGGGTTGGGAAAAATTGGCGGGCGCCGGAGAGATTCGCGCGGCATTGCCGCAGGCCGCAGCGATGGAGGGAGTGTGGGACCGCACGGTGGCGATGGCGGTGTTAAACGCGATTTTAAAGGAAACAGAACATTCTCCAAAAGAAACGGGAAGCGTTTGGCTGACCGGGCCAGGGCAATCATGGTTGCTGGATTTTGACCAGATTGTGGTGGCGCAGGCGGTGGACAACCTGTGGCCAGGTATGGGCGAAGACCACTGGTTGGCGCCTGCGCATCTACGTGCCTTGAATTTGCCTGGTGTGGAAAAGAGAAAAATGCTGGCGGGAGCTTTTATGGAAAGCCTGTTGTACGGAGGCAGTGCGTGCGTGGTGGTGAGCCGCAGTGCCTTTAACAACGGCGCCGCCTGCCAGCCGAGCCGTTTTTTGCGGGGCGTGGAAATGGAGCGTGTGGAGCCGGGCACGCCTGTGGAAGCTGCCCGTGCAACACCCCTGGGGCAGTGGATGCCAAGAGGCACGCAATACCCACTGCGTTGGAGCGCGAGCTTTGTGGAAACTTTGATGGCTTGCCCTTACAAGGCTTATGCCGAGCGTGTTTTGAAGCTGCGCGAGATTGACGTGCTGGAGCCCGTGCCCGATGCCCGCGTGGGAGGGTTGGTGGTACATCGCTGGTTGGAGAAAGTAACCGCCGCGGGAATGGACTTTGCCGCGCTGGATGATGCCGAGGCTGCTGCGCTGGAACAACGCATGTTGAAGGCGGCGGAAGATGTTCTGCGCCAGGAAGAAAGGATTACGCAGACAATATGGCTGGGCAAACTGCGCAAGCTGGCCCCTGCCCTGCTGGCGCAGTGGCGCCACGACGGGCGGCGTGTGCAGGCGGTGGAAGAAGAGGTACGCAGAGGCGTGGGCGACGTGACGGTGATGGCGGTGGTGGACCGTCTGGAGGTTTGCCGCGGAGAGAAGACCGTGGTGGATTACAAGACCGGAAGTGTGCCGAGCTGGCGCGATGTTTCCAGCGGAGCCAAACCACAACTGGCGCTGGAAGCGTGGCTGTTGGGAGGGGGGCAGGCGGTGGAGTATTGGAAGCTGCGTGGCTATGGGGCGCATCCGTTGGAGGTGCGCGGAAAGCCGGCGGCCGAAGTTACAAACGATGTTGAAGATGGCGTGGCGCGGCTGGTGGAGGCTTTTGCGGAGGGGGCTGGGTTCCCTGCCCTTCCCGATAAGGCCGGGGGCGGGCTGCTGGCCACCGGACATTGCGAGCATTGCGCGCTGGCGGGTGTGTGCCGGCGCAAGGAGGCGGCGGCATGAGCGGCTTTGACACCAGCGTGATGCAGCAGGCCAACGCGGCGCAGCGGCTGGCACTGGACCCGGCGATGAGTGTGTGGGTCTCGGCCAGTGCCGGCACCGGCAAGACCGAGGTTTTGACGCGCCGGTTGCTGGCGCTGCTGCTTAGCGACGTTGAGCTGCAGCCGCGACAATTGCTGGCGCTGACCTTTACCCGTGCGGGAGCTGGAGAGATGGCGGCGCGGTTACCCGAACGCTTGCGCGAGTGGGCCATGCTGGACGATGCCAGCATGGCGCCGAAGATTGAAGAGGCGTTGGGGTTGCCTGCCGATGCGGCGATGTGCGCGCGGGTGAGGGCCTTAGCCAAGGAGGTGGTGGAAGCACCGCCGGTGGTGAGCACCATCCACGGGTTGGCGCAGATGCTGCTGGGGGACTTTCCGCTTGAGGCAGGTGTGGCGCGGGACTTCAGCATTTTGGAAGACAGCGAACAGCGGCGCCTGCTGGAAGAAACGCAACACAGATTGTTGACTGGCGTGGAGGGACCTCTGGCCGACCAACTGGCGGTGTTGCTGGATGAATTGGGAGACTATGGCTGGCGGGAATTGACCGACACCGTGGTGTTTGGCTGGCGCAAGCTGCGCGACGTGTTGGAAGACGGCGGCGTGGCCGGAGTGTTGCAGCGGCTTGATGCCGCGCTTGAGCTGCGGGGTGGGGAAGGTTGGGCGTTGGGAGAGGTGGAAATTAGGCATGATGAGGATGCGGCTTTGCGAGCAGTGGTGGAGAGCTTCCCTGACCATTCCGCCGGTGATGTTTTGCGTGCGGAAGGTGCCAGGCGAGAGATGGTGTGGCGGGATTTTTTGCTTACCAAAGACGTGCCGCGTAAGCGTTTATTGTTGAAGAAAGAGGCGGAGACAGTTGGCGAGGGCGTGGTGGAAACCTTGGCGGCGGCACAGCAGCGTGTGGCCGAGCAGGTGCGCCTGCGCAAAGTATTACGCGGGCGGCAACTTACTGAAGCATTGGTGGTGTGGGGAGCTGCCGTGAAGGCTGCTTATCACGCGCGTAAGACCGAGTTGGGCGTGCTGGATTATGACGATTTGCTGGATGGCCTGGAAAGGCTTCTGGCGCAGGCCGAAGGGGGCGCCAAGGCTTGGGTGGGGGAGGTTTTGGAGCGCAGGTTCTCTCACCTTGTGGTGGACGAAGCGCAAGATAACAATGCACAACAGGATAGGATCATCCGCGCGTTGATGCGCGTGTTTCTGGCCGGGGAAAGCGGTGGCATGGGCAGCCGCAGCATGATGGCGGTGGGAGATGTGAAGCAGAGCGTGTTTCGGTTCCAGGGCGCTGTTCCGGAACTTTTTTTGGGCTTGCAGGGGGAGATGCAGCGGTGGGCGGGGGAAGCTTTCCGCGCGGTGGATATTCAGCACAGCTTCCGCAGCGGGCCGATGGTTTTGGCGGCGGTGGATGAGGTTTTTGCGAAGCAGGAGATGGCCGCGGTGGTGCAGGGAAGCCACCACGACTGGCTGCCGCACGTGGCGGTGGCCAGGGGGCGGCCGGGGCGGGTGGAGGTGTGGCCGTTGGTTGGTATTGAAAAATCTGAGGATATTGCCCCGTGGGCGTTGCCGCAGGAGCGGTATGCGTTGGCGGCAGATGGCGCGGATGTGCGTTGCGCGCGGCAACTGGGAGAGTGGCTGAAAGCGCAGGTGGCGGCGGGGGTGAGCGTGCCTTCTGCCGGCGAGCGGGCGTTGCGCTGGGAGGATATTCTTGTTGTGGTTCAACGCAATAAGGTGGCCGGCTTGGTGGCAGGGGTGTGGCGCGGCATGGGCATACCCGTGGCCAGCGGGGTGGGCGTGGTAGAGCAGGCGGTGATGGACGTGGCGGCGCTGGTGCGTTGGGTGTTCAACCCTTACGACAAGATTGCGCTGGTGACGGTTTTGAAGGGCTTGCGCGGGTGGGACGATGCGCAAGTGTTGGCGTTGGCGGCGCGGGCGGGCGACGGTGCCTGGCACGAAGCGTTGCCGAAGGAACAGCAGGACTGGCTTAAACCCTTTAAGGACATGGCTTTTGGCAGCCCCTTGCCGCTGGTGGAGCGTGCAGTGGTGGCGATGGGCTGGCGGCTGGGGCGCTTTGCCAGTTTGCTGGAATGGGCCGAGCGGGCGGACAGTTTGGCCGAGCTGGTGGCACGGCTGGAACGCGAGGAATTACCGGCGGTTAGCGGCGGGGACGGGGTGCGGGTGCTGACCGTGCATGGGGCCAAGGGGTTGCAGGCGCCGCTGGTGGTGTTGCCCGACACCATGGCGCGCTTGGGAGACACCGGGCAGGAGCGGATATTGTGGGGCCGGGACACCCTTTTGGTGCGGCAAGGAAAAGGCATAAGTTTGTTTGAAGACAAGATGTTGGAGGAGGAAAGCGGGCGGCGGAGGGCGGATGGGTTGAGGGGCTTGTATGTGGCGATGACGCGGGCGGCGGATTGGCTGGTAGTGGCGGGATTCGGCGAAGAAAAGGAAACCCGCGAGACCTGGTGGGGGCTGGTGAACGAGGCGGCGAAAAGCGGCGATAAGTGGCAAAACCAGGCAGAGAAGTGGGTTTTGGGGGACGATCTGGCTGCGGCAAAGCGGCAATAAGCGGCAAAAGGCTGCGGAGCGCTGCAAGACGAACGATCTTGTTGAGATTGCCGCGCTGCGCTCGCAATGACGCTGCGCGTCCAAGGGGGCAAGCCCCCTTGACCCCCTTCCAGGCATCATTCCCCAACAGAGCCCTTTCCCCCACGGCGGGATGCTTGCGCTTGCGGGTGGTGGGGTGGTAGCTTTTGGGTCTTCGAGACAGAGAACAAGGGAGAAGACGAGATGGCCAATATTTCCAGCGTGAACGACGGCGATTTTAACGACAAGGTGCTGCAAAACGACAAGGCGGTGATTGTGGACTTTTGGGCAGAGTGGTGCGGGCCATGCAAGGCGCTGAGCCCCCTGCTGGAACAGGCCGCCAGTGAGGTTCCCGACGTGGAAGTGGTGAAGATGAACGTGGACGAGAATGTGGAGACGCCGGTGCAATACGGCATCCGCGGCATCCCCACGCTGATCGCCTTTAAGAACGGCGAGCCGGTGGCGAGCCTGGTGGGCGTGCGCGAGAAAGGCGAACTGGTGGAGTGGCTGAAGGGCGTGGCGTAAGAGAGGGTCACAGGATCTCAGGGTCTCAGGATGGCAGGCGACCAATACCTGGAGGTGGTGGATGAGGCCGACGCGGTGGTGGGCCGCGAGCTGAGGAGTGTGATCCACCGCGATGGGTTGCGCCACCGCGAGGTGCATGTGTGGTTTTTGGATAAGACCAACAGCCTGATCTTTCAGAAACGGGCGATGGATAAGGATACCAACCCGGGGTTGCTGACCTCTACCGCTGGTGGCCATGTGGAGATTGGGCAAAGTTACCTGAACGCGGCGCTGATGGAAGTGCAGGAAGAGACCGGCGTGGCGCTGAAAGCCGAAGACCTGCAGCGCCTGTGCAAGCTGAAAATGCACCAGGACGACCTGGTGACCGGCTTGACCAACAAGGTGTTCAGGGAGGTTTACCTTTACCCCTTTGACGGAACCATGGACGAACTGACGGTTGAGGAAGATGCCGCGGACGGTTTTATCTCCAGGCCGCTGGCGGAGGTTCTCGCCCTTACACCAGAAAGTGCCGATGGGTTTGTAGCCAGCCTTTTTAGCGAGGCCTACCGCCCGGTGTGGAATGCAATGAGAAAGTTGGTGGCATGATGGACATGTATGTGCAGGCGGTGGTGCTGGGCGCGGTGGAGGCCGCCACCGAGTTTTTGCCGGTGAGTTCCACCGGGCATTTGATCCTGGCCGGGAAACTGTTGGGGTTTGAGGGCCCGGGCAGCAGTGTGTTTGAGGTGGCCATTCAGGCCGGGGCGATTGCGGCGATCTGTGTGCTGTACATTCAAAAGTTGTGGCGCGTGCTGGTGGGCTTGCCCGGTGATGTGCAGGCGCGGAAATTTGCCGTGGCGGTGCTGCTGGCGTTTTTGCCGGCGGTGGTGCTGGGGCTGTTGCTGCATGACTTTATTAAAAGCGTGTTGTTCAGCCCGCTGGTGGTGTGCTGGTCGCTGCTGATAGGTGGCGTGGTGATGCTGGTGGTGGAGCGTTATGCCCCCAAGGCCAAAGTGCACAGTGTGGAGAGCATGGGGCCGCTGCTGGCGGTGAAGATTGGCGTGTTGCAGTGTTTGGCGATGATCCCCGGGGTGAGCCGCAGCGCCTCTTCCATTTTGGGTGCGTTGTGGCTGGGCGTGGACAGGAAGACCGCGACCGAATTTTCCTTCTTCCTGGCCATCCCCACGTTGGTGGGGGCTTGCGCGCTGGACCTTTTTAAAGCGCGGCATGAGTTGACCGGCGAGGCGTGGGGCTTGATCGCGGTGGGGCTTATCACCGCCTTTGTGGTGGCACTACCGGTGGTGCGCTGGTTCATCGGCTATGTGAGCAAGCATGGCTTTGCGCCTTTTGCTTATTACCGGATGGCGCTGGGGGTGGTGGGGCTGATTTGGTTATGGGTAGCGGGGTAGCGGGGTCGCGGGGTCGCAGGGTCGCGGGGATGACTTTAAAGTACGACCAGCTTGATGTTTATAAGATGGCTTTTGGCCATGCGGTGAGGCTGCATAAGATTTCTGTGGGTTGGCCAAAATACGAACAGTATGGAGGCATGGCCGACCAATTGCGCCGCGCCAGCAAAAGCATTTGTGCCAACCTGGCCGAAGGATTGGGAAAGGCAGGTTCGACAGAGCAGGCCCGCTTCATCAACATAGCCCTCGGGTCGGCTGAGGAGGTAAAGGTGTGGGTGAGTTTTGCCGCAGAGCTTGGTTACCTGACACCCAAAGAGACGCAGGAACTGAGTGAGGCTTACGGAAGCATCGCCAGGATGTTATTCGCCTTGATCGAACGTCGTAAAAAGAAAAATTCCTGACCTCACCCCGCGCCCCTGCGCCCCCGCTACCCAAAAGCACCAGCGCGCCCGGGGGGGGCGCGGTGGGTTAACCTTTTCGCTGGCAGGGTTCAGGCGGCGGCTTCTTCCGGCGTGGTTGGGCCAGGTTTGGGCGCGCGCTGGGGCATGGTGACCACCATGCCGTCGGGCAGGTAGGTAGGTTGCGAGATGGCGCTGTCGTCGCCGGGGTGGGTTTTCCAGCGATGGAGAGCGGCCCATACACTGCCCTTTTTGGCATCCAGGCGTGCCGCCTCCTGGGCGTTAAAGTAGTACACACCCGGGCTGATGCTGTCGGACAGTTTCGGCTCCTTTTTACATTCCCAACCTGCACCGGGACTGGCGAAGCCAACATGCTCGAGGACTTTAACCGGCGGCTCGACGGGGTTGAAGGGAGCGTCGGTGAGCGGCTGTTTATGGACGGGGCAGGTGAAGGCGCCATCGTCTTCCCGTGGGGGCAGTTTTTTGAGGGCGGAAGTCATACGGGGCTTCTCCAAAAAAATCCGTGCGCGGGGCACGGTGAAGCGGGCTAAAGGGTCGGGTTTTTCATTCCCTTAGAACTTCAGGTTAGCGGAATTGCGCGGAAAAACCAGTCTGGTCAAAAAATTGTTTGGGGGTATAATGGGGGCTGGTTTTTCGTAATCCGTAATCCGTGGCCCGTGGCCCGTAACCCGTGGCCCGTTGAGACGGTGGCTCTTGTGTTGCCGCCGCTTTTAACGGAAAGAACCTGCTTTACCCACCACAATGTTCTCCCCATGAAGCTTTATCCTCACGGGTTACGGGCCACGGGTTACGGATTACGGGTTACGGAATTTACGGGCAGTTCAAAATCCTCACCCAGGTAGACGCGGCGGACGTCGGCGTTCTGGACGATCTGCGCGGGGGTGCCGGATGCCAGCACGCGGCCCTCCGAGATAATATAGGCCCTATCCACCAGGGTTAGCGTATCGCGCACGTTGTGGTCGGTGATGAGCACGCCCATGCCGCGGGTTTTAAGGTGCATGACCAGGGTTTTGACGTCGCGGATGGCGATGGGGTCGACCCCGGCGAAAGGTTCGTCGAGCATGATATAGGAGGGGTTGGTGGCCAGTGCGCGGGCGATTTCCACGCGGCGGCGTTCGCCCCCTGACAAGGCCGTGGCAGGTGAGTTGCGCACGCGGACAAGGCCGAATTCCTCCAGCAGGTCATCGAGGCGGGTGGTGAGCTCTGCCCGGCTCTCGGTGACCATTTCCAGCACCGCGCGGAGGTTCTCTTCCACCGTGAGGCCGCGGAAGATGCTGGCCTCTTGCGGCAGGTAGCCCAGCCCCATGCGCGCGCGGCGGTACATGGGCAGGTGCGCGAGGTCTTGGCCATCCAGCGTGAGCGTGCCGGCCGAGAGCTCTGTCAGCCCGATGATACTTTGGAAACAGGTGGTTTTGCCCGCGCCGTTGGGGCCGAGCAGGGCCACCACCTCTCCGCGCCGGACGGTGAGCGAGACGTTGGAAAGAATGGAGCGCGCACCGACCTTTTTGACCAGCCCTTCCGCCTTGAGGCCGGCGAGCGCGGTGGGCAGCGAGGTGATGACGGGTGTCATGCGCGGCGGACCTTAGTGCTACTGGCCTTGGGGAACGAAGTGGGCGCGGACCGGGCCGCTGCTGTTGGTGACTTGGGCATTACCCCCGGCAATATCGTACAAAAGGCGGTCTCCGGCAAGGGTGGAGGGACCGCGGGTGAGCGTGACCGCGCCGGTGAGGGTGAGCTCTTGCCGGGTGGGGTTGTAGACGGCTTTGCTGCCGGTGGCTTTTTCCGCCACCGGGCCGGAGCGGGTGAACACCACGTTGCCGCCTTCTGCCACCATTTGCTGGATATCGCCCTGGCCGTTCTTGCCGTAGGTGACCGTGACACGTGGCGCGGTGAGCGTAACGCCACCCTGGGTGATGCGCACGTTGCCGGCGAAGGTGGCCTGGCCATCGGCATGGTGGATGTCGAGCTGGTTGGCGGTGATATCCACCGGGCCGGACAGTTTGGCGGTTTGCGCCTGGGCGGTGGCGGCGGCCAGCAGGAGGATGAGCAGCAGGCGGGACATGGTGGTTGTTCTCCTTATTATTTACTGCGGCGTGAGCACGGCGTGGACGCCGCCGGTAAGGGTGAGCTGGGAGATGTTCTGGTTAGCGCTGAGCAGCGGCGCGGTGACGTTGAGCCCCCACGGGCCGATGGTGCCGGTGATGTTAACCCCGCCCGAGGCCGTGAGCTGCCGCTCGGCCAGCGAGGTATCTATGTGCGGGGCGGTGAGGGTGAGGCCCAGGCCCTCGACCTGCACGTTGCCGGTGAGGCCGAGGTAGTGCGTGCTTTGCGCGTAGCTGCCGCTTTCCGCCCGCAGAGTGAGTGTGCGCGAAGGGTTGGTGGGGGTGGAGGGGAATTCCAGGTGGGCGAGCACGGTGTTGAGCACGATGGTGGTGCTGGCGGCCGAGCCTTGCTGGCCGGCGCTGACGGCGGTGATCTCCCAATTACGGCCGCTGGTATCCTGCCCGGTGTAGCGCGGCGATTCCAGCAGCGCGCTGGTGCTGACGGTGGTGAGGCTGGTGACCGTGGTGCCGCTGATGCTTTGGCGCATGGATCGCGGCGCGGCGGGCTCGGTGGGGGCGGTGAGGCGGAACAGGCGGCTCTCGCGCACCGAGCCGAAGAGAATGACGCCCAGCACCAGGATGGCGATGACCAGCAGCAGCAGAATGGCGCGGCGGTTCATTTACACCACACCCGCGTGGAGGCATTCCGCCAGGCGCAGCAGGCCGACCGGTTTTTTACCTTCCACCACCCACAGGCTGGTGATGCCAAGCTCATCCATTTGCGCCACCGCGGCGGTGGCCATGGTGGTGGCGGTGGTGGTTTTGGGAGAGTGGGTCATCACCCCCGAGGCCGGTTGGGCCAGCAGGATCTGCGTGGATTTGGAGGTGAGCAGGCGGCGCTTGAGATCGCCATCGGTGAAGATGCCCACCAGGTTGCCCTTAGCATCTGTCAGCCCGACGCAGCCGAGGTTGCGCTCGGTAAGGGTGGTGAGCACCTGCGCCATGGTGGCTTTTTGCGTCAGCAGCGGCAGATTTTTGGCCACCATCACCTCTTCCACCCGCAGCAGTTGCGCACCAAGTTTGCCGCCGGGGTGGAACACGGCGAAATCTTCCTTTTTAAAGCCGCGCGCGGTCATCAGCGCCACGGCCAGCGCATCCGCCAGGGCCAGCGAGGCGGTGGTGCTGGTGGTGGGGGCGAGGTTAAGCGGGCAGGCCTCTTTTTGCACCAGCGTGTTAAGCACCACGGTGGCGGCCTTGCCGAGCGTGCTGGACGGCTTGCCGGTGAGCGCGATGAGCGGAATTTTGAAGCGCGTGGCGTAGGTGATGAGGGGCGCGAGCTCTTTGCTCTCGCCGCTGTGCGAGAGGGCGAGGAGGATATCTTGTTTGGTGATCATGCCCAGATCGCCGTGCAGGGCCTCGGTGGGGTGGACGAAGAACGCCGGGGTGCCGGTGCTGGCCAGGGTGGCAGCGATCTTGCCGCCGATGTGCCCGGACTTGCCCACCCCGCTGACGATGACGCGGCCCTTGGTTTTGAGAATAAGCTCAAGAGCTTGGGGGAAGGACGGGTTTTTGGGCAGGGCGGCAGCCAGGGTGTGCAGGGCGGCGGCGGCGGCTTCCAGCGTGGCCTGGGCGGCCTTGGTGGCGGATTTCATGGGGGAACCGTAACCCGTAACCCGTGGCCCGTAAACAGGTATTAAGGTGTTGAGTTGAAAGGCTAACGCGCTGAATACGGGTGGGCTCATCTGTGGTTGGTTCCACCGTGGCTGATTTTTTGGGGCTTGCGGATTGCCATGGCGGGTGGGGCCCTTCCCCCAGGCCGTGCGCCCTACCCCAGGTGGCGGGCGAGGGTAAGGCCCGCGGCCATGGCCAGGAGCGAGCCCGCCACCGACAGGGTGATGTAGGCGATGGCCAGGCCGGTTTGGTTGCGTTCCAACAGGGTCACCGTTTCCAGACTGAAGGCCGAGAAGGTGGTGAAGCCGCCGAGCAGCCCGGTGACCACCAGGGCGCGGGCGGTGGCGGAGGGTTCTCCATGCAAAGCCCACAGTGAAACGATGAGGCCGAGGACGAAGGCACCGACCACGTTGACGGTGAGCGTGCCGTAAGGGAAAGCCTGGCCGGTGGCCCCCACCACCGCGCCCACCGTGAGGTGGCGCAGCAGGCCGCCGAGGCCGGCACCGAGGAAAATGGCGAGGAGGGTGGGCATGTTAATGATGACTGAATACATCGGTTTCCGGCAGACCGGCGAGGTCCATCAGCACGCGGGTGGGGAGGTAATTAAGCGCGGCGAGCATGAACTCGTTACGGTTGGTCTGGGTGAGAAGCTCGGACAGTTTGGCGTAGAGGCCGTGCAGGTAGAGGACATCGGAGGCGGCGTAGGCCTGCTGGGACTCGGTGAGTTCTTCCGCCGCCCAGTTGGACATCTGCTCTGTTTTGTCGAGCTCTACATCCAGGAACATTTTGCACAGGGTGCGCAGGTTGTGTTTGCCCTCGGTGGGGCGGGCCAGTTTGCTGGCGATCTTGGTGCAGAAGAAGGGTTCGATGGACGGCAGGCGCAGGTGCTTTTGCAGCATGGCGAGATCGAACCGCGCATAGTGGAACAGCTTGGTGAGGCGCGGGTTGTTCAGCACCGCCACCAGGTTGGGAGAGTGGTAGGCGGAATGGGGGCCGTATTTGACCAGCCAGACATTGCCCAGGCCATCGCCCACCTGGACCAGGCAGAGCCTGTCGGTTGTGAGTGACAGGCCGGTGGTTTCGGTATCTATCGCCACCATGCCGGTGGGGAAATCTAGTCCGGCAGGGAGGTCTTCATGAACCAGGGTGATGGGCATGCGTTAGAGCACGTAGATGAAGAGGAACAGGCCGATCCACACCACGTCGACGAAGTGCCAGTACCAGGCGGCGCCTTCGAAGTAGAAGTGGTTGTGGCGGGTGAAATCGCCCTTAGTGAGGCGCCAGTGCAGGAACATGAGCATCAGCGAGCCCAGCAGCACGTGGAAGCCGTGAAAGCCGGTGAGCATGAAGAACACCGTGCCGTAGACGCCGCTGGAGATGGTGTA
The DNA here is from genome assembly GCA_016125035.1 of Pseudomonadota bacterium. Classification (GTDB taxonomy): domain Bacteria; phylum Pseudomonadota; class Alphaproteobacteria; order UBA2136; family UBA6156; genus RFNJ01. Next base: position 194,630 of record WGMN01000001.1, read on the forward strand.
GGCGGCGTGGTGATACTCGAACCCCTGGCAGAACAGGAAGATGATGCCCAGTTGCCAGGTGAGGAAGGTGAACAGCGTGGCATTGGCGCGGTGGTTGGTAAGCAGCGAGTGGTGCGCCATGGTGATGGTGGCGCCCGAGGTGAGCAATAGCAGCGTGTTGATGACCGGCAGGTCGATCGGCAGCGTTTTGATGTTGGCGGGTGGCCATTCCGGGTTGTGCATGCGCAGGAAGAAGTAGGCCGAGAAGAAGGCGGCGAAGAACATCACCTCGGACACGATGAAGAAGATCATGCCGTAGCGGTTGGCGAGATCGAGCACCAAAGGCACCATGCCGGCGCCGAAGCCGCGGTGGCGGGCCTCATTCACCAGCGTGAAGAACCACTGGAAGACCGCCATGATGAGGATGAGCCCGCCCACACCCATGGCCAGGTTGCCGATGAGCGCCGGCTGCATGTGCAGGTGCGCGATGAAGCCCAAGGCGGCCAGCCCCGCGCCCAGGCAGGAGACAGGCGGCCAGATGGAACCGGTGGGGATGTAAAACTCGTGGTCGTGGTGGTGGGCTGACATGGGGGCTTTCTTCCGTTGGCACAAGGTTTAGCAGTTTTTGCGGGTTTTTCCAAGCGGGGGGAGGTGTTGGCCGTGGGTGGCGTTGCCGCCCTGCCAAACAGGGGGGCACCAGAGGGGGAAACTTGCGATGAAGATGGTGTTTTGGCCACGGGGGAGCACCCTTGAAAAGGACCAAATACCGCAAGTTGGGCCAAAGGACGTGGCAGGCGGGAGAGAGCCATTTTAGCCTGAGGCATAACAAGAAAGTGAAGATGATGACACGTACCCCCCTGCCCCGCCTGCTGTTTGCGGCGATGTTGTGCGCAACCACCTCTCTGGCCAGTGAAAAAAGCCACGATGACGGACACCCCGCCGCCGAGCCCAAGGTGGTGAAAATGGAAGATGCCGCCAAAGCCCACACCGCCCCGCATTGGAACTACGGCCCGCCCAATTGGGGAGAGTTGGACCCGGCTTTTGCGATGTGCGGGGCAGGGAAGGCGCAGTCTCCGATAGATGTGGCGGTGGAAGGAGAGAAAGGTGGGGACAAGCCGGTGATGGCCTATAAGCCCACGCCGTTGACGGTGGTGAACAATGGCCACACCTTGCAGGTGACCTACCTGACCGGCAGCGAGCTGGTGTTGCGCGGCAAGAGCTATGAGCTGAAGCAATTCCACTTCCACACCCCCAGCGAGCACGTGGCGCACGGTAGCGCCGCGCCAATGGAAGTGCACCTGGTGCACAAGGACAAGGATGGCAACCTGGCCGTGGTGGGCGTGATGTTTGAAGAAGGTGCGGAAAACCCGACGCTTGCCAAGATATTGGCCGTGGCGCCGCATGGTGAGGGCGAGGTGAGCGCCAAAGGTGTGGAGGTGGATGCCAGTGCGTGGCTGCCGGAAGGGACGGGGTTTGTGCGCTACAATGGATCGCTTACCACGCCGCCGTGCAGCGAGGGGGTGAAGTGGATGGTGGCCACCAAGCGTGTGCAAGCCAGTGCCGCGCAATTGGAGGCCATGCGCGCGATCATGAAAAATAATGCGCGGCCGGTGCAACCGTTGAACGGGCGCATGGTGCTGGATGTGGAGTAGGCGCTAGAGCGCCTGGTTGCGGTAAGCCGAGACCAAGGACAGGTGGGCGAGCCGTGGTTTGTGCCCGGGCTTTACCAGCCCGGCTTGGGGCATGCGGTTCAAGCGTCTTGGGGAAAGCGCTTGCCGGGCATGGCTAGTGGCTGGAGCCCTGCGCGGGTTGGTTGGCAAGGGCCGGGTTTTGGTACATGGGCAGTTTGGTGCCGGAGTATTGGTAGTCGATGCGGTCGCCGAACTCTTGCACGTAGGGCTGGGTGTGGGTGTGGCCCCAGCCGCCGAGGAAGGTGATGACACCAAAGAAATAGAGCACCGCGCCGCCGACGCCGATGGCCAGTGCCTTCATGAACCTGGAGAAGGTGCTGGTGTAGTGGGACTCTAGCTTTTCCTTATTATAATGCAGCTTGGGGGCGGACATGGGGGTTACTCTCCGGTTTGGGTGAAGGGTGCGGGCGCCACGGGGGAGCTGCGCAGGAAGGGATAGGCGATAATGCTGCCGGCAAAGGCCAGCGCCACCGCGCCGAGAGCCAGCGCCAGGCGCAGGTTTTTGCGTTGTTGGGCGGCGGTGGGCTGCATGGGCTTAGACCGTGGGCTTGGTTTTGGCATAGAGCTCGACCGGGTAGGCTTCGTCGTGGTTCCAGACCGGCAGTTTTTCGAAGTTATGCTCGTGGGGGGGAGAGCTGGTGTTGGTCCACTCCAGCGTGATGCCGCCCCAGGGGTTGGCGCCAGCCTTTTTGCCGTACTTGCGGCTGTAGAGGATGTTGATGACCAAGAGCAGCTGCGTGGTGCCGAAGATAAAGGCGCCCACCGAGCAGAGCATGTTGAGGTCGGCGTACACGGGGTTGTAGTCGGCGATGCGCCGCGGCATGCCCATCATGCCCAAAAAGTGCATGGGGAAGAAAGTGATGTTGACCGAGATGAACGACAGCCAGAAGTGCCAGCGGCCGATACGCTCGGACAGCAGGCGGCCGGACATTTTGGGGAACCAGTGGTAGATGGCCGCCATGATGCCGAAGTAGCTGCCGGTGACGAACACGTAGTGGATGTGCGCCACCACGTAGTAGGTGTCTTGCATCATGTAATCGACCGGAGCCGAGGCCAGCACCACGCCGGAGAGCCCGCCGATGGTGAAGAGGATGACGAAGCCGATGGCGAATTTCATCGCCGTGGTGAAGGCGATGGAACCGCCCCACATGGTGGCCATCCAGTTAAACACCTTGATGCCGGTGGGCACGGCGATGAACATGGTCATGATCATGAAGCCCATCTGCGCCGGGATGCTCATGCCCACGGAGTACATGTGGTGGGCCCAGACCATTTGCCCGAGCACCGCGATGGCCACCAGCGCCCACACCATGCTGTGGTAGCCGAAGGGCGGTTTGCGGCTGTGGGTGGAGATGATGTCGGACACCATACCGAAGACCGGGAGGATCATGATGTAGACCGCCGGGTGGGAGTAGAACCAGAAGATGTGCTGGAAGAGCACAGGGTCGCCACCGCCGGCGGGGTTGAAGAAGGCGGTGCCGAAGTTACGATCGCACAGCAGCATGGTGACCGCGCCGGCGAGCACCGGGGTGGCCACCAGTTGCAGCCAGGCGGTGATGAGCATGGCCCAGGGGAACAACGGCATTTTGAACAGCGACATGCCAGGTGCACGCATGTTGAGGATGGTGACGATGAAGTTGATGGCGCCCAGGATGGAGCTGGCACCGGCGAGGTGGACGGCGAGGATCCACATGTCCATGCCCGCACCGGGCGAGAAGGCGGCGGAGGTGAGCGGAGGGTAGACCGTCCAGCCCGCGGCGTCGGACCCGCCGGGGACGAACAGGCTGCCGAGCATGAGCATGGCGGAGAACGGCATGATCCAGAACGACCAGTTGTTGAGCCGGGGGAAGGCCATGTCTGGCGAGCCTATCATGATGGGGACGAAGTAGTTGCCAAAGCCGATGAGCCCCGGGATGATGGCGAAGAAGATCATGAACGTGGCGTGCATGGCCGTCATCTGGTTGAAGAACGCGCCGTCGACGAACTGGTAGCCGGGCTCGGCGAGCTCCGCCCGGATGACCAGCGCCATGCAGCCGGCCAGGAAGAAGAAGATCAGCGACGACATCATGTACATGCGGCCGATGTCTTTGTGGTTAACGGTGGTGAGGTAATACATGAAACCTTTGCGGGGAGTGGCGTGGGCGGCGGTGGCCATGGAGTTGTTCCTTATATACTTGCGCGGTTTATAGCACGGCGGCGGTTAGGGTTGAAGAGGCGTTGACATAGAAATATCCAGTGCCGTGCGCAGGTGCGCGGGGATGGAAGGGGCATCCAGGATGGTGCTGTGGGTGGTGCCGGGGATGGGCATCACGGTGGCGCTGGTGAGGTGAGAAGCCAAGATTTCAATATGATGGGAGGGGATCAAGCCGTCGGTGGGGGCATACAGGATGGTGGTGCGGGCGCTGACGTGATCGATAATATCTTCTGTTGCCCAGGGATATTTGAGCAACCAGCGGACGGGCAGCCAGGGGTATTTCTCTTCAGCCAGGCGGCGGATGGAGGCCGGCGGGGCGACAAGCACCAGGTGGTTGAGCGGGCGCTGTGTGGCCAGCCAGGTGGCCACCGCGGTGCCCAGGCTGTAGCCCACCGCGTCGACTTGCGCCGGGTGCAGGCGCTGGTTGAAGGTATCGTAGAGGAAGGCGGCGTCGCCCTTGAGTGAGGTCTCGGTGGGTTCGCCGGTGCTGCGCGCGCCAAAGGCGTTGGGGTAGCCACGGTAGGAGAAGCCCGCCACGGCGACCGAGCCCCCCGGGAAGACGGTGTTTTTGAGGAAGGCGGCGAAGCCCACCACGTCGTGCGCGTTGCCGCCGAAGGCCAGCACCAACGTGGGGCTGGGCGCGGTGGCGGGGAAGAACACGCCGTTGAGCTGGGTGCCGTCGGCGGTGGTGAGGGTGAGGTGCTCGAACGGTGCTGCTTCTTCCGAGGGGGGTGGCACGTGGTTGATGGTGCGGGGGAAGACGATGGCGTCTTGGTTAAGGTACAGTTTGCCGACGAACCCCAGCGGAATGAGCAACAGGACCAACAGGGCGAGGACGATACGGCGGAGCATTTAGGGGGCCTTCTTCTTGATGCGAGGATCGCCCGGCAGGGCCTCGAACAGAGTGTAGGAGAAGGTGATGGTGTGCACCCCTTCAGGCAGGTCGGGCGAGATGGTGAAGTACAGCGGCAGGCGCACGGTTTTTTGCGCCGGGTAGTGTTGTTGCTCGAAGCAGAAGCACTGCTGCAGCTCGACGTAGGGGGTGATGTCGATGTCTGGGTCTCCACCCATGCCGTAGAGCATGTGGATGGCGATGCCGTTAATGGGCTTGCTGCTGAGATTCTCGGCCTGGTAGGCGGTGAACACCGGCTCGCCCAGGTGCACCTTGAGGTTGTAGGCCACAGGTGTGAACTGGATGGGCACCCCCGTGTTGGTGTTGGCGGTAAAGCGCACGGTGACGGTGCGGTTGGAAACCTGCGTGGGCACCACAGCGGTGGACTGCACCGCCACCGACGGAATAGCAATGCCGAAGTGCTGGCAGAACACCCGGTAGAGCGGCACCATGGCCGCCGTGAAGCACCCCATGGCGATGATGATGGCGATGAGGACGAAAAGCAGGCGGGTGTTTTTGTTAAGGGGCAAGATTACATCCAGCTATCGATGACCATGGCGAGGAAGAGGAAGGCAAGGTAGTACAGGCTGCGGGTGAAGACAACTTGCGCGGCCTTGCGGTTTTGCGCGGTAGGTTGCGGCGCGTGGAGCAGCTTCCAGGCCGCAAGGCCCCACCACGCGGCCAGCACAGTGGCGGTGCCGACGTAAATGAAACCAAGCGGATGGAACAGCCCGCCCAAAAGCGTGACCGGAAAGAGTAGGGTAAGGTAGCGGACGATGGCCAGGCGGGTGGCGGACTCGCCATGCACCACCGGGTACATGGGCACGCCGGCGCGGGTGTAGTCGGCATTGGTGATGAGGGCCAGGGCCCAGAAGTGGGGAGGTGTCCACAGAAAAATGATGGCGAACATAAGCCAGGGCAACGGCGTGGAGACACCCCCCTGCACCGCCGCCCAGCCGACCAGCGGCGGGAAGGCGCCGGCTGCGCCGCCGATGACGATGTTCTGCACCGTATGGCGCTTGAGCAGCATGGTGTAAATGAACACGTAGAACAGCGCGCCGGAGAGCGCCATGGCCGCCGTGAGCGGGTTGACCACCAGTGCGGTGAGTGCGCCGATGACGATGAGGCTGGTGCCGAGCATCAGGACGGAATGAGGTTGCCAGCGGCCGCGCGGGAGGGGGCGGTTTTTGGTGCGGTTCATCAGCGTGTCGATGTCGCGATCCCACCACATGTTGACCATGTTGGCACCCGAGGCCGAGAGCACCAAACCCAGCGTGGAAAAGAACAAGTTGGTGAAAGTGAGCAGCTGGAAATTGCCCTTGGCCGCCACCAGCGCGCCGCACACGCAGGTGATGGCCAGCAGCAGGATGATGCGCGGCTTGGCGAGCTGGAGGAGATCGGTGACGAAGGCAGGCATGCGGCGCGCGTTAACGGCTGGGGTGAAAGCGCCCGGCGTTGCCGTAGCTTAAGTTAAGCACCGCGCCGATGGCGGCCAGCCACACCAGTGTGCCCCAAGCAAGGTGGGCGATGGACAGAGGCTGGTAAAAGGCCGGGTAGTTGGCAAAGCTGTAGAGCGTGGCGATGCCCAGCCCCACCTGCCCCCACACCATGATGTGCAGGTGCAGCGCCACCTTGCGCAGGTGTGGCGCGGCGCGCTTGGCCACCGAGATGAGCGAGATGGACAGCAGCATGGTGGCCAGCGCGAAGAAGCGATGCTGCATGTGGATGTGCTGGGCGGGATCGGCCGGGAACCATTGGCCAGCGCACGAGAACAGCCCGCCGCAGACACCGCCGGCGTGGCCGGAACTGGTGAGAGCGCCCAGCACCATGGTGCACCACACGAAGGCGGCGAAGGTGATGAGCAGGATGCGCATGGCCTTGGCGGTGGGTAGCGGCGTGGGCTTACCTTTGGCGGCGATGGCACGGCGCAGCCAGACGAGGGAAGCGAAGAACAGCATGGCGGTGCCCAGGTGCAGGGCGACGCTTAAAGGCGAATTGGCCTGAAAGATGGTGAAGGCGCCGAGAGAAATTTGCACGATGAGGGCGAGGGTGGCGGCGGCCAAGGGTTTGCGTTCATAAGCCGGGCGTTTGATGGCGAGGACGACCAGCGCCAGCATGAGGACGCCGATGGTGGCGGCCAGTGTGCGGTGCGACCACTCCAGCGCCACCTGCCACCATTGGTAATGCATGGCGCCGACGATGTAACCGCCGGGAATGGAGCTTTCTGGGAACGGGATATATGCGCCGTAGCAATGGGGCCAATCCGGGCAGGACATGCCGGCATCAAACACGCGAGTGGCGCCGCCGATGACGATGAGCAGGTAGGTGAGGAGCAGCGTGATGGCCGCCAGGCGGTGGTAGGGGAGGTTCATGGGGGCACCATAGCCGCGCGGGCGCGGTTGGGCAAGACAGCCCTTTACATACACGTTAGCGGCGGGGGTTGAGGAAGACGGTGGTGAGTTTGGAGGTGGGGTTGGCGAGTTGCGGGGCCACGGTTTTAAGCGAGACGGTGGCAGATTTTTCCAGCCCATAGGGCATATTGAGGATGATGTTGCCGGTGCCGTGGGCGCCGGGCGGATTGGGGATGCGCCAGGCAAATTCAGCCAGCCAGGTGGCCGAGACCGCCAGCTGCTTGAGGCCTTCCACCAGCATGCGGTGCGGCTTGGTGGGCAGCAGCGGGTACCACACCATGATGGTGGCCTGGGGGTTGATGGCGAGGATGGTGTGGACGGTTTCAACCGTTTGCTCGTACTCGGTTTTGACCTCGTAGGAGGGGTCTATCAGCACCAGCGTGCGTTGGCCGCGGCGGATGAATTTGGGGATGGTGCCGTGGCCATCGGCCAGATGAAGGTGCAGGTTGGCGCGGTGGATGCCGGTTTTGAGGTGCTCGAACTCGCCGGGGTGGGCCTCGGCGAGATAAAGGTGGTCTTGCTCGCGCAGCAGGTGGGCGGCCACGCCGGGCGAGCCGGGGATGAGGCTAAGCGGGCCATGGCCATTATGCGCGGCAACGGTGAGGAGGTAGGGGTTCTCAGCCGGAAGGGTTTGCGGAATGGCCGGGTTGTAGACGCGGGCAAGGCCGGTTTGGAACTCCTTGAGTTTTTGCACCTCTTGCCCGTGGAGGGGGTAGAGGCCGCGACCGGCGTGGGTCTCGTACACATGTAAAGCCGCCGGCTTTTGCGTGAGCTGCGTGATGAGGTGCGCCCACAGCGTGTGCTTGAGGACATCGGCCGCGGAGCCGGCATGGTAGGCGTGTTGGTAAGACAGCATGGGCGCACTGTAACCCGTAACCCGGGGCCCGTAACCCGTTATGTGGCTTGTCAGTGCTGAAATTTGGGGGCAGGCTGGGCGCCTTGAAACAGGAGGAGTGAGGATGGAGACTTTATATACTGCGAAAGCCAGCGCCACTGGAGGCCGCAACGGCAAGGCCGCGACAAGCGACGGCAGGCTGAAGGTTTTGCTGACGCACCCGGTGGCCCCCGGTCGGCCGGAAGTGGGCACCGACCCGGAACAGCTTTTTGCCTGCGGTTATGCGGCGTGCTTTGGCGGCGCCACCGAGTTTGCCGCCAAGCAAAAGGAGGTGGAACTGACGCAGCCGGTACAGGTGGACAGTGAGGTGAGTTTGCTGAAGAAGCCGGATGTGGGCTTTACGGTTGGGGTGAAACTGACGGTGCATTTGCCGGGCATCAAACAAAGTGTAGCCGAAGAAGTGGTGGAGTTGGCACACACCATTTGCCCTTATTCCAATGCGACGAAGGGGAATGTTGCCGTTGAGACGGTGGTTTTGGCAGGTTAGGAGGTCTTTCGCAAAGCCGTGCGGGAGGAGGGCTTGTCCCGGACAGCAGGCGGGGCCCCGAAAAATGTATAGGACATTTTTCGACCCACCTAGCTTCCGGGATGACAGTCCCCCGGCCAGTGCTTGTGAGTTAACGGTGCCATTCTTCCGACAGGGTTTGCCACGATTGGCCCTGGACGTGGATGGCGTGCCAGAAGGCCAGCAGGGTGAGGCTGAGCGCCAGGTTGGCGGACTTGGCGTGGGCGAGGTTGCCGAGCAGTTTTTCAGCCGCGTGGGGGTGGAGGATTTGGGTGAGGATGGGGCTGGTTTGCCAGAGCGCGGCGAGGCGCTCTTTTTTATGGGCGAGGAAGCTGCCCACCGCCACCGAGAAGCCCTGCTTGCGCGCCCAGGCGAGTTGCGACTGGCCTTGCGCGGCGAGGTGCTGGCGCAGGATGAGCTTGCCGGCATCTGGGCGGACTTTGAATTCATCCGGCAGCGAGAAGGCCCATGCGGCGAAGGTGTCATCCAGGTAGGGCACGCGGCCTTCGATGCCGTGAGCCATGGTGGTGCGGTCTAGCTTTAAGAGCAGGTCGTTGGGGAGCCAGCCCGCGACATCCTGCCCCTGGCGGCTTTGTAGTTTGGTGAGGCCGCGGGTGGGCCAGGGTTGCTCTGGCGGCGGAGGCGTGGAGACGTTGATCTGGAACAGCGACTGGAAGGGCGCGGCATCGCCGCTGCGGCGGGCTTTGAAGTAGCTGAGCAGGTTGGGCTTTTTGCGGTAGGCCGGGTAGCCGGCGAGCATTTCATCACCGCCCTCCCCCGAGAGCAGGATCTTCACGTCCTCACGTGCGCGGGCGGTGAGCTTGAGCAGTGGCAGGGCGGCGTAGTCTGTCGCCAGGTCATCCATCGCCCAGGCGAGTTTGGGGAGCATTGGCCAGAAGTCGGATTCATCATAGGGCACGGTGGTGTGGGTGGCGCCGATGCTTTGCGCGAACGAGGCGGCGATATCGGCCTCATTCACCCCGCCTGCCACCATGATGCGCGCGGTGTAGGCGTGCACCGGGGCGCCTAAGCTCCGCATGGCGAGGGTGACGGCAGTGCTATCCAGCCCGCCGGAGAGCAGGATGCCGTAGGGGACATCGGCCTGCAGGTGGCGGCTGACTGCGGCGGTGAGCTGCTCGTTGAAATCGTGATTCGTTATTCGTGATTCGTTATTCGTAACTGGGTTGAGGGGGGGCAATTTACGGCGGCGCATGATGATCTTGCCGTGGCGGACGGTGAGCCTCTCGCCCGGCAAAAGGCGGTGGATGTTTTTGAACAGCGTTTGGCTGCCGGTGGAGTAGTGCCGGTTGAGCAGTTGCGGCAGCACCGTGAGGTTGGGCTCGGCGCGCACCCAGCCGGCGGCGAGGATGGCTTTGGGCTCGGACGCGAAAATGAAACCGAGATTGGTTTCGGCATAATAAAGCGGTTTGATGCCGAAGGGATCGGTGGCGAGGTAAAGCGTTTCTGTTGCGCCATCGGCCAGGGCCAGGGCGTACATGCCCTGTAGCTCTTCCAGCGCCCCTTCCCCGATTTGGGTGAAGCGGTGCAGGGGTGGTTCGCTATCCGACGCGGTGTGCAGGCGGGCGCCGTTTTGGGTGGCGAGGGTTTGCAGCGCTTTGTAGTTGTAGATTTCGCCGTTCACCACGATGGCGGTTTTGCCTGCGACAAGGGGTTGGCGGCCGCCCGAGATATCGATGATGGAAAGGCGGCGGTGGGCGAGGCCGAGGCTGGCGTGGGTGAAGGTGCCTTCGCCATCTGGCCCGCGGTGGGCCAGCGCGGCGAGCAAAGGGGCCAGATGTTTGGCCGTGGCCTTTTGGCTTTTGATGAGACTGACGCCGGCGATTCCGCACATACCCAACGGTATAGGCGGAATCGGCGCGGACGTCTAGCGGCTGAAGCTGCGGCGCGGGCGACCGCCGAAGGAGCGGTTGCCGCCACCGCCGTGGCTGTTGCCGTGGGTGCGCCCGCCCTGGTGTTGGCCCTGGCCGCCGCCGCTGTTGCCGCCGTGGTTACCCTGCGAACGTGCCGGGCGTTGGCCGCGCTGTTTGGGGCGGCCCGGAGGCGCCTCGGCGGAGACGATGCGGCGGAAATCGGCCTCGGTGAAGGAGGATTCCAGGCCTTCTATCTTGCTGAAGGTGAAGGGTTTGCCCAGGCGTTTTTCGATATCGCGCAGCAAGGGGAGATCGGGCGGGGAGACCAGCGAGATGGCCACGCCCACCGCGCCGCCGCGGCCGGTGCGGCCGATGCGGTGGGTGTAGTCTTCCGCCAGGTTGGGAAGATCATAATTGATGACGTGGGAGAGGTTCTTCACGTCGAGCCCGCGTGCGGCGACGTCGGTGGCCACCAGCACCTTGAGGCGCCCGGCGTGCAGACTATCCAACGTGCGCTTGCGTTGGTTCTGCTTCATGTCGCCGTGCAGGGCGCCGGTGGAGAAGCCTTGCTGTTGCAGCTTTTTGGCCAGCCTATCCGCCCCGTGCTTGGTGGCGGAGAAGATGATGACCTGGTCGACATCGTTTTGCTTGAGCAGGTGCGAGAGCATGTTCTGCTTATGGTCGGTGTTATCCACATGGAAGACGTGCTGGGTGATGGCCGAGTGGTCTTGCTTGGCGGCGGCGAGCTGGGCGCGGTGCGGATTTTGCAGGGTGCGCGAGGCGACCTTTTCCACCTCGGGGCTGAAAGTTGCCGAGAACAGCAGGATTTGCGGGCGCGAGGGCAGCGCGGCGATGATCTTTTCCACCGGTTTGAGGAAGCCCATGTCGAGCATGCGGTCGGCTTCGTCGAGCACCAGGACTTCCACGCGGGAGAAATCCACGCGCCGTTCGTTCATGTGGTCGATGAGGCGGCCGGGGGTGGCGACGAGGATATCCAGCGGCCGGGAGAGCAACTGGTACTGCGGGCCGTAGCCCACCCCGCCGATGACCACCCCGCTGCGCACGGAGAGGTGTTTGCCGAAGAGTTTGAGGTTATCCATGCATTGCTGGGCAAGTTCCCGCGTAGGCGTAAGCACCAGCACGCGCGGGCCGTGGCCCTGGCGGGCGCTGGGGCCGGAGACGACGCGTTGCAGGCACGGCAGCACAAAAGCCGCCGTTTTGCCGGTGCCGGTTTGCGCGCAGGCCATGACATCCTTGCCCTGCAAAATGGCCGGGATGGTTTGCGCCTGGATGGGGCTGGGCGCGGTGAAGCCGGCATCTTGAATAGCCTGGAGGATGGCAGGCTTGAGGTTAAACGACGTGAAGCTCATGGCTATGAGACCTTATGTTGGTGCGGCGCTCTGGCCCAAAGATGGCCATTGGCTGCGGGTTGTGGGCGCCTGGACCTTACGTAAGGTTCTTGAAGTGCTGGCGGTGATATGGGGGGCGAAGCGGCAAAAGGCAAGCCCCATATGCATTTATTTGAAAAAATGTGTGTTTTAGTAAGAAATTTGCCCCCCAGGGGCTGGCCTTTTGGCTGCGCGTGGGCTACAAGGGCGCCGACAACAGCCAGACTTAGGATTGAAAGACCATGCGCGAAAAGACCCGGAACATTGCCATTATCGCCCACGTGGACCATGGGAAGACCACGCTTGTGGACGCGCTGCTGAAGCAGACCGGCACCTTTGCCAGCAACGAAAAAGTGGCCGAGCGCGCCATGGACAGCAACGACATTGAGCGTGAGCGCGGCATTACCATTTTGGCCAAGACCACCAGCATTATGTACAAGGATTACCGCATTAATGTGGTGGACACCCCCGGGCACGCCGACTTTGGCGGCGAGGTGGAGCGCATTTTGGGCATGGTGGATGGTGCCGTGCTGCTGGTGGACGCCGCCGAAGGCCCCATGCCGCAGACCAAATTTGTGCTGGGCAAAGCCTTGCAGCTGGGCCTGAAGCCGATTTTGGTGGTGAACAAGATTGACCGCGGCGACGCGCGCCCCGACGAAGTGGTGAACGAGACCTTTGACCTGTTTGACAGCCTGGGCGCCGACCACGACCAGCTGGACTTCCCCATTTTATACGCCGTGGGCCGCGATGGCTGGGTGAGCAAGGATGCGAAGGTGAAGGGAGATAACTGCTTCCCCCTATTGGACCTGGTGCTGGAGCATGTGCAGGCGCCGCAGGGCGATGCCACCGCGCCGTTTAAGATGCTGGTGAGCATGGTGGAGCGTAATGAGTTTGTGGGCCGGATCGTGACCGGGCGCATCTTCTCCGGCAGTGTGAAGAAGAACATGCCGATTAAGGCCATGGACCGCAACGGCGCGGATATTGACCGCGGCAAGGTGGTGCAAATTTTCGGCTTCCAGGGGTTGAAGAAGGTGCCGGTGGACGAAGCCAGCGTGGGCGACATTGTGGCCATTGCCGGGCTTGGCAACGCCTACGTGAGCCACACGCTGTGCGACACGAGCGTGAATGAGCCCCTGCCCGCTGTGGCGATTGACCCGCCGACCTTGATGATGACCTTTAGCGTGAACGACAGCCCCCTTTCCGGACAGGAAGGCAAAAAGCTGACCAGCCGCGAAATTGGTGCGCGTTTGTTCGCCGAAGCCGAGACCAACGTGGGGTTGATTGTGGAGCAGGGTTCCACCACCGAGAGCTTTAAGGTGATGGGGCGCGGTGAGTTGCACCTGGGGGTGCTTATTGAGACCATGCGCCGCGAGGGGTTTGAGCTGAGCATTTCCCGCCCGGAGACCATCTTCCGCGAAGAGAACGGCGTGAAGCTGGAGCCTTATGAAGATATCATCGTGGACGTGGATGAGGCCTACAGCGGTGTGGTGATGGAGAAAATGGGCCTGCGCCGCGCCGAGATGGTGAATATGATCGCCGACCACCATGGTAAGCAGCGCCTTATCTTCGTGGGGCCGAGCCGCGGGATGATCGGTTACCGCAGCGAGTTTTTGACCGACACGCGGGGCACCGGTGTGTTGACGCGCCAGTTTAAGGAATATGGGCCGCTGAAGCAGCTGAGCGGAGGGCGCCGCAACGGCGTGCTGGTGAGCATGGCCAATGGGGTGAGCACGGCGTACATTTTGAACGAACTGGAAGCGCGCGGGACGTTGTTTATTGGCGACGTGGTGACCGTTTACGATGGGATGATTGTGGGCGAAAACAGCCGCGAGGATGATTTGGAAGTGAACCCCACGCACGCCAAGAAGCTCTCCAACGTGCGTGCCGCGGGTAAGGACGACGCGATTAAGCTGACGCCGCCCAGGGACATTACGCTGGAGTACGCGCTGACCTATATTCAGGACGACGAGCTGGTGGAGGTGACGCCGAAGAACATCCGCCTGCGCAAGCGCGGGTTGGATGCGCATAGCCGCAAGAAGTACCGCCGGGAAGCGGGTAATTAAGGAAGGGTTGAGGGGGCTGGGGTGCGCCAAAAGTGCGCCGCAGCCCCCTTCTCTGCGCTTAAAAACTTGACGAAACCTTTGGTTATGGCGATAACCGGGCCCGTGCGGAAGTGTGGCCGAGTGGTTGAAGGCGCACGCTTGGAAAGCGTGTATGGGGCAACTCATCGCAGGTTCGAATCCTGTCACTTCCGCCAGTTAAATGAGGGAATGGCCAGTTTTGGCTTGCACGCCTTAAGGCGCACGCTGGACTCTTAATTGTCCACCTTCGGTGGAACAGCGTGCATGGGCAACTTATCGCAGGTTCGGACTCTGCCACTCCGCCAGTTGCAATTGGGAGATGCGCCAAAATGATGCACGTTCAGTACAAACTGGATAAGTCACCCTTGCATGGCATTGGTTTGTTTGCCGCCCAGCCCATTAAGCAAGGGGCGCTCATCTATTCAGCCAGCCCCATTCTTGATGTGAATATTAGCTCGGAGCAATTCGAGAGCCTGACAGAGGCAGAGAAAAGTGAAGTTCGCTTTTGGGGATTCTGGATTGAAGACGAACAGGTTTGGCATGTTGATTTTGATGTCTCTAAATTTATTAACCATGACCGCAACTCTACCGTAACCCAAGATGGGGATCATAAAGACGCCTACCTGGTTGCGACCCGTGACATTAAAAGCGGTGAGGAACTTACCCAGAATTATCTGGAATTTGAGACTGAGGCGGATTTACGCCAACGCGGAATCTCGGACTAGGAGTTTCGGCAAACCGTGTTTTACGGCTGCTTGATTAGCAACCACTAGAGTTGCGGGTTGTGTACTGCATACGATAGGCTGGTGCCCAGGAACGGGAGAAAACGCCATGTCGGTTGACCAGTTGCACGATAAGCTTGAAGTGTTTGCCGGATATTTGTGGGGTTGGCCGATGCTGGTGTTGCTGGTGGCCACCGGGGTTTGGTTTACCTTTGTGTTGAAGGGGCTGCAATTCCGCCTGTTGTTCCCCGCGTTGTATGACGCCTTTGGGCCCGACGGTGGCAAGAGCCGCGGTGAGGGTACCATCAGCAACCGTGCGGCGCTGCTGACCGCGCTGGCGGCAACCGTGGGCACCGGCAACATTGCCGGGGTGGCCACCGCCATTGCCATGGGCGGGCCGGGTGCGGTGTTCTGGATGTGGTTGAGCGGGCTGCTGGGCATGGCGGTGAAATTCAGCGAAGTGTTGCTGGGCTTGCATTACCGCGTGAGGGAGGCCGACGGCACCTACCGCGGCGGGCCGATGTACTATTTGAAACAGGGGGTGGGCTCGCCGTTTCTGGCGGGGGTGTTTGCCACCTTCCTTGCTTTTGCGACGCTGAGCATTGGCGGGATGATCCAGAACAACTCTATTGCCGATGCGCTGAACGCGACCTTTGGCTGGAACGCCACCCTGGTGGGTGGGGTGGTGGCGATTGCCGCGGCGGTGATTATGTTTGGTGGGTTGAAGAGCATCGCCAACACCGCCAATGTGCTGGTGCCGGTGATGATCATCGCCTACACCGTTGCGGCAGTGATGATCTTGCTGGCCAATGCCAGTTATGTGCCTGAGGTGTTTGGCATGATCTTCCACGATGCCTTCAGCGGCAGCGCGGCGGCCGGCGGTTTTGCCGGCGTGGCAATGGCCAGCGCGGTGCGCTTTGGCCTTTCACGCGGGGTGTTCTCTAACGAGTCCGGGCAGGGCTCGGCGCCGATTGTGGCGGCCACCGCCAAGACGCGGCACCCGGCCGAGCAGGCGTTGATCTCTATGACGCAGACGTTCATCGACACCATTGTGGTGTGCACGATGACCGCGCTGGTGATTCTGGTGAGTGGCGCGTGGCAGAGTGGTGCGGCGCAAAGCGCCGGGGCAAGTTTGACCACGCTGGCGTTCAACACCGGTTTGGGGCAGCTGAGCTTTTACGGTGTGGGTGTGGGGGCGGCGATTGTGAGTGTGAGCATTTTGATGTTTGCCTTCACCACCATTTTGGGCTGGGGCTTTTATGGCCAGCAGGCGGCAGTTTATTTGCTTGGCCCCAAGGTGGCCAAGCCTTATCTGGCGGTGTTTTTGGTGTTCACCTTTTTGGGGGCGTACCTGATTGATTACTCCAGCGCCGGGGCCGCCGTGCGGCTGCTGTGGGTAAGCGCCGACATTACCGTGGGTTTGACCATGCTGCCGAACCTTTACGCGCTGTGGATGTTGAGCGGGAAGATACGCGCGCTGACGGAGGATTACCTGAGTGCGATCAAGACCGGGCGGGCGTTTGCGGTGGTGCCTTTTGTGAACGAGGTGCGGGTGAGCGCGCGACCGGCAAAAGGTGGCAAAACGCTGCCAATGACGCGCAAGAAAATGGTGGTGCGGCGGCCGAAGGCGGCAAAACGACGGCGCTAGCTGCAAGCACAAGGGGCCGGATGGCCCCTTTGCTTTTTAGCGGCGGCGGTTGAACTCCAGCTTGGGGAAGCTATCGACCTGGATGACGTCGAGGCGGGCTTGCTCGGCGGCGAGCAGGGCGCGGCCTTCCTCTACCGACAGCAGGCCTTTTTCCACTGCGGCGTGGGCCAGCTCTTCCGCCGGGGCCTTGTGCAGGTAGCCTTCCTTGATGGCCTCGGCGACCTTTTTGCGCGAGGCGGCGGTGGCCACGGTGCGCAGGTGTGCGTCTTCCAGCGCGGCCAGGCCGGGCTGGACGTGGGCGGGCAGGTAGACATCGGGGGAGAGGGCGGTGCGCAGGCCGGTGGATTCATCCAGCAGGGTGCTGACGACCTTATCGGTGAGCCTGTCGGTAGGCAGCTGCGCATGGCGGCCGAGCGGGAAGATGACCAGCCGCGCCAGCCATGCCGCCGGACGGTTGGGGAGGTTGCGCAGCACGCCGTTAAGCGCCTGTTCGACCTCCACCCTTGCCATGGTGAGGACGTAGGTAAGCAGGGCCGCCTGGTTGTGCGGAGAGCCGGCACTGGCGTGCTGCTTGAGCGTGGCCGAGGCGATGTAGAGCCATGCAAAGGCATCGGCGTAGCGGCCGGAGAGGTACTCTTTGCGCTTCATCGCGCCGCCGAGCGTGACCAGGCCGACATCCGCCAGGAAGGCGAAGGCCGCGCTGTAGCGCGACAGGCGCGCGTGCGGGCTGTGCGCCGGGATGAGCGCCAGCACCAGGGCGCGTACGGCGTTGCGGATGACGTGACCGATGTGGCCGAAGAAGGCTTTATCGAAACCTTTGAGGTCTTTGGCGGCCACTGCGGCGACCTCGGCCTGCAGGTAAGGGTGGCAGCGAATGGCGCCCTGGCCGAAGACGATGAGCGAGCGCGAGAGGATGTTGGCGCCTTCCACCGTGATACCGATGGGGATGGAGGCGTAAGGGCGCGCCAGGATGTTGCGCGGGCCGCGTTGGATGGAAGCGCCGGCCATGACGTCCATGGCGTGGTTGACCGACGCGCGCATGCCCTCGGTAAGGTAGGCCTTGGCGATGGCCGAAGCCACCGCTGGGTGGGTTCCGGCATCCACCGCGCCGGCGGTGAGGTTGCGCGTGGCTGTCATGTAAAAAGCGTTGGCGGCGAGGCGGGCGAGGCGCTCGCGCACGCCCTCGAACTTGCCGATGGGCAGGTTGAACTGCTCGCGCACCGAGGCATAGGCGGCGGCGGCACGCACCGACACCTGCGCAGCACCCACAGAAAGCGAAGGCAGTGAGATACCGCGGCCGGCGGCGAGACATTCCATGAGCATGCGCCAGCCGTTGCCGACCTGCTCTCTTCCGCCAATGACGACATCCATGGGGACGAAGACGTTGGTGCCGGAGACCGGGCCGTTCATGAACGGGATGCCCATGGGATCGTGTCGTGAGCCAATGACCAGGCCGGGGGTTTTGCGCGGCAGCAGGGCGCAGGTGATGCCGATATCGTCCTTCTCGCCGAGCAGGTGTTTGGGGTCGTACAGGTGGAAGGCCAGGCCGACCACGGTGGCGATGGGGGCGAGCGTGATGTAGCGCTTGTTGAAGGTGAGCGAGATACCCATCACCTCTTTGCCTTGCCACTTGCCCATGGTGACGATACCGAAGCTTTGGCCGTTGGCGGCGTCGGACCCGGCGGTGGGTTCGGTGAGGGCGAAGCAGGGAATTTCCTCCCCATTGGCCAGGCGCGGCAGGTAGTGGTTGCGCTGGCCGGTGGTGCCGTAGCGCAGCAGAAGCTCGCCCGGCCCAAGAGAGTTGGGCACCATGACGGTGACCGCCGTGGCCACGCTGCGGCTGGCGATGCGGGTGATGACCGCGGCATGGGCGGCGGCGGAGAAGCCCAGACCGCCGTGCTCGACCGGGATGATCATGCCGAGGAACTTGTGCTTTTTGATGAAGGCCCAGACCTTGGGCGAGAGATCGCGCTTTTGGAAAATTTCATCATCGTTGAGCATTTTGCACAGCGCTTCAGTGGGGCCGGCGAGGAAGGCCTGCTCTTCTTCAGTAAGCGGTTTGACGGTGAACTTTTTCAGCTGCGACCAATCTGGCTTGCCGGAGAAGAGTTCTTGCTCGAAGAACACACCGCCGGCTTCCAGCGCAATACGTTCGGTCTCGCCGATGGTGGGCATGGATTTGGCGGCAAGGCGCATGAGCGGCTTGGTGAGGCTGTGGCGGCGCAGCAGCGGGCAGCCGGTGATGACCGCCACCGCGGCGAAAAGACCAAGCCCGAGGTTGAAGGCCGGTGTGGCAATGCCCTGCAGGTGGCCATACCAGGCAAACAGCGCAATGGCGCCCGCCGCCACCCAGGCAAGGTAAGCGCGCCCGAAGAACGCCAGCAGGAGGAACGCCAGCGGGGCGAAGAGCAGGATGGTGTGCGGGGCTATCATGGTTTTGTTTCCTTTGATTAACTAGTTGCGCAGGGGCTTGCCGGTGCGCAGCAGGTGGGCGATGCGCGCGCGGGTGCCAGCGGTTTTGGTCAGCGCCACCAGGCCTTCGCGCTCCAGCTTGAGCACTTGGGCTTCGGTGAGGGGAACAAGAGGGTCGGCGTGCTCGGCCCCGGTGAGGGTGCGTGCAAGCTGCGTGCCGACCACCACGTCGTGCTTGGTGGCCAGGCCCTTTTGCGCGAAATCATGCAGCGCCATTTTGAGCGCGGCAAAACCGGAAGGGCCGGGCAGGGTGAAGGTAGGGGTTTGAACCGATTTGAAATCTGCCGCCATGGAGAGCGCGTAGGACTTGGCGGTGGCGAGCAGGCGTTCCGGGTTCATCACCACCACGTCATCGGGGGTGAGGAAGTGCAGGGAGCGGGCTTCTTCCGCTGATTTGGCGACTTTGGCGGTGGCGATGGTCTCGAACGCATGGGCTACTGCCGGCATGGGGCCCCTGCCCTTGCCGTATTTGGCGGCGCGGGCCAGCAGCTCTTTACAGCCGCCCCAGCCGGGGATGATGCCGACGCCACCTTCCACCAGGCCGATGTAGCTTTCCGCACTGGCCACGATGCGGTGGGCGTGCATGAGGATCTCTGCCCCGCCGCCGAGCGCCATGCCGGACGGCGCGGCAACCACCGGGAAAGGTGCGTACTTGAGGGCGAGGTAAGCGTTCTGCCCGTGTTTGAGGATGAGGTTGATGAGGAAGAACAGCCGCAGCTTGGAGGTGATGAGTAGCATGAGGATGTTGGCGCCGACCGAGAAGTTGCGGCCCTCGTTATAAATAACCAGGCCCTTGAAGCCGAGCGCGGGCAGCTTGCGCACTGCTTTGTTGACCATGCAGATGATGAAGGGGTTGAGCGCGTTCATTTTAGAGTGGAACTCCAGGCAGGCGATGCCGTCCCCCAAGTCCCACACGCTGGCGGAGATGTTTTTGAACAGCGGCTTGGCGCGGCGCTTGATATCCTCCAGCAGCAGCACGCCGGGCGCGCGCGGGATGGGTTGGTAGCTGCCGGTAAGCGTGAGGAACTGTTTGATGCCACCTTCCACCCGGTAGAGCGGGCGGCCCGCAGCGGCGCGCAGAATGGCGGGGGTGGGCAGGCCCATGGTTTTGAACTCGGCTTCTACCCAGGCGGTGCCGAGTTTATCGATGAGCTCGAAGGGGCCGTACTTCCAACCGAAACCCAGACGCATGGCGCGGTCTATATGCTCGATGTTCTCGGCGATCTCTCCCACCAGTGAGGCGGCATAGGCCAGCGTACCGAGAATGACGGTGTGGGCGTAGCGGCCCTCGGCGCTATCGTGCATGACCAGGCCCTTAAGCCCGCGCTTTTTGGCGGCGAGCACGGCCGGCACCCTGGGGCGCGCGGCGGGCATGTGGCTGCCGGTGGAAAGGTTCATGACCAGCTTGTTCTTCTTTTCATCCAGCTTGTAGAAGCCGCCGCCGTTCTTGCGGCCGGTGAGGCCGGATTTGATCATCTGCGAGAGCAGCGCCGGGGCCGGGCCGAGCTTGCGGAAGGGGTCGGAGGCGGGCAGCGCGGTGTTCATGCTTTCCAGGATGTGCGGCATGAGGTCGAGGCCGACCAGATCCAGCAGGCCGAAGACGCCGGTTTTGGGCACGCCCATGGGTTTGGAGAGTACGGCGTCGGCTTCTTCCACCCCCACGCCTTGCTTAATGGCGTGGACCACCGCGCTGTGCATCCAGTAGGTGCCGATGCGGTTGGCGATGAAGCCGGGGGTATCGAAGCACGGCACCACGCTTTTGCCGAGTGCGTGGTCGGCGAAGGTGGTGATGGCGGTGAGTGCGGCGGGGTCGGTTTCCGGCGAGCTGACCACTTCCAAGAGACGCATATAGCGCGGCGGGTTGAAGAAGTGGGTGATGAGGAAGTGCGCGCGGAAGTCCTTCGGCAGGCCCTTGAGAAGTTGCGCCAGCGGCAAGGTGGAAGTGTTGGACGACACCACGGCGCCGGGCTTGCGGTGCTTGGCGATGGTTTTATAGAGCGATTGCTTGATGTCGAGGCGCTCGATGACGGCCTCGATGATCCAGTCGCATTCCGCCAGCAGGGGCATGTCATCTTCGGTGTTGGCGGGGGTGATGAGCTTGGCCGCTTTGGGCGACATGAGCGGCGCGGGGTTGGTCTTCTTCAATTTTTCAATCGCGCCGGCGGCGATGGCGTTGCGGCTGGTGGCACCTTTGGGCACGATATCCATGAGGATGACCGGCACGCCGGCGTTGGCGATGTGCGCGGCAATGCCCGCGCCCATGACGCCGGCGCCGATGACCGCGACGCGTTGGATGGGCTTCATTATATGCGCTCCAGAATGGTGGCGATGCCCTGGCCGCCGCCGATGCATTGGGTGGCCAGCGCGTAGCGTTTTTTGGTGCGGGCGAGCAGCGCGGCGGCCTTGCCGGTGATGCGCGCGCCGGTGGCGCCGAGCGGGTGGCCGAGCGCAATGGCGCCGCCATCGATATTGGTAACTTTAAGATCCACATCGAGTTCCTCGATGACCGCGAGGGACTGAGCGGCGAAGGCTTCGTTGAGCTCGATTACGTCCATGTCGGTGAGTTTGAGGCCGGCGCGCTCCAGCGCTTTTTGGGTGGAGATGACCGGGCCCAGGCCCATGGTTTGCGGCGCGCAGCCGGAGATGGCCACCGAGACGATGCGGGCAAGAATGGGCAGCTTGTGCTTTTTGGCAAATTCCTCTGACGTGACCAGCACGGCGGCGGCGCCGTCGGTAAGCGGCGAAGAGGTGCCCGCGGTGACGGTGCCTTTGGCGTCGAAGGCCGGTTTGAGGGTGGCCAGGGTTTCGGCCGTGGTACCGGCGCGGATGCAGCCGTCTTCGCTGACGGTGCCGGTGGGGGTTTCGATGGGGACGATCTCGTCTTTAAGCAGGCCGGCTTTTTGTGCAGCGGCGGCTTTTTTGTGGCTTTCCACCGCGAAGCCGTCTTGCACCTCGCGGTTCAGTTTATACATTTTGGCCAGGTTCTCGGCGGTTTCGCCCATGCCGATGTAGGCCTGGGGGAACTCTTTATAAAGCTTGGGGTGCGGCAGCGGGTTGAAGCCGCCCAGCGGCACGCGGGACATACTTTCCACCCCCGCGCAGATGAAGGCCTCGCCCGCGCCTATGGTGATGGCGCCGGCTGCGATGTGGATGGCCTGCATGGACGACCCGCAGAAGCGGTTGACGGTGAGGCCGCCGACGCTTTGCGGCAGGCCAGCAAGGAAACCAATGATGCGCGCAACGTTGAAGCCCTGTTCGGCCTCGGGGAAAGCACAGCCGACGATGAGGTCTTCCACCAGTTCCGGCTTGATTTTGGTGCGCTTGACCAGGGCTTTGACCACCTGGGCGGCCAGTTCGTCTGGCCGGGTGCCCGCCAGGGCGCCCTTGGAGGCAGGGGTGAACGGCGAGCGCGCGTAGCCTGCGATGACGACGTTCTTCATGGGGACCTGTCTCCTTTTGTTGGGCCGCTTGCGGTTGGAACCGGTTGGCGGCTGTACCTTATATGAGTTTGGTGGCGGTGTTCCTGACAGTGTGCTTTTTTTGCAAGTTTATGAGTTATTTGTGTTTTTTATGCAAATAAGGCGGCCAAAAAGGCCGCCGAACGGGGGGTGGAAAGGGTTACAGCAAGCCGCCGGAACTGCGGATGAACTTTTTCAACTCCTTCCAGGTGGGACCGATGTTGGCGGCAACCAGACCGTGGGGCGCACCAGGAATAGAGGTGAGCTGTTTTTGCGAGGTGCCGAGGCGGGCCAGGATGGCCGGGGCGCTGCTGGGTTTGACCGTTTGGTCGGCCGTGCCCTGCAACAGCAGCACCGGGGTGGTGACGGCGGGCAGCGCGGCTTTGAAGGATTTGATGAGCAGGCGCAGTTCGTTCAGCGCCGCCAGCGGTGCGCGAGTGTAGCCGTTGTGGGATTCAGGGTCGCCATATGGGTAGGTGCCGAGCAGGGCCTTGACCCCCGGCAGCCAACCGAAATAGCGGCGGATGGGCATGACCAGGGGCAATATGTGCATGTTGGCATCCTGCACGTACAAGGGCGCGGCGACGCTGGCGACACCGGCCAGCTGCGCCGGGTGCGTGGCGGCAAAGGTGAGGGAAAGCGCCGCGCCGGTGGAAAAACCGACGATGACCACTTTATCCACATGGGCGGCGAGGATGCGGTAGTTGGTTTCCACCGCTTGCAGCCACTGGGTGTAGGGACGGTCTTCCATATCCAGGAACGAGGTACCGTGGCCGGGCAGGCGCAGGCCGAGCACCGCGTAACCGGCGTGGTGCAGGGTATCGGCGAACGAGCGCATCTCGGACGGCAGGGCGGCAAAGCCGTGCACCATGAGCACGCCGACCTTGGCGCGTTTTTGCGGCAGCAGGAAGTAAGGGCGGCCGCTGTGCGGGAAGGTGGGCTGGTAGACGGTATCCGGTGCTTTTTTGCCCCAACGCGAACGCTGGCCTTCGAAATCGATCAGTTCGTCGGCGAAGCGGTAGGCGGCGAGTTCCGCCTCGGTGGTTTTGGGGGCTTCGCGCAGGGCCTTGGCGACGATCTCGCTCACCTGTTTGATCGGCGCAATTTCGTTAACGTGGACCTGCACCGGGTTTTCGATGCGAGCGAGTTCGTACGGCGATTTCTCGGTGAGGATGGTGGGGGCGATGTGGTAGGTTTCGTCTTCCATGGTGACCAGGCCGGCGGTCTCGCAGGCGTGCATGAAGCCGCGCACGCTGCGGGCGGTGCCGGAGAGAATGCCGCCGTAGCTGGAAGGACGGGTGACCGTGCAGTGCAGGTTGAGCGTGGTGCGTTGCAGCTGCTTGATGGAGAGGTAGATGATTTTATGAAACTGCGTCTGGCTGATGGTGAACAGCCCTTTCTCGGCCATTTGGGCGATAAGCGTGGCGGCGACGTGGTTGATGTTGACGGCGGTGCCGGAATAAAGGCGGCGGGCGTATTCCGCGCGGACGCGCTCGGTGTGTTTATCCACCATGGACTTAAAGGCATTGCCGACGAGGCCATCGGGAGCCTCGTGCGCGGCGAAGAGTTGCGCCACCGAGTGCAGCGACTTGAGCGCCTGGCCGGCGAGCATACCTTCCGCCCAGCCCAGCTTGGGCAGGGCCTTCATTGGGGTGCCGAAGTGCAGGTACATATCGGTGCGGTGGAGCAGCATGTTGGTTTCTGTAACAATATCTGAATAGGCCTCGGCCGGCATTTTGCCGAGCAGGCGCTCGGCCAGGTTGACCAGACCGTTGCGGCCGTTGCGCAGCGGGTAATAAGTGATGGTGCCGGGCACAATGAGGGTGGGTTTTTCCACCGCGGCGCGAAGTTCGGCCGGAGTGAGGTGCAAGGATTCCTGCCATTGCAGCAGGGCGGCGGTGTCTTCCGCGGCAATAAGGCCGCGAATGTGGTTTTTGAGGATATCCAGCGTGACCGCCAGCGCGGCGGCGCCTTTATGGTGCTTGCGGATTTTGCCGGTGGTGCCGGAGTGCATGACGTAGTTGCCGTGGTCGTCGAGCACGCGTTTGTCGCGCACGATGCCTCCCTCCGGGTAAATAACCACTTTGCGGCCGCGCAGAATTTCCGCCGCCAGGAAGGGCAGCAGGCCGGGCATATCGGTGGGCACAGCGCCCATGCCGCGCAGGTGGTGGCTGAAGGTATCATTAAGCTTGAACAGCCCGCCGTAGGCCACCGCACGCACCATGGTGCCGGTGTGGTGGAACAGCAGGTAGGGCGGAACGGTGGTTTCCAGCCGGGTGAAGTGGTTGAACAGGAAGATATCGCCGTTGGCCATGGCGCCCGGTTCTTCGGTGGTGTGGATGTCGAGCGGCAGGCGGTCGCGCAGCATCTCGAACAGGTGCATGTAGCGGGCGTAAGTGGCCTGCCGCAGCGGCAGTTGGAGTTCGGTGGGGGTGGGGGCGGGTTCCATCTGTATAGGCTTATGCCCCCATATGGGAGCAATTCTGACACAAATACCATTAAAATGAGTGGGTTAGATTGTTGCAGTGCAGCATGAAAAAAGGAAACCTGCATGGAAACAAAGGGCTGGGCTTACCGCAGTGCGAGAAAAGTGGTGGCCGACGGGAAAGAATGTCAGGGAGCAGGGCTTGACAAGGCGGCGTGGGACAGGCTAATTCAAAACCGACCAAACGGTGCAGATACGAGCCCAGGAAAACTAAGGAACAAGATGCCAAGACCAAGCAACCGCGAACAGATTTTGGATGCCGCCGAAAAAGTAGCCGTGGACAGCGGCGCCGCCCATTTAACCTTGGATGCCGTGGCCGCCGCGGCCAAAGTGAGCAAGGGAGGCCTGCTTTATCACTTTAAGGACAAAGATGCCATGCTGGCCGCGCTGGTAGAGCGTTATATGGTGCGTTGCAACGACAAGCGCATGGAAGACTTCCACGCCATGGGCGGTGATGCCAGCGCGCAGTTGAAATCACAAATCACCACCATTTGCGACGACAAGGGCATGCCGCGCGGCCTGCACCAGACCCTGTTGATCGCCTGCGCCAACACGCCGGCCATGATGGACCCCCTGCGCAAGGTGGCGCAGCTGAATATGGACAACATCCGCAAAAACTTTAAGCACCCCGAGCAGGCCCTGACGCTGCTGCTGGCTGCCCATGGTTTACGCTTTTTAGATTTACTTCAATTTCAGCCCTTCAGCGTGGAAGAGCGGAAAACCGTGATGCGCTATTTGTTGGACACCAGCGACGCGCTGGCCACCGGTGGACGCAGTACTTTGGATGGTTATACTGGAATGACCAAACCAAGCTTTAAATCAGCAAGGAAATAGCAAAACATGAACAGGGTGTGGGGAACAACCAAGGCAAGCGGGCGGTTTTTGGTGCGTCATGGCCGGGTTTTTTGGTTGCTTGGAGGCCTTTTGCTGGGCATGGCCATTAACATTATGCCGATGATCATGATGATGAT
Source organism: Pseudomonadota bacterium (assembly GCA_016125035.1). Lineage (GTDB taxonomy): Bacteria > Pseudomonadota > Alphaproteobacteria > UBA2136 > UBA6156 > RFNJ01. The sequence goes on from WGMN01000001.1 coordinate 220,293, forward strand.
GGCCGGCTTTGGCGGCGGCGGTGGCGGGTTTGGCAACTTCCCCACCTCGGTGGAAGTGGCCATGGCCGAGAAGACCACCTTGGACGACAGCGCCAGCGTGGCCGGAAGCCTGCAGGCCGAAGAAGGTGTGGTGATGAAGAGCGAAGTGGCGGCGATGGTGGAAGCCTTGCCGCTGGAGCAAGGTGAGATGGTTAAAAAAGGCACCATATTGGTGGTGCTGGACGACAAGACCACCAGCGCCAACCTGGCACAGGCCCGCGCCCAGGCCAATGTGGCACGCCGCGCCTTTGACCGCGTGAAGCAATTGCAGGGGATTGATAAGGCCTTGGTTTCGCAAAAAGATTACGACGCAGCCCTTTCCAACATGGAAGTTGCCGCCGCCGGGGTGAAGGTGGCCGAAGCCGCCTACGCCAAGACGCATATTGCCGCGCCCTTTGACGGCACGGTGGGCCTGCGCCAGGTGAGCGTAGGTGAGTATGTGCAGGTTGGCCAGCCGCTGGTGAGCCTGCAATCGCTGGGGGATTTGAAGGTGGACTTTAGCTTGCCCGAGCGTTACGCCACCGGCATGAGCCCCGGCCAGGACGTGATGCTGAGCGTGGACGCGCTGGGCGGCGAAAAGGTTTCTGCCAGCATCGTGGCGGTGGACCCGCTGGTGAGCGAAGACACCCGCAACGTGGCGGTGCGCGCGCGCCTGGATGACGAGAACGGCAAATTGCGCCCGGGCATGTTTGTGCGCGTGGCAGCCACGCTGGACCACGTGCAGGATGCGATAACCGTGCCCGAAGAGGCGATTGTGCCTGAAGGCGACAGCAAGTTTGTTTATAAGATAGTAAACAGCCAGGCAGTGAAGACACCCGTTGAATTGGGCATGCGCAGCCACGGCGACGTGCAGGTGACCAAAGGCCTGCGCGCCGGCGAGGTGGTGGTGATTGGCGGGCAAATGAAACTGCACGACGGCGGCAAGGTGGTGGCCACCAACATGACGCTGACCAGCAGCACCACGCCGGTGAGCGACACCGTGCCGGACACGGCGACGATCAGCGACACGCGCGCGCCGGGGGTGGAGGTGGCTGCGCCTTCCTCCACCGAAGTGCCGACGGGTGAGGTGTCATCCACCGAGGACCAGGAATAAGCCGCCCCCATGAACCTGACAGAGCTTTTTGTACGGCGCCCGGTGCTGGCCACCGTGGTGAACCTGGTGCTGGTGCTGATTGGTGTGGTGGCCTTTAACCGGCTGACGGTGAGGGAGTACCCCAATATTGACGTGCCGACGGTGACGGTGCAGACCGACTACCGCGGCGCGCCGGCCAGTGTGGTGGAGACGCAGATCACCAAGCCGCTGGAAGACCAGATCTCTGGCATTGAGGGCATTGACTATATGACCTCGATTTCCCGCGCGGAGCAATCGCAGATTACCGTAGCCTTCCGCCTGACGCGCGATGCCGACCAGGCCGCCAGCGACGTGCGTGACAAGGTAAGCCGCGCGCTGCAAACCCTGCCAGACGAAGCCGACGCGCCGGTGGTGGCCAAGACCGAGGCTGATGCGCAGCCGATCATCTGGCTGGCGCTTTCTTCCACCAAAAAAGACCTGATGGTGGTATCTGACTATGCGGCGCGGACGGTGAAGGACAGGTTGCAGACGTTGCCCGGTGTTTCATCGGTGCGCATCTTCGGTGAGCGCAAGCCTTCCATGCGCATTTGGCTGGACCCGGAGAAAATGGCCGCGCGCCGCGTGACCACGCAGGACGTGGAGAATGCCCTTTCCGCACAGAACGTGGATATTCCTGCCGGGCGGGTGGAATCGACCTATCGTGAATTTACCGTGCGCAGCGAAACCGACACCAACACCCCCGAGCAGTTCCGCAACATTGTGGTGAGCAAGCAGGGAGACAGCCTGGTGCGCATCGGCGATGTGGCGCGGGTGGAGATTGCGCCGGAAGACGAACGCAGCTTTACGCGCTTTAACGGCATCAACTCCATCGGCATCGGTATCATCAAGCAATCCACCGCTAACCCGGTGGAAGTGAGCGCGGCGCTGCAGAAGGTGCTGCCGGATATCCAAGCCAACATGCCCGACGGGATGAAAATCCAGGTGGCGTATGACTCGTCCATCTTCATTAAATCGGCGATTCATGCGGTTTACAAAACCATCACCGAGGCAGTGGTGTTGGTGGCGATTGTGATCTTCCTGTTCCTGGGTTCGTTCCGCGCGACGTTGATCCCGGTGATTACCATCCCGATCTCGCTCATCGGCAGCTTTGCGATGATTTCCGCCATGGGATTTTCCATCAACACGCTGACGCTGCTGGCGCTGGTGCTGGCGATTGGCTTGGTGGTGGACGACGCGATTGTGGTGCTGGAGAATATCTTCCGCCACATGGAAGAAGGCATGAAGCCCTTTGCCGCGGCGATACGCGGCATTAAGGAAATTGCCTTTGCGGTGATTGCGATGACCCTGACGTTGGCCGCGGTGTTTGCGCCGTTGGCTTTTTCCACCGGGCAGACCGGCAAGTTGTTTACTGAATTTGCGTTGACGCTGGCGGGGACGGTGTTGATTTCCGGCTTCATCGCGTTGACTCTCTCCCCCATGATGTGCAGCAAATTGCTGCGCACCCGCGAAGGAGGCACAACTGAAAAACTGCGCGGCTGGATTGACCATACCTTTGCCAAAATTTCCAACGGTTATAAAGAGCGCTTGGAATGGAGTCTGGAAAAGCGTGGCCTGGTGCTATTTGTGGCGGCGGTGGTGGCCCTGGGCATGGGAGTGTTGTTCTGGGCGTTGCCGAGCGAGCTTTCTCCCACCGAGGACCGTGGGGTGTTCTTTACCGTGATGATGGCGCCGGAGGGTTCTACCCCCGAATACCTGGACAAGTATGCGCGGCAAGCCGAAGCGGTGCTGGACAGCATCCCGCAGGAATCATGGCGCTTTATTGCGGTGGGCTTCCCCATTTCCACGCAGGCGTTCTCGGCCATTGGGCTAAAGCCATGGGATGAGCGCAGTGTGAGCCAGATGAGTGTGGTACAGGGCATCTTCCCCAAGTTGTTTGGCATACCCGGCATTATGGCGTTTGCGATTAACCCGCCCTCGCTGGGTGCGCGCTTTACCAGCAAGCCGCTGGAGCTGGTGATACAAACCAATGGTACCTATGCTGACCTGAACAACATTGTTGAAGAGGTGATGAAGCGCGCCGGAGAAAACACCAACCTGATTAACCTGGACAGCGACCTGAAGCTGAACAAGCCCGAGCTGCGCGTGGCCTTGCAGCGCGATAAAATGGCAGACATGGGCGTGGGGGTGGACACCCTTGGCCGCACGTTGGAAACCACGTTGGGTGGCCGCCAGGTGACGCGTTATAAAGACGGCGGAGAACAATACGATGTGATGGTGCAGGTGGCCCGCGACAAGCGCGCAGAACCCACCGACATTGACGGCATTGCCGTGCGCGCCGCCAACGGCCAGATGGTGCAGCTGGGTAACCTGGTGGACCTGCACGAAGGTGTGGCGCCGCGCGAGTTGAACCACTTCAACAAACTGCGTGCGGCGACTATCAGTGCCAGCCTGAAGCCCGGTTATGCGCTGGGTGATGCCTTGCAGTACATGCAAAAGCTGGTGAAGGACGTAGGCAAGGACAAAGTACAAATTGAGTACGGCGGACAAACCCGCGAGTATATTGAAAGCGGCAGCGCGATGCTGGCGATGTTTGGGCTGGCGCTGGTGTTTATCTTTTTGGTTCTGGCCGCGCAGTTTGAGAGCTTTGTTACGCCGGTGACGATTATGCTGGCGGTGCCGCTGGCGATGTTTGGCGCCATGTTTACCCTGCGCATTACCGGCGGGACGATGAACGTTTACAGCCAGATTGGGTTGTTGACGCTGGTGGGGTTGATTACCAAGCACGGGATTATGCTGGTGGAATTCGCCAACGTGCAGCGCGAGGAAGGCAAGGACGTTTTTGAGGCGATTAAAAACGCCTGCATGTTGCGTCTGCGGCCAATTTTGATGACCACCGCCGCCACCGTGCTGGGTGCCGTGCCGCTGGCGCTGGCGCATGGCGCCGGAGCCGAGAGCCGCCAGCAGATCGGCTGGGTGATTGTGGGCGGGATGACGGTGGGGACGTTGCTGACGCTGTTTGTGATACCGACGATTTACACCCTGCTGGCACGCTATGCCAGCGTGCACCACGACGATGACGTGGCACCCGCGCCGGCAGTGAATAAGAAAGGACGCAAAGCATGAGCATGGCCGCACGGCTTTTGGCGATAGTGGGTGCCTTGGCACTGGCAGGATGCTCGGCAGGGCCGGATTTTAAACTGCCGCGTTTTGACCTGGGCAGCCACTGGTTGCACGGGGATACCCAACAGCAACCGGTGATGGTTGGCAACGACTGGTGGACCCGCCTTGGCGACCCGGTGCTAAATGACCTGGTGGCACGTGCGTTGGAACAAAGCCCCAGCCTGAAAGTGGCCGAAGCGCGGGTGGTGCAGGCACGGGCACAGCGCCGTGCTGCGCTGGCCGGCTTTTTGCCAACCGTGAGTGCCGATGGCAACGCGCAGTATGCCGAGCGCAGCGAGAACACCAGCACCTATGCGGGTGGAAACCGCCAAGGAAATTTGTTTACCGCCGGGTTTGACGCCAGCTGGGAGCTGGATATTTTTGGCGGGCAACGCCGCACCGCAGAAGCGGCCAAGGCCGAGTTGGCCGCAAGCCATGCTGACCTGGACGATGCGCGGATGACACTGGCCGCCGATGTGGTTGCCACTTACATGGATTACCGCCTGGCCGAACAGCGCGAAATGTTGGCTGCCGCCAACGTGCAGACACAAGAGCGCACGGTGAGCCTGACAGAGGTGCGCTACCAAGTAGGAGACGTGAACGGCCTGGACCGCGCGCAGGCCGAAGCACAAATGGCCGCAACACGTGCGCAATTGCCGCTGATGCGCCAAATGAAAGAGCTGGCACGCGGCACGCTGGCCGTGCTGGTGAATGCGGTGCCGACGACTTTTGTGGTTTCTGACACCATGGCCACAGCCTCTGCCACCGTGCCGGACGTTTACGCCGGCCTGCCCAGCACCTTGATTGAACGCCGCCCGGATGTGCGTGCCGCCGAAGAACGCCTGCATGCCGCCACGGCGCGGATCGGCGAAGCCGAAGCGCTGCGCCTGCCAACCTTTTCGCTGACTGCGGCGGCAGGTACCCAAAGCAGCCAGTTGACCAATTTGCTGGCCAACGGCAGCGGTTTTTGGAACCTGACCCCCGCCGGGGCACTGGTGTTGTTTGACGGTGGCGCGCGCCGTGCCGAAGTGGCCCTGCGCAAAGGAGAAGAACAGGAAGCCGCCGCCACTTACCGCTACACAGTGCTGGATGCATTACGTGACGTAGAGAGCAAGCTGGTGAACCTGCATGAGGACAGGCTGCGGCTGGATGACCTGCAGCTGGCCGCGGCGAGCAGCGATAAGTCATTCAACCTGGCGCATATTTTATATCAGCAGGGAGAACAGAACCTGTTGCCAGTGTTGCAAGCGCAGGGCAGCGTGTTTAGCGCCCAGGACCAATACGCCCAGGCCCAAGCCCAGGTGGTGAAAGACTGGGTGGCGCTGATTAAGGCCCTGGGGGGTGGTTACGCCAGCAGCACCGTAGGCGTGGTAAGTGCCACGGTGGTTGGCCCGCAATAGGCACAGGGGCAACCCCACAGTAAACATTTTAGGCGCGGGATATTGCTGAAGAGCGGCATTGTGAGCTAGGGTGCGGCGAAATCGGAAAATAATGACGAAGCCCCTGATGAAACGATTCGCCACCCTGGCCACCCTGCTGGTGACCGCCCTGACCGGAACCTTGCTGGCCCTTCCCGCGCTGGCCAACTCCATCCACCCCGGAGGCTTCCCCACGCCGGTGGGCCCCGTGGCTGAGGAAATTGGCGCGCTGTATAACATCATCTTCGTTATCATTGCGGTGGTGATGGTGATTGTGGCGGTGCCGGTGCTTTACATTTTGTGGCGCTTCCGCCGCACCAAGGTGGCCAAGCCCGCGACCTTCAGCCACAACCTTGGTCTGGAGCTGCTGTGGACGATCATCCCCGCGCTTATTTGTATTTACATTGCGGTGGCCAGCTACTTTGCGATGGTGAAACTGCGCACCATGCCCGACCACGCGCTGAACGTGGAAGTGGTAGCTTACCAATTCGGGTGGGACTTTTTCTACCCCGATGCCAGCGAGAACGGTGTGCACGTGGCAGCCGCCGAACCCACCACCGACGACCCCGAGGTGAGCCTGCCCGGTGCGGCGCGCCAGACCAAAGAGCTGGTGGTCCCCGTAGGCCGCCCGGTGGTGGTGCATGTCACCTCCAGCGATGTGATCCACTCCTTCTTCGTGCCCCACCTGGGAGTGAAGATCGACGCCATACCGGGGCGTATCAACTACACCTGGTTCCAGGCAGACAAAGCTGGCGATTATCTGGGCCAGTGCGCCGAACTTTGCGGCCAAGCGCACGGTGAGATGTTCTTCCGCGTAAAGGCTGTGCCCGAAGACCAGTTTGAAGCCTACATGGCCGAGCGCCGAGTGGCGGCGGGACTGCCCGCGCAACCCGCCAAGGTGCCAGATGCCAACGCCGGGCCGGTTGACGTGGTTTCCGCCACCGCGGTGGCCGCCGCCGTGGCCAGCAGCACAGGAGTGATCAGCTCGACCAGCCTGGTGAGCCCCACCCCGCTGCAAAACCCCGGCCCCGGCAGCCTGACCAGCAACACCACGCTGGGCAACGGCCTGCCCGGGGCGCCACACGCCAAATAACTTAAAGACGTAAGAGAGCAAGGGCCGCGGCGACGGCGGTATCCACGCGCAGGATGGTCGGCCCTAGCGAAAAAGGCACGATATGCGGATGAGATGAGAGAAGCGCGACCTCTTCCGCCGAGAAGCCGCCCTCTGGCCCGATGAGCACGGTGGATGCGGGGGGGCGGGAAGGTTGCGCGTCGTGACGCTCGTACGCCCAGGCGCATGGCGTACTGAGCTTTTCTAGAAATATATCGAGCGGTTGAAGTGCGTTAAGGGTAGGCAGGATGAGGCGCTCGGACTGTTCGGCGGCTTCCACCAATTGGGCGTGGGCACGCTCGGCATTGAGGTGTGCCACCTGGGTGAAGGCTGTTTTAAGCGGAGTGATGGTGGTGACGCCAAGCTCGGTCGCCTGGCGCAGGGAGGTCTCCCAGGCATCTTTTTTAGGTAAGGCTAGCGCGAGGTGCAAAGCAGGCAAGGCAGTTTGCGCCCGCAACTGCTTGCCAAGTTGGGCGCTGCGGCATTTGGTCTCGGTAAGCGTGGCCTCGAACAGGCCGTCCTCTCCGTTAAACAAAGCGATGGTGGCGCCTTCGCCCAGGCGCAGTACGCGGTGCAGGCGGTGAGAGAGTTCCTCGGGCAGCTTGAGTGCACGGCCGGGGCCGAGTGCTTCGGCCAGGTAGAAGCGGCGCAAGGGGCCGGGCATGGCAGGGCTAGGCGTGGTCGTAGGCTTCGGCCGGGCTGGCCAGGCGCGGGCCGAGGCTGAGCACCACCGCGCGGCCCAGCTGATGGCCGTGGGCCAGCGCCAGGTTAGGGCTGCCGCCGTTGAGGAAACTGTGCAGGAAGCCGGCGGCGAAGGCATCGCCCGCGCCGGAGAGATCGGTCGGTTTGGGAATGGGTTGGGTGGGGCTATCCACCACCTTGCCGTCTCCGCTGTAGTAAGCCGCGCCTTCTCCGCTGCGGGTAATAACGCGGGGCGTGGACTCCATACGTTTGGCGGTATGGGCATCGGCGCTATCTATAAGGTGCTGCCATTCGGCGGTGTGACCAATGACAAGTGGATGGTAAGTGCTGATGAGATCGACCAGCGTGCTGGCTGCTGCCTGCACCGCACGTGAAGACGCCAGTGAGAGAATGATGCGGGCCCCCGCGCCGTGCGCCACCTTGGCGGCGTACTCACACGCGGCGGGGTGGGTGCCGCAGGCATAGGCACCGAGAATAAGGTTGGCGGATTGCTCGATAAAGCTGTCGTCGACCCAGGAATCGTCGGTGCTGGGCATGGGAGGCGCGCTTTGCACCATGGTGCGGTTGCCATCGGGCGTGAGCAGGGTAAACACCTCGGTGGTGCGGTAGCCCTGGTTGGGCGGCGTAACGGTGACGCCGGCGCTGACCATGTCGGCAGTGAAATGGCGGCCGGTGGGATCGGCACCGATGAGACCAAGGAAGCACACGCGGCTGCCCAGGCGCGCCAGAGTATAAGCTGTGTTGGCCGCGCTGCCTCCGGAGCGGAATTGCTCCACGGTGATGGCCGCGGAAAGCTCTAGCATCGCGCCGTGGCTGAGTGTGTTGCTGTCGGACTTGTGGAGGTCGAATTTTTTTAGCAGGGCTTCGTCGACGTGGGCGATGGCGTCGATGACCGCGTTGCCGATGACGGCGAATTGGAAAAGCTTTGCAGGGCCAGTGGCTTCAGTCATGGGCGGATTGTGGCGGGTAAGGAATGAGTTGTCTAGGAAGAGGTGCAAAAAGGGCTGCAAAAGGCGGCGATGAGCGGCAAAAAAACGGCTGGGCAAAGCTCCGCCCCACCATGGGGCCCCTGAAGATGTGTTATTATGTTGCCGTTTGGCACTTTAAATGTGAGGGTGGGCCTCATCGCGTTCGGTTCGCATAAAAAAATGATCTGGTCGCTTTCAGGCCGGCTTTGCCAGGCGGCAAAGTGAGACAGCGGGCGCAACGCCCTTGTGAGAGGCCGGGAGACGGCCGGGAAAATGCTTCAGGTGAGTCTGGGTCTGGTGGTTAAATGCTTAAGATCACACGTAAAATCAGGTAAAATGATTGTTGTTATGTTTCTGAGATTTACATCTCGGGAAACAGCATGACGGGGCTGAAAAGCTTTGGCAAGGGCCCCTTTTAACGGCAAAACGCTGCTGTGGTGCGCAAGGCACGGCTGCGGCTGCCGCAAAGGCTGTGAAACCATGTTATTTTGTATTCGACCTGCATACCAAATAGGCAGGTCGGACAGCTGCTTCAAAGCTGAGCAAACCGGATAACTTCATTATGAAATCGTGTGTTATGCGAACATCCTCGTTTTTACGTTCAGGGACACCCCAGAAGGGTGGCAGAGGGGGTCCCGGAGGGCCTTGAGAGGCTTTTTGCGTGGAACAAAGGCTATGTGAGTATTTGTTTACTTATATCTCCTTTGCCGCCAAAATCAGCGGTATTGGCGCGATGGGCGGCTTAAGGTAGGGTGTGGGCCATGTCGCGCGCGTTCCACCCCCCTGCCCCCCCTGCCGAACGGGTGGTGCTGCAAGTGCTGCCCGCCATGGCGGAGGGTGGGGTGGAGCAAAATACGCTGGATATGGCGTTGTACCTTAAAGCCCAAGGCTGGCGGCCGGTGGTGGCCAGCAGCGGGGGTGCCAAAGTGGCCCTTTTGGAGGCCGCAGGCATACCCCACGTAACCCTGCCGCTGCGCGCCAAGGCGCCGTGGGCCTTGCTGGCCAACGCCTGGCGCCTGCGGAGAGTTATGGCCACTTATAGAGTAGAGCTGGTCCACGCCCGCAGCAGGGCCCCGGCGTGGAGTGCGTGGGCCGCATGCCGCCTTTGCGGCGTGCCCTTTGTGACCACGTTCCATGGCACCTACGGGTTGGCCGGAGGGTGGCTGAAGCGTTTTTACAACAGCGTGATGGTGCGGGGGGAGGTGGTGATGGCAAACTCACACTACACAGCCAACCACATCATTGAAAACTATAAGGTTGAGAAACGGCGTGTGGTGGCGATACCGCGTGGCGTGGATGTGAGCCTGTTTGACCCGGCGTTGTTTAGCAAGGCGGATGCGCGGGCGGTGCGGGAGGAATTCCATATAGAAGAAGGTGTGCCGCTGCTGGTGATGGTGGGACGGGTGACGCGCTGGAAGGGACAGGACCTGTTGCTGCGCGCCATGGCCAGGTTGAAAACCTTGCGCTGGCACCTGCTGCTGGTGGGCGGAGTGGAGAAAAAAAGCGGCTATGGTGCCGAAGTTGAACGCCTGTGCGAAGATTTGGGCCTGCGCGAGCGTGTGACATTGGCCGGTAGCCGCACCGATATACCGAGGCTTTTAAACGCCGCTGATTTGGCGCTGAGCTGCTCGGTGTTGCCGGAAGCTTTTGGCCGCGCCAGTGTGGAGGCGATGGCGATGGGCGTGCCGATGGTGGCCACCGCCCTGGGCGGCAGCCTGGAAACGGTGCTGCCGGGAAAAACCGGGTGGCTGGTAACTGCCGATAAAAATGGGGATATTACGCCACACGCATTGGCCAAAACCATGAACGAAGCCTTGCGCAACCCGCGCCTGTTGGCAAGGATGGGGAGTGCCGCCAAAGCCCGGGTTATGGCCCATTTTACCGCACAGCGCTGCTGCGCCGGAGAAATGGCCGTTTACCAGCGGGTATTGGCGCGGAAAAGGCCCAAGACCTAACAAGAGCCAGAGAGTTGACCGCTGATGAACCGCTGCATGATTGCGATTGATATCCAGAACTATTACCGGCCCGCGCCGGGGATGGTGGCACAGATCAACCAACTTTCCGCCAACATCCCCACCGTGGCGACCTTGTTCACCCATGATGAGCCCACCGTGCCGCTGGTGAAATTTGGCAAGACCCCGCCGATGGACAGCGTTGTGCTGGTGAACGCGCAGGCGGTATTCCCCAAGCACGGCTACAGCCTGCCCCCCCAGGCGCTGGAATGGTTGAAAAAGCAGAACCCTGAAGAAGTGCTGGTGGCCGGCGGCCACACCGACGCCAATGTGCTGGCGGCAGGATTTAGCCTGTTTAACGCCGGCATGCGCCCCGCCATGGTGCCGGTGCTGTGCTACGGCAACGACTGGTACATGCACACCGTGACCACGGGCATTTGGGAGCGCGAGATCGGCAAGCTTTATCAGAGCATGGCGGAGTTCCAATTTGGTGCCTAAGGCCATTTACGCCCCGTTGCTGCTAACCGCCTTGCTGGCCGGGTGCGGCTGGATGAGCGAAGAAGACCAGTACTATCTGCACCGTGATTTTGAGCGGGCCAAGAGCTTTGACTGGCAAGGCGCCGCCACCGACATGAGCGGGATTGAGACGGTATGGCCCTCGCCGCGCACCCTGCGTTTGAAGGAAGAGGAACAGGCCTGCCTGCACGGGCACGGCGAGAACCGCGTGGTGAGCGAAAACACGGTGAGCGACTATGCGGTGTACCGCCGTTGTGTGTTGGACCCCTACCCCCAAGGTGAGGCCGCGCCGGGGCAGCGCATGGGCAACCGGCCGTGGCCGCAGAGTTAAGCCACCTTTAAAAACCTGAACGGCGCCTGCGTGGCGCCGTTGGTTTATCGAGAGAAGGTTGCGGGAGAACCGGTTAAGGCCGATACACCGCGAGGGTTTCGCCGTCGGCGTTGAGGCGCTCGATCTGCGCGATTTCCGGGTGGGCGCGCCAGAAGGCGTCGAGGGCGGGCGGGCGCTCCGGTTGGCCGGTGGAAGGAAGGCTTTGAAGCTGCATTTCAACCGGCGAGATATCTTGGTCGCAGAAAGAAAGGCGAAGCTTCACGCTTGTGAGGCCGGTGCAGGCGAAGCAGGGCACCAGTGCGCCGTGCAAGAGCTCGGCCTGGCTGGGTTTGCGGGGTGGCTGGGACAGGTATTCGCCTACCCCGAATACGCCAGCGAATACGTCAGCAGATACGGAGTCATCGACAGCTACGATCATGAGCTTTCTCTTGCTTATGCGGGACCCGGTTTTGGCGGGTGCCCTGGTGGAGATTTCGGTGGGGGAAAAGGACAGGTGCTGCGGGGTGAAGATGGGACTCGCCTATTGGCGAATCACACTTACCACGCGGACCTGTTTAAACAACATGTTAGGAGTTTGGCGGAAAGCGTGGGGGGTTGGCAAGCAAAAAGTGCCCCTTGTAAGGGGGCACTTTTGTTTTCGTGGGCCTGGCCGGAGCTAGGCGTAGTAGGCGTCGCGGGTGACACCGGCATGGCTAAGAGCCATCTCCACCGCGCAGTCGAAGTTGGTCTGGCCGACGATGATGTGCAGGCCGACATAGCGGCGCGGAGGCCCCGGGAACTTCGGGGCTTCGGCGTGGCTGAAGTGGCTGTTTGCCTGGGGCTTGACCGTGGTGACCATGCCAGGGAACAGGCGGCTGCAGTAGGTGCCGGGTTTGCCTTCGCCTTCGATGGCGAGTTGGCCTTCCTTGTTGATGTGGACGGCAAGACCGGCCGGCCAGTCGGCGTGGCTGAGGCGAGCCTCGGGCCAGAAGACGGCAAGCTCACCTTCAACCACCACGGCGGGTTTGCCGTCATCGGTAAGAGCGAAGGTAAGCGAAGGCAGAGCGGGAGTGGAGTTGGACATTGGTCTTCAACCTCTCGGGTTTGCAAAGCCGGATGACCCGGCGGGAACGCGTGGTGACGCGGTAAACTGGCGTAAGACCAGCCACAGCCGTAGCTAGGGTGGTGTTTTGCCGGGATTTGGGATTTTTGGAAAAGTTCGAGGTCTCGCGTGCGGGGTGAAGAAATGTTGGCCTTAGGCCAGCAGGGTCAGACGCAGGGCGAGAGCGAACTTCATTGAGTTAAAGTTTAGGAACGGCGACGCGGTTTGGCAAGGGGTTTTTTGAGGGTTTTGGCGAGGGTGGTTGCGGCGGCTTTGCGGGCTTTGTCCATGGCGGGGTCTCCGTAGTGGCCGCAAAGCGGGAGCATTTTGAGTTGGCTTTGGGGCAGGGCCGCGTGGAGGGCGTAGGCGGCTTCTGGCGGGCAGACCATATCGAGCTCTCCATGCAGGATAATGGCGGGAATGTGGCTGATGGCTTTGGCGTTTTTAAGGATTTGGTCGGGCAGCAGAAAGCACTGATGGGCGTAGTAGTGGATCTGGACCTGGCAGTTCACCAGCAGGTTGGCTTCCGCGCGGACGGCGGCCAGTGTTTCTGCCCGGTTGGATTGGATTGAACAGGCCAGCCACTCAAAATAAAGCCAGGCTTCGGCAAGTTGCTGGGCGCGGCGTTTGTTGGGCCCCATGAGAATGGTGAGTGATTTTTTGGAGATGGTTGAGGGGGTTGCCCCGGGGACGGCTTTATAGAGCGCGGCGTATTCTTGCGGGAAGAACCGGGCGATGCCATCGGGTTTGGTGAACCACTCGATCTCATGCGTTGTGCCAAGGTAGATGGCGTTGAGAATAAGCCCCAACACCGCCTGGGGGTGCGCCTGGGCGTAAACCAGGGCCAAGGTTACCCCCCATGAGGCGCCGGTGACCACCCATTGCGCGATTTTAAGGTGGACGCGGATGCGCTCGATATCCGCCACCAGATGCTGGGTGGTGTTGGCGGTGAGGAGGCCTTTTTTGGCGGTGGATTTGCCGCAGCCGCGTTGGTCGAACGCAATGATACGGTAGGTTTTGAGCGGGAAGCGTTTGTGGAAGGAGCCGGACATGCCGCCGCCGGGGCCGCCGTGGAGCACCACCACGGGGAGGCCTTTGGGGTTGCCGTGTTCCTCGATATAGAGTGTGTGGCCCTGGCCGACGGGCAGGGTGTGGGTGGCGAAGGGTTTGGGGGGTTGGATGGGGCGCTTCATGAACCAAACCATAGCAGATTTTGCAAGGTTGTTGGCAAATGTGGGGTGTATGCGCTAGGTTGGCGGCTGATTTAGCCAACAAACAAGGAGTTTTCCCCATGCCACGCATCACGCTTCCCGACGGTTCGGTGAAGGAGTTTGCGGGAACCACGACCGGGGCGGAAGTGGCGGCGAGCATTGGCGCGGGCCTGGCCAAGGCCGCTGTGGCGGTGGAAGTGGATGGCAAGGCGCAGGATTTGAGTGAGCAGATTACCAAGGATGTTTCCTTAAAGATCGCCACCGCCAAGGATGCTTTGGGGTTGGACACCATGCGCCACACGCTGGTGGCGCAGGTGCTGGCGCTGGCGGTGAAGGAGATGTACCCCGGCGCCAAGCTGGCGATTGGGCCGACGGTGGACAACGGTGCTTATTATGATGTGGAGTTTGCGGCGCCGCTCTCTGCCGACGACTTGCCGAAGATTGAAGCGCGGATGCGGGAGATTATCAAGAGCGGGCGCAAGGTGGAGCGGATGCTGTGGACACCCAAGGCATTAAAGCGTCACTTTGAGCAGGTGGGGGAGCCCTACAAGGTTCAACTTGTGGAAGAGATCGAGGCCAAGGGCCAACTGGTGGATGGCAAGGCCGTCAGCGCCTATGTGCAGCGCGGCAGCAAGGCTTTTGATGTGAAGAACGGCGCGGTGGATGGCGATTTTGTGGATTTGTGCCGAGGGCCGCATGTGCCGGATTTGGGCAAGCTGACGCTGGCGTTTAAGGTGACGAACATTGCCGGGGCGTATTGGAAGGGCGATGCCGCCAACCAGCAGCTGACGCGGATTTATGTGGTGGCGTTTGCCACGCCCAAGGAGCTGGATGCGTATTTGGTGATGCGTGAGGAGGCCGAGAAGCGCGACCACCGCAAGATTGGCCCGGCGCTGGATTTATTTCACTTCCAGGAAGAAGCGGCGGGGCAGGCTTTTTGGCACCCCGCAGGGTGGACGATTTTTACCGAATTAAGCGATTACATTCGCCGCAAGTTGGAAAGAGGCGGCTATGTGGAGGTGAATACGCCCAAGCTGGTGGATAAGATCCTTTACGAAAAAAGCGGGCACTGGGCCAACTATTTTGAAGACCTGTTTTTGGTGAAAGAAGAGACCGAAGGCAAGGTAACCAGCGTGCAAAGCCTGAAGCCGATGAACTGCCCCTGCCATGTCCAGATTTTTAATGTGGGCACCAAGAGCTACCGTGATTTGCCACTGCGCATGGCCGAGTTTGGCAGCTGCATGCGCAACGAGAGCCACGGTGCGTTGCATGGCCTGATGCGCGTGCGCGCGTTTACGCAGGATGACGCACATATCTTTTGCACGCCGGACCAGATTATGGCCGAGAGTGCGCGCTTTTGCGACCTGCTGCGCGAGGTTTATGCCGACCTGGGCTTTACCGATTATTTTGTGAAGCTTTCCACCCGACCGGACAAGCGCATTGGCAGCGACGAGATTTGGGATAAATCGGAAGCCGCCCTGGCCGAAGCCTGCAAGAACGTGGGGCTGGAGTGGAAAATAAACCCCGGCGAAGGTGCTTTTTATGGACCGAAACTGGAATTTACCCTGCGTGACAGCATTGGCCGCGAATGGCAGTGCGGCACCTTGCAGGTGGACTTTAACACCCCCAACCGCCTGGATGCCACCTACACCGCCGAAGACGGCAGCAAGCAGCACCCGGTGATGCTGCACCGCGCGGTGTTGGGAAGCTTTGAGCGCTTTATCGGCATTATGATCGAAGACGTGGAGGGGAAATTTCCGGTTTGGCTTTCTCCTACCCAGGTGGTGGTGGTCCCCATTGCCGAGGGGCAGGAGGAGTATGCGCGCAAGGTGGAAGATGCGTTGCGCAACAGCGGCATTAAAACCGCCACCGGCGGGTTGCGAGTGGAGGTGGATGCGAGCAATGAGCGCATGCAGAAGAAAATTCTCTTCGCGCAGCAGCGCAAGGTGCCCTACATGCTGGTGGTGGGAAAGAAGGAGGCCGAGGAAGGCACCGTGGCCGTGCGTTTGCGGGACGGCACCGACCTGGGCGCCAAGCCAATTGACTGGTTGATTGAGCGCATGGGACGCGAAGTGGCCAGCCGCAAGGACGAGGCCGCCGCCTGAACTTAAGCCTAACCCGCAAGGACTGGGCCGCCGTTGCCGTGACGCTGGCGGCCCTTTGTTATGTTCTGGCCAAGCCGATTTGGGATTGGGATGTTATTGGTTATCTGGCGCTGGCCAAGCACCTGCTGGGGCATGATTGGGTGAGCACGCACCAGTGGGTTTA
Organism: Pseudomonadota bacterium; assembly: GCA_016125035.1. Taxonomy (GTDB): domain Bacteria; phylum Pseudomonadota; class Alphaproteobacteria; order UBA2136; family UBA6156; genus RFNJ01. Next base: position 236,121 of record WGMN01000001.1, read on the forward strand.
TGGGTTGGTGGACCAGCTGCCCGAAGCCTGGCGCACCGACCTGCTGGGGCGTGAGGACTTCCGCCGTGTGGTGGCGCATGACCCTGAGGCGTTGCGTCAGGTAAGTGCTTTTTATGCCGAGCGGGTGGGGTATTACGGGTTACTGGCGATGTTGATTGCGCTGAAGGTGCCAGGCTTGGTGGCCGTGCGGGTGCTAAGTGTGCTGGCGTTGCTGCTGGTGGCCAGCGGCAGTTGGCTGTGGTTGAAGAAGATATGCGGCACTGCCGGTTGGCGCGGCTGGTTGGCGGTGTTTTTGCTGGCGGTGGTGCTGGCCTTCCCCAGTGTGATGAAAGTGCTGCGCTGGAGCAACCCCGACGGGTTGGTGGCCGGGTGCTACCTGCTGGGGGTCTATGCCTACCTGCGTGGACGGGAACAAGGCTGGCTGGCGGCGTGGCTGGCGATGGTGGTGCTGCGCCCCAACACCGCCCTGTGGCTGGCACCGTTGGCACTTTATGAGATTGCCACGCAGCGCTGGCAGCGCGGGTGGGTGCTGGGGTGCATTGGTGCGCTGGCGGTAACGTTGCATAATATCTTCCCCGCTTATGGGGCCATGGTGGGCTGGCACCACACCTTTGTGGGGGCCTTTGCCTACCCGGAGAGTTTGCGTTTGCCGTTCAGCTGGGATTTTTACCGCATGTGGTTGGGCGAAAAAATGCTGGGGCTGCATGGGCGGGACCTGCTGCTTTTTATGCTGATGTGGGCGAGTTTGGGGGTGGTGGGATGGAAAGGAAATGTGCGCATGAGCTGGGTGGCGGCGGCGTTGGCAGGTGGGGTTTTGGTGCAGGTATTGGTGTTCCCCGGGTTTTGGGAAAGGCTTTATGTGGGGCCGGTTTTAACCCTGCTTTTGCTCGCCGCCTCTTGCGTGAGAGGGGTGACTTGGGCTAAAGCCTAGAAAGCCATTTGTAAATTCTACTAGCCAGGGCTGCAAATGGGCTTTGTCTGCGCTTCCGCTGCTCATGGACAAAAACGTCCACTGCGCTGCGGTTCTCGTCAAATCCCATTTTCGCCGCTGCCTAGCGAATTATACAAAAGACTTTCTGAACCATAGACATAAGGAGTGAGCAACCATCGGACGATTTAAGGGAACCCCGGACCGTAACCGGCAATACGAACACCGCATTAACAATGACATCCGCGTGCCGAGCGTGCGTGTGATCGGGCCGGAAGGCGAAAATTTTGGGGTGATGAGCAGCCGCGACGCGTATTTTAAGGCCCAGCAGTTGGGCTTTGACCTGGTTGAAATTTCCCCCAATGCGACGCCGCCGGTTTGCAAGATTTTGGACTACGGCAAGTTCCGCTTCCAGGAGGCCAAGAAAAAAGCAGAGGCCAAGAAGCACCAGCACATTGTGGAAGTGAAGGAAATGGTGTTCCGCCCCGGCACGGAAGAGCACGACTACCAGATTAAGCTGCGCAAGATCAAAGAGTTCCTTGCCGACGGCAACAAGGCCAAGATCAACCTGCGCTTCCGCGGCCGCGAGACCACCCACCAGGAGATTGGCCAGACGATGCTGGACCGCATTGTGGCCGACACCGCCGACTTTGCGAAGGTGGACTTTAGAAGTGGGCTGGAAGGGCGGTTTATGACGCTGGTTTTGAGCCCGGAGAAGAAAAAGAGCAAGGCGGCAGAAGCCACCGCCTAAGAGATTGAAAAGCGGCCGCAAGGCCGCTTTTTATGGGCGGCGGCAGGTGAGCAGGCCGGTGTAAGCGCCGGACGGCGGAACGCTGCAACCGGTGACATTGGGCTGCGAAACCAGGGTGTGGGCGCGGCGATAAAGCGGCAAATAAGGGCGAATATCGGCAAGAAGATGCTGCAGGTGCAGCGTGGTTTCGATCTGCGCCTGCGGCGTGGGGCTGGTGAGAATTTGGCTGGTGAGGGCATCCACGGTGGTGTTTTTAAAGCGGCCGCGGTTAAAGCCCACCGGCGGCACCTGCGTGCTGTTGAACACGCTGTGGTAGAAGGCGGGTTGCTGCTCGCCGGTCCAGGTGAGCAGGACCATATCGAACTGGCCTTTTTTGACTGCGTCGTAGAACGAGGCCCATTCAGTGGGGCGCAGGCGCACGGCGATGCCCACCGCCTCCAGCTGCTGGCGGATGGCCTGGGAGAGGCGCTGGATGAAACCATCGGTGCTGGTGAGCAGGGTGAGGGTGAAGCGCGAGCCGTCCGGCCCTTGCATCAGGTAGGCCTCATCGAGCAGGCCTTCGGCGGTGAAGGGGTCGGTGGGTTCCTCTGGCGCTTCCCACGCTGCCGGGTGGCCGGGCGGCAGCAGGCTGCCCGCCGGGGCGGCCAGCCCGGCCAGCAGATAGCGGCGCAGCTGCGGCCGGTTAAGCGCCAGGGCGATAGCCTGGCGCACCGCCGGGTTGGAGAGGTAGCGGTTGTTAAAATTAAAACCCAGGTAGGTGTAGGAGGTGCCGGGCGTGGCGGTGGCGGCATAGCCATGGGATTTGGCCCAGGTGAAGAGTTCTGGCGTGAGGTCATCGAGCACCACATCCACCTCGCCCTTCTTCAGCTTGAGCATGCGGGTGGTGGCATCTGGCACGTAAAGGAACTCCAGCGCCGGCGGCAGGCCGGGCTGGCGGGTGGTGAGGGTGACGTTGCCCAGGGCGTCGAGCTGTTGCAGCTGGTAGGGGCCCGCGCCGTGGCCGGGCGCGGCGGGGTCGGCCAGGGGAATATCCACCAGTGTGGCGAGGAAGGTAAGCGTGGGCTGGGGCAGCGTGAAGGTGAGGGTTTGCGGTGTGGGGGAGGTGATGGTGACGCCTTTGAGCGGGGTGGCCAGCGGGCTGCGCGGGTTGGCTTGCAGTTGCTCTAGCCACAGTTTGATGCTGCCGGCGGTGACCGGGCGGCCGTTGGTATAAGGCAGGCCCGGACGCAGCGTGCACTGCACGGTGGTGGGGGCTGGTTGCGTGCAGCCCTGGGCGACACGGCCCACCGGCTGGTAGCCGGGGCCCCATTCCAGCAGCGCAGGGTGGGTGAGTTGCAGCAGGCGGGCGGCGGCGGCATCGGTGGCCAGGGAAGGGCTGAGCGTTTTGGGGGCATAAGCCACCGCGATGCGCAGCGGCGCGGCAGGCTGTGCTGCATTGGCCACGGCCACCACGATAAAGCTGGTGAGGATACAGGCGATGAGCTTGATGCGCGTAAACATGGCCCGCATGATACCCCAGATGCGCCACCCTTCACGCGCTTTTTGTGGCACCCCGCTGTTGGCGGCGGCATTGCTGTGCCTAAGTGCGCCCGCCCACGCGGGGATGCTGGGCTTTATGGACCGCGCCTTTACCTTCCGTGAGGAACAGAAGCCGCTGGTGATACCCCACCACAACAGCGTGCCCAACCTGGTTTATCAGCCGCATTACAGCGACAGCGACCATGTGGCGTGGAGCGAATTTTACACCCGGCCGGATCTGGAGCCGCAGGATTATCTTTCCAACAGTGCCAGCAAGGTGATGCGCCCGGCCGACGGCAATGAGGCCAGCAGCGATGAAGATACCGGTGGCTGGCAGGCGATTAATGCGCGCGGCAACACCAACCAGGCCGCCGCAGACGCCGATGTGTTTATTGGCCGCCCCGGCGAAGGCCCGGGCATGCAGATGGGTGATGCCAACGTGGGTGTGGCCACCAAGATCGGCGCGGCGGTGAAAGACTGGCGCGACGACAGCGCAGATGCCGGCAACCTGGCCAGCCGCCCGGGGGATTATGACTACCGCATGGCGGATATCCACCGCCCGGCGCTGGAAGAAGACGGCATTGTGCGCAGCGAGGCCCTGCCGAGCAACACCAAGAAAGCCCGCGCCGACCTGGCCGCCAGTGCGCTGAGCCATGACAAGCGTTATGTCTCGTTCAACGCCGATGGGCAGGTGACCGCCTACATGGTGCAAAAGGGCGATACGCTGGGCGAGATTGCCGCGCAGCCCGCCATTTACGGCAAGACCACGTTGTGGCCGCTGATCTACTCGGCCAACCGCCAGGCCATTGGTGCCAGCCCGGCGAATTTGAAGGTGAAGCAGACCTTGACCATCCCGCGCAATTACAGCGATGCGCAGGCGCGTGACGCTGAAAAGCGCGCCGCCAAGAAGCGCTAAGCCAGCAGCCCCCCGACCAGCATGTGGCGCTTGGGCGGAAAGCCCGCGATACGCGTGTGGCCAAAGCCCGCCAGAGTGAGAGACTCCTTAACCAGACGCGCGGCGCTGTAGGTGGCGAAGGTGCCTTGCGGGTGGGTGTGGTGGGCCACCTGGGCGATGAGGGAGGGCTGCCACAGTTGGGGATTTTTGCTGGGGCTGAAGCCATCGAGAAACCAGGCGTGGGCCGGCTGGGGTTGGGTGGAGATGCCTTGCGCGGCATTGCCGACAAACAGGTGCAGGGTGATGGTGGGAGAGACGGAAAACCGGTGCCAGCCGGGCGCGGGTGTGTAGGCCGCAAGGAAAGCCTGGCTGAGCGGCTGGAGGTGCTGCGGCATGGCCGTGTGGATGGCGGTGAGTTCCTGTGCGGAAAAAGGGAATTGCTCGTAGCTGATGAAGGTGAGTTGCGCGCCGTGGGGAGCGGTGGTTTGCCACAATTGGGCGGTGAGGAGGAAGTTGAGGCCGGTGCCAAAGCCGAGCTCGGCCACCGTGAAGGCCCCTGCCCCGGCAAAGCGTTGCGGCAGGTTGTTGCCTTGGAGGAAGACGTAAGCTTTTTCCGCCGCGCCGCCGCTGGCTGACCAGTAGTGATCATCAAACTGCGGGGAATAAGGGCGCATGGCCCATGGTAACGGGAGGAGAAGAATCATCATAGCTTCTTGATATGCTTGCGGCGACACTGAGGGCCATGTTGGAGAGGATTACCCACCCGGCACGCCCGCGGCGTGCACGGCGCCACCACGGCCTGCTTTATATTGGCCTGGCGGTGCTGTTGCTGCTGGTGGCGCTGGCCGTGGCGGCGCAGGTGGGGGGGCTGACCTGGCCGGTGACGCACCTTGCCAGCGCGTTGAGCGGGCACACGGTGCGCGCGGAGGATGTATCGGCAAGGGTCTTCAGCGCCACCCCTTCTGTGACGGTGAAAGGCTTGCGGGTGGACGAGGCTTCATCCACCCGGCCGCTGGCCGAAGTGGGCCGCCTGCGCGTGGAGGTGAACCCGCTGGGGCTTATAAGTGCGCGCCCGCTGCTGCATGACGTGGAGATTGACCAGCCGAGCCTGACCCTGGTGCGCAACGCCGACGGCAGCGCCAACTGGAAGAACGGCGGTGACACTGCGGTGCCGGTGCATCTGCCGGCGGTGCGCCACCTGAGCCTGAGTGACGGTCATTTGACCTACAGCGATGCGGCGCACACCATGCGGTTGCAGGCGGTGTTTGCCTCCCGCGAAGAGAATGGGCGCGGTGGCGGGCGCTTTACGCTGAAGGGAGATGGGCAGTTGAACGGCAAGCCCTTTAGCCTTGATTTTGACGGCCCGGCCATGCTGGGTGTGCGGGCAGACGTGCCCTACGCCTTTAGCCTGGCGATGAAAGGTGGAAACACCGAACTGGATGCCAAAGGCCAAGTGCGCGAGCCTTTTGACCTGACCACCATTGACGCCGATGTGCGCGCGCGTGGACAGAACCTTGCCGACCTTTACTATCTGACCGGTTTGGTGCTGCCGACCACCAAGCCGTACGAACTTTCACTTACCGTAGGCCAGCAGGGCAACCATGTGCGCCTGGATAAAGTGGTGGGAAAAGTAGGCGGAAGTGACCTGAGCGGCGACCTGACCGTGGTGCTGGGCGGTGAGCGGCCGGTGTTGAAGGGCGCGTTGGTGTCTCATGTGCTGGATGTGGCCGATGTGGGAATTTTGTTTGGGCCGACGCCCAACAGCGACAAGCTCTTCCCCACCAGCAAGATTGACGTGGAGCGCCTGCACGCCATGGATGCCCAGGTGCATTACGCCGCAGACAGTTTGAACTTGAGTGTGGCGCTGCGCGAGGTTTCCACCACCATTAACCTGGACAACGGCCTGCTGAGGCTTGACCCGCTGGCGGTAACCCTGCCCCAGGGCCGGGTGGAAGGCACTTTTACGCTGGATGCGCGCGAAGCCACGCCCAACCTGAGTGTGGATGCGAAGCTGAGTGGAGCGCGGCTGGAGAGTTTCATCCCCGGCGTTGGCGGCACCACCGACAAGCCGCTGGAAGGGAACGTGGTGGCACGGGCACAGCTGGCGGGGCGGGGGGAGTCTGTCCACGACGCCATGGCCGCGGCACAGGGCAGCTTGACGCTGGTAGTGCCACACGGCGAGATACGCCAGGCCTTTGCCGAGCTGATGGGGATTGATGTTGTCAACGCCTTGGGCCTGCTGGCCACCGGGAACACCCAAACCACCCAGGTGCGCTGCGGTGTAGCCAGCTTTAGCGGCGAGAACGGGGTGTTCCATGCCAACACCATTGTGCTGGATACCGGTGTGGTGCTGGCCGAAGGCAGCGGCAGCATTAACCTGGGCAGCGAGAAGATGGACTTGACCTTTAAAGGCCACCCCAAGCAGGCACGTGTGTTGCGGGTGGTGGCACCCGTGAAAGTAAGCGGGTTGCTGCGCAAACCCCAGGTTGGCGTGGATGTGGCCCAGGCCGGTGCGCAGGCAGGTGTGGCGGTGGCGCTGGGAGCGTTGTTGACCCCCATCGCCGGGATTTTGCCCTTTGTAGACCCCGGCCTGGCCGATGACGCGGATTGCAAAGAGTTATTAGCCCAGGCCCGGGCCAGCGGAAATTTACCGCGTAAATAGATTGGGCGCGGTTGGTGCCTCCGCCCGGAATCGAACCGGGATTTAGAGCTTAGGAGGCTCTCGTCCTATCCATTGAACGACGGCGGCTTGGGGGCTTTGTGGCCGACATGGGGCCGGTGGTCAAGGGCCAACTGGTCAACCGGCCGGGCTTTTGCTAGGGTGGCCGCCATGGGGATGAGGTGCTTTGCGATTTTACTGGCTTTGGTCATGCCGTTGGCCGCCCATGCGGCGGTGCCGGCCAGCGGCCGGGTGGCCAAGGTGATTGACGGCGACACGGTGGTTTTGGCCAGCGGTGAGCATGTGCGCCTTTTGGACATAAACACGCCGGAGATTGGGCACGATGACGAACCGGATGAACCGGGTGCGCGTGCGGCCAGTGTGGCGCTGCGGAACATGGCGCTGGGCAAGGACGTGAAGCTGGTTTACGGCCCGCAGGAGTACGACCAGTATGGACGGCTTCTGGCGCATCTTTATTTACAGGACGGAAGTTGGGTGAATGGGGAGCTTGTGGCGCAAGGTTTGGCGCATATTTACACCTTTGGCGACAATGAATTGAAAACCGCGCAGCTTTTGCCGCTGGAAGAGAAGGCGCGGGCAGAGAAAAAAGGGTTGTGGGCGCTGCCGCAATGGCGCGTGTTTGATGCGGCAAGTTGTTGTGGGGACGGGGAAATTGGGCGGTATATTCTGGTGAAAGGCAAGCCGTTGGCGGTGGTGGTTAAAAAGGATGAGACGTATTTTAACTTTGGGCCGGATTTCCGCACTGATTTTACCGTGGAGGTGGAAAAGAAGGACATGCGCTGGTTCAAGAAAGCCGGAATTAAGGATTTGGCGGCTTATTATGGCGGCAAGGAGCTGCTGGTGCGCGGCAAAACCGCGCCGGTGAACGGCGTTTTGATGCGGGTGACGCACCCCGCGCAGATTGAAATTGTGGAATGATATCATGGCAGTAGCGGATAGCCCGGTGATGAAGCAATACCAGGCGGTGAAGGCACAGTACCCGGATGCGGTGGTGATGTTTCGCATGGGAGATTTTTACGAGATGTTTGGGCCGGATGCTTTGCAAGCATCTGAAATACTGGGGATAACTTTGACCAAGCGGCGCACCGCGCAGGCGGGAGATGAGGGCGTGCCGATGTGTGGCGTGCCCTACCATGCAGGTGAGGGGTATATTGGCAAGTTGTTGAAACATGGCGTGAAAGTTGCGCTGGCCGAGCAGGTGGAGAGCCCTGAGGCGGCCAAAAAAGCGCGGGGTTCCGCCGCCATTGTGCGGCGGGAGGTGGTGCGGCTTTATACGCCGGGGACGCTGACGGAAGAGGCTTATCTGGTTGATAAGACGCCAAGTTATTTAGTGACGGTGTGTGACGACAGAGGGGCGGCAAAAGGCGGCGAAACGCTGCAAAACGCTGCAGTGGAGCGGCAAAAAGGCGGCAACGGCGCGGCGGCAGGCGGCGGAACACTGCAAAGCGCGGCGGCGCGCTGGGAAGGTGTGGTGGCGTGGCTGGATGTTTCCACCGGAGAAGTGGGGTGGCGCAGTGTGACCGGCGCGAGTTTGCCGCAGGTGCTGGCGGCGCTGCCGGTGGGCGAGACGGTGGTGCCGGGCACGCTGGAAGACACCGTGTGCGCGTGGCTGCCGCGGCGCCAGGTGAGTGTGCATGACGGCTTGTTTGCGCGCAGCAGCGCGGAGAGTGCCCTGGCGCGGGCTTATGGTGTGCAGGAAGTGGGTGGATTAGGCCTGACCAGCCCCCACGCAGTGCAGGCGGTGGGCGCGCTGGTGGGTTATGCCGAATTGACGCAGATGGGCAAGTTGCCGCGCCTGATGAACCCGCGCGAGGTGAGTGGGCGCGCGCGGCTGGCGATGGATGTTTCCACGCGCAGGAATTTGGAACTGACCGAGAGTTTAAGTGGGCGGCGTGCCGACAGTTTGCTGGGTGTGCTGGACCGCACCGTGACCAGTGCGGGCGGGCGTTTGCTGGGGCGTTGGGTGGCCGAGCCGTTGGCGAATGTGGGAGAGATAAAGGCGCGGCAGAATGCCGTGGGTGTGCTGGGGCAGGGTGACAGGGTCTCAGGATCTCAGGATCTCAGGGGGCGGGTGCGGGAGTTGCTGAAGGACACCGGCGATGTGGCGCGTTGTGTGAGCCGGTTGTTGCTGGGGCGTGGCGGACCAAGGGACCTGGCGGTGTTGCGCGGCACCGGTGCGGTGCTGCCGGAGCTGGCCAAGGTGTTGCAAGGATGCGAAGGATTGCTGGCTGAGCAGGCGGTTGGGCTGAACGGATTGGGCGAGCTGACCGCGTTGCTGGAACGCGCGCTGGCGGATGACCCCCTGCCCGCGCTGGTGCGCGATGGTGGGTTTATCCGCGAGGGGTTTGACGGGGAGTTGGACGGCTACCGCAAACTTTCCACCGATGGCAATGCGTTGCTGGCGGCACTGGAAGAAAAGGAAGCGCGCGGTTGCGGCATGGGGGCCAAACTGCGTTTTAACCAGGTGTGGGGGTATTATCTGGAAGTGACCAAGGTGCAGATGGGCGGGGGGAAAACCCCTGACCATTGGGTGCACCGCCAGACCACCACGCAAACCCACCGCTACACCACGCCGGAATTGATGGTGTTGGAGCGCGAGCTGGGCAGCGCCGGGGCCAAGGTGCAGCGGCGCGAAGAAGAGCTTCTGGCCGAACTTTTGGAAGCGGTGAAGGCAGCCAGTTATGCGCTGCTGGCGGCGAGTGAGGCGTTGGCGGTGCTGGATGTGGTGGCCACGCTGGCCGAGGTGGCGGTGCGGCTGGGCTGGATTTGCCCGCTGGTGGATGACAGCGAGGCCTTTGCGGTTGAGGGCGGCAAGCACCCGGTGGTGGCCGCGCGGGTGAGCGATTTTGTGGCCAACGGTTGCGACTTGAGTGGTGGCCAGTTGTGGTTGCTGACCGGCCCGAACATGGCGGGGAAGAGCACTTTTCTGCGCCAGAATGCGTTGATCCTGATCCTGGCGCAGATGGGGAGCTTCGTGCCCGCAGTGAAGGCGCATGTGGGCGTGGCGGATGCGGTGTTCTCCCGCATTGGTGCGGCGGATGACTTGGCCGCCGGGCAGAGTACGTTCATGGTGGAGATGGTGGAGACCGCGGCGATTTTGAACCGTGCGACCAGCCGCAGTTTGGTGATTTTAGACGAGTTGGGGCGGGGCACCGCCACCTATGACGGGTTGGCGATCGCGTGGGCGTGTGTGGAAGACGTGGCCGGGCGCATTGGTTGCCGCACGCTGTTTGCCACCCACTACCATGAGCTGACGGCGTTGCAGGCGACGTTGGAGCGCGTGAGTTGCTGGCAAGTGGCGGTGCGGGAATGGAAGGGGGAAATTGTTTTCCTCCACGAGGTGAAGCCTGGTGCGGCGGCGGGGAGTTACGGTGTGCAGGTGGCGAAGCTGGCGGGGGTTCCGCAGGGTGTGGTGGCGCGGGCACAGGGGTTGCTGGATGGATTTTTGAAAGTGGCGCATGGGCGGGGAGTGGCGCGCGTGGATGAGCTGAGTTTGTTTGCCGCGCCGGTGCGTGCGGCGGCGCGTGAGGAGAATGAGATTGAGAAGCGGTTGAAGGGGATGGATGTGGATGGGTTGAGTGCGCGCGAGGCGCTGGAGGAGCTTTACCGGTTGCGGGGGATGGTGAATTGAAAACGGCCGCCACGAGGGCGGCCGGTTCCAAAATTGGTCCCGTAATTTCTACGGATTCTTTTTTATTGAGGCTGCAAGCTCTTTGAGAGCTTTTATTTCCCACTCAAGGTGCCTCTGAACCTTGCACGAATCGATGAGGATTTCGGATTCGGGAGTTGGCCCATCGCGACCAGGAGCAGAAATGCACCCCACCGCAAAATTTATGTAAGCGCTGCTATATATCTCCCCGCGAAGAGAGGAATAGCGGCAAGCTTTGTACTCTGATTCCGCGATTTCGAACGCAGCAATGCAGCGTAAAGGAATTGAAGAAAGACTACCCGGCGATTTGCCGGAGGCTTGGGCGGCAAAATCGAGCAGGGGGCCGGCCTGCGCGGGGAACAAAAGCGCGCCCGAGAGTAAAAAAATGGCAGCAACCTGCTTAAACTTCAGCATGTCATTTCCTTTCAGCCCCGGAGGGCTTTTCTGGTGTGAAAAACCCTCTTTGGGCCGTTGAAAAGGCACAAATTATGGCTGGTATACATGCTGAGGGCTCGCTTGGCAAGGAGACTTTAGCCTGCCCCTGAAGCGTTAGACAAACCCCTGGAATTCATTCTATCTTGCTGGCTCATGGCGATTTTGAAGAATTCGGTGATTGTTTCCGTGTGGACGGTGGTGAGCCGTTGGCTTGGGTTTGCGCGGGACTTGCTGATCGCCAACAAGCTGGGGGCGACGGATGCGGCGGACGCCTTTTTTATTGCGTTGATGCTGCCGAACTTGTTCCGCAGATTGTTTGCCGAAGGGGCTTTTAATGTGGCGTTCGTGCCGATTTTGGCGCGGCACAAGGGGGTAAGCCAGGAAGAAGCGATGCGCTTTGCCAACGCGGCCTTTAGCTGGCTGCTGCTGGTGGTGAGTATGGTGACGGTGGCAGGCGTGATCTTCATGCCCGTGCTGGTGATGGTGCTGGCCAGTGGCTACGCCGCCCTGCCCGCCAAGTTTGCGCTGGCGGTGGAGCTGGGGAGGATCTGCTTCCCGTATTTGGGGCTGATTACCGTGGCGGCTTTTTTGGGCGCGCTGTGCAACACCTTTGGCAAGTTCGCCGCTTATGCGATGGTGCCGGCGTTGTTGAATATTTCCATTTTAGTGTGTTTGTTTGCGCTGCCCGGGATGGGCGCCGACCCGGCGTGGGCGGCGGCGTGGAGCATACCTCTGGGAGGGATCGCGCAGGTGGCCTACATGCTGTGGGCGGCGCGGCGGCTGGGGCTGGACCTGACCCTGGCGTGGTTGCCCAGGCACGCAGACCTGCGCACGTTGCTGGTGCGTTTGGGGCCCGCGGTGGTGGGAGTGGGCGTGCTGCAGCTTTCCATCATTATTGACAACAGTGTGGCCAGCCACCTGCCCGGCACCGCCGTGACCTACTTGCAGTTTGCCAACCGTTTTTACCAGCTTCCGCTGAGCGTGGTGGGCATTGCGGTGGCCACCGTGCTGTTGCCCGAATTGGCGGTGCTGCTGGGCAAGGGCGACAAGAAACAGGCGGCCAGCACCTTTACCGATGCCCTGGCAGGGTGTTTGGTGATTGCGCTGGGCGCGGCGGTGGGGATGTTTATTTTAGCGCCGGAGATGATGGAGGTATCGCTGGCGCACGGGGCCTTTACCCCCGAGGCGGCGCGGATGAGCGCGTGGGCGATGATGGCGTTTGTGGCAGGGTTGCCGGCCTACATTGTGACCAAGGTGACCGCGCCGGCGTTTTTTGCCAGCGGCGACCCGGTGCGCCCGGTGAAGGCCAGCGCCGTGGCGCTGGGGGTGAACCTGGTGATGAACATTACCGTGCTGCTGCTGGCACAGCGTTATGGCTTTGAGAATGTGGCGCACGTGGGGATTGCGGCCTCCACCGCCGTGGGCGGCTACGCCAACGCCGCCTTGCAGTGGCATTGGCTGAACCAGCGCGGCGTGCTGGAGATTGACCGGCCCAAGTTTGGCCGCGATGTGGTGAAGATGCTGGGTGTGGCGGGGGCGTTGGCAGTGGTGCTGGTGTTGGGGAAAGTCTTCCTCCCCTACAATGCGGACTGGTTGCTGGTGGTGCGGATTGTATGGCTGGGTGCGATGATGGCGGTGGGCGGAGCGGTGTTTGCCGGGGCGCTGGAAGTGAGCGGGCTGATTAGCCTGCGCGCGCTGGCCCGGCGGGTGCGCAACCGGCGCAAGGTTACTTTGCCCGGCGCGGCTTCTGGTGGTTCCGGCGGGGCGGCGCTTTAGGTTTGAAGGCGGCCCAGCCGCCAAGCAGGGCCAGGATGACCGCCATGGCCAGCCACTGGATGGCGTAGCTGAGGTGGCGCAAGGGCAAAGGCAGGGCCGGCGGTTGCGCGACGGTGATGCCAGGTGTGGGGGTGGTGGTGAAGAGGTAGCTGGGGCCTAAAGTGGCGCTGGTGATGAGACTGGGGTTGAGGAAGGCAAGGAGTTTGGGGTTGGTGGTGATATCGGGCCCGTGGAGCCAGCCGTGGCGTTGGGGAAAAGGTTGCGGAATGCCCTGCAAGGTGACGGTGCCGGAGGTGGTGAAAGAGGTGAAATCAGGGGCGGAAAGCGGCGAAGGGGTGGCGGGGGACCAGCCGCGGTCGATAAGCAGGGTGCCGGACGCGGCGGTGAGCGGTGTGAGGATGCGCCAGCCGATCTGCTCGGCGTTTTGGGGGTTGGGGCTGTTGGTGAGAGCCACGGTTTGGCCGTTGGCGAAAGTGCCGGTGACGGTGGTGGGCGGGCGGGCGGAAAATTCCGCCGCCTGGGCCAGGCGCTGGTGGTAGCGCGACCATTGCCAGTGGGCCAGGGCCAGCAGGGAGGCCTGTGCCGCGAGGAAGGCACAAAGCAGAAAAAGCTGTTTGCAGCGCATGACGTACGTTGAGACATCTGCCAAGCTGTGGCAAGCTTACACAACAAAATTTGAAGGGGAAGCCTTGGACGCACACGAACGCCGCGCGTTGCTACTGACTGCCGTTGTGCTGGGCGGGGCGGTGCTGTTTTTGCACGCGGTGAGCGATATTCTGCTGCCCTTTATTGTGGGGCTGCTGCTGGCCTACCTGCTGAACCCGGCGGTGGGCTTTTTGGAGCGGCGCGGCGTGCCGCGCGCACTGGCCAGCGTGGTGCCGGTGGGTGCCGCCGTGGCCTTGATTACCGCCGTGCTGGTGCTGGGCATGCCGCTGCTGATGGACCAGTTGAGCAGTTTTGCCCAGCGTCTGCCGGTTTACCTGATGACGTTGCAGCACTTTGTGATACCCGACAAGTTAAGCCGCGCCCTGCACTGGGACATGGACTTTGTGGCGTTGTTAAAGCCCCTGGGCACCATTGGCGCGCAGGGCGCCGAGTGGACGGTGCAGGCGCTGCAAAAAACGCTGAGCGGTGTTGCCTGGCTGGTGAACGTGGCATTGTTGGTGCTGATGACCCCGGTGGTGGCTTTTTATCTGCTGCTGGACTGGCCCAAACTGATGGAGAAGATTGTGAAGTTGTTCCCCAAGCGCTGGCGCCGCAACCTGCTGGAGATTAACCGCGAGATTGACGTGAAGCTGGCCGCTTACCTGCGCGGCACGGTGGCGGTGTGCCTGAGCATGGCGCTTTATTACAGCCTGGCGCTTTCGTCCATTGGCATTGTCTCGACCTGGATGCGCGGCACGCCGGTATCCTCGCTTGAATTGGGCTGGGCGATTGGGATCGCTACCGGAGTGATGGCCTTTTTGCCGGTGATCGGCGCGACCATTGGCGTGACCATGATGTTTGCGGTGGCGCTGATGCAGTACCAGTTGCTGGTGTGGGAGCCTTATGCGCTGATCGGCGGGTATTTTATTGTCGGCCAGTTTTTGGAAGGCTACGTGATGCAGCCCTTGCTGGTGGGCCAGCGCGTGGGCCTGCACCCGCTGTGGGTTATTTTTGCCCTGCTGGCCGGGGGCACGCTGGCGGGCATTACCGGCATGTTGCTGGCGGTGCCGGTGGCGGTGGTGTTCTCGGTGTTGTTGCCGCGTTTGTTGCGCCAGTGGCGGGCGGCGATAGATTAAGAACGTAACCCGTAACCCGTGGCCCGTAACCCGTTGGAGCTTTGAAGGATGGCAGGTGAAAAATTAGGGTTTGCCAAGAACTTTGAAGATTTACTGGTTTTTAAGCGGGCTTACAAAACTTCATTGGAAATACACCGCACAACTCTGACCTTTCCGGCCGCGGAACAACGCGGACTTGGTGAACAGATGCGGCGTGCCAGCAAAAGTATATGTGCCAACCTTGCAGAAGAGTTCGGTAAGGGGTCGGACAGTGCAGAGATGCGGCGGTTTACGCGCATTGGCTTAGGCTCTAGCGAAGAGATGAGGGTTTGGTTGCGTTACTGCCTGGACTTAAGACTTATTAATAAGACTGAGTGGCAAATGTGGCGCGACGAATACCACGCTATAAGCCAAATGTTACAAAAACTTATTGGGGCTATCAAAGCACCGGCTAAAAAATAGTTGGTCGGGCGTTTGGCTGAAAGTTTGAGCAGGGTTGGCACCATATGCGGTTGGAGCCGCGGCCTAACCGGGGGTATAGTAAGCCAGCGTTGAAAGAAAGATAACCATGCCGACGTTTTTGGGCTTTTTGAAGAACACCGTGACCGGTGAGGAGTTTGTGGCGCCGGTGGAAGCGCCCGAACGCGCCCGCGCCGAAGCAGGATTGCGCGACCAGTACCCCGCCGCGGCCTATGCCATTTTGACGGTTTACGAGCAGCGCGAAATGGAGCGCGTGATGGACGGTGTGCGGCGCTGGCCGGGGCTGGCCAGCAAGGTACAGCCCAAACTGGAAGATTTGTTTGCCAATGTGAGTGTGGCCCGCGCCCTGCCACCGCTGCACGGCCGCGCGCCCACCAAGCTGAACGCCACCCAAGCCCGCCTGGAACAAGTACGCACGATGGCGCGGGGCACGCACAAGGGCGTGCAGGAGTTGGTGGCGCGCCTGCTGGCCGCCGACCTGCAGGGAGATATCCGTTCCGCCAAGCCGGACAGCCATGCACGGATGGAGACGGTGAGCGACGCCCGGCCCAAGGCCAAGGTGCCTGCGGCGCCGGCGATACCCCCGGTGGCAATGGCCCCCCTGCCCGCCCCCGCCGCGCGGCAAGCCGCGCAGGCCGAGCGGCCCAGCCTGATTACCATGCTTAAGCAGATGAAGCAGGCTTGAAGCTTGGGTAGAAAATACCTGCTGGTTCCCATCCCCAAAAATCCCTACTCCCGTATAGGCCCACTGCGATGGCAGGATTGGTGGCGCCAGGTGGAAAAGACCTCATCGCTGGCACGAAAGCTAAAGGCCGAAGGCCATGAAACGTGGGTGGTGTTGCTTTCAGACTTCAAGCCTCGCGGAAAGTTGCCAGAGCTAGAGATTTACCAGCAGGCCTTTGCCCAGGTAGCCCCGGAACTTGAGGTGAAAGCGTATCGCGAAACCAACGATACGCTGGGCCAGGTGGAACGCAGCCTTGAGTTGCGCGATAAAGAACAGGCGGTGCTGGTTTTCGTCAGCGCGTGGATGCAGTATCCGCGGGTTGTCTACCTGGCCCGCAAAGAAGGCGCACGCCATTATGGCGTCTTCGGTATTCCCCAACCGGCCTTTGCGTTGATAGACCCTTTTTGCATGCTGACCTACCCTTTGGTGGAATGGCTTGGGTTGGGCAGGTTTTTCCAGCGTATTCTTTTAAGACGGCGTGAAGAGGGCCGTATTCTCTAGACTTCATCCAGGCGGATGATGTGGGCGTGGGGCAGGGCCGGGGCCTCGGTATCGGTGAGCCAGACCTGGCAGCCGAGTTTGCCCAGGGTGGTGAGGAGCTGGCCGCGGCGCGCGGCATCCAGGTGGGCGGAGAACTCATCGATAAGAACCACCGGGGGCTGTTTAAGATGCGTCTTAAGCAGTTGGACGTGCGCCACCAGCCAATGGATGAGGCCGCGCTTGTGTTGGCCGGAGGAAGCCTGCGCGAGTGTGGTGGTGGTGCCGTCTTCCAGCGTGAGGTGGCCGGTGACCTCCAGCGTGTTGGGGCCGGCGTGGGTGCGCTCCATGCGTGTGTCGATGTCGCGCGACCTTTCAAACTTGCCTTTGAGCGCCATGACCGGGTCGGCGTCCTCTAGGACCGCCAGCGCGTTACCGGCCAGCTGGAGCGTGAGAGAGCTGCCCAGGTGGGGCACCAGCGCGGCCAGATATTCTTGCCGGTGGCGCAACACCTGGATACCCCATTCCGCGCAGAGTTTCTCTTCAGCTTCCAGCCAGTCGTCGGCGCGGCCCTGCACCAGCAGCTTTAAGCGCGCCTGGCGGTGCTGGGCAAAGCGCGCCACCGCCTGTGCGTGGGCGGGGATGAGCGCGGTGGTGGCATCATCCAGCCAGCGGCGGCGCCCGGCGGGTGGGCCGGAAAAGAGGAAATCGGTGGCGGGGGTGAGCCACAGGATGGTGTGGAGTTTGGCCAGGCCTTCCAGCGCCTGTTTGTGCCCGTCGACGTGGAGGAGGCGCTCGGCCTTGCGGAAGGTTTGGCCGATTTCGTGATCCGTGATTCGTGATTCGTGATTGGTGAACGCGGCCCACAGGCCCCATTCCTTCTGGCCGTGGCGGATTTGCGCTTTGCCTTCCGCACCCAGCAGGCCGCGGGTGGGGGTGAACAGCGACAAGGCCTCCAGCACAGAGGTTTTGCCCACGCCGTTGGGCCCCACCAGCGCCACCACCGCGGCGTTTTGCGGCACCGCAAGGGTGAGTGCCGCAAGGTTGCGGAAGTTGCTGAGCTTAAGCTGGGTGACGGCCATAAAAGACGTTACTCGTGATTCGTGATTCGTGACTAGTGGTTTGTGGGCAAAAAGGGGCGGCTTGCATGCCGCCCCCTGCCCACCAATTGAAGTTGTTTTTCCGGGCCGTTCTTCCCCTGCCCCGGCGCCCTTCTGTGTGGCGTGGCGCTAGACCCGCATCGGCATCACCACGAAGGTGGTGGAGCCGTCGGTTGGGTCTTTCACCATCACGGGTGAGGAAGCGTCCTTGAAGAAGAAAGTCATGTCGTCGCCGCTTACCTGGGTGCCGATATCGGCCAGGTAGCGGGCGTTGAAACCGATTTCCATTTCCGGGCCTTTGTAATCGGCCTTGACCTCTTCGCTGGCATTTTCCTGGTCGGGGTTGTTGGCGGACAGGGCCAGGGCGTTATCAATAACCCCAAAGCGCACCGAGCGGGTTTTTTCGTGGCTGAGGATGCTGACGCGGTCGACCGCCTGGAGCAGGCTTTTGCGCGCCACGGTGAGTTGCGAGTTGTTGTCTTTGGGGATGACGCGGTCGTAGTCTGGGTAGGTGGCGTCGATGACTTTGCTGGTGAGCGTGATGTCGGTGGCTTCCGCCTGGATCTTTTTATCGCTGACGGTGAGTTTGATCTCCTTCGATTCGTCGGCGAGCTTCTTCAATTCGGTGACGCATTTGCGCGGCAGGATGACCGAGGGCATTTCCTCGGCGGCGTCCGGGCAGGCAATTTCCGCCTTGGCCAGGCGGTGGCCGTCGGTGGCGACGGTGCGCAGGGTGGGTGTGCCGTCGACCTCCACCACGTGCAGGTAGACGCCGGTGAGGTAGGCGCGGGTTTCGTCTGCGCTGGCGGCGAATTGCACCTTATCCAGCAATTTTTTCAGCTCGGCGGAAGGCAGGGTGAAGGTGACGCCGCCGTCGACCTTGGTCATGTCCGGGAAGGCATCCGCGTTAAGTGTGGCCAGGCTGAATTTGGCCTTGCCCGCGGTGAGCGCCAGGCGCGAGCCACCCTCGGTGGTTTCAAGGTTGACCATCACCCCTTCGGGGATCTTGCTGATGATCTCGAACAGTTTGAGCGCGCCGACAGTGGTGGTGCCGGTGCTATCCACAAAGGCCTCGGCCACGCCTTGCACGGCGAGGTCGTTATCCGTAGCTGTGGTTTCCAGCTGGTTTTTGCCGGCGGAGAGGCGGACGTTGCCGAGGATGGCGATGCTGGAGCGCTTTTCCACCACACTGCTCATGTGGCGGAGGGCGCGGAAGAGGGTTTCGCGTGAGATGCTGAGTTTCATGACCCGGAGAATAGGCTTTTTGGCCGCGGACGCCAAGCGGGATGGCTAGATTGCGTGCAAAATGTCACGGCGGCAGGAAACGGCGGGAAAAAACCGCCTGACGGCGGTTTTTTTAACGGCCTTGCAGCGTGCGGGTGACCAGCTGGACCTGCTCGGCAAGCTGGGCGTCTCGCGGCAGCAGCGCGACGATGGTCTCGCAGGCGTGGATGACGGTGGTGTGGTCACGCCCGCCGAACGCCCGGCCGATGTCCGGGTACGAGCGGCTGGTGAGCTGCTTGGCCAGGTACATGGCCACCTGGCGCGGGCGGGCCACCTCGCGCGCGCGGCGCGGGGAGTGCATGTCGGACACGCGGATGTTGAACTGAGTGGCGACCTTTTGCTGGATGTCATCGATGGTGATGACGCGGTTGTAGACGCGGAAGAGATCGCGCAGCTGGTCGCGGGCGAGGTCGGGCGTGAGGGCCTCGCCGGTGAGGCGGGCGTAGGCCACCAGGCGGTTGAGCGCGCCTTCCAGCTCGCGCACGTTGGAGGCGATCTGCGCGGCGAGGAGTTGCAACACCTCGGCCGGCACGGTGTAGCCCATGCTTTCCGCTTTGGATTGGAGGATGGCCAGGCGGGTTTCTTCTTCCGGGGCGTGCACCTCGACCGTGAGGCCGCTGCCCAGGCGCGACTTGAGGCGCTCTTCGATGTTGGGAAGTTCGTGCGGGGACCTATCTGCCGTGAGCACCACCTGCTTGCCGGCCTGAATGAGGGTGTTGAAGGTGTGGAAGAACTCTTCTTGCGTGGCGTCCTTGCCGGCGATGAATTGGAGATCGTCGATCATCAGCACGTCGACCGAGCGGAAGAGCTCTTTGAAGCCGAGGGTGTTTTTATCCTTGAGGGCGCGGATGAACTTGTAGAGGAACTGCTCGGCGGAAAGGTAGAGCACGTTGGTGGGTTTGCCAGATTCCAGCACCGCGTGGCCGATGGCCTGCATAAGGTGGGTTTTGCCCAGCCCCACCCCGCCGTGGAGGAAGAAGGGGT
Organism: Pseudomonadota bacterium; assembly: GCA_016125035.1. GTDB lineage: Bacteria > Pseudomonadota > Alphaproteobacteria > UBA2136 > UBA6156 > RFNJ01. The sequence continues at coordinate 255,562 of WGMN01000001.1, forward strand.
TGTAGGCGACCTTGCCCTGGGTGAGGGCCTCGGCCACGCTTTGCGCGGCGGTGAAGGCGAACTGGTTGGACTTGCCGGTGACGAACTGGTGGAAGCCGTAGCGCGCATCCAGGCGGCTGCCGGAGAGCCACTCCGGCGCGGCAGCCTCGGGCGCGGTGGGGGACATGACCGCTGCCTGAATGCTTTGCGGGGCAGAGGCCGACACGGCAAAGGTGGGGACGACTTGAAGCTCGATGGCGACCGGGCGGCCGGCCTGGCTGGAGAGTTGCTCTTCCAGCTGGGTGAGATAGTTGCCCCGGACCCATTGGGCAATGAAGGTGGTGGGAGCGGCAAGGGTGAGGGAATCGGCAGTGACGGCCTGAACTTTGAGAGGAGCCAGCCAGGCGGCGTAGTTCTCATCGCCGAAGGTGGCGGGGAGAGTGGTTTGCAGGTCATCCCACAACAAGGCCAGCGGCGGCACCGCACCGGCCGTGGCAGCGGATTTCCCTTGAACGGAGACGCCGGCAGCGGGGGCAGTGTGCATGGACGAGGAACCTTTTTGTTGGTGGTTGCTGGTATGTACCTTGCTCTACCTTGCTCTACTTTTTCAGGGGGGGTCAAGAGAAAAAGTTTGAGTTTTTTCAACCACTTATATACAAAAACACCACCGGCAGCGCGGGGCGCTGCGGTGGTGTTTTTTTATTGAGAAGATGGCGCGGTTAGGCGCGGGTATTGATGCGCGCGGAAAGGCGGCTGATTTTACGCGACGCGGAACCTTTGGTGATGGCGCCTTTTTGCGCGGCCTTGGAGAGCTCGCTCATCACCGCGCGGAAGTTGGTGGCGATGGCCGATTTATCGGCGGATTTGAGCGCTTCCTCGAACTTTTTGATAAAGGTGCTGACGCGCGAGCGACGGGCCACGTTGGCGGTGGTGTGCTTGGCGTCTTGGCGGATGCGCTTGCGCTGCTGGTTGCTGTGGGCCATGGGTTCTCTCTCGTTCCTTCAAACTTTGACTGGGCCGGACGGGATGCCGGGCCGCTGAGGGCGGACAATAGGCGATTGGGGATAAGTTTGTCAAACGGGGAATTTGGGTGAGGTGAAAAGAATTGCCGGGTCGGGAAAATCACCCAACTTTTGAATATCTTGCAGGCTGGTTACGGCCGGGACGGCCAGCGCGGTGACACCCGGAAGGCTGCTGATTAAGGCGCAGGCAAGGGCTGGTGGCGGCAGGGTGTGCCAGGCGGCGGGCAGCTGCGGCGCGATGCGGGCCAATGCCGCGCGCTGCAACGGCTGCGCGGCGGCGGCGGCAAGGCTGGGCCCCCATTGCCGCAAAGCGGCGGCGGCGCGGTGATAACCGGCAAAAGACGGCTGCGGCGGCAAGGTGGCCAGTTGTGCCTCCATAAGAGGAAGCAGGTGGCGGCACCAGTGCCGCCAGTGCGCAGGCGTGGGCCAGGGCGCCAGCCCCTGGGTAAGCGCCGCCAGCGCCGAGAACAGCGGCTGCCCCTGCCAGGCGGGCCAGCCGCCCAGCGCGGCGGCGAGGTTCTGCTCGGCGGTGGCGAAGGCGGTGAGGGCTTGAAGGGCGGCGGGCGGAGGAGAAGAATCGCCAGGCAGGGCGGCGTCCACCACCACGGTGGCGAGGCCGAGGCGGCTGGCGAGTTCCAGCGGGCTGACCGGCTCTTGCTTATGCAGGGTGTTGGGTTGGGTGAGGGCCTGGGGGGTGAGGAGATCGACAGTGGCCAGAACAAGCCCCAGCGCCGGCCGTTTGCGGCGGCCGTGCACGGTGGCGGCGGCTTGTGCGGCAAGCTCTAGCCACTGGTGCAGCGGGCAGGGCGGGTTGGGTTGGGTGAAATCGGCGTCGTACAGGCCGTAGGCCTCTAGTGCGCCGGAGCCAACCGCCTGTTCCAGCCGGGTGAAGGTGGCGAGGGCCTGCGCCGCGGTGGGCGGAGCGGCGGGTTGCCACACCACAAAGGTGGGCGCGGGTTGGGGCAGGGTTGGCGGAAGCTTTTCCACGCACAGGGCGGTGGCAAAGGCCTGCGCGGGCACACCGCTGGCGGCGATGGCGGCGTGGGCGGCGGCGTGGGTGGCCGGGCTGGTGAGAATGAGGTTGCACCCCTGGGTGAGGGCTTGCGGAGTGCTGACCGCGACGCGCCAGTTAAGCGCCAGTTTGCCGAAGGTGTGGCCCAGAGCCTCCCTCCACCACGAGGGTGAGATGGAGGGATTGGCCACCCAGCAGGCATGGGCGTAGGCCTGGGGGGGCGAGGACTCTGGCGCCGGTTGGATGGTAAGCATGGGCGGAGCTTGCCATAACCCGTGGTTAGTGGTTAGTAATTAGTGGTGAGTGATGAGCAAAGGAGATGGTTTGTGCGCTGGGTATTGGTTCTGGCCGGGGCGGGAAGTTTGGCGATGAGCCTGAGTGGTTGCGCGCCAGACGCCCCGACGATACCCTGCCCGGTGTGCTATGAAGATGCGTGGAGCAAGGAGCCCTTCCCCGGCGAGGAGAAGCAGCATATACCCACCGTGGACATGCGTGAGCAACAACAACAGACCCAAAAGAAAGAACCCCAATGATGATGCGTCTGGCCCTGGTGGCACTGGCAGTGATGACGGCGGTGAGCGTGCACGCCGCGCCGATGGACAAGGCTGCGGTGGAAAAGATTGTGGCAGACTACATTGCCAGCCATGGCGACGCCGTGCTGGCCAGCGTGACCAAAGCGCAAGACAAAGCCGCGCGCGACCAGGCGGGTAAGCTTATCAGCGCCCACACCCCGGTGATGGGGCCGGCCAGTGCGCAGGTGACGATTGTGGAGTTTGGGGAATTCCAGTGCCCGTACTGCGGCCGGGTGCAGCCGACCATTGACCAGCTGCGCAAGGAGTATGGCAACAAGGTGCGTTGGGCGTTTAAGAACCTGCCGCTGAGCTTCCACCCCATGGCCACGCCCGCCGCCTATGCGGCGATGGCCGCGCAGCAGCAGGGGAAATTCTGGCCCTACGCGCATGCGCTGTGGGCAGACCAGAAAGACCTGAGCGAAGCCCTGCTGGTAAAGACCGCCAAGGCCGTGGGCCTGGACATGGCCAAGTTTGAAGCCGACCGCAAGAGCGCCAAGATTAAGGCGATGGTGGAGGCCGACATGGCAGATGCCGAGAGGATCGGGGCGCAGGGGACGCCGTTTTTTGTGATCAACGGCAAGGCTGTTTCCGGGGCGTTGCCGGCGGAGAGCTTTAAGAAGGTGATCGACGGTGAGCTGGCGGGCGGTAAATAGCCCGCGCGCGGGAGGCTAGGGGATGGTGGGCATCCGCCGCGTGGTGGGCCGGCCAAGGCGGGTGCGGCAGGCCAGCGCCTTCCCCCTGTTGCCGCTGCTGGCGGCGGTGCTGCTAACCCTGGCGGCGGTGCGGCTGGGCAGTTGGAGCTGGCACTGGTTGAACATGCCGCATGCCAGCAACCCGGTGGACGAGGTGTTGAGCGGCAACCCCTTTAAAGACATGGCGCTGGTACACCCCAAGGCGGCATTGCCGCCCGAAGCCGGGCGCCAGCCCTGGCGGGTGGTGCTGCCGGCACAGCCCAGCAACTTGCAGTTTGGCAACCCCAGCGCGGCGGTGGTGGCCACCGTGCTGACCGACCCGGCCTGCGGCGCCTGCCGCGCGCAGGTGGACGAATGGCTGAAAAAGCTGCCGCGCGGCGTACGCGTGGTTTATAAATTCTGGCCCGCGCAGGCGCAGCGCCTGACGCCAGGGATGTTGCTGGAGCTGGCGCGGCGCAAAGGCGTGACCGCCGACTATCTGCAGCGGCTGGACCGCGCCGACGGCGACCTGAGCGACACCGAGATGCTGGCCATGCTGGAACAGGCCGGTGTGCCGCTGGATGCCCAGCGCGCGGCGCTGAGCGATGCCAACAACGGCCTGGGCAAGGTGCTGGACGCCGACCTGGCGCTGGCCACCAGCCTGAAAATGCCGCCGCCGCCGGTGCTGACCTTGAACGGTTATGTGATTGACGGCCAGGTGTTGAGCGAGGACAAGATCGCCACCTATGCCGAGCGGTTGGCCAACCACCAGCCTTTGACGCAAGACAGCGATTATTGGTTGATGGACAAGTAGGGACTAGGGGCTAGGGACTAGGGAGTGGGAGCTAGTGGGCTGAGGGGGTGGTGGCGGCAAGTTTGGGGTTATACACAAAAGTACGCGAGCAGTAGGGGCAGACCACGTGGTTGGGGGTGCCCGCGGCGTCATCCACCATGGTGAGGAACACCTTGGGGTGGCGGCCCGACGCCGGGCCGGAGCACTCCACCCGTTTATGGCCGGTGGGGACGCTCTCTGCCTTATGGGCGGTGGTGATGGGCTCGGACATAAGAAGTGATTGGTTATTGGTGATTGGTTATTGGTGGGGTCCTGGCGTTTATACGACGTTGACGGGGCCGGGGCAACGGGGTAACACGGGCCGCCATGGCTGCGCACCCGTAGCTCAGCTGGATAGAGTACTTCCCTCCGAAGGAAGGGGTCGTGCGTTCGAATCGCGCCGGGTGCGCCAATTTACGTTATTCGTGATTGGTGATTCGTTATTCGTGGCGGTTGTGGCGGAATTTCTTGATTGACTTGGCGGGGATTCGCTATAATCTGCCCGCCCCAAGGGAGGACGCCGTTACGATGACCAAGCTGGCTATAGATTCTTTGGAACCGCTTAACGATAAACCCGTGAAAATGCGGGGATATCCGGACAAGTACGTTCCGACCGACAAGGAACCCTACATGAACACCAAGCAGTTGGCGTACTTCCGCGACCTGTTGCTGGTGTGGCGCAAGGAGCTGGAAGCGGGAAACCTTTCCACCATGCACGACCTGAAAGAACACAGCGCCATTGAGGCCGACATGACCGACCAGGCCACCATTGAGTACGAACAAACCCTGGAACTGCGCAGCCGCGACCGCGCGCGCAAGTTGATCAGCAAAATTGACGAGGCGCTGGACCGTATCCGCGAAGGTGAGTTTGGCTACTGCCAGGAAACCGGCGACCCGATCGGCATCGGCCGCCTGCTGGCGCGCCCCATCGCCACCTTGAGCATTGAGGCCAAGCGCCGCCAGGAGAAGAAAGAAATTAGTTACGCGGGGTAACATGGCGCACCCCGGACCCCTGCCGCCGCTGCAAAAGGTGCCGACCATAGAACGGCTGCTGGCCCCGGGTGAGCGGGTGATCTACACCGCCAAGCTGCACCCCCTGTTTGGATGGTACTGGGCGGTGGCGGGCTTTCTGCTGATGGGGCTTGGCTACTTTTGGGCACCGCTGGCGTTGTTGGGATTGCCGCCGCTGGGGGTTTACTGGCTGGCCTTCCGCAACAACGAAGTGGCGGTGACCACCCACAGGTTGCTGGTGCGGCGCGGGGTGGGCAAGATTTATTTAGAGGCCGTATTGGCCGAACACATTGACGACTGGCGGTTGAAGCAGAGCCTGCTGGGGCAGCTGCTGCACATGGGCACGGTAAGCGTGGGCGTGCATGATGCCAGCGACACCCGCGCGCTGGTATTTACCTACATGTGGCACCCGTTGAGTTTTTTGGAAGCGTTGGAAACTTTGCAAAGCCGTCTTTATGAACAGCCCAGCAAGCGTGCCGCCTGAGGAGCTGCGCCTGGCCAAGGCGCGGGATGTGCTGCAGGTGTTGTGGCAGGGCGCGCGCGCCGAGTTGGGCGCGGAATATTTGCGCGTGGAAAGCCCCAGCGCCGAGGTGAAAGGGCATGGGCCGGGCGACGCGCGGCTGGTGAGCGGCAAGCGCGGCGTGACGATTGAGGGGCTTGAGCAGGTGGGGAATTATGCGGTGAAGATCAGCTTTAACGACGGGCACCGCACGGGGATTTACACCTGGGAATACCTGAAGACGCTGGCGGATGAGTTTGAAGAGCGCTGGGCGGCTTATGAGCGTGACCTGAGCGCCGCCGGGCTTGGCAGAGACAAAGCCGGGCCGGTGGTTTTGCGCCGCGATTTGAGATAGGTTGGCGTTATGCGGTGGTTTTGGCTTTTGGCAGTGATGGTAGCGGCGACGGCGCAGGCCGAAGTGGTGGCGCCGTTGCGCCTGGAGCTGCGCAACGCGCTGGTGCCCGAAGGCAAGGCGCCGTGGAGCGTGGCGCTGAGCGGTGATTTATATAACCCCACCAGCGACACCGTGGTGATCAGCGGGGCGAGCTCCCCCGTTGCCGGGCAGGTGGTGCCGCAGGTGTATGGTTATGATGCGAATGGCCTGCGCCAGGTGAGCGTGCCCAAGACGCTGGTGCTGGCGCCGCGCGGCGAGCTGGAATTTACCCCCGGGCAGCGTGAGCTGAAGTTTATCGGCCTGCGGCAGGATTTGAGCGCGGGCGACGAAGTGCCGCTGTACTTAAAGGATGACAAGGGCCGGGTGCAGGTGTTCCGCGTAACGGTGATTGGCGGGGTGGCCGAGTAATGCGCGAGGTTGTGTTTGACACCGAGACCACCGGCTTTGGCGTGGAAGAGCACCGGGTGATTGAGATAGGCTGCGTGGAGCTGGTGAACAGGCTGCCCACCGGGCGGACCTTCCATAGTTACCTCAACCCCGAGCGGGCGATCGATTATGACTCGCAGAAGATCCACGGCATTACCGACGAGAAGGTGAAGGATGCGCCGCGTTTTGGCGAGATCGCCGAGGGGTTGCTGGCGTTTTTTGCGGACTCTCCGCTGGTGGCGCACAATGCGGAATTTGACTTCAGCTTTGTGAACCGCGAGTTGGCGCGCTGCAATTTGGCGCCGCTGGCCAACGAAATGCGTGACAGCCTGGCCTTGGCCAAGAAGAAACTGCCCGGCCAGCGGCACAACCTGGATGCGTTGTGCCGCTATTACAGCATTGACCTTTCCGCACGGACGTACCACGGCGCGTTGCTGGACGCCCAGTTGCTGGCGGACGTGTATGTGGAGCTGACCGGCGGCCTGCAGGGCAGCATGCAGCTGGAGGCAGTGGCGGAGAAAGTTGTGGTGGCGGACAGCGAAGTGGTGGCGGTGAGTGGCGGCGGGCTGGTGGTGGAAGCCAGCGAGGCGGAAAAAGCCGCCCATGGGGCGTTTATGGCGAAGTTTGTGCCGGGTGGGCGTTGGGAGTAGTTTTTGTATTAGCACTTACTTGACTTGAGTGCTAATGCGCCCTATTTTGGCGCCATGGACAGCAAAACACCCCATACCATCACCGAGGCCAAACCGGCCGAGAAACTGAACACCCGCGCGGCCCAGGTGCTGGCGGATGTGGTGGAGAGCTACGGGCAATCCGGTGAGCCGGTGGGCAGCCGCGCGCTGGTGGAAAGCGGCAAATACCAGCTGAGCGGGGCGAGCATAAGGAACGTGATGCAGGACCTGGAGGGCATGGGCCTGCTGACCCACCCCCACACCAGCGCCGGGCGCATGCCCACCGAGCAGGGCTACCGCTATTACGCCCAGCACCTGGTGGAGGCCGAAGAGCCTGATGCGGCGGTGAAGAAGGCGTTGGAGGAGCAGATACACATTAACAAGAGCTCCACCCAGCTTTCTCGCGATGTGACCAGCACCCTCTCTGCCCTGACCAACTGCGCCGCGCTGGTAACCACCCCCAAGAATGACAACGACCCGTTGGAAAACATGGAATTTGTACGTCTGACCGGCGACAAAGTGCTGGTGGTGATGGTGACCAAGAGCGGCGAGATTGAAAACCGCGTGATCGAGGTGCCGGCTTTTATCGGCGCAGAGGATTTGCAAAAGGCGGCCAAGAACTTGAAGCCGATGGTGATGGGGCACACCCTGGACCAGGCGCGGACGGCGATGATCGCCGGGTTGGCCGAGCAAAAAGGCCAGGTGAACGCCATGCTGGACCAGATGATGGCCGCCGCCCATGAGTGGGGACAGCCGGTGACCGCAGATGGCGCGATGGTGGTGGCAGGCAGCACGAATTTGTTCCAGTACCCCGAGTTGGTGCGCGACAGGTTGCAGAGCCTGGTGAAGCTGTTTGAGGAAAAGCGCTTGCTGATGGCGTTGGTGGAAGAAGTGCGCGGCAGCAATGGAGTGAAGATATTTGTGGGGCATGACGTGCCGGTGGTGGGCGCGGAAGACGTGAGCATTGTGGCCGCGCCTTATGGCCATGCAGGGAAGAAGCTGATTGGCAGTTTGGGGGTTATCGGCCCGATGAGAATGAACTATAAGCGCACGTTGGGGGTGATTGATTACACCGGCAAGTTGCTGAACCGCGTGTTGGCAGAGAAGTGATTGGTTATGGGTTATTGGTGATTAAGAAAGGAAGATTTGATGGTTGAGGACAAGAACATGAAAGACGGCGCGCATATGCCGGAAGTGGATGAAGTGGTAGAGGTGGTGGATGATGCGTTGCGCGCCGAAGCCGAAGGCGCAGAGGCTGTGCATGAGACGCTGATTGCCGACCGTGACAGCTGGAAGGATAAGGCCATGCGTGCCGCCGCCGAGGCTGAGAATGTGCGGAAACGTGCCGCCGCCGACGTGATGGAAGCGCGGCAGTACGGCATTGCCAAGTTTGCGTTGGAAATGGTGGGCGTGGGCGACAACCTGGCACGCGCGCTGGGTGCGCCGGAAGGCAACGAGAAGGCCCTGCGCGACGGGGTGGCGATGACCGCGGCGTTGCTGGAGCAGATTCTGGGCCGCTTCGGCGCGGTGAAGATTGTGGTGAAGAAGGGGGATGTGCTGAACCCGGAACTGCACCAGGCGGTAGGTGAAATGGAAAGCGGCGAAGTGGCGCCGGGCAAGATTGTGCATGAGGCGCAGGTGGGATTTACGCTGAACGGGCGGCTGCTGCGGCCGAGCATGGTGATGGTGGCCAAAGCGCCGGAAGCGCGGGGGGGGGAGGCGGTGGCATGAACAACGAAATCGAAGCCAAGTATTTGAGTGTAAACCTAGAAGGTTGTCGCGCAGATTTGCGCAATGCAGAATTTTCCTGCGTGCGGCCATGGAGCCTGATGCGGCGTTATACCTTTATGCTGACAGAGCTTAACCCCAGCCTGCATAAATGGGCGCGGGTACGCGATGAAGGCGACAAAATAACAATGACCTTTAAACAGGTGCATGACGCCCAGCGCATTAACGGCACGGAAGAGGTTGAATTTGAGGTTTCTGACTTTGACAGTGCGGTTTTGTTTATGCAACGAATCGGCTTCATCCACTGGGCTTACCAGGAGAATCAGCGGGAGACATGGGTGAAGGACGGAATAGAAGTGACCCTTAATGAATGGCCCGCCTTACCGCCCTTTGTGGAGATTGAGGCCGCCAACGAAACCCTGGTAAAAGACGCCAGCAAGGAGCTGGGTTTTGACTACGGCAAGGCAGTGTTCGGAGGTATCGGCAGGCTCTACGGCCTGCAAACCGCTTTTACGGAAGAAGATATTTCCAACGTGCGCGAACTGACTTTTTCCAAAGCAAAGACCCTGCAAGTGGAAGTTGGTACATGAAGGACCGTTTGACCATTGTGGAGGCTTGCACCGCGGATGAGCGGGAGGCTTATTTTGGGTTGCGCCACCAGGTGTTTGTGGAAGAGCAAAATGTGCCCGAGGAGATTGAGCGCGACAGTTTTGACGAGTTGCCTGAAACCAGGCATCTGTTGGGGTATGTGGACGGCAAGCCCGCCGCCACCGTGCGGGTGACCTACCCCCAGCCGGGCAAGGCCAAGATTGGCCGCCTGGCGGTGCTGCCGGATGCGCGTGGCAGCGGCTGTGCGCGGGCGTTGCTGGAAACGGTGATGAAGGACTTCCCCGAGCAGGGCATTACCCTGGCGGTGATGAGCGCGCAGAGCTATTTGCAGCGTTTTTATGAGAGTGTGGGCTTTGTGGTGGTGGGAGAGCCCTACAAGGAAGCCGGCCTGGACCATGTGTGGATGGAAATGCCGGTGAAGGAGATGGCGGCGTGACTTTCACCGCGAGATTTTATCTTTAACAACCCTAGTATTGAGACAAAGGAGAGACGACGATGAGTAAAGTTATCGGTATTGATTTGGGCACCACCAACAGCTGCGTGGCGTTTATGGACGGCAAGGAAGCCCGGGTGATGGAGAACAATGAAGGTGCGCGCACCACGCCGAGCATTGTGTCTTTTAGCAAGGACGGTGAGCGGCTGGTGGGCCAGCCCGCCAAGCGTCAGGCCATTACCAACCCGGAGAACACGTTGTTTGCGGTGAAGCGGTTGATCGGCCGCCGCTTTGACGACCCGATGGTGAAGAAGGCCATGGAGCACAGCAGCTTTAAGATCGTGAAGGGCAATAACGGCGACGCCTGGGTGGAAGCAGGTGGCAAGGCGATGAGCCCCAGTGAGATTTCCGCGATGATCTTGCAGAAGATGAAAGACACCGCCGAAGCGTTTTTGGGCGAAAAAGTGACCCAGGCGGTGATTACCGTGCCGGCGTACTTTAACGACGCGCAGCGCCAGGCCACCAAGGACGCCGGGAAGATTGCCGGGCTGGAAGTGTTGCGCCTGGTGAACGAGCCCACTGCCGCCGCGCTGGCCTACGGGTTGAGCGAAGACATTAAGGGCCACAAGACCGTTGCCGTTTATGATTTGGGCGGCGGGACGTTTGATATTTCCATTTTGGAAATCGGTGACGGCGTGGTGGAAGTGAAGGCCACCAACGGCGACACCTTTTTGGGCGGCGAGGACTTTGACAGCCGCGTGATTAGCTGGATGGCAGAGGAATTCAAGAAAAAAGAAGGGGTGGACCTGACCAAGGACAAGTTGGCCCTGCAGCGGTTGAAGGACGAAGCCGAAAAGGCCAAGAAGGAGCTGAGCAGCGCCACCAGCATTGAGATTAACCTGCCGTTTATCACCGCCGATGCCAGCGGGCCCAAGCACCTGCAGATGACCCTGACCCGCGCCAAGCTGGAGAGCCTGGTGGAAGCGTTGGTGAAAGGCACCCTGGAGCCCTGCAAGGCGGCACTGAAGGATGCCGGTGTGAAGGCCAGCGACATTGACGAAGTGGTGCTGGTGGGCGGCATGACCCGCATGCCGAAGGTGCAGGAAGTGGTGAAGGGCTTCTTCGGCAAAGAGCCGCACAAGGGTGTGAACCCGGATGAAGTGGTGGCGATCGGTGCGGCGATTCAGGGCGGCATTTTGAAAGGCGACGTGAAAGACGTGCTGCTGCTGGACGTGACGCCGTTGAGCCTGGGCATTGAGACCCTGGGCGGGGTGTTTACGCCGTTGATTGAGCGCAATACGACCATCCCCACCAAGAAGAGCCAGGTGTTTAGCACCGCCGCCGACAGCCAGCCGGCGGTGACCATTAGTGTTTACCAGGGTGAGCGCCAGATGGCGGCAGACAACAAGCTGCTGGGGCAGTTCAATCTGGAAGGCATCCCCCCTGCCCCGCGCGGTGTGCCGCAGATTGAGGTGACCTTTGACATTGACGCCAACGGCATTGTGAATGTGAGCGCCAAGGACAAAGGCACAGGCAAGGCCAGCAACGTGGTGATTAAGAGCGACGGCGGGCTGAGCGAAGCCGACATTGAGCGCATGGTGAAGGAAGCCGAGGCCAACGCCGAAGCCGACAAGACCAAGCGCGCCCAGGTGGATGCCAAGAACGGCGCCGAAGCCATGGTGCACAGCACCGAACAGGCGCTGAAAGAGCACGGTGACAAGGTTTCCGCCGAGGTGAAGGGTAAGATCGAAGCCGAGCTGAAGGCCTTGCAGGACCTTTTGGCCAAGGATGGGACAAGTGCCGAAGAGCTGAGCGCCCAGACCGAAAAACTGACCGAGGCCAGCATGGAGCTGGGCAAGGCGATGTACGAAGCCCAGGCCAAGGCCGACCAGGACAGCGCCCCCAACCCGGATGGCAGCGTGGATGCCGACTACAAGGATGTGGACAAGGACGGCGATGGCCAGCCGGCTTCGTAAGGTGCCCGGAACCTGAAAGGGGGGCCATGGTGCCCCTTTTTTGTTGCCAAAAAGCTGCAATTTGTATGCAGAAAAGGGTTAAAAGCGGGGTTTTTGCTATGAAAAACTTACTTACATTGTGCTAAATAGCTGGAAAGAAAGGTGCAGGAGAGGCTTGCGCCTGCACAACCAACGACCTAAATAACCGCGGAAAGCCAAGACGATGACGCGACGCTACGCCCTGTTGGCCACCATGGTGGCCCTGCTGGCCCTGCCCGGGGCGGCTTTGGCGTGGAATAGCAATTACATGAGCGGGTATGGAGGGTCATCCGGTTACGGCGGCTCCGGGCGTTATATGAGCGGCTATGGCGGCTCGCACGGTTATGGTGGGTCGGGGCGTTATATGAGCGGGTACTCGGGCAGCCGTGGGTCTTATACCTCGCACTACAGCCATGGGTCGTCTTCGTACGCTTCCAGGGCGTCTTCCGGCAGCGGGACGCATTACTACCACGTAGGTGTAAGCAGCAATAATGGGGGCGGGACGTATCCGTTCAGCTTTTACCGCCGTGGCGGCTATGACACCCGCAACGGCTACACCAGTGCTTACGCCCCCACGGAACGCCCGCACCGCGCCAGCTACGAAGCCTACCTGGAGCGCCTGCACCGCAACGCCCAGCAAGGCCGCAGCAGCTACATAGACACCGAAAGCATGGCCGCGCGCCAAGCCAACCCCCGCCCGGTGGCGCTGATGGATGTTGAGCCCGCCGCCGGGCCTGCCAACACCCAACAACAGCCCGCCATGTGCGGCAACTGGCTGGGCCGCCCGGTGGAATGCCAGGAAACCACCACCAAGTGGCAGCCGTGGATGGAGCTTTACGATTAAAACCGCCAGCCCCGTTGAGGAGGGGTTGACCGCGGCTTATCACTCGGGATATTGAAGTGATAATGGCGCAGGATTATTACCAGATTTTAGGCGTGGCCAAAGGGGCCAGCGAGGCCGAGCTGAAGGCCGCCTACCGCAAGGCGGCGATGAAGTATCACCCCGACCGCAACCCGGGGGATGCGGCGGCGGAGGCTAAATTCAAGGAAGCCAACGAAGCCTACGATGTGTTGCGCGACCCGCAAAAGCGCGCCGCCTATGACCGTTTTGGCCACGACGCCTTTAAAAACGGTGGTGGTGGCGGCAACCCGTTTGGCGGCGGTGGCGGGCCGGGGGGTGGCTTCCACTTTGAAGGCAACTTTGACGACCTGTTTGAGGATTTGATGGGTGGGTTGTTTGGCGGCGGCGGACCGCAGACGCGGCGCAGCCATGTGAGCCGCGGCGCGGATTTGCGCTACAACCTGAACGTGGATTTGAAGGACGCCTACACCGGCACCAAGGTGGAAGTGGCCTATCCCACCACCGTGACCTGCGAAGTGTGCCACGGCAACGGCGCCAAGCCCGGCACCAAGCCCACCACCTGCCCCACCTGCGGCGGCGCGGGAAATGTGCACTTCCGCCAGGGGTTCTTCCAGATGAGCCGCACCTGCCCGGATTGCGGCGGCACGGGGCAGGTGATTAAGGACAAATGCCCGGAGTGCAAAGGCAGTGGCCGGTTGCGCAAGAACAAGAAATTGCAGGTGAACGTGCCCGCCGGGGTGGACGACGGCACGCGGTTGCGGCTGGCTGGAGAGGGCGAAGCCGGATTGCACGGCGGCGAAGCGGGAGACCTGTTTGTGTTTGTGAGCGTGAAGCCGCACCCGATTTTTAAGCGCGAAGGGATGAATCTGGCGATGGAAGTGCCGGTGGGCATGGTGGATGCCGCGCTGGGCACCGAGGTGGAGATACCCACCGTGACCGGCGAGAAGACCACGCTGAAGATACCCGCCGGAACGCAGCCGGGTGAAGTGGTGCGGCTGCCGGGCTTTGGCATGCCCGCCCTGGCGCGCCCGCGCGACAAGGGGGATTTGCAGGTGACGGTGGCGGTGGATGTGCCCACGCGGTTGAGCAAGGCGCAGAGGGAGGCGCTGGAAGGGTTGCGCGAGGAGCTGGGGGCGAGCCGTGGGGTTGAGGGGTTTAAGGCGAAGCTGAAGAAATTTTGGCAGGGGTAAGAAAAGCCCCCGGAGGTTCCTTGCGGAATCTCCGGGGGCACCCCCTGTGTGTCGGGCTACACGTCCCCTCTGAGCGTGCCGTGTGCTTGTTTAGGACGCGGCCGACCTTTGCGCGATCCATTCATTCAGCGGATCGAGACTAAACTGTTTAATCATTGTTTCGGCAGCCTCTGGCTCGAACCCCATTTGCTGAGCGACTTCGGCCGCTTGCGCGCGGGCCTGCGTGTCATTCTCCAGCAGAGACTTCCAGTAGGTCTGGTTGATATTGCGCACCACATCGGTATAGTCCATCGTCGTTTCTCCCGTTGAGCCCGGGGCTTCTTGGCGTCCCCGGGTATAGCGGTTGTTCACCACGACTGCAGGGGGTGCCTGCCGCGTGACATCCGATTTGTGTTTCCCCATTTGAACACCGGTTTCGGCCGGTGTGATGGATGCCCCCACGGCTTCCATCTGGTTAAAATGCTGGCAGCGAAAAAGGGCCCTGTCAACGCTGTTTAATCTGCTGATTTGATTGTGTGGCGTATAAATTTTTCATCAGAATTGCAGAACTTCTCCACAGGACAAACACCACATTTGGGGGTGCGCGCGGTGCAGGTGTACCGCCCGTGGAGGATGAGCCAGTGGTGCGCGTTGAGGAGAAATTGCTGGGGGATGATGCGCATGAGGTCGGCCTCGGTTTTCTCTGGCGTGGGGGCGTTGGACAGGCCCAGGCGGCGGGCGACGCGGAAGACGTGGGTATCTACCGCCAGCGTGGGCTGCCCGAACACCGTGTTGAGGATGACGTTGGCGGTTTTGCGGCCGACGCCGGGCAGGGCTTCCAGCTCTTCGCGCGTGTGGGGGACTTCGCCGTTGTGTTTTTCCTGCAGGATTTGCGACAGGGCGATGACGTTTTTGGCTTTGCCGCGGAACAGGCCGATGGTTTTGATGTGGGAGCTGAGGCCTGCTTCCCCCAGGGTGAGCATTTGGGAGGGGGTGTGGATTTTATCGAACAACTCTGCGGTGGCTTTGTTGACGCCTTTATCGGTGGCCTGGGCGGAAAGCACCACCGCCACCAGCAGCTGGTAGGGGTTGTGGGCGATGAGCTCGGTGGTGGGAGAGGGCTGCCGCTTTTGGAAAGTGGTGAAGATGGCGTTGATGCGCGCGGCTTGACCTGCCGGGCTGCGTTTTACGCCTTTGGTTTGGCCCATGTTTGGTACCAGGTGTTGAGGCGGGTGAGGCCGACCTCCAGCGGGGTGGAGGGGGCCCAGCCGACGGCTTTTTTGAGTTTGGCGGTGGAGGCGGAGGTTTTATAGACCTCGGTGGCGGGCCAGCCCTCCAGCTTGAGGTTGGCTTTTTTGCCGGTGACCTTCTCCAGCGTTTTGATGAAGGAGAGCATCTGCACCGGATTTTGGTTGCCGAGGTTGTAGAGGGTGTGGGGCGTGGGGGTTGCCGCCGGTGCGTGGGGCATGAGGCGGAGGATGGCTTCCACGATGTCATCCACGTAGGTGAAGTCGCGCCACAGATCGCCTTTGTTGAAGAGTTTGATGGGCTGCTTTTTGTAGAGGGCCTCGGTGAACATCAAGGGCGTCATGTCTGGGCGGCCCCAGGGGCCGTAGACGGTGAAGAAGCGCAAGCCCGAGGACGGCGTGCCGAACTGGTGCGCCCAGGCGTGGGTGAGCATTTCATCCGCGCGTTTGGTGGCGGCATAAAGGCTGACCGGGCGCGAGACGTCATCGGCTTCCGCAAACGGTTTGGTGGGCTTGCCGGGTTGGGCGTTGGCGCCGTAGACGCTGGACGAGCTGGCGTAGAGCAGGTGCTTGATGGGGGCTTTGGCATCCGCCAGCGCTTTGCAGGCCTGGAGCACGGTGAAGTGACCGATGAGGTTGGAGTTAAGGTAATCCACCTGGTTGATGAGGCCGTAGCGCACCCCCGCCTGCGCGGCGAGGTGGATGATGTGCGAGGGCTTGGTGGCCAGGGCGAGTTTGATGACCGCCTTGCTGTTGGCGAGATCCAGCTTTTTGAAGGTGAAGTTTTTGGCCTTGGGGTGGCGGGCAAGTTCGCTCAATCGGGCTTTTTTGAGCTTGGGGCTGTAGTAGCTGTTGAGGTTATCCAGGCCCACGACCTTATAGCCTTCATCCAGCAGGCGGCGGGTGACGGCGAAGCCGATGAAGCCTGCGGCGCCGGTGACGAGAATGGGGGATTTAGGCATGGGGTTTTTCTTTCTTGTAGGCCATCATTTGCCACTGGCGCGGGGTGGGGGATGTGCAGGCTGCGGCGAAGTGTTTCCAGCTGACGTGGCGGGCGGGGGTTCCAGGCTCGCCTGGGTCATGGAAAATGGGGCCCTTGGTGTTGAAATCATAAACCAGGACGCGGTGACCTGAGTAGCCTTTACGGCGGTTGAGTTTGCGCGAATTGAGCGCCACAGAAACAAGGAACCCTTTTTTAATATATTCCTTGATGGCCTTCACTGAAGACTGGTGGAAGGGGATATCCAGTTTACCGCTTTTGCGCAGGCGGAGGTATTCGCGCAGGGCCTTTTCCACGGAAGGGCGGTGACAATGATGAAGCTGGATTTTACCGGCTTCTTCGCCAAAGCTTTGGAGAAGTGCTTCTTCAAGACCATATTTTTGATAGAGGTCCATGAAGCTAACTTTTTCAGGTTCACGCGAAAAGCCGACCATGGTGTAGCCGCGCTTATAAAAGTTAATGAGGGAGCGTTGGTTCCATGCCCATTTGCCGGGGTATTTGGCGGTGAACTTATCCATATCGGCCCAGTTGAGGCGGATGTCCGGCTCGAAGTGTTCCAGCACGCTGCGCAGGACGGCCTGAACGCAGTGGCCATCGCCGATGTTCTCGTAGAAAGGCGGGATGGGGCGCTTCTTCACTTTTTGGATTTGGTTTTGCGGCGTTTGATTTCGTCTTCGCGCAGGGCTTGGCGGCGGTCATGCCTCTCGGCCATCTGGTGCAGGAAGGGTTGCAGGCGCCCGGCGATGTAGGGATCTTGCAGGGCGAAGTAGAGGTTGGCCATTTGGAAGCCGACCTTATCGCCGCAATCGAACCGCAGGCCGTTGTGGAGATAGCCGGTGAAGCCTTCCTTTTTGCAGACCTCGATCATGGCGTCGGTGAGCTGGATCTCGCCGCCGCGGCCGGGTTTGGTTTTGGCGAGTTGGGCCATGTGGCGGCCGGTGAGCACGTAGCGCCCGACGATGGCCAGGTTGGACGGGGCTTTTTTGGGCTCCGGCTTTTCCACAAAAGTTTTGACGCGGGCGCGGTTGTTTTTGATGCCGGTGCCGCCGAGATCGAGGATGCCGTACTGGTTGGTGCGGTCTGGCGCCACTTCTTCCGCCATCACCACGCTTTTGCCGGTCTCGTTATAGATGGCGAGCATCTCTTTGAGCGGGTTGCCTTGGGAGGTGTCGATGATGTCATCTGGCAGCAGCACGGCGAAGGGTTCTTCCTGCGTGATGCCCGCCGCACAGCCCACCGCGTGGCCCAGGCCCAGGGGTTGGCCTTGGCGGGTGTAATAAACCTTGGCGTCGGCGGGGAGGACACTCTCCACCAGTTTAAGCTCGGCCAGTTTGCCTTTTTTGCGCAGGGTGTCGGCGAGTTCGTACGGGTGGTCGAAGTGATTTTCCATCACCGCCTTGCCGCGGCCGGTGATGAAGATGAACTCGCGGATGCCGGCGGCGTAGGCCTCTTCCACCGCGTATTGGATGATGGGTTTGGCCACCACGGTGAGCATCTCTTTGGGCATGGCCTTGGTGGCGGGCAGAAACCGCGTGCCCAGGCCCGCCGCCGGAATGATGGCCTTGGTGACCTTTTGGAATTTAGCTTTTGCCATGCGGATGAACCCTCTCCCCCCTGAGTTTGCTTAGCCTACCCCCTGCGGATGGCAAGCGCCACCGCGGTGATAAACAAAAGACCGATGAAAAAACCGAGCTCTGGGTAGCCCAGGACCATACTGCCCAGCGCAAGCAGCAGCAGCGCCACGTTAAGGATGGTCACAGCGACGAGAAGTTGCCGGTGGCTGTAGCCCAAAGAGAGAAAACGGTGGAACCAGAAGGTTTTATGCGGCTCCCACGGTTTATGGCCGGTGAGGACACGGCGGATGAGGGTGGAGGTGGCGTCTCCGCAGAATACGAGCGTGATGGTGATGAGTGGCCAGATGACCGTCCAGGTATCATCTGCGCAGGCCACCAGCAGCAGGCCACCCAGTGTGTAGCCGAGCCAGGTGGAGGAAACATCGCCCATGAACACCTTGGCGGGGGGAGCGTTGACGCGCAAAAAGCCGAGGCCAACCGCCGCGATAAGCACCGCCAACGGAGCAAAGGCCGGCACCAGAAGGGAAATGCCAATGCTGATGACAATGGCCTCTGACGTGGCGAGGCCGTCGGCGCCATCCATGAAGTTGAAGAGGTTGACGAACCAGCCCCAGGAGAGGATGAGCAGCGCTTTTTCTGCCCACAGGGGCATGAAGTCGAACAGTTGGGGCAGGAACATGCTGCCGATGGCCACGGCGCCCAGGTGCACCGCCAGGCGGATGCGCGGGGGGACGTGGGCGTGGTCATCCACCCAGCCCACCCAGGCCAGCGGCAGGCCGGCGAGCAACAGCACCGTGAGGAAGGCGGCAAAGGGAAGGTGCAGGCTCCACACCGCCAGCAGGCCCGCAGGGGTAACCAGCAGCGGAAAGAGAAAGCCGCCGCCGTGGGGGGTGGGTGTGGTGTGGATGTGCCTTTCCCCCGCCGCGATAAGGCCGCGCCTAGCACAGGTGCGCACGGCAAAAGGCGCCAGCAGCACGGATGCAAGAAACACGACGGCAGGGAGCACCAGGGCCAGTGTCATCTATGCGCGGGCGGTGAGTTGCTTCATCAAGTTGAGGTATTGTTCCGCCAGCAGGCTGTGGAGGAAGGTTTTGGCGACGTAGATGCGCCCGCGCGCGGCCATCTTCTCGCGCCGGGCGGGATCATCCAGCAAGGTGGAGATGGCCTCGGCCAGGGCATCCGGCGCCTCCGGCGGGACGACCATGGCCGAGCCGGACTCTTGCATGATCTCCGCCCCCTCGCCGCGCAGGCAGGCCACCGCGCAGCTTTGCGCGGCCATGATCTCGAACATTTTGCTGGGGATGAACATGTCGAAGTCCGGGATGTTCTTCAGGCACACCAGGTTGATGTCGGCCATAGAGTAATAAGCCCAGGTCTCGGCATGTTTGACCGGCGGCAGGAACTGCACGTTGGGCACGCCTTTGGCGTAGTTTTGCAGCTTTTCCTTATCGGCCCCCGAGCCGACGAAGAGGAACACCACATCGGTGCGTTTGACCAGCAGGCGCGCGGCATCGATGATTTGGCCCAAGGCCTGAGCCTCGCCATGGTTGCCGATATAAAGCACGATCTTGGTGAGCGGGCTTAAGCCCAGCTTGCTGCGCAGCTTGGCGGTTTCGCCGCTTTGGCGGGGGGCCAGCGCGGCGGCGTAGTCGGTATCCGACACGCCGTTGAACACGGTGTAGAGTTTATCTGCCACGATGCCGCGCGCGGAGATCTGGCGGCCGAAGCTGCGGGTGACGGTGACGATGGCATCGGCCCGGCGGTAGAGGAACATCTCCAGCGCCGAGAGCACCTTGTAGATGAAGCCGGGGCGCAGGATGCCCATTTGCACGAAAATGGCGGGCCAGAGGTCGCGCACCTCGAAAATGAATTTAGCCTTATGGCGGCGCGCCAGCAGCCAGGCGCTGCCGACACAGAAAAAGCTGGGCGAGCTGGCCATGATGACATCTGGCCGGTTGGCGCTTTTGCGCCAGTTGCGCTTGAGAACGCTCCAGGCAAAGCTGATTTGGTTGAACACGCGCTTGAACTTGCCGCGGTTGGGAGCAACGTAGAGCCAGTGGCGGCGCACGGGGACGCCGTCGACCACCTCGTCATAGTACGGCGGGCGGTTTTGGTAGGCGGGGGGAACCACGCCATCCGGGTGGTTGGGAATGCCGGTGAGGACGGTGACCTGCTCGCCCCGCTCCAGCCAGCTTTTGGCCAGCCCGCTGATGCGTGCGGACGGGGCGCCGGTCTCGGGCGGGTAGTACTGACAAATGACCCATATATTCATGCTTGTTTTCTAGCATATGTTGGGGATGTTGGCTCGCGCGGCGCCTAAAGAATAACCTGCTCGCGTTCCGGCGCGATTTTTTGCAGCATGCTTTGAAAGGTGCGGAGTTTGCGCGGGTCTTGCTGTTCCAGCGGCGTGTGGATGATGATGCGGTTGGGCTCCAGCGACTGGATTTTGCAGGCCTTCCAGGCGTTGTTGACGAAGTGTTTGATTTCATTATCCCGCTTTTCCTGGTCGGTTTCGCCCTTGCCGTCTGGGATAAGGGTGATGCGGCGCAGGCCGAGGATGGTTTGCAGGTGTTTGACGTTGATGCCGTCTTTCTCCAGCCAGGCGGACATGTGCTCGGGCTTCATGCGGATGACCGCCCAGGAGTTGGAGGCGCCCATCCAGATGGCGGTGATGCAGTCTGGGTAGTATTCCTCGGTGACGGCGGCGACAAACTCCTTGCCCCGGCGGGTGGCGATGCGCATTTTGGAGACCGGCTCTACGCTGGCGCACATGGCCACCACCTGGCGCGTGCCCACGGGCGGTTTTTCGTGGAAATCCATCACCGAGAGGAGGTTCTCGGGGATGAAGACGAATTTATCGTCCTGGATGCGGTAGATGATGCCAGCGTCGCGGAAGCCCGCCACCTCGGCCTCCAGGATGCGGCCGGGGGCGCCATCGCCCCACTGCATGAGCTCCATGGTGGTGATGAGCTGCTTGGTGGTGGGCAGGATGGGATTGTTGATATCCACCCACACGCCGTGCTCGCCGAAGCCATTGCGGCGGCGGACGGTGATATCGGCGAGGTCTAAGTTGACGTCGACCTCTACCAGCATGCCGCGGTCGACGTACGACAGGCGGATGGCGTTGGCCAGGGCGAGCTCGAGCTGGCGTTCGGTCCAGCCGTATTCCTCGCCTATTTTTTTAATGGTTGGGATATCGACAATATTCATGGCTGTGCCTGAGGTGTCCCTTGCGTTTCTGTGAGTTTAGGCAAGGACAGCGCGCGGCGCAAGGGCCAAAAAATAGTTAATCGTTTACAGTGACATAGTGGTGACGGGAGCCGGCACGGAACTCGGCCAGCTCGGTGGTGACCTTGGTAAGCTGCCAGCCTTCCAGCGTTTGGCCGATGAGCAGCACCCCTTCCCGCCCCGAGGCGTAGGCGATGATGCCGCGGTCTGGGACGAAGCTGAGGACTTCCACGGAGGGGAAATCGGTGGTGGCCAGGCGCGGTTTGAGGCCGCGGGGGATTTCCACCTTGGGTTTTTCAGGTGCGAAGGGCTCGACCTTGAAATCGGAAAGTTGGCGCACCTGGGCGGGGGCGTTGGCCACGGGCTCGCCCATGATGGGCAGCTTTTTGGGGTTGTTGGTGTAGAGCTCGGGCGGGGGCAGCAGGGCCGACTGCTGGCCGCCGGCTGCGCTGCCGCCGGCGGCGGCGCTGGCATCCACCGGGGTTGAGGCGAGGGGTTTGCCATCCATGTAAGCGTCTGGGTCGCGGTTGAAGGCGGCGGCGGTGGGCACGGCGGCTTTAACGGCTTCGGTATTGTCGGTTTCGGTTAGTGATTTGCGGTAGGCGGCAAGTTCGCTCTGCAGTTTTTCAGGTGTGAGGTTTTCATCTGCATCGGGTGATGAAGGTGCGGCCGCCTGTTGCTGCGCGGAGGAACCGGGAGCGCCCCCCTTCTCGGCGCGCGCATTGGCCACCGCACGCTGGAATTTGGCAAACAGGCTTACGTCTTCAGGCATGGTTTCGGAGCCGTCGGCAACGATGGGCTGGGCGGCCTGGTCGGGGGGAACGTCGGCAAAGTCTATCTGCGCGTTGGATTGCGCGCCCGGCTGGTTGGGCATGGATGCCATGGCCCCCACGGCAGGCGGCGGCAGCAGTGCGCCGTTGGCCACCGAAGAGGGGCTGACGCTGCCAAGTTGGGCCATGGAGAAAGTGCTCTCTGGCCGGACACCGCCATTGGCGCCTGAAAGATTTTCGGTTTGCTCATTGAGTGAGCCTGTCCAGCGCGCGACCTTTTCTTGCAGGTCGCTTTGTTTGCGCCCGCTGCTCCAGATGAACAGGGCGATAACACCCACCGCCACGGCCACCAGGCCCAGCCCCCACACTGAGGAACTGCCACGGTTAAAGCCCGACATGCGGCCGTTTTTGCCGGAGCCGTGAAGCTCGGGCGGAGGAAGAGTGGGGGCAGCGCCGCGATTTTGCGGGACCGCCCAGGCCGGGCCGCTGGGAGCGGGGGTACCGGCCGTGGGTTTGAAGAAATCGGCAGGCGGTGAAAGCGCGGTGGCGGAGGAATCGGCAGGTGCTGCGGTTTGTGGCAGATCGACATCCCAATCGCTTGAGACCGGGGCATCGTTCGCCCATGGCAGGTTGGAGCCGGAGCTGGGGAGATCTGGCATGACAAGGGGCCCGGTGGGGCGCGGCGGAAGTGCGGCGGACGCGGCGGGCGGCAAGGGCGCTTGCACCGGCTGTGCAGGCAAGCCTGGCGTTGGAGAGGGCTCTTCGTGCACGGCGGTGGCGGGAGAGGAATAGGGCTCCGGCAGTGCGGGTTCGTTATCTGCAAATGGGGATTCTGACTCGGCGGCGCCCACGGGAACGTTGCTGACAAGGTCATCTCCCGGAGGCGGGGCGATGATGCCGGAGGCGATCAGCTCTTCGTCCACACGGTCGAGCGGGCGGGTGTCGACCGGGACAGAAGGGTCCATACGCGAGGTTCCGGAAGACGGCAAAGTTGCGGCGGGCGCGGAGGGGGCCACCGTGGCGGCGGCAAAATCACGCGGCTTTTTTTCGCGCTGGCGGCGAGTGCCGGATTGCGGGGCGGCGGCAGGTTGGTACTCGCTGACATCGGGAGAAGGCGGGTTGGGGCGGGAAAGTTGGCTTGGCGCCTGCTGGGATGACCTCTCGGCGTTTTGCCCTGCGGGGGATTGAAATTTGCGCGGGCGGTCTTCCCCCCGGCCAGGCGCACGGCGCTTGAGCGGATTGTTTTGCGGCCGCGAAGGTTGCGGGCGGTTTTCTGCCGGAGCCTGCGGTTCTGGCCGTTGCGGGGCGGCTTGTTGCGGGGCGGGGGATTCCGCCTTTTTCTCCGCGACAGGCTCAGCGGCGGAGGGGGCAGCTTCGGCCGGTTTTTCCACCTGGGGCGTTGGCGCGGTGACGGCCTCAGGGGCGACTTCAGGCGCGGGTTGAGGCGCGGGCGCGGCCTCCACTTGTTGGGGGGCTGCCGTTGGCGCGGGCGTTGAAAAAGAATCTTCCAGCACGCGCTTGGGAGTGGAAGGCAAGGTGGAGAAAGCGCTGCTGGCGGCGGCGGCGACTTGCGCCTCGGTGGGTGTGGAGACCTCTGCCGCCTGCGGAGCAGGTTGGGGAACGGGTGACGGAGCAGGCTGGGCCGGCGCAGGTGCTGAATTTACAGGAGAAGAGGAGGTTGAAGGCGCGAGTGTATCCTCCGGCGGGGGAGCGCCGGTGAGACGTGAAGGAAGGACGCGCCGAAGGGCCATGGCGAAAACGATTTTATCTTGGTATATGAAGACTTACCAGTACGCGCAGGCGCTTATGCGTAATTTGACGGCAACGGAGGCAATGGGTTGCTTACTTGGGGCGACGCGCCGAACTGCGCGCCGCGCGCACACCGTGGGGATATTTCTCGGCGAAGGCGACGGTAGCCTTCCACCAGTCACCGTCCAATTCCTCTCGCAGGCGTTTGATTTCTGCCACATCGTCGGGGGTTGTGGTGGCCAGCGCGTAGGTGAGTTTGTCGGCGATGAGGCGGCACACCACCTCGCCGTGCGGTGACATGAAATAAAACTCGGAGAAAAAGCCCGGGCGCGTCATGAGGCTGGCGATGGATTGCTGGTGCCTCTCTGACCGCAGGCCGAGGGATTGCATGAGAATGGGGATCATCTCGCGGCGCGGTTTGAGAATGAGACGCTTGGTAATGTTGCCAATAATCGCCTGGCCGACATCGGTGGTGAGGTCTTCTTCGTTTTGCGAGGCGATACCGCACATGCAGTTAAGCGAGCGGTAAGTGCGGAAGGCGCGCTTGAGCTGGTTGGCCACCAGCGCACCGCCCTTGGCAGAGATCATGCTGACCATTTCATCCACCAGGAGGTGTTTCTTCTCGCCACGGTCACCCAAGTACATGACGTTATCTATCATGGTGAAAATGGCGTTGATGATGACGTCGGAGATTTTTTCGTTGAGCACGTTTTGCAGGTTAAAGACCACCATTTTGTCTTTTTCGGTGAAGCTGGGAGGGCCGTCGAACAGGCGGCCGTAGATGCCTTTCTCACAATACGAGCCGATTTCGCGCGCCATGGTCATGCCGGCCTCGCGCGAGGCTTCATCCGCATAGGGAAATTTGAGGTAGGCCTGCTGGATCCAGGTGGGGCGCAGCACGTCATCCGGCGGCACGATATCGTAAGCATATTGCACCACCTGCTCGATGAGGCGTTGCTCGGTGCGGCTGATTTTGTAATCGCCCTTTTGGATCATCAGCTCCACCGAAGTTGTCCATTGCTGGAGGCGGAGTTTTGAGATTTCTCCGGCAAAGGGGTTGATGCAGACGTCTTGCCGGTCTAGGTCGATGATGATCAGCTTGCCCATGGTTTCGGCGAAGCGGTCGTAGTCATCCTTGATGGTCATGAGATATTGTTTTTCAACGCCGGCGCTGAACATCTGCAAAGTAAGATCGACCACCGCGAACGACTTACCGGAGCCGGAGGTTCCGGTAATGGCGTAGTGCCAGTTCATGAAGTCTGGGCTGGTGTGGTCGAAGAAGGTGATTTCGCCGTCGCGGTTGACGTAGATGGCTTGGGGCGTGTTGTTCTCATACCTGGTGTGAGGACGGCCGTGGCCACCCCAGTGCCCGTGGACCGGAAGCAGGTCGACGATATCGTCGGAGAGCACGCGGCGGGTGCGGGCAAACGGGTTGGAAAAACGCGCGCGCCACGACAGCGGCCAGCTGTAGCTGAAGGCTTGCAGCGACATGGACTTTTCAATATCCGGCACCACCGAGCGTTTTTTGAACTCGGACGAGACGCGCATAAGCGAATCTTCCACCTCGGCCTTGGTTTTGCCGTGAATGATGACACCGACCATGGCAAAGACGATTTTACGGCCGCCGAACAGCCGTGTTTTTACCTCTGATGCCTCTTGCGCGTAGAGCTCGGCCTCCTCTTTATTAAAGGCCGAGGCCACGCGTTTGCGCATGGCCGCACCGAGGGTGAGTTTGACCTTCTCGAGCTGCTGGTTGGCGCTGGTGAGATTGCAGAAAAACGTCATCTGGCCGTTTAGGGTGCGGCGGATGCTGCCGAGGTAATCGGAAATGATGTTGTCTGGCATCATCGCCAGCATGACGGTGCCGTGGTAGTCGTCGCCGATTTTGACGATGTCGTACTCGTTCTCCAGCGGCAGGGGGAAGACCTGTTCGGCAAAGGGACGCAGAGGATCGATGCTGATGCGCTGAGTGGGGTCTTTGTAGGAAGGAGCGTAGGCTGTCCAGTAGTGCTCTTTTAAATCTTCCAGGGACATGCGGTGCATTTCGAACATGCCGTTGAGCGTGTTTTCCGCAGCCATGACGGCTTCGCGGAAATCCACCAGCGCGGTCTTGACCGTTTCTTCCACGAACCAGCCGGCCGCGCGCCCCATGTTGAGGCCCAGTACGGCGAACACCTGAGCCACGGCGATATAGGCGATTTCCAGCACTGCCTTCATCAGGCCAAAGCGCTCGGTGTTTTCCATCGTGCGCAGGGTGATGACCATGTAGGTTTCGCGCAGGCGGGTAAAGCCGCGCTCGCTTACCGCATAGCCGCGGGCGCCGGAATCGCGGATTTTTTCCGCGCGGGACTGGCGCAACAGTTTGGCACGCTCGAGAGCCGGGGTGGCGTCTAGGTAAGATTGCAGCGGCTTGGTGAGGTTATTGTGTGAAGTGATGATGACCTGCGCTTCATAATCCTGCGGGATGCTCTCGAGGAATGTGCGCAGTTCGTTCACCGTATCGCCATAGCCGGAATCCATGGAATAGCTGGGAGGAACCGGGCAACGCCAGCAAATGCCCAAGGCGCCGTCTTTGAGCAGGTGAACCCGATAGAGCGGGGATTTAGGGTCGTCATTAAACTCGAAATACGGCAATTGCTCGGCAAGTTGGTACGGCCGAGGCGGGGTGTATTTGTCGCGGTGGAAGAAACCCATTTTTCTTTTTGTGCCGGTTTACCTTGGCCCGTTATGGAGTGCCGTTGGGCATGGCTGCCGCACCAAGGTTGGGGCGCCCTGCCGGGCCGCCTGCGTCGTCTTGCCCCAGGGGAAGCTCGTTGGCGGGGCGGGCCCATTGGTAGCGGTCGGTGAGGAAGATGGTGCTCCAGTTGCCGAAAACGCGGGTGTTATCATCGGTGATGTGGGGGTAAGTCCACAGCAAGAGGGTTTGCGGCGGGCTGACCAGCGCCAGCTCTTTTTCTGGCAGGTAGCTGGGCCTATCCACCTTGGGGCGTGTGGATTGGCGGATAACCGGGTTTTGCATGCCCCCTGAACCACCCCGCATGTTTTGCGCGGTGGAAAGGGCGCTGTCCATGCTGAGGGGATAGTCGGGCGGGACCGCGCTGCCGTAATAGCGGCAGCCCGCCAGCAACACGGCTGAAAACACCAGGCCCTTGGCCAGGTGGGGAAGGAAGGAGGACGGTGTGCGCATGGGTGTTTTCTCCTGCTATTGGGTTTGCTGCTGGCCCGTGGCCTGGGAAACATCGGCAGGGCTGCCGCTGGCGCGGGCCGCGTCTGCCGCCTGGGCATCAAACAGCAAGGACCAGGGGCTGCCCTCGGCGCGAAGCTCGGTGCCGTTGAGGATGACCAGATGAATTTGGCGAGTGGCATCCAACCGGATGAAAGGTTGAACGCGGTTGACGCGCTCCATCAGGTAGTCGCGCAGCGAAGACATGGCTTTGTTAACACCCCCGGCGACCTCTGCCTTAGCCTGGCTGCCGGTAATGGCGTTTTGCTGGGTGCCGTTGGAGTCTACCGTGGTGGTTTGCTGGTTTTGCGCAATAACCTCGCCGATGCCGGCGGCGAAGTCGGCAAGCATGGAGGCGGCGATGCGGGTGGGGTCGCCCTCGTAGAGCATGCCGGGGACACCGATGATGCCGTCGTCGGCGTCTACCACGTAACCGGAAAGGGAATAAGTGGCGGCACCACGGTCGGGATAGACGCATGTCATGCGCGCGGGTTTGCCCACGGCGCGCTCGGTGGAAATGTTGCCGTTGAATTCCACCATTACAAAACAGCCGTCGAGGCTGACGGTTGAACCCATGGCGGTTTTGTAGACACCCTCCACCCGTGCCAGCGCGGGGGTTGGTGTGCCGCCCACCAGGGCATCCACCCCGTTAAGCAGAGTGGCTTTAACAAACCCGAGCGGCGGCATGAAAGGCAGCTTGGCGCCCGTGCCATCGGCCTTAAGTGCGTCGGTTGCGTCGCTAGCGCCCTGCGGGCGCCCCTGACCGAAAGGGGATAACAGCGCCGAACCGCCGCGCGGCCCCGCCGCCCCCCCTAATGTAACCTGGTTGATACGCTGGCGGCGCGGAGCCACCGGACCGTTGCCCACACCACCTTCCACCGGGGAGTTGAGCTCCATCTGGTGTTGTTGGTCGGCAAGTTGCGCCAAACGATCGGCATCCTTGGCGCGCTCGAGTTGCAGGTTTTTGATCTCGGCGGTGAAGTCGCTCATCATTTGCGTCATCTGGCGCTGAAGCTCTTGGTTTTGCGACAGCGCGTCCTGCAGGGCGTGGTCACGCTGTTGGAAGCTATCTTCAATGCGGTTGCGCAGGTCGGACATTTCGCGCCGGTTCTGCTCGTAGACGTTTTGCATCACCGCCGGGCGGTCGGACTCCAGCCCGCTGAAGGGCTCGGTGCTGGAAGGCTGTGCCCCCACAGTGCCCAAAGTGGGGCTGGCGGTGTTGGCAGCCTTATGGCTGGAACCGCTGAACATCCAGAACAACAACACCACGCCGCCGATGACGATGGCAATTTGCGCCTGCTTGGGCAGGCCGCGGAATTTGGCCAGCATGCCTTGCTGCGGCGCGGGCGCGCCTTCTTCCGCCCGCATGCCGGGGCGGGAGATGATATCGGGTTGGTTGGGCTCTGCCATGCGTTTTTAAGGCCTAGGTTGAGGTTGGCTTGAAGCCAGTTTAGACGGCGCACGGCCTAAACGCAAACCACCCGCTTGCCCGGCAGGCACCCCATTTGAGGCAAGAGGAACCACCGTGACGCTTTTAGCACGCGCGAGCGTGACCAATGCGTGCTGTTCTGGTGTGATTTGGGCCAACAAACCTTCTGCGGTGGAGAGGTCTACTCCCTGGGCCCAGGCCTGCACCCAGATGGCTGGATATTTGACAAAAAGCCGGTAACGCAAACGGCGCCAGGCAAGGCCAGCCTCGCGGAAACGAAATAAAGCCGACGATAACGTAGGGCTGCGTTGTTGGAGGTTTTGCCGGTAAAGGCGGTTGGCAAACAACCTTTTGACGTTGATGAACAACTGGCTGGCGTTGATTTCTGGCAGCCATGCAGGTGCCGCCATGGCGTTGGCCTGCAAGGCAACGTCCCCTTCCGCCCCAGAGGGGGCACCGCGTTGCACGGGCGCTTGAGAAGCAATGCGCAAAGCCTCGCGCAGGGGTTCTCCCACCACGACATGGTGGCGTGACAGTTGAGATTCCTCCATGGCTAATTTGGCAAGGGGAACAAGGCGGGATTGGAGGGCGGCCGGACAAGCCCCCACGCGGTTGTGTGGGTGGAGGTTGGGGAACACCGCCGGGTCGAGCTCGTACTCCAGCCCCGCGGGCAGAGGGTGGTAGCCCAAGGTGGCCACCGTTTGCCCCAGGGGCAAGCTATCGAGCGCTGAGCCGTAAAGGGGGTGGGTGTAATCTTTGGAGCGCTCCTGGCCGGTGCGCTCGTTGATTGTATCGTACCAGTTTTGTGCGATTGCCGGGTAAAAGCGCTGCTTCATGGCCTCGGGTAATGTGAAAACGAAGGGGTTATCTGCGACAGGGTGGCGCGCCGCGCGTACAAGCGACTGTGTTGATGCGTAAGTGTAGTGCACGGGATCCCATAATGGGCCGGAAATTTGGACGAAGTGGCCGCCGGCGTCCCAATCCCACAATGCAGGTTCTACAAAGTGGGCCGGGTGTGTGGGCAACCACACCGCCCCCCACACGGCCGCCACGCGAGGGTGAGGCAAAGAGAGGTTTGGCAGCATGGGCTGGGGCGCTTGAGCCGGGTTGTAAGCCGCCCCATTCGACACCACAACCTGAGCCGGAAAAACCTGCGCGGTTGTTACATAGCCCGGCTGTACAACATCTAAAATGGTGCCGGCGGGTTCGGGAGAATCCTGCTGGTTGACCACCTGGTGCAGCCCTGAGACCGCGCGCCCTGCTTCCACACCAAGGATGCGGTAGTCTTCACCCACCTGGTAGATACCGTTGTAAGCCTCTAGCGTGGGGATGATGGTGACGCCTTGCAAAAACAGCTCTTCGTACCAGGCAGCGCCGCCGTTACTTTCGTAGAATTCTTCATACGGTTGGTTCTTTGGGCGTTTATGCCAACGGGCGGTAAAAGATTGTGCTGATTTTTGCGCGAGCGTTGCGTCTACCTGTTTGGCGAACAAGCGTGTGGTTTGGGGAAGGCGCCAGCCATCTTGATAGAAAGTGTCTGGGCGCAGCTTATAAGGGGTTTGCACGGGTTGGGGATAAACGGCGCGCAATTGCAGAGATTGCCCGGCCAGCTGCACGCCCGCAGCGGGTGCTATTTCCGCGCGGCGGTAGGTGGTGAAAATGGCGTTTTCAACCAGTTCGGCGCCCGGGGTGGCAATGGTGATATCCTCGCATCCTGCCGGGAATATGGGCGTTGCAGGCGGCGTGGGCAAAGGTAAAAGCCCGGTATGGATAACACGGCCCGCTAAATCTCTTACAAACACAGGGGCCAGCGGCCATTCGTCGAGCTGGGCAGGGTTGGCGGCATGCAGGTAGGTGGCGTCTTGCAGAATGTGATGGCCGTGTGCAGTGAGTGTAAGGGGGAGGTCGAGCTGGGCAAGCGACTGCCACTCTTCAAGACCAGGAAAAGGTTTTTGGTTGGCAAGCTCGGTGAGATGCCGGGCCAGGTGAGGATGGTCGCCACGGCGGAGATCCCAACAGCCGGCGAGAACGCGCAGCTGCTGCGCGTTTAAGGTTTCTGGCAAGTGGCGTAATGTGGCCACAGTTTGGGGTTTTTTTACCTTGGGTTACGCGATGATAATGCCCAAGGCTTGGGCCGATGTCAGCAGATATCAGGTGTGGCGAGAGAGAAACGATGCTTGGTTAAGCTGCAGTTAGCCCGGACCGCCGCCGGCGTTGGTATAAATGCAGCCGGATTTGGTGGAGTAGATTTTTTCCACGCGTTTGGCAAATTCTCCGCGGACCTTGGCAAGTTCATTGAGACGGGCAATTTGCTCGTCAACCGCCGGGATCATTACTTCCTTCACAACACGGGCGAGACGCTCGCGCAGTTCGGGGCTATCGATGAGGTCTGGGGTGGTGGCAGCACCATCCGCAGCAGTGGTGGCAGCAGGCTGTTTGATGCCTGCGCCTTTTTCGGTAAGCAGGCGGGCATAGACCTCTTTGAGTTTGAGGCTGAGGTAGCGATAGGTATCGCGCGTGGCGGTGAGAGCGACATCGTTGCTGCTTATATCGTAAAAAGCTGCGGTATCGGTGGCGTTACACTGGGTTTGCAGATCGGTTACGATATAGGGATCAAAGATGGGGATGGTTTGGTTAGCCGTGCAACCCAGCGCGACAAGAGCCAGGGAAGGCAGTGCGGCTTTGTCAGTAGCATAGGCCGCGGGTAGTTTAAGTTGAGCGTCAATAATGGTTTGTAGATCGCTCACACCTATATCGTTCAGATTTACGGCAACGGATTGTGACGGCACGATTTGGTGATTACCGGTGTCATCTGCAGCTTGGGCGGGGTCTCGGCCGTTAATAATTTGCACGTAGGTCTGCAAGGCATACTTCATGTTGTTGGAGCTGCAGTTGAGGTAGTCCTTTTGGAATTCGGCAGTCAAAGGGTCTGAAATAGCTATATTAGAGGAATAGCTGAGACCACGACTGAGAGTTAATTTTGTTTTGTCGGCGGCCAGAGACAAAGTCGCGGGGTCGATGTTGGCGGCTTTTATTTTTTGGAAGACCTGGTCTATCCAATCCGGGACAATTTTGTTGTTCATGATGAAGCGCATGAGATCGAAGAACACCGAGGTTTGCAGGGGGGCTTCCTTGACACCGTAATCGGTGCTGGGGGTGCAGCCGCCGCTAAGATCGGAGCCGTTGCAAAGGCGTACTTGCGGCACCAACAGCAGCGGCCAGCACGCTGTGGTTGAGTTGCTGGTATTGGTCGCGTCGGCAGATGAGGTGTTTGTGGCTGCAGGGCATAGCAGGGGGCGGATGGATTCGTTCACGTTCTCTGTGCCACGGATGACATCGGCGAAGGCTTTACCGCTCTCTTTGCGTTTCTTCAAAGCAGCGTCATCGCTGGCGTATTGCATGGAGCAGACCTCCCACGCCTGGGCGTACGCCTGGGCTTTTACGATATCATCCTTGTTGGTGACCTGCGGGGCGGACTGAATGGCATTGGTTGAGGTGTTTGTATTGTTGGCGGCGTTGGCTGTTTGCGCGGCATCATAAGCTTTGGTGACGATGTCCATGCGGATGGGGACCTGCTCTTTGACGCAGGCGCTCATGTACTGGTTTTTGGCGTCCTGCTTGAGGGAATCGAGCTTACAGGCTTGCTGGAATTGTTGGTAACGGGCGTTGCCGTAAGAGTTTAGAGTATCGAACAGCGCGGCGGTTTGCGGCAGGCTGTAGTTGTAGGTGAGGATTTGTTTGGCCAGCTCCGAGTTAACGTCTTTTTTAAACTTATCGAAGACTTCCGGCATGTTAAACAGGGCGCTGGTGTAATCACCCTGGCCGATACCACCGCAGCCCTTGAGGGCATCCACGTCATCATCGGTAGTGGCGACGGGGGTGGTGGGGAAGGTGGTGTTTTGGGTGTTATCGGTGCCGAGGTTGAGCATTCCGGAGGGGCCGCCAAAGGCGCTTCCAGACTCGGAGAAGTAGTATTGGGGGGCGGTTGTGGTGGTGGACGCCGTGGGGCTTGGGTCATCGGCAAATGCGGGTACCGCAATGGCTGAAAACAGCCATAGGCCGAGCACGGCGAGGGCGGCGGGGCGGAAACTCATACCTTTAAGTTTGGGGCGGGAGGCTTTGTGTTGCAAGGGGTTAGCCGCCCTTTGCCGGGTGTTTGACCAGGGTGACGCGCAGGGCGTTTTGCGCGGTGGCGATTTTTTCAAAAATATGTTCGAGTTCAAGTGTTTGGCGGTGGGAAAGATTCATGCTGCGGGCTTGTTGCACGGCTTTTTCCAGGTGGTGGGCCACCCTGGCCAGGCGCTCTTGTAAACCGTAGAAGGCCTTGATTTCCTTGAGATAACTGGCCACGGTGGCTTCGTCGGCCTGGGACATCAGGGCGTGGGCTTCCAGCTCGCGTTTGAGGCTTTCCACCGTGCTTCCAAGCTCTTGAATTTGCGCGGTTTGTTGAGCGATGGTGGCCTCGCGCTGCTTGCCCCAGGTCTCGGCGTCGCGCAGGGCGGTCTCCAGGGCCTCTTGACGTTTTTTCAAGGCGTTAGCCACCGCCGGGGCGAGGCTGTTCGCTGCCGATGGCGGCAATTCGCTGCGGCCGGGCGGCAAGGAAGCGGCAGAAAGCGGCAAAACGCTGCCGGAAGCGGCGGCGGGGGCGAGGTGCTTGATCTGCCCTGCTGCCGCAGCCTCGTAAAGTTCGGTGAACTGGGGGCCCCTGCCCCATGAGGCGCCGTGCTGGCGGATGAAATCGGCCATCTCCTCCTGCGCGCTCTGGGGCAGGTCGACCGCGGTGGAAGCGTTGGTGATCTGCACCAGGCCGTCCTCGAACAGTTGGCGCAGGCGCGGCGAGGCTTTTTCCCTGACCTTGGCGTAGACGATGACGTTGGGGCGCGAGGTGCCCAGTGCCTCGGCTATTTTGCCCTGCGACAAGCCCAGCGTGAGCAGCGCGCCGATGGCGAAGTAGAGCTCTATTTTATCCAGCGGGCGGGTGCGGGCATTGAGGCAGATGCGCAGGGTTTGCGCGGCCTGCACCGACGGCGTGGCGCGCACCTGGCACAACAGCCTGTCCACCCCCTTGGCGCGGGCGGCGTGGATGCGGCGCTCGCCGTCGATCACCGCGCCTTCCGGCGTGATGAGCAGCGGCGGCCAGTGCTCGGCGTCGCCGTCGGTGAGTTTGCGGATGTGGGGCAGATTTTCCGGCGCGAGGTTGGAAGGAGGCCTGAACTCCAGCCCCAGCGAGGTAAGCACGGAGATGGGCCGCCATTCCACGCCTTGCAGGGCGAAGGTTTCGTCTTCCTCTGGCGTGAGGCTTGCCGGCAGGGCTTGGCCGGAATCGGCATCTTCCGCCGCCGCGGGTGGTTGCTGTTTGGCGGAGAGGGCCAGGCCATCGCGCAGCTCCGGGTACTCGGTGGCGAAGGCGGCGGCGATTTGCGCGGCGCGGCCCGGCACGGCATTGGACATGGCCTCTTCCAAGAGGCGTTGGGCGCGCTTCTCGTTCAGCCCCAGTTTGCGGAAATCGTAGACCACGCTTTTTAAGTCGGCATCCAGCAGGCGTTGGACGTAGAAGGCGTCCATCAGCTCATTAAGGATCTGGCTGGCGCGGGAGTCGGTCACCCCGAAGTGGTAGGCGATCTCTTCAAAGCTGGCGACGCCGCCGACCTTGACGTGCATCAGCGCGGCGCGGCGCTTTTCGTCCCGTTCCGCGGCAATGAGGTCATTGAGTTTGCGCTCGATGAAGCTATCCTGGGCGATCTTCATCAGCAGGTTGGTTTGGCGCGAGCGCTGGGCGGAGGAGGCCTCGGAACGCAGATGCTCTTGCATGGTGCTTTCCTGGTCGAGGTGTTGCACCAGCAGCGGCGGGTTCTCGCGAAACTGGGCGCGGTCGGCGTCGGACATATCATTCATGTGCGCCTGGCGGGCCTGGTATTCGGGGTCGCGGTTGCGCATCTCCAGCGCCTTGCCTTCCAACCGGCTGCCGAAGAAAGTGTTGAACTGCACGGTGACCACCTCGCCGCCGGCCTTGGTGTAGACCGGGTTGAAATCGCGCAGGCAGGTGAGCAGCACTTCGTAGGCCTCTTGCAGCAGGTCATCGCCATCTAAGTGATAATGCCGCGCCAGGCTGAACGCCGCCTGGCGGCGGCCATGGATATACTTGACCGCGGATTGGCGCGCCAGTTGGTAACCTGCGTCTTCTGTTTTAAGGGCCTCGGCACGCACGGAGGTGGGGCTGCTTTGCCGCGCCTTGGCCGCCCCTTTGGCGGCGGCGGCTTTTTTGGGCGATGCGGCGGCGGCCTTTTTGGCCGCGGGCTTAGTGGTTTTGGGCATACGTGCCTCTTTTTAATTGTTGGCCCGAGCATGCCACATTGTGGCCGGGGCGTCAGGGGCGCAAGCGAGGGCGGGGGTGAGTGCTGACAGGGGGTGTGGCAGTTGCGCTACCGCCCCCACAGGCAAGCCGCCCTCCCCTGCGCCTGTGGTGTGGAGAGGGCGGCCTGTTGCCGGAGCTTTTACCAGCGCCGCCAGTAAAGGTAGGTTTGCGGCGGTTCGTATTCGTAATAGACCGGCGGCGGGCGGTAGACCACCACCGGCGCCACCGCGACCGGATAGGGGACCGGCACGTAGACAGTGGCCGGCGGTACCACAGGTGGCGGGGGCACGACCGGGGCGGGCTGAGGCACCGGCATGACCGAGGTGCTGTCCTGCACCGTTTTGGTGGTAGTGCTTGTGGTGGAGCCCACCGGGGCAGCAGGCGCCGGCGTGGTGACCGTGGTGCTGCTCTCGGTATGGCTGATGACCACGTTGCCGCCGAGGAAGCAGCCCTTGGTGGCGAGCTCGGCCAGTTTGGCCGGCGTGAGGACGGTTGGCCAATCGCACACCGGCTGGGCGGCGGAAGCAATGGACAGGCTGGCGACGAGGCAGGCGGCGGGAAGCGTGCCGCGGAGAAGTGGGCGCATGGCGGCCCTCCTTATTTTGCGAGAACGGAACGGGTGGATGGCCCGCCCTGGCGGGCGGCGTAGGCTCTTAAGACGTTAGATGCATACAGTTATTGCGGTAAAATGGCAAGGCGGCTTTTAGGCCGCGCCTTTTTTGGCCTGGTTTTTGAGGGTTTGCTGGAGCTCGCCCAGGAAAGGACTGGGTTGCGGCGTGTGCCAGGTGAGCAGCAGGTTGGCGCGGGTGCGGCTGATGGCCAGGTAGAACATGCGGCGCTCGTGGTCGGGGTTAGGGCCCAGCAGGGTTTGCGGCGGCCACGGCCAGGAGGCGGCGCCGGCGTGGGGCAAGATGACGGTGGTGAACTCCATATTACGCACCTCGCGCACCGGGGCGACGGTGATGGGGGACTCCATATTCGGCAGGGTTTCCTGCATGACGCGGGGCAGCACCTCGGTGAGTTTGCCCGACAGGCTGAGCAGGGTATCGGTGGCCAGCAACGCCTCCGGGTGCTCGGCCGCCGGGAGGGTGGTGAGGAGCTCGGCCACCAGGGACTTGAAGACGTCTCGCGGCGGCATGGCCTTGGCCTGCAACAGCTGCCCGGCACCGGCAAAAGCACGGCGCACCCGCTGCACCGCGGTTTGCAGCGGCGGGGTGAGCCCTTCCAACGGCGGCAGCGGGCAACCGGCCGCCAGCCAGCCCTCGGCCCTAAGGCCCTGGCTGAACAGCCCCGTTACCACCCCCGCCGGCAGGCCGAAACCGATGAGCACCAGCTGCAAATGCGCGGGCGTGGCCTGGCCGAGCATGACGTAGAGCATGGCCAGCACCAGCTGGGCGGTGGGATTCTCCCATATAAGCCGGGCGTAGCTGGCCGGGTTCATGCCTGCCTTGCGCAGCACCTGGGTGATGAGCGAAGCGGTAAAATCATCCCGCGTGAGGATGCCGATGGCCAAGCGCGAGCCCTTGGCCTGCGCCAGCAGTTGCGAGCAGGTGCTGGCAAGGAAGGCGTGCTCGGCCACCGCGGAGGGGAAGGCCTCGGCGCGGAGGTCTCCCGGGTTGGGGTTGGCGGTGCCGTCGCCCTTGGTGGCGCGGTGCTTGAGCTGGCGGGCGATTTTGTTAATGGCGGGGGCCAGGGTTTTGGGCAGGCGGAAGCTGACCTCCAGATTAAAGCGTGTGATGTCTGGCCAGGCTTCCACCGCCTCGATGGCTTGCAGGCCCATGGCGCCGTCTTGCACGAAGGCGGTGATGTCGTCATCTGCCGCCATGGTGAGGGCCACCCCGCTGCCCATGTGCATTTGCAGCCAGATGAGCTGGAGCTCGGTGGCGTCTTGCAGGTTATCCAGCAGAATGTGCGACACCGGCAGCGGCGGGACCTTGCCCTCCCGCATGCCCAGCACGTGGCGGCGGATGATGTCGTGCCTATCGAGCAGGCCGAGTTCTTCCAGCTTGTGCTGGTAGGCGCTGACGAAGGCGTAGTGGCGGTCGGTCTCTGGCAGCTTTTTGGCGTGGCTTTTGGCCGCGCGGATGATGTGCTCGGCCTCGGACAGTGTGCCGGGGAACGCTTGCTGGGCCACCAGTGTGCGCAGGATCTCCCTCACCTGGTTGTTGCTGACGAAGGAGAAGGGCTCGCCCGCTGCTTGCAGTTGCGCGGCGGCGAGGTCTCGCAGCGTGCCGGCGCGCAGGCCGCCGGTGGCGATGTGTGCGTTGAATTGCGGGTAGTGACCGTGGGCGTAGCTTTTGATGTACTCCAGGCTGCGGAAGGCGAAGGTGCACAGCGCCGCCTTTTGGCCGGAAGTGATGAGGCGGTGGGCTTTTTCCAGCAGCAGCAGCGTTTTGCCCGAGCCGGGTGGGCCGACCACCAGGGCGCTCTCATGGTGTTTGAGGACTGCTTGCTGGCTGCGCGACCACTCCACGGCCGGGCCTTACGCGCTGGGGTTGACGCGGTGGATGCGCAGGTACATGGCGTAGACGTTGCGGATGTAACGGTTGGCATAGTAAGCCGTGCCGCTGTGGTAGCGGCCCACCAGGCCCCACCAGTCGCGGCCGGAGTCGCGGTTCTCGAGCAGGTATTGCACGGCGTAGGCCAGGTTGGAATCAACATTAAAGGCCTGGTGCAAGGTGGCGAAGTGGCTGCCGTGCACGCGCCAGTTAATTTGCATCATGCCGATATCGAGGTTGGTGTAGCCGCTGGAGAGGAAGCGTTGGGCAAAATTCTCGGCCTCCTGCGTGTTATTGAAGCGGCGCGAGAACGGCCGCGGTTGCAGCACCACCGGGGAGAGATCGGACAGCGCAGAGAGCTGGGCCGATGTTTCCGCCGCGCTGGCGTTGGAGCGGGCGATGCCCGGGGCGCGGAAGTCGAACCTTACGAAGCCCATGGCGCGCCACTGGTTAAGGGCGGAGAGCGCGGCGGCGCGGCCGGAAAGTGTGCGCGAGGACGGTGCGTTGACGCCCACGGTGTAGGGCCACGGCAACACCCAGCCGCGGATGCCCTGCCCGGTTTCCACCAGGCTGATGGCGTGGAGCAGGCCGGGCGGGATGTTGTGGGTGTGCTCGGCCTCGCTGATGAGCAGCCAGGCGTTGCGCGCGACCACCGGGTCGAAGGGGTCGGAGGCGTACTCGGCCTGTGCGTGGATGCTGCCGATGGCGGCGAAAAGCGGCAGCAGGAGGAAGAGGAACTTCACGGTTATTTTATGGGGGGCGGCGTTAGGCATTGCTGGCAACCCTACCGCAAGAATACCAGGAACAGCACGCCTTTGTCGCCGGGCTGGCCAGCCGGGGCAAGGCGCAGGTTTTCCATGGAAGCAAAGCGCAGCACGCCCCACTCATCGGTTTTGGGAATGGTGATGGCCGGGAGGTTGACCTCGTTAGGTTTGGCGTACTCATTACGCACGTGCACCACCAGGCCGGTAAGCTGGGGAGATTGCCAGACCTCGGCGAGATCGAACATCATGCCGTTGCCGCGGAACCAGTTGGGGATGACGTAGGTCTCGCGGTTCACTCCAGGGATGTCTTCATCCTGGGCCATGGAGCGGATGAGATCATGCGGGCCGAAGTTTTTGGAAATGTTACGCTTGACCTGGTCGAGCTCCAGCCCGTTGACGACTTGCAGGAACGAGCGGTAGGGCACGTCGGTGGTGAGCACCACGATGTAGGTGTTGCCCGATTGGCCGGTGAGGAACATGCGTGTGGCCATTTTGGGCAGCAGCGAGCGCATGCGGAAGGCGCGGTTGTTGTAGCCATCGACCACCAGGATATCGACGTAGCTGGGGTCTTCCAGCGTGACGTTGGTGATGGGTTCGGGGAATTCCACATGAGAGACGTCGTCTTGCGTCAGCCCGATGGTGAGGGTTTTGGTGGGCCCCTGCCACACCAGAGTATCGGCATGCAGCGCGGCAAAGGGCAGCGCCAGCAGGGCGAGGATGAGCAGGAGGGGGCGCAAGGCGTTCTTCATGGATTGGTGGGCTGATTTTGCATGGTTTGCCCCTGCTTGGCCAGTGCCTTATGGGGAAGAGCGCTGAAGTTGTGGGCCATGACACAGGCAGCGGTTACTGGGCCGGCGGCGCGGCGGCCGGAGCGGGAGCGCCGCCGGGAGTGGTGAGCGGTGTTTCCTTATAAGAACTGAGTTTGAGGCCGTAGGGGTTGGCCGGGCTGACTTGCGTTTTCTCGAACTTCATGGCGATTTGCAGGGGCACGTTTTCCGCCACCGTGCCGGCGATGATGGTGTTGAGCTGGCCGATGATGGTGACCTCGCGTATGTCTACGCCGTTCTCGCTGTATTTTTTGACTTGCAGGGAGGATTCGTCTGGCACGAAGAGCGATGAGCGGCGGTCGGCGGTGGAATCGCGGATCTTACGCTCGAAGTAGGGCACGGAGTCGGTGAGCAGGGCGGGGGAAAAGAAGCTTCTGATCGCGCTGTATTGTTTGGCCATGGTCTCGGGCGTGAAGGAGTTGATGGACTGGGTGATGTAGCTGGTGAACATCATCGTCAGGCGGTCGTCTTCCGTGGGGCTGTAGAGCCCGGTGGCGGCGCCGGGCACCACGATGACCGGCAGGCTCATGCGGCGTTGCATCAGCTGCGCGTTGAGCGAGGCGTTGCGGCTTAGCTGGCAGGTGGTGACCAGGCCCAGCACGATGACGCAGATGAGCAGCACACCGGCGATGCGGTGGGCACGGTCAATGACAGCTCCGGCGCGGGCGACGAAATCCATGCGGCAAGCTTAGCGTGTTGGCGCAAAGATGGGGAGGGATTAGGCGTGGCACCCGGGTGGTTTGCGGCAGGGGGTGTGGGAATTGGGGGACTGGGACCCGCAGGCGGGCCCTACATTTCCAGCTTTTTACAAAACCGCGGAGATGGGCGCATGCGGCCCAGCTGGATGTAGCGGTACATGACCCGCATGGCCAGCCCTTCCGGCTTATCCATGGTGAGTTTGTACATGAAGTAGGCCGCCATGGCGCCCAGCAGGATGGACGGCAGCGCCTTGCCGCTGACAAACATGCAGGCGTAGTAGGTGGTGAGGTAAGTCATGACGTATTCAGGCGTGCGGTTGGGCCTGTCGATATTACGGGGCACGGAGCGCATTTGCATGGCGGGTTACTGCACCGTGACCGTGCCGCACGTGCCCCCCAGGCTGCTGACGATGGGGCAGACGATGCCGCGGAAACCGTTAAAGACCGTGGGCAGCATGGTGATGATGACCCCGCACAGAATAAGCACCATGCCAAAGCTGGTGTTGCCCTTGGCGCCTATGGTCCACACGCCGAGGAAGGCCACCGCCAGCCCGAAAGCCAGGCCCAGTTTGCCGGTGATGATGAGCTTGAGCAGTGCAAGCTCGGCACTGCCGACAGGTGCCTGGGCGGCCTCGGCCCAGCCCATGGAAACGGCGCCGATACCCAGAAGTATCAGCGCCGTAAAGAGGAGCAGGGTTGCGCGCGTTGGCACAGCTTAACCTTTGCCGCGGCTTAGCGGCCGACGTCTTGCACGGTGGTGGTGCTGCCGCCGAACTGAGTGAGCACGCCGGACGCGAGGTCATGCATACCGTTGAAGATGCCGGGGACCAGGGTGATGAGCACACCGCCGATGATCATGACGATGCCGGCGCCGGTCTCTTGCTTAACGATCCACGTCCACAGGCCGAGGATGGTGATGGCCAGGCCGATGAAGAAACCGATACTGCCGGTGATGGAATCCTGCAGGGTGCCGAGGATGGTGTTACCCGCGTCGGCGGCGTTGCCGGCGGCGAAAGAGGGCTCTACCACCGCAGCAAGCATGAGCATGGCAGCGGCCATTGCAAAGAAGGTATGACGATTGACCATAGGTTGTGTACTCCTGTTTGATGTTATTGTTGGGTGGGGTTAAGCCTTTGACAAGCCCCTCTTTTACCGTGAGCGCTTATTTTTTGGCGGCGGAGGGGGTGTCGGTGACCACCAGAAGGTGAGATTTTTCAAACTGGGTAAAGGTTAGCGTGATGTTGTGGGCGGCCTTGACCTGCGCCGCCAATTGGGCCAGCACCTGTTGCACCGGCGCCTCAGCGGTGAGGGACCACTTTTCGGCCATAAGGTACTGGTTTTCTGGGGAAAGTTGCCAATCGGCCTGCCATTTCTCGCTGCCGTGGGCCGCCGCCTGTGCCAGCACGGCATCGGTGAGGCCTTGCAGCGACTGGTTTTTGGCGTGGACGGTGACCATGACGTCGTCGAGCGCCACCGGCCCGGCCGCGGGCTCTACCTGGTTGGCGTTGAGCATGTCGTGCACAGATTGGCCGGCGCGCAGGGCCAGGGCGCGGTCCATCATGGTTTCAGCCTCGGCCTTAAGGCGCTCGGCTTCGCGCAGTTTGGCCTGTTGCTCTTGAATTTGGGCGGCGTTGGCGAGTTGCTCGGCCTCGGCGATCTTGGCTGCGGCGGCGGCGATGAGCTGGCGGCGGGAATCATCCGCCTGGGCCTCGGCCTGCTTGAGGTTTGTGCTTAGGCTGCTGATCTTGTTTTGGTAGGCCTTTTCCTTCTGGCCTTTTTCCGCTTGCAGCTGCTTGGCCAGGGCCTCGAACTCTTGCAGGCGTTTTTGCGTGGCTTCCAGCTCGTCTTGCAGTTGCGCCTCGTGCTGGCGGCGGGTGGCTTCTTCCGCGCTGGTTTGCGCGCGGGTGGTGGCGGCGCGTTCCAGTGTTTCTGCATGGCGGCGCTGCTCTTCCTGGATCTGGCGCTCGCGCTCGCGCAGTTTGGCCGAGAGTTGGGCGATGGTTTCTTGCTCTGAAGCCGCGCGTTTTTCGTCGGCGATGCGGGCCAGGTTGCGCGCGGCGGCGGCGTCGGCCTCGCCCATGCGGGCGGCGGCGGTGTTATCCACCGCTTGCCAGGTGCCGAGTTGCTCGACCAGGGGATCGACCTTGGGGGCGGGTTTTTGCTCCACCACGTGTTTGGGCAGGAGATCTTGCTGCGCAGGCGCCACCTGCGAGACCTTGGCCGCCGGTTGGCCGATGTTGCTGCCCGGTGCCATGGGCTTGGGCTGGGGCAGCTCTTCCTGCGGGTGGGCGGGAGGCATTTTGGCCAGCAGCTCGGACGCCACCTTGACGTTGGGCAGGGCCGGCAGGCTGGAGGTGGCACGGGCGGGCAGCGGCGTGGGGGAATCGAAGAAGGTGAGCGCGATGGAGGGGTCGGCCGCGCGGGCGTCGGCGGCGGTGGAGCCGTCGAAGAGCATTTGCGCAGGCTCGCAGGGCTCGCCGTTGGCATCGTAGAGGTAGCGGTTGCCGGAGAGGCTGCCCTCCACCATCACCCCCAGGCCGGGGCCGGAGCAGTCGGCCGTGAGGCCACCCACCGCCGCCGCCTGCAGCGAGCCCGGCACCATGGCCGAGCTGGCCAGCAGCACGCCGCTGTCGGCGCCGCGGGGGGCGGGCGAGCCGTCGGCCAGCGTGGCGGAGCGCCCGGCGCAGCCACCGAGCACGGCAAGGCCGGCGATGGCCGCGAGCAACGCCGGAGTGGGGCGGACCTTTTGCATTAGTCGGAGATTACAATAATGCGGTCGTTGTCGAACAGGCTGAAGGTTATTTTTATGCCTCTCTCGTTGACCAGATACTGCGCGAGGTAGTTTACGAACTGCTGGAAGCTGGTTTCCACGTCCAGGCTGAAGCGCTGGGTGAGGATGTCTTGGTTTTCAGGCGAGATCTTCCATTTGAGGCGCCAGGGACCGATGAAAGGTTCGGCACGTTTGACCACCATGGTCATGATGTCTTCCAGGGTTTTGGAATCCTCGTGCACCACCACGCGGTACTGGCGGATATCGACCCAGTCGGTATGGGTGCGGGCGGTGGTGAGGTTGGCGCTGCCGGGCAGCGGGCCGGAGGCCGGGGCGATGTTGGCGAGCTGTTTGTCGGATGGGATGACGCCCGGCGGCAGCGGCTGGGCAACTTCCAGCCCGGCAGAGGCGATGTTGACGTCTTGCTGCGCGGTGGCCTGGGCCTTGGCTTGCTGGGCGAGCTGGTCGTTGACCACTTTGCGGATGGCGAAGACGATGCGGTCGTCTTTCTTCACAGCGGTGGTGGCGGCCTCGGCCAGGGCCTTTTGCATGTCGGGGTCGGAATCCTTGACGGCGGTGCGGGCGATGGTGCGGATATAACCTTCTGAGTCTTTGACGCTTTGCAGGGCCAGGGCGCGCATTTGCGGGGCGGAGTCGGCCACCCGTTCGTCTACCAGCGTGGCAATGCCTGGTTGGGACGCGGAGACGGCCTGTTGGGCGATGGCCGCCATTTGCGGCATGGCTGAAGACACCGTTTGCGCCGCGATGGCCTGGATGCGCGGCTCGGCCTGCTGGACCTGCCGGGCGGCGATGGCCGCGACCTGTTGCGGCTGGAGAATGGTTTGGCGCTGGGCCGCCAGCTGCGCCCGCGTGCCGGAGACCTGGTTGGCGAGCGCCGCCAGCTGGGTTTGCGTTTGCTCGCGCGTGAGGCCGACGATATCGCGCTGCGCGGACAGCTGCTGGTTGACGGCTTGCTGGGTGCCGTTGTTGGCGCGCAGCACCTCGCTGGTTTGGCTGAGCAGGGTATCGGTGCGGTTGGCGAGGGTGTTAAACCGCGCGTCGATATCGGCGATGGTTTGGCGTTTGACTTGCTCGGCCACCGTGCGCGCCACCTCTTCTGGTGTGGGGGGAGGCACCGCCGCCTGGCTGCGGGTGATGACCACCTTGCCGGTCATCGGCTGGGGAATATCGTATTGCGGGCCCTGGTTGCTGGCCACCTGCACCGGCTGGTAGACGGCGGGGAGATCGGACAGCGCGAGTGCGGGCGCAGGCGCCGAGTGCGTAGGCGCGGCACAGCCAGCCAGAACAAGGCCCAGGGCGGTGGCGGTACGGGCGTGGCGCAATGTCATCATGACGATTCTGGCCAAAGTGTGCCTCATGCGCCAAAAGCGGCCAATATCCGGCCCCCGGAATACACTACGGAGTGTGGGAAATGCACATCAGCAGGTGATTAAAAAAAGGGCAGCGAGGGCGGCACCTGCGGCGCACGCCGCCTCTACCCACAAGCTGGCGGCGCCGATGGGCGTGCCGCAATGCCGGCAGCGGCCGCGCAGCGCCAGCCAGCTGAAGACGGGAATGAGATCGGCAACCCCCAGCACCGTGCGGCACTGGTTGCAGCTGCTGGGCGGGTGGCGCAGCGAGATGCCGCGCGGCAGGCGGTAGGCCGCGCAGGTGATGAAAGAGCCGAGCACGCCGCCAAACAGCGCGGCCACCAGCGGCCAGAACCAAGGCCAATGCTGGTGGATGGCGCAGGATGCCTGGAAAAACCAGCCCAAGGCCCCCTGCCCTAGCCGCAGGTGGGGTTTACCGCCGCGGTATCATCATTAACCGTGGTGATGCGCGCCGGCAGCTTGTTGGAGCCCGCGCCGGGGCGGGCACCGCAACCGCCGCCGGAGTTACGCGGGCGCGGGTTGCTGAAGTAGTAGAACGCCTTGGGTTCGTCATCGGTGCCCAGTTGCAGTGCCGAGCAGCAGAAGTCATCCGGCAGGCCGAGCAGGTGCATGAGGCCTTGCATGGCGCTGCGGCGGGTG
Organism: Pseudomonadota bacterium; assembly: GCA_016125035.1. Taxonomy (GTDB): domain Bacteria; phylum Pseudomonadota; class Alphaproteobacteria; order UBA2136; family UBA6156; genus RFNJ01. The sequence continues at coordinate 299,605 of WGMN01000001.1, forward strand.
GCGTCATTCTGGCTGTTATCCACGTAAATGGTGGCGTTGTAGTAGGTGGCGGAGTCGGCCTGGGCGGCCACCGCCAGCGACTTGGGATAGTAGACGACCAGCTCGGGCGCGCCGTTATCGCAGGTGGCATCGCCGGTGAGGCCGGTGGCAGGGTCTTTCGGCAGGGCGTTGCAGGTAGCGATTTTGTTGGCGTAGGCGTTTTTGGAGTAAGACTCCAGCGATTGGGCGACGCGGTCGAGGCGTTGCAGCGTGAGGTTGTAGCGGTCGAGCTTTTCCGGGTAGTCGGTGAAGCGGGTCATGATGTCGTCATCGGACGGTTGGAGTGCGCTGAAGGTTGAGACCTCTCTGCCCGAGAGGTGGGACCACCAGGTGACGTCGTCGGCCGCCGCGAGGGCCGTGCCCTGCACCGCGATGCCGGGACCGGCGGTGGTTTGCCCGTTGGGGCCCGAGGAAATGAGTGTGGCGTAGTAGATCTCCACCGGGCTGCCTTGCAGGTTGCGCGAAGGGTCTTTGTACATGATGTAGGAGCGCGGGCGGCCCCAGACGTCGTTCTCCATCTGGCTGGTGGAGAGGTTGGTGTAGCCGCCGAGATCGGTGAACCAGGTATCTTCAGCCGGCAGGACGTTTTTATCGGCCAGGTAGGCTTGCAGGGCCTTGCGGATCTCTAGCTGGGTGTTCTCCTCGCTTTGGATGTCGCGCTGGCGGATGAACTGGAAAATGGCAGGTGTGCTGATGCTGACCAGCACCGCCAGCACCGCGATGACGATGACCATCTCTGCCAGAGTGAAGCCGCGGCGGCAGGAGGCAAGGGTAGAAGACAGCATGGGCGTTTTCATCTACAGGGTTCCTTTCAGGTTTATACTATAGCTTAAACTGGAGGCCGGGCTACCCCACGGGGTGGGAGAGGTGGCGTTGTTGGTGAGGCGCAAGGTGAGTGAGGAATCTGGGTTGGCGATGCTGGTAATGGCCAGCTTGCCGCCGCCGGGGAGGGTTTTTTCCAGCAGGCGGAAATCTTCGTCTACCCCCAGCAGGCGGCGGTTGGCATCCACCGACAGGTCGAGAAAGCGCGGGGCGTTGGGATCGTTCGCCATCAACGTGGTGAAATCGAGCGTGAGGTTGGCGGAGCCGCTTTGCAGCTGGGTGAGGTATTGATTCATGATCGTGGTGCGGTAGGCGTTGACCTGCTCTTGGTAATAGCGCAGTTGCGCGCTGGCGATGCGGCCGAGGTGCTGGCGCACGTTGGCCCAGTTATCGCGCTGGGCGTCTTCATTGGTGAAGGTGATGACGATGTCGTCGGAGCCCACAGGCGGCAGGATGCCTTGCAGGGCGGAAATGCTGCCGACCGCGGGGATGGTGGTCTCCAGCTTATGGTTGGGGCCGCTGGAGATGAGCGCCACGCCGGTGACCGGCACCACCACCGTATCGCTGGGGGGATTGCTGTAGAGCACGCGATTTTCGCGCACCATAAGGCCTTGCATGGGTTGGCCCCAGGGGTCGAGCGTGGGGTCGGCCCAGCGGCCGGTGCCGAGTTGGGCGAGATCTGGCGTGGTGCGGATGAAGGCGAGGATGTCGGTTTGGCTGGAGGGGGCGAGCTCGAAATTATCCAGGGTGATGTTCTGGGCCACTTTGCGCACCGCGTTCATGTAATCCTGTGCGGCGTCGACACGCATGCGCGACAGCTGGGCCGTGCTTTCTCCGGCACCCACGATGATGCCGCCCGTGACTGACAGGAACAGCGAAAAAATGGCAAGGAACAGCATTGCCTGCATGGGTGGAACCTCCTTTCTGGCCAGTTGCTTATACCGGCCTGCACCAGCGCCGACTTACAGGGTTACTCCACCCCCGGAATACTGAGCCGGTGCAAACCGTAAATGCTTTTGAATTCCACGATTTTAGGGTGGATGGCGATGATGGTGAGATCGAGCGTGGGGTTGGCTTCCAGGCGCTTGTTAAGCTTGTTTTCCAGCAGGTTGGCGGCGTCGCTGTCGTACTTGCGCAGTTCATCGAGGGCGGCGTCGGCGTTCTGGGTGCGGGCAAGGGCCACGCGCACCTGGCTGCCGACCCCCATCCACTGGTTATATATCAATACTTTAGGGCCCGCCGCGCCATCTACCCGGCCGCCCATTTGCAGGCCCTGCAACTGCGGCTGGAAGGCGCTTTTGCTGTTGAGGATCTGCTCGGCCTGGTGCAGCGCCTGCAGGCGGGCGATGCGCAGGGCCTCGGCCTCGACGTCGAGGGTGGAGGAGACCTCCTCCACCTTAGCCTTAACTTGCGGGAACGGGCTGGGCTGGCCGCTGTAGGTGGGAACGACAGTGGCCGAGGTGGAGTTGGCCGCCTTCCACAAAATGATGCTTTGGCCCCACGCCAAGGGCGAGAGCAAAACCAGCGCGGCGACGAGGGCGAGGTGTTTGATCATGACGGTTGGCCCGGAGATTTTTTATCCAGCCCGTAGATCTTGCCGGTAAGGCGCATGTGCACCTTGTTTTTTTGCCCGTATGACGGTGTGAGCTGAATGAGGTTGATGACGATTTTTTTGGTGTTGTGCAGGCGGTCGGCCAAATAGAGCGCGGTGGAGTAGTCGAGGTCGCCCTCGATGCTGACGTTGCGCACGTAGAGGTTGTTCTCGCCCACGGTGCGGACCTCGCGCGAATCAACCGTGAAGTTGATGTCGGTTTGCTCTAGCCCCAGGTGGCGCAGGATGTCGAGCTGGGTGGCGGTTTGCTCGTCGATGGTGAGTTGGTCGAGCTCGGTGAGGGCGGCGGACAGGCGCGCGGCGTTATCGAGCTCTTGGTTCAGGCGGGTGAGCTGGTTTTGGCGGGTGAGGATCTCTTCCTCGATACTCTGGCCGGAGAAAAAGATGAATGCCGAGAGCGCCATGAGCGCGGCCAGCGTGACGAGCATGATATTGCGGTAGGAGCTGCGGGTCATTGCGGCACCTCGGTGGAGGAGGGTGGGGGTTGGGTGGGAAGCGCCGCAGGGGGAGCCACCGCCCCCGTGGCGGAGACCATGGTAAGGGAGGCCTCTGCCTGTGCCGTGGGCGAGACCGCGCGCAGGTCTTCAGCGGTGAGGGTGACCGAGACCTGCGCCTGCTGGAGCATTTGCGGGGTTGGTTTTTCCGCCCCCTCGGTTTGCACGGCGATGGAGAGTTGGGTTTGGTCGCCAGGCGTGCCGGTGCGTTGCAGCGTGCGCACCCACGGCTGGTTGGCGATGACGTGTTGCGCGCGGCGCTCTTGCGCGAAGAGCAGTTTATCCAGCGTGTGGTTGAGGATGATATCGACCGTCTCTTGCTGCGGAGCCTTCATGCCCGAGCGGGGAGAGTATTCCGCCGGGCTGAACTTGATTTGGGTGAGGTCGCCAAATTGGGCGGCGGTGCGGGCGGCGGCGTCTACGATGCCGGAGGGCTGCTGGTTGAAGGATTTGGCCATGCTGTCGAGCAGCTCTTGCGGGCGGCGGATGTGGCCGGTGCTTTGGTTGATCTGGATACTGTTGATGCGTTGCTGGGTTTGGGTGATCTCGCCCTCCAGCCGCGCGCGCTCGGACCAGTTGGTGAAGTAGAAGGCGGCGCTAGAGATAAGCAGGATGAGCCCGAAGAGACTGCCGGTGAGGTAGATGATGGTGTGGTCGAGGTGGCGGTAGAGCGGGCGCACGCCGGGCAGCGGCTTGAGGGTGGAGAATGGCACGGGGGTTATCTGGTAAGCCTCCAGCGCCACTTGCAGGGTGCGGTAGAGCTCGAGCTGGCTGAGCACCGCCACGCACAGGGTGGCGCCGGGGTTGGCCAACACATAGTCGGTAATGGCGTTGACGAGCGCGGCCGAGGCATCGGAGCCGGTGAGCACCAGTTGCGCGGTGCGCCACATTTGCTGGCCTTCGTCGGTTTGCTCGCGCACGCCGTGGATGATGACCTCGGGGCTGAGGACGTAGAAGAAGGCCTGGCAGTCGGCCGGGGCGAAATCCTCGGCCAGCCAGACTTTGACCGACTGGCGCATTTCGCGGATTTCGTCCGGCAGGTAGCCGTAGATGTAGCGTTGGCCGGAGAACACGCGGGCAAGTTGCGGCCCGCGTACCGGGTTGTTGCCCATTTGGCGCGCCACCTCGCCCACGCCGGCGAGGTCTTTGACCACCTGGATGTGGTCGCGGCCGGGCACCAGCAGAATGGTGGTATCGCCACGGGTCATCTGGCGGAAGGTGATGCTGCGGCGGGCGAGGACCATCAGGCTCATGGCTAGCGGTACTCCATAAGCGCGAAGATGGGGCCCACCAGCGAGGTATAGGTGGCGAGAATGAAGAAGGGCAGGAGCACGGCCATGACGATGAATTTAATCGTACTTGTGACCTGGCGTATATAGCGTTCAAGCTCAAGCTTATAGGGGGTTTGCAGGTCTTCCACCCGCTCGGCGATGGCGCCGGTGTTCTCGCCCGCCTGGATGGCGTTGACGAAGGAAGCGCGGAAAGGAATGGCGGAGACGGCGTAGCTCATGCGCAGGCCGTTGCGGTGATCTTCCGCCGCCGCAAGCAACAGGCTGGCCAGCACCGGGTTGGTGACGCAGCCGGAGAGTTGCTCGAGCACTTGATAGGTTGGCATACCCGACCTTACCAGCGCAGGCAGGAAGTAGACCACCACCATGGCGTTAAAACCGACAATCAGTTTACGGCTGACCCCCCACCACAAGGTGAATTTGAGCCAGTAAGGGCGCAGGGCATAGGTGTTGCGGCAGAAAAACAGGGTGGTAGCCAGCACCAGCACCACAATGGGCTGGAACGGGTGGCTGCGCAGCCAGACCGAAGCCACCCAGAACCATTGCAGGATGAAGGGAAAAGAATTGTAAGACTCTGGCTTGCGGTCGAGCACCGGCTGGATGACCAGCGGCAACATGATGATGAGCACCCCCAGTGAGAGGATGATGAGCATGATGCCGATGCCCAGCGGGCCGGCCAGCTTCATCCACAACTCTCGCCGGCCCTGGTATTGAACCTCCATAGCCGACACCAGCGCGGGCACCGCCTGGCGCAGCTGGTTGCTGCGCTCGGCGGCTTCCACCACCGCCAGCTCTTGCGACTTGAAGCCCAGGCGGGCCTGGGAAATGGCCTGGTAGAACGGTGTTTGGCCGGCCTCCACCTCGCGCTGGACGAGATCCATTTGCGGGCCGAGGCTGGCGTATTCGTCATGACTGAAGGCCGCGCAGGTGTTGCGCACCGCCTCGGCCAGCGACATCTGCCCGGCGCCCGCGTTCAACCAGCCGGCCAGCGTCTTGAAAAAATCAATGCGGTCGGAGGTGGAGAGGGATGACTTGCCGATTTGCAGACCCATGGAGGCCCAGTTTCACTCTTTTTTTGTTTGGCACGGCCGGCCGTATGGCCTGCTGCTTGGCCTAGGTTGCCAGTGTTTCGGCTGAAAGTTCAAGGATTTTCGTCGAGAGCTCGGCGGCGTCGGTGATGCCGGACTTGATGTGCTGGGCGCCCATCCGCCCCATTGGCTGCCAACCGGCACGGCGGGCCATGTCTTCCAATTCCGTGTAGTTGCGTTGCGCGCTTGCCTCAATGATTTCACGCGTGGGCTTGAGCCACTCGGCCACCGCGATGCGGCTGTAGTAACCGGTGAAGTTGCAACTGGCGCAGCCTTCCGGGTTGGCGACGTGCAGGTCGGCGCCCTCGAACGACACGCCGTAGCGGTCGAAAACATAGCGGGTGTAGTCATCCGGCGTGGGTTGCTTGATGCGGCAGTGGGTGCACAGGCGGCGCACCAGGCGCTGGGCGGCGATACCGCGCACGTATGACAGCATGAAGCCGTTGATGCCGAGTTCGTCCAGCCGGGAAATGGCGTCGAGCGAGGTGTTGGTGTGCAAGGTGGTGAACACCAGGTGGCCGGTGTTGGCGGCCTCGAACACCAGGCCGGCCATTTCGGGGTCGCGGACTTCGCCGAAGATGATCACGTCTGGGTCGGCACGCAGGGAAGACTTGAGCAGTTGCAGGCCGGTGCGGGCAGGGTCTTCGTTGGAGACTTCCATCTGCACCGCGTAGCCGGGCACGCGTTTTTCAGGCGGGTCTTCGATGGTGTGCACGGACAGCCCCTTGGCCATGGGATTGACGCTGATGACCGCGGCGTGGATGGACTCGGTTTTACCCGAGCCGGTGGGACCGGTCCAGAAAATGATGCCGTTGCTGGCCATGGCCGCTTGCTTGATCTTATCGATGAACTCTGGCGTGTAGCCGATGACTTCCAGCGGCATGACATCCGGTTGCAGGCGGCGCAGCACGATGCGCGGCACCGGGCCCAGGCGGCCCGCGTGAGGCTGGATTTGCACGCGCCAATCGTAACCCGAGCGGGTGAAGGCGCCCTTGTTGGCGTGGTTGAGGTTGACCTTGGGCATGCGCGCCAGGTTTTCGATACGCACGCGCAGTCTATCCAGTTGCTCGGTGGTGATGACCTCCTTGGGGTGCACGAAGCCGTCGATGCGGTACTTGATGATGGCGCGCGGCTCGCCCTTGATGGAGGGATCGATGTGGATGTCTGACGCGCGGGCGTCGATGGCGTTGGTGACCACGCGGTCGAGCAGGGCCTCGGCTTCCATGCCGGAATCGATGCTCTCGGATTCTCCCGACAGCCAGAAGGCGCCCGCGACCTCGCGCAGGCAGAAGTGCCAGTGCAGGTTGACCCCGTTGGCGAAAAACTCGCGGAGCTGGGACTCCAGCACCAGGTCGCGGGTGGGGCTATCGTGCGCCAGGTGGATATCGGTGACTTGCTCCTGCTCGTCTTTTTTGATCGCCAGCGGGATGATGCGCTCGCGCCGCAGCAGGGTTTTGAGGCGCGCGGGAAGATCTTGCCGCAGAGTGTAGGACTCTGGCGGGATATCGAGGATGGAGAGCAGCTCCCTCGATTTATGCGCGCGGGCGATGGCGCGGGCCAGTTGCAGGCGGGTGATGACACGTTGGGTGAGGAGCTCCCGCGTGAGGAGTTGTTTGTTCTCGCCGCTTTTGAGCACCTCTTCCAGGCGCTTTTTGGCGACGTTGTCGATGCCGAGATCGACCGATGCGTTGAGAACTTTTAGGACGTTTTGATAGAACGCGTCGCGGTTGGTGGCCTCCAGGTTGGGGGGAGAATCTTCGGATACCGGGATGTAATCGGCGATGCCAACGGGCGCCCCGAGGGGGGCGCCAGCGTAATCTTCGGCTGCGGGTGGCAAGGGAAGGGCGATAGCCGGACCCCCCTTATTGAACCGTGTTGGCGGCGTAGCACACGTTAACAACGGAAGCTGAGCCAAGCGCGCCAGGAGTGGGAGCCGCCGCACCCGAAGTGGCGGGCAGGCAGTCGCTGCCGGTGGGTTGGTACACCAGGCGGCCTTGGGTGGGGTCTTCCGTGCCGTCGATGGTGCGGTCGGCCTCTTTGGCCTCGGTGAGCGGCATGCTGGAGAACTGGACGATCATATAAACATTGGTGCCGGTAAGCCCCCAGTTGGACGCGGTGCCGGGCATTTGGGTGACCGTGCCGCCGGTGCCGTAGCCGTGGTTGACGCTACCGCCGCTGACCGCAAAACCGGGCAGCAGGTTGCGCAGCTCGGACTCGCGGATGTTGCTTTGCCAGGTGACGCCCGACGGCAGCGCGTTGGCCAGGGCCAGCATGTTGTTGGCGGCGCTGACCGAAGAGATAGCCTCGTGCGGCCAGACGCGCTGGGCGGAATAGAACTGGCCGTTGGCGTCTTCGATCTGGCGGAATTGCGAGCCCAGCTTGGTGCCGCTGGTGCGGTTGATGAGTTGCCAGCCGATGGTGACGATGATGAGCGTGATAAGGATGGCGATGATGGCGACGATGAGGATCGTCTGGTCAATCGTATAACCCTTGCGGTTAGCCAATAGCTTTTGAAAGCGTTGCATGAGAGGAACCTCCATTCCTGTTTGTATCGAAGCTAGCACAAGCCAAAACCGACTCCCCCTAAAAACAGCGGGGGCGTTAATTCAGCCGTTTGACCTGTAGCAAAACTACAAACTCCACTTCTTCGAAGGAAATGCCCTGCTCGTTGGCCAGTTTGCCCAGCGCCGGAACCTCGCGCAGCAGGGGAATGCCGGACTCGGTATCCACCGCCACGGTTTTGGTGAGGCCGCCGATAACCTTGATCTCGCCGTCGCGGATACGCACCTTCTGGTCGATGAGGCGGGTGTTGGCCACAGGTGCCACGCCCGCGGTGGTGCCGCTGACGCCGCCGGGGATATCCACCGTTTTGGCCAGAGAGGTAATGGGGATTTGCAGCGAGATGGTGTTGGGCTCGGAGGGGTTATCGCTGATTTGCGCCGTGGCCGAGAATTGCAGCCCGATGAACTGGTTGCGCTCTTGCACGTCGGAAGCGGTGCTGGTGGCCGTGCCGGTGGTGGTGGTGGACTGAATAATAAAATATTTTTCGTTGCGGCCATCGATGAGGGTGGCGCGCTGACGGTCCATCAGTTCCATCATCGGGTGCATCAGCTCGTAGGTGGTGCCGTATTGCTCGAGCAGGCCGATGACTGCATCCAGGTTGGGGCCTTCGGCACTGATGCCGCCCACGGTGGTGAGGTTGGGCGCGGTATAAGTGGCAAGGTCACGCGAGAGGGCCGAGGTGATGCTGCCGATGAAGCTGCCGCTGAGCGCGGCCCCGCCCTGCTCGCCGCCCACACGCAGGCGGGCACGCTGGTCGAAGTTGCGGGTGCGGCTGACCGCCAGCACACGCGCTTCCAGCAACAGGCGGCGGCTGGCGATTTCCTGCACGCGGTTGATGATATCGCTGGCTTCTTCCAGCACCGAGCGGGGGGCACGCATTTGCACCAGGCCCACGGATTTGTTGATGCGCACGTAGCCGCAGCGGTTGCTGTCGGAGTCATTGTCGGCGCTTGAGGATTGCTGCGCGTTGGGCGTGCTGGCGGGGATGGGCATGAACATGTTGGTGTTGGATGCCGTGGATGACTTGTCTTTATCCTTGCTGTTGCTGCTGGTGGGCGGCGGCAGCAGCTGGGCGGAGGAAGGCATGCCGACCGTTTGCACGTCTTCGGAGTGTTGGGTGCAGTTGCTCTTGATGAGTTGGTTGAGGTCATCTTCCAGGTCGACCCAGAGGTTGCGCTGGTAGTGAACCTTGACACTGTTGCTGCCGCCAGCCGCGGTGCTGCTGCCGTCGGAGCCGCTTGAGCTGCTTGAGGAACCGCTGCTGCTGGAGTTGCCGCTGGAGAAATCGGTGGAATAGTTGACCGAGATATTTTCATCCCGTTCGGGTTCGTAGAGGTTGACCGTCCATTGGCGTTGGGGCAGGCCGCCGATGGTGACGTAGTCACCCGCGTTGATGAGGCTGAGGCCGAAGGGGGTGAGCAAGGCCTCGAAAGCATCGTAACATGTTACATCCTTGAGGTTTGTAGTGATGCGGGCAGACGAAAGTTTGTCTTTGTTCTCGGTGATGACCAGGTTGTAGTTGCACTGCTCGGCCAGGCCGCGCAGGGCTTGCGAGAGGCTGACGTTGGGGCCGGGGTTGAAGCTGGCCAGGCGCGGCTCGGAGGCAGAGGGCAGCACGAGGAGGCGGCGCTCGCCCTCTTTAATGATTTGAATATCAAACACATCTTCGATGTAGCTGCGGGCTTCGTCGAAGGTGAGGTTGTTCATCAAAACTGTTTTGTGGCGGGAGCGGCGCACGCCGTTGCCCCAGCGCACGGCGACGTTGTAGGTGCCGGCAAGTTTTTGCAGAACAGTTTCAGTGTCATACTGGCCGGAGAGGGTGAAGGTGGCGTTGGCGGCCATTTGGCGTTGCGAGATGGGTTCGCCCATGCCGAGCACGCTGGCATTGCGTTGATTTTCAGTCTCATAGTCTTTGTAGGGGTTGGCCGGCGAGTTGCGTTGCACGTAGGAAATGCTGTTGCAGGCGCTGAGTGAAACCAACACGATAGCCAGCAAAGCGGCGGCTACAGAGCGCGGCAGAACGCTGCCGATGGCGGCAAACGGGCGGCAAAGAGCGGCGGCAAAGCTGCGGAAGGCGGCCATTATTGGACTCCCCTGAAGCCGAAGCGGTCGGCGCCGGTGACGACGATGAGTTTGCCGCCGGGGAAAATCTCGTACCGCAGGCCGAAGATTTTGAGAATACGCTCGATGGCGGTGCCGAACGGCTCTTCCACGTGGGCGGGTTTGAGCACCTGGTCGGTACCGGCGTACATGCGCAGGCGCCACTGGCCTTTGCCGGCCTGGTTGACGATGTTCTCCAGCGCGTCGACCAGGGGGATCTCGTCGTAGTGGATGCTGATCATGCTGTCCTTCAGCACCGATTCGGTGACCGCGACGTCGGCGCCGCCGGGGGCCTTGCCGCCGATGCCGACAGAAGCCGAAGAGGAATCGCCGCCGACGCGGTCGGTGATGACCAGGCGTTGGGTGTTCTCATACTTAATGACGCGCAAGGGCTGGCCGGAGCGGGTTTGCAGGCGGGCAAGCAGCGCGTTGAGCACTTTGACGAAGGGCTCTTCCGCGTAAATGCTGATCTCCATATCCGGCAGGCCGGCGTTGGATTCGTCCAAGTCCCACACCACGGCCCAGGTGCCGGCGCCGAGTTGGTCCATCATGCGTTGCAGGGCGCGGCGCACGGAGATGCGCTCTTCCTTAAGGCGCACGATGCCGTGCTGGAAATCCACCCCGCTGGCGGCGCTGGCGGTGGGCGTCGCGCCAATGGCCAGCTCTTGCCCGCCATCGGTGATGGGCATTGGCTGGGCAGCCATGGGTTGTTGCGCAGGCGCGGCCGGACGGCCGGCCGCGGCGGGCGCGCCGCCGGTGGCCAGCGAGGGGTAGTCCTCGAGCGAGCGGGGAGACTTGGTGTTTTGCGCCATTTGCATGCCGTCGATATCGTCGCCGGAGGAGCCGCCGCCGGCGAGCAGGCCAGGGTCTTGCCCGATGCGGGCGATCTCGCTCTGGGTATCTGGCACGCCGTTGGCCATGGTGTTGAGCGCTTGCTCGTACTGCTGGCCGCCGGGGTTCTTTTGCGCGTAGAGGGGGCGGTATTGGTCGCCGGAGGAGGATTTCCAGTCGGCGAGTTCGCCTTCCGTCTTGGCGCGAAGCTCGGTGTGTGCGGGCACGTAGACGCCGCGGGTGTCATCCACATAGGGCTGCACCGGCGTTTCGGTGACCGGGGCCACGTAGCCGGGAACCACAGGGGGAGGAGAGGCCAGCGCCGCCTGAGCGCCAAGCAGCGCAAGACCAAGGGCGCCGCCCAAAGCAGTGCGGCTGAGCGGAGACGGGGGGAACCTTAAAAAGGATTTCGGCATGGACAGCGTGCTTGACTCTTGTTGGTTGTTTGTGACGCTATCATGTTCAATTGAACCAAAGGAGTAGCCCCCGCTCATCAAATGATGGGGGTGTGACCAAAACACCATGAAAGTGCTTACGTGTTAAGCAGTTCATGACAAAAACGGAGAGCTGATGGACCCACGTTACCGCTTTACCATCGTAGTAAGTTTTTTGCTGATGGGCTGGTGGGCCTATGTGGTGCTGACCACCTTTTTGTTTGGCGAGCGCGGGTTGAACGTGCAGCGCTACGGTGAGGGCGTGCTGTGGGTGGGACTGGCCGCGCTGGCCGGATTTACGCTTATTGCCGCCGCCGCCAAGCTGGTGGCCTGGCAGCGCAAGCGCCAGAGCACAGGATTTGAAGCCGCGCCCGAGGATGAATTTGGCACCGCCTTTGAAATGAGCGACAGCGCCGGCAACAGCAGCCCGTTTAAGATCGCCCTCTCTAAATTTTTGCCCCAGCTAGTGGCGCCGCCCGTATGGCCAGGACTGACCGCGCTGGAAACCGAGTTGCTGGGATTTTTGAACGGCTACCGCCAGTGGCCGCTGGACATTGCCAACCCGGAGACCAGCTTGTACGAGCAAGCAGTGGCGCGCTGGCAGGTGATGCGCCACCTGCCCGGCGCAGGGCCGTGGCACCGCGTGGTGGCGCTGGCCAAGGACCTGGCGCTGGTTTACGCCTACCAGGAAGTGCGCACCACCTACCCGCTGCATGAGTTTTGGAAACGTGACCGCATAAAATTTGTGCAGCGCAGCCGCCCGCATGGAGGCATGACCGCGTTTGTGCTCTCTACCATGCCGGCCTTCCGCGCGCTGGCGGGCAACGCCGAGGGCCAGGCGATGCAGCGCAGCCTGCTGACCGCGTTGCGCTACCACGAAAACCCGACCTTGTTGCCGGTGAATGCCGGCAGTTTTGCCCGTGAGCTGGTGGACTACCTGTGGCGCGCAGATGCCCAGTTGCGCCAGCTGGACGTGGAAAAGCTGGATGAGCTGACGCCTGCCCGCGCCGAAGAGCTGAAAGGCGCCGTGACCGGCCACTGGCTGGGTGTGCTGGCTGAATTGCGGCTGCAGGAAACCCCCAGCGACGCCATGCAGGCATTGAAGCAGGCCGACGGCGCGGTATGGGTGAAGTTGCAAGCCCTGCTGGAGCACGTGGCGCCGATGCTGAGCCCTGACATGCGCCAGCTGTTGGGGCTGTGGGACACCCAGGGCGGCATGCACCACCCGGCGTGGGCGCACCTGGCGAACATTTTGCTGGACGCGGGGCTTATTGCCAACAGCCACGACGGCGTGGGCGCGGTGAACGGCTGCTTTATTTTACGCGCGGGCGAGCTGACCTGGGGACCGGCGGTGAAGATTGTGACCGACCCCGCCAAACACCAGCCGGTGCTGAAGGTTTGGGACGGCCTGGTGGGCTACAAGGGGCCGGTGGATATTGCCCTGGACCTGGGCCAGTTGACCGCCATGGCCACCACCCGGGCACGCGAGCTGGAAGTGAAAATGGGCGAGCTGTTTTAGCTGCGCGCGCAAAAAAGCCCGCCGGGGGGCGGGCTTTTTTGCGGCGGGGGTTAGTTAGTAGTGGATGCCGCCGGTGTCTGGCGCCGGGGCGTCGGTATCGCCCGGCACGGGGGCGGTGGTGGTGACCGCCGCCGTGCCGCCGCCGATGGTGGTGACTTGCTCGTGCTGGGAGAACAGCACGCTGAAGAAGTAGTAGCAGCCGCTCATTAAGTAGCGTTGGACGTAGAGGGTCCAGGTGGGTTGGTTGCCGACCAGGGCAAAGGCCGCCTGGTGCAGGAATTGGGTGGAGAGCTCGATCGGTTTGCAGGATTGCTCGAGCTTGGACTCGCCCTTGGCGGCGAGGATCATGCCGATCCAGACGCACACGCCGATGAGGGCGAGGAAGATAAACACGGTCTGGCCGAATTCAAAGGGTTTGGACATGGGGGCGTCTCCTGCTTGATGACTGGGCGTGATGCATGGAGGTGACCATACTCAACGTATACGGCTTTGGCCAGTGGTTAGCCCCTGCCCGCACCACCCTGCGTGGCAGGGCGGTGACGGTAAGGTTGAGACAGCGCGCGGCCTAGAGGGCGTCGACGTCCGGCAGCGAGGCCTTGGCCTTGGTGGCGCGCTTGGGTTTGGCGGCGCCTTCCTCGGGCATGGTGGCGGGGGCAGCGTCTGGCTGGTCATCCACCGGGGCGGGAGAGGCCTCGGCACGCGGTTGCTGTGGCGCCTGCTGCGACGGGCCCTTGCGCACCTTATCGGCGATGCCGTAGCGCTGCGCCACGCGCGAGATGAAGTTGGTGCCGGAGAGATCGAGCTTATGGCGCTGGCCTGCCGACTTTAATTTGGAGACCATGAAGTCGAGGCAGTCTTCGAAGTCCTTGCGGGTTTGCTCGAACTCATTGCGGCTGGTTTTGGCGACGTAGCCGCGGGTTTGCCTATCTGCCTGCACCAGGATGTACTCCCACAGGCGGGCGAAGTTGACCATGTCGGTGCCTTCCGGCGTGGTGCGGATGAAGGTTTCCGCAAAGTTGCCGTGGCGGGCGAGCTGGACCATCTGGTTAAGCAGGCGTGCGCGGAACTGCGCGTTGCCCTTGGCCAGGTGCTTGTTGAGCACCGCGCCGAGCGCGGCTTCCAGCGTGTTGTCTCCGCCGTGGCCGCCTTGGCCGGCAGGGCCTTGCGGCGCGGAGGGAGGAATGGATTGGGGGGTATCGGGCATGAGAGGTGCTCCTTTATTATCAGCACGGTTGCCGCCGGTTTGAGGGGGCGGCACAGGTGTTCTTTCCACCGCGCACAGGAATTGGGCACGGCGTTTTTTTAATGTAGGCCCGCTGCAAGCCTGGGGCAAGTCTTTGCTTGTTTTATGAGCATGTTCAACACCTTGTTGTAAGGTGGCGGGGCGTGCACGTTAGGCTAGTGGGTGGCGAGGATCTCGATGGTGTCACCGCCCATTTGCGGCGACGGCAGGGCGGCGATGGGCACGGTATCGAGGCTGGAGACCTTGGCCAGGTAGCGGCTGATGGCCTTGACCCTTTCCCTGAACTTGGTGCCGTTGGGGTTGGGCCCGCGGGCGAACAGCGTGACGTTGGTGTTGTTGCGCAGCGCCTCCACTACGTCGCGGCTGGCGGGGAGATCATCACGCGAGGGCCAGATGTCGTCGCCCGCGCCGTAGCGGATGGTCCACACCGCCACGTTGCTGGCGGCGGCCGGGCGGGCGCCGGTGCTGGGGGTGGGAGAATCGGCAAGAGAGGCAAGTTGCTGCGGCGCGGCCTGGAGTGGCGAGGTGATGGTGGCGGGCTCATCATTACCCACCGGGCGGAAACCGCTTTGGTAGCCCGCGGGCGAAGAGGCCGGCATGTAGCTCTCGGCCGGAGGGGCGCCGGCGGGACCGATGCCCAGGGACTGCATGGCCGAGCGTTCTTCCATGGAACCGGGCACGGAGCCCCCGGTGGAAGCAGGTTGGTAAGTGCTTACCCGGGAGGTGTCGTCGCCGGCGTCGCCCATGCGGTGGAGCTCGTTGCGTTCCACCAGCTGCATGCGGCGGTCGAGCCGGAGCATGGCCTTTTCCACCCGGTCGAGGCGCTCTTGCGTATCGCTCATCGATTTTTGCAGCTGCTGCTCAATATAAGAAGGATAACCGGCGGGGACCATGTAGCCCTGCATGCCGGCCTGGGGAGACATTTGCGGGGCCGCCTGCATGGCGGGGGCGGCGTAGGCGGGTTGGGTGGCCTCGGCGGCGGCGTAAGGTTGGGCGGCGGGCTGCTGGCCGGCCATCATGGCGCCGGCACAGCCAACCTGAAACATTGCGGCAACAGATGCTAACGCGGTAGCCGCTGTTGTTTTCATGGTTGTGTGGCGCATGGCACCCCCCTTTGTTCTTACCCTTAACTGACCTTAAGGATACGCACAGGCGCGCGTGGAGGCAATTACAATTCGGAGGTGAAGAAGTCGCGGATTGATGCAAAAATGACAGTGACGATTTTGAGGACTGCCTTGGCTAACCACAGCAAAGCATGGCCTATGAAGCTCACAAATTTGGTGATGATATTTATGATGAAAGAAAAGGCGGAGTTGACCAGGTCGCCCTTCTTCTTGCTGTCGCGCACCAGGCCCAGCATATAAAGGAGGAAAATGACCACGATGAGGAAGCCCAGGACGCGCAGTGAGGGCTCCAGGTAATCTACATAGATCTCGGCAAGTTGATTGATATCCATGGCTTAGGACTCCGTTGGGGCTTCGGGGGCGAAGTTGGGGGCGGGGCCGCCGCCGGTGGCGCTGAACATGTGGTACTTCTCGGCCACCGCCAGGCCTGCCTTGGGCGGCATGCGGAAACGCGGGAAGTCGATCTCGCCGGCGTCGCGCTTGAGTTTGACCAGCGGCACCTTGAGTTTGACCACGCCGGAGGGGCCGATGTAGATGCCCTCCCCCACCTTGAGGTTGCTGAAGTCTTCCGGGCGGGCGATGGCGTCGTACTCCACGCGGGTTTGCTTGCTGAAGCCACGGCCGCGGTTGCTGGTAAGCAACATGGATGCGTCTTGGTTGCCACTGGCGAAGCCTATGTTTTCGCTATAACTCTGGCTGGTGAACTCTTTGAGTTGCTGGCCGGCGATCTTGCTCATCTGCTCGCAGGATTCAGGGTCTTTGAGCACGAAGCTGATTTTATTCCAGGTGTTACCGAGAATTTTGTAGGCGAAGTCCTGGCTGAGGCCCTTCTCCTTATCGGACAGCGAGGACACCGTTTGGATAAAGGGGAACAGGCAGACGTTGGCGGAGCGTGCCTGCTCGAACAGCGGGGCCAGGGTGGGCATGGCATAGCTGGAGAACTCATCCATCAGGCACAGGAAGGTGGGGGTGGGGCGTTGCTCCGGCGGGACGTTTTGCAGCTGACCGACCGCCGTGCGCAGGTCTGACAGGAAGATCTTGGCGAAGTCGGTGGCGACCTCTGCCTTGGAGAGCATGGGAAGGGCGACGTAGACCAGCAGGTTCTCTTTGATCGCCTGGAGCAGGTCGACCTCTGGGTTATAGGCATTGAGCACGTCGCGCGCGTTGCCGCGGGCGTAGGCCGCCAGTTTGCCCAGGAGGTCGCCAAACGAGTGCTGGAGCTTGCGCTCGGACACCTGCATGGCGCCGGTGCGGCGGTCGGGCTCGCACAGTTGGTCGAAAAACATTTTATAATCAAAGTACTCGCGCGAATCCTTGGGGCCTTCGCGCAGCAGGTAGCGCAGCGCGCCGTCGGACCCCATGAGCACAGAGAGGTCGGTGAAGCTGAACGGCAGGCCCATGCGCTTGACCAGCCCGGAAATGGCGCCCAGGCCCTTACCGGCCTGCGAACGGAAGAAGGAATCGCCGCCGCTGCCGATGAGCAACATGATGCGGGTGGTGAGCTCTTCCGCGTCGCCGCGCAGCAGGGGGTTGTAGGTGTTGGAAAGGGCGGCATCGTCGATATTAATGATACGCACGTCTTGCCAGCGGTTGTGCTGGCGCGCGAGGGTGAGGAACTCGCGGATGGCGTCTTTGTTGTTTTTACCGTCGATGTGGATGACCCCGCCGCCGCGCATCATTTGCTGCTTGAGGATGAGGTTGAGGAAATTGGACTTACCGCCCCCGGTGGCGGCGATGCCCAGGCAGTGCCGCGAGAGCAGCTCGGACGGCAAGAGGAGATCGAAACCAAGTGACATGGGGTTGCGGGCCTTTGATTAGCTGTTATCGAACAGGACGTTCTCGACCTTGCCCCAGTAGTATTCCTCGGGCACGCGGTTGGCTTGCAGGCGCCCCAGCGGCTGGCGCAGCTGCACGTACTGGCGCAGCGCCGCGCCGTAGACCACCAGGCCATAGAGAGCGCCGAAGAGAAATCCGAGCAGGGCGGTGTGGGTGTGGTCGAACCTGTCGGCCGTGGAAGGGTAGAAGACCCACAGCACCAGGACCAGGAAGCCCAGCGGCTTGAGGGCCCAGGCGAGGCGCGCACGGGCCAGACGCCCAATGCGCGGGCGCTGGATGTTGGCTTGGGGTGTGGTTTCTGCCATGGGATCCGTTTCTTATTGTGTGGGGGATTATGGGCCGCTTGGCAAGGGGCAGCTGACACCTGGCGGCAAGTGGTGTGCCCAAAGTAAGAAAAAACAAGCCCCAAGGTGGGCCGGAAAGGTTAGCGGGTGGCGGTGGCGCCAGTGATATAACTGCGCAGCTGGTCTTGCGGCACATAGCCGGAAAGGCGAACCGGCGCCTGGTTGCCCCGGCTGATAAGCATGGTAGGGGTTTGCTGGATGTTCTGGTCGGCCAGCTCTTCCTCGCTGGGAGTGCGCCAGTTGCAGGGCAGCTTGCCGATGATGTTCTCCGGGGTGGGTTTTGAGCCATTGGAGAGTGGTGTCACATCAACACAAGTGAGCGTTAACTTACCTGACATCTCATTGTAAAGGTTGCTGATAACTGGTGTTGTTTTGGCACAGTAGGGGCAGGTGGCGCTGAAGTAGTAAGTAAGGTGCACCGGGCCGCCCAAAGTGCCGGCCGGGGCGGCGGCATAGGCGCCAAGGTGTTGGTCTGGCGCAGGCGACGCAAGGGCAGGGGCGCTGGGCTGGCGGACGCCCGAGCTTTGCGCCGGAGGCTGGGGAAGGCCGGGAAAGGGCTGTACGGGCGGCAGCGAGCTGCTGGTGAGCAGGGCGGAGGGATCGATGCCTTTGGCCTCGAGCTGCTGGTAGAGGGTGTCGGCTTGGGTCCAGCTTTGGCTGAGGGCCTGGCTGCGCGCGACCATTTTGTTGTAGGCGGCCACCCATTTGAGGGCGTTCTCTTGCGTGGGGTTGAGGTAGAACTCGACGAACTCTTTGGGGGGTTTGCCGTAGTTGTCGAGGTAATCTTTGACCGGGTCGGCCGGGGTGGGCGCCGGCTGAGCCACCGGGGCCGCCGCCTGCTGGCGCGGCTGGGCCTGCGGCAGCGGCGTGCTGGCCAGCGGCTGGCACGGGCTTTGGCCGACGGTATAATAATCCACACAGGGCGTGTACTTGGGGCCGTAGAACTGCGCGTGGGCCAGTGCCGGGGCGGCCAGCAGGAGCAGCAGGGGCAGGGTTGTTGTTCTCATTTGCGCGGCATTGTGGCGCGGCGCGCGGGGTTTGGCGAGAGGGGAAATGGGGGCTTGGGAAAAGCGCATTTTCACGTGTAACAAAAAGGCGGCGGGCGCCGGTTACATCTTCTGGTCGTCTTTGCAGCCGTTAACGGCGCCTTGCACGTTGGTGCCGGCAAACCCGGCGTAAAGGGTGCAGGCAGTGTGCACCCAGGTGGTGAAGATGTAGACGCCGGGGTTGAGGTCGGCGGCCTGGGTGACATTTCCCGCTTTGAGGGTTTGCATGAAGGCGGGCACCTGCTCGGGTTTGAGATCCTTCTGGCCGACGGTGTACCAGGAGGGGCCGGGATCGCCGGGTTGGAAGCATTTGGAGCCTTGGGTACGGCCCCCTCCCCCGCCTTGCAGGCCCATGCCCTGCCCGAAGGGGCTGGTGTGCATGATGTAGGGGTAGTCCATTTCCATCTTCCAGCCGCCAGGGGCAGGAGAGACCTTACTGAGCCCTTTAAGGTGGGCACGCCAACCCACCAGGGCCGCCGCCACCGGCTGAATGGGGTGGGTGACCCAGCCCGTAAGCGGTTGGACCGGACCCCAGCAGGCACTAACGTCGGCGCCGCCGGTGCATTTTTCATTCAGGTTAGGCAGGCTGTTACCCCCGCCGTTGCTGCTCCAGCTGGCGTCGTAATCCGAAATGTAGGCCTCCCACGATTGGCCGGGACCGCTGGCGCCGCCGCGGCTGAACTGGTCGAACTTTTTGCCGTAGCCTTCCAGCTTGTTGATGCCGCCGTAGGGGCCGTTGGCGCCGCACACCACCGATTGCTCGCGCAGGGTGCTGCCCGCGGCTTGCTCGCGCGCGGCGCCATCCTTGCCGTTGATGGCCCAGACGCGGGCGTCGAAGAACCAGCGCGAAGATTTTCCGCCGAGGCCGTGCGAATTGCCGAAACAGGCCTGGTCTTGCGGCGCCGAGCCAATGCCGCCGGGCAGCAGCAGGCTGTAGCCTTTGCGGCAGCTGACCTCGATGAGTTCGGAGGGCTCCCAGTAGTCGTAACTTCCGACGTGAGACATTACGCAGGTGATGAATTTATTGGGTTTGCAGACGTCGTCGGCTACGTTCCTTTTGCCGATGAGGATGCACACCTTGGCGCTGATGCTTGCGCTGTAGTTGTGGCAGTCGTCAAAATTCATGGTGTTGGTGAGAGTGGGCCGCTGCAACGTGTTGTTGCCGAGGCTGGAATACTGCGCCTGGCTTTGCGCCCACCCCGACGCTGCCGCGCACGCCAGCGCAGCCAGCAGGATGGGGGTGAAGTGGCGGAATTTCATGACCTTAATCTATTGTGGGGCCACGCAGAGCCATTCTCAATGCGGCTAGCGCGCCGGCAGCGGGGCAGACACCGGCAACCACACCGAGTGACCGCTGAGAAGTTTGATTTTATTGAAATTTTTCTCGGTGCCCTGGAGTACGGCGGGCATGGGATCTTTGGGCATGAAGCAGGCGGCGCGATCGAGCAGGTCGGCGGCGAATTGGGGGGCTTCCTTACTATAGCTGGCGTAATTGACCGCATCGCGCAGGGAAATGCAGGCCACGGTGCCCGGCTGGAGGGTGACGGCGTCGCCCACCGTGGGGGTGGCAGAGGCGGATGCGGCGGTTCCGGCGGCGGCCAGCACGGCGAGGACGGCAAGTTGACGGCTCAACATTGGAGAAACTCCCTTTATAATTGCTTCTTAAGTGCTTTCTTTATCGGTAACTTATGCTATTTATGAGCGGAAAGGAAGGAGGCTGTTCTGATGTACGCTCTTGGCTACCCGTTATTTTCTGCCGTCACGATCCTGGACTACCTGTTGTTGATCTATACCTTCATTATCATCGCGGTGGTGGTGCTGAGTTGGACCAACCCCGACCCGCTGAACCCGATTGTACGTATTTTGCGCAACCTGACCGAACCGGTGTTTGACCGGGTGCGCCCCTACGTGCCTTTGGTGGGAGGTTTGGACCTGACCCCGGTGGTGATTATTGTGGCAATCTACTTCTTCCAACACGGCGTACTGAAGGTGATCAGCCGCTTCGCCTGGGAAATCTCTAACTAATCAAAAGATTAACAAAAAGCGGCCCTGCTCGGGCCGCTTTCTTTGTGCCTTATGCAACACTATGATTTTATGCAAGTTATTGATAAAGTGAATCTAAAGATTTTTATTTGAGGATTTAAAAACACAAATTGTGTCTTTTTAGTATGGTTGTTTAGTCAGCGGGCAGGTGTGGCGGTTTTTTTACAGCAAGGAGATCAGGCCGCGGGGGGAGCCTGGTCGGTCTCTACTTTTTTGATGTGCAGCGTGGCGGGCAGCGGGGGCTCATGGCCAGCCAGTTGCAACAGGCGCACGAGAGCGTCACGCGCGGGAGGATAAAGCTGGGCCATGAAGGGCGACATATCCTGGCCTTTTTGTGTGTTTTGGATCACGGCTGCATATTTGATTTCCGCCAAGGCAACCGGCTGCCCTTGCACGTGGATGTGGGCACGCAGCCGCAACTCCAGCCGCCCCTGCCCGGCTTGTGGCAATTGGGTGTGATGGGCGCTTACGCCGAACTCCAGCTGGCGTTCTCCCTTGGAAAAAGCGCTGGAGGGCATCAAACTTTCAAGTGAGGCGTCCTGGACGCCCTGGAGGAGGATCGGCTGTGCCTTGGGGGCTACGGCCTTCTTTTTAGCCTTAACGGGCTTTTTTGGCGCTTTTGCGCGGCTTTTACTGACGGCTTTTTTAGGCATATCGTCCCCTCTCTTGGTGGGTTTTATCCTAGCTTGAAGGCTGTTTGAAGGAACAGAGCGATTGCCCGGTTTTAGCTCACTTTAGATGGGCAAAACACGGTTTTTTTGGCATAAACGGGGAGGTGGACCGGCTGAAGGGACTACGGGGTTAAAATGGCTGTTTTGCGAAGTACGTATATGGTTATTTACTCATTTTCGGGCTCTTTTGAGGGGGTAAAACCGGAGAGCCAAAAGGGCTTTATGACGGGAATCTGCGTTTTTGGGGGTTATTTTCCGCTTCTGTCAAACAGACCTGGACGAGTGCCAGAAAAAAGTGGGGGGACGGGTTTTATCCGGTGCAAAAGTAAGCCTTAGATGTTGTTTTTACAACGACTTTGAGCGCTTGGAGAGGCCTCTTTCTGAAGAAAAAAGTGTGTTTTTTGCAGAACGGTCGTTCCACGTGAACCATAGTTGCAATAAAGATACTCTTGTGGCGGGATTGCCAAAGAGGTACGGATACGCCCACAAACGACGCCAAAGGGGGCAAAACGCTTTAGGCGCCCCTTTAAAGCGTTAGAGCCCTTAAGGGCGCCCCACTTGGGGGGCGGCCAGGCAAAAAGCAAGGAGAACACCAATGGCAAACCCCCGCGCCTTGAACCGAGCCCGCAATAGTTTACGGGAGGTAAGCCTTACCACCGGAGTGAACCCCTATGCCGAAGGTAGCTGCCTGGTGAAGTTCGGCACCACGGAGGTGCTGTGCACCGCCAGCGTGCAAGAGCGGGTACCGCAATGGCTGAAGGGAAAGGGCTCTGGCTGGTTGACGGCGGAGTACGGCATGTTGCCCCGCGCCACCGGCGAACGAAAGGACCGCGAAGCCACCCGCGGCAAGCAGGAGGGGCGGACGGTGGAAATCCAGCGCCTGATTGGCAGATCGCTGCGCGCGGTGTGCGACCTTAAGGCCTTGGAAGGGCTTACACTTTGGCTGGATTGTGACGTTATGGTGGCAGATGGCGGCACGCGAACTGCTGCAATTACAGGTGCTTACGTGGCGCTGGCATTGGCGGTGGACGGCCTGCAAAAACGCGGCCGCCTGAAAGGAGCCGTGTTGACCGACCAGGTGGCGGCGATCTCATGCGGGGTGACCGAGGGCGGGGTGGTTTTGGACATGGACTACGCCGAGGACTCGGCGACCCTGGCAGATGGCAACTTTGTGATGAGCGGGGCTGCCCAGTGGATTGAGATGCAGGTAAGTGCCGAAAAGCGCCCCATCACTGCCGGAGAAATGATTGAAATGCAAGGGCTTGCTGAAAAGGGGATTAAGGAACTCTTTGATTTACAAAAGCAAGTTTTGGCGGCGGCGGGAGTTGGAAAGTAAGCGGGCATTGACTTACTGACGCCAAAACCACACTGGGGGAAAAAGTGTTGCGGCAGAGCACATGTTTGTTGACAGTGTGTCTACTGTGCAGAATTGCGTGTTTTCCCTTGTTTTCAGCCAAAATAACGTGATTTTGAGAGGTCTGGCATGTTATAACGGCGGCCGGGAAAAGATGAGGGTTGGGAAGGATGAAAATGAGGCTTAATGATGGTAAGCGGATGCTTACCGGCCAGAGGTGGGTTCTGGCCAGCCACAGCAAACACAAATTGGAAGAAATGCGCGCCCTGCTGGCGCCCGCAGGCGTGGCCCTGGACGGCGCCGGCGAACTGGGTCTGGCTTTGCCGGTGGAAGCCACTGCGGCGGAGGGTGCGGACTTTCACTCCAACGCGCGGCTGAAGGCGGAAGCCGTTTTTGCCCAGTGTGGGCGGCCGACACTGGCGGATGACTCGGGCCTGTGTGTGGAGGCTTTGGGTGGGCTGCCAGGCGTGGATACGGCGCATTTTGGCGGCTGGCCGGCCTTGTTGGCGGCCATGGAAAACGTGCCCGCAGGGCAGCGCCAAGGGGCTTTTGTGTGTGTTCTGGCCTTGGTGGGGGCTGGGGCGGAACTGATTTTTTTTGAGGGGCGCTGCGGCGGGGTTATCAGCCCGGCGGCGCGGGGAGAAAACGGCTTTGATTACGACCCGGTTTTTGAGGTGGAGGGGCGAACCTTTGGCGAGATGACGGCGGAGGAGAAAGCCCGGCACTCTCACCGGGCGCTGGCCGCCAAAGAGCTGCTGAAATGGCTGGAAAACAGCCATGGATAAGGACTTGGCGATTTACGTGCACTGGCCCTGGTGCAAGGCTAAATGCCCGTACTGCGACTTTAACAGCCATGCGCTGGAACAGGCCGAGGGCGGCCTGGAAGAGGCCTATGTGGCTGCCCTGGGCCGGGAACTGGCCGGATGGAAGGAAAAGCTGGGGGGAACACGGCGGGTGACCAGCGTGTTTTTTGGCGGGGGTACCCCCAGCCTGATGGGGGTGGATTCGGTGGCGCGGGTGCTTAATTTCTGTGCAGACCTGGGGGGCGATTTAACGGGGGCGGAGATTACGGTTGAAGCAAACCCCACCAGTGCTTCTAAAACCCTTTTTAAGGGGCTTGCAGAGGCTGGGGTGAACAGGTTCAGCGTTGGCGTGCAGGGACTGCGCGAGGAATGGCTGGAATTTCTGGGAAGAAAGCATGCCGTGCACGAAGCTTTGCAGACTTTGGAAGACGCCATGGAAGCCTGCGGCAACGTGAATGCGGACGTGATTTACGGCTTGCCCGGGCAACAGCTGGAAGATTGGACTCAGCAGCTTGAAAAGCTTGGAAAAATGGGGCTTACGCACCTTTCAGCCTACCAGCTGACCATTGAGAAAAATACGCGTTTTTTCAGTGATGTGCGCCGCGGGCTGTGGACGCCGGTGGACAGCGACACCGAAGCCGACTTTTTTGCCGCCACTCAAGCCACTTTGGCGGGCTTAGGCTATGAAAACTATGAGATTTCTAATTTTTCTAAGCCGGGCAAGGCCTGTGCCCACAACCTGCATGTATGGCGCTACGGCGACTACCTGGGAGTGGGCGCCGGGGCCCACGGCCGGGTGACGTTGCCCGACGGCCACCTGGTGGCGACGGCGGTGGTGCGGCAGCCGCAGGGCTATTTGACCCGGATGGGAGAGGCCGGGGAAGCGCTGGCGGTGGAGAAACGGCTGGATGCCGCAGAAGCCATGCAGGAGGCTGTTTTCAGCGGTTTGAGGCTGGCAGCGGGAATTGACACGGCAGCGCTACGGAAACGCTTTGGAAAGGGTGTATGGGGGCTTGCCGTGGATGACGTGGAACTGGCCCGTTTGGAAGAGGGGGGACTGTTGCGGCAAACGGGTACGATTTTGGCATTGAGCGAAAATGGCTGGCCGAAGTTGGATGGAATCCTACGGAGGATCCTTCCCCGCCTGGGGGAGGCGGTTTGAAAATTGAATACGAAAATTGACCCTGTGTGCCTTAAATGTGACGCGTTGTGGCGCGGTTTGCCGGGAAAGGGCGGAAAGCTGCGGGTACCCCTGCCTGCTTTTTAATCAATTGTGCAGTGCAACACGGTGTTTTGGGTAAGCTTATGAAAAGACGCGAATAATATTTGCGTAAATGTTTACTTATTTTTTATTCCGCAGAAATGCTGGGGGTGTTTATCACGTGGAAAGGGGTGTGAAACGGCTTTCCACTGAAAAAAGGGGCAAAATCAGCTGTGATTTAAGCGCCAAAACGACTGTTGTGCGCCTGTTGGGTGGCGTTGAGGCCCCCCTTCTCCACACGGTGGAATTGTGGAACGCGATGGAGAAAGCTTGGCCGATGGAAGGGCTGGATGTCAAGGAAAACCGCGGGAAACAGGGGAGGTTTCACAGAAACATGAAACTTGCTCCACGGTGTTTCACGAAAATGGGCTTATCTTGTTGAAAATACACAGGATATGGGCAAATAACCAGGTTTGGGGGCCCGGCGGCAAAACGCGGCAAGGGGCGGCGAAGGAGGGGCAAACGCCGGCAGCCACCCCCTGCCCCGGCGGCGAGAGCTGGCAAAACCGGCCGCATACACGGCAAAAGGCGGCAGAAACCCGCCAGTTGTGGGTGAATACATATTTATGGCGCAGATGTTGTGGTGGGGTGGAAAAGAGAACTGTGAGGCGGATTATGCGAACCCGCCCTGCCCCGGCGAAGGTATGTGGGATCGGAGCACGCGGGTGGGTGATGAGAGGAATGGACGCCCCCTGCCCTACGCGGCACCCGCCCGTGGGGGGGGGAGCCCTGCATACATACCGGCCCCCGGGAGCGGTTTGACCGGGCGCCCTGTTAAGGCTGTTTGGCTTACCTCCTGCAAGGCCCAACAACGGGTTTAAACGGGCGGGGAGGTTTTGTGGCCCTTTTTGGGGCCCCCTGCCCTATCTCTTGGCGAGGCAGGTGTGGGGAAACAGCGGGTGGTACGTCTGCCGGGACAGGTGCCAGTGGCCAACAGGAGTGCGCCCATAAAGGTTTGTGTATACCCAGCGACGGGCGAAGGGTGGCTGGTTAGGGTGCTGGCGGGGTTAAGCGTAGATTCGGCTGAATATTTCGGCGTTAAGGTCAACAGTCGGAAAGGTACCTTCCAGATAGGCCAGATCGCCCTGGCCTGGGACAAGCCGGGCTTGAGGCCCTGCGGTACCCTGCTGGAGTTGTGGTTAGTGGCCGCCGAAGGCCTACCGGCCCGCTCTGGCCCCCTCTGCTTGACCACGACAAACCCGCCCCGCACTTATGCACGGGGCGGTTTTGGTTCTGGCTAGTGGGCCAGCGGATCGTCGGGGAGGGCCGGGGCGTCGCGGGTTTGGCCCATGCTGGTGAGGCCTTTGCCGGGCTCGATGGTGTTGGGGCGGGCGCCTTCTTCAGGTGGGAGGATCACCAAATAATCATGCACTTGCTGCACGCCCTTGGTGGTGCGCAGGATGTGCAGGACGTGGGTGTGCTCCACCGCCGTCTCGCAGCTGCCGATGGCGTAGACGTGGTTGTTGACCACCGTGACCAGGTAATTGAGCGGGTAGACCCCCTTGGTGCCGATGAGGCGGGGTTGGATCTGCGCGGCGATCCAGGCGTCTTTGGCGCGTTGGCCGGTGGAGTATTCGGCGCCCACGAAGAGCTCGTTATACACCTTCTTCACGCCCTGGGTGGCCTTGACCACGCCAATAACCTTCTCGCCGTCGGCCTGGGTGGGCACCACGCCGGTGACCAGGACGTCATTGTAATATACGTCGATGCCGATATCGGTGAGGTAATTATATTCAGTTTCAGCCAGATAGCCCTTGATGCGGGTTTTGATGCCGGCGTCTATCGCCACCTGGGCGGAAGGTCTGTCCTGCAGGCCCACGTAGCCCGCCGTGGCCGCCGCACCCAGCACCAGCGGCGCCCCGCAGGCGGTAAGCACCAAAAGGGGGAAGAGGGTCGCGAGGTAGCGGGGTAGCGGGGAAGGCATGGCGGGGCTTTCTTTTGCAGGGCAGGATAGCAGGGTGCTAGCGGGCGTCAATGCGGGGCAGATGTTCGACAAAGGGCCAGTGAGGGAAAAGCAGCACCAGCTCCAGCCGCACCGTGCGGCTGGGGTGCCGTGCCGCCAGCGCCCGGGCCTGGCGGGTAAGCCGTTGTTTTTGCGCAGGAGTGAGCGCCAGGTGGGCACGGGCGCGGCTGGTGCGGCATTTGACCTCTACCAGGGCAAGGACGGGGCCTTTGGTAAGCAGAAGGTCAGTTTGCGCCAGCGCCCGCAGCGGCCGCGGGGCAGGGCGGTAGCCTTTGAGCAGGAGGGCGGTGAGGGCGAGGAACTCGGCCACCTGGCCCTTGCGGTGAGGGTGCACCGCGCGCCACCAGGCGGCGCGCTTGCGCCGGGCAGGGGAGGGCGGTAGGGTAGGAGCCATGACAAAAACAATAGCGCATTTTGGCCTGGGTGTGGCGCTTGCCACGTTGATGACAGCAGCAGGTTACGCCCAGGAGGTAAGCACCACCGCGGTACCGGTAACCCTGGGAGGTGCCCAGGTGGAGCTGGCCAGCGGGCGCTGGTTTAAGGCCGCGGACATGTACGCCCGCCTGGTGAATGCGCAAGATGATGTGAGCCGCGCGCAGGCACGTTACGGCCTGGCGATCGCGCTGAGCCAGCTGGGCCAGGAAGAAAAAGCCCTGCGCACGCTGGACGGCACGTTGGCCAACGACAGCCCGCTGGGCCAGGCCGTGGCCGAGTTGCGGGGGCGCCTGTTGCTGCAACTGGCAGACAAGGCCCTGGCGCGGGAGGGCTACGCGGCGGCAACGCCGTGGCTGGAGCAATATGACCGGTTGACCGTGCACCCCGACAAGGCCCGTTATGCCCGCATTAAAGGCGCGGGCGAAGTGGTGGACACCAGCGCCGGGCCCAGCCTGGTGCTGCGGGTGGGGGTTCTGCTGCCCCTGAGCGGTGACTTGCAGCCGGTGGGGGATGATATTCTGCGTGGTATCCAGTTGGGGCTGAAAGCCTTTGACGGCCGCCGCGGCACGCGCCTTGAGCTGCTGCCGGTAAACGCCGACGACGCGGTGAGCGCCAAGGCTGCCGCCAGCGACCTGCTGGCGCAAAAGGTGGATGTGGTGATCGGCCCGCTGACCAGCACCGCGGTGGAAGCCGCAGAGGGGATCTTGCGCCCGGCGGGGGTGCCGCTGCTGGTGTTGTCATCGGACCGGGTGGTGCTGGGGCAGGGGGCTTATGCGTTGAACTACCTGCCCGCCGAGCAGGCCCGCGCGGTGGCGCGGCTGGCGGTGGCCAAGGGCAAGCGCCGGGCCGCCGGGTTGATACCCAGCACGCCTTACGGCTATGAGGTTTTTGACGCCTTCCAGGACGAAATGCGCAAGCGCGGCGGCACCATTGTGGGCAGCGCCTTTTACAACCCGGGCAATACCGACATTGGGGCGAGCATAAGAACCCTGGTGGATACGGTGAGCGGCACCAGCAACGTTTACGCCCGGGGTTTTGACACGCTGTTTTTGCCCGCGCCGGGCGGCACCCTGCCGCTGGTGGTAAGCCAGTTGAGTTACTACGATGTTGATAAGGTGGATGAAAATGGCGATAAGGCGCTGCTGCTGGGCACCGCCCTGTGGCAAGACCCGCGCGTGCTGAATGCCAGCGCCAGCGCGGTGCGCGGCGGGTTGTTTGCGGTGCCCAAGCAGGATGATGCGTTTGAGGCGAGCTTCCAGCAGGCCTTTGGCGCCAAGCCGCACCCGCTGGCGTTGCTGGGCTACGACGCCATGCGCGTGCTGGCCGACATTGCCGCCGAAAAACAGCGCACGGGGGACGACTTTACGCACCTGTTGCTGCGGCCGGAGGGTTTTTACGGCAACGGCGGCTATTTGCTGTTTGCCAAGGACGGCGTGACCGAGCGCGGCTTGAACATTGTGAAGGTGGGCGAGCAGTTTGAGGTGGAAAAGGCCGCGCTGGACATGGCGCCGCTGGCGGTGCCGGAGAACCTGATGCCGCGCGGCGGCGGCGGCGGGGGCTGGTGGTAAGTTGCACGGGAAACGACAACGGCGGCCTTGCTGGCCGCCGTTTTTTAGGCGGAGAGGGCGAGGAGGCGCGCTAGAGGACCCGCCTCCGCCCTCCGGGCCTCCAGCGGGCAGGCTCTGTTACCTTCTACGCCGAGAGGGCCAACAAGGCTCTTTGCAGCACGAAGTTTCCCTCCAGCAGGCCGGAGCGGGCGGTGGTGAGGGTTTCCACTGCGTAGTCGGCCAACCCAGCCAGGCGGGCGGCGGGGTAGTGGTTGATCTGGCGGAGGAAATCGGCCTGGGCGGGTTTGGGGGCGCGGGATTTGCCGGTTTGCAGGAGGATCTCCGACTCCGATTTGCCTTCGGCTTTAAGGGCTTGCGCAGTTTTAAGGGTGGTGAGGTGGCGCAGGGCCAGGGTGAAAGCCGCAGAGAGATCCTCGCCCTGTTGGAGCAGGTGCTGGAGCAGTTTATCGGTTTGCGCGGTGTTGCGCGCGCCCACCGCCTCGGCCAGGCGGAAGGCGTCGGCGGGGATGGCGCCGGCGACGGATTCCAGCACGTGGGCCTCGGTGATGGGGTCTTCCGTGCCGGCGTAGAGCAGTAGCTTTTCCACCTCGCGGCGGGCGATATCCCTATCTGCCCCCAGGCTGGCGGTGAGGAGCTGGAGGGCCGAGGGCTCGATGCGTTGCCCGGCGGCTTCTATTTCATTTTTGAGGAAGGGGGTGAGATCGCGTGCGGCATCGGCAAAAAAACGCACGGAGAGGGCCTGAGGGTGTGCCTCGGCCGCCTTGACCAGCGCCGAGGACTTTTCCAACAGTTTGGGCACCGGCAGGACGATGGTGACCGCCGACAGCGGCAGCGAGAGGGTGGTTTTGACCGCGTCGGTAAGGGCAGTGACGGTGGCGGCGGACTCATCGCCCGAAATGCCCGAGAAGCTGATGAGCCGGTGCGGGCTGGTGAAGCTGAGGGTTTGCGCGGAGTCGGCCAGGCGCGACGGGTTGGTGGCGAGGTCATTGAGTGTGAGCTTTTCCGCCGCAAAAGGGTCGGCCATATCCACCCCGGTGGCGGCAATGACCGTTTGCGCGGCCTGGCGGATGGCGCCGGCATCCTCCCCCCACAACAGCACCAGCAGCGGCAGGGGGTTGAGCTTTTGGGCCAGCTGGTTGGCGTAGATGGCGGTCATAGCGTAATCCGTAACCCGTAACCCGTGGCCCGTAAAGGGGAGGGGGGGTTGTTAGGGCTTGAAGGGCAGCGGGATGGTCATGGAGACCGTGTGCGGGGCGAGGGTGGGCGAGACTTCCGGCTCTACATTTACCGGCTGCAATTGGCGCGTGCGGTAGAACAGCGCGATGCGGCGGGAGAGCTCTTCCGCCAAAGTGCGCGCGGCGGTGAGGCGGGCGAAGGTTTTGCCGGACTCGGTGCTGTAGGGGGTGTCTTCCACGTTATAGGCCGCAGAGGTGGACATATCCGCCCGCAGGAGGGGCTTGCCCCCGGCATCCACAATGAACAGCTTGCCGGTGAGGTTGATCTGCGCGCGCTGCAGCGCCGAGGTTTGCTGCATGGCAAGGGTGGAGGTGGATTCCTCGATGGTGACGTTGGCGGTATCCATGCCGGAGCCCTGGTTGGGGTAGTCGAGCTGGAGCTGCTGCGAGACCACCTGGGCGGGGCGGCGCTGGCCCACGTTGATGGCGGCTTTTTCCATCTCCACCGTGCCGATCTGGATTTGGGTGGGGGCCTCGGCCGCGCCCTTGCCGGGGGCGTAAAGCGGGGTGTAGCCGCAGGCGGCAAGGAGAAGGGGTAGCAGGGTCGCGGGGTAGCGGGGTCGCAGGGGGCGCATGGAGGGCTCCTTAGGTTTTATTGGGGGCAGGATAACGACAAAACGCCGCGGGGGGAAGCCCGCGGCGTTTTTTCGATTTTCCAGCCCGCACTGCCGTTAGAGCGGGCGGGACAGGACCTGGAACATCATGCTGCAGAAAAGGCCGAACAGCGCGGGAACCAGGAAGTAGGGCAGGAGCGTGAGGCCAAGCCAGTGGTTGGTCTCGCCATTGGTGAGTGAGGCCACGCAGGCGAGCGAGCCGAAGAACCCAATGACGAGGGGCACGCCCTTGAGCAGGTGGAGTGCGGCATCGCCCATGCAGAAGCAGTTCAAGGCCACGCCGACCCAGAACAGCATGCCGTAGATGGGCAGATATTCGCGGGCCTGCGGTGCAATTTCCCAGCCCTGGTAGATGGCCACCGCACAGATGGTGAAACCCACGGCCCCGGCGACGACAGCCAGGGTACGAAAGGCGAGGAAGAGCCAGTAGACGGGCGTCCGGCCTTTGGGTTCTTGCGGCTGAGAGGTGGTTTCGACGTTGGTCATGGCGACCTCCGGTTGCGCAGGTTTGTGGGGGCTTTGGCCCCCTTGAACAAACATGCTGATGTGACGGTAGGGCCTTATCTTGGGGTTTGGGGGTGATTTTGCAAGGGGTTGGGGAAACGGCAAAACGCCGCGGGGGATGCCCGCGGCGTTTTGTCGGTGAGGCTCTCCTGGAATCAGGGGCCTGTGATGAGATTCAGCGCGGCAGCCGTTACGACGATGCCGAGGAGGACTTTTCTTCCCGTTTCGTCGAACGGAACACCGAAGACAGTCATTGCCACGAAGGCAGCCGCCAGGATGAGGACGGCAACCACCGAAACCAGGTTATTCACCCGGCGCAACATCGGGTATTTCGCTGCAGCAAACATTTTCAGCCCCTTTTGTGAAGCACGTTAATGGGAACGCCCCGGCATAAACGTGCTGATGGATCCAATTAACGCTTATTTTGGGGCGCAACAGCCGGATTTACAAGGCGCGGGTGGCGATGTTGACCAGGCGGCCGGGGACGTAGATCTGCTTGGCGATTTGGCGGCCGGTAAGGAAGGGCTTGGCCTCTGGTGAGGCGTGGGCGGCGGCCAGGGCGGCTTCCTCGGAGATATCCGCCGGGACGGTGAGGCGGGCGCGGAGTTTGCCGTCGACCTGGACGATGAGGGTGATCTCATCGGCCGCTGCGAGGGCCGGGTCGTGTTTGGGCCAGGGTTGGGTGTGCAGCGGCCCGTGATTCGTTATTCGTGATTCGTGATTCGTGCTTAGCATTTGCCAGAGTTCTTCGGTGATGTGGGGGACGGCGGGGTTGAGGAGGCGGATGAGGGCCTCTACGCCTTCGCGCCGAGCAGCCTCAAAAGATGAGGCTGCAAGGGAGGTGAGGGTGTTGAGCAGCTCCATGCAGGCGGCGACCATGGTGTTATACTGGAACTTCTCGATATCCTGGGTGACCTTTTGGATGGTCTGGTGGGTTTTGCGACGGATGGCGGCTTCCGCCGGGGTGTTGTGGAACCCTTCCACGCGTTCGCCGGGCAGGGTGGCGGTGGTGGTGGCCAGCGTCCACAGGCGGCCCAGGAAGCGGGAGGCGCCTTCTATGGCGGCTTCTGACCACTCGAGGTCGCGTTCTGGCGGGGCGGTGAAGAGGATGAACAGGCGGAGCGTATCGGCGCCGTATTTGGCAAGGAGCTCTTCCGGGGAATCGCCGTTGTTCTTGGATTTGCTGATCTTTTCCGCGGGGAGGATCTTCACTTCGGTGCCGGTGGCTTTCTCGAACGCTTTGCCGTCGCGCAGCTCGATCTGGCTGGGGTAGAGGTAGGTGCCGTCGGCCTTCTGGTAGGCGTTGCCGATGAGCATACCCTGGCACAGGAGGGCGCTGAAAGGCTCATCGCAGCTGACGTGGCCGGTATCACGCAGGGCCTTGGTGAAGAAGCGCGCGTAGAGCAGGTGGAGCACGGCGTGCTCGATGCCGCCGATGTATTGGTCGACGCCGGAAGCGGAATTCGGAATTCGGAATTCGGAATTCGGGGCGGCTGCGCCGCTGCCCATCCAGTAGTCGACGGCTTTTTTATCAAGGGGTTGCTTGGAGGTGGGGCAGAGGTAGCGCATGTAATACCAACTGGAATCCATGAAGGTGTCCATGGTGTCGGTCTCGCGCACCGCTTTGCCGTTGCATTTGGGGCAGGACACGTGCTTCCAGGTGGGGTGTTTGTCCAGCGGGTTGCCGGAGCCGGTGATATCCACATCTTCCGGCAGCACCACCGGGAGTTGCTCACGCGGGACGGGGACGGTGCCGCACTTATCACAATGGATGAAGGGGATGGGGCAGCCCCAGTAGCGCTGGCGGGAAATGCCCCAATCACGCAGGCGCCACTGGGTGACGCCACGGCCCCAGCCTTCTGCCTCCGCGCGGGAGATGACCACGTTGATGGCCTCGGCGGTGGGCATGCCGTTGAGAAACTGTGAGTTGATGAGCTGACCATCGCCGCTGTGGGGGGCCTTTTGCACATCCTCACCGCCGGAGACCACTTCCACGATGGGCAGCTGGTACTTGGTGGCGAAGGCGTGGTCGCGTTCGTCATGCGCGGGCACCGCCATGAGCGCGCCAGTGCCGTAGGTCATCAGCACGAAGTTGGCAATATAGATGGGGAGCTCTGCCCCGGTGAAGGGGTGGATGGCGGTGAAGCTGGTCTTGTGGCCTTTCTTCTCGGCTTTATCGATGGTTTCCTGGGCGGTGCCGAGAGACTCTGCGTCGGCGATGAAAGAACGGGCTTTATCGTCGTTAGAAGCGGCCAGGGCGGCGAGAGGGTGCTCCGGCGCCACACAGCAGAAGGTGGCGCCGAAGATGGTGTCGGGGCGGGTGGTGAAGACACGGAGTTCGGAATTCGGAATTCGGAATTCGGACGGTGCCTTAACCTGGAAGCTGAATTCAAGGCCGCGCGATTTGCCGAGCCAGTTCTCTTGCATCAGGCGCACGCGGGCCGGCCAGTGGGGGAGTTTATCCAGGTCCGCCAGGAGTTCGTCGGCGTATTTGGTGATGCGCATGACCCATTGCGGCATCTTGCGGCGCTCGACGGGCGCGCCGGAGCGCCAGCCTTTGCCGTCGACCACCTGCTCATTCGCCAGCACGGTTTGGTCCACCGGGTCCCAGTTGACCAGGGTTTCGCCGCGTTGGACCAGGCCTTTCCCGTACAGATCGAGGAACAGGGCCTGTTGCGGGCCGTAGTATTCCGGCAGGCAGGTGGTGACCTCCTTGGACCAGTCGTAGCTCCAGCCGAACTGCTTCATCAGGGCTTTCATTTCCGCGATGTTGGCGAGTGTCCAGGTTTTGGGGTGGGTCTTCTTCTTCATCGCCGCGTTCTCCGCCGGCAGGCCGAAGGCATCCCAGCCCATGGGGTGCATGACGTTGAAGCCCTGGGCGCGCTTGTAGCGGGCCAGAACATCGCCCAGCGTGTAGTTGCGCACGTGGCCCATGTGCATGACGCCCGACGGGTAGGGCAGCATTTCCAGCACGTAGTATTTGGGGCGGGAGGTATCCACTTCCGCCAGGAAGGCGTTGGATTCAAACCAGGTTTTTTGCCATTTGGGCTCGATCTGGCTGGGGGTATACTTGGTGGTCATGGTTGCGGACAATAAGCGGTTGAATGCAAAAAGGGAAGGGCCGCCTTGCGGCGGCCCTTCCTTTACGATCCTTAACCGATGAGGGCTTTGGCGCGTGTTCCCAGTTTCGCATAAACGGGTTCCGGCTCCCACGCGATTTGCTCAACAATATTCAAGCTCACCGCCTGCGCCAGCATACTATGCAAGAAAACGGGAGTGACCTTGGTCTGTTCTTGCAACTCAGCAAGCGGCACCGGGCGTTCGGCCTGGTTTATGAGACCGAGAAGTTGGCCCACAAAAGGCCTGTTCTTCCACTCTACATCATCGTGTATTTGAAGAAAGTGTACGTGGCCAAGCAGGGTACGGTGAAGGTCTCCCATGCGGGCGGCGACCTCAGGCTGAAACATACTTACATAGGCGGTAACCTGACGTAAAAGGTTGTACCAGCCTTCCAGCACCGTCACATCATTGCGGCGATGGGACGTTGTTTGCCAGAGCCATGCCCCAAACGCTTCACACACAAGAACAGCCTCATTCTGGGTAACGGGCGGTTCGGGCGATTCACCCCGATGAAGGAAAGTGCTGAGAATTTCACGGGCTTGATCCAAAGTGGCAAAACCGCGAGTGATAGGTTCCAGTGCGCTTGACATGCGGACACCTCGGTTGGCCCTACGGGCGGGAAAAGAGATACTTAGGGGCTGTATACCGCGTAGCAGCGAACGGCGCAAGCAGACCTATTTATCGGCCATGGTTTGCACCTTGAGGGCGCGGGCCTTGGTGAGGATGGTGTCTTCCAGCGCGCGGGCGGTGGCGGGCGAGACTTCCGCATTGGCCCAGGACGAGCCGGAGCGCGTTTGCTTGAACAGCGTGACCTTGACCGCGTTGGACGACAGGGACTTGCCCAAAATGAGCACGTTGGCGCGCACACGCTCATTGGGCGCGGCGGGCGAGGAGTACCAATCGGTGACGATGACGCCGCCGTTGCTATCTGCCTGGGTGATGGGCATGAAGGCCACGCTCTCCAGCGCCGCGCGCCAGAGGTAGATGTTCACCCCGATGGTGCCGCCGGACTCGCCGCCCTTGCCCTTTTTGTTGAAGGCGTCGAGCAGGTTGCCGGATTCTCCCGACAGGAGGCCGGGGCCTTTGGGCATGTCGGTGGGGTTGATTTCGGCCGGTTTGGTGTCGCCATGGAAGGCGCCGCAAGCGGCCAGCGTGCTGGTGGCGGCAAGGACGGTGGCAAGGCACAGGAGGCGTGAGTTCATGGTTTTCCCTTTTTCCCTCTGGAGTAGGGCGGAGTTTAGGGGAAGGGGGGCAGGTGTCAAACAAAAAGGAGCGGCCCGTGGGCCGCCCCTTGGTAGTAGAACTAAGCCAGGCTTAGAACTTGACGCGCATGTTGACGCCGTAGAGGTCGATCGACTCGGTCGGAGTACCGGTCACATCGGCATCGAGGTTGCGGTACAGAGCGGCGACGGACACGCCGTTGCCCATGTTGTACTGCGCGCCCAGACCGACGGCCTTGACCTTGTCGCTGTTAAGCGTGGCGGAACCGAAGTGGTTGCTTTGACCGTAGTCGGCAGCAACTTCGTAGGCATCCCAGGCGTAACCAACCTTGGCGTACCAGCCTTCGGCCTCATCCGCACCGGCGGTCTTGTGGTCGAGAGCTTGGCCAGAGTAAGCCACGGTAGCAGCCAGACCGGAGGTGTGCGCAACGCTCACGCTCGCGGTGTATTGGCGGGTGAGTTGGTTGGTGGCAACGGTGGTCGCGCTGTTGACGAATTGGACGCCAGCCGCACCCTTGATTTTGAAGTCG
The DNA here is from genome assembly GCA_016125035.1 of Pseudomonadota bacterium. GTDB lineage: Bacteria > Pseudomonadota > Alphaproteobacteria > UBA2136 > UBA6156 > RFNJ01. Next base: position 335,309 of record WGMN01000001.1, read on the forward strand.
CCGTAGGCGCCATCGTAGAAGGCAGCCAGTTCGGAGTCGCCACCTTGGGCCACGCTCGCACGGCCTTGGAAGCCGGCGTAGATCGGGCTGTCGTAGCGCACGCTGTCAGCGCGGTTCTGACCAACGGTGGTGGTCAGGCTGTTGGCGGTGAGAGCAGTGGTGGGGTGAGCACCAGCAGAGCTGCGGAATTGCAGACCGCCGCCGATACGGGCGTAGTCGGCGCTCATCACGTCTTGGGCGCCGGCGAGGTCTTGGGTCAGAGCGCCGTCGATGGCGGTGCTTTGTTGGCCCAGGTACACACCACCGAAGGCGCCGGACAGGCCCACGCGGGCTTGACGTTCAGCGAAGCTGGGGGTGTTGCTGCCAGGAGTGGCGGCAGTGCTGTTGAAGGTGCCGGTGCTGCTTTGCACGAAACCGTTGGACGGGTTGGAGGCCATTTCGCCTTCAAACAGAACAGAAGCGGTCAGGCCGTTGTCCAGCGCTTGGGCGCCCTTGAACCCGAAACGGGTGGAAGACAGCGCGTTGTCGATGACCACGGTGTCGGTATTGCTACCATCGTCGAAACCGAACAGGCCCTTGTTAACCTGGCCGTACAGTTCCACGTCCACCGCGGACGCGTGAGCGGCCACGAAGGCGAGCGCCGTCGTTGCCAGAAGGGTCTTTTTCATGGGTGTATTCCCTACTCTATTATTTCTCTTTGTCCGCGTTGGCTGGTTGGCCGGTGTGCGGGTGGAGGGAAACTTGCGCTTCTCTTACCCGAACCGTCAAGCCACCTTGCGGTTCCGCCTCAAGGGACTGTGGCAAACCAACACTATTACGGCTGCCTTACCTTGATGACGCTGCGCGGATGGTGGCTTTTGGGTGGTTTTGTGTCAAGCGGCATGGGGCTGCCCACCTTGAAATATATGCACAGAAGACACACTTGCTGTATACGGCGCGGCTTTTCAGGTTGGGGAACCCCTCTTTTGTGTGTAAGTGGGTGTTTATGGATAAGGGTAGGTATTTGACTTACTTAGGGCCCGCTGGAAGTTGCCTGTAAGTGTGTACACGAAGCAAAAAGATGCGCCGCTGCAACGGCGGCGCATCCTGGGCGGGGTTAAAGGCTTGTTAGAGCTCGATTCTGCCTGTTTCTTGGGCAACCACGCCACCTTGAGCGCTGCCCAGACGCTTGAGCAGTGAGGACAGTTCTTCAAGGTTATCAAAGAAAATACGCACTGAACCGCCGCTCTTGGTGTCTTTTTGGCGGATGGCCACCTTGAGGCCCACGCGCTCTTGCATCAGCTGTTCCAGCGCGGAGATCTTGGGATCGGACGGGCGCCGGCCGCGGGAGGGCTGGTTGGGACGCACCAGGTTGCGCACCAGGTCTTCCGTCTCGCGCACGGACAGTTGATTTTTGATGACTTTGTTGGCAGCGCGCAGTTGCAGCTCTGGGTCTTCCCCCAAAGAGAGGAGGGCGCGGGCGTGGCCCATGGTGAGCAGGTTGGTGTTGACGCATTCCTTGATCTTCTCCGGCAGGGCCAGCAGGCGCAGCAGGTTGGTGATGTGGCTGCGCGACTTGCCGGTGACGCGGGCCATGTCTTCATGCGTGTAGTTGAATTCGCCCACCAGGCGCTCGTAGCCGGCGGCTTCTTCCAGCGGATTGAGATCGGCGCGCTGGACGTTCTCGACCAGTGCGACTTCCAGCGCTTTGCCGTCATCCAGCTCGCGGATGATGACCGGAACCTCTGTCAGCCCGGCCATTTTGGAGGCGCGCCAGCGGCGTTCGCCGCCGATGATCTCATACTGGCCCTGCATTTTGCCCGGGCGCACCAGGATGGGTTGGATGACGCCTTGCGCCTTGATGCTGGAGGACAGCGCGGCCAGGGCATCGTCGTCGAACCGGCGGCGCGGCTGCACGGTGGAGGGGATGAGCGCGGCCAGCGGAAGCATGCTTTCTGCCTTAAGAGGTGTACCGGAGGGAACAGAGGGAGACACAGCGGCGGCGGCGGTATCATCCAGCAGCGCCCCCAGACCACGGCCCAGGCCACGGTGCGCGGATTTAGGCGCCTGGGGCAACTGCACCGAGGCCAGGGCGGGGGATTTTTCCTCCACCGGGAGGGGTTGCGTGGGTTGGCTGGCCTGCAGGTTGGTGGTGGGGGTTTGTGACATGGGAGGTTCTTTCTTGTTGGGTCTTTTAAGGGAGTAAACTTAGGCGGCCACCTGCGGGGCAGGGGCCTCTGGCCGGGTGAGCGCCGGCTGGGTGAGGCGTTGCATCAGCTCGGCCGCCAGACGGATATAGGCTTGGCTGCCCGGCGATTTGACATCGTAGATAAGGCCGGGCTCGCCGTGGCTGGGAGCCTCGGACAGGCGGACATTACGCGGGATGATGGTACTGAATACTTTATCGCCCAGGTGCGCGCGGACATCTTCCACCACCTGGTGGGAGAGGTTGTTGCGCTTGTCGTACATGGTGAGCAGCACGCCCAGCACTTCCAGCCGGGGGTTGAGATTTTTGCGGACGATATCGAAGGTTTTGAACAGCTGGCTGATACCTTCCATGGCAAAGAACTCGCATTGCAGGGGGATGAGGATATCGGTGGCCGCAACCAGCGCGTTGATGGTGAGCATACCCAAGGACGGCGGGCAGTCGATAAAGACGTAGTCGTATTGCTCGCCCATTGTCGACAGGGCCTCCTTCAGGCGGCCTTCACGCGCCATGATGGGCACCAGCTCGACCTCTGCCCCCGACAGGTGAATGGTGGAGGGGACGATGGAAAGGTTGGGCACCTGGGTGGGCACGGTGGACTCTGCCAGGCTGGATTCTCCCATAATAAGAGAATAGGTGCTGTGGGCGAGGGCGCGCTTGTCGATGCCAAAGCCGGTGGTGGTGTTGCCCTGGGGGTCGAAATCCACCACCAGGACGCGGTTGCCGCAAGCGGCGAGGGCGGTGGCAAGGTTAATGGCGGTGGTGGTTTTGCCCACGCCGCCTTTTTGGTTGCTGAGCGCGATGATACGGGTTGGCACGATGAAGAATTTCCCCCTGGTTTTTGCTCTTGTTTGCACCGGCTGGTGCTTAAGGAATAGGCGTTTCCCGTGGAACTGGCAAGAGCGTTTCATCCCCGGGGTAGGACAGGGGTAACGCGACCACTTATATGGGGCGAACCTGTACAACCCAACCTTCGCCGGGAACTATACTCGGCCAGCGCTCGGTTGTCAGGTGGAACAGTGTTTCACAAGCCTTTAATTCTACGTCGAATGCCTTGCCTTTGAGCAACAACCATTGGCCGCCCGGAGCGAGCAGCGGGGAGGTGAGGGAGAGGATGGCGGAGAGCTCGGCCCAGGCCCGGCAGGTGATGGTATCGTACTGATTTTTTACATTCTTGATGTCATCATTAAGCACCTTAACGTGGGTGAGACCAAGCTGGTGGGCCACGGTTTGCAGGAAGGCCGCCTTGCGCTGATCGCGCTCTACCAGAGTATAGGAATGCTGGGGCGCGAGGATGGCGAGGATGAGGCCTGGCAGGCCGGCGCCGGAGCCGACATCCAACACCCGCTGAGGGGCTTGTGGAATGTGTGGAACGAGTTGGGCGGAATCGTCGATATGGCGTTGTTGGAGCTGTGAAACGGTGGCGGGTGCCACCAGGTTTATTTTAGAGTTCCATTGGCGCAGTAAAGTTGCGTACCGACTGAGCATTTCGGACTGGCTTGCCGACGGCGTGGGCAGAGGGAGGGGGTTGGGCATGGGATTTTTATCTCCCGTTAGAGGGAGGTTTGGGCCTTGCGCAGGTGCAACCAGAGTGCTTGCAGCGCGGCCGGCGTGACACCCGAAATACGGCCGGCAGCCGCCAAAGTTGGGGGTTGGTGGGTGGCGAGTTTTTGGCGGACTTCTATGGAAAGGCCGCGGATTTCTGCGAAATTTGTGGAAAGGGGTATCTCCAGCGCCTCGTCTTCGCGCAGGCGGGTGGCGTCGGCCTGTTGGCGCTGAAGGTAGCCGTCGTAATGGGCTTCGATTTCCAATTGCTCGAGCGCATTGGCGGAAAACTGGGACAAATAAGGTAAGTATGTTTTTACTTGCGGTAGTGTGAGTTGAGGTCTTTTAAGGGTGTCGAACAGGCTTAAACTGCCCGGCATGCCACCTGCCTGGCTGGTGATAAACTGCCCCAGAGGAGATGAACTTTTGACCATGGTGCCGCGCGCGTAGGCAAAGAGGTCGGCAACTTCTTTTTGACGGCGCTGGAAAACCCCGGCACGGCGCGCGCTTATGAAACCAAGCTGAGTTCCACGCGGAGTGAGGCGGAGGTCGGCATTATCTGCCCGGAGCAGCAGGCGGTACTCTGCCCGGCTGGTGAACATGCGATAAGGTTCCGCAGTTCCACGGGTGACCAGGTCGTCGATGAGCACACCTATATAAGCCTCGGCCCTATCAAGAATGAACGGCGGCTTGCCCGCAGCCGCCAGCGCCGCATTAAGGCCGGCCATGAGCCCCTGGGCGGCCGCCTCCTCATAACCCGTGGTGCCGTTGATCTGGCCCGCCAGGTAGAGGCCGGGGATCTTTTTGGTTTCCAGCGTGTGTTTGAGCTCGGTCGGGTCGACGTAGTCATATTCAATGGCGTAGCCGGGGCGCAGGATCTCGGCCTTTTCCAGCCCCGGGATGGTGGCGAGAATGGCGTGCTGGACGTCGATGGGCAGGCTGGTGGAGATGCCGTTGGGGTAGACCTCGATGGAATCGGTGCCTTCCGGCTCGAGGAAGATCTGGTGGCCTTCTTTTTCCGCAAAGCGCACCACTTTATCTTCCACGCTGGGGCAGTAGCGCGGGCCGGTGCCCTTGATTTGCCCTGAATACATGGGGCTGCGGCCCAGATTTGCGCGGATAACCGCGTGGGTTTGCGCGTTGGTATAGGTGACGTGGCAAGGCATTTGCGGCTGGTGGATGGCTTCGGTGAGGAAGCTGAAGGGCAGGGGCGGAGTGTCGCCGGGTTGAACTTCCAGCCGGGAGTAGTCGATGGAATGTGTATTCAGGCGGGGTGGGGTGCCGGTTTTAAGGCGGCCGAGGCGGAAGTTGAGGGCGTGCAGACGCTCGGCAAGTTTCACGGAGGCGGCTTCGCCGGCCCGGCCGGCCGTGTGTTGTTTATCGCCAATGTGTACGAGCCCGCGCAAGAATGTGCCCGTTGTGATTACAACGGCTTGGGTGGCAAAACGCCAGCCGCTGCCGCAGACCACCACGCGGGCGCGGCCGGTTTCATCCAGTTCCACGTCGGTGACCTCTGACTGGCGGATAGTGAGATTTGGCGTGTGAAACAGCTCTTTTTGCACTTCCTCGCGGTAGCGTTTACGGTCGGCCTGCGCGCGGGGGCCGCGCACCGCCGGGCCCTTGGAAGCGTTAAGCATGCGGAATTGGATACCGGCGGCATCGGTGACACGGGCCATCAGCCCGTCGAGTGCGTCGATCTCGCGCACCAGGTGGCCCTTGGCCAGGCCGCCGATGGCAGGGTTGCAGGACATCTGGCCGATGGTGTCTAAGTTCCCCGTTAACAACAAGGTGTTAGCCCCCAAGCGCGCACTGGCCGCCGCAGCCTCGGACCCGGCGTGGCCGCCGCCGACCACGATGACATCATAACTGGCGGTAATATCTTGCATTTTTTGGCTCGGGCGTAGGGTTGGTTGGCGGGTGTTTGCTTATGCTTTATGCAGATAGGCCTTATAGGTAGGGTTCGTCAAGGGTGGCCTTACAGGCACGTGAAGGCGTGAAACGGCTCAGGCGGGCGTTTGAGGGGCCAGGTTGGGAGCAGAGGCGGCGCAGGGAAGCGCATACACGCGCGGGGGAGGGGTGGTGAAGGTCATTTATCTTATCAAAGGGTTCTGTTGTAAGTAGGGGTTCACTTTCTGTGGCGGCTTGGGGGCGTGCACAAGGTTTAAGCAGGTTGCGGATTTAAGAGGTATACATTAAGGTAGGGAAAGAAAACCGCCCTACGGGGCATTGGACCATTTTGCGGGCGCCTGCCCGATGCCGCCCCGGGAGGGCCTTGACCATGGATGCACGCGAAAAAGCCCTGGCCGCGAGGCAGGCGCAAAAACTGGAAGAGCTACGCATGGAGACCCGCGTGGCGATGCAGATTTACCTGCGGCGGGGCCTGACCCTGGAGCAGGCGGCCACGCGCACGGCGCTGATTTACCTGCAAAGGTGGAGCAAGGCGGTGGGTACGGACGTGGCGTGGGAGAAATTCCGCGACCACGTGGTCCTTTATGAGTGGTGTGAGGAAGGGCCTTTTAAGGTGCCGCCGCCGTTGCCGGGGTTGGGCGTGCCGCGGATGCGTTTGCGCGGCGAGTCGTCGGGAACCTGGGATGCCTTCATCGTCAACCACGTCATCCGTGCGGCACTCGAGTACGACAAACCACCGGTGAGCATAAACACACTGACGAAGAACGTTGGCCAAAGGGCGGGGCTTCACTATTCCTCGGTGGATAACATTCTGCGTGGTTTCACCACCAAGGAAGAATGGGCCTACCTAAGGGCTACCTTTGCGGACAGGGTCGTGCACGAAGAAACGGAGTGGGCGGCTTTGCTCTGGCCGTTGGGTGCCCCCCTTCTCGCGGAAACACTCCCCCCAAAAAGTTGGTCCAGCTTCTGCCGAGTGGTGGGGGAGAGAGTGGGTATTATCCGCCAAACAGTTGATATATCTGCTCGAAGCCACGCCACCAGAGAGCAACTGGAGGCGATCTGGGCGGTTTACCCGGGGGTGCTGAAGGGGCGGCGCGAGGCGAAGGCGGCGGGGGAGTGAGTTCCTCCGCCGCTTCGGCGTTTTTGGGGTGGTTAAAGCTGTTTAACTCATTATTGATAGATGTGCAGGAGGCCGAAAAAGCTTTTGGAGCCGGTGAGGAGGCCACCGTGTGGCGGGCCCACACCAGGCCGAGGAGACGGTTCCAAAAGCTTTTTCGGCCCCTGCCCTGCGGGTGGCTCAGCCAAACGATGCCCGGATTCGGTTTCGTCGGGCTGGAAATGGCCCCGCATTTCGGCGCCCGCCAAAACACAAACCGGAGCACCGTTTGGCTGGCCACACATCTATCAATAATGAGTTAAACAGCTTTAGCGGCGGGGTTTGGCGTGGCGTGGGGTGGTGGTGGGTTGGGTGAGGCCCTGGAAGAGGAGGAGGGTGCCGGTGGCGATGAGCAGGGGGAGCAGGGCGAGCGGGCCGGTGTAGAGGTTGAGGTAAGCGCCGGCGGCGTAGGTGGCGAGGCTGGCGGCCAGGCTGTAGAAGGCGGCGGGTTCGGTGGGTTTCCAGGAGAAGAAGAGGCATAGGGCCAGCGGGGTGAGGCACTGGGTGACGCCCAGGGTGGTGAGGCCGAGGGTGACGACATCCACCGGCAGCAAGGCAATACCCACGGCAGCGGCCATGAGGCCGAGCATGACCCACCGGGTGGCGCCCACCATCTGCGCGGGGCTAAGCCAGCCCTGCTCGACGCCAATATCACTGACCGTGTTCATGGCCGCGCCGAACAGCGTGGTGGCGATGGTGGACATCACCGCCGCCATGAAAACCAGAACGATGAGCGGAGTAAGGGCGGCTGGCAGCAATTGCAGCAGCACCACGGAGAGGTTCGAGGCGTCGGGGGCAAGGCCGTGGGCCTTGATATACCAGCCTGCCATAATAAAAGGGGTGGTCATGCAGGGCACCAGCAGGGCCGTGTAGAGCATGCCCTTGCGCGCCTGGGCGCCGTCATGGCTGGAGAAGATACGCTGCCAGACATCCGGCGCCACCATGGTGCTGAGAATATTCAACATGAAGAGATTGAACCAGGTGAGGCCGTGGGAGGGAAACTCTGCCCGGGCCTGGCTTAAGGGGGGCAGCCAGTGGGGGAAATCGGGGATGAGGAACGAGAACAGCAGGGCGGCCATGATGAGGAAGAACACGGAAAGCGCGAGGTCATTCCGGATGGTGGCAAGGAAACCGCCCATAACCAGAAACGCGTAAGTCACCAGCAGAATGGCGCCCACGCAAAGCGCGGGCGGTAAGTGCGTGAAGGCGCCCAGCACCTGCCCCCCCACCACCAGTTGGATACTCATCCACATGAGGAAGAACAAAGCCATAACCACCCCCACCATGGCCCCGACACGCGGAGAGTAGGTGCGGGCAAAGGCGTTGCCTATCATGTACGACTTGGTTTGGGCGGCCCTTTGGCGCAGGCGGGGCGCCGCCCAGGCGAGGAGAAAAAAGGCGAAGCTGGCCGACACCGCATAGGCAAGGCCGCCACCCAGGCCTTCGTCGAACGCCAGGCCGGTGGTGAAGCCGAACTGGGTGGCGTCGAACCAGCCCATGGTGATGCCGATGGCCACCCACAGGCCGGGGATGGCGCGGTTGCCGATGAGGAAGTTCTCGCGCATTTCCGCCTTGTTGTGGCCGGTGTGGGTACGCCAGCCGATGAACAGCACCGCCGCGAAGAAGGCGAGGATGAGAGGGAGCAGCAGGGGGTTTGTCATGCGCCAGTATAGTTTGGGGCTAAGACTTTGCAAAGGTTGAAAATGCCGAACGGCGGAGCTGGGAGGCTCCGCCGTTGGCGATGGTATGGGGCTGCCGGTTATTGGGCAGCAGAGGTCTTTGCGCTGACGGAGAAGACTCCGGCGGGCATGGCGGGCGTCTCGCGGCGGCCGACCCTGACATAGTACTGCCCGTAGATGGCCGCATAGCGGAGCCTGGCATCCCATTCGGTGAGCGTGCCGGCCTTAACGCAATCGGCGAGGGCGTACTGCAGGGCGTCGACCTGGCGCTCGGCTTCGCGCAGGGCCGGGCCTTCCTCAGCCGTGCCGCGCAGGTGCGCGGCGCGGTCGATGGCGGCGACGGCCGCGGCGCCCATGTCGACGTCTTCCACCTGAGAGGTGGTGGCGGGAGCTTTGAGCGTGCAGCTGCGGGAGGCGCCGGCCGGCGGTGTGGTTTGCGCGAAGGCCGTGGTGGCAAGGGCGAGGGTGAACGCAAAGACAGCAAAAAGGAGCTTCATGGCGGTGTCATCCTTATTAAGGAGGGCAAAACGGAACGGCGCGGGGCCGTTATGTTTGGCCCCGGAGCGGATTACTGTGGGAAAAGCGTGGGCTTTGCGGTGTGGGATGTCAAGGGGTTAGCGTTAGAGAGTCCAGCGGGCCTCGTAGCGTTCCGGCAGGTCATTCTCGATGAGGATGACGTCGCCCGCGACGCCGTTGGCGGCCAGCCACTGGCGGGCCTGCGCCAGGCCGGGCAGGGGGATGACCGAGGCGCCGGCGGTGGTGGCAGCGGCGACAAAGGTGGGGATGCGTTGGGGGGCGAGGGCCAGGATGACATCGGCGTGGGTGGCGGCGAGGGTGCCAAGCTTGGTGTGCTCTTCGTCATGCTTGGCGCCGAGTTCCACCATGCCCGGCGTGACCAAGATGCGGCGGCGCGGGGTTTTGCCGCTGGTGGCGATGAGGGAGAGAATTTCCAGCGCGGAGGTGAAGCCGGTGGGGTTGGCGTTGTAGCTATCATCAATGATGGTGGTGCCGCCCTCGGTTTTAACGGTGAGGCGGTGGGGGGCGGCAGGAACCTGTGCCATGGCGGCGGCAAGTTGCTTTTTGGGCAGGCCGAGTTCCACCGCCACGGCAAAGGCCACCGCCAGGTTGCCCGCCTGGTGCATGCCAAAGAGCGGGGTTTGGAAGGAGGTCTTCTCGCCGTTATGAGTGAGGGTGAGCTTAAGGCCCTGGGCGGTTTGCTCGGCCGTGGTGAGGTGGGTATCGCCGGGGCGCAGGTCTGTTAGCGTGCGGCCGACCAGGCGGTAGCCGGTGGGGTTGGCGGCGACGCGGGGCTTCCATTGTTCGGGCGGGATGGCATCTATGTTGATGACGCATTTGCCGCCCTGGGCGTGGGCGGCCTCGGCGATCTCGAATTTGGCGCGGGCGACGGTTTCCAGGGATTTGAAGCGCTCATAATGGGCTTCGCCCACCGCAGTGATGCAGGAGATGGCGGGCGGGGCGAGTTTGCACAGGCGGGCGATGCTGCCCGGGCCGTAGGCGCCCATCTCGGCCAGGAAATAGGTGTGCTGGGGTTGGAGGTTCTCGCGCAGCACGCGGGCGATGCCGAGTGGCGTGTTGACGCTGCCGGGGGTCATTAACGTGGGGGCGTGGGCGGAAAGCAGGTGGTTGAGGATGAACTTGGTGCTGGTCTTGCCGAACGAGCCGGTGAGCCCGATGGTGGTGGGCGCCAGGCGGGTGAGGATGATGGAGGCCTCTTTGAGGAAGCGGCGATTTTGCAGCTTTTGAATGGGCATGAGCACCCAGTTGGCCACCGCCAGGTAAACCGGCAGGATCTGGATGAAGGCGATGGTAAGCAGCAGCTGTGCCGGTGCGGGGAGGGTAACCCACATGAACACCGCGAGACCGCAGCAGGCGAAGAGGATGGCCAACAGCCAGATCTTTTTGGCGCGGGGGGTGAGGTTGAGCGGTTTTTTGCCGCCTTTGGTGGGGTTGGGCTCTTTATACGTGCGCAGGCCCAGCCACATGGCGGCGATGAGCGGCGCGGTGAGCGGCTGCATGAAGGCAAAGGGCAGCGCGATGAGGAGGCCCAGGGTGGCCCAGCGGTCAAACGCCCGCTTCTCGGCCCACCAGGTGAGCAGGCGGCGGGCGGTGTATTCCTCTTGCTGGAAGGGTTGCAGGTAGGTGCGCAGGCGCAGGGTGGTGAAAGCCAGCAGGGCAAGGACGAAGAGGAACGTTATCATCCTCCTTTTATACAGGCAGAGTGGGGGGTTTGTCTTCAAGCCTATGGAGTTGAAGATTTGCTGCGCGTGCCATCCTCCTTTTTGGGGCCCCTGCGCCAAAAACTCGGCGCTGCGCAAAAAGGAAGACGCCCCCAAATAGCCAGGCTTCGCCACGCTTCAGGGCTTTGCCGCCCGGCCTTACTTAAGGCGTTGTTGCAGGAAGGCGCGCAGGTGTTTTTCTGCCAGCGTGCGGCCACCCTGGAGCAGCGAGTAGTGGGTTTGGTGCGGCAGCATGACCAGTTGCGCGCGGGGGAAGAGGTGCTTGAAGCGGTGGGCCACCGAGGGCGGAGTTTCGGTATCGGCCTCGCCATACACCAGCAGCACCGGGCTTTGGATGTGGCGGCACAGCGCGGTGACGTTATCGTTAACCACGCGGATGAAGGTGGGCTTCATCTCTGCCGAGACCGAGAGGTAGTCACGGCTGCCGAAGCGGCGACGCAGGGCGTTAAGCGTGCCCTCGCCGAGGAAGGGTTTGATGAGGTGGGCGAACTTCATCAGCAGGCGGATGTACTTGCGGCGCGCGGCCTCTTTGACCGTAAGCGCGCGCGGCACACCAGCGCCAGCCAGGCTGGCCAGCGCGGTGACCATTTGCGGATTGGTGAATGCCGTATGCACCGCCACGCGAAAGCCCAGGCTGTGGCCGATGAGTACGGTGGGGCAGGGCGGCAGCGTGGCCAGCCAGGCGGTGAGCAGCGCGGCGTAATCCGCCGGGGCGTAGGCCGACGGCGGGGGCGGCGCCTCGCCATGGCCGGGGAGATCGACCAGCCAGGACTCGCCGCCGATATCGATAAGGCTGTTAGCCAGCGGGCGGAAACTCTCGCGGCTTTGGCCCCAGCCGTGCAACCACACCAGGCGGATGGGCCCGGTGGCATCGGTGATGGGTTCGACGCGCAACAGGGCGCCGGTATATTCAAAGCGTGCGGCTTGAGGCATATTGAGTGATTAGTAATTAGTTATTAGTAATTAGTCAAAGGGCAATGGAGGAGGGAAACGATGGGCGAAAAACTGAAGGTTGCGGTGCTGGTGGGCGGGCTCTCTGCCGAGCATGATGTGAGCGTGTGCACCGGGCTTGAGGTTTTGCAGGCGCTGGACCCCGATAAATACGATGCCTTCCCCGTTTATGTGGGCCTGGACAACCAGTGGTGGGTGGGCGACAAGCTGCGCGATATTAAAACCTACATACCCGACTTGGCCGCCAAGCGTGAGTTGACGCGCGTGAGCCTGAACGTGGGCGACGCCCGCAGCGGTGGCAGCTGCGTGCTGCGCGAAGTGGGTGCGCCGTTTTGGCGCAAGGGCAAGAGCTTTGCGGTGGACGTGGTATTGCCCGCCCTGCACGGCACCTGGGGAGAAGATGGCACTTTGCAAGGAGCCTTGACCGCCGTGGACGTGGCCTACACCGGGGGAGACACCGGCGCGATGGCCGCAGCGATGAACAAAAGCTGGACGATGATGCTGGCCAGCCTGGGCGGCGTGCCGGTGGTGCCGAGCCTGCTGGTGCGGCGCGGTGAAAACGTGGACATGAAGGAAGTGGCCAAGAAGCTGGGAAAATTCCCCCTGTTTGTGAAGCCGAACTTTTTGGGCAGCAGCATTGGCGCCCGCGTGGTGAAGGACGAAGACGAGCTGCAGGCCGGGCTGGCGGATGTGTTCCGCCTGGATACCATGGCGTTGATCCAGAAATGCGTGCCCAACCTGGTGGAGTACAATCTTGCGGTACGGCGCCTGCCTAACGGCGAGATTGTGACCAGTGCCATTGAGAGGCCGTTGCGCAAAGGCGAGATTTTGAGCTTTGCTGATAAATACGCCGGCAGTGGGGCCAACAAGCTGGGGAATAAAGTGAAGCCCGGTGCCGTTGAGGGTGGGGGCATGGCCTTTATGGACCGGGTGCTGAACCCGCCGGAGTTGAGCAAGAAAGACGATGGGCAAATACGTGCCTGGGCGCACGAAGTGTTTGATGTGTTGAACATGGCCGGCACGCCGCGGCTGGACTTTATGTGCGATGGCAAGACCGGGGAAATCTGGTTTAATGAAATCAACCCGATACCGGGCGGTATCTCTTACTTTTTGTGGGAGGCGGCCGAGCCGCGGCTGGGCTTTAGCGAACTGCTGGAGGGGATGATCGACGAGGCCCTGCGCCGCGCCAAGACCCGCGGACGCACGGTGGACCCGGTGGGCAGTGGGAGTGCGATTTTTCATAAGCGGGGGTAAGGCCGTAACCCGTAACCCGTAACCCGTAACCCGTAACCCGTAACCCGTAACCCGTAACCCGTGGAAGGGTTGGGGTGGGTTGGAGATGTCAAGTTATAGCTGTTATCTTTCCCCCACGGGTTACGGGTTACGATTTTTAGAAGTAGCGCAGCATGATGTAGATGTGGCTGATGGCCAGCGACAGCGCCGTGAACGGCACGCCGACCTTAAGGAACTCTACAAAGCCAATGCTGAGTTTGTGACGGCTGGCCAGCCCGGCCACCACCAGGTTGGCTGAAGCCCCCACCAGCGAGCCGTTGCCGCCCAGGCAGGCGCCGGCGGCAAGCGCCCACCACAAAGGCTCGATGGCCTGGTCGCCACCGAAGGTGGGGGCCATGGTGTGGACGATGGGGATCATGGTGGCGACGAAGGGGATGTTATCGACAATGGCGGAGAGCACCGCGCTGCCCCACAAAATGACCATGGCGGTGGCGTGCATGTTGGGCCCGGTGAGCGCCAGCATGTGTTGGGCAAGGATGGTGATGGCGCCGGTGGCCACCAGCCCGTGCACCAGCACGAACAGGCCGACGAAGAATAACAGGGTGACCCACTCCGCCTCGGCCACAGCGGTTTGCACGCGGTGGTGCTGGGCCTCGGAGCTATGGTTGTAGGTGGAGAGCAGCAGCAACAGCACCGCGCCGCCCATGGCGATGGAGGCGGGTTCCAGCCCATGCAGCGCGTGGGTGAGAAAGGCCGCCATGACAATGGCCAGCACAATAAGGCAGTGGGTGAGCAGGATGGGGTTTTTCAGCTCGGCGGCGGCGGTGCTGTTCATGATCGCTTTGCGGGCGGCAGCGGTGGCATGAAAGTCTTTGCGGTAAACCACCAGCAACAATGCCAGGGTGACCACCAGGATGATGAGCGAGAGCGGGGCAAGGTTATCCAGGAACGCATTGAACGGCAGGTGGGCGGCAGAGCCTATCATGATATTGGGAGGGTCACCCACCAAGGTGGCGGTGCCGCCGATGTTGGAGGTGAGGATGATGGTGATGAGGAACGGCCAGGGGCGGACCTTAAGGCGCTCGGTAAGGGCAAAGGCCATGGGGGTGAGCATCATCACCGTGGTGACGTTATCGAGCATGGCCGAGCACAGTGCGGTGACCGTGCCGAACATCAGCATCAGCCCCGCCGGGTGCGCCTTGACCAGGTGTGCAGACTTAAGCGCGACGTATTGGAACAGGCCGGTCTCTTTAGTAACGGTGACGATGACCATCATGCCCAGCAGCAGGCCGATGGTGTTGAAATCGATAGCCTCGATGGCCTCATGCTGGGTGAGTACGCCAAAGACGATAAGCAGCCCGGCGCCGAGCATGGCGATGAGCGCGCGGTTGAGCCTCTCTGATAAAATGAGGGCGTAGGAGGCGAGGAAGATGCTGGTGGCGAGGGCGAGGGAGTTCATGCCCGGCATTGTGCGGGGCGGGAGTGGGGGCGGCAAGCAACCACGTGGCGGTTGGGCGACAGACTGTGGCGCAAAAGCGGTGGGTTAGCCCACATGGGAGGTGTGCGCCGGAGTGGGCGCGCTTAAGATGGCCGCATGAGTGTTTCCAATTGCAGCGCCGCCGGAGCGGACGCCACCACCCAAGCCATTACCGGCGCGGTGCAGCGCAAAGACAAAACCACCGGCGAGACCGTGCCCGCGACCGTGCGGCCCAACGGTGCAGACCCCGACAGCGTGCAGACCGTGCAAGGCACGGCAAGTTTGAACAGCGCCGCCCTGGCGGCGTTGCTGAGCTTTAACAGCAACTAAACAGATTGGGCGCTTAGCGCCAGGCGAGGCCGGCGGCGAGCAGGGGACCGCCTTCTCCCTTTTGCACCAGCACGGCGAGGCCGTCTTCCGCGAAAGGCTGGATGGGCAGGACAGTGGAGGAGGGATCGGGGTAGGCGACCACGCGGCGGACAATGTTGCTGTGGTTGAGTGTGCGGTCGGCGTTCTCGCCACGGGTGACCTGGGTTTGGCCGGTGCGCTGGAGGTACATGAGCCAGACGGTGGCGCCTTCAGGTACTTCATCTGGCAGGGTGATGAGGCCAGTGCCCAGGGTGATGGTGACCGGAGCAACGGCGGGGGCGTTCTCCACGGCCTCCAGCACGTTGCGGTAGTCGGACCCGGTGACCGACTTTTGGCCCTGGATGACCATTTGCGGGGTGAAGGCGTTGGACAGGCCAAGGGGAAACTTGTAGGCCTCCTGCCGGTCGGTGAAGGAGGGGGAGGCGTAGGGGTCGGTCCAGCCGAACTGGTCCCAGTAGGTGACGTGCTCGGACAAGGCAATGTTGCCGGGCTGGGTGGCCAGCGCGGCAAGCAGGGCGTCGGCAGGCGGGCAGGAGGAGCAGCCCTCGGAGGTGAAGAGCTCTACCACCACGGGGTTGGCGGCACTGTGGGTTTGCGCCTGGGCGGTGGCGCAAAGCAACAGGGCACAAAGGGTGAGGGGGGTGCGCATTCGGGTAGTTTAGCGGCGGTGGCAGGGCGGGGCCAGTGATTATGGGCTTGTTGGGGTGGGGGGTGTGGTTTTGGGGTGCGGGGGGAAGGTTTGGGGCCGGAGGGTGATGGGTATGTCCGGAGGGAAAAATTAGGCGTTTGTATTCTTGTAAGGTTTTTAGACTACTTACCTTGATAGAGAGGAAAGACCAATATAGATTCTCTAAGGGAGGCCTCTCGTACAGGTGAGTGGACGAATTGGTGTGTTTTCTTTCTCGATGCGTTAGCCGAACAGGCCGTAAGAAACTTGAAAATGTCGGAAGAAATTCAAGCCCTTTACAGAGAGATGGAAGAACGGTTCAGAGAGGTGCTTGCTTCACAATGGAGCCATAAAGCGTTGGATTTTGTTTTCACGAACCCTATTTTTAGAAATAGTAAGTTCACAGGTAGTAGTGGAATTCCTTCAGCTACAGCGGCTAGGTTTACTCGAGTCTTGGTCGAGAAAGAGCTTTTAACTGTTCAAGAGGTGGCGTCGGGACAACGCTCAGCATCTTTTAGGTTTGAGCCCCTTATGAAGATAGTCCGCGTGTAATTAGTCCCCGAGTTTGAGGGCGGCGAGGAAGGCTTCTTGGGGGATCTCGACGTTGCCCATGGACTTCATGCGCTTTTTGCCCTTCTTTTGCTTGTCGAGGAGCTTGCGCTTGCGGGAGACGTCGCCGCCGTAGCATTTGGCGGTGACGTCTTTGCGCACCGGCTTGACGGTTTCACGTGCGATGATCTTGCCGCCGATGGCGGCTTGCAGGGCCACTTCGAAGAGCTGCCTGGGGATGAGCTCCTTCATTTTAGAGAGCAGGGCGCGGCCACGTTGCTCGGCAAAGGCGCGGTGGACCACCATGGTGAAGGCGTCGACCGGCTCGGCGTTGATGAGGATGTTGACCTTGACCAGGTCGCCGCCCTCGAAGCCGTCGGCCTGGTAATCGAAGCTGGCGTAGCCGCGGGTGAGGGATTTGAGCCTGTCGTTAAAATCCAGCACCACCTCGTTGAGCGGCAAGCGGTAGGAGAGCATGGCGCGATTTCCCTGCCATTGCAGGCCGGTTTGCACGCCGCGTTTCTCCTGGCACAAAGTGATGACGGATCCCAAGTACTCCTCGGGCACCAGGATGGTGGCCTTGATGTAGGGTTCCAGCATTTCGGCGATCTGCGAAGGGTCGGGCAGGTCGGCCGGTTTTTCCACGTCGATGAGTTCGCCAGTGGTGCGGCGCACCTGGTAGACCACGTTGGGGGCGGTGGTGACCAGGTCGAGGTCGTACTCGCGTTCCAGGCGGGTTTGGATGATGTCCATATGCAGCAGGCCCAAGAACCCGCAGCGGAAACCGTGGCCGAGCGCAGGCGAGTGCTCGGAGATATAAGTGAACGAGGTATCGTTGACGCGGAGTTTGGCCAGCGCGTCCTTGAGTTTTTCATAGTCATCGCCCTCGGTGGGGTAGAGGCCGCAGAAAACCATCGGCTGGACGGTTTTAAAGCCGGGCAGGGCTTTGATGAGGCCCTGGGAGGCGGCGGTGTGGTCGGCAATGGTATCGCCAACCTGGGCGTCGGCGACTTCCTTCATGGCGCAGGTGAAGACGCCGACCTCGCCCGCATAGAGGGTTTCTACATTGCGGAAGCGTTGGGCTTCTTGCGGGTGGAGCACGCCGACCCTATCCACAATGTACGTGCGGTCGGCGTTCATCAGCTTGATTTTGCTGCCGCGGGTGAGCGTGCCGTTGTACAGGCGGATGAGCACAACGACGCCGAGGTAGTTATCGTACCAGGCATCTACCAGCAGGCCCTTGGTGGGGGCGGTGGCATCGCCGGTGGGGGCGGGGATTTTGTGGACGATGGCCTCGAGGATATCGGTGATGCCAAGGCCGGTTTTGGCACTGGCGGCGATGGCGTCATCTGCCGGCAGGCCGACGAGTTCCTCGATTTGCTTTTTGACCTTCTCCGGCTCGGCTGAGGGGAGGTCTATCTTGTTGAGAACGGGAATGATTTCCAGGTTGTTATCTATTGCGGTGTAGACGTTGGCGAGGGTTTGGGCCTCTACCCCCTGGGCGGCGTCGACCACCAGGAGCGCGCCTTCGCATGCCGCCAGCGAACGCGAGACCTCGTAGGCAAAATCCACGTGGCCGGGGGTATCGATAAAGTTCATCTGGTAGGTGGTGCCATCCTTGGCCTTGTAGTGCATGCGGGTGGCGTTGGCTTTGATGGTAATGCCGCGCTCACGCTCGATTTCCATGGTATCCATCATTTGGTCTTTGGCGGTGCGTTTATCGATCGCGCCGGTGAACTCCAGCAGCCTGTCGGCCAGTGTGGATTTGCCGTGATCGATGTGCGCAATGATGCTGAAGTTGCGGATATGAGTGAGTTTTTGCGCGGACATAGAGGGCTTGTAGCAGAGATTTTGGGCAAAATGAAGGGCCGCCCGCGTGTGCGGGCGGCCATCGGCAATGAGATTCGCCGTTAAACCGCGGCGATAAGATAGCGAAACACCGCCTTATGCCACTCCTCGAAGGTTATGTTATACAGCCTTCTTGCAGGGCAAACGTCATGTTCTCGAAGAACTCGCGCGGCATGTGGGGGTTCCCTCCCAGGGAAGGTCTAGGGTTTTCTATGAATAAACGCAAAACGAGAGGCGCGGGATTTACGCCGGTTGGGCGCCCTTGGCAAGCGGAAACCGCCACCCCCAGGGGCGGCGGTGCCGGTATCGCGCGATGCACCCCGCGCGGTCTGTCGACTGACCTTGGGGTGGGGCAGGGCAAGCCCTTGCCACAAAAGGGAAAAAAGGTCGGTCTGCCTTGGCCACGGACTCCTCCCCAATGGTTGGACGACCCCCAGCACGCGCACACAAGATTGGCCAACGGGTGTACGCGGGCAGGGGGGGCATCGCAACCCCCGTGGGGAAAGATTTGGCGGCGGTGCGGATTTTCTGCTACACCAGAGCCATGGTTGCACAGGTGCAGACGCTGGCATTGCAAGGACTTAACGGGGTGCCCGTGCAAGTTGAGGTGCAGGTGAGTGGGGGATTGCAAGGGATCAGCATTATCGGACTGCCGAGCGGCGCGGTGCGCGAAAGCCGTGACCGCGTGCATGGGGCCTTCCACAGCTTAGGTGTGAGTTTGCCGGACAAGAAGATTGTGGTGAACCTCTCTCCCGCCGACCTGGCCAAGGACGGCAGCCATTATGATCTGCCGATTGCATTGGCAATGCTGGCGGCCTTTGGCGTGATACCCGCCGACAGTGTGGATGGCATGGTGGTGATGGGTGAGCTGGGGCTGGATGGCAGTGTGCGCCCGGTGCCGGGGTGTTTGCCCGCAGCCTTGCATGCCAGCGCCAAAGGCGCGCGGATGACGGTGGTGCCAGAGGCCAACGCAGGCGAGGCCGCCTGGGCGGCCGAAGACGGGCGCATGGGTGTGCTGGGTGTAGGCAATTTAGGGCAGTTGATACGGCATTTGCGCGGCGATGAGCTGCTGGCCACGGCAACGCCAGGGCGGCAGGCGGTGGCCGACGCCAAGGGCTTGGATTTGGCGGATATTCGCGGTCAGGAAGGGGCCAAGCGCGCGGCGGAGATTGCCGCGGCAGGTGGGCACCACCTGTTGATGAGTGGGCCGCCGGGCAGCGGCAAGAGCATGCTGGCGGCGCGTCTGCCGGGGTTACTGCCGCCGCTGAGTGCCGCCGAAGCGCTGGAGGTGAGCATGATCCACAGCGTGGCCGGTGTGCTGGGGCCGGAAGGGCTGATTACCCAGCGGCCGCTGCGTGACCCGCACCACAGTGCCAGCAGTGTGGCGCTGACCGGCGGCGGGCTGAAAGCCAAGCCCGGCGAGATGAGTTTGGCGCACCGGGGCGTGTTGTTTTTGGACGAGCTGCCGGAATTTCCCCGCGCGGTGCTGGAGACGTTGCGCCAGCCGCTGGAGAGCGGGGCGATTACCATCAGCCGTGCCAACAGCCATGTGACTTACCCGGCACGCTTCCAGCTTATAGCGGCGATGAACCCTTGCGCCTGCGGCTACCTGGGCGACGTGAAGAAGGGCTGCAAGCGTCAGCCCGGATGCGCGGCGGACTACCAGAACCGGCTTTCCGGCCCGTTGCTGGACCGCTTTGACCTGCGCATTGCCGTGCCGGCGGTGAAGGCCAGCGACCTGAGTTTGCCGGCAGCCAAGGAAGGCAGTGCCGAGGTGGCAGCGCGGGTGGCAGCTGCCCGCGGGCGGCAGGCAGCACGGTTTGGCAAGGCCGGGCCGGTGTGCAATGCCGAGCTGGGGGGCAAGCTGCTGGATGAATTCTGCCCGCTGGACGCAGAAAGCCGCAATGTGGTGAATGCCGCCGCCGAAAGGTTAGGCCTGAGCGCGCGCGGCTACCACCGCGTGATACGGGTGGCACGCACCATTGCCGACTTGGCCGGTGAGGAAAACATCCGCAAGCCACATCTGGCCGAGGCGTTGGCTTACAGAGGTTTGTGAGGTAGGCTTTGGACATGAAACGGATTGCCCCCCTGTGCCTTGCCATGACCCTGCTGGCGGGCGTGAGCTTGGCGCAGGATGATGCGCCCAACCCGGGCAAGGCCTTCCCCCACTATGGCAGCCTGAAGAAGACCGAGGTGAACGTGCGCAGCGGGCCAGGCAACCAGTACCCTATTTTGTGGATATACCAGCGCGAAGGTTACCCGGTGCAACTGTTGGCGCGCTACGACAACTACTACAAGCTGCGCGACGCAGAGGGCGAAGAAGGCTGGGCTTATGTGGGCATGGTCTCGGCGCGTCTGACCGGGCTGGTGGGCGGCAAGACGCCGGTGCCTTTGCACCGCTACGCCGAGCCGGACTCGGTGGTGGTGGCGCGGTTGGCGCCGGGAGTGGTGGTGGAAATGGGTGACTGTGAGAATGACCGCGCGGCGCCGGTGTGCGAAGTGCGCGTGCAGGGCTACAAGGGTTGGGTGGCGAAGAAGAGCCTATTGATGGTGGACTAGGCTAGGCGCGCCAGGTGCGCACGGCTTCCACCAGTTTTTCCACGTTAGGGATGAGGGTTTGCGGCGTGAGGCCGTGGCCGAGGTTGACCACATAACCTGGGTTGGTGGCGGCGGTGTTAAGCATGGCGGTAAGAGAGGCAAGCATGGGGGCGGGGTCTTCCTGCGTGAGCAGCAGAGGGTCGAGGTTGCCTTGCAGGGCCACGTGCGGCTGGAGCTTTTGGCTGGCCCAGGAGAGATCGACCTCGGTGGCAAGGGAAAGGGCGGCGAAGGGGTTTTGCGGTTGCTCGGCCAGAGCAAGAAGTTGCGGTTGAGATGCCCCACGCGGGAAAGCAATGATGGGAGTTTGCGGGTGTTGAAGGCGAACCGCCGCGGCCAGGGCGGTGAGCGGCTGATGCACGGCCTGTTGCCAGAGCGGGGGGGGGCAGGCCAGAGCCCAGCTCTCGAAGATTTGCACGGCGTTGGCGCCGGCACTAATTTGGCCGCCGAGGTAAGATGCGCAAGCTTGAGTGAGGATGGAGAGGAGCTGGGTAAAGCTTTGAGGATGCGCGGCAGCAAAAGCTAGGGTGTTGGCGATGCCGAGCGACGGTTTTTCATCCAGCATGTAACAGGCGAGGGTGAAGGGCCCGCCACAAAAGCCGATGACCGCTTTATCTTCCGGCAAGGCGGCGCGGGTTTGTTTGACCGTTTGGAAGACCGGGGCAAGGGCGTTGGGAATATCTGCCAGGTGGGCTTGCAGGCCGGCAAGCTGGTGTGGGCTGTTGAAGGGGGTAACGCGGGGGCCATGGCCTTCGGTGAACGTAACGGGGTGACCGAGGACGTGGGGGATGGTGAGAATGTCGGCGAAGATAATGGCAGCGTCGAGCTTAAAGCGTGACAGCGGCTGGAGGGTGACCTCGGTGGCGGCGGCAGGGTTGAGACAAAACTCCATGAAATTGGGAAAGTTGGCGCGGACCTTGCGGTACTCGGGCAGGTAGCGGCCGGCTTGGCGCATAAGCCAGACAGGCGGTCTTGCAAGGGGTTGGCGATCTAGGGCTTGGACAAGGAGAGGCGACATGGGGGGCACCCTAACCGATTATCCCCTCTCCCTTAAAATATATTCTTAATAAGATTTGAAAAATGAAAGAAGTGATTGGGCTGTGGGATGTGGGGGTAAGTTTGGAAAAGTGAATAAAGGGAACTGTTTAGGGAAGGATAGGGAGGTGGGAAGGGTTGGGGGAAAGTGTTGGTAGAAGAAGAGAGAGAGCCTGTGGGTGTGGAGAGGGGGAAAAGGGTGGATAACCTGAGACAGGTTATCCATGCTTTTATCCCAGAGATGAACTTTTCCCCTTTAAATGCGGCGGCGCAGGTAGGCGTAGGTAGCGCCGGTTCCACCGTGCTCGGGCAAGGCGGTATGGAAAGCCATGACTTTAGGGTGCCCTGCCAGCCAGGTGGCGATTTGGAACTTGATGACGCCCATGTTGCGCTGGGGGCCATAGCCCTGGCCCTTGCCGTGGATGATGAGGGCACAGTGGTGATCTTGCGCGGCGGCGGCGTGGAGGAAGTCGACGAATTCCAGCCAGGCGTCACCTTCTCCCAGGCCGTGGAGATCGACCACCGCGGTGGGGTGGATCTTGCCTGAGGCAAGGTCCTTCAACAGGCGTTTTTCGAGGTTGGGGGCGAGGCCTGAGATGCATTCGGCGGTGTTGGAAAGAATGGGGATGGGGGGGTTATCGTTCCACCCCACCACAGCACGTTGCTGGATGAGTTTTGAAGGAGCTTTGGGAACCGCAGGAGTGGGGGTGGTGGGCTTGCCTTTGCTGCCAAGCGGTTTGACGCTGGCGATTTCGGCCAGCCAGGCGTTATCGTCTGGCGGATTCTTTGGGCTCATCGGGGAAGACCTCGCTGGCGGTGGGTAGCCATTTTTGGAAAGCCTTGACCCATGGGTGGCTGAGTGCCGCAGCGTGTGGTGTGGTGATGCCTGCGGCAACCACGGTGGAAAGGAGCTGGTAGGTGCTTTTTGACAATTGCGGCTTGACCTGGGGAAGGAAGGTGATGGCAGCGTCATCATTGGTATTAAGCAGGGCTTTGAAATGTAAGTTGATGAGCGAAGTTTGGTTGGGTTGCAGTTTAAGGCCGGCGGCGGAGTAGTGTTTGACCGACTCCCAATTTTTTTGCGTGGCGGCGCGGCGGGCGAAGTGCAGGGTGACCACCGGGCCAAGGATTGGATGGCGCAGGAAGGCCTCGGCCTGGCTGGGGGAGAGTTGGTCGGTTTGCAGGCGCATGAGGGTGATGAGCGGCCCGGCCATGGGGTGGTTGGTGGGGAGTTTTTGCGCGGCCTTGGTGGCGGCTTTGGTGTTGCCGAGGTAGAGCGCGGTGTAACCTTCCACCAGTTGGCCCCACACACTATGGTGTTGGTGGCCGGTAAGTGCGGCGCGCAGAACATGCGGCAGGTTGGCCAGCCAGCCGATGAAACGCCCGGCATAAAACACCATGACGATGGCGATGAGCATGAAGGTGATGGCTACCGGCGCGGTGGTGGAAAAGGTGGTTTTATCCCACGTGAGGCTGACGTAGACCGGCTCGGCACCCGTGCGGGCGAGCAGCAGGAGCATGGCCACCAGGGCTACCAGGATAGCCAAGGCGCGCAGGGCAGGGGTCATTCCGCGCCATCCTTTTCCAGCAGGAAGGTGTTGACGTAGGTGGTGACCAGGTTGTTAAGGCGGCCGCTTTGCGCGATGTAGGTTTCCACCGCGTTGCGCAGGTTATCGAGGCGGCCATCTGCCGACAAGGGTTTGCTGGTGAGGGCCTGGCGGGCATCCACCACCGCGCCGCGGGCGATTTGCTGCTGCACGGTGAGGAGGGAGGTGCTCCAGTTGTTTTGGGTTTCTGGCGAGCGGATGGTGATGATTTTCTCGAGTTGTTGGCGGAACCAGGATTTGGAGGCCTCGGCGCTGGCGGCGTCGACCGGCAGGTCTTGTGGTGGGGCGAGGGTGAGGGCTTGGTTAACCTCTACCATGAGGTAGCTGATGGTGGCCGGCCCCTCACGCGGGGTGGCCGAGCGCAGCGCGGCGGCGGCCTTGGCTACCGCAGGTTGGCCGGTGGCATCGGCAAGGTTGGCGGCGCTGTTGGCAAGCTGGTGGGGCAGGATGCCGCCTTGCGGCCAGCTGGAGAGAAGCAAGGCCAGGGTGGTGCCAAGTTGGGCTGAGGTTTTGTCGAATTCTGCCGGGCGCGGCTGTGGAGTGGGGGTGGTGATCTGCACCGTAGTAGTGGGCGAGGAGGAATCTTCCTCCACCAGGGGTTGGGCTTCCTCTAACACGTTGATGCTGCTTGAGCTTTGGGCCAGAGGCTCGCCCGCGCCGAGGCTTTGGAAGCCGGGAAGGGTGTTGGGGTATTCGCGCGTCCAGAGCAGGAAGCCGATGGCGATAATGAAGCAGGAGAAGAGAGTAAAGAGGAGGAAGCGGCGCATTAGGCGAGTTCTTTCTTCAAGCGGGACACCACGCCCGCCAGCGAGGCGGAGGAGGCGGTGACAACCTTGGGCCAGGTGCCCTTGGCGGCCTTGGCCACCGCGCCGCTGATGGCAACGGCAGTGCCGGCGGGAGGTATGTTGGCCTCTTTCAATAACTTTGCCAAGTGCTTCGCGCTCTCTACCGAGAACAGCAGGGTGTGGGTGGGGGGGTGTTGGCGCAGTTGGTTGGCTTGCAGCAGGGGGATGTGTTGGGCGGGTTGGGTTTTATAAGTAAGCAGCGGCACCACGCGGTGCCCGGCCTGGGCGAGTGTTTTGTGCCAGGTGAAGGCTGCTTTGTCGCCGTGCGCATGGATGAACATTTGCGGTTTGAGGCGCTTTTTGGTGAGGCTTTGAGCCAGGCTCTCGGCGTCGGACGTGCCGATGATGATAACCGGGAAGCCCATACTTTCGGCTGCTTGGGCGGTGTGTTCTCCCACACAGCAGGTGGGCAGCTTTGGCAAGGCGGGGTGGATGCCGAAGGCGCTGGTGAAGATGAGACCTCCGGCGCCGGAGGGCACGGTGATGGCCAGCGGTTGAGGATGGCTGAGCGGCACGGTAACAGCCTGGGCGGAAAGGCCAGCTTTGGCGATGGCGGCGAGCGTGCGCTCGAGGTGGGGGTGGGGGCGGGCGATGAGGATCATCGGTTGTAAGGGTAGCGGATTTTTATGAATTGGGACAGTATGCGCCACATGACGGGGTTTTATGGCTATAAAATGGGGGATACGGTGGTTGCGCTGGCTACAGCGCCTTTACCTGCCGGGGTGGCGGTGGTGAGAATTTCTGGTCCGCAGGCGTTTGAGGTGGCGAAAATGATGATGCCCGCGGTTTTGCAGGCCGCGCCGCGCGAGCTGGTGTGGGGGCGTGTTGTTGATGGCGAGGTGGCGCTGGATGAAGGGTTGGCGGTGCGTTTTGAGGGGCCGGCCAGTTTTACGGGTGAGGATGTGGTGGAATTCCATACCCATGGCGGGCGGGCGGTGGTGCAGGCGGTGTTGGATGCGGTGCTGGCTTTTGAAGGAGTGCGCATGGCGCTGCCGGGTGAGTTTACGCGCCGCGCGGTATTGAACGGCAAGATGGATTTGACCGCTGCCGAAGGGTTGGCGGATCTGGTGGCGGCGGAAACGGATATTCAGCGGCGGCAGGCGTTGCGGCAACTGGATGGTGCGCTGGGTGAGCGCTTTGAAGGCTGGCGCACGGCGGTGTTGAACGTGCTGGCGCAGGTGGAAGCGGCGATTGACTTCCCCGATGAAGAACTGGATGTGCTGGGTGACCCGGCGTTGAGTGAAAAAATCCGCGATGTTTTGAAGGATTTGCAGCAAGCGGTGGGTGAACAGGCGGGGGTGCGTGTGCGCGAAGGAATAACGCTGGCGATTGTGGGGCGGCCCAATGCCGGCAAGAGCACGTTGTTGAATTTGTTGAGCGGGCGCGAGGTGGCGATTGTATCGCCGTTGGCGGGCACTACGCGTGATGTGGTGACGAGCGTGCTGGACATTGGGGGATTTCCGGTGACGTTGGCGGATACCGCAGGGCTGCGGTTGACCGACGATGTGATTGAGGCTGAGGGTGTGCGGCGGGCGCGGATGCAGGCCGAGCGGGCGGATATTCTGGTGGCGGTGGTGGACGGAGAGGAAGGTGGAGAAATACCCGAAGATGTTGCTGAGTTGCTGGTGCCGGGGCGTAGCCTGGTGGTGGTGAGCAAGGCGGACTTGGTGGACGATGAGTTTGCAAACAGTGTGGAAATTGAGGGAGAAAAATACCCATTGGTGGCGGCGAATTTGACGGACAGGGCGGCGTTGGGCCGCGTAAGTGCGGCATTGGGTAAACTGGTGAAAGCTGTGGCCGGGGGGGCCAGCGAAGCGGCGCTGTTGACGCGCGAGCGGCATCGTGCGGCGGTGGAAGATGCGATTGGCGGATTGGGCAACGCGTTGATTATGATAGGGAAGGCGAGTGGCGAGGGTACGGTGGCGGAGCTGGTGGCGCAGGACTTGCGTGAGGCTGCGGCGGCGATTGGCACGGTGACCGGGCGCACCAGCAGTGAGGATGTGCTGGACGTGGTGTTCTCAACCTTTTGTGTGGGGAAGTAACGCATGGAATTTAGTGTGTGGCTTGATAAGTTGAAGCTTGCCTGGGGTGAAGGCCAGACCAATTTGGTATCTGAACTGTTTGCGAACTGCGATGCATATTGGGAGAGCCCGTGGGAGCGAATTGCACCGCAAAATATTGAAGAAGTGTGGGCGGAGCTTGAGGGGAAGAAAGCTAAGAAGTTGGAGTTTAAGGTCCTCTCTCACGTCGGGGAATGTGCGACAGTAAGTTGGGAGTTTGTGAACCACATTGGGAGGGAGTCGGCCGGTGTTTTGTGGCTACGCTTTGACGAAAAACAGCAGTGCCGGGAACTACGGATGTGGTGGATGCCGAGGGAAGTAAGCCTATGAAGCATTTGGTGATTGTGGATGGGATGGGGTTTTTATTCAGGGCCTACCATGCCATTAGGAGTGGTTTGACGCGCAAGGATGGTTTGCCGACCAACGCGCTTTACGGTTTTGCGCAGATGCTGGTGAAGGTGGTGGATGACCTGCAGCCGGATGAATGTGTGGTGGCGCTGGATAGTAAAGGCCCGAACTGGCGGCACAAGTTGTATGGCGACTACAAGGCCAACCGGCCGCCGCCGGAGCCGGCGATGGCGGCGCAGCTGCCGCTGGTGGAGCCGCTGGTGAAGGCCTTTGGTTTGCCGGTGATGCGCATGGATGGCATGGAAGCCGATGATATTATTGCGACCCTGGTGGCCCAGCACAGTGCCGACAAGGTGACGATCGTGACCAGCGACAAGGACCTGTTGCAGCTGGTGGACGACAAGGTGCAGCTGTTGGATACGTTGAAGGACAAGTGGTCGGGGCCCGAGCAAGCGGTTGAAAAGTTTGGGGTGGGACCGGAGCTGGTGCTGGAGGTGCAGGCGCTGATGGGTGACAGCAGCGATAACATCCCCGGTGTGCCGGGGGTGGGGCCGAAAACCGCGGCGGAATTGGTGCAGCGGTTTGGAAAGTTGGAGGACATTTATGCGCGGATTGGCGAGCTGGAGAAGGAAAACCTGCGCCAAAAATTGCTGGATTTTAAAGACCAGGCATTTTTGAGCCGGAATTTGGCGAAACTGGATAATGCGGTGGCGTTGCCTGAGGTGGATATTGGCTTCCACCCTGCTTTGCACCGGGCGGCGGATTATTTGCGCGAGGAGCTGGAATTTACCAGTTTGGCGGCGCGGTTGGAGCGGCGAAAAGGGGAAGGGGGCGTTGATAAGATTCAGGAAAAAGCGGCGGTGTGGCGGCAAAACGCTGCGGAAAGCGGCAAAACGCTGCCGAACGCGGCAAGTGCGGCGGGTAAGGTGGCGGGCGAGGGGCCCCAGGCGGCCGGGTGGGGTGAGTACGAGAGTGTGCTGACCACCGAGCGTTGGCAGGCGTGGTTGAAGGAGGCAAGAGAAGTGGGGGTGGTGGCCTTTGACACCGAGACCACCAGCCTGGACCCTTACGCGGCGCGCCTGGTGGGGGTGAGTTTGGCGACGCGCGCCGGGCATGCGTGTTATGTGCCGGTAAAGGAACGAGGAACGAGGAACGAGGAACGAGGGCAGGGGGATTTGTTTGCGGGAGGTGTTGAGGAGGTGCGGGGGCCGCATGGGGTGGAAGGGTTGGAGGTGCTGGCCGACCTGCGTGCGTTGCTGGCCGACCCGGCGGTGAAGAAGGTGGGGCACAACCTGAAGTACGACTGGCTGGTGGTGGCGCGTGCGCTGGGCGTGACGCCGGGTGACACCGGCAAGGCGTTGCAGGAGATGGTGGTGAACTTTGAGGACACCATGCTGATGAGTGCGTGTCTGGACGGGGGGCGTTGGGCGCATGGCATGGACGATCTGGTGGCGCGGCACCTGGGCCACGCGATGATCAAATATGAAGAGGTGTGCGGCAAGGGCAAGACGCAGGTGACCTTTGACGCGGTGCCGCTGGACACCGCCACGGCTTATGCGGCGGAGGATGCCGATGCGACTTGGCGGTTGTGGGAAAAGTTCCGTGACCCGTTATCTGTAACCCGTAACCCGTTGGAGGTTGGCCAAGGCAGAGGGGAAAATTTACCGGCGGGTGACGGGTTACGGGTTACGGGTTACGGCCCGGGCTTTGTTTACGCGGAGATTGAGCGGGCGCTGTTGCCGGTGATTGTGGCGATGGAGGCGCGCGGGGTGATGGTGGATGTGCCGGCGTTGAAAGGGTTGAGTGCGGACTTTGCCAAGCGCATGGCGGAGTTTGAGGCGCAGATATGGAAGCTGGCGGGCCACGAATTTAACGTGCAGAGCACCCAGCAGCTGGCGGTGGTGCTGTTTGACGAAATGGGGTTGGGGACGGAGAAGCAGAAGAAGAGCCGCAGCACGGCGGTGGGGGTGCTTGAGGATTTGGGCGGTGAAGGGGAAGGGTTTGCCTCCAGTGCCATCCTTGACGCCGGGGCCCCTACCCCGTCGCCTGCGGCTGTCGGCAAAGTGGAGCCCACAAGTGGGCAATCTGATATGGAACCTGCGGTTCGGGGTGCGTTGATGGCGAAGGTGGTGCTGGGTTACCGCCAGCTGGCGAAGTTGCGTAGCACTTATACCGAGACCCTGATGGAGGAAGTGAGCCCGCTGACCGGCCGGGTGCACACCACCTACCAGCAGATGGGGGCGGCGACGGGGAGGTTCAGTTCCAACGACCCGAACCTGCAGAATATCCCCATCCGCACCGAGGAAGGGCGCAAGATACGGCACGCGTTTATTCCGCAGCCGGGATGGGTGATGGTGAGTGCGGATTACAGCCAGATCGAGCTGCGGCTGCTGGCGCACTTTAGTGACTGTGCCGAGTTGAAGAAGGCCTTTAACGAAGGGTTGGATGTGCACAGCTATACCGCGCACCTTATTTACGGCGTGGGCATGGATGAGGTGACGCGCGACCAGCGGCGGGTGGCGAAGGTGATTAACTTTGGCCTGGTTTACGGCATGGGCGCGCGCAGCATGGCGGGGAACATCGGCAGCAGTGTGAGTGAGGCGCAGGCGTGGATCGATGCGTACTTTAAACGCTACCAGGGCGTGCGCGAGTATATGGATGCCAACAAGAAAAAAGCGCGCGAGCTTGGCTACGTGGAGACGCTGTGCGGGCGGCGCGTATGGTTGCCGGAGATTGCCAGCAGCAATGGCGGGCTGCGGGCGGGGGCGGAGCGGGCGGCCATTAACGCACCGTTGCAGGGGAGCAATGCGGACGTGATCAAGCTTGCCATGCCGCAGGTGGAAGAACGGGTGGCGGGGTTGCGGGGTGGCGGGGTGGCGGGGGTGCCTGCGGCGCGGCTGTTGATGCAGGTGCATGATGAACTGGTGTTGGAGTGTGCGCCGGAGGTGGTGGATGCGGTGAAGGCCATGTTGCCCGAGGTGATGGGCGGCGTGGTGAAGCTGAGTGTGCCGCTGGCGGTGGAGGTGGGCAGTGGGGGGAACTGGGAGGATGCGCATTGAAACGTGAATGCCGGGCCTGGGGCCCGGCATCCGTTAGCGCTTAGCGGTAGCGGCGGTGGTGTGTGGGAGCTGGTTCTTCCCGGAAAAAATCCCAGACGAAGCGACCGATAAACACCGTGAAGGACGCGGCCAGCACGACGGCGAAAACCGCACCGCCGGTGGAAGCCGTGATCCCTTCGTTAAGAAACTGTAAAACAGCAACTTTTCCGACGACGATGGTGAAAACACCAAAAATGATGGTGAGCACCAGAGCCGCGAAGTTGTCCGAGCTCATGCGAGCCTCCCTTTCTTAAATGTAAATGGAGATGTTGTATCGAGACTTAAATATGGGGCGTGGAGGCTGTATGGCAAGGGGTGGGATACTAATATTTTGCGCCCACAGGCTTGACGGCGGGGTGGGGAGAGGCTATTTGATAAGCAGGAACGGCGGTTTTGCAGGTTCCCTTCCAGCCCAAAACAGCGGGACGGCAGCAGGCCGGACAACGTAAAAGCATAACAGGTATCTCTTCCACCATGAATGACACCAACGGGCGCGGTCGCCGCGTTTTCAGGCCCCAGGGCACCACCATGAGCGTGAAGCCCGAAGGCCCTGGCACGTTGCGCATGCGCCCCAGCGAAGACGTTGCGCCGCGCGAGGAAGCACCGCGCGAGGTTTATAAGCCCGCGCCCAAGCCGGTGCGCGCGCCGGTGGACGATGTGCCCGTGACGGTGGGCAACATTAGCCAGCTAAAAGACTTGCGCAGGCTTTCCAACGAAGAGCTGTTTACCCTGGCGGAAGAGATTGGTGTGAAGGACCCCGCGAGTTTGCGGCGGCATGAGATGATGTTCCGCGTGGTGGAGCGTTTGCCCAAAGGCACCGAAGTGCGCGGCGAAGGCGTGCTGGACATTGTGCCGGATGGTTTTGGCTTTTTGCGCGCCCAGGAGAATAATTACACTGCCTGGCCGGAAGATATTTATGTGAGCCCGAGTTTGATTCGGCGGTTGGGTTTGCGCAACGGCGACAGCATTGCCGGTTTGGTGCGCCACCCCAACCCCGGTGAGCGCTACTTTGCGCTGGTGAGCATTGAGACCTTGAACGGCTTGAAGCCCGAGGAGTTGCGTCACCGCCCGAGCTTTGACAAGCTGACCCCGCTTTACCCCAGCGAAAAGTTTGTGCTGGAAGATGCCAACAGCAAGGACCGCACCGGCCAGGTGATCGACCTGGTGGCGCCGATTGGCAAAGGCCAGCGCTGCATGCTGGTGGCCCCGCCCAAGGCCGGGAAGACCATGATGATGAAGGCGATCGCCCACGCCATTGAGGAAAAACACCCTGAAGTGACGTTGATCGTGTTGTTGATCGATGAGCGGCCGGAAGAAGTGACCGACATGCAGCGCAGCGTGAAGGGCGAAGTGGTGAGCAGCACCTTTGACGAGCCCGCCAGTCGCCACGTGCAGGTGAGCGAGATGGTGATCGAGAAGGCCAAGCGTTTGGTTGAGATGGGCAAGGATGTGGTGATTTTGCTCGACAGCCTGACCCGGTTGGCACGCGCCTATAACACCGTGGTGCCGAGCAGCGGGAAAGTGCTGACCGGCGGGGTGGATGCCAACGCGTTGCAAAAGCCCAAGCGCTTTTTTGGTGCGGCGCGGAAGATTGAAGAGGGTGGCAGCCTGACGATTATTGCCACCGCGTGGATCGATACCGGCAGCCGCATGGATGAAGTTATCTTTGAAGAATTTAAGGGCACAGGCAACAGCGAGCTGTGGCTTGACCGCAAGCTGGTGGAAAAGCGTACCTACCCGGCGATCGACATTGCCAAGAGCGGCACGCGCCACGAGGAAATGCTGTTTGCCGAGGAGGAGTTGCAGAAGGTATGGATCTTGCGGCGTATTTTGCAGCCGATGGGGATTGTGGAGAGCATGGAGTTCCTTAACGACAAGATGAAGCGGGCGAAGACCAATGCGGAATTCTTCCGGTTTATGAACCAGTAAAAAAGGGGGCTTAGGCCCTTTTTTGTTTGCTGGGAATGGGTGGTTTGGGTATAGTTTGATTTATGAACAATATTCTTTCCCTGCATCACCAGACCTTCGAGAGTATTCGTCAGATTGGGGATGGCGGGCGGGAGTTTTGGTCGGCACGACAGCTTGCCGTTGCCTTGGAATACGTTGATTTCCGTAACTTTTTGGGCGTTGTGGACAAGGCGAAGGTGGCTTGTTCACAAAGTGGGTCAGTGGTCGCTGACCATTTCGTTGACGTCAACGAAATGGTCACCATTGGTTCAGGGGGACAGCGAGAGGTGTCGGACATACGTTTGTCTCGGTACGCTTGCTATTTGATTGTCCAAAACGGCGACCCCACCAAGCCTGTGATTGCCAACGGGCAGACCTATTTTGCTGTGCAGACTCGGCGGCAGGAGCTTGCCGACGAAGAAGACTTTTTACAGACATTGAATGAAGACCAACTGCGGGTGGTATTGCGCCACCAGTTGAAACAGCACAACAAGCAACTTGTTGAGGCCGCTCAACAGGCGGGTGTGATCACTGGGGCTGAATTTGCCATTTTTCAGAACCATGGTTATCAGGGACTGTATGGGGGGTTGGATGCCAAAGGCATCCACGAAAAAAAGGGGTTGAAGGCGAACCAAACCATTCTTGACCACATGGGGAGTACGGAACTGGCGGCGAACCTCTTCCGGGCCACGC
Source organism: Pseudomonadota bacterium (assembly GCA_016125035.1). Lineage (GTDB taxonomy): Bacteria > Pseudomonadota > Alphaproteobacteria > UBA2136 > UBA6156 > RFNJ01. The sequence continues at coordinate 367,362 of WGMN01000001.1, forward strand.
AGGCTGAAGACAAACTTCGGCGAGAGCAGATAAAGGGAAAACATAATGCCAACCAAACGCATTACGCGGTTGGCAAAAAGGTGCGCCAGACCATTGAGGAAATTGGGGGGACGATGCCCGAAGAACTTCCGACCCCTGCAACAAGCGTAAAAGTTTTAGAAAAGACTGTGGGGAAGAAGTTGTCGGATGAGTCTTCGAAGTAAAAAACGTCTTGTTATCTGTATGAAGTGGGGGGAGCGGTACCCGGCGGAGTATGTGAACCGTTTGTGGCGGATGGTGCGGCGGCAGGTGAGCGGTGAGGTGCAGATGGTGTGCTTTACGGACGATGCTAAAGGCGTGGTGAAAGAGGTGGAGTGCAGGCCGTTGCCTGCGTTTGAGGGGGTGCGGGCGGACTTGGCGGTGAAGCCGTGGCGCAAGTTGAGTTTGTGGAAGGCGGATCTGGGCAAGGACTTGACCGGGCGTGATGCGCTGGTGCTGGACTTGGATGTGGTGGTGGTGGGTAGCCTGGATGCGTTCTGGGATTTTGAGCCGGGGAAGTTTGTGGTGTGGGAGAACCCCACCAAGCCGGGCAGCGGGGGCGGCAACACCAGCGTGTTCCGCTTTAAGGTGGGGAGCCACCCGGAGATCTATGATTACTTCATGGCCGACCCGGTGGGGCTTTACGCGCGGGAGTTCCGTATTGAGCAGGAGTTTATTTCTGCGGTGTTGGGGGAGCCCGGGGTGCGGGCGCGGTTTATGCGGAAAGAGAAAGGGGGAACGAGGAACGAGGAACGAGGTAGCGAGGGGTTGGTCGGCGGACTCGCTGCGCTCTCCTCCCCCGCCGACCAAAAGGAGCCTTCGGTGGTGCTTAGTATGCCTGCGGCGCGGAAGGCGATGAGATGGGGGCAAGGGGAGCAGCGGTTTTGGCCCAGAGGGTGGTGCTTGAGCTTTAAGGAAGATTTGCTGCCGGGATGGCCGATGCGCTTTTGGCGTGTGGCGGAGCTGCCCGCGGGGGCGAAGGTGGTGGCCTTCCACGGCAAGCCCGACCCGGACGAGGCGATGGTGGGCAAGTGGCCCGCCAAAGGATGGAAGAAGCTTTATAAGTTTGTGTTGCCGGTGGGGTGGATAAGGGAGAACTGGGGATGAAGCTTTTGCTGACGTTGAACCCGGAAGGGGTGAGCGAGAAAGAGGTGGATGGTTACGGCCGCCGCACGGCTGCACGGGCGGTGGTTGTGGACGGTGAGGGCAAGCTGGCGCTGCTGCATGTGGCGCGCCATGGCTATTACAAGTTGCCCGGCGGCGGGGTTGATGAGGGAGAGGATGTTGCCGAGGCCTTGCGGCGCGAGTGCCTGGAAGAGATAGGTTGTGAGGTTGAGGTGAAGGGTGAGGTGGGGATGGTGGTGGAATGGCGCAAGATGTTTGAGCTGCACCAGACCTCATTCTGTTTTTGGGCCAAGGTGAAGGGGGAGAAGGGCAAGCCCGCCTTTACGGACAGTGAGCTGGCAAACGGGTTTGAGATGGTGTGGGTGGAGGCGGACAAAGTGCTGCCCTTGATGGAAAAGCTAAGCCCGGCGAACCAGGAAGGCCGGATTTATATTGTGCCCAGGGATATCTGCCTGTTGAAAGAGGCTTTGCCTTTGCCGGGAGAGGGGCGCGGTTAAGGATTGCGTACAAGAAGGAGAGTGGGTAGGGTGGGGGCAAGGTAATGCTGTACTGGCCCTTGGGCCCTTTTGTGGAGGCCACTTATGTTTGAAAGTGCCATATACTCCCACTACGGCTCCTCTAACTGGTGGATGCCGTTTACCCGCGATGGGAATAGGAAGAGCATCAGCGCCGACGCGGAAGCTTTAAAATTGTTTACTGCCGGCGTTGCTTCTCATAACGGTGGCTGGGAATGCCGGTCGGGCCGCTTCTGGATGCGAACCGTGATGTCTGAACAGGGCCAGGCCACCCTGGCGTGGATGTCGGTGAGCAAACCTTTTGAGCCTGAAGCCGTGGACTTTTTGATGGCGGAAAGCGAGGAAGAACTTGAGGCAAGGAGCAAGGAGTTCGTCTGGAGGACGGCGGCCCAGCTTGTGGCACAGGTGTTGTGCCCGTGGTGGGAGCTTAATATGGATGGTGCGAAGACCGATATGATGACCGTGAAGAACCTCGTCCAGGAGGTTTTGCGCATGCGCGAGGTTGTTCCATGGGCACGGTTGCACTACTCCATTGAGCCCGATGAGCTGGACAAAGAAGCTGGTGGAGTTAGGCAGCCGTCTGACCCCCTAAGGCTTTACCTGTTCGACGGAAGCTTTATCCGGCTGACGGAAAAGGGCCCCCAGCAGCCGGGGCGAGAAAAAGAAGCCGACGCGGAGCTGCTGATGGTGCGCAGCACGGAGCATGATCTGCGTAAGATGGAAGTTACCACGCCCATCCAGTAACGAACGAACGGCGAAGTAAAAAACGGCGGGGGATGACATGCCCCCGCCGCTTGCGTTTTTGGTTAGGCGATTTTGGTGCCGAGGTCTTGGCCGCCCAAGATGTGCAGGTGGAGGTGTGGGACTTCGCCGTGGGAATCGGGGCCGTCGTTGATGATGACGCGGTAGCCGGATTTTAAGATGCCGGCGGCCTCCGCGACCTTGGGGGCGGCGAGCAGGAGCTGGCCGAGGGTTTGCTGCTGCGCGGGCGTGGCGTTGCGCAGCCAGGTGATATGCGTTTTAGGGATGAGCACCACGTGGACCTTGGCGTGGGGGTTGATGTCTTTAAACGCCAGCACGGTGTCGTCTTCATACACCTTGGTGCAGGGAATTTCGCCGCGGAGGATCTTGCCGAAGATGGTGGGGTTGTCGCTCATGGGGCGAGTTTAACACGTTGAGGGGGGATGTTGAAGAAAGGGCCTGCAAAAGGAGAGCTTGTCCCGGACAGGGGACGGGTGCCCCGGAAAACGTGAAGGACGTTTTCCGACCCATCCGCCTTCCGGGATGACAGCCGCGCCAGCTTTGGCCCGGATTTTAACGCTATTAGTCTTTGAGACTGGTGTTGGAGAGTTTGGCGACCGCTTGCTCGCCGACATTTTCCTTCGGCACCAGGGCGTAGAGTTTGCCCGAGGCGTTTTGGCTGCCGGCGCGCTGGCCCGCCAGTGGGCCCTGCCCGAAGTAGATATCGCCGCGTGCGGCGCCCTTGATGGCACTGCCGACATCCTGCGCGAACATGATGCGTTGCCAGGGAGTATCATCGAACGTGTTGGTGGTGGAGAGGAACAGTGGCAGGCCCAGCGGGATGCGGGATTTATCCACCGCCAGCGAGCGGCCGGCGGTAAGCGCCACGCCGAAGGCGCCGGGGGACTCGCTTGGTGTTTCCTTAAAGAAAATAAAGCTGGGGTTGGAGAAGAGCACCTCCTGCGCGTCTTCAGGTTTGGCGGCCTTGAGCCAGGCGCGGATCTTATCGGCGGTGATGGTGCCGGAGAGCGCGCCCATATCCTTGAGCACCTTGCCGATGGCGACGTAAGGGTGGCCATTTTTGCCGGCGAAGCCGACGTGGGCGGTGGTGCCGTTATCCAGCTCTACCGCGCCGGAGCCCTGGATGTGGAGGAAGTAGGCATCGACAGGGTCCTTCAACCACAGCAGCACTTTGTAGTGCGCGAGGTTGCCGATGATATCGCGCCGCGTGGGGTAGGGGTTGAGGCATTGCCCGTTGGGTTTGAGCTGGCCGGTCTGGCCGTTGCAGATGGTGAGATCGGCAGGGCGGGCCAGCAGCGGGGTTTGGTAAGCGCCGTGCCGGGTGCGCGAGCCTTGCAGCACAGGTTTGTAGTAGCCGGTGAACTTGCCTTCTTCCGCTGTGTTGCCCAGGCGCAGGCGGGCAAGGCGGCTGGTGAGGTAGGCGTTGAGGTTTTGCGGGCGCTGGGCGAGGCCTTGCGCGCAGATGGCCTGCCACTGCCCGGCGGTGCCGAAGGTCTTGTTGCCGCCCAGTTGCCGGCCCGCCGGCATGGCCTGGAATTTTTGGCAGCTGGCGGCGAAGGCGTTGTAGAGGGCGATCTCGTTTTCGCCGAAGGGGGGGTAGTCCCAGGCGTTGTGCTCGGCCTCGGCAAAGGGAGAGGCGAACAGCGTGGCCAGCGCAAGCGCCAGTGCGAGGCAAAAAGAGTGTAGCAGGGGGTGGTTGGGGCGCGTGATGGGGTTGGATATAGCGCAGTGCGCGGCGTGTGGGGAGGGGAAAGTAAGCAACGCTTTAATGCTTTGGTTGTGATGGGGTTTTGGGCGGCATGCCCAAAGTTTGTGCAAGGGGCGTGCCAGAAGGGCACGGTGGGGGCTTGGTTAGGCTTTTAAGGTTTGCCGCCAATGCCATGGTCGGACTCGCTGCGCTCTCCTCCCCTGGCGGCAAAAACGCATGCACCCTTTTTACAGGCTAGGCTGCGCCACGCTCTGTGCATGGATTGCAGGGGGAGGATGTTTAGACAGCCATCTCTTCCAGCGGCCAGCGGGGGCGCACGGCGCTGCCCAGGCCGCCGGTGGAAAGGTGGGCGGCGTGGCGCAGGCCGGCGGCGTAGGCGATCATCACCGCGTTATCGGTGCACAGAGAGAGAGGAGGGGCGGTGAAGGTGGCGCCGTGCTGCGCGGCGACCTGCTGCAAGGCGCTGCGGATGGCGGCGTTGGCGGCCACCCCGCCGGCCACCACCAGCTGGGTGGCGGCGGTTTGTTGCAGGGCCAGGCCGGTTTTGCGTGCCAGGCTTTGTGCCACGGTGGTTTGGAAGGCGGAGGCGATAGAGGGGTTATGGGTTATGGGTTGTGGGTTGTGGGTGAGGAGGTCCTTCACTGCGGTTTTGAGACCTGAGAAGGAGAAGTTGAGGGAGGTATCATGCAGCGGGGAGGGGAGTTTGATGCCCTGGGGGTTGCCGGTGGCGGCGAGTTTTTCCACCTGTGGCCCTGCCGGGTGGGGCAGGCCGAGGAGCTTGCCGACTTTGTCGAAGCATTCGCCCACCGCGTCATCCAGCGTGGTGCCGAGCTGGGTGTAGCGGCCCACCCCTTCCACCATGATGAGCTGGGTGTGGCCGCCGGTGACGAGGAGCAGCAGGTAGGGGAAAGTGAGTTGCGTGTTGGCGAAATGCGGAGAGAGGGCGTGGCCCTCGATATGGTTGGTGGCGAGGAAGGGTTTGCCGTTGGCCAGGGCCAGGGTTTTGGCAAAGGTGGTGCCGATGACCAGTGCGGTGGTGAGGCCGGGGCCTGTTGTGGCGGCGAAGGCGGTGATATCCGCCCAGGAAAGGCCGGATTCGGCCAGCGTTTGCGCGGCGAGTTCGGGCAGGCGCTCCAGGTGCGCGCGGGAGGCGATCTCTGGCACTACGCCGCCGTAGGGGGCGTGTTCCGGCAGTTGGGAGTAGACGCGTTGGGCCAGCGTGCGGCGCGCGGGCACGTCCACGATGGCGGTGGCGGTTTCATCGCAGGAGGTTTCGATTGCGAAGATGCGCATGGGGTTGGTTTATCAAGGGGTTGGGGGCTTGGCAAGGGAAACGAACGGAGGTATGAAGAGGTAAGTGTGCCCGGATGGGCGAGGTGACATCTTTAAACACATGCCAAGGAGGCATTGATGCGCACGGTTTTGACGCCGAACCAGCAAAAGTGGCTGTTTAACGGGCTGGTTGCCAGCCTTAAGCATTTTGCTGACTGGGGGGCCAGTGAAATTGCTGGTGCCGTAGCCAGTGTGAGCAAACAAGCCCACGAAATGTGGGGAAATGAAACGCCACCGGAAACAGATTATGTGGTTGAGAACTACGGGCAGTTTTTGCTGCGCGCGCATTTTGCGCACTGAGTGTTGCGAGAAGGGGGAGCTGTCAAGCAGCCCCCTTCTTCATTTTTTTGGCAGTGGGGGCAGAAGAAGGTGCTGCGCTGGGCCTGGGTTATTTTTTGGATGGGGGTGGCGCAGGTGAGGCAGGGTTTGCCGGTGCGGCCGTAGGCGTGGAAGGAGTGCTGGAAGTAGCCGAGCTGGCCGTTGGAGTGGGCGAAATCGCGTAAGGACGAGCCGCCCGCGGCGATGGCTTCGGTGAGGGTTTGGTGGATGCAGGTGACCAGCGTTTGGCATTGTTTGAGGGTGAGTTTGTGGGCCGGGGTTTGTGGGTGGATGTGCGCGCGGAAGAGACTTTCTGACGCGTAGATGTTGCCGACGCCAACCACCAGGTGGCTGTCCATGAGGGCCACCTTGATGGGGGTTTTGCGGGTGCGCAGCTGGGTGTGCAGGTAGCTGGCGGTGAACTGCGGGCCGAGGGGTTCCGGCCCCAGTGCGGTGAGGAGAGGGTGAGTGGTGAGCGCGCCTTCCTTCAGGTGCAGGAAGAGGCCGAAGCGGCGGGCATCGTTCAACGTGATGGTGCCTTTGGGGGTGGTGAGGATGATGTGGTCGTGTTTGCCCGGCGGGGTGGCATGGGCGGCGGGAAGAATGGTGAGGCGGCCGGACATGCCGAGGTGGATGAGCAGCGTAGTGCCGTTGGAGAGGTGGGCGAGGATGTATTTGGCGCGGCGTTCCAGTTTGGTGACGGTGAGGTTGATGAGGGGTTTGGCGGGCGGGGTGGGGGCGCGCAGTTTGGGCGCGCGGATTTGCACCTGCGTGATTTTTTGGTGCAGGAGATAGGGCGTGAGGCCGCGCAGGGTGGTTTCGACTTCGGGGAGTTCCGGCATAGAAGAGGTATAGCACACTTTGTTTTGCCGCTGAGCGTTTTTGGGATTTACCGGCTGCGGCCATCTTTTGATTTTTCCGTCAAAAAAGTGTCCTCACGTACACATGTACGCTGCGGTACTTTTTGTGTCGGAAAAACCAAAAGCTGTCTCGCCCCGATAAATCCTGGGGGGAAACTACACGTTTCCCCTCCACCCCTTCCTCGGGTGCTTTATGAGGAAGGTTTGGTGGCGGGCGTTACTTCTTCAGGCAGGGGAGGGGGCCGAGCTTGGCGGCGCGGGCCTGGATGAGGCCGGCGCGTTGGCGCACGTAAGGCCCCGGGTGCGAGGCAGACCAGCGCAGTGGACTGGGCAGCGTGGCCGCCAGCAGGGCTGCCTGGCGCGCGGTGAGGTTGCGTGCGGAGGTGTGGAAGTGGTGCTGCGCCGCGGCCTGGATGCCGTAGACGCCAGGGCCCCATTCCGCCACGTTGAGGTAGACCTCGAGGATGCGGCGTTTGCCCCAGGCGGATTCGATGCCGTAGGTGAGGGGGATTTCCAGCGCCTTGCGGAAGGGGTCGGAGTTGGGCCACAGCCACACGTTTTTGGCGGTTTGCTGGCTGATGGTGCTGCCGCCGCGCAGGTTGCCGGTTTGCATCCAGTCGTCGTAGGCGATTTGCACGGCGTGCCAGTCGATGCCGGAGTGGGTGCAGAAGTTGCCGTCTTCCGCCGCCACCACCGCGCGCGGCACGCTGGGGTTGATAGCTGAGAGCGGCACCCAGGTTTTGTGGAAGCCCTGGCCCTGGAACAGGCGGATGACCATCAGCGGGGTAATGGGCACCGGCACAAAGCGGTAGGCCAGCCCCAGTGTGAGCACCAGCAACAGCAGCGCCAGCCCGATGTGCAGCGCGGTGCGCCCCAGGTTATGCCTTAGAAAGGCTTGAACACGGCGAGTGCGACGATGAGGATGAGGCACAGGGTTGGGACTTCGTTATACATGCGGAAGTAGCGGCCGGTGTGTTGGTTTTTGCCGGCGGCGAGGGTGCGGCGGTGGTATTCCAGCGAAACATTATAAGCGGTGAGGATGAGCACCAGGCCCAGTTTGGCGTGCAGCCACCCGGCGTGGGCAAGGTAAGGTTGGTTGGCCAGCAGCGACAGCCCGAACACCCAGGTGGCCACCCCGGCGGGGAAGGTAATATAAAGGCTGAGTTTGCGCGCCATGATGTGCAGGGTGGGCGCGGCCTTGGGGGCTTCCACCATATAAACAAACAGCCGCGGCAGGTAGAACAGCCCGGCAAACCAGCAGACGACGGCGATGAGGTGCAGTGTTTTGAGGGTTAAATAGAGGTCCATGGCCGCATGCTAGCACAGCGGGGGTTGTGGCCAAGGTTAAATCAGCGTATGAAAGCGCCCAATGAAATTGTGGTTTTAACCCCCACTGAAGGTCTCTACCAATGACGCGTACTTTCCGCATTGCCAGCCGTAACAGCAAAATGGCGATGTTTCAGACCAACCAGGTTATCCGGTTGTTAAAAGGGATTTTCCCGGCGCATGAATTTGAGGTTGTGCAGGTTGTCAGTGACGGTTGTTATGAGCGTTTCAAGGGGGATATTCAACAAATTGGCGGTAAAGGCGCTTTTGTGAAGGCTTTGGAAATGCACCTTCTGGACGCTAAGGCTGATTTTGCCGTGCATTGCCTGAAAGATGTTCCCGGCGATGTTGATTTGCCCGAAGGCCTGGTTATGCCTTGTGTGTTGCCGCGGGAAGATATGCGCGATGCTGTGGTATGCCGTGAAGGAGAAAGCTTTGTTAGTTTGAAGCCGGGTGCCAAAGTGGGTACCAGCAGTGTGCGCAGGGCCGCGCAATTGCGTATGAATTTCCCTCATCTGGAGATTTTACCGTTGCGGGGAAATGTGGATACGCGTGTTGGCAAAATTGATAACGGTGAGGTGGATGCCGCCGTGCTGGCGTTGAGCGGGTTGCGCCGGATCGGGTTGGAGCACCGTGTGTGCGAAGTGTTTGAGCCGGATGTGATGTTGCCGGCGATTGGCCAGGGTGTGGTGTGTGTGGAGTGCCGAGGCGATGACACAGACGTGTTGGAGATGTTGGCCAAGATTAACCATGCCGACAGCTTTACCTGCATTACCGCAGAGCGGGCGATGTTGAAAATGTTGCAAGGTGGTTGCCACACCCCCATTGCCGGCTACTGCGAGGTGACGGCGGGGCGCAATTTGCGGCTTATCGCCATGGTTTCGAGCCTGGATGGCAAGACAGTGCTTCGCGCCAGGGACAAGATGCCTTACACTGACGCCGTAACCCTGGGCGAGGCCGTTGCCAAGGATTTGCTGGGCCAAGGCGCCGGCAAGCTGCTGGGCCACGCCTGATAACGGAGGCCTTTATGGGCGTTGTGCAGATTGTGGTGCTGGTGGTGGTTGTGGCCCTGGTGGCCAGCCGCTTTTTTGCCTACAAGCTGCCGCGCGACCCGCGCCCCCGTGCGGCGCGCAAGGGTGATTTTGCGCGGATGTTTAAGCGCCACATACCCAGCGAGCCCAAAACAGACACCGAGGCGGTGGAGCAGGCGCAAAAGGACAAAAAAGCCAAGAAAAAGCAGCCTCCTGTAGTGAAGGTGAGCGCCAAGGAGTTGGCGGCGATGGGGGGCATGGAGAAGATAAAAGCCCTAGAGCCAGGGTTTAGCGAAAAGAAGTTTGTTGAGCGGGCGCGGGCTTTGCATGCCCAGTTTACGCGCCTGTGGAATGCGCGCGATGAGGCGGGCATGGCCGAGATTTGTGCCCCGCGTGTGGTGGATGCATTGGTGGGGGAGTGGGAGAGCGGTTTTAAAAAAATGACCACCGACAAGCCGGAGGAGGTGCGTGTGGGCCAAGCCCGCGTGACTGGCCGCACTGCTTTTGTGGAGGCGGTTTTTGGCACCAAGCGTGGTGGGCGCAAGGTGCGCGAGGTTTGGCTTTTGGCGCGCGCGTTGGGGGGAGATGATGCGCAGTGGGAAATCCAACAAACCAAGGAGGAGCGGGCATGAGTTTGAAATGGGGTGTGGTGGGAGGAGGTGCCTGGGGCACCGCGTTGGCCAACACGCTGGCGCATGCCGGCAACGATGTGATGGTGTGGGACCGTGACCCGCTGGTGGTGGATGATGTCAACAGCTTCCACCAGAACCGCAAGCGCTACCCCGACCTGGCGGTGCACGACAAGTTGCGCGCCACCGACAGCCTGGAAGAGCTGGCCGAGCACAGCACCCACCTGCTGGTGGCGGTGCCCAGTGAAGTGAACGTGGTGATGGCCACGCAGGTGAGCCCCTACCTGACCGGTGAGCACAAGTTGGTGGTGGCGGCCAAGGGCTTCCGTGAGAGTGACGGGGCATTGATGACCGAGGTGTGGCGCGAGGCCGCGCCACAGGTGCAGAAAATAGCGGTGGTGACCGGGCCGACCTTTGCTCGTGAGTTGATGGAAAAGAAAGTGACCGCCATGCTGGTGGCCAGCCCTGACGCCGCCCTGCGCGCAGAGGTGGCTGACAGCTTTGAGACGGAGTGGGTGCGTATTTACGAAAACAGCGACATGGTGGGGGCACAGGTGGGCGGCGCGGTGAAGAACGTGCTGGCGATCGGCGCGGGTATTTTGGACGGGCTGGAGATGGGTTACAACGCGCGCGCCGCGATGTTGACGCGCGGCCTTGGTGAAATGGCGCGTTTTGTGCAGGCGTTGGGGGGCAAGAGCGGCACCGTGTGGGGTTTGGCGGGGATGGGTGACTTGTTGTTGACCGCGACCTCGACCCTTTCGCGCAATTACCGTTTTGGCCAGCTGGTGGGCAAGGGGGTGCCGGTGCACGAGGCCAAGTTGCGTGTGGGCACCGTGGAAGGCATTTTGGCGGCGCGCATTATGACCGTGCAGGCACAGGCCCATGGGCTTGATTTAGCGATTGTCTCGGCCGTGGATGGTATTCTACACTGTGATGTGACGCCCTTGCAGGCGATTGAATACCTGATGCAACGGCCAAGGACCGTGGAGTTTGATGGTTAAGCAACCAAAGGCCTACCTGAGGGCCGCTGCGCTGGCGGTGGCCTGGCTGATGCTGTGCGGTGCGGCGGCGGAGAGCTTTTGGCCGGACTTCAGCCCCCTGCCGCAGGACCAGCTTTTGCCGTTGAGTGTGGAAGCGGTGGCGCATGACCGCGCCGACATTGACCAGGTGATGGTGGTTGTGCAGATGGGGCATGGCGACGATAACCCGCGCTGGCTGATGAGCCAGACCCACATGCCGGTGTTGTTTGATAAACTGATGACCCTGCCGCAAAAGCCGATGCCGGAAGATGAGATTTGGCCCAAGCTTGATGCACCGACGAAAAGCTACCGCGGCCTGACCGTGTTGATGAAGCGGGTGGACGGCAAGCGTTTTGCGCCGATGAAGGTTTTTGAAGGTAAGGTGACCAACCTGCAAGGCGAGATGGTGGGGCCGGACTTTGGCCGCCGCCTGGAGTACTGGCTGTTTGGCACTGCCCGCGTGCGCCGCGACCAGATGCTGGGAGTGAGCGTGTTGCCGGTGCTGAGCTTTGAGCAATGCCGCCTGCTGGGCCAGAAGATTGTGCAGACCAGCCCGCGCCAGTGCCTGCTGCCCAACAACAACCTGCTGTTGGAGGTGGACGAAAAGCCGACGTTGGCTTCGGCGCGTATTACCAGCTTTGACCAGTGTTTGCAGAAGGGAGAGGCGCTGATCTATACCTTTCCGCGCCGTTGCGTGGCCGCTGGGGGGCGGGTGTTTACCGAGCCGCCGCAGGTTTATGACAATGTGCTGACCCCGGTGGCGACGCCGTTGGCCCCTAACGCCGAGGCCAGTGTGAGCGCCACCATGGGTGGGTTGCGCGCGGTGAGCGGCAGCACCCCGCCCGTGGCGCCGGCGGTGGTGAGTGCGACGGTGGTAAGTGACAGCGCCGTAGTTTCTGTTACCGGCCCGCTGAGTGATGCCGAGTTGCAAAACATTATGCCTGCGGCGGGGCCTGCGCCCAAACGCAGCCGCAGTGTGTGGAAGTATGAGTGGGCGGATTTTTAGGGGCGTGTCATGGCCTATTGGTTGATGAAGAGTGAGCCCTCGGTTTTTAGCTGGGACGACTTGGTGAAGGCCAGGAGCACCAAGTGGGATGGTGTGCGCAATTATGCCGCGCGCAACAACCTGGAAGCGATGAAGGTGGGGGACTTGGCGTTGTTCTACCACTCTAACGAAGGCAAGGCGGTGGTGGGGGTGATGGAGATTGCCAAGACCGCCGAACCCGACATGACGGTGGAAAAAGATGAGCTGGCCAAGGACGGCAGCAACCCCTGGCGGGTGGTGACGGTGAAGCCTTTGAAGGCTTTGAAGGCACCTGTGACGCTGGAGATGGTGAAGGGCGACAAGAGGCTGAAAGAGATGGCGCTGGTGAAATTGCAGCGGCTGAGTGTGCAGCAGGTGACGGCCGCGGAGTGGAAAGTGGTGTTGGCCCTGGGCGGGGGCGAATAAAAAAACCGGGCGGGGCCCGGTTTTTTAGGGGGTTGCGCGTTAGCGGCGCTGGCCCATCAACGACAGCAGGCTGATGAAGATGTTGATGAAGTTGATGTACAGGCTGGTGGCCTGGAGGATGGCCAGGCGCGAGCGCAGCAGTTCATCACGGCCGTACATGGCGAAGGTATCGCGGATGGTGTTGACCTCCCACGCGGTAAGCCCGGCGAACAGCGGGATGGCGATGAGGTTGATGACGGTGTTCATCGGGCCCACGGAGACGCCGAACAGGCTGACCAGCATGGTGACGATGGAGATGCCGACCAGGCCCCACACCCCCATGATGAGGAAGGTGCCCCAGGCCGCCAGGCTGCGCTTGGTGAAGTAGCCGTAAAGCGCGGTGCCGCCGAACATGATGGCCGCGACGCCAAAGGCGGTGGCGATGCTGCTGCCGGTATAGATGACCGCCAGCGGAGAGAGGGCAAAGCCCATGAGCGCGCTGAAGCCCGCGAACACCGCCAGGCCCGCCGCCGGTTGCAGCGAAAAGACGATGCGTTGCAGCGTGAAGGCCAGCACCAGCACGGCGATGAACCAGATGAGGTTGCCGCGCATGGCGACCTCTAGCAGCGTGGCATTGGTGGTGGTGAGCCAGGCGACGATGCCGGAGATGCCGACGCCGCCGGCCATGTAGCCGAAGGTTTGGTTGAGGTGAGAACTGAGCGCCTGCTCTTGCGATGAGACGCGGGTTGCGGTGGGCATGTGGGTTTCCTCCCTTGTATTTCAGGTATTCTAGCACTTTATGGCGGTGAGTGCCAGTACTCCTGTCATCCCCATGATACGGGGGGGAGGGGGGGCGTCAAGCGAAACCGGACGGGGGAGACAGATGTGCGTAAGCCCCGTCACGCAAGTGACGGGGCTTAGCGGGGCCACCTGTTAGTTGGTGGCGGTGGCAGGGGTGGCGTAGACGACCAGTTGGCCGAGCTGCTGATCGTGCCAGCGTAGGGCCATCTGCAGAGTGCCAAAGGCGGCTACGGCCACAAAAACGAAAAACGCGATTGCACTTAGATTATTGGTATTCACGGCATTGGCTCCTTTGGAGAGCCTCCCAGTCTTGGGGGGATTTTACGGCGGCCCGTGTGGCAAGGCAAGGGGGGTTAATGGTTGGTAGTGGGTCAGTTTGGAAATTAGGCTGGGTGACAGGGATGTTGGGTTTGGGCATACTCCCCCCATGCCAAAAGGCCCAAAAGGACAAAAGAGACCCGCAGATGTGATTAGCGCCGCCATCATGGTGGCACGTATTGCTACGGGTGAGGTTGAAGACACCACGCAAGAAAGTAAGGCATACGCCCGTAAGGGGGGCCTAAAGGGGGGCAAGGCGCGTGCCAAGGCCTTGACTGCGACACAGCGCAAGGAAATTGCCAAAAAGGCCGCTGCTAGTAGATGGAAAAAGTCTAACTGAGATACTACCCACTAGACATGGGCTAGACGCTACCCATAATATTTAGTACACCACAACACCAACCCCGCCTTGCGGCGGGGTGATGATGGTCCGACCATGGTCGCTTCCTAACCTGCTCAGGGAATAGGGAAGCGGCCTTTCTGGTTTCTGCCCCTCGCGCGGGTCGGTGGTTTGCGCACGGGGGCCGTCTTTCTTCTTGCCATGGCCATAGCTCCTTTCTGTCTCCAACATATACAGTTCAAGAATTGGCGTCAAGGCCAAGTCTCCACAAAAGAGAATTAAAGTTTGACAGCCAAGTCTGAACCGTGGTATTTAAGTGACTTAGACATAAAGGAGGCTTCAACATGGCTGACGAAACCAAAAAGCAAACCCGGCCCGGTAGCGGTCAGCGGTTCCCGTTCATCTCTCTCCCCAAGGCCCTAGACCGGGCGCGGGAACTTTATAAGGTCGCAAACGTCCATGAGGTCGCTCTTGCGGCAGCTGTAACGAGTTGGGGTTATGGAGATAAGAGTAGCGGTGGCCTTCAAACCATTGCTGCGCTTAAGTCCTTTGGGCTTGCTGAAGATTCTGGTAGCGGCGGGGCGCGTAAGATAAAACTAACGGACTCGGCGCTTAAGATTATCCGCGACCCCCGCGATATTTCCCCAGAGCGTGACGCCCTTATTACGCAGGCGGCCTTGCTTCCCCAACTCCACCGGGAGGTTATAGAAAAGTATAATGGTATGCCCCCTTCGGATATGGCACTGACCACATACTTGCGGCTTGAAAAAGGTTTGTCGGATGATGCCTCTTTGGACTTTATCAAAGAGTTTACCTCCACTATGTCCATTGCAAAACTAGAAGATTCTGTTACTATTCAAGACATGGAAACCGCCTCAACTCCGACATACAACCCACCTATTATTCAACCAGTGGCGGGCGGATCTATGCCTTTTGTGTCTCCTGCCATGGCGATAGACGGTAAAACAGACATCAAGTTTATGGTGACTGGCAATCGCATCCATGTCTCAGCAGTGATGGATAAAGCAGGTGTGGCACGTCTAAAGAAGATACTAGATGCGAACGAACCCCTATTAGAAGATGAGGCTGAGGGGGGCAAATAGCCCCCTTTACTTTGATATGTTTAGTAAAAAACAAAATGAACTTTATGCTTGACTATCAAGTCATAAGGTCATATTAATATAGATATGAACAAGCTGAGCACCCCGGAACGCGCCAAAATCCTAGGGATGATGGTAGAGGGTATGGCCATTCGGGCCATTTCCCGCCTGACTGGGGCCAGCAAGAACACCATTGCAAAGCTGTTAGTGGACGCAGGGAACGCCTGCTCAGACTATCAGGATAAGACTTTCCGCAACCTACCCTGCAAGCGCGTGCAGGTGGATGAGATTTGGAGTTTTGTTTACGCCAAGCAAAAGAACGTGCCGCAGGGCATGAAGGGTATGCCGGGTGTAGGTGATGTGTGGACGTGGACGGCCCTTTGCGCAGATACCAAGCTGGTGCCGTCATGGTATGTGGGCAACCGGGGCGAGGATGCAGCTTGCACGTTTGTTGCTGACCTCGCTGGTCGCTTGGCTAACCGCATCCAGCTTACCAGCGATGGGCACCGGGCTTACTTAGAGGCCGTTGCTGGCGCCTTCCAAAACAACATTGACTACGCGATGCTGGTGAAGCTGTATGGGAATGAAGGTGGAATGACACCAGAACGCAAGTATAGCCCCGCTGAATGCACTGGCGCCAAAAAGCTGGCCATCACTGGCAACCCTGACAAAAAACACGTTTCCACCAGCTACGTTGAGCGTCAAAACCTCACCATGCGTATGTCGATGCGGCGGTTCACTCGCCTCACCAACGGCTTTAGCAAGAAAATGGAGAATCACTGCCATGCGCTCTCCATCTACTTTATGTATTACAACTTCGGGCGGGTGCACCAAACCTTGCGCGTAACGCCCGCAATGGAGGCTGGTGTGGCTGACCACATATGGTCTCGGGAGGAAATTGTAGCTTTGATTAACTAAAACCTGTTTTTCCGTGTATAATGTGGCCAACAGGAAACAACCAAAAATGGCCAATGTCTTTGATGTAGCAAAGTATATTTTACTGACCCAAGGGGTCGCCATAACCACGTGGAAGCTTCAAAAACTTGTGTATTACTCCCAAGCATGGAGTTTAGTTTGGGATGATGCTCCTCTCTTTAATGAGGAAATTCAGGCTTGGGCAAATGGCCCCGTTTGCCCTGACCTTTATAACGCGCACCGTGGTGAATTCTCTATCTCTCACGAAGGTATAGATGGCGACCCTGATAAGCTCGAAAAGAACCAAATTGACACTATCAACAAGGTTATTGAGCATTATTCTAAGCTTTCTGCCCACCAGCTTTCTGAACTTACCCACTCTGAGGCTCCATGGATTAACGCCCGTGAGGGATTGGAACCGAACGAACGCGGAAACCAAGTTATTGCGCTAGATGCAATGGCTGAGTTCTATGGCGGACTCTAAAGAGTTTCCTGAGTGGAAATGGGAAGGTTACAAGAAGCCGCCTGAAAAGGTCATACCGCTTCATGAAGTACCTACTAGCCAAAAGATAGCAAAACTTTTCCCTCAGCCAGCTCGCAAAGAACCAAAGCACTTCACACGCACCGCAACAGAGGATTTCCTATGGAACGCGGAATATGCGGACAGGGAAGGTGCTTGGACATGGGGTGAAGAAAGAAATTGGACAGAGGTCTTGTGGGATGAGGTGCTTCACCCATTTCTAAAGGATTGCGGAACTAAAACTTGGGGAACGTTAGAGCGCGAAACGGCAGGAGGCAGCCAACGCCATAAATCATACGAACTGAGTGTTATTTGCAAAGAGGCTCAGCGCCGACTCCGTGATATTTCCTTAGATGACCTCCCCCATATTTTTCGCCTAAGACTTAACAACAAACAGCGGTTTTACGGATATTGTGTTTCTGGTTGTTGGTACGCTCTATGGTGGGATGCAGAACACATGATTTGCCCTTCACCTCGTAAGTAGTTTTTTTCAAACTGACCCACTACCTAATGGTTGGCGGGGGTGGCGCCTTGGGATGTGATGAGAGAGCTGATTTCGTTCAGCTTTTCTGTGAGAATGGTGGGGGAGGCGGCTTCTACGTTGAGGCGTAGCAGGGGCTCATTACTGCTGGTGCGGATGTTGGCGCGCCAGGTGGGGAAGGAGACCTCCAGGCCGTCGAAGCGGGAGAAGGTGGCGCCCAGCGGCTGGTAGTGGCTTTGCAGGGTGGTGAGGATTTGGGATGCCGGGGTGGTGGTGCGGAAGTTTATCTCATCGGATGCCGGGGCGCGGGAGGCGTGTTCGGCCACCAGTTGGGAGAGGGTTTTGTTGGTGCGGCCCATAAGCTCTAACATCAGGAGGGCGGGGAGCATGCCGGTGTCGCAGTAGAAGAAATCGCGGAAGTAGAAGTGGCCGCTGATCTCCCCGCCGAAGATGGCGTGGTGTTGGCGCATGAGGGGTTTGATGTAGCCGTGGCCGACCTTGGAGATGATGGGGGTGCCGCCGTTCTCGGTGATGGTTTGCACGGTGTCGCGGTAGAGGCGGGGATCATGCACGACGGTGGATTTTTCTTTGGCGAGGAGGGCCTCTGCCAGGAGGGCGCAGATGTAATAGTTGTTAATGAACTCGCCGCTCTCATCGTAGAAAAAGCAGCGGTCGAAGTCGCCGTCCCAGGCGATGCCGAGGGCCGCGCCGCTTTGCTTTACGGCGCGGGCAGTTTCTTCCCGGTTGGTGGGCAGGAGTGGGTTGGGAAGGCCGTTGGGGAAGGTGCCGTCCGGCATAAAATGCAGTTTGGTGGCGGTGAGTTGGGGCAGGTGGGCGAGCAGGGCTTCCACTGTGGGGCCCGCTGCGCCGTTGCCGGCGTTCAGCACGATGTTGAGGGGTTGGATGGAGGTGGTGTCGGCGATGGAGGACAGGGTGCTTAAGTAGGCTTGGCGGTGGTTGGCGGTGGCGGGTTGGGGGAAGGTGGCGGGGGTGGGTTCGCCTGCTGCCAGTGCACTGCGGGTGAAGGCTTCCAGTGCGGGGAGGTCGGCATCATGGCTGAAGGGTTGGCCACCGGCGCGGATGAGCTTGAAGCCGTTGTACTCCGCCGGGTTGTGCGAGGCGGTGACCATGATGCCGAGGCCATAACCCTGGCTGCCGGCGGCATGGTAGACCTCTTCCGTGCCGCACAGGCCCAGTGAGCTGGGCTTGGCGCCTTCTGCCGCCAGGCCGGCGGCGGCGGCGGCGAGGAGTTCCGGCGAGGTGAGGCGGCTATCCATACCCAAAACCGCCGTTTTGGCGCCGGTGATGCGCGCCAGGCCGCGGCCGATATGGTAGGCCATGGCGGGGTTGAGCTCATGCGGCATTTTGCCGCGGATGTCATAAGCTTTGAAAGCGGGGAGTTTGGTGGGAGCAGCCATGCCCCTTGTTGATAAGGGTTTAAAGGCTTGCGGGCAAGGGGGTTTTGCCGTAAACCGCCCTGCGTGCCGACGTAGCTCAGCTGGTAGAGCGGCGCATTCGTAATGCGTAGGTCGTCTGTTCGAATCAGATCGTCGGCACCAGGGTTTTTCTCCCCCTCCTAGGTAATGTCTCCTGCCGGTTCTGGGGTAGCCGGGTTCTGGTAGCGGATGTGGTAAGGGTTAAGGCCCAGCTTGTTACAAAAACCTAGCCACATGGCGAGGCTTACATGGTCGAGCATATTATAGTTTTTAAAGGTGGGCTGTTTGCCAGCAGCTTTGCAGAGATTGACGATTTTGCGGGTGCCCCAATTACGGATGACAAGGTCGCATCGGGCAGCGAAAATAAGGAGATTGGCCCCGGAAGGGAGGTTGGCCAGGTTATTTTCCTGGTTGTAGGGGGCGATGACGGTGTCGTAACTGGAGGCGGTGGGAAACCCGGCTTCCACCGCCTCTTTTTTTATGAAATCACCAAAGATACTTGAATAGATGCCCTCGCCCATGCGATGGCCTGGGGACAGCGCTACCAACCGTGCCGCTTTGTATTTGTTGGCGAAGTAAAAGCCCGGATAGGTGCCTGCCGAAAAGCAAAAAATGTTGAGTTTGTGGTTGGGGTACTGAAGGAGGATTTTTTGTACGACCTCATCGAGCATTTCCATGGCGCGGATGCTGTCGTCGGGAGTAAGGCCCGCCAGGGAAAAGGGACCGTTGATGAGAAAAACGTGACCTTGCATGGGAAGGAGGTTGTGAGCGGCCCAGGCTTGGTGAAGGACGATATCAAAGGTGAGAAAGCCGGGAAAACATAGCCATAATTCGTTTTCGCAGTCGGGACGCAGGACGGCTTTGGTGGTGATGTCCCAATATTTGAGATTATAGCTGTTTTTGAACCAGCTTCTGGCGTTTGGTCCGTGGGCGCTGAAATGGTCGAGGAGGCCGAACATGCTTGCAAATTTAGAGGTTGGCGAGGGTTTTGATAACTCCCCCTGAAGAAGATTTTTCCAGTTAGAGGCAAGGTGTGTGGTGGATGGGCAGCTTGCCGGGTTGAGGTGGTGGGAGTTACTTTTTGTGAAGATTTACCTGTGTTTTTGGCGGTTTTGTGGCATAAGGTGGCATGTTGACGATTTCCAACCTGACGTATCGCGTGGCCGGGAGGCTGATTTTGGAAGATGCCAGCGCCACCGTGATGGAAGGGCGCCGCGTGGGCGTGGTGGGGGCTAATGGCGCCGGGAAATCCACACTCTTCAAGCTGATTATGGGCGAGCTGCACAGTGATGGCGGTGAGGTTTCGTTGAGTGACCGCTATTCCGTGGGGGTGGTGCGGCAGGACATTGGTGACATGGATATGGCGTTGCTGGACGTGGTGCTTTCTGCCGATGTGGAGCGCGATGCGTTGCTGAAGGCTGCGGAGACCGAGCAAGACCCTTACAAGATCGGTGATATTTACGCGCGGCTGGATGAGATCGACGCCTATGCGGCGCCGGCGCGGGCGAGCAGCATTTTGGCCGGGTTGGGCTTTAAGGAGGAGCAGATGGGCCAGCCGCTGCGCGACTTTAGTGGAGGCTGGCGCATGCGTGTGGCGCTGGCGGCGGCGTTGTTCCGTCAGCCGGATTTTCTGCTGCTGGATGAGCCGACCAACCACCTGGATCTGGAAGCGATTATGTGGTTGGAGGCTTATCTGGCCAGTTACCCCAAGACGCTGATGGTGATCTCTCACGACCGCGAGTTGCTGAACAAGTGCGTGACCCATGTGCTGCATGTGGAGAACCGCAAGTTGACCAGCTATACCGGCGACTACAACACCTTTGAGCGTGAGCGCGCGGAGAAGTTGATGTCTCAACAAAAGCTGCACGAGAAGCAGGCCGCGGCGCGGGCGCACATGCAGGCCTTTGTGGACCGTTTTAAGGCCAAGGCCAGCAAGGCCAAGCAGGCGCAGAGCAGGTTGAAGGCGCTGGAGAAGATGGATGTGGTGGATGCGGTGATTGCCGACCGGGGGGTGAAGTTTAACTTCCCCCAGCCCGAAGAGCTGGCGCCGCCGGTGCTGGGTGTGCACAAGGTGGATGTGGGCTACAGCGTGGGCAAGCCGGTGCTGCGCGATATTAATGAGCGCATTGACATGGATGACCGCATTGCGTTGCTGGGTGCCAACGGCAATGGGAAATCCACCCTGATTAAGTTGATTGCCGGCAAGTTGGCGCCGCTGGCTGGCGATGTGCAGAAAGCGGGAAAGTTGCGGATCGGCTATTTCTCTCAGCATCAGACCGACGAGCTGGACGTGGACGAGAGCCCGCTGGCGGCGATGATGCGCGCCATGCAGGGCAAGAAGGAGTTTGAGGTGCGCGCGGTGCTGGGGCGTTTTGGATTTTCCAAGACCTTGGCGGATAACAAGATTGCCAGCCTGAGTGGCGGCGAGAAGGCGCGGTTATTGTTTGCCTTGATGAGTTATAACGCGCCGCACCTGCTGCTGTTGGACGAACCGACCAACCACTTGGATATGGACTCTCGGGAGGCGTTAGTGGAGGCCTTGAACGCCTACAGCGGCGCGGTGGTGATTGTGAGCCACGACCCTTCCATGATCGAGCGGGTGGCCGACCGGCTGTGGCTGGTGGCGGAGGGCAAGTGCCAGGTGTTTGATGGAGACCTGGCCGCCTACCGCGATTATGTGATTGAACAGCGGCGCCAGGAAAGGCGTAAGGAGAAGAAGGCCGCGGTGGTGGATGCCGGGCCCGACAAAAAAGAGCTGGCACGGCAGCGCAAAGAGAAGAAAAAACAATTCCCCGACCTGGCGGCCCAGGCGGAGGAAGGTGAAAAAGCCGTGGCCAAGCTGCTGGCCCAGCGCAAGCGGCTGGAGGCGCAGATGGCCGACCCGGCCTTTTACGCCGACCAGGCGGCCATGCAGGAAGCCCAAGTGGCTTACGGCAAGCTGTTGCGCGAGGTTGAGGAAGCCGAAGAGGCATGGTTGGAGGCCGAAGAGGCTTTTGAGCGCGCCTAGGGCCTGGAAAGCCTTGCGCATTGAGGTGGTTGACAGGGCTTTGGGCATCCAGTACTTGTGCGCGGCGTGCCCAGATGGCGGAATTGGTAGACGCGCATGGTTCAGGTCCATGTCCGTAACAGGGTGGAGGTTCGAGTCCTCTTCTGGGCACCATTAATAAACAATTGAATTGTTTATTAAATACTCTCCGTGCTGGGGAGTCGCCAAGTGGTAAGGCAGCTGGTTTTGGTCCAGCCATACGTGGGTTCGAATCCTACCTCCCCAGCCAATTCTTTATCTCCAAAAATCCATACAAATCTACTTTACATAGGAAATACAAGGGGTTTACGATTCTCTCATGTCCATATCCATCCATTCAAATTGTGCCAAATCCACGTCCATTTGTGCCAATTTTAGGGCCATAAGGACTTGGCACAAACAAAATGGCACAACCCATCATGTCTAAACTCACCGACCTCCAATGCAAGAACGCCAAACCCCGTGAACGGGCTTATATCCTGAGTGACGGGCTTGGGCTTTACCTAGAAATTGCGCCTACGGGCGGCAAGCTCTGGCGCTTCAAATACCAGTGGATGGGTAAGCAGAAACGGGTGGCTATGGGTAGCTACCCTGAAACCAGCATTGCTGATGCCCGTGAGAAGCGCCACGAGGCACGAAGCATGGTAGCCAAAAGCATTGACCCCGCCGCCCGGAAAAAAGAGATAAAACAGGCCAAGATTCTGGAACACCAAAACACCTTTGAGGCCGTGGCCAAGCTTTGGTATGCCAAGAAATCTCAAGACTTATCGCCGCGTTACGCTGAACAGACGTGGGCCAGGATACAGGCTGACCTCCTCCCTCAGATAGGAAGTAAGCCCATTACTGCCATCACCCCGTTAGACATCATCAGGGCACTTAAGCGGGTGGAGGCCCGTGGCGTTCATGAATTGGCCTATAGACTGAAACAGCATTGCGGAGAGATTTTCCGCTATGCGGTGGTCTACGGCATAGCCAAGCATAATCCTGTAAAAGATTTCGAGAGTCGAGACGTGTTATCGAAGTATAAGAAGTCGCACTTCGCTTCCATTGAACCAAAGGAATTACCAGAATTCTTGGCTGCCCTCAGAAGCAACAAGGCTCGTTTATACAAACAGACCCAACTCGCCATTGAATTGATGCTCCTGACCTTTGTTCGCACCAGTGAGCTTATCAAGGCCAAGTGGGATGAAATCAACTTTGAAGAGGCTCAGTGGACGGTGCCTGCGGGCCGGATGAAGATGCGGCGCATCCATATTGTGCCCCTCTCCACCCAAGCAGTGGAGCATTTAAGGGAACTCCAAAAGATGAATCACCACAGTGAGTTTGTTTTCCCCGGCGTCTTTAACCACCGTATTACCATGAGCAACAATACTATCCTGCAAGCTTTGGCAGGGATGGGCTACAAGGGGCGCATGACGGGCCACGGGTTCAGGTCATTGGCCATGAGCACCATCAAGGAGCGGCTTAACTACCGTCACGAGGTCATTGACCTGCAACTGGCCCACGCTAAAGCAAATAAAATTCAGGCTGCGTATGACCGCGCTCAATTCCTGAGTGAGCGCCGCAAGATGATGCAGGATTGGGCCGATTACCTCGATAGCCTGGGGCGAGAGGGCAAAAAGTAATGAAATCTGGCTCTCGTAAACGTTGGAAGAAGCCGTGGGGTATGAGTTACTTTGGCGATGAGGTATCACTTCAAGAAGTTGAAGATGATCCTTTTCGTAGGGCTATTATTCGAGCTTATAAAAGCCCGGATGCCGCCCGCCAACTATTGAATGATATTGTTGCCAGATATTGGGAATACAAGCTTCATAATTTTGATTTTCCTATTGAAAGTCTTGAGCCTAACGCAATCCAAGCACCTAAGAAGGGAGCGAAGCGCAGCCTTGAAAAATTCCTCCCTGACCTGCACCTAGATTTCTTGGTTCAGTGTTTAAGTGATTACCTATCTGGAGAGAAGGCGGATACTGCCTTTGGGATTAACCCTCCCCTAGGTAGGAAAAAACTACCCCAAGATGTTCCGGGAGGTGATGAACTGGCCATTGCAAAATTTATGCATACTCGCTTGGGTGATGGGTATGAGTCTGCGGTGTCCTCAACGATTGATGAATTTGGCCTGAGGCAGGATAAAACTAACGAAAAACGGGTTAAGTTTTGCCATGAGAAGTATCGTCGTATGGCAGGCTGGGCCTCCGTAGTGAAGTATAACCTGCAAGTTTGCGAAATCGAAGGCCAGTTTTACCCTGTGATGCCGGAGTAAGTTCCCCGAAAACTCGCCTTGAGTTTCCGGGGTGTCAATTTGCTGACGGCCTTGGAATCCTCCATATATTGGACAGCACCGCCCCTGAACGAACTGGGGTAGAACGAAAGGTGCTTTAATGTCCGGCTCAACTGCTTCGATTTGCGGCGCTCTACCTGTTGAGGGTTTTGTCCGCCTTGAAACGATTCTAAAGGTTATTCCTGTAAGTAAAAGTCAATGGTGGAAGGGTGTTAAGCTCGGCCACTACCCGTCTTCTCTCAAAATTGGCCCAAAAATGACGGTCTGGCGTGTGGATGACATCCGCGCCTTGATCGAATCGTTCTCTGCCTCTGCACCCGCCAAAAAGTCTGCGAAGTAACCATGAGCGCAGTCCGTACCACTGGTAACTCGACACTTATCCACGCGGTGATGAAAGAGTTTTTTCCTATGGCAAAGAAGGATAATGGTGAATATCTCATCGGTTCCACCGCAGGTGATAAGGGTAATTCACTGCATTTGTGCTGTGCTGGCCCCAAGGCTGGACTCTGGAAGGACTTTGCCACCGATGAAGGCGGAAACTTTACCACCCTCATCATGAGGCATTTAGGAATCAGCAAAACCAAAGCCCAAAATTGGCTTGCGAAGTTTTTGCAAGAACACCCCGAATGCCAGTATTCAGGTGCACCCGAAGCTGTTGCCGAAGAAAAGTTTGACCCCGACCAACAACGCAAGCTGGAAAACACCTGGGATATTTATCCGGCGACCCCGGCGCGTATGAGCATCAAAACTCCGGTTGACCGCTACATGGCTAACCGGGGCGTGTGGGAGGGCTATGTCGCGGCCATTCGTGACGGAACCAGCTTGCGGCAGGTCTGTGAGGACGCTGAACCCACCAGTGGCGAAGACGTGGCCCTGTTTGCCAAGTTCGACATCCCTAGCGGTGGGTTTGCCATTTACCGCATTCTCGTGACCCACGACGGTCACAAGGTCACATCGTCACCCCCCAAGAAATTCTTACCCAAACCATGCGCCTTGAGTGGGGGAGCCGTCCGGCTGTTCACCCCCACCCATCAGCTTGCCATTGCGGAAGGGATTGAGACGGCGTTGGCGGTGCATCAGCTTTGGGGTCTGCCCGTTTGGGCGACCTGCGGCACAAGTTTCATGGCCTCGGTGGAGATTCCGCCGAGCGTATCCGAAGTTTTTATCTGCGTTGACCATGACCCTAGCGGGGCTGGTCGCAATGCGGGTGAGAAACTGCTCAAGCGCCTGCTTGGTCAGGGCAGGACAGTCAAGATTATTGACCCTGCCGACTATGACCCGAGTGTTCGTCACATGCCGCAAGGTACCGATTGGCTGGACATTCTCAACAAAAAATAACCCCTGTTTGCAGGCGAGTTTTCCCGACATACCTGCGAACAAGGGCACTAATGAAAGTAAGTAAGATGGTAGCGAAAAAGCCCAAAAACCTCAAGACGTTTATCGAAGAAACGCCGGAGGCCCAACCCTCATCCAAGGATATGACGTTCATCCAGTTCATCATGAGCCGTATCAAGCTGGTCGTGTCCACCAGTGACCATTGTGACGGTGCTTTTGTGGAAGTAACCGATAAGGACGGCACCCTGCTGCACCCAGCCTCCTCGGAGCAGGTGAAACACTACCTGCATGACCTTTATGATTGCTATGAGGGTAAGAAGAAGACCGAAATGTTGACCAAGGGGAAACTGGAGGAGGTAATTGACTACATCAACGCCAAGGCAGCTTCAAAAGGTAAGAAACGGTTGGTTTTCAAACGCCTTGGGTGGTTAAGCACAGAAAAGGCCCTTGTTTTGGACTTGGGGCAACCGGATGGCAGCTTTGCACATGTGGATGCCAAAGGTTGGGGTATTGCAAAGAATACAAGCCCTATCTTCGCCCGTTACAACAACCAACGTCCGTTGGCTGTGCCCCAGCCCGTAAGTGAAGAGGAAGGTTACGAGGCGTTTAGGAAAATGCTCCCACCTAGCATGACGCCCCAACAGGTCAAACTCCTGTTAGGTGGGGTTCTTGGATACCTGATTCCCAATAACTTCACCGAATCTTTCACCTACCCACTTCTTGTTATGAGGGGGCAGCCTGGGAGTGGCAAGAGCACGGTGGCATCTACACTTAAGAAACTCTTGGATAATGAAAAGGCCGTCATTTCGACCACTCCCCATAGCATCCGTGACTTGTTTGTTGTGGGCAAACGGTCTCACCTGTTGTCATTCGATAACCTCGACAACCTCAAGGGGGACATTTCAGATGCCCTCTGCCAAGCAACATCAGGAGGCGATAGGTCAATGCGGGCGCTTTACACCAATGATGAGACCAGTACGTTAAAAATGCACAGCCCCATCATGTTGAACGGCATCGGTGAAATTATCCGTCGGCAAGACATCGTAGACCGCAGCATCACTATCAACCTCCTGCGCATCAAGGACTATAGCCCTTATGCCGCTGAAAAAGCCCAAGCCTATGCTCCTCAGGCACTCGGCTATATCTTGTCCTTACTGGCAAAAGCTCTGGCCAACCTTGAGAACACTCCAAATCAGGGGAACATTCGTTTGGCAACCGTTGCTCACTTGGTAAGTGCGGCAGAACCCTTTGGCTACACCGAAAAGTTTACGGAACTCCTGCACGCAAATCAGCGGGAAACCTTGATGTCTGTGGACGAAAACCATCCCATCATTGAACACCTTTTGTTACTGCTCAATAAACATGAGAAATGGAGTGGAACTTACAAGGAACTGCTGCAAGAACTCTCAAGTGAAGCTGGGTATGGTGACTGCACCAAAACCGATGAATGGCCCAAAACACCCAAGCGGTTGAGCAACTTTTTGCACCACCGCCAGCTTCTTTTGAGTGAATTGGGTATCGATATCAAACAGGGGGTGAAAAAGAACAATGGTAGGGTTGTCCACCTGTCGCGGAATAAGAATTTTGTCTGTGAAGATTAGGTAAGTGAGGCATGTGTAATTTATGCACCCCGCTGGTTTGTTAGTGATTGCCAAGCAACTTGCCTCTTTACCCATCCTCTGATTGCGCCTGTAACGCGCTTTTAGGGGGTAAATCAAAAATCACATCTAACAACAATCGATAGAAGGCCGCCATGCGCTTAGCTAATCCAATTCGGGAACGGAAAGTAGGGGCTTGGGAGGCTTATGGGGAGTATCGTCATGCAGCGCTCCGCAACATCTTGCTCAACACTCAAACCCTCGGCCCGCTGACCAAGGCCAAACTGGACTTCCACACCACCCAACACCCTAACCACAAACTGCGGCGCTATACACGCACGCGCATCGGTTTGGCGATGGGTTACGGGGTTTACCGTATTCTCCCCGTGGAAGACCTCCGCAATTTGCACAAGCCCGTGCGCGGCAATCCGCACCTGCGGCAGTATGACCTTTTGCCCAAGGGTGTGCCCGCCTGCGACCTCGCCTGTATCAATGTCTATCTGGAACAGGTGGTGGGCATGGAGCCTTGCCCCTTTGGCCTGCTGGTGCGTCGGGGAATTTGGCACAATGGACAATGGCGCGAACTGGCCCAAAAGTCGGTACTGTGGGGGCATTTCAGCCATACCCCTTTCCCCGTATCAGAGTTGTAACCATGCGCCTGCTCAATCCCCACCATGAAAAAGAAGTTGCCCGCAGGGTGAGGCAGTATGGGTACTCTCGCAGGCAAGCCATGCTGGAAGTGACAGGCTGCGATACCCTCGGCCAGTTCACCAAGCAACGGTTGGACTTCCACCTGACAGACCACCCGCAAGATACCTTGCGACGGCATACACGCATCCGTGCAGGCTTGGCCATGGGTTATGGGGTGTATCGTATTCTGCCCGTAGAGGATTTACGGAATCTACACCACCCTGTGCGTGGTAAAGCGTGGCTCCGTTACTTTGACCTGCTGCCCAAAGGGATGATGGCAACCGACCTCGCCGCGTTCAACGTCTACCTCGAAGAGATTGTCCGTATGGAGCCTTGCCCGTTCTCCCTCTTGCTGCGGCAGAGTATCTGGGAAGAAGGCATTTGGCGGGATGTGGCCAAGGAATCGGTGCTTTGGGGTAGCTACTGAAATTGGCTGTTTTCAGCCATAGTTGCGAACACATCCCCTGCCTATGGTATAATAACGTATCCACTCCGGAATAAGCCGGAGGGAACAACAGAAACAAAGAAAGCTTTGAAAGATATGAACAAATGTTTAACATTGAATACTACACCGACCAACTCAACCACATTACCCGCGTAAAAATCACCATGAACCTGAATGGGCTTGTTGGCCCGCTCAATCGCTTAATTTCCGCCATTTGGCTTAGATAGGCGCTTTTCCCTTGCTTAGGTGCTGTTGGGTAGCACGCTCACAATATGAGCAACACACCCCACCCTTCCAAAGACCGCTGGCAGCATACCTCCTGCCTGCAAAAAGCCATCCGAAGAAACTTGCCCGAGCTCGCGGTGCCATCAGCCCACTTCCTGTGGGGCTGGAACCCACGTTACCTGATGCGCCGACTGGCGGTCATTGCCTTGGAGGACGTGGGCCTCGCCAACCTAGACCTCGCGGAACGCTACCTCACCACCATCCACCCCATCCTGTCGGAAGGTCGGTTAGGTGATGGGGAATGCGAGAAGGTCATTGGCTTTGTCCGCGCCTTCTGCATCAGTCCTAAAAGCCGCTTCCTCACCCGTATCGAAGCAACCGTTCATTATTCGCCGCATTACCAAGCCATCACGGCAGCAGGCAAGGATAGTCTGTTCACCAAGCCACTGGCAGACGCGCTGGGGGAAAAAGATGTGCTGGTAGCCCACGCCAAGGCAATGGCCTGTAAACCCCGCGACCTTGCCGATGCCATACGCGACACCCACCCGCAGCTTGTCCGCCTGATGGCGATGGGTATGAAGCTGGGCGACGAGGGCCTATCCCTTACTCTGTTCGCCACGCGGAACGAGAAACCGATGGAGACGGTGGCAACCGACTTGCCACCCGTGGTGACGCTGGGGAATTTCCCGACCTTTGTTTATGACAAACACACCCGCATCGGAGCAAGGGCGTTACGACTGTTTGTTCAGCAGGTGCCGGAACTGGCCAGCCTCACCCCCGAAACAGCAGTATGGGTGGCCTACCGCATACTGTTCCGGCTGGAGAGTGGCCTCCTTGACCGAGAGACCATGTTTAGCAGCGAGGTAAGCGTGGAGAGCGTGTGGTGGACGACCCTGTGTGTTGAGGGCCTGACCCTGCCGGACGTGTTCACCATCCGCGACTCACTACACCGACGAATCCCAGTCCTCAATGCCATCCGCCGCGAGTTGCTCGGCCTCACTTCCGATAACTCCCAATTATAGGAAATCCAAAATGACCGTTCTTGACCTCCGCAACCCTCAGCACCAACTGCTCAAGGAACGTATCCAGCCGTATCTCGATTTTGCGACCTCCAAGGCAACGCGACAGGCTTATCGGCTGGACTTGCGCCACTTCACCGAGTGGGGAGCGACCTTACCCGCAACTGTGCAGATGGTGGCCGGATACTTAGCTTGTTACGCAGAAATTCTCTCTCCTGCCACTCTACAAAGGCGGTTATCGGCCATCAGTCGTGCCCATGATACCCTCAACGTCCCGAACCCCGTCAAAACCGAGGGCATAAGGTTGCTTATGCGGGGCATCCGCCGGAAACGCGGCACTAAGCAGCGAGAGGCCAAGCCCCTTCTGCGCGATGATTTGGTTCACATTCTATGCTGCATGGGGAGTGACCCTCGTGATGTTCGTGACCGGGCTTTGCTGATGTGTGGCTTTGCGGGGGCTTTCCGCAGGTCGGAACTGGTTAGCCTGGATGTGGAAGACCTCCAGTTTGTCACCCAAGGCGTTCTCGTCACAATTCGCCACTCCAAGACCGACCAAGAGGGTAAGGGCCGGAAGGTGGGCATCCCCAACGGCAGGCACAAGGGGCTTTGCCCCGTGCAAGCGCTTGCACATTGGTTAGAGGCATCCGGCATTACCACGGGGCCTGTTTTCCGGCCCGTCACCCGTTCAAGTGCCATCGCTTGCACACGGCTAACCGACAGGTCGGTGGCCAATATCATCAAAAGCAGGGCATCAGCGGCGGGAATGGAGGCAAAAGACCTCTCTGGCCACTCGCTGCGGCGAGGGTGCCTGTCCAGCGCTGCCATGGCGGGTATCCCAAACCACAAACTCAAGGCCCAAAGTGGCCATAAGTCAGATGCCATGCTCGCCCGCTATATCTCGGACGCGGATATTTGGAATAACAACGCGGGTGGGTTGTTCTGATGAACGACATCCACACCCGCATCTACCGTCACATCGTCACCGCCCTTGGCCAAGGTGACGACCCGTTCACATGGCCGGATGCATGGAAACTGGAAAAGTCACCTTACCAGCCCTTACATATCGATGTTTTAGAGCGCGGGAGTGACTTTGTGACGATAGCCTTGGCCCATTATTATGAGCAGAATGGTGACTTAGTGCCCGACCCCGATATGACCGTGCGGCTATACCCCAAACAACGCATGGCGGAGGCTTTGACTTTCCAAAACGCTTATATTTATCAAGAAGCCTATAATAGCCAGAATGGCAAGCGTTTGATTAATCTTGAAACCAAGCGCCAGTTAAATGCATTTTTGCTAGAATGGTCACGAAATCTAAAAACCAGATTTTGGAGCTTAAATCCTGAATAAATCGAGTAGCTGTGGTTGCTGAAATACCCCTTTATCTATATGGTTCTGTTCATTCCAAGGAGGGAAAAATGGCCAGACCTCGTAAGCAAGAAGCCTCTAAGGCGCACCTCGGCATTGAAGCCGAGCTTTTTTCAGCGGCAGATAAGCTGCGAGGCAACCTTGAACCCTCTGAATATAAACACGTGGTTTTGGGGCTTATTTTCGTCAAATATATCTCCGACGCCTTTGAAACCATTTACGAGTCCCTTGACCCTGCCGACCGCGAAGACAAGGACTTCTACATTTCCGAGCGCGTGTACTGGGTGCCGAAAGAGTCCCGCTGGTCGTACCTCAAGGCTAATGCCACGCAACCCACCATCGGCACCCTCATTGATGACGCTATGGACGCCCTTGAAAAGGCCAACCCCGACTTGAAAGGGGTTCTGCCCAAGGATTATGGCCGCCCCGCCCTGAATAAGATGATGTTGGGCGAGCTGATTATCGCCTTCTCCAACGGCCTGCCCAAGCAAACCGATAAAAGCCAAGATATGCTGGGCCGTGTGTACGAATACTTCCTCTCCCAGTTTGCAGGGGCAGAAGGACGCCGTGGCGGTGAGTTCTACACCCCCCGCTCGGTGGTGAAACTGTTGGTGGAGATGCTGGAACCCTTCAAGGGGCGGATTTACGACCCCTGCTGTGGTTCAGGCGGGATGTTTGTACAATCTGAAACTTTCGTTGAAGAACATGGTGGTAACGCAAATGACATCGCCATTTATGGGCAGGAAAGCAACCACACCACATGGCGGCTGTGCAAGATGAACCTTGCTGTGCGTGGGATTTACGCCGACATCAAGTGGAACAACGAAGGCAGCTTCCACAAGAACGAGCTGCGCGACCTGCGGGCCGACTACATCATGGCCAATCCGCCCTTCAACGTCTCCGACTGGGGCGGCGACCGCCTGAAGGACGATGTGCGCTGGAAGTTCGGCATCCCCCCTGTGGGCAACGCCAACTTTGGCTGGCTGCAACACATTTACTTCCACCTTGCCGAGAACGGCACCGCAGGCGTGGTGTTGGCCAACGGCTCCATGTCGTCCACCCAGAACAACGAGGGTGAAATCCGCAAAGCCATGGTGGAAGCGGGTGCGATTGACTGCATGATAGCCTTGCCCGGCCAACTCTTTTACTCCACCCAAATTCCCGTATGCCTCTGGTTCCTCGGTAAATCCAAGGCGCGGGAGAACCGCAAGGACAAGGTGTTGTTCATTGATGCCCGCAAGCTGGGGCACATGGTCGACCGCACCCGCAAAGAGTTCTCCGACGTTGACCTCGCTAAAATCGCCAGCGTGTACCACGCGTGGCGCGGCGAAAAGAAAGACGGCGCCTATGAAGATATCGCAGGGTTCTGCAAGTCCGTTACCATTGAAGACATCCGCAAGCACAACCATGTGCTGACGCCTGGGAGATATGTTGGCGCCGAAGAACTGGAAGATGATGGGGTCTCCATTACCGATAAGCTGGCCGGTTTGACCATCACTTTAGAAACCCAGTTTGCCGAAGGGGCCAAATTGGAGCAGCAGATTCGGGATAACCTCAAGCGTTTGGTGGTGTAATGAGTTGGCCTACTGCCCGCCTTGGAGATTTGGTTGATGCCATTATTGACCATCGTGGAAAGACTCCACTCAAAATGAATGGGGCCTTTTCTACTTCTGGGTTTCCCGTACTCTCAGCTAAACACGTCAAAACGGGCAAACTCGTCAGCACAGACCAAATCAGATTTGTAAATGATACGTTATACAAAAAATGGATGAAGGTCGAAGTTGAGAAAAACGATATTATCGTTACTTCGGAGGCTCCACTAGGCGAAGTCTATGTTGTACCTGATGAAACAAAATATGTTCTTGGCCAACGAGTCTTCGGCCTCCGTGCCAATAAAACAAAGGTTTATCCTCACTATCTCGCAGCCTGGCTAGCCTCCCCTAAGGGACAGGGTGCCTTGAACGGTAGGTCAACAGGGACGACAGTGCTAGGCATCAAACAATCCGAACTCATACAGATTGAAGTAGATGTCCCCCCTTTAGAGGTGCAAGAAACCATTGCTAGCATGTCCTATGCTCTTGACGCGAAAATAGAGCTAAACCGTCGCATAAACGAGACATTGGAGGCTATGGCGCGGGCTATCTTCAAGGATTGGTTTGTGGACTTCGGCCCCACTCGCGCTAAAATGGAAGGCCGCTCTCCCTACCTCGCCCCCGACCTTTGGGCCCTATTCCCCGATACCCTTGGGGCTGATGGCTTGCCTGCTGGGTGGGAGATAGGTAAAGTTGATGATATTTTGGAGCTTGCTTATGGAGAAGCACTAAAAGCAACAAATAGAGTATCGGGTAATGTACCAGTTTATGGCTCTGGAGGTATTACGGGCCATCACAATGAGTCGCTTGTGAATGGTCCATCTATCATTGTGGGTAGAAAAGGTACTGTAGGTTCTATTTACTGGGAAGAACAACCATGTTTTCCCATCGATACAGTATTTTATGTCAGGCCTAAAGCCCCTCTTGTTTTCTGTTTGCACACTCTCCAGATCCTGGGATTGCATAATATGAACACAGATGCAGCGGTTCCAGGACTGAATAGAAACAATGTTTATCGTCTTCCAATATGCCTTGGTTCTCCCAAAATAGTTGAAGCATTTTCTAACTATATTGGCCTTTTACGCATGAGAGAATCACATAATGATTCTGAATCTTTAGAGTTAGCTAATGCAAGAAACATGCTCCTGCCCAAACTAATGACAGGAGAATTGAGAGTAAGTGGGGATGCCGCGACATGACCACCCCAGATTGGTTGCCCGGTATCCGTCAGTGCTGTGCCTACTGGAGAGATGCGCCGCAATTGCAACAACATTTAGAAGCATTGGAACTAACATTTTCTGAGGAAAACGATGCTTGTATAGATTGTGCAAAATCCCTCGTTGAATCTGTGTGTGAACTCATTATTACTGAGCTTGATGACGCTACTAAACCAGAGCTCCCAGAGAAAAAAGACTTAACCTTGAGCCACTGGCTTACCGCATGTACGAGGGTACTAAAACTTACCAATAAAGATTTAGGTTTAAAGGGAATAATATCGAGCCACCATGGTTTAGCTGATGGACTTAGAGAGCTCCGCAACCAAGGTGGTATTGCAAGCCATGGTAAGGAGGCTTTTCTAAGTAAGCTCTCTGCCTATCACCGAAGAGCGGCACTGCTTTCTGCGGATGCGATTGTAGCTTTTCTTCACGAAGCCTATTTGGAAGTAGATCCAGCACTCCCAACATCCAGAGAGCCATATGAAAAATTTGAAACTAAAAACCAGCTTATAGACCAATACAGCTTAGTCAGTGCAGAAACAGATTTGGATGGTTTGGTTGAGATTTTTGTGAGCCTTCCCGATGGGAGTGAGATTCCTATCTCCTCTGAAGCTAGTCGATTGCTGTTTTGTTTAGATAGAACAGCCTATATTCAAGCTCTAGAAGCAGCTAAAAACCAAAAACAAATCGATGAAGAGCCTTTCTTAGAGCGGAAGCTTGAAGCAACCCAAAAAGTTGAAGCTGCGGAGGCCGCTCAAACCGCAAAGCCTAGTCCTCAACCTTTAAAAGCCATGGCGATGCCTAGGAGAACATGATGATAACCGAATCCCTCATTGAACAAGCTGCCCTCGATTGCCTGCACGGGTTGGGTTATACGCCTGTGTATGGCCCGGAGATTGGGCCTGACGCCAATGACCATAAGCGCGAACGGGCCAGCTATGGCGAGGTAATTCTAGTGCGACGGCTGCGGGAGGCAATGGCTAAGCTAAACCCCCACATGCCGATGGAATCGCGGGAAGAGGCCATCCGCAAGGTGCTGCAAACCGACCGCCCCACACTGGTGGAAGAAAATCGCCGCCTGCATAAGCTGATGGTAGCAGGGGTGGAGCTGGAGTATTACGCCGAGGATGGCACCCGCCGCAGCGGTATTGTGCGCCTGATAGACTTTTCCAACCCCGATGCCAACGACTGGATAGCGGTCAACCAATTTACCGTAGTGGAAGGCCGCAACAACCGCCGCCCCGATGTAGTGGTGTTTGTGAACGGCCTACCGTTGGGGGTGATTGAACTCAAAAATGCGGGCGATGAAAACGCCACGATTGAGGGAGCGTTTAACCAGCTCCAAACCTACAAGCACGAAATTCCCAGCCTGTTCCGTACCAATGGCGTGATGGTAACCTCGGATGGGCTGCACGCCCGCATAGGCTCAGTTACAGCAGACCTTGAACGCTTCATGCCATGGCGCACAGTGGATGGCTCCAACGTAGCCCCCAAGGGCCACCCCGAAATGGACACCCTCTTGCGGGGAGTGTTCGAGAAACGCCGCCTGCTGAGCCTGCTGAAAGATTTTGTAGTGTTCGCGGAAACAGGCAAAGACCTGATTAAGGTGATGGCAGGCTACCACCAGTTCCATGCCGTACAGCACGCGGTCGAAAGCACCATCCGCGCCAGCCAGCCCAACGGCAACCGCAAAATTGGGGTGATTTGGCACACCCAAGGCTCGGGCAAGAGCCTGCTGATGGCTTTTTATGCTGGGCAAATCATCAAGAACCCCGCCATGGAAAACCCAACTCTTGTGGTGCTGACTGACCGCAACGACTTGGACGACCAGCTGTTCACTACCTTTGGCCTGTGCAAGGAGCTGATTCGGCAAGAACCGATTCAGGTGGAAAGCCGCGACCACCTCAAAACCGTTCTGAACCGCGAGGTGGGTGGGGTAGTGTTTACTACCATCCAGAAGTTTGCCCCTGCATCAGGTGAGAGCGAATACCCCATGCTGACTGACCGCCGCAATGTGATTGTGGTGGCAGATGAGGCCCACCGGAGCCAATATGGCTTTGACGCCAAGGTAAATGCCGAGACAGGCGAAGTGAGCTACGGTTTTGCTAAATACTTGCGGGATGCTTTACCCAACGCTTCTTTCATTGGGTTCACAGGCACACCGATTGAAAACACCGATGTGAACACCCCTGCCGTATTTGGGGAATACATCGACGTGTACGACATCACCCGCGCCGTGGAAGATGGTGCGACGGTGCCTATTTTCTACGAAAGCCGCCTGGCCCGCATTGAGTTGCCCGAAGAGGTCAAAAACCAGATTGACGAAGACTATCAGGAAGCCACCGAAACCGACGAGAGAGATGGCATCAAGAACCCCCGTTGGAGCGCGATTGAAGCCTTGGTGGGCTCGGAGAACCGCGTGCAGATGGTAGCCAAAGACTTGGTAGAGCACTTTGAAAACCGCACCGTTGCTCTGGAAGGTAAGGCAATGGTGGTGTGCATGAGCCGCCGGATTTGCGTGGAAATGTATAATGCCATCGTAGCTCTCCGCCCCGAATGGCATAGCGATGATGATGACCAAGGCAGCGTGAAAGTCGTGATGACTGGCTCTGCTTCCGATAAGCCAGAATGGCAGCCTCATATTGGGAACAAGGCCCGGCGGGATATGTTAGCCAAACGGGCCAAGGATTCCAAAGACCCCCTCAAGCTCATCATCGTGCGCGATATGTGGCTGACGGGCTTTGACGCCCCCTCCATGCACACAATGTATATTGATAAGCCCATGCATGGGCATAATCTGATGCAAGCGATTGCGCGGGTGAACCGTGTGTTTAAAGATAAGCCTGCTGGGCTGGTTGTGGACTATATCGGCATCGCTCAGAGACTGAAAGAAGCCTTAAGCCAATACTCGGATTCTGATCAAAAGCAGGCAGGGATTGATGAGCGACAGGCTGTGGCCATGCTCATGACCAAATATGATGTGGTGAAAGCCATGTATCATGGCTTTGATTACCAAAAAGGGTTGTTTGGCACTCCACATGAACGCCTTTGCGCTCTTGCAGGCGCGATTGAATGGATTTTGGAAGTCCAGCAGAAAGATGCCGAGCGAGAAACCTCCGATGAAGCCAAGAAGCGTGCCAGACGGCGATATGATGATGAGGTGGTCAACCTTTCCCGTGCCTTCGCCCTTGCTGCGGCCAGTGAGGAAGCCAAGCGTATCCGTGAAGAAGTGGGGTTCTTCCAAACCGTCAAAGCCGCTTTAGCCAAGAACACCGCCACAGGCACTTCCACCAACGCCGAACGAGACTTTGCCATCCAGCAGATTGTGAACCGCTCGGTAGTCTCTACCGAAATCATCGACATCCTCAAGGCGGCGGGAATGAAAAGCCCCGACATCTCCATCCTGTCGGACGAGTTTCTGCTTGAGGTAAAGGGCATGGAAAAGAAGAACCTCGCCCTCGAAGCCCTGAAAAAACTTCTCAACGATGAAATCCGCGCACGTTCACGCACCAACATCATAGAGTCCCGCGCCTTTTCAGAAAAGCTGGAATCGGCCATCAACCGCTATCATACCAACGCCATCACCACGGTGGAAATCCTGCAAGAGCTGCTGAACATCGCCAAGGACATGCGGGAATCTCTATAACGCGGGGAAGAGATGGGCTTGACGCAGGACGAAGTGGCTTTCTATACCGCCCTTGCCGCCAACAACAGTGCTGTCGAGATGATGGGCGACGATAAGCTCCGCCTGATTGCCCATGAGTTGGTGACGAAGGTCAGAGCTAATGTGGGCGTAGATTGGGTGAAGAAAGAACCTGCCCGTGCGGCCATTCGGGTGTTGGTGAAGAAAATTCTCCGGCAATATGGGTACCCGCCTGACCTGCAAGATTCTGCGGTTCAGGCAATTCTACAGCAAGCCGAAGGTCTCGCAGCAATTTGGTCGCAGGAATAATGTTGTGGAAACAAACCCAGACTCTCAACAAATCTTAAGAATCCACTTCGACGTACCAGAACATAGCCTCAAATTGGATGATTTTGTGGAGGCGGCATTATCCACTAAGGCCATCATCAACACTATCGGCAAACAAGTTTTTCAGAACCAAATATCCTATGAAATTGTTATGCTGCCCGCCCAAGATGGTAGCCTCCTTAAACGGATAGGAATTATCGTAAGCAGTATTGGTGGTAGTGCCTGGGTATTTTTACATAGTCCCATTGGTATTGCTTATGTTGAGGGATTAACCGGACATGAACCTACTTATTGG
Organism: Pseudomonadota bacterium; assembly: GCA_016125035.1. GTDB lineage: Bacteria > Pseudomonadota > Alphaproteobacteria > UBA2136 > UBA6156 > RFNJ01. The sequence continues at coordinate 404,402 of WGMN01000001.1, forward strand.
GCGAGAAAAATCGGCGCAAGCAACGCCAATTTGATTGAGAATTTAACTGATGAGAAGAAAAAATCTCTGGCCTCTAAGCTGGTTGTTCAGTGCAGCCAAGGTTTTCTAGAAAAAACTGAGGCCGAGATGGCTAACGCAGGTATCACTGTTGAAGGATTTTCTGATGCCTATAAAGCAAGAAACCGATTTTATGAGACTTGCATCAATAATCCCAAGATTAATGGTATCGGCTTCAATGAAACTCCGGTCTTTCCAATACCTCGCTCAGAGTTTACTGGTCGCCTTGTTTCAATCCTAGATAAGCCAGACGACGATGAATGGGTCATTAAGGTCGTTAGCCTACGTATTGAGTCTCCTACTTGGAATCCAGATGGACGCCAATGGGTAGGGAAATTTAAAGATACCGACGAAAAGATGAAAGAGGCCCACTTCAAGATAGAAGATGACGTTTTCTGGCTTCAGGTAATGAATGGCGGTCTGAGGCAGGTTAAAGTGGGGGACAATATGTTAGTTCAATGGGCTAGGCCAAGGCATCGCGGTACTATTACCGCTAGGGTATTTAGGGTTTTGGAGTTTAACGGACAAAAAATCTCACAGCCCTTAACTGATGTGGAAATACAGACCATAATGGCAAAGCTAAAATACCGCGTTGATGATAGTGACGGCATGCAGGGCAGTTTGGATTTATAACGGCTTTTTCTTGACCTTAACCACCCACCACCCTAACGTATAAGCGCAATCCTAGACGGGGTTGTGGGGCCTCTAACCTCTACATAAGCGGCAGCAAGCACCTGCCGTGACCTTCGTGCTGCACTCCAACTAGGGTTGGGGATGCGGTGAATGAAACAGCGCAAGCAAATAGCCGCGCCGTTCTTATGTACGGTTAGAACTCCCCGACCACCTTTAGCGGTGGTCGTTCTTATAGACAAAGGGAGGTCGTAAATGTTCAGATTCTTAGTGTTAGTAAGCCCGCTATTGGTGGCGTGCACACCGATTCAGGCGCCTATCGTCCAGATGAAGGGCGTAGACCCCGATACCTACAACAAAGACCTCGCCAATTGCTACCTAGCAGTCCCAGCATTCGGCCTCGGCAACCCTGTCACCAAGTGCATGGCGGCCAAGGGCTATAAAGTGCTGTACGGGAACTAACCCATGCCCAAACCTACCCGCCAAACTGCCCGCTCAGGCGCTGAAACTGGTTTAGAGAGCGGGGCCAACAAACAATACCAGTGCCCAAGACAAAGATGCCATGGCTCTGACCTACAACCTGTTTTTCCAGCCCATAAAACCATTTTCAGGCTCCAAACTTACTCCTCATCAATTTTATTTTAAAACAGGATTCTAAGCCCTATGGCACGCAAACTTGACCGCTTCCCTTCCAGTCCCACGAAAATTAGCGTCAGGATGACTTTCGCCACGTTCATGACAGGGCTTTCCACCACCTTGCTGCTCGGCCCGTTGTTCTGCCTCGTCCCGATTATCGGCTGGGTCGGTGGCCCCATTGTCATCATAATGGGCATAGTCGGCATGTTGGGTTGCTGGAAAAGCCGTGAGGCGGAATGCCCCCACTGTGGTGGAGAGGTAGACCTAATCTACCCGTGGTTCAACATGAAGGGTATGAAGTGCCAGACCTGCAAGCACCAGCTTACGTTCAGCGAGGGGAACATCTATGACGTTTCCGCCATATCTACGCCTGTCGTAAAACCTTCTTCCGCTCTAGATAATCGTTGATATGCAGCGCGCAGAAAAACTTGATGGAATCCGCATACTCCTGCACTTGGGTCTCGGTCAGCCCTTGAGCAATAAGTTTTTGCCGTAGGTCTTTGGTAACAGCCTCGTAAGAATCTTTAGAAGCTCGATTTGGAGTAGCCATGGGGTTCTCTTTCATAGATAGCGTGCAAGCGCTTGCACTTGAGAGTAAGACTAAGGAACAATTATCAAGCAATCCTTAGCTGATTTCGCTTTTAACTGTTTATAAAGACTGGGAGCATCAATAGAGGCTCTCTTAAAAATTGGCATAGCTTGGGCCCTCCATATTAGGTCTCCAGGCTCAACAAACGTTTTTCGCACCTCACGCAACGCTAAAAGTGCAGATCGCACCCATTTATGGAAGTCTTCTAATGTCCAATAACTTACATCTATTAAATGAGGAGAAGCTCCAGATGTAGCTTTTTTAACAGGGCTTACCAAAATGGGAAGTATGAGGGCTTCTGTAGGTGGATTTAAATGTTGTTTAACCCAGTTTGGGTGGGTTGCTACTTGTCGAGCCTTTGTAGCGTCCAAAACAGAGGTAGCATTGGCTCCCGCATGGTCTTCAAAGATGAAATAATATTCATCTGCAATCCACCACGGGTCTGGAGAGGCATCATTTTCAATTTTACCAGCTTGGTATCCAAGTAACTCTCCTAGCTTTACTTGAGCTTGTTCAAATCCTTTTGCGGAAGACAAGCTATCAAGAATTTCTTTTTCATGTTTATTGAACTGCAAATCATGCTGATTACCTAGATTCTGAAGAATCAATTCAACTCTCTCTAATTGATGAAAAAGAACATTATCGTCTATTGCCTCCGTGGTAAGAGGAGCTTGGGATGCTGAAAGGGAAACAAGCCAAGGAATCCCTTGAGCAGCAGCTTTTGCAGCAGAAAATTGTTCCCTAGCTTGGGCTTCAAGTTGATTTATACCGGGTTTACTTCCTAAGTAGGCAGCGCTACCAGCCAAGTAGTGCCATAGTGCTCTATATCCTCTCAATTCAGGAGTAGTTAAACTTGCAAGGACAGCTCTCGCATGTGCAAGCGCACTTTCAAAATCTTCTTGCCAAAGGCTGGATTGAAAATCAATTTCACTATTCACAACCATTTGTAATTGAGCCAATGCCGGTAAAGGTACTTTAACAGCACTATCTCTTGCAGCTAGAATTTGTTTATTAGCAATTTCCCAATCTTGTTTGTTCTCAATAAAAATCCCGAAGTTCTCTAGTAAATCCTTTGTAGTAGTTGCTTTTGACTGATTGATACCAAATTCAAGCTCAGCTTGAAGCTCCGGAGGAAAATGTTCGCGCTTACGTCTATCTGTGAGGTAATCAGGAAGCTCCCCTCCTGTTACTACTACTGCTGAAAAATCTTGAAGTGAGCGAGTGCATCGCCCAATCGCCTGTAAGACACGCGTCTGAACTCTCTCGTTTAAGAGGATATTAGCCCCCATCCGAGTCATAAAGAAGTTTTCTTGTAGGTTTGTTGCTCTAGGTAAGCCGTCAACAAACAATAGGCGACAATCATTTCCTGGAAAATCTATTCCATCATACCGATTGGCTACGATAGCTACAGCTTGATCTATAGTAGTGAAACTCTTTTTGGATTCTTCAATATCTCTAGCACTAAATATTGGATAACCAAGTCCATCAGAAACTTCACTTGCAATTTTCTGTTGCACCCGCTCATTTGGCACTAACACTAAGCTTCTACCAGCTTTTGCCATAAGTTTTTGGCGTAAATCCCTGGATTGTTCCGTATTTAAAGACATTTCTGGAAAAACAAAGTATCTGCGACCAATTCCTTGTTTGTCCCACCCCGCCGGAACAGCTAGCCGTTTAATGTTTTTCCTACCTGTTACACGTTCTAGGTCACCGCCTTCACCTAAAGTGGCAGACATAAATATTCTTTGCTTGGCGTTGTTAAATGCAGAATGCGTCCAAGTAGGGGGAATTAATGGACGTATAAGAATTTCCTGAGATGACGCATATAGTTGACAAGCTTTCAGATGCCCCCGCAACAATCCCCAACTGTATGCGGCATCAGATTTACTTAGTTCTGTTCCACCTAAGAATGTATCTAAAATGGCCGTTAACTCATTGCTTATTCCGGCTAATGAAGGAGTAGGTATTTTATCAACCCACGCTTTATCTACTGGATGATTCCAGTTTCCCATCATGCGGGAAAAATTCATTGACCCTACTATGGGCTCTAAAAGGGTAGCGATAGCTGTAAACAGAGCTTTGTATTCATCTTTGGATTCAACTCTCAAAGACCACATTGTTGAGATGTAATTCTCAGCAGCGTGCGCGTCATCCATTATTACGACATCGGCATTGCTGAAGAAGGGATTTGTATTAAATAAACTACTGTAAGTAGTAATAGCTATAGCATCCGCCTGTCTATATTCAGCACAAGCCTTTGGCGAATAGTCTCTTGATGAGCCAGTAAACCCATTAACATGCAGGCCATACTGCTCCTGAGCTTGTTCAACTACCTGATTTACCAGTTGTTTTGTGGGACATAAATAAACCACTCGTTCTGAGAACTTAAGGCGTCGCCATTCCCCAATTAGTAGTCCTACCAATGTTTTTCCACTACCCGTTGGAAGTTCTAGAGCAACATCAGAGCTACTAACGACTTCCTTTGAAGCGTAATTCCGCATTACTTCACCCTGGTGGAGCAATACGCCTGCGATTTTTCGCCTAGGTAAATTGAGTAGCAATTTCTCCGGGCTGTCCGGGACTGTAACTACTTGAGCTGCACTTTTAAAAGCCATGATTTAAGATATAACAGTTCTTTGCGTGCTAATATAGATTGTAGTGCATGGATGTGGACTCTTAATTTATAGCCCAAAATTCGATATATAAATAAAATCATATATATAAGTCCTAGCGGGCGCTTCTTGTACAAGCACCTGTGCAACCCGCTTCTTAGCGCTGAAGATTATTTATTACAAAACATTATCTTAAGTCCTTCACCTTGCCCCTTCCTCCCCAGCCAATGATTTTCATTAATAAATTCAGTAGTTTAAGTGCGGGAAGGGAGTTTTTTTCCGCTGCGAACCCATGTTTTTAGCGCATTTTTGGCTGCGGAGCATGTGGTCGTTCCCTGCTAACAGGGACTTTTCAGCGATTTTTTGAAAATGGCGGAAATCCGGGCGGTTCCCGGTGTTTGTTTATCAGGCTTTTAAGCCAATTTTTCAGCGGCGGGGAGAAATGGGAACAGGGAACTTTTTTGTTGGTATCAGCCAAGTAACACGCGGGGGTGTCTCCGGCACACCACCGACGTGCGCCAGGGGGTTGCGCAACCCCCCGGGTGTATGTTTGCGTACTTGTATCGCTGCGGCCTAAGGGGGCGCAACCGCCACCCCGAGTTGGCGAAAGCTGTAAGGCAGCACTCCACAAAACAGAGATAAACGAAAGTTGGAGGCCGACATGGCTACATATAAGGACGCGCACGCGGCGTTAAGCGTGGTTAACGTGAACCCGGCGGAGCTGAAGCATTACCAGCGCAACGCCCGGACGCACAGCAAGAAGCAAATCAGCCGAATTGCCGAGAGTATCCGGCAGTTTGGCTTTAACAACCCCGTGCTGGTGGACGCCGACAACACCATCATCGCCGGGCATGGCCGGGTGCTGGCGGCGCAGCAGCTGGGGTGGGCGACGGTGCCGGTCATTCAGCTGGCGCACCTTAATGAGGCCCAGCGGCGGGCGTACATTATTGCCGACAACAAGCTGGCTGAGCTGGCCGGGTGGGACAACAGCCTGCTGCAGGTGGAGTTCCAGTACCTGGAAACGCTGGACGGGTTTGACATGACCGTGACCGGCTTTGAGATGCCGGAAATTGACGACCTGCTGCAGGGGCAGGAGTCGGATGCCGATGATGAGGTTCCGGCTGCGCCCGAGGTGCCGGTGGCGCGGCCCGGCGACCTGTGGCGGCTGGGAGACCACCTGCTTTATTGTGGCAACAGCCTGGAGCGGGCGAGTTACGAGCGCCTGCTGGGGGCTGAGCGCGCCCGCATGGTGTTCACCGACCCGCCTTATAATGTGCCGATCCAGGGGCACGTGGGTGGGCGGGGCAAGATCAAGCACGATGAGTTTGCCATGGCCAGCGGCGAGATGACGCAGGAGGAGTTCACCACCTTTTTGCGGCAGGCGTGCGGGTTGATGGCGGAGTTCAGCGCCGACGGCTCGCTGCACTTTGTGTGCATGGACTGGCGGCATATGCGCGAGTTGCTGGCGGCGGGGCATGCTGTTTACCGCGAGCTGAAGAACATCTGCGTGTGGAACAAGGACCGTGGCGGGATGGGTGGGCTTTACCGCTCCAAGCATGAACTGGTGATGCTGTTCAAACAGGGTACCGCCCCGCACGTGAACAATGTGGAGCTGGGCAAGCACGGGCGCTACCGCACCAACGTGTGGGACTACCCGGCGGTGAACGCTACCCGCAAGGGGCCAGACAACGAGCTGGCGATGCACCCGACGGTGAAGCCGGTGCGGATGATCGCCGACGCCATACTGGATTGCTCCAACCGCGGTGACGTGGTGCTGGATGCCTTTGGCGGCAGCGGCTCCACACTGATGGCGGCAGAGCGAACCGGGCGGCGGGCGCGGCTGGTTGAGCTGACGCCGCGGTACGTGGACACTGCCATTTTGCGGTGGCAGCGGGCGGCCAAAAAGGACGCCGTGCATGAGGCGACGGGGTTGACCTTCAGCCAGGTGGCCGCGCAGGAGGAGGGCCGGCCATGAGTGACGATTATAAGGTTGGGTACAAAAAACCGCCGCAGAGTGGCAAGTTCAAAAAAGGCCAATCCGGCAACCCAAGCGGTCGGCCAAAACGGGTTGCGCCGCTGCTTTATGACATTTTAAATATGGAAATGTCGCAAATAGTGACGGTGGTAATAAATGGGCAAGAAACAAAGTTACCTACTGTCCATTTAGTGGCCAAGGCCTTACTCGCAAAAGCCGCCAAGGGTGACGTCAAGGCCTGTCAGATGCTGATGAAGCTGCAGCAGGAGCTGAATGCAAGGCACGCCCCCCACCCTGGGTATCTGGTGGGTTTTGTGGAGAGGGCGGAAAATGTGTTCCAGCCCCCGCCGGGGACAGTGGTGGAGAAGGAGGAAAGTTAATATCGCTACGGGCAATGGGCTTCGCCTAGCTTGGTCCATTGCCCACCTTTTACCACGCTGGCAATATCCACGACCTGAACCCAGACCCCTTTGCCTTTGAAGCCTTCTTCATCCAACACCTCACAGACATATTGCGCATAACCGTCGCGGTTGGTGCGGTTGTTTAGCACGGCAACTTTAAAAATAGATGGAGACGTCCAGATGGCGTCTTTAGCGGCGGGTTCAGCGGCACTCTGAAACCGTGTTTTAACCTTTTCATGTGCGGGGGTGTATTCCTCCGTCGGAGCGCAAGCGGAAAGCACCGTAGCGAGTGCGAGAAAGTGGAGGACGTGGTTATTCATTAATGGTGCCTACGGTGTTTTGGTTGGCCTGCCGGGGGGTGGTTTGCACGCGCTGGCTGGTGACGCCGGAGCTGAGGTTCATGCCGGTGCCGGTTTGTGACCCGGCGAGGCTGTAGTCGCGCAGCACATCGTTGGGCCCGAAGGTGAGGGTGACGATGTTGGTGCGGGTGTCGGCGCCGCCGACCAGCCCGCCGACGATGGGGATGAAGGTTTCCGGCCGGGCGGTGCTTTCAAAGTACGAGTAGATGAGTGAGGTGTTGCCGTTGGTGTCGACGATGCGCTGGCTGGGTTGGCCGAGTTTTTGCAGAACCTCCGCGCGGGTGGTGTGACCTTTTTTGAAGTCGGCGAGTTGGGATTGGTCAACATACACCCCGCTGCTGGCACAGGCGGTGAGGGCCAGGGTGAAGATGGTGGCTGTGAGTTTGTTCATGCGCGGTCGCTCCCTTTTTAATGGAACGGCCACCTTAATGGTGGCCGGGGAGTTCTAACCGTCGCGAAACGGCGCAGCGTATTTGCTTGCGCTATTGTATTCCGCCGCCTCCCCAACCCGAGGTTGGTAGGCGACAGTTTTGGTGACGACAGGTGTCGCTGCCGTTCGCGAGGGGTTAGAAGGCCCCACATCCTTACGGATGCAGGGGCATACAACCATGCGGTGGGGGTTGTATCAAGTCATTCTTAAGGGAAAGAAGGCCTTAGGGCCGGTAATCGACCAGAAAGTGGCCTTGCGGCGCGACATTTTGCCCGGACCGGGCGGAATGGTGGTCGCGGTAGGTGATCTTGTTGAGGGCCTCGGCCAGCTCCGGGAGGGAGATGCGGCTGCCGTAAATGCCGAAGGTTACGGTCTGGTCGGTGTGGCCGACGAGGGCCTTGATGAGGTGGTCCGGCAGGTGGGCCTGGCGGGCGGCTTGGTCAATGAAAGTGTGGCGCAGGGAGTGGAAGGTGAGCTTTTTGTGTTTGATGCCGATGGTGGCGAGGTAGCGGCCGAAGCGTTTGCTGAAGATATCGCCCGGGGCGCCGGCGGCGGTGACGGGAGCGTTATGGAAGAGGCGTTGGTGGCCGAGCTGGCGGACGGATTCCACGTATTCCAGGAAGCCGAGGTTGATAACGTCCTGGTGCAGGGGCACCTGGCGCTTGCTGGCGTTGTTTTTGAGCGATTTGCCTTCACCGTCTTCATTGAGGTCCAGATAAATGACGGGGCCTTCGCGGCGGACGTCGGTGACCAGCAGCTGGATGATCTCGCGCAGGCGCATGCCGGAGTAGAGGCCGAGGATGGGCACCCAGTACATGTAGTCCTTGATGAGGTGGGGGCCTTTTTTGTGTCGGCGGAGCTGCTGCTCGAGGTCTGCGGCGTGGCCGGTGAACATGGGGCTGGTGAAGAGCTTGTGGAGTTCTTCGGCGGTGAATGGGAGGCGCTTGTCTTTGTCGCTGCGCCTGTCCAGGCCTTCAAATTTGGGCAGCTTCCAGGTGGGCAGGCGGTCGGTGTCTTGGCACCAGCTGATGAAGGCGCGCAAGGTGAGGACGTATTTGTCGATGGTGGCGGGGGAAAGCTTGGGTAGGCGGTGAGCGACCTCGCAGAGTTCGCCGAAGCGCAGTTTCCGCAGTTTGTGATTTTTACGGTAGTTGGCGGGAAGCTGGGAGACCAGGGCCTCGTACTCCAGGATGAGGCGCTTGGTGATCTGGTTGATGTACTGGATGTCTGGCCGGACGAAGGGGAGCGTGCGCAGGGAGAGTTCGATGTCGGTGATGGTTTTGTGGTCTTTGCCCTTGGATTCCTTGTAACGGACGTAGCCGAAGAGGGCTTCTTGCAAGGTAATCAGCGGCATCGGCTGGTAGCCGGGCGGCATGTGCATATATGGGTATGGCATGGGCATGCCGGGGGTTGGGTATGGCTGGTCGTGCAGGGTTGTCCCTTTCGTTGGAGGGACGTTTGCTTCCTTTTGGGGGGAAGGGAAGTGGAAAGAGGGGGTTGCGCGATTTATCTTCGAACCTGAAAGTAATATTAGGTAAATCATATTGTTAGTAAAATTGGAACGTAGGGCTAGAGAGAATCCAGGTACACAATTTAGCTCTGAACCCAAAAAAGCGGATCCAGGCACTACTCAGTAGTAACCTGGGGAATGGCTGTAGGAGTTTTAGCCGAAGGAATCTGAAGATCGAGGGTATGATGGTTTGCATCGTAACTCGGGCCTATTACGTACTCTTCTTGCTCTAAAGCAGGGTTCATCATCGATGTAGTAAAGATAATTTGGTGAGGAAGCTTGGTTTGCGCCGACTTCTCAGCGATTATCCTTTGGAAGTTATGGCTCCTAGCTTCAACCATTCCCTTATCTTCGATGTTATCCATTAAGAGAAATCTCGGATGATAAAAGTTTGTATTGTTAGAAGCCCCCAGAAGAAGTGATAGAATTACTGTATTTTTAAGGACTACGTTACTGCTTTCAGCGAAGTTCATCATGTTATCTACAAAGATGGCGTCATTGCTGAAATCTACCTTGACGTAGTTAGGGTTCCTAAACTCGTCTTGCGTATGCGTAGGTATATCTTCTTTTAATATGCTAACGGCTTGCTGAGAAATTGTATCTAAAGTTACCGAACGGCGAATGCTGGTATTTGCAGTAAGCTCGTCGCGCCGAATTTTTAGCTTGGTTATTTCTCCTTGGATAGTTTCTTTCTTATGACTTAGTTCGCTGGCCTTTATAGCTGTTTCTCTAAAGTCTTCAACTCGTTCAATCTCCTTAGTTATTTGACCTATTCTATTGTTACGTTGAGCTAAATAGCTCTCTCTCGGAGAGTTGCTTCGGTCGTAAACTAGAGAAAATTCCTCAAGGCTTTCTTCAAGCTCACGTCTATGTTTTCTTAACTCTTGTTTTAGAGAAGATAATTCATCATTTTTGGCGGCTTTGAGCTGCATGGATTCTCTAAGTTGAATCTGAAGGTCTTGGCGAATCTGCAAATACTTGGATTTTTCTTTCTCCGCGTCTAGCGTTTCTCCACAAACTAAACACTGATGCTCGCCCTTAGGTTTAAGGGCTTCTAGACATGATGGACAGTGAGTAAATTGGATGCTTCCAATCAGTTCAGCAGACGACTCTGCCTTGGGGAGTTTTTCCAGAAGCTCTTGCAAGTAAAACGTATACTTAATGATATCAAGAAGCTCAAAATTAAGTTTCTCGTCCTCTCTCTCCAGCTTAATGATTTTGGTTTTGCATTTTGTAATCTTGTCTTTTGTCTGTTCGCGTTCTTTGGAGAATCCTTTAATATCAGCCTCTGTAACCTGGTTATCAACATTCTCAATTTCTGCGACAACATCCCCTTTTTCTTTGTTTAATTCCTCTATGCGCTTATTTAAATCGGAAAGTGATGCGAAGCCTCTTTCCGAAGGAAGGAGAGAAACTAGGCTTTTAAATTCCCTATTAATTTCATCAAAGTCTTTTTCCAATTTTGTTAGCTTTTGGCTGATGTCATAGGTCTCATAGAAGTTAATTCCACAAACTAAGTCTCCCAAGGCATCGCGCATATCCCTGGTATCGAATGATTCAAACCTAAAGAGACGGGGGGCAGGAGTTTTTTGGTCTGCATAGAGGAGCCTCATAAGCTGGTGCATTGTGATGTTTGAGGCATTTTCGCTTTTTGCCTCAGGAATTCCGGCAGCCCGGAACATGATCTGAGTAAAACTTTCTTGGTTATCAGTTCTACGAATGGGAAGGTTCAGCCAGCCTTCAAGCGCCTTTTTACTGGCTTCCTCAAAGGAACCATAGAACATCTGTATGGGAGTTTGTTTAGTGGCGATAGCACGTTTTAAGGTGATAGTACCCCCTTGTGTGACTACTTCTGCTTGCACTTCGTCACATTGGCGAGACGCATGCTTCCAGTCGTCAAATTCTCCACCGAGAATATAGAATATGAAGTCGGCAATAGTCGATTTACCAGAGCCATTGCCTCCCCGGATTATGTTAACGCCTAAGTGAAATTCTTTATCGTAGGCTACATGCCCTCTCCGCATGACTCGCAGGCGCTTGAGGTAGAAGAAAGGATGAATGCTCGTCATAGTGCCCTCCTCAAGCCTGTTCTATCCCGTAAATCTTGAATATTGCTGGCTCCAATCTTAGATAGGTCATTCACAATAAAGTTAGCTAGCTCAGCCTCCTTACTAGATAACATCGGTAAAAATTTCTCATTAAATAGCACAACCCCTTTAGCCGAAGGTTTTATTAGGCCTTTCTCATATGAGCTGTAATCTAACAGATCGCTTCCGATAAGGGTTTGGAAAGCTTGTCGCTGCATACTTTCCATTTTGTGAAAGAGAAGATGGGGGGCGGGATAGCTTAGGAAGGCATCCTCTGGTCGGCCGATTTCTAGTTTAAAGAACTCTTTGCGCACATTCTCCAACATCCTTATTTTATGAAGTAAGGGCGAGTTAGCGAAGAAAAAGTCCCAAATAAAAAGTCTTTCAAGGGAGATAGGTTCCCCTTTCCATAGGGATAATAGAGTTCCAAACCTTCTTACGGCATCATAAGCATCAAGTTGAGGATACCAGAGACGTCCTTTCATTTTGGCTTATCCCAAGAGATGTAGCACTGGTCTGCTAGGAAATATAAGGCCTGCAAAATTGCCGTTGGGGAAATAGTTTTATCTTCCTTGCGGATAGCATCAATAACGTCGTGCTGTAATGCCTTAGTCACTTCGTCTTCTGGCGCATTCTTTGAAATTTTTGCGTGGTAGACATGTACCAAAAACCTTTGAAGTACATCAGATAATAATCTATCGTTTGCAGCCTTAGCTTCAGTAAGCAGACCTTCTCTCTGATATTTCATCGCAAACTTATTCTGCATATTGTTTGCACGGGGATACTCATGTTCTTTATTGGCATCAATAAGCTTTTGAAGGAGGTTCCGACGGTCTGACTCTTCTTTTTGGCCATAATCCTCTACATCAAACAGTGTTGAAGGCTTTAATTCTTGCAGTAGCTTTTGGACATGAAGCTTTATTCCACTATAAAGCGGAGAGATTCGACTAGATGGTTTGCATATACCTTCATGGTCGGCATCTACAGGGATCGGAGGGTCGCCAACTTCCGGATTTGCACTTTCAGGGGTTACTACCAAGGCAAAGCCCTTAGTCTTAAACTTTTCGTAGTACGTAACAGTTTTGCACTTATCCTTGGTAAACGCCTTATACGCTTCATTCAAATCGCCCAAAAATCCTGAATTATTACTCAACAGAGCGATGTGGGTTGAACCACTCTTTGAGAAAAGAAAATCTGCGATCTCTGCTAACGAGGCTCCTGTATGAGGGGTAGCGATGAACACTACTAGCGATGTATTTTTTGAAAAACTTTGCCAAGCTTTATTTTCTGTTGCTTGAGCAGCAATACGCATAATTTGCTTAACTAAAAGACCACCCATACTGTGTGTTATGAAAATAATAGGCCTAGAGCCGATACCCATTGAAATCATGTAGTCGAGAGCTGATTTTGCCCTCTCATAAATATTCATTTCTGGTTTAGTGGGTTGCTTGAAAAAGCTGGCAGGATAGCCAAGGGAGAAAACTGATGCTGGAGGAATGTCTGTGGCTAGCCATTCGGGCCAAAACTTTCCCTCAACCTCACCGTCACCACTGCAAGTCCAAGTTGCTTCAGGGCATCCCTTTAGCCCATGCACGAATACAATATCTATTTGAGCCGCAGGGTTCTCGCGCACCTTTTTTAAGGTTAGTTCACCGGGGGGTGTTCGGGCCATATTCCCTACTCTTTGAAATTGCTGAAATTTACCTAAATAAATAGGTGGATTCAAGCAATATCTACTAAGGTCGTACAAACTTTCCATTTGAGAGCCCTGCTGACTTTGATTACTGCACAGTAATCTAAATACTTGATGGCAGTCAACAGATACTCATTATACTAGAAACAGTTGGTGAAAGGTTTTCTTATGGACTTGCCTATGAAGATCGTTATTGGTCAATTGGACTTAACTAAGACTTCAATAGCAGTACTTGGCTTTATAGGGGCCACTCTAATTGGCATTGGTGTTACCAACCTCACTAATAGAAAGAGCTATTTGTCCGCTAGTTATCAAAAAAAGCAAGATGTTAAGAGGTCAGCCTATAGCTATATTCTTTCTCATTTAGAGTCTGCGCATGAAGTGCGTGAAGCAGCCCAGGACTATTTAGACCAAGATGCTGAGGCCTATTTTCACTCATCTGAGTTGAAGCGCCATTTAGCCGATATAAACAATGCCCTGTCGCAAGCTCATACCCGTTTTAAGCAAGATAAGCTCTTTCTTTCAGAGAAGTTTGTAGCGCGGTACAAGTTGTTTAGGGCCAGTTTGAGAGAGCTTGAACACCTTTCTTTTCCCGACGAGCAAGAGCAACTAAAGCTTTCTATAGATAATGCCCTCTCAGATTTAACTAAGATTGCTCGTAAAGAGCTTTCATAACCACTAGTTTTAGGAAAGTTGCCAGCTTGAGTGCTCGACAGCGGAATTGAGCTTCGTTCCCTACCGTGTCCGAGATCTATCAGGCGGTTAAATTTAGTCATTCTGGCGCTTGGGTGCGTAGGGACGAAGAGAACCCTCTTCTTAATCTAAAACGTCCACTCTTCATGCCGGACAGGTAAGCGGTTCAGTTCATTGCGGTATTCACGCCAGCCAGGCATGAACTGATCTATAAGTTCAATAAATCTGGTGTTATGAGTAGGTTCAATCAAGTGAATCAATTCATGCACAACAATATATTCTACGCAGACAGGTGGCTTCTTAGCCAGTTGGGTATTAAGCCGGATGTTACGGCTTATGTGGTTGCAACTTCCCCACATGGTTTTCATATGCTGGATAAAGCACTTATTTGCCTTTACGCCTAAAATAGGTTCCCATTTAACAATCATAAGCAAGGCTTGGGCTCTGAGCTCATCTCGATACCATTGGGCGAGTAGATCCTCACGCTTAGCTTGAGTAGTTTTAGGGCGTACCTGCATAACTAGTTTCTTGCCCTTAACCTTTATATGAGGGGGCATATCCACCTCCTCAACCTTAAGAAGATACCGCTTGCCCCACACATAATGGCTCTCGCGCTCAATGTATTGCCGAGGGCTTTCACGTTTTTGGCGCTGAAATTTAACCCGCTGGTCGCGTATCCAGTCAAGTTTGCCGATGGCAAAGGCGCGCACGTTATCTATATCCATGTGCTCTGGCGCAGCTACCTTGACCCTGCCCAGGGGGGGATAAACGCTCAGGTGGACATTCTTGATGTCCTTGAAGGTTACATCCAGCTCTATGTTACCGAGGGTAATACGCTGCGCGCACATCTCTAATACTCCGGCTGGACTTCGATAATCTTGAAGATACGCTCAGCCTCATCAGTATCCTTGAGGATATCGTACAGCGCCTGCTTTACAATGTTTTTCCTAGGTTGATACGTCCTAAAGTCAGCCGGTTTGACCCGCTGAACAGTCTCATGAATCTCTAAAGCAAGCGCCTCATTCTGGCCTAAGTTATTCCAAAGGGCTCGTTTCCCCTTGGTATTAAGCGCAGCAGGAGTGTCATCACTCTTGCCAGCCTCCACGGTCTTGGCCAGCTCGGCAATCTTTTTAAGGTATTCCTCGTACTTGCCAGCCTGTTCGCGACGGAAGGCAATAATCTCATCCAAAAGCTGAGACATCTTCTCATAAAACGCCGGATCGTTCAGGTGTTCCTTAATAATCTTGCTGCGGACGTTGTTCTCAATCGTCTCGGCCACAGCATTTTTATTGCCTGTAAGGCTATTCGGTAGTGAGTTAATCGCGTCGCCAATGCCGCTTTTCACAATAATGTCCAACAGCCCCATACCCTCAAAAGGCGAGATAACCCGAGGCTCCTTCGCCTCAATGTAGGTATCCAGCAGATGGCGCATATCAGCCTCGTAGGCCTTGAGGTCTAAAGTTTCCCCACTGGCTTTGCGAATGATTTCTCGAATCTTGAGATAGTGATCCATCTTTTTCTGAATAGCTGCCACCTCGGCCTGGCTATACCCGGCTGATTGCATATCATCGGCGATATTAGCATAGGCCCGAAGAAGCCCCACTACCCCTTTGTACAGAGCCGAACGCTGGGGCTCACGCTCCTGCAAATCGGTTGGGATCTCGGTATTTCCGCAGAAATAATGGATATGTTCTAATTCACCCTGAGGTAAAGCAACCGGCTCACACAGCAGGAACAGGCTATCCAGCGCGTTATCCAGCCGCTCTTTCCCTTTTTTCAGTCGGTCTTGCATCATCACTTCGGGGCTTGCGCCAGGGGCTGAATGGTCCAGCTCGGAGCTGTACACAGCGATGGCTGACTCCACCCGCTTAAACAAGTCTTTATAGTCAACAATATGGCCAAAGTCTTTGTCTTCGCCATCCAGCCGGTTGGTGCGGCAGATGGCTTGGAAAAGCCCATGGTCTTGCATAGATTTATCAATGTAAAGGTAAGTACAGGAAGGCGCATCAAACCCCGTTAGCAGCTTATCCACCACGATGAATAACTTCATATTGGCAGGCTCTTTAATGAAGAGGGCTTTCACTTTCTCCTCATAGGTTTCGCTCTTGCTCATGCCAGGCTTCGGTTCAATATCCTTCAATAGTTCGGTGTAGGTATTAAAAATGAGCTGCTTATCAGTTTCGCTATTGGCGCCTGTTTCTTCGGTAGTTACGTCCTTATTCTGTGGGTCATACGAGGTCACCACCGCGCATTTGCCCTTGAAAACGGTGCGCTGGAACAGCGTGAAGTACTTACACGCCTCGTAAATACTGGAAGCCACCAGGATCGCGTTACCCCGTTCGCTGGAAAGGCGCGGCTTGACGCTAAAGTCGAAAACAATATCCGCTACCACCCTGTCCATGCGAGCCTTGGAACTCAGCACGTTTTGCATTGTGCCCCATTTGTTGCTGAGTTCGGCCTTTTGCCACTCGTTCAGCCCCTTGGTTTTGGCTTCAAACCAAGCGTCAATCTTGTCTTGAGAGCCCAACTCCTGGTCAATATCGCGGGCCTCATACACCAAATCAAGCACCACCTCATCGTCCACGGCCTCACTGAACTTATAGGTGTGGATGTACCCTCCAAACACCTCCATGCTGGTCTCTTTGTCCTTCTTCAGCAAAGGCGTACCGGTAAAGCCGATAAATACCGCATTGGGCAGCATGGCCTTCATCGTGCGGTGGAGTTTGCCGCTCTGGGTGCGGTGGCATTCATCCACAAACACATAAAGCTCGCCCACCGCTTGGCTAGGTTGGTTTTTGATTTCCTCAATAAAGGCTTCAAAATCCGCTACATCACGCTTGCCGAACTTATGCACCAGCGAGCACAGCAGCCGAGGCGTTGGCTGGGCCAGCTGCAGCATCAAGTCGCGGCCGCTTTTGGTGCGCTTAATCGGTTCGCCGGTTTCCTTAAACACCCGTTCAATCTGCTTATCCAGCTCATCGCGGTCGGTCACAATCGCCACGCGGGAGTTGGGGTTGTTTTCCAATATCCACTTGGCCAGCAGCACCATCACAATGCTTTTGCCACTGCCCTGGGTGTGCCAGATAATCCCGCCCTTTTTCTTCCGCACATGCTCCTGCGCCGCCTTGATACCGAAGTACTGGTGTACGCGGGGCAGCTTTTTAATGCCGTTATCAAACAGCACAAAGTCGTGCATCACCTCCAGCAGGCGGGCCTTCTGGCACATCTTCAGCAGGTATTTATCCAGCTTGTAGCCGTTGTTGTCTTCCTCATCCTCTTTCCAACGCAGGAACATCTTTTCAGGCGTCAGAATCGTGCCGTATTGCAAGCCTTCCGAATCGTTCCCGGCAAACACCAGCTGCACGGTGGAGAAGAACCACGCATTGAACTCGGGGAGCTGATTAGAAAGTAACTGACGGATCCCATCGCCAATGCTGACGCGGCTGTTTTTCAGTTCCAGCACGCCGATGGCAATGCCGTTGAGATACAACACCACATCCGGACGACGCCCGGCTGCACCGCGTAGGGTCACTTCCTCGGCAATGGCGAAATCATTGTTTTCAGGGTTGTGCCAGTCTACCAACCGGATGGTATCCGTCACGTGCCCAGCCTCGGTTTTTACCTGTACGCCGTAGCGCAACAGCTTATAAACCGCCTGGTTATTACCATAAAGGCTCCGGTTGTTATCATCGGCGGCGGCACGGAGTTCAAACATCGCGCGGCTGATCTGCACCTCGGTACAGCCTTGCTTTTTCAACCATGCGGCCAGATCATCCTGCCGAATGTTACTATTCTCAGCCTCGCTCAGGTCGCCCAGGTAGCGATAACCCAGCTTTTCAATAAACAGCTTAACCACCCGGGTTTGGGTAATGCGTTCGGCCTTGCCTACAAAGTCGGTCATATCAGGCGAATCCTTCCGGTTAACAGCTGTTGCATCATGCCCTGCTTGAGGTAGCGGGCTTTGGTGAGTTTGGTTTCTAGTGTGTTAAGTTCTTCAATCATATCAGTCAAACAAGCGGCTACAGCTTTTTGCTCATCAATATCTACAGGCATTTTGATGACAAAGTTTTGGAAAGTAGGCAGACGCAAAGAATCAACGGTAGCCTTGACGGAGTTCTGCATGGCATGGGCTCCAAAATTTTGAGCCATATAAAGATAAACGTATTTCCCCCAAGTATCTTTTACAAACTGAGTGATGACATAAACCCGTTGGTGAACATCAAACTTGCCATGGATATAGTGGAAAATATTACCGATATTGCCCTCGCCTGGAACCAGAATAGCTTCACAGTCGTGAGAATAGCTATTTATTCGCTCAACATCAGCAGAGCGCACAAAGAAGGGATATGTACCATCTTCAACTTTATCTTGGTTATTACGGCTCCCAGTTTTGATGTGAGTAATCTCCCCCAACTTTTTCTTCACCCACTCCCCACTAAACCCCGGTAAGCGCCGCTTACCGGTGAGTAGTTCCTGCATGGTGCCCTGTTTGATAGAGCGCTTTTTGGCAATCAGCTGCTCCAGCGCTTCAATCGTGGCATCCATATCGCTCAAGGCTTCGGCAATGGCCTGTTTCTCAGATTTTGTAGGCGGGAGCGGTATTTTAAAAGAACGTAGATTTTTATTAGTTATTTGGTTGATGGTCGCACCAAGATATTCATTTATTTGTTTGTTAATAATATTGGATTGGAATAACCATGATACATAAGGATTTTCATCAGAACGGAACACACTCATAAACGCCCCAAAAGTAACATTATGAGCTGGTTTGTTCAGAATAATACTTTTACCAATTAAATCCCGGCTACCATTCCGAACACAAATAAGTATGTCATTCTGCTTTACGAATAACTTTTCCGGTATTGAGGTTTCTACATAAACGTTATCGTCAAAACACAAGCGACTTTTTTGTATATTTGAAGAACGTAATACAAGAACCCCATCAGAGCGGACATCTCGGGGACTATAAGTAAGGCCTATTATAGGGTCACCAATATCTCCCAACGACTTAACATCCCAATCTTCTGGGATAAAACCCAGCTCAGTTCGCTTAAACCCAGCTACTTCCATGAGAACCCCATCTTCATAAGGTGCTGGCTGGTTTTGGCTTCCAGGCTGGCCAGAGTTTCCAACATACTAGAAAGCGGCACCTGGTAGCGCTCGGTCAAATCCTTCACCCGCGTGGTCAGCTGATGGCTGACGTGGTCAACCTCACCTTGAATGGATTTTTCCAGCGCCGCCATCCATTTGGTTTCCACCACCAAGGTCTGCACATCGGCTTCGTTCAGGGTTTTGTAATAGGCGTAGGCTTTGGCATCCAGCGTAGTCTCAGAGTCCTTCAACTTACGCTTCAAGTCGGTCTCCTCGGCGCTTAGTTTCAGCCAGGTGTTCAGGTGCTCCAGCTCTTGCTTGGCTTCGGAGTTACCCTTCAAGTCTTTCACTGCCGCCGCTACGTTAGCCTTGTTGATTTTATCCAAATCGGCAAACGCACCTTCATCACCGCCTTGTTCCTCTTCCAGCTCGGCCAACTGCTCCGCCAACGCTTCCAAGCTGATGCTCAAGGCATCAATCACCGCCTGTTCCTTGGCAAAGTAATGGGCCACCAGCACCTCCTTCGGCACCAAATCGCAAGTCCAGCCTTTGTCCTTCGTTTTGCCCTTCTTGTCGGTTTCCGTCACTCGGTAGGTCTCTGCCTTCCAGCCATCCACCGCAATCATATACGCGTCGTCCTGTATGGTCTGGGCCCAGTAATCCATTAGGTGCTGATATACATTGTAGGCATCCACCAACGGCTTGCCCTTGTAGTGTGCCAGCAGGCCCTCCGAGAGGCGCACAATCAGCTCCTTCGGTTTAAAGCCCGCCTGTTTAAGGGCTTTCAGTTCATTCACCGCCGGGCCACGCCAAGCCTGAAAGTGAGTGTTCATGCTGGCCACAAAGGCCTGAAACTCATCGCTGCCGTAAATAGTGGCTTTGATCTCGGCTTTCTTCGGAATAAGGCTCAGATACCCCGGGCGCAGCGGGCTGAACAAAGCACTCCGTAGGTTGGAGCATACCTGCCAGTAGGCCTGCAGCGCATCTACATCTGCCTGAGGGATGCCGCCATGCAGGTGGCCTTCAATATCCTGCTGGTCTTCCGCAGTTTGGCTATCGATGTAGCGCGGTAAGTTAAGATTAAACTCATTCTTCTCAATCTCCTCAAACGCCACCATGCGGGAGTATTTGGGGATTTCCAGCTGCTTTTTAAAGGCATCGACAATCAGGTGAATATCCTGGGCGCGCAGGCGGTTCTTGGGGCCGTCCTTCATGTAACCCTGGCTGGCGTCGATCATGAAGATGCCCTTACGGGTGTGAGCCTCGTGCTTATCAAGCACTACCACACAGGCAGGGATGCCGGTGCCATAGAACAAGTTGGCAGGCAGGCCAATAATCCCCTTGATATAACCCCTGCGAATGAGGTTCTTACGGATCTCGGCCTCGGAGTTCCCCCGGAACAGCACGCCATGCGGCAGAATACAGGCCCCTTTGCCTGTGCTTTTAAGAGACTTGATGATGTGGAGTAGGTAAGCGTAATCGCCCTGCTTGGCGGGCGGGGTACCGAAGCCTTCAAAGCGTTTGAAGTCGCGGGCGGCTTGCTCCCCTGCCGCGCTGCCGGTACCACCTTCGTTCGGGTGCAGGCCGCTGCTCCAGCGTTTATCCGAGAAAGGCGGGTTGGCGACCACGTAATCAAACACTTTGAGGCCATCACCTTCAAGAAACTGGGGGTTGGCGAGGGTATTCTCTGAACGAATCAAAGCCTCCGGATAATCGTGCAGGTACATGTTCATCCGAGCCAGGCCGCTGGTGGCGTAGTCTTTTTCCTGCCCATAAAGCGCAACTTTGCTTTTGGCCTCATCGCCCACTTTAATCAGTAGCGAGCCCGAACCACAGGTTGGGTCATATACTGTTGTGGAGGGTGAGGTTTCTACGTCGCCTATCCCGATGACCTTGGCTATAATCTGGCTGACCTCGGAGGGTGTATAAAACTGTCCCTTACTCTTGCCACTCTCGGTGGCGAAGTGACGCATCAAGTATTCATAAGCATCGCCTAGAATATCATCGCCATCGGCGCGGTTCTTGGAAAAATCTAAGTCTTTGCGTTCAAAAATGGCGATGAGATCAGTGAGGCGATCCACCATATCCTTGCCCGTACCCAGTTTGGCGGCATCGTTAAAGTCCGGGAAGTCGGACTGCGAGAGGTGCGAGTTAGCTGCAATGAGTGGGGCGATGATCTTCTTGTTAATGTCGTCGCCAATATCCTTGGTGCCCTTCAGCTTCCTCATGTCCTCAAAGCTGGATCCTGCCGGAATTACCACTGGCGCGAATGGCTGGCCTGCGTATTTGTCGCTGATGTATTTAATAAACAGTAAAACCAGAACGTAGTCCTTGTATTGGCTGGCATCCATCCCGCCGCGCAGGGCATCGCAGGCTGCCCAAAGACTGGAGTAAAGCTCTGATTTTTTGATGGCCATTTAATTTCTCCTTAACCCTGAATTGCCACAAGCTAGCCCATTAGCTGAGCAATGCAAAGTTAGAGTGCTTTAAAGTGCGCGCATATGATTCTGATTATCTCGCTGTCTTAGCAATAAAACTTCGAGCCCAGGAAATAACGCAAAACTTTATTAAATACTTCATACGCTTACCAAACCAGGGTTCGTAGGCCCACAGCCAACCCATCTGTGAAGGTACCTTGCCCTCAACGTGGAGCGTGACCGCCACTTACGTGGAAAACGGCGCGACCTACACGGCGAATGCCATGGCACGTACCCGGAAGGGCTGTCAGGAAGAGGCCGTTGGCCTTGTTCTGGCGCAGCTTCCGCCACAACCTGAATCTGTACCGCCTCCCACCGCGGAAACGGCGCAGACGAGCGAGTAACAGCAGCGGCCTCCATGCCTTACGGGTGGAGGCCGCTGGCTTTTTAGTGCCTACGTATTGGTAGGGCCTCTTATTGTTTTGCTTCACTGATGAGGTTGGTGAGTTTGTCTGTGGAAGTACCTTTGGCCTTCAAGGTAGCAGCAGTGCACCCATGGCGGAGCACTGTAATGGTGTCGCTGACTTTGAGGATGTCGGCAAGATTGTGGCTGATGAGGATGATGGCCGTGCCGCGCTGTTTGAAGCCTTTGATGAGGGCCAGGGTGGCGCGGCTTTGCTGTACCCCCATGGCGGCGGTGGGTTCGTCTAGCAGCAGAAGCTTGGGTTTTGCGCGCAGGGCACGGGCGAAGGCCACCGCCTGGCGTTGGCCTCCAGAGAGCCAGCGTACCGGGCGCGTTACATCCACCTTGATGCCGAGTTGGGTGAGGAGGTCGGTGGCCTCGCGGTTCATGCGGGTGGTGTCTACCACTCCGTAACGGCTGGGCTCGTCGCCCAGGAAAATGTTCTCGGCGGCGGAGAGGTCATCGCACAGGGCGAGGTCTTGGTAGACCACGTGGATGCCATGCTGGCGCGCAGCCTGCGGGGTGAGTGTGGTGAAGGTGGTTTTGCCGAGCGCTATTTGGCCGCTGGTGGGGGTGAGGTTTCCGGCCAGAAGGTTGAGGAGGGTGGACTTGCCCGCGCCGTTATCTCCCACCAGTCCCATCACCTCGCCAGGCTTGAGGGTAAAGGACACGTCCTCCAGAGCGTGGACGCCGCCGTAGTGTTTGCTGAGGTGTTTAACGCTGAGCATGGCCACCCCCCTGCGTGCGTGCCAGAGCTACGGCGGCGATAAGCACCAGCCCTACCGCCACCTCCTGGTAATAGGCAGGCATGTTGAGCAACGTGAGGCCGTTTTGCATGACGCCCATGAGCAGGGCGCCTAGCACTGCCCCTGCCACCGAGGCGCGGCCGCCGAACAGGGGCGTGCCGCCGATAACCGCTGCGGCGATGGCATTCATTTCGTACATCAGCCCGGCGGCAGGGTCGGCGGCGTTGACGCGGGTCATAAACACCAGCCCGGCCACCGCCGCCAGCAGGCCGGAAAGGACGTAGAGCAGTAGTTTATGACGGGCGATGTTGACGCCCACCCGTGCCAGTGCGGTTTCATTACTGCCCAAGGCCAGGGTATGGCGGCCAAAGCGAGTAGCGGTGAGAAGAAAGAAAGCGCAGACGCCGACCACGGCGAAGATAAGCACAGGCACAGGTACACCTGCCACGGAGCCTTGGCCGAGGAAGAGGATGCCATCCGGCAAGCCGTACACCGGGCGGCCGTCGGTGAGGATGTAGGCCAGGCCGCGCGCGATGCTCATCATCCCCAAGGTGACGATGAGCGGCAGGATGCGGGCGTAACCGATGAGCAGGCCGTTGAGGGCGCCCACCAGCGCACCGCATAGCAGGCACAGTGGAAGGATGGCTTGCCACGGCAGCGCCAATCTTTGCGCCAGTACTACGCCCGTCACCGCGCTGAGCGCCATAAGGGCGCCCACGGAAAGGTCTAACCCGGCGCCGCCAATCACCAGCGCGGCTCCCACCGCGAGGATGCCGATGGTGCTGGCCGACAGTACGATGTTGAAGAGATTGGCCGGGGCCAGGAACACCTCGCTGAGCGAGGCGAAGACCAGCCCTAAGGCGAGAATGCCAAGCAGGAGGTACTGGATGGGGCGGGGCATTGCTAAAAGCCGACGTACTGCATGAGCGGGTCATCCGATTTTTGCAGAAGCTGTTGGGTGAGCACTAGGGTGGGTAGGTACTGCTGGAAGGGGAAGGTCTCGCCTTTGAGGAGGCGCAGGGTTTTGGCGTAAGCCTCCTTCATCATCAGGCCGGGGAGCTGGGCGATACTGGCGTCCATTTTGCCGTCCTTGATGGCCTGGATGGCCTCGGCGTTGCCGTCTACGCCGATGATGACCAGGTTCTTTGCCACGTCGGCACCTTTTTGCCGGGCGCCTTCATAAGCACCCAAGGCCATGGCATCAGCCACGGCGAAGACTACCTTAAGGTCAGGGTGGTTGGTGAGTGTGTCGGCGGTTATCTCCACCGCCTTCAACCTATCCCAATCGGTGGGCAGCGAAGCCACTACCTCCAGTCCTGGCGGCAGATGCTCCAGGAAGCCTTTCTTGCGCTCAATGCTCGGCAGGGAGCCTGGCATACCTTCCAGGATAAGCACTTTTCCGGTTTGGCCTTGTAGGTACTCGGCAGCCTTTTGCCCCAACAGGTAGTTGTTGGCTGCCACCGAGAAAGCCACGTTCAACCCGTATTGTTTGGCGCTCTCCTCGCTGATGTTACCATCAATATCCACCACCGGAATGCCCTGGGCGGTGGCCTTTTTCAGGCAGGATTGCAGGTTAGTGAGGTTATCGGCGCCCACAATCATCGCCTGCGGCTTTTGCAGCAGCATGGTCTCGCACAGGTTGAGCTGCTCCTGCGCGTCGTTGGCACGGGTCTCGGCGGAAATAATGGCGTCCACCCCTTGGGCCTGAGCCTCACGGTGGGCGGCATCTTCAATCGCCTTCCAGAACTCATAAGTTGTGCTTTTGAGAAGGACAGCAATACGAGGCTGGTTAAAATCATGGTCTTTTGAAGAAGGTGGAGCCTTGTGGATATAAAGATAGACGGCGATACTCAACGCAAGAACAAGAAAGAGTGCAATTGGTTTTGGCATGTAAACTCCACACTTGGTAGGAATTTACATAGTTACAGATATTTAATGCGTTCACAATATAGCTTCTTACCCGTTAAAAATGGTGAGAGTTACGGTTGCTGCTATTCCGACAGAAGCTAACTTGCAAACCCTATGCTAAATGGGCTTGGGGGAATGGAATGGGAAATTTACGGCAACCCATCCCCGCCATCTCTGCCGCCGGAAGAATCGGCTGTTTTATAGCTCACCTTCTTCTGCTTTAGCGAACACCTCCCCAGCCAATTTTCATCCCGGTTTAAGATTTTTGGAGCTGGTTTGTGCCAGGCTTTTAGGTTGAGGCCTTGATTTGCCTCATTAAAGTTAACCGCGGGGATTGCAAAAAGGATGGGGCTTGCTATGGTGCGCTGATGGCTTCTTCCACTCCTGCTCCTGCAATCCACGGTGAATTGAAAAGAGATGAGCGTGCGGGCAGTGCCAGCCAGTTTGGCTGGGTATTTGCCGGGTTTTTTGCCTTGGTGGCGTTGCTGCCCGTGTTGCACGGCGGCCAGGTGCGCGCGTGGGCGTTAGCGTTGGGAGCGGTGTTTGCGCTGGTGACCTTGTGGCGGCCGCACTGGTTGCAGCCGTTGAACGTGGTTTGGCACAAATTTGGCCTGTTGCTGCATTACATAGTGGGGCCCCTGGTGATGGGCGTGCTGTTTTTTGGCACCATTACCCCCATGGGCCTGTGGTTGCGTTGGCGCGGCAAGAAGCTGTTGGCCCTGCGTTTTGACCCCGCGGCCAAGAGCTATTGGGTGAAGCGGGTGCCGCCGGGGCCTGCGCCAGAGAGTTTTAGTGACCAGTTTTAACCGTAAAGGAGCCCCCCCCGTGTATATCTTTGTTGAGTTGTGGAAATTTATGAAAGTGCGCAAAAAGTTTTGGCTGCTGCCTATTTTGCTGGTGATGGCCCTGCTGGGTGGGTTGGTGGTGTTTGCCAAGGGCAGTGCCTTGGCGCCGTTTATTTACACGATCTTTTAGTTGAACGATGAAGATCCTTGGTATTTCCGCCTTTTACCACGACAGCGCGGCGGCGCTGGTGGTGGGTGGTGCCATTGTGGCGGCGGCGCAGGAAGAGCGTTTTACGCGCAAGAAGCATGACCCGGCCTTCCCCACCCGAGCGGTAGAGTATTGCCTGCGCGAGGCGGGGATAAGCCTGGCCGAGGTGGATGAGGTGGTGTTTTATGACAAGCCCTTCCTTAAATTTGAGCGTTTGCTGGAGACTTATCTGGCGTTTGCGCCGCGCGGCTTTGCCAGCTTTAGGATGGCGATGCCGGTGTGGTTGCGTGAAAAGCTGTTTTTGAAAGGATTGCTGCGGAAAGAATTGCGTGCGCTGGATAAGAGCTTCCCTTACGAAAAGCTACGTTTTGCAGAGCACCACTTAAGCCATGCCGCCAGTGCTTTTTATCCCAGCCCCTTTAAAGATGCGGTGGTGCTGACCATGGATGGTGTGGGAGAGTGGGCTACCACCAGTGTGGCGATTGGAAAAGACAACGGTTTGCAGATGGTGAAGGAGATTAACTTTCCGCACTCGTTGGGGTTGTTGTACTCTGCCTTTACCTATTACACCGGCTTTAAGGTGAACAGCGGCGAGTACAAGATTATGGGGTTGGCGCCTTATGGGCGGCCGATTTATGCCGATCTGATACGTAAGCATTTGGTGGATATTAAGGAGGATGGATCCTTCCGCCTTAACATGGACTACTTTGATTATTGCACCGGCCTAACCATGACCAACGCCAAATTTGACGCGTTGTTTGGTGGGCCACCGCGCAAACCGGAAGACAAATTGACCCAGCGCGAGATGGACCTGACGGCCAGCGTGCAAGACGTGCTGGAAGAGATTGTGCTGAAGCTGACCCGGGCGTTGGCCAAGGAATATAAGGTAAGCAATTTATGTCTGGCGGGAGGGGTGGCGCTGAACTGCGTGGCCAATGGCAAAGTGCTGCGCGATGGTGCTTTTAAGAACTTGTGGATTCAGCCCGCGGCGGGCGATGCTGGCGGCGCGTTAGGTGCTGCGCTGGCGAGTTATCACATTCATCACGGTAAGCCGCGCAGTGTGGCCAAGGGCGCTGATGCTATGCGTGGCAGCTACTTGGGCCCGCAGTTTGACGACGCCGATGCAGCAGCGCGGTTGAAGGCGGCTGGAGCAAAATTTAAGAAGCTTGAGCCGAAGAAAATGATTGAGCAGGTGGCCGCTGACCTGGCTGCGGGTAAAGCCGTAGGTTGGCACCAGGGGCGGATGGAGTTTGGCCCGCGGGCGCTGGGCGGGCGCAGCATTTTGGGGGACGCACGCAGCACCAGCATGCAAAAACAGCTGAACCTGAAAGTTAAATACCGCGAGAGCTTCCGCCCTTTTGCCCCGGCTGTGCTGTGGGAGGATGTGAGCAAGTGGTTTGAGCTGGATGGGGATTCTCCGTACATGTTGCTGGTGGCTGATGTGCAGAAAAAATTGCGCCGCGTGATGAGCAAAAAAGAACAAGATTTGTTTGGTATTGAAAAACTGAATGTACCGCGCAGCAGTATCCCGGCCGTGACGCACGTGGATTATTCTGCCCGTGTGCAGACGGTTCATGAGAAAACCAACCCGGCCTTCCATGCCTTGCTGAGTGCCTTTAAGAAAAAAACCGGTTGCGGCGTGCTGGTGAACACCAGCTTTAACGTGCGCGGCGAGCCGATCGTGTGCACGCCGGAGGATGCCTTCCGCTGCTTTATGGGCAGCGAGATTGAGGTGTTGGTGGTGGGTAATCTGTACCTGCAAAAAGAGCAGCAAAGCCCGGAGCTGAAGTTGGATTACAAAGAAGCGTTTGAGTTGGATTAGCGATGGCGCGTAAACCCCCCCCGTTTTTTATGCGATTTTTGAGTGGTTACCGTGATGCGGCGGTGATTGTGTTGAACTGCCTGATTTTACTGGCACTGGTGGAAGTGGCGGTGCGGACCCTTGACCATAAAGGGTTTGATTCGCAGAAATTTTTGGTGACCATTGGGTTTGACTACGCGCCATACCGCATGAGCAAACAGGTGCGTGCGGATTTTCCATTGAACAGCGACGGCTTTAGAGCGCCCGAGCTTAGCGAGCTGGCAAAGGAGAAGGATGCTTTTACGGTGCTGTTTATTGGCGCCTCTACCTGTGTGGGTTTTGGCAAGAACACCGGAGAGCCAGTGAGCGCTTTATTGGAGCAAGAGCTCCATCAGCGTGGCATGGCTAAAGCACGGGTGATCAACTTGTGCCAAGGCGGTGCGGTGAGCATGCAAGAGTTGTTGATTCTGCTGCAATATGGGTTGCCGCTGCACCCTGATGCGGTGGTGCAATTTACAGGTGCCAACGATATTTTCCACCCTGCCCCGCTGGGCGAGGATGCGGCCATTGGCCTGCCCTATGAAGATGCGATGATGCGCGCGCTGTGGCATCGGCCGGCGCCATGGGTGGTAAACCTGCGCTTGGTGGACCACCTGCGCCTGTGGCTGGATAGCCCGCCTGCGCC
Organism: Pseudomonadota bacterium; assembly: GCA_016125035.1. Taxonomy (GTDB): domain Bacteria; phylum Pseudomonadota; class Alphaproteobacteria; order UBA2136; family UBA6156; genus RFNJ01. Next base: position 432,178 of record WGMN01000001.1, read on the forward strand.
TGAGCGGCCGGCGGTGATTTCCAGCGCGGCCATTGCCGAAAACTTTATGCAGAATGTAGTGAACATCCACCACCTGTTGGCACCCGATACCTTGCATGTGGTGTTGTTGCAGCCGAGCTCGGTGTTCAGGCGGCCGCAGCCTTCTGCTGAGGAGGTGGTGCGCATTAAGGAATTGCACAGCGGGGAGGATGTGGCCCCCCTGGTGGCTGAACGTTACGGCGCTGTGGCGGGCGCGTTGGACACCTTGGCGCACCAGCTGCCGAACTTTATGTGGGTGGACGGCACGGGTATTGCTGAGAAGGCTGCGCAGACGGTGTATTTGGACTCGGTGCACTTTGACGGGCCGTGGGGTAACCAGCAATTGGCGGCTCTGTTGGCGAAGAGCCCAGCCATGAAGGCGTTGCGGCAAGGCTACAAAGAGTGGGAAAGTACTAAAAAGTGAAGGGCTTTTTACCTGAGGGCGGAAAGAAGGAGGCAGCCTAAAGGCCATGGGTGTGCAGGTGAAACCGAGTGTGCGGGAATTGGTTGAGTTGCGGCGGCGCGACAAAAGCGAGCCGGGGGTGCGCAAGGACCCGTGGAAGCTGGCGGTGGTGGCCGAGGATGGCGCCATGTTGTGGGTGGTGGCCGCGGGTATTTTGAGCCGCCTGGAAGAGCATGGGGTTTTTCCGGACATGGTGGTGGGGACCAGTGGGGGAGGCGAGGCCGTTGTTTACTACGCGGCACAACAGACCAGGAGTTGCAGTGCGAAGGTGTTGACCCACTTAAGCCACCGGGGGTTTGACGGAGACGGGCGTTCGCGCAGGTTTATCGACACGAAGCGGTTGATGACGCGTGAGCCGGTAATGGATTTGGAGGGGATGGTGGATGTGGTGTTCTCTCAGCGGGCTCCGGTGGATTTTGACGGCCTGCGCAGGGGGCATCCCCACTTACCTGACCGCGACGCGGCGGCAAGGTGAGTTGGTGTTGCAGCCCATGCACCAGTTGCCGGTGGAAGGGCAGCGCATGGCGATGAAGAACACCGCGCGCATACCGATTTTTGGACATCACCCAAAGGACCAAGATGTTTTGTGGGACGGGGGGATGCTGGCGGGGATTCCCGCACAGGAAGCCATGGAGTTGGGGGCCACCCATGTGCTGGTGGTGCGTTGCCAGCCCGCAGGTTTTAAAAAGGAATGGCCGAGCTTTTTGGACCATGGGGTATTGCAACCGATGTTATGGAAGCATAAGGACCTACAAGGGCTTTTGCGCAGGCGCCTGGGCTTGCGCGCGAAGGCCATAAAGTGGTTGGCGGAGGCCGGGCCAGAGGTAATGGTGTTGGCGGTGCCGAAAATTGATATAGGGCGCACAGAGGTGAATGAAGGGAAGCTTTTTAGGCAATTGGTGAGTGCTTATAGCGCTGCCGGGCCGGTGCTGGGGTTTGGGGAGGCCGCCTTACCGCCTGAGTGGAAAGCTTTGGCAGAAGAGTATCTATAACCTTTAAGGATTGTAGATAGCCGAATGAACTTTTTGCTTAAGGGATAAATTCGATGATGCCTTGTGCGTTGGTTTGGGTTGGGGGAAGAGGTTGGCCGAGGTAGGAGGCCATCGCTTCGGCGCCCGCGTGGAGACCGCGGAGGAGTTTGGGTATGTTTTTTTCGGAGGATGAGACGGTGGCATTGATGGGTTTGAGGACATCAACCTCGGCTTCGGGAAAATGGGTGTAGCTGCTGGGATTGCTTCGTAGCTTTTCTTGCAATTCGATGTGGGCGCGGGTGAGGTGAGGGCTGGTACGAAGGCCGCGAAGAATGAGAAAATCAACCAGACGCGAGCCAGGTAAGGCTTCGCTGTAGCTTAGGGCAAGGACGTGTGTGGCCCCTTCACGCAGGGCGGTGGCGATGGGGAGAGGTTCGGTAACGCAGCCGTCGACGTAGCGTTTGCCGTCGAAGACGTGATGGCTGCCTGCGACATAGGGAACCAGAGCTGTGGCGTAGAGGGCGGAGAGAAGTTCTTCTGGTGAGCGAAAACCTTCCAGGGCGATGGCCTGACCGGTGTCGTGACAGCTGGCGACGGGTTTGAGGGGGATGTCGGACCCGATGAGTGAGGCGAGGTTGAGGGGTTTGCGGTTGACCACGCAGCCGATGACATAATCTAGATTCATCACAGGGCGTGTGCTGAGCAGGCGGTAAGGGCTGATGAAGGCGTGGCGGCAGAGCTCTTGATAGAACAAGCTGGTGCCTAAAGCTGACTGGTGGGCGAGGAAATAAGCTCCAACGTAGGCGCCGACGGAAGTACCGTAGACCACGTCGAAGACGTGGCGTAGGCCGAAGTGCTGGAGGGCCATGACCATGCCGCCGCCGATGACGCCGCGCATGCCGCCGCCTTCGATGACCAGGGCGAGCTTGTAAGGGTCGGTGCGTTTACCCGGCTGGCTATTTTGCTGCTGGCGCTGCTCGATGAGGGCGCGGGTGGTGGGGATGCTCATGCCTGGGCGTGGTCGGCGAGCCATTTTTGAAGAGCGGGATAATCGGGCTTGCCGGTGGCGAGTTGCATGAGCTTGGGCAGGTGGTGGACTTCGCGCGGGATGAGCAGGTCGGCGATGCCATCGGCCGCTGCGGCGTGCGTGAGATGCGCGCGGGTGAGGGTGGTATCGGTGGTCAGCAGCACCAGTTTTTCGCCCTTGCGCGCATCCGGCACCGAGAGCACCGCGTGCTGGGATTCCGGCCAGTGGCGGGAGACGAAGGCCTCGGCGGCGGTGAGCGAGATCATTTCGCCGCCGATCTTGGCGAAGCGTTTGGCGCGGCCCAGGATGGTGATGAAATTATCGTCGCTGAGCGTGACGATATCACCGGTATCGTACCAGCCATTGCCGAGTTCGCTGGCTGGAGGGATGATGATGCCGGGGCCTTTTTCATGCAGGTAGCCCAGCATGACGTTGGGGCCCTGGATGTGCAGGCGGCCGCCTTGTGCGATGCCTTCCACCGGAGTGAGCCGGGCTTGCATGCCCGGCATGAGCTGGCCCACCGTGCCGATGCGGTTGCGCATGATGGTGTTGGTGGAGATGACCGGCGAGGCCTCGGTGGCACCGTAGCCTTCTAAAATACGTACGCCGAATTTTTCCATCCACAGCGTGCGGGTTTCGTCGCGGAGTTTCTCGGCTCCGGCGTAGACCGCGCGCACGCTCTCGAAATCGAACGGGTGGGCGTAGCGGCCGTAGTGGGCGAGGAAGGTGTCGGTGGCAAAGGTGATGGTGGCGCGTACGTCGTAGACCATTTCCGGCACCATGCGCACATGCAGTGGCGAGGGATAGAGGAAGATGGGGGTGCCTTCCAACAACGGTGCCAGCAGGCCGCCGGTGAGGCCGAAGCTATGGAACAGCGGCAGGGCGTTGAGAACCTGGTCGGCCGGGTTGAAGTCCATTCGGGCGGCCATTTGGGCGCGGTTGGCCAGTAGGTTGCCGTGCGAGAGTGCGACGCCCTTGGGTGAGCCTTCCGACCCCGAGGTGAACAGAATGACCGCCGGACTTTGCGGTGTCTGGCTGTTTTTGAAGGTGCGTGAAGAGAGGCGTGAGGCGTGCCATTTACCGCCGAGTTTTTCGGCCAGGGTGAGGGAGGCGCGGATATCCTCCAGGTAGTGGATGGTGGTGTGGGGAGAGAGGGCTTCGATAAGCGGTTCCAGCTTGGCTTTTTCCACAAAGGTGCGTGAGGTGAGGATGGTTTTGACCTTGGCCGCGCGGCAGCCGGCGAGCACGCCCGCGGCGCCGGCGGTGTAGTTGAGCATGGCGGGGACGCGCCCGGCATAGTGGGCGGCGAGGAAGGCCACGGCGGTGGCGGCGGCGGTGGGGAGCAGGAAGCCCAGAGCCTCGCCCGGTTGGCTGAAGGATTTGAGGCGCGTGCCCAGCACCACCGCGCCGAGTTTGAGACTGCCGTAGGTGTGGTCGGTGAATTGAAGATCACGGATGGCGACGCGGTTGTTGCGGAACTTTTCGGCCGTGCGCAGGAAGGCCGTGAACAGCAGTTCATCTTTTGGCAGGGCGTTGAACATGCTTTCACACATGATGTCGTAGACCCTCTCCGCGATGAACTTGCGGCGGGCGCGGCCGCGGAGTTCGGGCGGGACGTTGAGGGAGACTGGCGGCTGGAAGGTGGCCTCGATGGGTGTGCGCAAGAAGGTGGGGTAGGGTTTGAAACGCAGGTGAAGCTTGGAGAGGTGCGCGCCGCTGATGTGGACTGGTAAGAGCTGGGCACTAATTTTATCAGCCACCATGCCGGCGCCATCGTAGACCTTCATCAACTTGCCGCCTGGGCTGAGGCGGCCTTCCGGGAAGATGCAGGAGGTTTGGGTGGGGTGCTCTTGCAAGTGACGGATGAGGGCGCGGATGGCGAGGGGGTTGGTTTGGTCTATCGGGAAGGTTTTGTTGCCGGCCAGCATTTTGGAGAGTTTAACCAGCAGGCCACGGTTGATGACCGAGTTGACGGCGAAGGTGGGCCTTTCCGGCAGGAAGGCGTTGACGATGGGGGCATCGAGCAGCGACTGGTGGTTGGAGATGATGACCAGCGGCGATTTGTGGCCGCGCGGGTAGTTTTGCAGGCCGCTGACGCGGATGCGGAAAAAGTGGTGCAGGGTGAAGCGCAGGAAACCGAGGAAGAGGCGGTGGCGGAGCTTCATTTAGCGGGCGTTGGCGTATTTGAAGGGGGCCTCGGCGAAGGCGGCGTAGATGTAGGTGCCGCCGGAGGCGTTATCATCGGTGGCAGTGCTCCTGACCTTGAAACCATTACTCAAGAAGTCTATGTCAGCCGCCGTTGTATTGGCCAACTCGGCGTTACTCAAGTTAGCCCAAACATAGTCATCAACCTTATTAGCGGGAGAGCGGATGTCATCTACTATCGTCCAGTTTCCTGTTGAGTCTGTCCTTTTGCGCATTATGAAAGCGGGGCGAAATCCGGTGTAAATGAAGGGGCCGTCGGTGCTGCTGCCGTTGCCGGTGTAGCTGCCGAATTTGGAGAAGCCGGGGACTTCGGCGAAGAGGTAAGCGACGTAGTTGTCTCCGTTGGTATTGAGGATGGAGCTATTCTTGGCGAGTGTGAGGGTTGAGCTGTCTGGAGAGATAAATGTGCTGGTGTAGTTAGCCTTGGCCGCTGTGGTGGATAAGAGAGTGTAGTAGTTAGTTGATGTTAAACCTTGGTGGTAGACGGGCCAGTTGGTGGCAGATGATAAGTCTTTGATGATGACCAACGATGGTGCAACACCTAAGTTGTGGGTGATGTCATTGCGGGTTCCCGAGCCGCCGTTGCCGGTGTAGGTTTCGATATCAAACCCTGGGGTGACGCCTTTTTTGAACATGTAGGCGACGTAGCTGTTGCCGCTGGTGTTGAGCGCGGCCTCGCTGCCCACGGTGAAGCCGCCGTTCTGGAAGCTGAGCAGGCCGGTGCTTTGGGTAGTTTGGGCGCCGGTGGAGTTGCTGCTGAGCTCCAGCGTGGCGCCGCGGGCGGAGTCGTACCAGCCCCAGCTGTTGGCGGAGGTGCGGTCTTTGATGATGACCAGGTCGGGCGTGAAGGTGGTGGAGGGGGCATTGACCGTGCTGAGGGTTTTAAAGCCCGTGGGTGGGGTGTAGCTGAAAGGCCGCTGGCCGAAATTGAGCGAGAAATTGGCGCTGTGATAGCTGATGCCCGATGGTACCAAGGCTTGGGGGTTGGTGGTGATGGTGCCTACGTTGCCCGTGCCTGCCGCCGGGTTGCCGCTGTTGAACCAGGTGCCGTTTTTGCCCACCCAGACCTTGCCGCTGGAAGGGTCGTACGCGAAGTTGATGATGTCGCCGTCGGCGGCGGAGGAGTAGGTGCCGACGCTGGTGTTTTGGATATATACCGCGCCGTTGCCTGCTTTGTAACCGAAGCCGAGCAGCTGGTTATCGCCTGGTGTGTAGCCGTTAATGGCCGTGCTGGTGTTCCACATGGGGACCATGCCGATGATGGGGAAGGTGGAGTAGGGGGAGCCGCGCAGTTGGGCCTCGAAGTAAACAGGGCCGGTGGCGACGAAGCCGGAAAGGGCGGGGTAGGCGCTGGTGGTGTTGGTGCTGTTGTAGTCGAGGTTGCCGCCGCCCAGCGTGTGGACGGCCGAGGCGGACTGGAACAGCGGGTTGAGGGTGGCGAAGTTGCCGTGGTCGCCGTTGCTGTCGGTATAGGGGGTGGGGGTATCGCGCAGGACGTCGTCGGTATAGCCGGGGGTGACCGAGAAGTTGTTGGGGGTCCAGTTGTTGCCGTTGCCGGAGCTGTCGGCCCCCAGGGTGGTTGCGGTGGTGCCAGATTTATCGTTGAACAGCAGATGGAAGCCGTTGTTCCCGTAGCTGCCGGTGTAAGCTTTGGGTGCCCAGTTGCCGTTGGCATCGTAGGCGCCGAAGGAGGAGGGGGTGAGGGCTTGGCCGTCGACGAAGTAGGCGTCGGCGAGGTAGCCGTCGAAGTAACTCGACAATGAGGGGTATGTTCCAATGTACTGACCAAACCCACTTTGGTTCCAAGAGGTGCAGGAAGCCCCCGAAGTCGGGTAGGTTGGCGTGCCGCTGAACGATGTGATGCGTTTGCCGTCAACATAGAGGCGCGCTCGGTCAGTTTGCGTGCCGTTGTTGGTGTCCCATGTCATTACAATATGATGCCAGGCACTCGTATCCACGAACTTTTGATTTGTACGGAGCGCGGCGTAAAATACTGAGCCGCCCGAGGCATAGCATTCGAAGTCCATGGTATCGTCGGTCTGGAACATCAATAGAGTTTCGGCTGCCCCCGTATAGTTGGTGGCAAACAGACCATTACGAACACCCGTGCCCACCTTGGCGCGCTTGGCCCACATGCTCATAGTCCAGGTGGTGCCGCTGCCCGAGGAAGAAAGTGAGCGGCTGAGATAGGCAGTGTTGGCGGACTGGAAGCGGAGGGAGGCGCTGATTTGGGTGGTGCCCGCCAGTTTGGGCGGGTTGCCGACGCTGACGTAATAACCATTGCCAGTGTAGGTTGTGACCGACATGTAGGCGCTGGGGGTGACGACCGCGGGGGTTGGCATATTGTAGGTATTGAGGGCTTTATAGCCGCTGGGCGGAGTGTAGCTGAAGGTGTGTTGGCCGAAGTTGAGGTCGATGGGGTTGCCGCTTTTGGCAGACTCGCCAACGAAGGGGATGAACGTGGTGCCTGCGCCGATGGTATCGGTGATTTGGAAAACACCATTTTTGTACCAGGAGATGGTGCCGGCGTCGCCATCGATGGCCACGCCGACGATGTCGCCGGTGGTATAGGTGGCGGGGGCGCCGTGGGTGGTGGCGGCATCTTGATAGATGGTTCCGCCTGAGGCGTAGGCCCTGCCGGGGACGACCATATAAGCGGCCCCGCTGCAGTTGTTGGTGGGGGTGGCACTGGTGGTGGCGCCGATCATCTGGCTGGCGGAGCCAGAGCCGGTGACCTCGAAATACCATTTTCCGGAGCTGATGGCGGTGTTGGTGAGAGTGCAGCGGTTGTTGAAGGTGAAGGTTGCGGTGAGGTTGCCGTTGCTGAAAACTATATTACCAGGGCTTTGCTGGAGAGGGTTGAAGGTGGGGTAGTTGCCGCGGCCGTTGTCGGCGTTGTCGGCGAGGCTGGGGTTGTCTTCCACTGAGTCATTGGTGGAGCCGGTGGTGGAGAAATTGTTGGGTGTCCAGTTGTTGCCGTTGCCGGAAGTATCCTTGCCGATGCCGGTGGCGCTGTTGGTGGGAATGTTGAAATCCAGATGGAAGCCGTTGGTGCCGTAGGTGCCGGTGTAGGGTTTGGGCTCCCACCTGCCGGTGGTGGCGTTGGTTTGAGCGAAGGAGGTGGGGGTGAGGGCTTGGCCGTCGATAAGGTAGGTGTCGGCCATATAACCTTCGAGGAAGTTTGAGCTGTTGTTGATGTTGCGGCCGAGATTATGGGCCGAGGTATTATCCATGTCGGTGCTGGTGTTTTGCGTTGGGGGTGAATTGGTATCGAATGCGGTGACCTGCACGCCGTTAACGTACATTTTTTGGCGGTTGGCGGCGGTTGCCTGGGTGGTATCGACGGCCAGCACGACGTGATACCAGGCCGAGGGATCGCGGTAGACGGGTGTAGTGGTCAGGACGACAGCGCCGGCGGTGTCGAAATGCAGTTTATCGCTGGAATCGAAATAAACCCGCGTGCCGGTGCCGGCTGAAGCATCGAGCAGGAACTGCGCACTGCCAAAAGAGGCGCGTTTGACCCAGGTACTAAAGGTAAATGTTTGGCGGTTGCCAGTGCTGCCGGGGGTACGATTTAAATAATTGCTATTTGCGCTGCGGAAGCGGAGGGCGCCGCCGATGCAGCCGGTGGTGGTGACGCCGGGGACGGTGGAGGAGAGGAAAGAGCCGGTGGAGTTGAGCCACTCGTAGTTATACTTGGTGGGCACCATGATGGATTTGCCGCTGGCGTGGTTGTTGGTGACCAGGCGGCAGGCGCCCCATTCTGAAATGACCTCGGTGCCCGAGCTGGGCACCGTGTAGCTGACGTTGGTTTGGGCGTAAACAGGGGCCAGGAACCAGGAACCAGGAACCAGGGTTAAGAAAAGAAAAAACGAGGGAAAGAAGCGTTGCAGCAGAGTGGGGAGAGGCGAGGAGAACGGCGCGCGCATGGGCTAGTGCCCCTGGTTGCGGAGTTCCTTCAGCTGGGTGCGAAGGTCGTCGATCTGTTGTTGTTGTTCCTTCACGGCTTCGATGAGTGGCGCGATGAGCTGGTCGTAGTCGACCACCATGGTGGTGCTGCCGCCGCCGGAGACGGCTTCCGGCAGGATTTTTTGCACTTCCTGCGCGATGACACCGTTGGAGGGCAAGCCGCTGCTCTTCCAGTTAAAGTGCACGCCGCGCAGTTGCTTGAGAAGGCCCATGGCATTGGGGAAGGTGGTGATGTTGGTTTTCAGCCGTTCGTCTGACGAGTGGAGGTAGGCGGTGGCTGTCATGTTGCCAGACGCGAAGATGCCCGTGCCAGAGATGACGCCGGTGGTGGAGACGCCGGGGCCGACGAAGCCCAGGGTGGGGTGGAGGTAGGCCGCGCCCGCCGTGCCGCCGAGCGTGAAAGACACGGTGCCCGCGCTGGCCACCACCATGCCCAGGTTGGAGCCCGAGGCGACGTTGGAGGTGGAGATGCGATCACCCGACGAGCCGCCACCGGTGACGGTGATGCCGCCCACCACCAGGTTGGTGGTGGAGATGTTCTTGGCGTAGACGTTGGTGGCGGAGGTGGTGCCGGAGACGCCCAGAACCGCGGTGTTGCTGGCCCAGGTGAGTGCTGAATCACCAGCAAAGCCGCCCGCGTTGTTATACTGAAGGTTGGTTGTTGCCCCGCCAGGGGTGGTGGCGCCCACCGAGCATTGCTTAAAGTTTGTTTCGTAGAGGTAGGGGCTACCGCTGGTTGAACCGCCGGTGCCTACCATCTGGTAGTAGATATAAGCCGTGGTGTTGCCGTTGAGCGTGGTGATAGTTTGAGTGGTGGACCCGCCCAGGGTGAAAGTTGCACCGATGTTGGTCCATGTGCTTCCATCATTGGAGCCCTGCCACTGCCAGGTGCCGTGGGTGAATGCCCCACTTTGAACCCATTGAGCCTCGGTTACGACGGTTGCGGCGGTGAATTGAAACCGGAGATAATGGCCTGTGGCGCTTGCCGTGGGGAAGAAGGTATCGTTGGAATTGCTGCCATCGAGGAGTTTGTTGGGATCGTTGTACCCGGCGTACAGCAGTGAGCCGTCGGCGGTGGCGACTATCGAAGAGCGTCGGTCACCGGTGGTGTAGCTGAGCGGTGTGCACGAGCCGGTGCTGCCACCGCCACCGCTGCCGGTGATGGCGACGCCGTTGACGGTGAGGGCGGTGGCGGAGATGTTGGTGGCGGAGACCTTGTTGCTGGACAGGTTGGGAAGGTAACTGGCAAGGCTGGAGAGGTAGCCCCAGGTGCTGCCTGCGGTGGTGAGCGAGATGTAGCTGGTGGCACTGTTGGCCACCGCCACTAAGCTGCCGCTTACAATCTGGTCGCCAAGGGCGGTGCTGGTGCCGTTGCTGCTGCTGGTGCCGATGAAGTTGAAAGCCTTACCCTGAGTATAAAGTTGGGAAATGGACCATGCGTTGGTGACGCAGTCGGACGTGCCCATGTTGCCGCTGGTGGAATAGGCCCCGGTGGACGAGGAATACCGTACGTAATAAGCCCCGGCGCCGGAAATGATCTGGTACGAGACAGTGCCACCGGAGGTTTGATCCTGGTAGAGGAGAACGGGGGTGCCACCGAGGCTGCAGTAGATCGCATCCGGGAAGTTCGGTGTCATGGTGGTGGTGGAGAGGGCGGTGGAGGCGCCCACAGACTCCCACTTGGTGCCGTTGTAGCGCAGGAGCATGCCGGTGGCGACGCCGGTTTCGGAGACGTCGGTGAGGGTGGCCATGGAGGAGGCGCCCGCGCCGGTGATGGCCACGCCGTTGACGGTGAGGGCGGTGGCGGAGATGTTGGTGGCGGAGACTTTGCCGGTAATGCTCACCGTGTTGGTTGAACTGATAAAGGCCAAGGCCGCAGAACCCGTCAGAACGTTTCCGCTGTTGTATTGGATCTGACCGTCAGCGCCTCCAGCTGAGGCAGGTAGGCCCCCGAGATAGTAGTAAGGAGTGTTTCCCCATACTGTGGAGGAACAAGAAGAGAAACCAGTGCCGGCTCCTTTAGTATTACCGTCGGCGCTATAGTAACCGTAGTTACCAACAAGGTCAGCATAGCGCACGCTATTGACGCCTCCAGCAGAGTTGTAAAGGTTTTTGTAAAAAAAGGCAGTACCACAAGAAATAATATCCGGCATGTTGGTGGGGGGTATCAGGCCATAGGTGCCACCAGAAGTTTGGTTAAAGGTGGTCCAGCTGGCTCCCGTGCACAGCTGGAGGGTACTGCTTGCATCGGAGTACCTGATGGCGCCTTTAAGACTGCTGGTGCAAGAGGCGCCGGAATTGCTGACTTGAATCTCTCCCGCAACCGAAATAGCCGTGGCGGAGATGTTGGTGGAGCTGACTTTGGTGCTGGAGAGGGTGGGCAGGTAGCTGGCGGCGCTGCCGAAGTAGCCCCAGGTGCTGCCCGCGGTGGTGAGCGAGATGTAGCCGGTGTTGGAAATGGCGTAGACCACGGTGCTGCCGGAGGTGAGGCGGTCGGCGCTGCCGAGGCCGCTGGCGAGAGGGGCGGAGCTGTCGCAGGAGATGTCGCGGCCGTCGGTATAGCAGATGTGCCCGGCGCTGAGGTTGGTGGTGGGGCTGATGGTGGCGATATCGCCCCATTGCTGCGCCACGGCGGCCCCGGCCAGGGCGAGGAACAAGGCGGTGAGGGGCCAGAGCGTGTTCAGTTTCATGTTTTGTTTTTCAGGATAGGGGGTTACGGCTTTGGCGGCCAGAGGTTGTGCCCCCCTTTTGCGCATGTGCGGGTGGGGGTGTGGCCTGGTGGTGCGTGCTGCTGAAAAAAGACGGGGAAAGAAGAGCTTCATGGTTATCCGCCGTACCTGATGACGATGAGGCCTTGGGCCCCGTTGCCCCCGGCGCTGATGTTATAATTGGAACCTGAAATGAGGGAAAGAGATCCACGTCCGCCGCCGCCGCCGTACAGGCCCCCATCGCCGCCCTGGGGTGGCATACCAAGGTTTGAACTTGTCCCCCCAGAGCCACCGCCGCCGCCGCCAGAACCGTGGGTTGAATCCCACTCGGTACCGTTACCACCAGCCCCTCCGCCGGTAGCTCCGGTGCCCCCACCGCCGCCGCCGCCGCCATTTGTTCCAGCTGTACCCGATGCGCCGCTTGCACCGGCAGTGCCGTTGCCTGAACCAGATGAGTTGTTGCCCCCGGCCCCGCCGCTTCCTCCGGAGGAGGCCGAGCCGTTTGTACCACCGCCGCCACCGCCACCACCCGAACCACCACCGCCCCCGCCATAAGCTGTGCCGTTTGCGCCATCCCCTTGTGGCCCTCCCGCTCCACCGCCGCCGGTGCCGCCGAGACTATATGAGCCGGCTGCCTGACCGCCTGAATATTTTACACTGCCTACCCCAGATGCGCTTGCGCCGCCAAGGGCTGTTCCGCCGTTTACGGCGCTTACGCCGCCGTTGCCGCCTTTGGCTCCGGCCAAGACTGCCAAATCACTGATGCTTGAACAGTTGCTGGTTGAGCTGCAAAAGTAGGTGTCGCCACCGGGGTTGCCTGCGTTGCCGCCAGTGCCATTTGCGATGGAGGTTCCACCTGCGCCCCCGGCGCCCACGGCATAGGCCACGCTGGTGCCAGCCACAAGACTGACGTTGGTGATTTTTGAATAAGCGCCACCACCGCCGCCGCCCACGGTACATGTGCTGCAAGCGCTGGCTGCCCCGCCGCCGCCGCCGATGACTTCTATGGTGTTGCTGGTGCTGGTCCAGTTTGTGGGGACGCTCCAGGTTGTACCGGCAATGAGATAGACGGTGGTGAGAGGTGTAAAGGCTTCCCAGCGGCCGGCGTTGACCCAGTTGGTGGCGTTGCAGTACTGCACGCTGTGGGCGGTGGAGTTGAAGATGGTTGCTCCGGCGTTGCCGGTGGGGTTGGTGCAGGTGCCGGTGGCGCCTGCGTTGCTGTTGCCGAGGTTGACCCAGTCATCGCCATTGCAATATTGCAGGATGTTGGAGCTGCTGTTGTAGTTGATGCTGCCCTCTGCCCCGGAAGGGTTGGTGCACGGGCCGCTGCCGCCGCCCAGGTTGGGCAGGCCCATGTAGTTCCAGTTGGTGCCGTCGCAAAACTGCAGAACCTTGTAGCTGGAGCTGTAGACCACTTGCCCCGCCGTGCCCGAGGGGCCGGAACAGGCGGCAAAGGCCCACAGCGGTGCAAGCAGGCAGAGGGTGAGGGTTGCGGCAGTGAGGGCTCGCAGCATGGGCATTATCTGTTCAGGCAGATTTGCATTTTACCGCTGGTGCCGTTGTAGCGCATGAGGCCGAAGTCGCCACTGCCGCAGGTGAGGGTGGTGGGGCTGGTCATTTTAAGGCCCGTGGCGGAGACGGTGGAGAAGTAGGCTGCCGAGGCGCTGACATAGCCGGTGGCGGAGATATTGGCCGCTGAGGCGATGCTGTAGCCGCCCATGTTGAGGTTTTGCGTGGCGGTGTGGTTGCCGAGGTTGTCTCCCGGAGAAGTGATGGTGGGTGTGACCCCAGCGGTGGTGGAAACGCTGGAGAGGAACAGCGAGGTGCCCGAGATGACGCCGGTGGTGGAGATACCCGGGCCGACCCAGATACCGGTGGTGTTGAAATAGGATGTGCCGGAGGTGCCGCCGGTGGTGAGGCTGATGGTGCCCCCTGCATAGGCGAGGATGTTGGCCGAGGTGGAGATGATGCGGTCGCCCTGGGTGGAGATGCCGGTGAGGCCTGAGCCGTCGCCGATGAACTTGGCGGCAGAGACGTTGCCGGTGACCGAGACATTGGTGGCAGAAATATTGATGGCGGCGAGGTTGCCGATGCCCGCGCTGCCCGCGGTGAGGGAGTTGTCTACGGTGAGATTTCCAGAGCTATACAGGCGGGTGGCGGAAATGGGCCCAGTGGTAGAAACGCCGGGGGCGACGAGGCCGAGAGTGGGGTGAAGGTAGGCTGCGCCGGCGGTGCCGCCAAGTGTGAAGGAAACGGTGCCGTTATTGGCCACCACCATGCCGAGGTTGGCCCCCGAGGCCACGCCGGAGGTGGAGATGCGGTCGGTGGCGGTGGCGGGGAGGGTGAGGTTGGTGAGGCCCGAGCCGTCGCCCACGAAGTTGGTGGCGGAGATGGTGCCGTAGACGTCGAGGGCGGTGGTGGGGGTGGTGTTGGCGGCGATGGTTGTCCAGCTAGTGATGCGTGCGGTGCCGGAGACGTGGAGGGTGTCGGACGGTGCCGAGTTGTTTATCCCCACGTTGCCCGTGCCCATGATGTAGACTAGGCCGTTGTTGCCGGAGTAGAGGCCCAGGTTGGCGTAAGAGTTGGTCGCGTAGTTTTGGATGTTTGTGGCACCGGTGTTGTAGTTGACGATCTTGAAGCGTCCGCTGCCCGCGTTGGTCATTTGGAAAGTGTAGTTGGAGTTGCCCGTGCCCGCGATGTTGATGGGGGTGTAGTTGGTGCCGGCAATGGTGAGCCCCCCGTTTAAGTAGGCGTTGGTGGTGGAGATGGGACCGGTGGTAGAGACGCCCAACGTGACCAGCCCGCGGGTGGGGTCGAACCAGGCAGTGTTGGCGGTGGCCTGGGTGAGAGAGACATAGCCGGAGGTGCCATCGACCACCATGTAGGTGGTGCCGGAGGTGATGCGGTCGGCAGTAGAGGCGACCACGCCGGTGAGGCCGGAGCCGTCGCCGATGAATTTGTTAGCCGAGACGTTGCCGGTGGCCGAGATGTTTGTGGCGGAGATGGTGCCGTAGACGTCGAGCTTGGCGTTGGGTGCGGTGGTGCCGATACCGACGTTGCCGGTGGAGACGATGCGCAGGGCTTCGGTGCCGGAGGTGGTGATGGCGAGGTCGGTGGTGGTGGGAGCGAATATGCCGAGGCCTCCTCCGTTGCTGAAGGAAAAGCCGGGAGAGGTGGCGTTCCCTGCGTAGGCTGAAACTGTGTTACCGCTGAAAACCCCTTGAGATGCCTGGAGTATGCCCCCTGTGTAGATGGCCTGAGAAGCTTTAAGGGAGTAGGTGCCTGTTACGTTCATCCCAACCCCTATGCTGTTGGTGAAGTAGCCCGCGGTGGCGGAGATGGGGCCGGTGGTGGAGACGCCCGGGCCAACAAAGCCGAAGGTGGGGTGAAGGTAGGCTGCGCCGGCGGTGCCGCCAAGTGTGAAGGAAACGGTGCCGTTATTGGCCACCACCATGCCGAGGTTGGCGCCCGAGGCCACGCCGGAGGTGGAGATACGGTCGGTGGCGGTGGGGGGGAGGGTGAGGTTGGTGAGGCCCGAGCCGTCGCCGATAAATTTGGCGGCGGAGATGTTGCCGGTGGCGGAGATGTTTGTGGAGGAAATGGCGGCAAGAGCACTGTTGCCCGAGACCGCAAGGCCACCGAAGCTGGCGGTTGACGCGGTGAGGGTTGTAGCTGAGAGGTAGCCGCCGTAAATGTTGGTGGCAGTGACTGTGCCTGTGGTGTTGGTGGCACTTATGATACCTGTTACACCCAGCACACCGGTGTTGCTGGTCCAGGTTAGGTTGGCACTGCCGGAGAGGGTGCTGTTGTCATTGTACTGGACATTGGTGTTATTACCGCCGGGGTTAACCGTAACCGCGGGGTTGACACCCGCGCCCCCCGCTACGCCCATAATGGTGAGATCGCTGACGTAAGTGGAACCAGAAACGTAGAGGTTGCCGCTATTGGTGAGGCTGGTGGACGAAATATTTTTAAAGTAACCATTCGTAGAGGAAACGGTGCCTCCCGCCGTGCTGGAGATGAGCGATGTGGTGAGATTTGGTAGGTAGTTGGCAGCATTGCTGAAGTAACCCCAGGTGGTACCGCCGGTGGTGAGGGAGACGTAGCCGGTGTTGGAGATGGCGTAAACGACCGTGCTGCCGGAGGTGAGGCGGTCTCCGCTGACGTTGAGGTTGGTGAGGCCGGAGCCATTACCGACAAAGTTGGTGGCGGAAATGGTGCCGTTGACCTCTAGTGCGGTGGTGGGGCTGGAGGTGCCGATGCCGACGTAACTGTTGCTTACAATTCGCATCGCCTCGGTGTTGGAGGTGTAGAAAACAAGGTACTTGGATGAGTTGTTGCCCGAAAGAGCGCTGAGCTTGCTGTTGCTTCCCCACGATAAGCTACTGTTGTTGGTAATTGATGTGCCGGGGAGGTTGGCCACATTGGAGACGCTTAAAGTATAAACGTTTAAAACGTGGTTGACGGTGGCGTCGTGATCAAATGATGCGTCTCCGCTGAAATAGGCTGAGGTGCCGGAGATGGTACCGGTGGAGGAGACACCCAGGGTGACGAGGCCGCGGGTAGGGTCGAACCAGGCGGCGTTGGCACCGGCCTGGGTGATGGAAATGTAGCCGGTGTTGGAAATGGCGATCATGGAGGTGGCATTGTTGGTGCCGGAGACGATGCGGTCGCCGGTGGAGGCGATGACGCCGGTGAGGCCCGAGCCGTTACCTACAAAGCTGGTAGCGGAGATGGTGCCGGAGACTTCCAAGGTGGCGTTGGGTTTGGGGGTGCCTATCCCCACGTTGCCTGCCGCGCCGAGGGAGGTGCCGGTGAGCAGGATGCTCATGTACTCGCCGGAGTTGAGGGTGTCGTCGCCGAAGGCAAGGCGGGGGAGGAAGGCTACGCCGTTGGTGTCGCGCTGCGGGTGGCTGATGCGGGCGTAGCCGGAGCCGCTATCGCCGATGCGCAGGGCGGTTTCGGCGTAGGAGGGGCCCTCCAGCAGGAGCGTGGCGCTGTTCTGCGCAAACTTGTTGTTGACGTTGGGGGGGCCGCCGTGGACGACGTGCATGCGTACCCCCGGCGTGTTGGTGCCGATGCCGACGTAGCCGGTGGAGACGATGCGCAGGGCTTCGGTGCCGGAGGTGATGAGGGCTATATATTGGTTAGTGGCATCGCCGGTGACTTTGTTGTTTGAGCCCCAATTCAGGCCGTTACCAGCCGTTGCCACGCTGAAGTTGCTGGCTTGCACGTAACTACTGAATGCGGCGACGACACCGGCTATGGTTTTGTTGGTGTTTAGCCCATAAGAAAGGTTGGGAGCTTGGCCGATACCAACGCTTCCGGGGAAATAAGCTGTTGTGGCAGAGATACCCCCGGTTGCACTGACGCCCAGGGTGACGAGGCCGCGGGTGGGGTCGAACCAGGCGGTGTTGGCGGTGGCCTGGGTGAGAGAGACATAGCCGGAGGTGCCATCGACCACCATGTAGGTGGTGCCGGAGGTGATGCGGTCGGCAGTGGAGGCGACCACGCCGGTGAGGCCGGAGCCGTCGCCGATGAATTTGTTAGCCGAGACGTTGCCGGTGGCCGAGATGCCGGTGACGGCCAGTGTGCCCGAGGTGGTGTAAGTTCCCGCTGCGCCGTCGCAGGCGATATCTAACCCGTCGGTATAGCAGAGGTTTTTGGCTTGCAGGGTGCTGGTGGGGCTGACGGTGGCCATGTTGACCCAGTTATCGGCTGCGTGCGCCCCCGCGTAAGGCACCGCCGCGCCCCACAAAAGGATGGCGGCAAAGCGTAGAAAAATCGCGGGGTTAGAGGGCCGCATGCTTGCCAGCTTCCAAGCGAAGCAGGACACGGTCAAGCGTGCAGAAGTGTATTCCATGCATACTTCGTATGGAGTGTGCCTAAAGGGGCACTGACGGGGTGTATGCAGATGCGATGATGGGGACTGGCAGCTTGCGCAGGGAGGGTAAACAAGCTTGAGCGCGGGGAAGAGGCCGATTTTTTGCCTTTTGACAGTGAGCGTTTGCTTACTGTGGTGGCAAAGTCACGTGAGGGTGGGTGGTGCTTAATACTTGATGATGACAATGCCCGAGCCGCCGCCGCCAGATGAAGCTCCTGCGGCGTAGCAGCCGCCGCCGCCGCCGCCGGTGTTAGCGGTTCCGTTACTTCCTGGCTGGGATGTGGTGCCGCTACTGCCGCCACCGCCTACCCCACCAGCAGAACTGGTGCCGCCTGAAGCTCCGCCGCCGCTGTAGTAAGTGGGGGTGCCGGTGATTGAGCTTAAGATACCAGGGCCACCGGCCCCAGCGTAAGTGCCGGCGCCGCCAGCGCCGCCCCCACTGCCCCCGTAAGGGCTGCCACCTGTACCCCCGGCGTAACCTTGTCCGGCAGTGCCGGCGCCGGCAGCAGTTTGGTCATAAAACCCGCCCCCGCCGCCTGAGCCGCCGCTGCCACCGCTACCACCGGCGCCCCAGTGGTCTCCGCTGCCTCCATACCCCCCGCCGATTGCGGTGAGGGTGCCAAATACCGAGTTACCGCCTTTGGTGCCGTGGCTGCCAGACCCGGCTGAGCGCCCTGTGCCGCCGGCGCCCACCGTAACTGTATAGGTGTTGCCGGGTACCACTGTGTATGCTGTGCTGGAGACTACGCCGCCGCCGCCGCCGCCGCCCGAACCGCCTTGAGCGCTTACTGAGCCGCCACCGCCACCGCCACCTGCCACCACCAAAACTTCTACACTGGTTACCCCACCTGGCGCAGTCCACGTTGTGGTGCCAGGGGTGGTGAAGGTGGTAAGGCGTAATGGCCCCCAGTTGGCTGCGTTGACCCAATTGGTGCCGTTGCAGTATTGCAGTTTGCCGTTGGTGTTGTTGTAGATCACTTTACCCCGGCTGCCCGCAGGGCTAGTACAGCTTCCAGTAGCGCCCGTATTGCTGGTACCCATGTTGACCCAGTTATCGCCGTTGCAGTACTGCAAGACATTGTAGCTTGTGTTGTAAATAATACCGCCTTCTTTGCCTGACGGATTGCTACAGGGACCGTTGTTGCCGCCTTGGTTGGGGAGGCCAAGGTTGTTCCAGTTTGTATCGTCGCATAACTGCAGCACTTTTTGGGTGGTGTTGTAGACTACTTGCCCGGCTTGGCCGGCAGGAGAGGTGCAGGTGGCCCACGCGCCTGGTGCCAGGATTAAACACGCAGCGGCCAAAACACAGGTAAGTGGCCAACGGGTGAGGAACAGCTTTTTGCGCATCGGTTATACTTTAAAGGCACGTTTTTATATTTACCATCATTCTGATTAACTCTGCGGCGAGGGGCGTGGTTACATTGTTACGAAAAAATCTTTTAAAAACTTTCTGGTTGGAGTGAGCGGTTGCTTACTGTGGTGGCAAAGCCACGCGGGGTATGCGCTTTGCGGGGGTGATGTGGACGCAATCTTGGGCTTAGGGCAGGGTGCGCGGCTATGATGGAGGGGACTTTGAAGAGGAGAAGAGTGATAAGGCCATGAGCGCCGCGCGCAAGCCATTGCCACGCAGCAGTGTGAGAAACCCCGCCGCCAAACAGGTGCGCGGCAGCGTGATGACTGAGCGCTTTATGGAAGGTTGGGGGGTGCTGCTGGCGGTGGGGGCCGCTTATCTTATATTGGCGCTGGTAACGTACTCGCCCCTTGACCCCAGCCTGAACCATGCCGGCCCGATGGTGCGGGTGGCCAACATGGGGGGGCAGGTGGGGGCTTATACCGCGGATGCTTTGTTGATGCTGTTTGGTTTGGGCGCTTTTGTGTGGGTGGCGTGGTTGGCGTTCCATGCCTTTAATGCCTTGACCCACCGCCACGGGCCGAGCTTTAGCCTGCAGGCGGTGACCGTGCCGCTGCTGCTGCTGGCGACGGATGTGTTGCTGTTTGTGTTCCAGCCGATGCCTAATTGGCCGGCCGGGGGCCCTGCCAGTGCGCAAGGGCTTGGTAATGGAGGGCTGCTGGGCAAGTTGGTGGCAAGCAATATTTTGCCGCTGTTGGGCAATGTGGGCGGTGTGATGCTGATGGCGGCGATGTTGGTGTTGGCGTTGCTGTGGTTTACCGGTTGGACGTTAGGTGAAGTGAAGGCCACCTGCATTTGGCTTTATAAGGTGAGTGCGGTGACAGGCACGGTGCTGTGGCGTTGGTTGCAGCGTTTGCGCGCGGCGGTGCCGGAACAGTTTGATCTGCCGCTTTCTCACCCCGGGCCGCGTCGCCCCCGGGCTGCCGTGGTACGGGTTGAAGAGGAAATGGCGCGGGCGCGCAGCAGCACCGAGAAGCAGGCGGCTTTGCCGTTGGCGATGGACGGCCAGTTTGTGTTGCCCCCGCTGGACCTGTTGAATGAGCCCAAGCCCAGTGAGGATGGTGAGAGCGAAGAAGCCCTGCAGCAGAACGCCCGGCGCATTGAGGCGGAACTGAAGCACTTTGGTATTGAGGGTGAAGTGACGAATATCCGCCCCGGGCCGGTGATTACGATTTATGAGCTGGAGCCTGCCGCCGGTGTGAAGACCAGCCAGGTGGTGAACCTTCAGGATGATTTGGCGCGGGCGATGAGTGCAACGTCTATCCGCATTGCGCCGATGCCGGGCAAGAACGTGCTGGGGATTGAAGTGCCAAACCGCGTGCGGCAGTTTTTGGGTTTGCGCGAGTTGCTGGACACCGACGCCTTTGAGCACGATGCCGGAAAACTGGTGGTGGCATTGGGTGTGGACACCGCCGGGACGCCCACCTATGCCGATATCAGCAAAATGCCGCACACACTGATTGCCGGGACGACCGGGAGCGGGAAGAGTGTGGCGATTAATGCGTTTATTCTCTCACTGCTGTACCGCATGAGCCCCGATGAGCTGCGTTTTGTGATGGTGGACCCGAAGATGTTGGAGTTGAGCATTTATAATGATATCCCCCACTTGCTGACCCCGGTGATTACCGACCCCAACAAGGCTGCTGCCGCCTTGAACTGGGTGGTGAAGGAAATGGAGCGTCGTTACCGTTTGATGGCTGAGCTTGGAGTTAAAAATTTGGCTGGGTTTAATGAAAAATTTGAAGAGCTGGAAGCTGAGGAAAAAGTGCCGACGCGCCTGGTGCAGGTTGGGTTTGACCTGAACACCGGCCAGCCGAAGATGGAAGAGCAGCCGCTGGCTGAGAGCAAATTGCCTTATATTGTTGTAGTGATTGATGAACTTGCCGACCTGATGATGGTGGCGGGCAAGGCGGTGGAATTTAGCATTGCGCGGTTGACGCAGATGGCGCGGGCGGCGGGGATACACCTGATGGTGGCCACGCAGCGGCCGAGTGTGGATGTGGTAACCGGTTTGATTAAGGCCAACATTCCCACCCGGATGAGCTTTAGTGTGGCGAGCAAGATCGACAGCCGCACGGTGCTGGACAGCATGGGCGCGGAGACGTTGCTGGGGAAGGGTGATATGCTTTATTTGGCGAATGGTTCCAACGCCTTGCAGCGCTTGCACGGGGCTTTTGTGAGTGAGAACGAATGCACCAAGGTGGCAGACTACCTGAAAGCCCAAGGAAATCCGCAATATGTGGAAGATGTTTTTAAGGCCGGCGTGGCGGTGGTGCCTGGCAGCAAAGGGGCGACAAGCGGCGGTGGAGAGGACATGGACGGCGAGGGCGGCGAGGGGCTTTACGAGCAGGCGGTGGACGTGATCTGCCGCGAAGGAAAAGCCAGCACCAGCTTTTTGCAGCGTAACCTGAAGATCGGTTACAACCGGGCTGCTGACCTGATTGACCGGATGGAAGCTGAGGGTGTGATCAGCCCGCCCAACCATGTGGGCAAGCGCGAGGTGTTGGGGAAGCGTTGATAGAGCTGACAGAAGCTGATAGCCACGGCGCTTCATGCCGAATATCTATCAACTTCTAACTTCTTCTTTCAGCTTCTGTCAGCTCTACCGGGTTTGCCAGAGGTGGCCGAGGAACAGGGTGAGGTGGGCCAGGGCGCGGGCATCGAGGCCATGACCGAGGCGGGAGATGAGCTGGAGCTGCGTGGGGTAGCCGTGGGATTTGTAGAAGGCTTCGGCTTTGACGGTGTGGTCGGCGGGCCAGACATCGTCTTCTGTGCCGTGCATGAAGAGGACGGGGGTGGTGGGTTTGGCTTCGTCGATGGGTGGATTGACGGTGAGGCCGCCTGAGAGGGCGATGGCGCCGGCGACAGGAGAGGAGAGAGAGGGCAGGGCGTAGAGGAGAGTCATGGCGCCTTGCGAAAAGCCGAGGACGGCGATGTGCTGGCGCGGGATGCCGTGGGTGGCGGTGATATGGGAGAGGTAGGATTCGAGGTATTGGCTGGCGGTTTTGAGGCCCGGCTCGTTGCGGAAGGTCCAGCCGTTGTTGGCAAACCATTGGCGGCCCTGGCCGGTTTCGTCGGGGAAGGGGGCGTTGGGGCAGAACAGGGCCAGTGTTTCTCCCACCTTACCAAGCGCGCTTTGCAGGGGGGCTGCCAGGGCAATGAAGTCTTGGCCGGAGGCGCCAAAACCGTGTAAGCATACAAGGGCGTGGGTGGCTTTGGCCGGAACGGCCGAAGGCCCGCTAAGGAGGGGGAGTGAACTCATGGAGCAAGGATACCCAAGGATGAGGCTGACGGCAAAGGCCATTGCGCTGCTGGTGCTGGCAATACCTGCGGCACAGGCGCAGGTGATGGCCGCCAACCCCGCCGCACCGCCGCCGGTGGCGATGCCGGCCGGGCAGGTAAGTGCGCCGGTGGCGACCAGCCTGGTGGAGAATTATTTTAACAGCCTGACCACCATGAAAGCGGACTTTAGCCAGAGTGTGAGCGGTGAGGCCTTTGCCAGCGAAGGGACGTTTTATTTGAAGCGGCCGCGCCAGTTTTTGTGGCAGTACGACACCCCGGTGAAGCAGAAGATTGTGAGTACGGGGACCGCCGTTTATTACGTGGACCAGAGCAGTGGGCACGACGGCCAAGTGACGCAGTTGCCGATGAACAGCGGCCTGGGCAAGTTGTTTAATGCCAAGGTGTTGCGTTTGCCTGAAGAGGGCTTGCGGGTGACAAGTGCGGTGCAAAGTGCCGGGCAGCTGAACGTGACGCTGGGGTTGGTGCCAGGAGGAAAAATAGGCCCCGACGGCGGCTTTAAGCAGGCGATGCTGACCTTTGACCAGGAAGGCAGCGGCAAACTGACACTGCGCCGCGTGGAAGTGGTGGATGCCACAGGTGCCAAGACCAGTGTGAGCTTTGACCATGTGCAGACCGGCACCGAGCTGAGCAGCGCGTTGTTTAAGTATACGCCAGGGGTTTATCGCCAGCCCAACTAACCTATGGGGCTGTAGCCCGACCTTTAGGGACTGCGGGACACACAGGGTGGGTAAATAGCTGCGGCAGGATGGCGCGCCGGTTTTAGCGGCGGCGCGCCTTTGCTAGGGTGAGGCATGCTGTTTATCATCGGCCTTGTATGTGTGTTTGCGTGCGTGCTGGGCGCGTACACTGTGCACGGCGGGCACTTGGGGGTGCTGTGGCAGCCGAGTGAATTTGTGATTATTATCGGCGCGGCCATCGGCAGTGTGATCATTGGCAGCCCGATGAACGCGATTAAGTCTTTGGGTGGTGGTTTTGGGGTGCTGGTGGGGGGTGTGCCGCACCAGAAAAAAGACGCTTACTTGCAGTTGCTGGGGTTCTTCTTTGAGCTTTCTAAGTTGATGCGGACCAAGGGCATTAAGGAAGTTGAGCAGCATATTGACCACCCGCACGACAGTGCGTTGTTTCAAAAATATCCGATTTTTATGAAGGACCACCATGTGCAGGCTTTTATCTGCGACAACGTGCGTTTGATTGTGATGGGCAGCGGCATGCCCAACCAGCTGGATGAGCTGATGGATGAAGAGATCCATATCCACCATACCGAGCGCTCGGCTATTTCCGGCGTGTTCCAGACCATGGCCGATGGTATGCCCGCGTTGGGGATTGTGGCTGCGGTGCTGGGGGTTATCCACACCATGGGCAGTATTACCGAGCCACCGGAAATTTTGGGCCACCTGATCGGTGCCGCGTTGGTGGGGACCTTTACCGGGGTGTTGTTGGCCTACGGCCTTATTGCACCGATGGGCAAGAACCTGGAGGCGGCGTATGCCGCCGAGCACGCCTTTTACATTTGCGTGAAGGTGGCGGTGGTGAACTTTGCCCGCCAGTTGAGCCCGCAGCTGATCGCCGAGTTTGCGCGCAAGCACATGCCGGCCGACGTGCGGCCGAGCTTCCAGGAGTCGGAAGAATACCTGAACGGCATTGGTGCGGCGGCGAAGTGAGGAGCTTGAGCCATGGCTGACGAAAACCAGCAAGGCGGCGGCGGAAACGGCCAGATTATTGTTGTTAAGAAGAAAGCGCGCGGCGGCCACGGCGGCCACCACGGTGGCGCGTGGAAGGTGGCTTATGCCGACTTTGTGACGGCGATGATGGCGTTTTTTTTGCTGTTGTGGCTGCTCTCGAGCACCACGCAGGAACAGAAGATTGGCATTGCGCACTACTTTAACCCGCCCAACAACAGCACGCAGTATGGCGGTGGCCAGGGCATTATGGGCGGCACCGCGGTGGTGGAGACCCCCGACCACGCGCCCGCCGACGTGCCGGTGGTGCCCGCCCAGCAGGACAACAACCAGGATATGGCGTTGCAGGCGAAGGAGGATGCGTTGTTCCGCCAGGTGGCCGAGACCTTGAAGAAACAGGTGATGAACATACCCGAGCTGAAGGCGTTGCTGGACAACCTGCTGGTGGACATTACGCCCGAAGGGTTGCGCATTACCATTACCGACGCCAAAGGGCGCGAGTTGTTTAAGAACGGCAGTGCGGAGATGTACCCCTACACCGAGCGCATGGTGGCGTTGGTGGCCAGTGTGGTGGCGCCGTTGCCCAACCAGTTGGCGATTGGCGGCCACACCGATGCCGCGCCTTACCGGGGGGCGGACCCGGCTTATACCAACTGGGAGCTCTCCGCCGACAGGGCGCAGGCGGCGCGGCGGGTGCTGGGCCATGAAGGTTTGCCCGACAAGCGTTTTGAGCGGGTGGCGGGCTACGCCAGCCAGGAGCCTTTGCTGGTGGACCAGCCCGAAGACATTAAGAACCGCCGCATTACCATTATTGTGTTGCGCAGCAAGAAGGGGGCGTTGGCGCAGTTCAGCCAGGAAGGGTTGATTGCGCCGCAGATGGGGCCGTTCGGGCCCGAGCAGTAGCGGCTACCGGGCGAGCAGGGAGCTGAGGTAGGCGTGCAGGGTGGGGAAGTGCTGGTGCACCTCTTTGAGGGGGGTGGCCTGCGGGTGGATGTGCACGGTGTGGTAGCCGCATTCGGCCGCGGTGAGCAGGTTGGGCGGGCTGTCATCGGCCATGATGTAGCCCGCCGGTTTGAGCGTGGCGGTGAGGTGCTTGAGTTGCAGGAAGCCGTTGGGGCTGAAGCGTTTGTGGGCCCTATCCACCACCAGGTGCGGCGGAAAGAGGTGCGCCAGTTTGAGGTGGTGCAGCAGCGGCAGGACGTAGTCGCGGTGGCCCTGGGTGATGATGGCCAGTACAAAACCTTGCTGTTGCAGGGTGGAGAGTTTGTCGGCCAGGGCGGGGTCGGCGTGGGTGCCGGCGACGGCGGCTTGCAGGATGAGTGGGGTAACTGCTTGATAAAAGGCGTCTACCCAGGGGATATCCTGGCCGAACTTCTTGGCGAAATAGGTGGGGCCGCAGCCGTAGGGGTTTTGGTAGATGTAGTCGGCGCGGGCGGCCTCTTCTGTGCGGTAGAGGCCGTGGTTGACCAGCCAGGTGGCCATGAAATCATCCCACGGCGGCACGATGGCCTGGTAGGTGGGGGCGAGGGTGTCGTCGAAGTCTAGCGCGAGGACGGTGGGGGCGGAAAGGGGAGGCATGGAGCGGCAGAATGCGGCAGTGCGAAGAAATTGGCAATGATTTCAACGGTTGGTTTTGCCGCTTTTTGCCGCCTGCGCGGCAAAAAGCGGCAAAATGCTGCGGCGAGGCTGCCGAACGCTGCTGCGGCGGGGTGATTTAGCCGCGTGGGGCGCGGGCGGGAGTGAAGGTGTTGCTGGCTGCCTGGCCGCCGGCGAGCAGGTTGAGGATGCGGGTGGTGGATTTGCCGTCGCCATAAGGGTTGACCGCCTGGGCCATGGCCTTGTAGGCGGCCGGGTTATCCAGCAGGTGAGAGACTTGTTTGACGATGGTGGCCTGGGTGGTGCCGACCAGTTTGGCGGTGCCGGCGAGGATGCCCTCGGGCCGCTCTGTGACCTCGCGCATGACCAGCACAGGTTTGCCCAGGGCGGGGCCTTCTTCCTGCAGGCCGCCCGAGTCTGTCAGCAGGAGGTGCGACTTGTGCATGAGGTGGACGAAGTCCGGGTAATCCAGCGGGCCGGTGAGGATGACGTTGGGGATGTGCGCCAGCATGGCGCGCACCGGGCCCTGCACATGCTGGTTGAGGTGCACGGGGTAGATGAAGTTGTGGTGGGGGTAGTTCTCGGCCAGGGTTTTGATGGCGGCGCAGATGTGCTCAAACCCTTCGCCGTAGCTCTCCCGCCGGTGGCCGGTGATGAGCACGAAGGGTTTGGCGACGTCGGCCGCAGTGAGCCCGGCGGGCAGGGCGCGTTTGTGCTCGGCGATGCGTTCCACCGTGAGGTGCAGGGCGTCGATGACGGTGTTGCCGGTGATGAAGACGTTCTCGGTGATATTCTCATCGAACAGCGCCTGGGCGGCGGTGGCGGTGGGGGCGAAGTGCCAGTTGGCCAGCGGGCCGATGAGGCGGCGGTTCACCTCCTCTGGGAACGGCGCGTAGTTGTTGTAGGTGCGCAGCCCGGCTTCCACGTGGGCGATCTCGATGAAGTGGCGGTTGCCCTTTTCGTTCCGCACATAATAATCGTAGCCATAATAGGCGCTTAGCGCGGCCATGAAGGCGGTGGTGGTATCGCCCTGGACCAGCACCACGTCGGGGCGTTCGGCCTCCATGAGAGTGTGCAGGCCGCCCAGCAGCTTGCCGGACAGGAAGGCGAGCGGCTGTTTGGGGGCCATGACATCCAGCGTGTGGTGGGGGGTGATGTGGAACCATTCCAGGATGGGGGCCAGGTAGTCTCGGTGCTGGCCGGAGCTTACGATAACCAGTTGAAAGCGCGAATCTTCTTGCAGGGCGAGGATGAGGGGGGCGAGTTTGATGGCCTCTGGGCGGGTGCCGAGCACCACCATGACCTTGCGGGGGGAGGCCTTGCTGGAAGCGGCCTGGGTGGGGGAACCGGCGGTGCGGGCGCGGGATGTCATGCGGCTTAGATAGCGGCTGGGGGGCTTCCTGACAAGCCAGTTTTACCGCTGTAAGGTATACGGTTGGGGTGTGTGTTGGTGTGGACAAGGTATACCGTATACTTTTTAGGGGGTTAAAGGGTGTTTTGTGGCGGGGGCGCCATAGCCCGAAGGGGGGACGAAAGCTTTTGATTTGCTGTGCATTGCTGGGGGGCTGTAAGGCGGGGATGATACGTCAGCGCCCGCTTGGGCCAAGAAAGATAAGAACAAAGAGTGGATAAGATCCGCACCTTTGCCGTATTAAAGCGCCGCCTGACGGGGGCGGCCTTTGCGTGCGTGCTTATGGCGCTGGGCATGGCGGCCGTGGTAACCAGCCAAGCCTTTGCCCAGGAACAGTTTTTTACCCAAAGCGGCGGCAGGGGCCTGCAAAATGCCAAGACCAATGCCCGTTTGAGCAAGGTGGAAAGCAATGTGGGCGACCTGCAGGCCACGGTGAGTAAGATTAAGCCCTTTGCCTTTGCGGAGCTTGGCACATGTGCCGATGACGGCGAAAAGTTGCGCTGGGACGGCAAAAACTGGATTTGTGAGCAGGAAACCGACCCCACCGTGCAGCCCTTTGCCAAAAAAGCCCTGCCGACTTGTACGGGCGGGGCGATCCTGGGGGTTTCGGGAGGGGAGTTCTCCTGCCAGAACGTGGGCTTTGTGACCAGTGAAGTTGACCCCACCGTGCAGCAGTTTGCCAAGCAACCGCTGCCGGCATGTGGTGTGGGCCAAGTGCTGGCGGTGGGGAGCGGTAATGCGCTGGTATGTAGTGCCGACAACCAGGGGGTTGCCAAAGAAACCGACCCGACGGTGCAAGACTTTGCCAAGACCGGCAACGGCCTGGTGGCCAACTGTAGTGCCAGTGAGAGTTTGACTATGTCTGGCGGGCACCTGACCTGCAAGCTGGACAGTGGGATTACCACTGAAGTTGACCCGATGGTGCAGAGCTTTGCGCGCAGCGATGTTTCCGCCGCCGTGCTGAGTGCCTGTGCCAGTGGCGAGATTTTGAAGGCGGTGGACAGCGGTGGCACGGTGGTGTTGCAGTGTACCTCGGTTGCCGGGGCGATGGTGAATGTGCTGGCGCTGAATGATCTGCGCGATGTCTCGGTGACCAACCCGGCCAGCAACACAGTGCTGATGTTTACCGGCAGTGGTTGGGAAGCCAAGGAC
The DNA here is from genome assembly GCA_016125035.1 of Pseudomonadota bacterium. GTDB lineage: Bacteria > Pseudomonadota > Alphaproteobacteria > UBA2136 > UBA6156 > RFNJ01. Next base: position 459,975 of record WGMN01000001.1, read on the forward strand.
GAGCGCGACCCCAGCGTGGCAGATTGGGCCAAGAACAAGGCATTGGCAGGGTGCGGCGCCGGGCAGGTGTTGAGCTTTGACGGCACCAACCTGACGTGTGTGAATGATGCCGGTGGCAGCGCCCAACCTTTGACCCTGGCCAATTTGGGTGACGTGAACGTGACCGGCAAGGCCGATGGCAACCTGCTGGCCTACAACGCCGGAACCAGCAAGTGGGAAGATCTGGCCGTGCCCACCTGCAGCACCGGCCAGACGCTGACCGCCAACGGCACGACGATGAGTTGCGTGAACGATGCCGGTGGCGCCTCTGACCCGTTGGATTTGGTGGAGCTGGGGGATGTGCGTATCTCTGCCGGCAGCAACCTTGTGCCCAGTGATAAGGATTTGCTGCGCTGGAGCAGTTCGGCCAGCCGCTGGGTGGCGGTGCATGACATGCTCTCTGTTAGCCAGACCACCGCCAAGTGGTGCTACTTTAACGGAACCGATGTGGTGTGTGACCGCGGCGCGCCGCTGGAGTGCAGCAGTGGTGAAGTGATGAAATGGAGCGATTCCAGCCATGCTTTTAGCTGTGTGGCGGCAGCGAGTGAATTGGGGCTTGGCACCATGGCCAGCCAGGATGCCGACAGCGTGGCGATTACCGGCGGTACCATTAACGGCACCGTGATTGGGGGCAGCAACGCCGCCGCAGGCACCTTTACCACCATGACCGCCACCAGTGTGCTGGCCGGGGATATAGGGGCGAGCGGCCTTATTAAGGCCCCCAGCCTGCAGGTGAGCACCGGCCTGGTGCAAGGCGACCTGACCGTGACCGGCAACCTGAACGTAAGCGGCAGCCAGAGCATTGATGGTGTGACCTTTGCCAACGGGGGGATTCAATTGACCGGTGCGTTGGCCGGCGACCAGATTAGTGTGACCAATGTTTCTGTCAGCCAGAACGTGAGCGTGACCGGGAATGTGAGCGCGGCGAAGTATATAGGTGACGGCAGTGGTTTGACCGGGGTGGTGGCGGCGGCCGGTAATTGGTACACCATGATTAATATTCCCGCCCAAGTGCAGGAGGTGAGCAACAGCGGGGCGATTGTGATGGCGGGGATTAGCGCTACCAACATAAGTGTGACCGACGCGCTGAGCGCCGCCAGTGCCCGCGTGACCGGTGACCTGCATGTGGGCGGCAATTTTTATGTGAGCGGCAGCCAGAGCATTGACGGGGTGACCTTTGCCAACGGTGGGATTCAACTGACCGGCGGGATGACCGGAGACCGCATGGATGTGGCCAATGTGAGTGCCAGTGAGAACGTGAGTGTGACCGGCAATGTGAGTGCCAACAAGTTTATCGGTGATGGCAGCGGGTTGAGTGGTGTGGTAGCGAGCAGTGCGGACTGGTATGCGCTGACGCGCATCCCCGCGCAGGTGCAGGCGGTGAGCAACAGCGGTGCGATTGCCCTGAGCGGAGTGAGCAGCACCAACGTGAGCGTGACCAATAACCTGACGGTGGGTGGAAGCAGTGTGGTGACCGGCGGGTTGACCGCAGCGACAGGC
>WGMN01000010.1 GCA_016125035.1 Pseudomonadota bacterium
AATGAAAATATTTTTATGTCAATAGTAGGATAGGCTTGATATGTTTGCGCGTTTCCTCGCGTACGAGGCGGGGGTTCCTTCATGGGTTAAGGGCCGGCGTGTATTGGTTGATTCACCAGGAGGAAAGATTTCCACCGCCTGCACGATGGTTGATTACCTGAAAGGGCTTCGGCGGAAAGAACTTGCCGTTGTTGAAATCATCGTAGTTGGGGATGCTTGCAGTGCTGCAGCCCTTTTGCTGGAAGCCGGGAGCCCTGGACAGCGTTCCATGTTACCCGAGGCTATGGTGATGTTGCACCAGCCTCGGCACATCATAGGCCGAAAGGTGCGCAATCTTAACCAACTGATGGCGATGAAGAGACGCCCGGAAGGCTCGGACGAGGTGATGGAAAAGTTGCGCAAGGGCAAAGAGACCACGCTTGAGCGGCTGGTGGCGATGAGCACAACGCCGCGCGAGGGGTGGGAGCCATGGTTGAATGATGGCCGTAACCACTGGTTTGAAGCCGAGGAGTGCATGAAGCTTGGGCTGGTGGATGTGGTGGGTGCGCCGCCGGGCTTTTGGCCGGGTGAGGGGCCTTGGTGACGAGAAAGAGGGCGGTGCTGCGGCGCCGCCCCTCTTTGCGTTTGGGTTAGGCGGTGAGGGCTTGAGGGAGGGCGGCGTGGGAGGGCAGGGCGGTGGTGAGGAGGTTGTGGATGAGGGTGAGGGTGCGGCCCGCGCGGTCATTCTGCGGGTTGAACTCCACGCATTCCAGCGCCAGGAATTTGGGGTGGGCGGCAGTTGAGCCCAGCAGGGTTTGCACCTGCGCGGCGGTGAGGGCCGGCCAGCGGTTGGAGTGCACGTCGGGCGTGGTGATGCCGGGGGCTTCCGCCGCGTTGAGGACGTCGATATCCAAGGAGACGCCAAAGGCGTGGGTGTGGTGTGAGACGTGGGCGGTGGCCTCTGCGATGACGGCGGCCATGCCGCGGCGGTGCACGTCATCGGCCGTATAAATACGTACGCCGAGGCGTGAGAGCAGGTTGGCCTCGCCGTCCTCGAAGCTGTTGGTGCCGATGAGGCACAGGTTGTGCGGCAGGATGGCCGGGCCGTGGCGGGAGAGCGAGGTGAATTGGGAGTCTCCGTGGCCGAGCAGTTGGGCGAGGGGCATGCCGTTGGGATCGCCGCTTAAGGTGGTGGCGGGGGTGTGGGCGTCCATGTGGGCATCCACCCAGATGAGGCCCAGCGGGCGGGTGGGGCCGAGGGCGTTGGCGGCGCCCGACCAGGTGCCGGTGGCGATGGAGTGGTCTCCGCCCAGGGCCAAGAAGGTGCCCGAGGTGTGGAGGGCTTTTTCCACCTGCGGGGCGAGGCGGGCCAGCGCGTTGTGAATTTGCTGCCAGCGCGGCAGGAAGGTGGCGACGGGGATCTGGTTCCAGGTAGGCGCGTAGCCCAAGGTGGCGAGGTTGGCCATGAGGCCGGAATTATGCAGCGCCTGCGGGGCCAGGTGCGCGCCGCCGTGGCTGGCACCGGCGGTGAGCGGGGTGGCGAGGATGGGCAGGGAGGGGCGCATCGGGGAGAAGGATAGGGGGGATTGGCCGGTTGCGCAGCCGGGGCGGGGTGGATTGGGAGATGGGGGGTGGCAAGGAGGACGCAGCTCTTGGAGGTGTTGAGGCTTGTATGATATGCAGAGCGATATGTTGGTATGGCCCTTTATGGGAGTTTGCCGATGGATCATCCTGATAAAGTTTTAGAAAACGATGTGGACGTGCGTTTGGCTCTGGCTGGACAATTTGCGACCTTGAGCCATCCTCTGGGGTTGTGGGTGAGCTCTCGCGTGCGACCGTTGGTGCACTGTTTGAGCCTGACCCATGGTGATGTGGTGAGGTTGCGCGGCTGGATGATGGCGCGCAAGGAGGGGAGTGAGTTCAGCCCCACGCCCGACACCACGCCGCAGCGCCCTTGCTGCTGGTTGCCTGAGGGCGGGAAAATGGCGGATGGGCAGCTGAACGTTGCCAGGCCGCAACCGCCGTTGGCGAGGTGGCGCCTGGAATTTCTGGGCGGGGAGGTGTTTTACCACATGTTCGCTTTCCAGGAGGAATGGGTGCCGTATGCGCGCTTTCCGCTGGAGCATTTGCGCGAGGCGGTGAACGCTTATCGCGAGGCGTAAGGACGAGAAAACGGGGCCGCTTGGCGGCCCCGTTTTTGCGCGCATCAAGCGGCTGCCTTAAGCCTGCCGTGTGTTGAACTCTGGCAGGGGAAGGGGGCCGTTGAAAAATTCCTTCGCGGCGAGTTGGGTGAAGAACTTCCGCGCTTCCTCCATTTCATTTTCCCCGGGACGGGGAATGTTATCGGCCGGCCCCGCAATTGCGGTGCTGAAGAGGTAGAGGATGCTCCGCGCCAGGGGCGGGGGAAGCTGTGGGGCGGCTTGTAACAACGTGAGGTACATGCGGTCGTATAAGTCCTGCCCAGAGAAGGATTGCGGTGCAGCCGGTTGTTGGCCGGCAACGGGAAAGTCGCAGATCATATCAGGATAACTCCATGGAGGGGTGAACGGGAGTGGCGGATGTAACGGTCGAGTGTAAAAAAGTGTATGCGCTTAAACAGGGGAGGCGGCAAGAGGAAAGGCATAAAAAACGGGGCCTTGCGGCCCCGAATCGGTAGATTCACCAAGGGTTACTTGATGATGCTGGCAACCACGCCGGCGCCGACGGTGCGGCCGCCTTCGCGCACGGCGAAGCGGACACCTTGCTCCATCGCGATGGGGGCGATGAGCTCGACTTCCATGGCGATGTTATCGCCAGGCATGACCATTTCCACGCCGTCGGGCAGCTTGATGGAGCCGGTCACGTCGGTGGTGCGGAAGTAGAACTGCGGGCGGTAGCCGGAGAAGAACGGCGTGTGACGGCCGCCTTCTTCCTTGCTCAGCACGTAGACCTCAGACTTGAAGTGCAGGTGCGGCGTGATGGAGCCGGGCTTGGCCAGCACTTGGCCGCGTTCCACGTCCTCACGCTTGGTGCCGCGCAGCAGCAGGCCGACGTTATCGCCAGCTTGACCTTGCTCGAGCAGTTTGCGGAACATTTCCACACCTGTGCAGGCCGTTTTTTGGGTGGCTTTGAGACCGACGATCTCGATTTCTTCGCCAACCTTGATGATCCCGCGCTCGATACGGCCGGTGACCACGGTGCCGCGGCCGGTGATGGTGAACACGTCTTCAACCGGCATCAGGAACGGCTTGTCGAGTTCGCGCTCGGCCTGGGGAATCCAGGTGTCGACCGCCTCGAGCAGCTTGCGGATGGCTTGCTCGCCCAGCTCGCCGGAGTCGCCTTCGAGAGCCTTGAGGGCGGAACCGTGGATGATGGGGGTGTTGTCGCCATCGAAGTTATACTTGGAGAGCAGTTCGCGGATTTCCATTTCCACCAGTTCCAAGAGGTCTTTGTCGGCGATGTCGCACTTGTTGAGGAACACCACCAGCTTGGGCACGCCCACCTGGCGGGCCAGCAGGATGTGCTCGCGGGTTTGCGGCATCGGGCCGTCGGTGGCGGCGACCACCAGGATGGCGCCGTCCATTTGCGCGGCACCGGTGATCATGTTCTTCACGTAGTCGGCGTGCCCGGGGCAGTCGACGTGTGCGTAGTGGCGGTTCGCGGTTTCGTACTCAACGTGTGCGGTGTTGATGGTGATCCCGCGGGCCTTTTCTTCAGGCGCGGAGTCGATTTGGTCGTAACCTTTGAACTCACCGAAATACTTGGTGATGGCCGCAGTCAGCGTGGTCTTGCCATGGTCGACGTGACCGATGGTACCAATGTTGCAGTGCGGCTTGTTGCGTTGGAAAGTTGCCTTAGCCATTGCTTAGCCCTTCATTTGTTTAGGTTTTCATGTTTGCCACGCATGATAATCCTCTCGCTGCGGCAGGCCGCTTTTACCATAAATACACCCAAATGCAAGCGCCCCGCGTGGGTTTGCGCTTGGAGGAGGGGCAAGTGTGGTTTGCTGGCTGGTTGACTATAACCCAGCTGTCAAGGGGGGTATTTGACGCGGGTGTTAAATGGGGGCGGGTAAGCGGAGCCGACTTAACGCGGAGAGCCCCCGTACCCGCCCCGGGGAGTTGGGAGAGAGCTTGAAATCTGGAGCGGGTAAGGGGAATCGAACCCCTCTGTTCAGCTTGGAAGGCTGATGCATTACCACTATGCTATACCCGCGTCATTCTACTCATCCGGCGGCTTTTTGATTTTTCCTTGTCCCTGCGCTCCGTGTGTACTGAAGAAGTACACTTGCGGTGCTTGGGCCTGCGCAGAAAACCAAAAATCCACTCGGCTGAGCGAATGCCGCCCGTGGTTTTAAGGACGTTGGGTGGCATTCGGCCAAAAAAGGAGCCCGAGGGCCCCGTTTTTGGGCTTGCGGTAGGCTTTTAACCGAAAATCAGCATCAAGGCTAGGGCCACCGCGATGACGCCGACCAGGGCCATGGCGGGGTTCTTTTCCGCATAGCGCAGGAAGTTGTTGACCCAGGCCGGGGTGCCGTTGGCGGCTTTGGTGCGCGCCACCGGAGCAGAGGCTTTGGCTGGGGCTTTTTTTACCGGCGCTTTGGCCGCTGATTTTTTGGCGGCGGGCTTCTTTTTGGGGGCCATGGGGAGGTCTCCTTTAGGGGGCTTGGTTGGATGATGAATAGCTTAGGCACAGTTCCACATGCGGGAGGGAGGGTTGTCAAGCCCTTGCCGCCCACTGGGCAGGGCCGCCGTTGCAGCTTTGCGCGAAAGGCTTGACAGGGTTAGGAGCGCGGGCTAAACCCCACCTCGCAGTTGGCGCCCGAGGTTTGGGTCGCCCAGCGTGTCGCGGGGTGGAGCAGCCCGGTAGCTCGTCAGGCTCATAACCTGAAGGTCAGAGGTTCAAATCCTCTCCCCGCAACCAAGGTTTTTGGCCCGTCTCCGGTTTATTGGGGGGCGGGTTTTTTGTTGCCGGTGGGTGGGGGCGGGGCGGGCTCGGCCTGGGCGGCGGCGATGGCGCGTTGCGCGGAGTGCCGGATCTCTGGCGGGCAGAGTTCTTCCAGCTTGCGCAGGAAGGTGTGCGGCTCGGCCGCGTAGGGGATGTGCACGATGCGCAGTTGCCGGCCCTCGATGAGCCGCAGGGTGATGTGGCCGTAGCTTAGCAGGCTCTCGAAGAAGTTCTGTCGCAGTTCCCAGTCTTCCAGTTGGTAGGGCAGCACTTGCTCTTGCACAGAAGTGAAGTGCCCGACACCCACCAGGCAGCGTTGATTGGTGATGACCAGGAACGAACGCCAGAACGGCAGCAGGTACCAGATGAGAAAGCCAAAGGCCATGACCGCCGCCGTGATGGACAGCGCGCGCACCATGAGGGTGGGTTGGATGGCCGTGCCGTCGGGCGGGGGCATGTACAGCGTGCCGTAGGCCAAAAAAGCCCCGGTGGCCAACAGCGCCAAGCTAAGCAGCAGCCATTTGATGCCCAGCATGAAGTGGAAATGGCCGTTGTAGACCACGGTTTCGTCTTCCGTGATGAGCACGCGGCCGGGCATGGCGGTGGTATCGTCCATTGCGCTCTCCTGCGTTTGGTGGGGTGAATGTACGCGGAGAGAGCATAAAGAAACTATAGGAAAGGCCGCCTAAAAATGGTGAGCAAAAAGCCTTTGGGTGGGTGGGGGATGGGCAGGGAAGGTGGACTTTTGGCGGGCGGGCCTTATAGTGCCCGCGTAATGAAGAAGTAAGGTTGATTATGGATAAAGATGCCAAGATTTTTGTGGCGGGGCACCGCGGGTTGTTTGGCAGCGCGTTGGTGCGCGCGCTAAAGCGTGAGGGCTACACCAACCTGGTGACCCGCAGCCATGTTGAATTGGATTTGACCGAGCAGGTTGCCGTGCGGGATTTTTTTGAGGCCGAGCGCCCGCAGTATGTGTTTATGGCCGCTGCCAAGGTGGGCGGCATTTTGGCCAACCGCACCGACCCGTTGGGGTTTGGCCGCGACAATTTGATGATCCAGGACAATGTGTTTGATGCCGCGCACCGTGCCGGTTGCGAGCGTCTTTTGTTTTTGGGCAGCAGTTGCATTTACCCCCGTGAGTGCGCGCAGCCGATGAAAGAAGAGTATTTGCTGACCGGCCCGTTGGAGCCCACCAACCGCAGCTATGCGGTGGCCAAGATTGCCGGGTTGGAGCTGTGCCGCGGCCACAACGAAAATTTGAAGGCCACCGGCAAAGGCATGGAGTGCCGTGCGGTGATGCCGCCCAACCTGTACGGTGAGGGCGACCATTTTGACGAGCGGGGGCATGCGCTCTCCGGCATTATGAACCGCATGCATCACGCCAAATTGCGTGGCGACAAGGAATGCACCATTTGGGGCACCGGCAACGCCCTGCGCGAGTGGATGCATGTGGATGATGCCGCCAGCGCGGCGATGTTTGTGATGGCGATGCCGGAATATGAGGGGTTGTTTTATAACATCGGCACCGCTGAAGAGTTGAGTGTGCGCGAGCTGGCAGAAGAGATAAAGCAGGCGGTGGGCTTTGAAGGTGAGCTGGTGTTTGACAGCAGCAAGCCCGACGGCATGATGCGCAAGGTGATGGACAGCAGCCGCCTGCTGGAAAAAGGTTGGAAGCCGGAGGTGAGCTTTGCCGAAGGGCTGGCGCGCACCTATGCGTATTATCTGACGTTGCCGGAAGCGAAGGCCGCTTAGGAAGCGTTGGTGGCTGGTGCCGCCGGCGGGCGGCGCGAGGTATCATGAAGCGCGAGGAACAGTGCCACCGCGAAGGCCGCGCCGTAGCCGAGGATGCTGGCGTTGGCCGCCGCCAGCATGCCGCTGGGCACCAGGTACCAGCCAATAGCCCCCTTGATGGCCACACCTACCGCAGGTGCGATGATGACGTGGCGCGCGCGGCGGTAGCCCGCCACCGCGCTTTGGCAGATGGTGAAGCCGGTGACCATGAGCGTGGCCACCAGCAGGCGGTTGAACACCGGCACGGCCTCGGTAAATTCTGCCCCGAACAGCAGCGGGATGAAGGTGGGCGCAAGCAGCGCCGCCACCAGCCCAGCCGCCGCCATGAAGGCAAGGGCGCCGCCCAGCACCATGAGCAGCAGGCGGGTGCGGGCGCGGGTATCGGGCTCGGCAGCCAGGTGCGAGAGCAGCATGTAGGCCACGACGCCGGGCAGCATGAGCATGGCGTCGGTAAGGGTTTGCGCGATGGCGTAGTGCCCGCTTTCGGCCAGGGGGCGCCAGGCGTTGAGCATGAGGATATCCATGCGTTGCATGAACTGCACCGCCAGCCCCGCCCCAAAGGCGGTGAGGATGAAGTTGCGCTGGTGGAAGAACAGCTTGGGGTTAAGCGCCCAGCGGTTGCCCAGAAAGGTGTTGAGCCGTGTGCCAGAAAGCAGCGCCGACAATGTGAACGAGATGAAAAATGCCACCGACAGGTGCCACACTTGCAGCGTGGTGGAGAGCAGAAAACCCACCACCACCGCCACGTTGGTGAGGCGCTGGAGAATTTCCGCCGTGGCGAGAATGCGGCTTTGCCCCATGCCCACCGCCAGTGAACTGAGCGTGCTGGTGGCGATGGAGACCGGTACCCCCGCCAGGCATATCAGCAGCGCCAGAGGGTAGAGGTGCCCGGTGGGTTGGGTACTGCCGTAGGCATAAAAACCCATCGCCACCAGTGTGCCCAGCACGCCCGCCTGCACCAAGCTGTTGCCCGCCAGGGCAGGGACCAGTTGCTTTTGCGTGGCAGCAAGGCGGCGGTTGAGGGTATCGGTGCCCAATTGGCCGATCTGGATAGCGAGGAACACCAGAGCCATGATCCAGCCGTAGGCGCCGCGGCCCTCTGGCCCCAGGTGGCGGGCGACGATGATGCTGATGCCGAAGCTGACCAGTACACCGATGATTTGTGCGCTGTAGACCTGGGCGGTATCGTGCAGGATGGGCATGAGTTTGGCGCGCAGCATGGCGCCGACTATAGACGATGGCGCGGCGAAAGGCTAGGAAGGGGGCAGAGGTGTGGTGGCTGTGGGTTTGCCATGGTAGAAGAATACCGATGAAAACGCTGTTGAAACGCTTGCACCGCTTTTGGGCCGCCCATGGGCTGAACCCTTTGGCTTTGGCAACCCTGCGCCATACTCCGCGCTACTTTGGCGACATGCTGCGTTATATGCGGCACCCCCGCGCGGACGAGGCCTTTAAGCTGGAGTGGCGTTGCCTTTACCCCATTTTAGGCGACCGTGAGGATGCCGCAGGTGTGACGCGCAGCCATTATTTTATCCAGGACCTGTACATGGCCCGCCGCGTGCTGGCCAGGCCGCCGCAGCGGCATGTGGATGTGGGGTCACGCATTGATGGGTTTGTGGGGCACCTGCTGGCTGCCGGGGTGCAGGTGGAGGTGGTGGATATACGTCCGCTGGATGCCTGCCCGCAGGGCCTGAGCTTTGTGCAGGACGATGCCACCACCTTGGCCAGCCTTGCCGATGGCAGCGTGGCCAGCCTGAGCAGCCTGCATGTGACCGAGCACTTTGGGCTTGGCCGCTACGGAGACCCGATTGAGCCGCGGGCGTGGCGCGACTTTTTGGCCAGCATGGCGCGTGTGTTGGAAGTTGGGGGACGTTTGTACTTTAGCACGCCGATGGGGCGGCAGCGGGTGGAATTTAATGCCCACCGCGTGTTTTCGCCGGCATTGATATTGGAAGAATTTGCGCGCCTGGGGCTGCAGGTGGTGGAGCAGGCGGTGATTACCACCGGCGGAGACCTGGTGGCCCCCGCCGACCCGCGCGACTACGCGGGAGAAGAGTATGGCTGCATTTTACTGGTGTTGACCAAGCCTGCCGTTAAGCGGAAGCCAGTTGCGAAAAGTCGGTGAGGGTGAGGTGGCCGGATTCGTCGGCCAGGGTGAGCAGCAGGCCATCCGGCGACCAGGCGAGGTGGGTGATGGGTGTTGGGTGTTGAGTGTTGGGTGTTGGCGGGGCCTTGAGCAGGATGGATTGGTTGGATTGGGTGTTGGCGAGCAGGGCCAGGCCGTCGGTATAGCCCACCGCGGCGAAGGGGCCCTTGGGGTGCATGGCGACGCTGGTGACCAGCATGCCGCCGGTGCCGCTATCTGCCACCACCTGGGCCTGGGTGCCTGCCGGGCCTTTGAGTTTGTCTTTAAAGCTCCACAGCGGTACGCCGCTGCCGCCGTTGGTGGCGAGGAGCTGGCCGTCATGGCTCCAGGAAAACTGGCTGATGGGGCCGGGGTAGCCGCGCATTTGCAGATCCAGCCCATCCGACAGGCGCCAGAGGTGGATGGCTTGCTCTTGCATTGCCGAGATGAGCCATTTGCCATCTACGCTATAGGTGAGCGCCAGGTGCGAGCCTTTCCACTCCAGCGTGCGGGGTGGGTTTTTGGGCGCGGCGAGATCGAGGATGGTGGTGCCGTTGTAGTGGCTGGCGGCGACGCGGCGGCCGATGGGCGATGCGGCCAGCCCGCCGATGGAGGAGGCGAGTTGGCTGGTGAATTTGACCTCTCCATGCGGCAGCGAGAGCGCGGTGAGGGTGCGGCCGCTGGCGGCGAGGAGGAGATCGGCATGCGCGGAGTAGGCCAGGTGCTCGGTGAAGGGGGTTGGCAGCGTGGCGAGGAGGGTGGTTTCCCCCTGCGGAGTGGTGAGGTGGAGCTGGCCGGTATCGGTGGCGGTGACGAAGCCGTGCGGGGTGGACACCAGGGCGAGCAGTGCGCCTTCAGCCGCCAGTGGCAGGGCCAGGGGCTGCGCCATGGATTGCCGCAGCAAAAAGAGTGTGCCGGTGCCGGACGCGATGGCGCAGGTGGGCGGGGCGTCGGTGGCCTGGCTCCACGCCAGGGCGTTGAGCGGGCCGGGCAGGGGCCAGGTGGTGAAGGCGTTGGCGGGGGGCGTGGGAGAGGTGTTCATGCGTTAGGCGATGCAGCTGTAGAAGCCTTCTTTGAGGGCTGCTTTATCTAAATTTTTGCCGATGAAGACCAGGGTGCTGGTGGGTTTTTGGTCGCCCCAGGGGGTGGTGAAGGTGCCCTCGCTCATCATGTGCACGGCCTGGAAGACGTAGCGTTTGGGCTCGTGCGCAATATTGAGCACGCCCTTGGTGCGCAGGATGTTCTGCCCCTGGGTGGCGAGCAGATTGGCCATCCAGTCGTCGAATTTTTCGGGGTCCAGCGGGTTATCCATGCCGAGGCTGAGGCTGCTGATGGCCGAATTGTGGTGATGGTGGTGGCCGTTTTGCGCGTCTTCAATAAATTTGGGATCGAGCGTGAGCATGTGCTCGAGGCTGAAGGCGTGGCGGCCCAGGAGCTGCTCGAGCGGAAGCTCGGGCACGCCGCGGTTGACGCGGGCGATGAGCGCGGTGGGGTTGAGGGTGCGCAGGGTGCCTTCCAGGTCTTCCCATTCAGCTTGAGGAAGTTCATCCATTTTACTGATAAGAATGGTATCGGCGAAGGCGATTTGTTCTGGAGCCTCGGGTGTTTGTGCCAGTTGGCTGCGGATGTGCACGGCGTCGGCCACCGTGAGGATGCTATCCAGACGGGTTTTGGCGGCGACGGTGGGATCGGCAAAGAAGGTTTGTGCCACCGGGGCCGGGTTGGCCAGGCCGGTGGTTTCCAGCAGGATGCCGTCGAGCTTTTGGGCGCGCTTGAGCAGCAGGGTGATGATGCGGATGAGATCGCCGCGCACGGTGCAGCAGATGCAGCCGTTGTTCATCTCGAAGATCTCTTCATCCACCTGGGCGGTGAGGAGTTTGTCGTCGACCCCCGCCTGGCCGAACTCATTGATAATGACGGCATATTTTTTGCCGTGCTGCGCGGTGAGGATGTGGTTGAGCAGCGTGGTTTTGCCCGCGCCCAGGAAGCCCGTGAGCACGGTGACGGGGATAGGAGTGTTGGGTGTTGAGTGTTGGGTGGTGGGTGCTAGGGGCATGGAAACGCTTTCTCTGGCCTTTGTATGCGGGAAGTTTAGCAGAGGCGTCAAGTCACCTCCTTAAGACGCGATGCCCGACAGCCAAAACTTGATACCCGATATGACAAAGCCGCCCGGAGGCGGCTTTGTACCCAATTGATGAACGGGGAGGAGATGTCTGCTCCCGTTCAGCTGGACTAGAAGGCCCAGCGCGCCTTGATTTGACCGCTGTGGCCGGTGAGGCTGGAGCGGATGTCGGCGTCGTAGTTCAGGCTCAGGTCCACACCGCCCATGGTGGTGAGGAGCAGGCCGGCACCCAGGTTCACGCTGGAGCGGTCGGACTTAACACCGTTGGTGCTGAAGTTGGAGCCGCCGCCGGTGAAGCGCGAGGTGGTGCCGAGGTCGGTATCACCCATGCGGTAGATGTACTTGGCGTGCACGGAGGGCTTGAAGGTGCCGCCGTTTTCCATCGGCATGGCGTAGGCCACTTGGCCGCCCAGGCCAGCATCGAGGGTGTTCATGCTGTCCGGGTTGACGTAGAGGCTGGCACCGCCGGCGCCGGACTCGGTGTAGCTGTCCATGTTGAGGTAGTTATATTGCAGGCTGGCCATCGGGGTGACGGTGAAGGCATCCACCGCCATGTCCTTACCGGCTTCAACCTTGGCGCCCGCTTGCCAGCCGTTGAAGTCGGCGCTGGCTTTGCCCACGCCGAGGACCGTGCGGTCGGTGCTGTAGTTGTTGTAGCCCAGGTTGACCTGGCCGTTGACGAACATGCCTTGGTCGAGCACGCGGCTGCCGTAGAGAGTGCCGACGTAGCTGTCGATATCGGTGCTGGCACCGCCGGAGGCGTTGGAATCCACCGTGCCGTGACCGTAGCTGAAGGACGCCCCAGTGGTGTAGCCGGGCATCATGTCTTCGGTATCAAAGCCGAAGGTGGCGCCGGCGCCGTTGGCGTCGTAGCCGCTGGCACCCTTTTTGTCATCCTGGCTGATGGTGCTGCCGAAGCCTTCCACCCACATGTGGCGGGAAGCCATCATGCTGCCGGTGGCAACGCCGCTGAGCGAAGAGCCGCGCAGCATGGCCAGGCGGTTGCTGATCTGGTTACCGGTGGCAATGCTGGTACCGATGCTGGCTTCACCCGCGCCGTCGATGTTCGGGGCCAGGGATTCCAGCACGTTTTGCACGCCGGCCGCGGTGCTTTGCTGGCCGATGAGGCTTTGCACCGTGTACAGGGTGTTGCTGGCGTTGGAACCGAGCACATCCAGCGCGTTGGCGATGGCCTTGCTGGTCTCGCCCTGGACCACACTGGAGGTGGACACGCGGCCGACGGTGAGGGACACGCCGTTGTTGCCGTTGGAGGCGACGCTGAAGCGGTACACACCGGTTTGGCTGGCGGTAAGCGCACCCAGGTTGGTGGGGGCGTTGGCGTTATCCACGATGGTGAACTGGGTGCCCGAGGCGATATAGCCCGAGGTGTTAGCCACGTTGATGGTATAGCTGGTGGTGGTGAGCGTGGGGCCCGCGCCGGTGCTGCTGATGGTACCGATGGTACGGGAAGTGCCCAGGTCCAGCACGTATTTGCCGCCGTCGGCGATGGTGCCGGCGGTGACGTTCTTGCCCGCAGCGATTTCCATGGTGCCGGCGTTGGTAAGCGCGCCAGACATGGTGATGGAGTTGCTGACGTTCATGCGGCCGGTGCTGTTGATGCTAACCGCGGCCAGGGCGTTGTCGAAGGTGTTGCGCACGTTCATGGTGGTGTTGGACACGCCCAGAGTTTCCAGCCCGGTGATGTCACCCTTGGTGGTAAAGGCTTGGGTGCCGGAGATGTACAGAGCGTCGGCACCGCCGCCAAAGGCCAGGCTGCCGGAGACGTTGGCGTTGACCAGCGTCATGATGTCGGCAGAGCCGTTGCCGGTGTAAGCCGCGCCGCTGTCGACCTTAAGGGTACCGCTGTTGATGGTGATGCTGTTGGCACCGTTGCCCATGCTCATGGCGCCGTAAACCGTACCGCCGTTGTTGATGGTGATGGTGTTGCCGCCGGCGCCGCCGCTGACCGCACCGGTAACCGTGCCGCCGCTAACGGTGAAGGTGTTGGCACCCGCGCCCAGCGCAACCGCACCAGTGATGGTGCCGCCGCTGTTGGTGAGGGTGTCATCACCGGCGCCGAGGGTAACGGAACCGCTGATGGAGCCGACGTTGTTGATGGTGACGCCCGCAGCGGTACCGTTGGAGAGGTCTACCGCGGCAGTGTTGCCGCCGACAGCCGCGATGGTGCCGGAGTTGTTGATGACGATGGCCGCGTTGGTGACGGTGGCATCGGCGCCGACGTTGGACGAAGAAATGGTTGCGCCACCAGGACCGGCACTGATGATACCGCCGGTGCTGACCGAAATGATGTTATCGCCAACTTGGTCGCTGGAAATGGTGATGGCCGGGCCAGCAGCAGCAACGATGCTGCCGATGCCGGTGACCTGGATACCGCCGGTGGTGGTGGAGGTGGCAAGGGCCGTGGTGGTTGACGTGGCAATGGCTGCGGCGGCGTGCGACGTGGCAGCGAAAGCGACCAGGGCGGTGGTTGTGCCGAGGAGCTTGATCATTCGGGTTGTCATGGGTGACATCTCTCTTCATTTGTTATTAATTGGGTGAGCGTAAGTTAGTTGAAAGGGGAATGAGTTGGCTAGGGGGAAAACAGGTGTATGCGCAAAAAAGGTGCGTTCAATCACGGCTTTGTGGCGTATGGGCAACATTGGCGGTCTGACCATTCCTTTACTTTTGGTTGGTTGCCTTGGAAGTGCGCCTGAACTGCCAGTGTGGCTAAAAAATGGGCAGGGGGTGGCGGGGGTGGAAACCAAGGATGGGTATACCCTGCGCACGGTGCGTAAGGGGCAGGGAGTGCCGCGGAGGATTTATATAGAAGGAGATGGCCGGGCCTTTATTACCAGCAGCCAGCCCAGCGGTGACCCGACCCCACCTTACCCGGTGGGTTTGCTGCTGATGCAGGCCGACCCCGAGGCTGATGCCCTGTATATAGCGCGGCCGTGCCAGTGGCTGCGCGGCGCGGAATGCAAGGCGGGTTACAAGGTGTGGACGCTGGAGCGTTTTACCCCCGCGGTGGTGCAGGCTTATGTAGATGTTGTGGCCGAGGAGAGCCACGGCCAGCCGGTGGAGCTGGTGGGCTTTAGCGGTGGAGGCTTTTTGGCCCTGCAGGTGGCGGCGCGGCTGGACAATGTAACCGCCGTGCGCACGGTCTCGGGCAATGTGGACCCGGCTTATGTGAATGAGATCCACAAAGCCACGCCGATGGAGATTGCGCCGTGGCCGGAGAGTTATGGGCGGTTGAGGGGGGTGCCGCAGGTGCTTTATGTGGGCAGGCAGGACAAGATTGTGCCGCCGGAGGTGGTGCAGCGCTGGGTGGAACAGCAACAGCCCGAATGTGTGCAGGTGGTGACCGAAGATGGGGGGCATGAGCAAGGGTGGGTGGAGCGTTGGGCGCGGTTGGTGACGCAGCCGGTGGTGTGCGGCGGGAGATAAAAAAATGGGTCGCGCGGAAGTGCCGCGCGACCCAAGTCTGGGGAGGAGTTCGTGGCCGCCGCGGGGTTAGCCGCGGCGGAGAACGGGGAGCGGATGCTTCCGGGCCTTGGTGATGAAGACCAGGATGGTATCCGGGAACTGCTCGGGGGCCGGGAGTTGTTTCGCCTTGGCCTTTTCCACCAGCTCCATCGCTTCGGCCCAGACCGGGGCTTCGTGAGGGGCGGGTGTGAAGGTGGCGACGAACAGTTCCGGGTTGGCGAGCAGGAACAGGCAACGGGCGAGGAAGGCTTGGCGCGCGGTGGTGTAGGTGCCGACGCTGTGAGTCCTCTTCTTTTCCTCACCGTGGGGGCGTTGTTGCACGCGGGCGCGGAAACGCCCGGTCTTTTTCTCCTTGACGATGCCGGTGTAGCCGCACGGATTGGCATACTTCTTCTGACGCTGGTTGGCGATGGGCCAGACCAGGTCGAGCATAGCCATCCGGTTGTCTTCCCGGTTGCCGTGGATATGGTGGACGTCACCGCACTGCATGAGCTGGTCAACCTGCTTGGCGACGGAGAGCCCCCGGCCCACACCAAATTGCTTGCATTTGGCGAGGCGGTACTCTGCGTACGTGTACAGCTTGAGGCGCATGACGGCGCGGTGAAGGTACTCGGTGCTCTTTTTGCCGTTGACTAAAATTGCGCGGCGAATGTAGTAGCGCTCGATCTGGTTTTCGTCAGAGCCGTCGACTTTAATTTGCCGCCGCCACTTCCACCTGTTGACGTAGGGGGCTACCCAAGCGTCGATCAGTGTATATGACGTTGCCTGGTCTGTCGGCAGGCAGGTTTCCAGCAGCGAGTTATGAGACTCGGGGTGGAAAGCCGGCAGGTTGCGGCCGTGCAGCGGATCACTGGTATCGGTGATCCACCAGGCGCTGGTGGGCACTTCGTGGTCGGGGAGGGATTCCCGGACCGGAAGGGCGTCGGCCAGCGCGTCGCCGGTGGCGGCGAACATCAGTGACTCTTCCTCGAGGATTTCCTGATGGTCATCGTAGAGGTTGAGAAGGTCGGCGGGATAGACAGAAGAAAGAAGCGAAGCTGTAAGCGTGTCGAGGCGGGTCTCCTCGGCTTGGGCCGGGAGACGAAACAGCATCATGTTCATGACGGTCTCCCTGGCTCGTAGCGAAATGCTTGCGAGTTGTCTTTTCAGCAATAGCACCCCTTAGGGGGTGGGGGAAGCGAAAATGCCTAGTTTGCGTTCAGCATTGTGTAGAACTGCAATACGGCGGGGTGGGTGCGGATATCGCGCTGCTGGACGGGGGTGGTGAGGTGGATACTTTCCAGCGTGCGGGCGCGGGAGAGGGCCACGTAGAGCTGGCCTTCGGCGAAGGTGCCGCCGTCGGAGAGATCTATCACGCATGAGGGCAGGGTTTGGCCCTGGGCCTTGTGGATGGTGAGCGCCCAGGCGAGGGTGAGCGGGAGCTGGGTGAAGGTGCCCGAGACCGTGGCGGTGGGGGCCTGGGCTTCTTCGTCAAAGCGGTACTTGGTGGCTTCCCATTTGACCGGTTCGACATCGTGGATTTCGCCGTTGAGGAGCTTCACCTGTACGCCTTGCTCGCTGCATTCCACCACCTCGCCCAAGGAACCGTTGACCCAGCGTTGCAAAGTATCATTACGGGTGAACATGACGCGCGCGCCGGGTTTGAGGGTGAGCTCGGCCGGGGTGGTGAAGGCGTTGGTATCGATATCGCCGGTGGTGGCCGCGGTGAAGGTGCGGGGGCGGGTGGTGAGCTTGTCCAGCTCGCGCTGGTTGATGAGATCGACCGTGCGGTTGCGCGCGGCGAGGATGACGCTGCCGGTGGGTGGTGTGGCGTTAAGCCGTTGATTCAACGCGTCGACCAGCGACCAGTCTTGCTCGCCGTGGCGCACGCGGTTGAGCAGGTTGATGAAGGGGGTATCGGTCTGGCGGAAGATGTGGGTGAACTCGATGATGGCGAAGCGCCCGGTCTCCCACGCCGTGCTGGAGAAGAAGAAGGGCGAGCCGAAGAGGGTGGAGAAGGTCTCGGCCTCCTCGCGTCGCACCACGGGCGGGAGCTGGCAGAGGTCGCCCATCAAGACCAGTTGGCAACCACCAAAGGGCTGGCCGGGGTGCTTGCCGTATTTACGCAGGAAGGTTTCTATCGCCGAGAAGATATCCGCGCGGACCATGTAGATCTCGTCGATGACGATGAGGTCGAGCGTTTCATAAATTTTGGGGTTGCGTGGTTTGTGCCAGCCGGATGAGTTGGTGATGAGTTGCGGCTTGAAGCCAAAAAAGCTGTGGATGGTTTGGCCGCCGACGTTGAGGGCCGCCATGCCGGTGGGGGCCAGCACCGCGTACTTCTTTTTGCCGTTAAGCTGCTTGCGCAGCCATTTGAGGAAGGTGGATTTGCCGGTGCCGGCGGAGCCGAGGATGAGCAGGTTCTCGCCGGACTCGATGCTTTGGGCGGCGGTTTGGAACTCTGGCGTGACGGAGATTTTGATGGTTTTTTCTGGAGCCGAGGGTTTGACCAGAGCGGGCTTAGGCTTGGCGGCACGGGGTTGCGGGCGGTTGGCGCTGGGCTGCGGGTTGGGGTTGGGGGTGGGTTGCACGGCGCCCAGGCTGACCAGCTTGAGCACCAGGCTGCGCGGTGTGCGGCCGAGTTGTTCGGCGAGTTCCTCGATGGCCTCGGGGGTGCCGCGCGAGAGGTGGGTGATGAGGAGTTTGCCGGCGTCGTCTTCCGTCCATGGTTGGCCGGAGTTGGGGTGCTCGGCCCCGGGGGTTTCTTCACGCAGCAGGGGAGAGTAGGGGCCGTAGAGCACTAGATCCATGGCGATGAGCCGCGAGGTGATGGCACCGATGGAGCGGTTGTGCGCCTGGGCGATCTTGGCGATGGCGGTGCCGGCCTGATAGGCGGCGGTGAGGCGCGCTTCTTCCTCCGGGCTCCAGCGGACGGGGGCGGGCTTTTTTTCGGGCTTGGGATCGCTCATGGCTTTTATTGATATAGGAAGAAGGGAAGGGCGCCAAGGTATTTTTGTGCGATATTCAAACGTAAGGGCTGCGGGGAGAGGCAGCGCCGCTTTAGATAAAGCAGTCGTAGCTCCATTGCAGCAGGGCCTGGCGCTGGCGCGGGCGGCAGGTGAGGTCTCCTGCCGCGCAGTTGGCGCGGATCTGCCCGGCGTGGCGGGCGAAGGACTTCCAGCGGGCGATCTGTTTATCATCCACCCCCGGCAGGCGGCGGCCCAGGTAATAGCGGCAGTACCATTGGAACCAGCCGCGCGGGTCGGGCTCGATGATCCAGCCGTTGTTTTGCCAGGTGCTGAGAGGTTGGCGGCTTTTAACTTTGAAGAAGTTGCACGAGACACTCGCCACCGCGCTGGTTTTGGCGTGGGTGAACCAGGATTTTGGGAATTCATTCTGGCAGTCATTGCAGTATTTGCCCTCGAACACGCCGAGTTTGAGCATTTGTTGCGGGGTGAAATGCGGGGTGAAGCCGGGGGCGAAGTTTTTGCCGGTGGGGGCGGTGAGCTGGTAGCTGTAGCCCTGTTGCATTTTATCGTGGACGTGGATGACGGGGGCGGTTTTGGCCATGGCGGAGTGTAGCGCCCGCGGCGCGCGCGGGCCAGCCCTTTAAAGCGGCCAGGCTTGTGTTTGGCGGCCGGGGGCCTTATATAGGCAGGGTGTGGGGGCGCCTTGGTTTTGACGGGGCGCTGACCTGGACAGGAGCATGCGGTGGGGGTTACGGACCACTTGAATAACCGTGGCAATAGCATAAATGCTAAAGCGAAAAGCAACGTGATCGCTTTCCGTCCTCGCACTTCGGTGCAGGGCGCCTACGCGATGGCTGCCTAACTTGAGCCTTGCCCCTTGGATGGGGCGCTCAGGTTAAAAGCCCCGACCCCTTGCCGCTGTTGTGTGGCGTGGCGCGAGATGGTCGGCCAAACTAAAGCCACTCTAGGGCCTAGCGCGTGCGGCGTGTAACCCGAAGTTTATCCGCACAACCATGCGTAAGGGGGTCTCTGGCCTGGCGCATGGATTACACCAGGGACTGAGCATGGAGACCCTTACGGCGAGGTGTTTCGGACGTGGGTTCGAGTCCCACCGCCTCCACCATTTGAGCTTCTTCCGGCGGCTGTGGGGCGGTGGGGATCTCCGCTGCGCTGCGGTTCCCACCGCCCCACCAATTTGCTGAAATGGTTGGCAGAACTTTGCTGCCCTCCTCTCGAACGGGAGGGTGGTATGCGTTGGGGCGGCGTGGTAGCCTTGGAGGATGAAATTTGACTTTAAGCACCTGAAGTGGAAAGCCTTTGCCGCCACCAGCGGGCCGGGTGGCCAGCATGTGAACAAGGTGGCCACGGCCATGGAATTGCGTTGCAAAATCAAGGATCTGGAGTTGCCGGAGGCGGCGGAGGCGCGGTTGCGCGCGGCGGCGGGGAAGAGGGTGAACAGCGAGGGTGAGTTGGTGCTGGTGGCCAAGGAGCACAAGAGCCAGGAGCGCAACCGCCTGGAAGCGATTGAAAAGCTTGTGGAGTTTGTGTTGGAGGCGGGCAAGGCGCCGAAGAAGCGGCGGGCCACCAGGCCGACCAAGGGCAGCAAGGAGCGCAGGCTGGTGGGCAAGAAGAAGCGCAGTGACGTGAAGAAGTTGCGCCAGGGGCGCGAGTAGCGGCGAAACGCTGCGAAAAGCGGCAAAAAGCGGCGAAAGCGGGGTGGTTCTTGCCGTTTGGGGGGCGAAAATGCGGGATTTGGTGGCGGAAGGTGGCAAGGAGCTGGTGGTGGGCACCGTGGCCACGCCGCGCTGCGGCATAAAGAAACGCCCGGCGGTGCCGGGCGTTTCGAGGAAGGGGGGCGGCGGTTTAGGGCGCCGGCGTGCCTTCAAATTCTTTCAGGGATGCCGAAAGAACTTTCATTTTCAGTTGCTTACATGCATCTGGCGTGAGGATGGTATTCCCGGCGTTGAAGAATGCGTCGAGGTGAACTCCCCTGCGCATGACACTGTAGTGGTAGCGGGCCATGGTGGAGGCGAGCTCCTTCAACAGGAGGGCCGGGTTTGGGACGCCTTCGCTGCGGTTGAGGCGGCTGCCACCTTCCCTGATGGGACTGCCGATGGAGGCGCAAAGTGCGCGTTCGATGGCGGCGCGCCAGTTGCCGTGCTGACTTTGCGGGTGAGCCGGGTTGGCGTGGGTGACGATGAACTCCGGGATGCCGACTTCGAGCAGGCCGGGTTCGTCGTAGACCGACGGGGTCTTTTCCAACAGCGCGGGGTAGGCGCCGGTGAGATCGCGGTAGATGAGTTTGCCACCGAGGTGGTACTCATACCAATCGATGGAGCCGTGCGTGCCAACGCGCTGGAAGCTGATGACGAGAGTCTCGCGTGTCATGGGGATGCCCCGTGCTGAATGTGTGGATGAAGCTTAAATGTATACTTATAGGAGGATGGGAGGGTTGTCAGAGACAACCCTGGGGGCGTTACTGGTCGTGTCTTCGTTTGCGCGCTCTCACCCGCCTGCGGCGGGGATACTACGTGGATACCGGCCTTCGCCGGCATGACGCTTCGCGTCCAAGGGGGCTTTGCCCCCTTGACCCCCAAACTGAGACATTGGGGCGTTATTTGAGCAGTTGCTCGGCCACCTGGGCGGAGGTGAGGCCGGTTTGGTTGGTGCGGGTGGGCTCTTGTGACGGAAAACGGCGGGGAGTGTTATGGGGCTGCGTATACTTTTTTGCAAGCAAAAAAAGCCGCGCCGGAGATTGCTCTCCGGCGCGGGGATTAGGCTGCCTTGCGGCGGCGGTTCCTTAGCAAGACGGTGGGGTTAAGCACCCCCTTGCGGGCAAGCCATTCGTGGTGCGGCAGCCAAGGTTTGCCATCGAGCCTGCGGCGTTGCGGGGGGCGACGCTTGTAGAGGCTGATGACGTTGTTTGACACCGCATATCCGGGCGGAAGTACCGGGATGCGTTTGGCGTCGTCTTCTGGCTTGATGTAGACAGTGAAGACGCCGAACTTCCACGGGTAGCGACGGTACATGCGGGCCAGGTCTCCGGTGAGCAGATAGCGTTCCGGATATTCAGGCTTAAGCATGAGGACGTCTTCACCCGGGTCATCCTGCCAGTTGGCCAGTACCTCCGCATCGAAGACGTGGATGCGGTGGTAGGCGTCCTGGTCCGGCCAGCGGGCGAAGGTTTTGCACACCAACATCTGCCGGGTGGCCATGGGCACGCCGAGCATGGCGAGCATGGCGTTCTCGTTGGTGAGCTCTCCCAGCGAGGCCAGCACGGATTTGTACATGCCCTGGTAGCGTTTCCAAATCCGCGCCTTCTTTTTGGAGAAGTGTTTGAGCGGGTTTGGGTTGCGCCCAAGCTTGCGCAGCAGCTTGCGGCGCAGTGATGTACGGCGACGTTTGGGCTGCGTAAGGCGCCGCTTCCAGAATGCCCGGATGCGGCGCCGTTGCCGGCTGCTGGTGAGGCCGTAGTATTTGGCCCACGGGTAGGCGCGGTGCATCACCTGGCGGTAAACCCACCGCAGGGGATGACTGAGGCGACTGCCCCGCCACCAGCGCATGAACCTGACCAGGCGGGGGATGTTCTTCGGCCCGTAGTGGTTGAGGCGGGGGAGGAAGCAATCCGCCGCGTGGGCGAAGACCCAGGTTTGGCGCAAGGTGAAGGCCTTGAACGGGTTGCGCGAGAGCTCCACCACCAGTTTTTCACCATAGGTGTAGTCCAGAGCGAACTCGAGCTTTCCTTCAGGGGTGCGGCGCATGATGTGCATGGCCGCGCCGATGAGGTCGGGGTAGGCGCGCAGTTTGGACCAGAACCAGCCTTTGAAGATTTGGGCGTAGAAGCTGATGACCGGGGTGAATCCGCCACGCATCATCGCCGGAAACAACCAGACCAGCAGGAAGCCGAGAAGTGCCGTCCAGGCGGTGATCCAGCCCAGCCAGTAGGTGGAGTCGGTCAGCTTATCCATGCTGAACTGCGCCCACAACTGCAGGAAGTCTTTGATGTTGTCCTTGATCATGGGAACCCCATGGTTGCGGCGGTTAGGCCGGGAAAAGCTTGAATATGTTTGGGGTTGGTTATGGGGCCGTGGGGGCCGGTTTGCAAGGGGTTGGGGAGGGTTTGGGGGGCCGGGGAGGGCCCCCGGGTTAGGCGAGGAGGGGTTGGAGGGTTTTGAGGAGCTCGGCCAGGGGCAGGGTTTGTTGCTTTTCCGTGGCCAGGTTTTTGAGGTTAACGATTTGTTTTTGTTGCTCTTCATCGTTAGCGATGACGGCGTAGGAGATGCCTTTTTTGGCGGCGTTTTTAAGCTGGGTGGCGAGTTTGAGCGGCGCCAGCACTTGCTCGGTGGCGATGCCCGCCGCGCGCAGCTGGGCGGCGAGTTGCGTGTAGTAGGGCATGAGGTCGGCGCTTTGGTTGGCCACCAGCACCTGCGCGGTGGTGGCCGCCTGAGTATTGTAGGGGGCTTGCGTTTTGAGCCAGGCGAACAGGCGCGACAGGCCGATGGACACCCCCACCCCGGGCAGGGCGCGGGAAGAGAGTGATTCCGCCAGGTTGTCGTAGCGGCCGCCGGAGCAGATGGAGCCGAGCTCCGGCGCGGCTTCCAGCGTGGTTTCCAGCACCGTGCCGGTGTAGTAGTCCAGACCACGCGCGATGGTTAAGTCGGGGACCAGGAACGAGGGGCGGGGGGCGAGGAACTCTTGCGCGCGGGTGAGCACCAGCTCGAGCTCGGCGATACCTTCCTGCGCCTCCGGCGTGGTGGACACGCCCTTGAGCGCCTCCAGCGGGTAGGGCTCGCGCAGCAGTTGCAGCAGGGCTTCGGCCTGGGGGGCGGGCAGCCCGCCGTGTTGCACCAGCGCGGTTTGGGTGGCGTCGGCGCCGACCTTTTCCAGGTTATCGATCGCGCGGATGGCGGCGGGGAGGTCTTTGGCCTTATAGGTTTTAAGCAGGCCCTGCAGCAGCTTGCGGTTGTTGATGCGCATTTTGAACTTGGTGCCGGACGGCAGGATGGCGGCCAGTGCCTGGTGCGCGGCGGCGATGACCTCGGCATCTGCGGCCAAGGGCAATGCGCCTTCGGTGACGTAGTCGAGGTCCAGCTGGTGGAACTGGCGGTAGCGCCCGGCCTTGGGCCTCTCTCCGCGCCACACCGGTTGCACCTGGTAGCGGCGGAAGGGAAACACCAGGTTGGCGTAGTGCTGCGAGACGTAGCGCGCCAGCGGGATGGTGAGGTCGAAGCGCAGGGCGAGCTCTTTGGCGCCGTCGTCGTCGCCTTCCACGTTCAACCGGCGCAGGGCGTAGACCTCTTTGCTATCAATGCCCTTGGCGGTGAGGGTGTCGATGCGTTCCACCGCCGCGGTCTCTAGCGGCACGTAGCCGAACGCGGCGTAGACCGCCTGCACTTTGGACACGATGCTGTTGAAGGCCAGTTGCTCGGCGGGCAGGTATTCGGGGAAGCCGGAGATTGCCGTAATTTTGTTAGCCATGGTTAAACCTTGTGCACAGTTGGTGATGCGATGGTTTAGCATAAGGATGACGCCGATGGCTAGGGTGGCTAGGATGGGAGGCGCAAAGGGAGTGATGGGGAATGACTGAGCCGTTGGCTGAAAAGACTCCGCAGATTTTTGTTTATGACGACCTGCACCCCGAGGATGGGGCGATGTTGCAGGCGTTGTACTCCCGCAGCCCGGCCAGCGTGGTGACACACCTGGAAAAGGTGAAGGCCGCCGGCAGCGGCAAGTTTATGAGCCAGTTTTATGTGGGCTATGGCCACGCCAGCATTGGCGATTGCGGCGTGACGACCATTTTCATGGAGAATTATTCCATGCTGGCGGCGAAGGCGATCCAGGACAACCCGTTGTACTCCGGCCAGGAGGCCAGCACGCGGTATCTGGATTTTGCCCAGCAGCCCATTTTGGACCCCTACGACCACCCGGCGAGCCGCGCGGTGCTGGACGGCTGGATGGCCCTTTATAACGGCGCCATGCCCAAGATGAAGGAGGCTTTGGCCAAGAAGCACCCTTTTGACCCCGGGCAATACAAGAGCGAGAAGGTTTGGCAGAATGCCATCAATGCGCGGGCGTTTGATATTCTGCGCGGGTTTTTGCCGATCGGGTGCACCACGCTTTTTAGCTGGACCACCAATTTGCGTCAGGCGCGCGAACGGCTGATGCAGATGAAGCACCACCCGCTGCCGGAGATCCAGCAGCTGGCGCGGGATTTGTTTAAGCACCTTTATGAGAAATACCCCAACAGCTTTACCGGCGAGGAGATGGGGGAAGGGGGGCGTTACGCCCAGCGCGATGGTTATGCCATGGCGCAGGCGGCCACCGATAATTTTGTGACCGTGAAGGACCTGGTGCGCAGGCAGAAGCTGGGCGGGGACGCCATGCTGGTGGTGAGCGGCGGCAAGGTGATGGCGGATAAGAAGCAGATCGATATTGAGGGGTTGAACCAGTTTGAGCGTCAGGCGTTGGCGACCCGGCCGGATGGGACGAATTTGAGCCGCAGGTTGGGGGCTTATGGGGTTTATAACCTTTACTTCCTGATGGACTTTGGCAGCTACCGCGATTTGCAGCGCCACCGCAACGGGGTGTGCCAGGTGCCGATGGTGGACGGCACGTTTGGCATCTACCCCTGGTACATGCAGCGGGTGAAGGAGCTGTTGGGCGGCGAGGACTGGGCGGCCTTTGAGAGTGAAGTGGAGCGGTTGATGCAGGCGGTGGATGGGCTGGGCGCTGCGGGGGTGGACACCAACCGCATGAAGAACCAGTACCTCTACCCCATGGGCACGGCCATTTTGTGCCACCTGGGTTACAGCCTGCCGCAGATGGTTTACGTGGCAGAGCTGCGCAGCATGAAGACCGTGCATGCGACGTTGCGGCCGATCGCGCAGGAGATGGGGCGGATATTGAAGGCGGACTTCCCGCAGATGGCGCTTTATGTGGATTATGATGCCGACAATTGGAGTGCCAAGCGCGGTGAACAGACCATTGAGGCGAAGGTAGCATGAAACGAGTGTTGAGTGTTGGGTGTTGGGTGTTGGGGCTGCTGCTGGCGCAGCAGGTTTGGGCGGGAGAGGTGGAGGATGTGGTGGGCCATGTGAGTGCCGAGAACGCCGACATGGTGCAGGCGATTTTGGCCCAGCAGCAAAAAGGCCTGGGGTGCGGCGACTTTAAATTGCTGGAGATTGACAGCGTGAGCGTGCTGAGCCCGCCCAAGGATGCCACCGGCAAGGAAGGCCTTTGGACCACGCGTTTTGTAACACAGGCCTGCGGCGAGCCGGTGTTTGGCAACGTGTTGTTTGACATGCGCAAGGGACCGCTGGAGATGGACCCGTTGGTGCCCGGCGATACCCGCGCGGACCCGCAATTGCAGGCAGATGTGGCCAAGAGCTTTGCGGTGAGCACCGCGATGGCGATGGAGAAGTGCAAGGATTTGCCGAAGATACGTTCCACCCGGGTGGTGGCGCCGCCGCGGGAGAATGGCAGTTGGAAGGAAGTGTGGATCGGCACTGCGTGTGGCCGGGATATGGGGCAGATGGTTGATTTTATGCCCACCGACAAGGGGGTGGGGTTTACCATGACGTTGCCGAAGGCGGCCAAAAAATAGTTTTTGGGTATTTGTAGAGAGTCTACTGGATCCGGGTGCTTTTTGCGTTTTTCTTGTCCTGCGCTCCTCACGTACTAAAGTACGCTGCGGTGCTCGGCCTGCGAAGAAACGCAAAAATCCCTCCGGCCCAGCGACCAGGGAAAGAACCTCCGGTTCTCCCCCTGGACCCTCTCTCCCCGAGGGCTTATAGGCGCCCTGGCGAGGAAACAGGGTTTCCTCGCGCTCCTTCCGTGGCCTCGCTTGCGCTTCGGAAGGAATGGCCCTGCGGGCCATGGGTTTTATGCGGAGGAAAACGGTGTTTTCCTCCTGCACCTCCTTTCCGGAAACCAATGGGCTAGGCCTTTGGCCTCGCTTGGTTTCTGGCCTGCGGCAGCAAGGAATGGATTGCCAAAGGTTGTGGTTTGAGGGAGAAGGGCGGGTATGGGAACTCAGGTTGATTTTGTGACGCGCATTGTGGCTGTGGCCAGTGGCAAGGGCGGGGTGGGCAAGAGCACCACGGCGGTGAACCTGGCGGTGGCCTTGGGGGTGAGTGGGTTGAGGGTGGGGCTTTTGGACGCCGACGTTTATGGGCCCAGTGCGCCGCGGATGATGGGCGTGAAAGACGCCAAGCCGGAGAGTGACGGCCAGCGGATTGAGCCGGTGGTGGCGCATGGCGTGAAGGTGATGAGCATGGGCTTTATGGTGGATGAAGCGACACCCACGGTGTGGCGCGGGCCGATGGTGCAGAGTGCGTTGATGCAGATGTTGCGTCAGGTGAACTGGGGCAGCGAGAAAGAGCCTTTGGATGTGCTGGTGGTGGATATGCCGCCGGGTACGGGTGATACGCAGCTCTCCATGAGCCAGCAGGTGGCGTTGGACGGCGCGGTGATCGTGAGCACGCCGCAGGACATTGCGCTGATCGATGCGCGCAAGGGGTTGGAGATGTTCCGCAAGGTGAATGTGCCGGTGTTGGGTGTGGTGGAGAACATGAGCGTGTTCGTGTGCCCGCATTGCGGCGAGGAGAGCCACATTTTTGGCGCGCATGGCGCGCGGGCGATGGCGGATGAGTTGGGTTACGAAGTGTTGGGCGAGGTGCCTTTGGATTTGGACGTGCGCGAGAAGACCGACGGTGGGCAGCCGGTGGTGGTGGGGGCGCCGGACGGGGCGGCGGCCAAGGTATATCGCGCGATGGCGGCCAAGGTGTGGGAAAAGATCACCGCGCCGAAACCCGAGGGTTCCGGCGCGGTGAAGATCGTTATTGAGTAGCGGGTTTAGAAGCCGCTGCGTTTGAGCTCTTTCTGGCGTTCGGTCAGCTTGTGGGGCCGCTTGGCCTTTTTGCTGAGTTTGGGCCGGGGGCCGACGGAACGGACGCGGCCGACTTCCATGTGTTTGGGCTTTTTGGGCATGGCGGTTACTGCTCCTCCTCTTCCATCAGGGCGGTGGAGAGAAGCTGGTTGCCGTCGAGTGAGAACTGGAACATCGGCTTGCAGTGGGTTTCCGCCAGGCCTTCGATCAGTTCGTGGGAGGGGAAGGGGCTGATCATAATGAAGGCGGTGTCGATGTAGGCCTGCTGGATGTCGTGTTCCTTAAAGTAGGCCTTGAGATGGGCGAGCTTGTCGGCCATCGGCATGGTGCTATCCACCGGGATGGCGGCGAGGCACTTGTCGTGGAAGTCGGTGGCCAGTTGGGCCAGGAAGGCGAGGGTCTCGGCCGGGCTGGGGGCGCGCCCGGTGTAGGTTTGAAAAATTTCGGCGATGGTGCGGGAATCATTGCTCATGGCTTAGCGACTCCGGTTCGGGGTGAACTGGATACACTTTTAAACGCTCTTGGCGGGGTTGGCAAGGGGTGGTAAAGGGTTGGCATGGTTGATAAGTTTGCGAAAACGCTGGTGATTTTTGGGCCGACGGCCTGTGGCAAGACCGCGCTCTCGCTGGATTTGGCCGAGGCGTTGGGCGGCGAGGTGATCAATGCCGACAGCCGCCAGGTTTACCGGCATATGCCGATTATTTCCGCCTGCCCGAGTGCGGCGGAGTATGCGCGGGCGGTGCATCACTTGTTTGAGTTTTTGGAGCCCGGCGAGCGCTTTAGTGCGGCGCGGTGGGCGGAGCTGGCGCGGGAGAAGATCGACGAGGTGCGGGGGCGCGGCAAGGTACCGATTGTGGTGGGAGGCACGGGGTTTTACTTGCGTGTGTTGCTGGAAGGTGTGGATGCGGTGCCGGAGATCCCGGCTGAGGTGGAGGATGGGCTGGCGGGCGTGCCGGTGGCGGAGCTTTATAAAGAGTTGCAGGCGGTGGACCCGGTGCTGGCGGCGAAGTTGAAGCCCGCCGATACGCAGCGCATTGTGCGCGGACTGGTGGTGTGGCGGTATACCAGGGTGCCGCTGAGCGGGTGGCAGAAAGGAACGAGGAACGAGGGAACGAGGAACGAGGGGTTTTTGAAGGTGGGGATTAGGCCGGACAGGGCTTGGTTGCATGCGCGGATTGCGGCGCGGTGGGAGCAGTTTGCGCGGATGGGGGTGGTGGGTGAGGTGCGGCGGTTGAGGGAGCTGGGCTATGGGCCGGAGGCGCCGGCGTTGCGGGGGTTGGCGATACCGGATTTTTTTGCGCACATCGACGGGGAGGTGGGGTTGGAAGAGGTTCTGGCCAAGGCCGTGGTGCGCGACCGGCAGTATGCCAAGCGCCAGTACACCTGGTTGAACAACAGTTATGGCGCCGACCAAGTGTTTGATTGTGCTGAGGCCGCACCGGTGTTGCGCTGGATTGCATCGGCAGGGGCTTGATTGCGCGGGCGGGCGGGCGTAGGGTTCCGCCCGTTCAACCCCCTGAAGAGGCTATTTACACACATGAGTTCCGCGCCTGTTTTCCACTCTGGTGGAGTGCCGTATGTTGAGGATTTGTATAAGAAGTTTGAGCAGGACCCGGAGAGTGTCGGGCCGGAGTGGAAAGCCTACTTTTTAGGCTTTGGCGCCGGGAATGTGGCTGCGGAAAGCGGCAACGGCGGCAATGAGGGCCAGCACCATGTGGCGCTTTATCGCAGAATGTGGCGCGAGCGGGGGCACCTGGTGGCGAAAGTTAACCCTCTGGCCGGGGCGGCGGTGGAAATACCCAATGAATTGAAGGCCGAGACCTACGGCGTGCAAGCCGGCGAAGCCGACGACATGCCCAGGGTTTATGGCGGTAGCGTTGGCATTGAGTGTGCCGCGGTGACCGACCCGATGGAGCGCAAGTGGGTGGAGCAGTGGTGGGAAGAAGGCGGCAATAAGCGGCAACTGGTGACGCGTGAGCTGCAACTGAAGATGTATGACGGGTTGGTGCGGGCCAACGGGTTGGAGCAGTTCCTCCACAAAAAATTTGTGGGCGTGAAGCGTTTTAGCATTGAAGGCAGCGATGGGGTGATACCCATGTTGCAAAGGCTGGTGGAGCTGGCCGCCGCCAATGGCACCGACGACGTGGTGATGGGCATGGCCCACCGCGGGCGGTTGAATGTGCTGGTGAATATTCTGCACAAGCCGCTGGAGGATTTGCTGGCGGCCTTTGCCGATAAGTTTACGCAGGAAGGTGGGCCGAGCAGCGGGGATGTGAAGTACCACATGGGCAAGAGCTATGTGCACCATGCCGACAACGGCAAGGAGATTGCCTTGCAACTGCTTTACAACCCCAGCCACCTGGAAGCGGTGAACGGCAGCGTGCTGGGTGTGGCCCGCGCGTTGGCGGACAAAGGCCGCGCGGTGTTGCCGATCTTGATGCACGGTGACAGTGCCGTGGCCGGGCAGGGGATTGTGGCCGAGTGCAACAACCTGATGAACGTGCCCGCCTACCGCGTGGGTGGCACCCTGCATTTGGTGATCAACAACCAGGTGGGTTTTACCGCCAGTGCCACAGATGCATTGAGCGGCACTTACTGCACCGACATTTTTAAGAGCCTGGGGTGCCCGATTGTGCACGTGAACGGCGACGACCTGGAAGCCTGCTGGCAGGCGCTGGTGTTTGCGTGGGAATACCGCGCCACCTACGGCAAGGATGCGGTGGTGGATGTGGTGGGGTATCGCCGCTGGGGGCACAACGAGGGTGATGACCCGACGTTTACGCAGCCGTTGATGTACGGAGTGATCCACAAGCACCCGCTGCCTTATGAGGTGTATGGCGCCAAGTTGCAGGCCGAGGGGGTGGACGCCGCCGTGCTGGCCAAGATTGAGAAAGCCTACGCCGACGAGTTGGATGCCGCTTTTGCCAAGGCGCAAGAGGGGGTGAAGGCAGGGTCGCGGGGTCGCGAGGTCGCAGGGTCGCAGGGGGGGGAGACGGCGGTGGAGGCCGGGGCGATCAAGCGGGTGGCGGAGGCGTGGGGCAAAGTGCCGCAGGGCTTTGAGCTGAACGAGAAGGTGGCCAAGGTGGTGGATGAGCGCGTGGCGATGCTGCGCGGCGAGAAGCCCCTGAACTGGGGCGCTGCCGAGACCGCAGCCTACGGCACGTTGCTGCTGGATGGTGTGAGTGTGCGCCTGACCGGGCAGGATGCGCAGCGCGGGACCTTCAGCCACCGTCATGCGGTGCTGACCTGTGCGAAGACCGCGCACCGCTGGAGTGTGTTGGACAGCCTGGCCGAGCCCGGTGTGCTGGTGCGTTTTGCCAACAGTGTGCTGAGTGAGAACGCGGTGATGGGCTTTGAGTACGGCTACGCGCTGGGGCGGCCGGACAAGAGCCTGGTGCTGTGGGAAGGCCAGTTTGGTGACTTCGCCAACGGCGCGCAGGTGGTGATTGACCAGTTTATTGCCGCAGGTGAGGCCAAATGGGGCCAGGAAAACCACCTGGTGCTGCTGCTGCCGCATGGTTATGAAGGGCAGGGGCCCGAGCACAGCAGTGCGCGGCTGGAGCGCTATTTGCAGCTATGTGCCGAAGACAACATGCGCGTGTGCTACCCGACGACCCCGGCACAGATCTTCCACCTGTTGCGCAAGCAGGCGCTGGATGCGGTGAAGAAGCCGTTGGTGGTGATGACGCCCAAGAGTTTGTTGCGCAACCCGGTTGCGGTGAGCCCGCTGAGCGACCTGTTGCGGGGTGGCTGGCAGGCGGTGATGGAAGAAGAGGGAACGAGGAACGAGGAACGAGGAACGAGGAAGGTTAAGAGGATCGCACTATGCAGCGGCAAGATTTATTACGATTTGCTGGCCAAGAGAGAGGCTGACAAGCGTGATGATGTGGCCCTGGTGCGGGTGGAGCAGCTCTACCCCTGGCCGGCCGACGAAGTGGGCGCGGCGATCGCCAAGTTTAAGTGCAAGGACGTGAAGTGGGTGCAGGAAGAGCCCCGCAACATGGGGGCCTGGATGCACGTGCGTGATAACTGGAACAATGACTGGGGCTACCTGCACTACGTGGGCCGCCCGGCCAGCGCCAGCCCGGCGGTGGGCCTGAACAGCCGCCACGTTGCCGAGCAGAAGGCGATTGTGGAGGAGGTGTTTGGATAAGATGGAACGAGGAACGAGGTAGCGAGGAACGAGGTGGCGCGGTTTTTGACCTATGTGGCGGTTTACGTTCTGCTGGAGCGGGGGGGGCAGGTGTTTTTGTTAAGGCGCGCCAACAGCGGTTACATGGATGGGGCGTATGGCATGCCTTCGGGCCACATTGAGGAAGGCGAGACACCTAGGCAGGCGGCCGTGCGGGAGCTGCTTGAGGAAACAGGTGTGAGCGCGCGTGAGGAGGATTTGGAGTTTGCCCACGTATGCTACCGGCAGAGCTTGGCCCAAGTACCGCCGCGCACATACAATGATTATGTGTTTGTGTGCCGAAAATGGCAGGGCGAACCACGCAACACCGACGTGGAAAAATGCGACGACGCAAGGTGGGTGAGCAAGGACAGCCTCCCGGAAAAGGCTGTTCCGGAGTTGGCCAATGTGATGAAGGCCATGGCGCAGAAGAACATGTTTTCGGTTTTGGTTTTGGGAAAGATTAACTGAAGCGTTTGCCAAAACTGATTTACGGCTATATTGAGAACAATGGTTTTTGAGTAAGGAGAAGAAGAATGTCGGTTCAGATCAAGGCCCCTACCATGGGTGAGAGCATCGCCGAGGCCACCGTGGCCAAGTGGCTGGTGAACGAGGGCGATTTTGTGGCCGCCGACCAGCTGGTGGCGGAGCTGGAGACCGACAAGGTGAATTTGGAAGTGAGCGCGCCGAGCGCGGGCAAGCTGGTGAAGATTGCCACGCCCAAGGGGGCAGCGGTGAAGGTGGGGGATTTGATGGGCGAGATTGATGAGACGCAGAAAGGAACGAGGAACGAGGTAGCGAGGAACGAGGATAAGGCTTTGGTTCCTGCAAAGAGTGCTGATGAGCGGGTGGCCAAGAGCGGGCCTGCGGTGCAGAAGATTGTGGCGGAGAGTGGGAAGGATGTTTCTGGCCTTGCGGGTAGCGGCAAGGATGGCCGTTTGACCAAGGGAGATGTTTTGGGAGTGGCTGGTGCGGCGCCAGCGATGCCTGCGGCGAAAGTTGAAGCGCCGCGTGCACCCAAGCCGGTGGCCCGGCCCGCAGGTGGTGAGGAGCGTGTGCCGATGACGCGGATACGCAAGACCATCGCCACGCGGTTGAAGCAGGCGCAGAACACCGCCGCGATGCTGACGACATACAACGAGATTGACCTTGGGCGCGTGGGTGAGATGCGCAAGCTTTACAAGGATGCGTTTGAGAAAAAGAATGGTGTGAAGCTGGGGTATATGGGCTTCTTCACCAAGGCGGTGGTGGAGGCGTTGAAGGCCTTCCCCGCTATTAATGCCGAGATTGATGGTGAGGAGATCATCTACAAGCACCACTACGATATTGGTGTGGCGGTGAGCAGCGAGCGTGGGCTGGTGGTGCCGGTGGTGCGTAATGCCGACCAGTTGAGTTTGGCGGAGATTGAGGCGAGCATCGCTGACTTTGGCGCGCGGGCGCGCAAGGGTGGTTTGCTGCCCGATGAGTTGGTGGGGGCGACGTTTAGTGTTACCAACGGCGGGGTGTTTGGCAGCATGCTTTCCATGCCGATTTTGAACTATCCGCAGGTGGGGATTTTGGGCATGCATGCCATTAAGGACCGCCCGATGGTGGTGGATGGTCAGGTGGTGGTGCGCCCGGTGATGTATGTGGCGCTGACCTATGACCACCGCATTGTGGATGGGCGTGAGGCGGTGGGCTTTTTGGTGCGGGTGAAGGAGTGTTTGGAAGACCCGGCGCGGATGGTGGTGGGGATTTAGGAACTAGGTATTGGGAACTAGGAAGATGGCTGAGCAGTTTGACGTTTGTGTGGTGGGGGCCGGGCCTGCGGGGTATGTGTGTGCGATACGGGCGGCGCAGCTGGGGTTTAAGGTTTGCCTGGTGGAAAAGCGCGGCGCGCTTGGTGGGACTTGTTTGAATGTGGGGTGCATCCCCAGCAAGGCGATGCTGGAGAGCAGCCACCATTACTTGGAGGCGCAGGAAGGTTTGGCCAAGCATGGTGTTGAGGTTGGCCAGGTGAAGCTGGACCTGGGCGTGATGCTGGCGCGCAAGGACAGTGTGGTGAAGCAGTTGACCGGCGGCATTGGCATGCTGATGAAGAAGAACAAGGTAACCGTGAAGAACGCCTGGGGCACCTTGAAGGGCAATGGTGTGGTGGCGCTGGACGACGGCAGCCAGCTGAGTGCCACGCATATTGTGGTGGCGGCGGGGAGTGTTCCGGTGGAGTTGCCGTTTGCGAAATTTGACCATGAGGTGGTGATCGATTCCACAGATGCGTTGGGTTTGGAGAAGGTGCCCGAGCGGATGGTGGTGATTGGCGCGGGGGTGATCGGCCTGGAGATGGGCAGTGTGTGGAAGCGTTTGGGCAGCGAAGTGACGGTGGTGGATGTGGCCACGCGGCCGGTGGCGATTATGGATGAGGACCTGAGCCGCGAGGCGCAGAAATTATTTGAGAAGCAGGGGCTGAAGTTTTTGCTGGAAGCCAAGGTGAAGAAGATTCGGAATTCGGAATTGGGAATTGGGAATTCGGGGGCGGTGGTGGAGGTGGAGTTGCCGAACGGTTTTTCCAAGGAGTTGGAGGGGGACAAGGTGCTGGTGGCGGTGGGCAGAAAGCCTGCGACCAAGGGCATGGGTTTGGAAGAGATTGGTGTGGCGCTGGATGAGCGCGGCTTTATTAAGGTGGATGCGCACTATGCCACCAATGTGCCGGGGGTTTATGCGATTGGCGATTGCGCGCCGGGCCCCATGCTGGCGCACAAGGGAGAAGAGGAAGGTGTGGCGCTGGCGGAAGTGTTGGCTGGCCAGGCCGGGCATGTGAACTATGCGGCGATACCGTGGGTGGTTTATACCCACCCGGAAATTGCGGGCGTGGGCATGACCGAGGCCGAGGCGCGGGCCAAGGTGGGGGACTATAAGGTGGGGAAATTTAAATTTGTGGCCAATGGGCGGGCGTTGGCGGCGGATGCCAGTGAGGGCTTTGTGAAGGTTATTGCGCGCAAGGACAATGACGAGTTGCTGGGCGTGCATATGATCGGCCACAATGTGAGCGAGATGGTGGCGGAAGCGGTGGCGGTGATGGAATTCAAGGGCAGCGCGGAAGACCTGGCGAGGATCGTGCATGCCCACCCGACGATGACCGAGGCGGTGAAGGAAGCTGCGCTGGCGGTGGATGGGCGGGCGATTCACAGTTAGGGATTGGATGTGAAAAAGCCCGCCGGTTAAGGCGGGCTTTTCGATCTCGAGGCCTGAGGTGAATCAGGCGTGCGCCGTGCGGCCGCCGTGGTCTTTGAAGGGGCGGTGGCTGCCAGAACGGCGGCGATCGGAGTTCGGTTGGAAGGCGACGCGGCAGTGGAACGAGCAGTAGGGCTGCTCGTCGGCACTATCGCCGCCGCAGAAGAAGAAGTCGCCGCTGCCGGGGGCTCCGACCGGCCAGTGGCAGGTCTTGTCGGTGAGCTGCAGGAGCGTCTTGCGTTGCTCTTGCGGGATCTCCAGCAGCTCGGGCTCGAACTCGACATCGTAGGCGAGCGCGGTGTTGCCGCGGACCTGCGGCGGCTGGAAGCGAATAGTGCCACCTGCCGAGCGGGCCTTGCGTGGGCGCGGTGCGGTTGACGAGGGCGATTTGGCGCGGCCGGAGAGGCCGAGGCGGTGCACCTTGCCGATGACACCGTTGCGGGTGACATCGCCGAGTTCGGCGGCGATCTGGCTGGCGGAGAGGCCGTCAGACCAGAGTTTCTTGAGGGTTTCGACGCGTTCGTCGTTCCATGACATAGGCAGTATCCTTCACATGGGCGGCGGTGTGCCGCGGTTACACGAAAACAAGGTGAAGTGCAGCCGTAGTAGAACTTGGTCGTGAGACAAGAATGCGGGCGACAGGCGGGGATGGCCAGTGGTAGGATGGCGATGTATGCACAATAAAGAGGCAGAAAGAATGAACGGATACAACGCTTTGTTGCAAGTGGTGGGGACGCCCATTGGCAACCTGCAGGATGTGAGCCCGCGGGTGATGGAGGCGTTGCGTGAGGCGGAGGTGGTGGCCTGCGAGGATACGCGGCGGTGTGGCCAGCTTTATAAGCTGTTGGCGATCAAGACGCCCAAGTTGGTGAGTTTTTACAAGGAAGTGGAGCACCGGCGGGTGGAGGCGCTGGTGGTGCAGCTTTTGGAAGGGACTCGCATGGTGCTGGTGAGCGATGCGGGGATGCCGGGCATTAGCGACCCCGGCGCGGTGCTGGTGGCGGCGGCGCGCGCCGCCGGGGTGCGGGTGGAGGTGATACCCGGGCCGTGCGCCGCCACCGTGGCGGTGGCGGGCAGCGGTTTTGAGGGTGGGTTTGTGATGGCCGGGTTTTTGCCGCGCAAGGGCAAGGAGCGGCGGGCACGCCTGGAGCAGCTTGGGGCGTGCGGTGAGACGGTGGTGCTTTATGAGAGCCCTTTCCGCGCGAAGGACACCGTGGCCGACCTGTTGAAGGCCTGGGGCAACCGCCCGGCGTGGCTGGCGCGCGAGTTGACCAAGCTGCATGAGGAGTGGGTGGGGCCGGATCTGCAGGGCCTGGCGGATAAGCTGGCGGGGCGCGGGCTGAAGGGGGAGTGCGTTTTGGTTATTGGTAAACAGTGAACAGTTACCAGTGAACAGTAAACAGTGAACAGAGAGCAGGGGGGGGCTGGTGGTAACTGGTTACTGGTAACTGTTCACTGTTTACTGTTCACGTCTTCGCCATAATCTGTGGCCGGGTGGTGACAGCGTGTGCGGCAATGTGGGGAGGGGGCCTTGTAAGGCCTGGCGGCGCGCCGTTTAATGGCTGAAACAAAGGGAGGCCGCGCCATGAACAAGTTTATTGAACTTGAGGCGTCTGCGGGCCAGGCCGGTGATAAGAGCCTGGACGTGGAGACCCTTCCGGCGGTGTTCTTTGATTACTTTCAGCTTGAGGTGAACAGTGGCGCGCAGCGCGGCTCTTAAAGGTAGTGTTGTGGCAAGTGCCCAACCGCTGGTGGGCGCTGAGCGCGATGAAATTACCCAACTGGTGAGCCGCATTAAAAGTGCTGATGCGCGCACCCGGCAGCCGGTGGCGCCGCGCTACGCCGTGCCCGCGCCGGTGAGCCAGGCCGAAACCCAATGGGCAGAGGATTGGCAGTTGCCCAAAGAGGTTCTTGATTACTTTATTATTGAGCAGGTGTAGCGATGGTGAGCTACAAGCTTGTGAAGGCGGACGAACCGTTCAGCCCCAGCACCACCAGCCCGCGGATTTATCTGGGCGGCCAATGCCGTGGCCGCGACTGGCGCATTGAGGTGTTCCAGAAATTTGAGCGCAGCGCGGTGACGTTTATCAACCCGCGGCGTGAGAGCTTTGTGGACCCCGAAATGGACCCCGCCGGCCACGCCAAGCAGGTGATGTGGGAGCGCCAGGCGCTGGATTTTTGCGACATGGGCGTGTTCTGGCTGGGGGAGGGGCTTTCCAACCAGGCGGCGCGGGTGGAGATTGGCTATTTGCTGGGCCTGCAAAAGCAGGTGTTGCTGGGCGCGCAGCAGGGCTTTATGGGCGTGGAGCATCTGGTGGGCTTTAGCGGCCTGGTGGTGGCGGGAAGCTTGGAAGCGTTGATGAACCGCCTGGCGAGCCTGACCGCCGGAATGCAGGCTGGGTAGGGACTAGGGACTAGGGGCTAGGGGCTAGGGGCTAGGGGCTAGGGGCTAGGGGCACTGCGTGCCCAGTGCCGCCAGGGCCTGCACCATGCTTTGGGTGGGCAGCGAGGACTCATAAACTTCACGGCTGTAGGGCGGTTGGTAGCGGATGGCGAGGTAGCTATCTGGTTGCAGCAGTTGGGCGGCGGCCTGCGGCGTGTAGGGCAGGGTGAAGTTGTAGCTGTCGGCATCGCCTTCCACCGGCAGGGTTTGGTTGAGGCCGATGATGGACGCGTGCGGGGGCATGGCGGGCGGGGTGGCAAAGCGGATTTCCATCAGCAGGGTGTCATTTTCCACCCGGCCGTTGGTGGTGAGGGTGAAATCGGCGGTGCGGCCGTTAACCTGGCAGTGGGAGGTGGAGACCCCCCATGGCCCGAAACTGGCCCCAGAGGTGATGCTGGCGCCCTTGCTGAGCCGCGAGGGGCGGGGTGGGGTGTGCGGAGAGGCGCAAGAGCTGGCCAGAATGGCGAGGAGGACAAGGCTGGGAAGGGTTTTCATGCGAGGGAAGGATACCCGGTTTTGCGGTTGACGTGTGCCTAAGTTTTAGGCAGGGTGCGCGGCATGTTGAATGTACCCCCCGTAATGGAGAAGCGCCCGCTGACGGCGCCGGTGGCGTGGCCGGTTTTGCCGCAGATTAAGCTGGGCAGCCACGTGCTGGACAACAACGTGGTGTTGGCCCCCATGACCGAGATTACCGACCGGCCGACGCGGTTGCTGAACAAGCGTTATGGCGCCGGGTTGGTGGTGAGCGAGATGATCGCCGCCGAAGGTGTGGTGCGCAACGCCGTGGTGGCGGCACAGAAGGCCACTTTTGATGCGCGGCAGGGCATCCACAGCGTGCAGCTGGCCGGGGCCAACCCCGAGAACATGGCCGCTGCCGCGCGCACCAATGAGCTGGCCGGTGCCGACGTGATTGACCTGAACATGGGGTGCCCGGTGAAGAAGGTGGTGAACTGCATGGCCGGCAGCTACCTGATGAAAGAGCCCGAGCTGGTGCGCGACATTGTGCGCCGTGTGGTGGGGGCGGTGAAGGTGCCGGTAACCTTGAAGACGCGCATTGGCTGGAACGAAGAGATGAAGAATGGTGTGGAGATTGCGAAGATCGCCGAGGCTGAGGGGGTGCAGATGCTGGCGATCCATGGCCGGACGCGGGCGCAGATGTACACCGGCAAGGCGGATTGGCATTTCATCCGCCGGATTAAAGATGCGGTGAAGATCCCTGTTTTGGTGAATGGCGACATTAATACCCTGGATGATGCCGTGGCGGCTTTGCAGGCCAGTGGTTGTGACGGGGTGATGATCGGCCGGGCGACGCAAGGCAGGCCCTGGTTGCTTGGACAAGTGGCACACTACCTGAAGACCGGTGAGCGCCTGCCCGACCCCAGCCTGGATGAACAGCGCGCGATGATACTGGAGCACATTGATTTGGCAGTGGAGCTTTATGGCGAGTACTCCGGCATCCACCATATGAGGAAGCATATTGCCGGTTATACCCGCGGAATTGTGGGCGGGCGTGAATTGCGTATGAAGCTGAACGCGATGGTGACAAAGGATGAGATGAAAAGTGCGATTGAAACTTTATACCTGGGGATAAGTTTTTGATGGAATGTGTTGTTGTATACGAGGTGGTGGTGGTATAAGCAGTGGTGTGGGGGAGTTAGACACAAGATGTTGTGGATAACTCAGCCAAGTGGTTTCATGAAACGGGAGGAACAACCGATGTCCACAGATAACATTCCGCAGGCACTGCAAGGGGTAGGGACGCAGCCGATGGCGCGCCAACTTTCGCCGCTGTACCGTGCCCGCGCCGAAGCCTTCAACGAGAGCCTTCCGGCCAGCGTCGATGCCTGCCTGAAGACTTACTTCAAGGACCTGAACGGCATGAGCCCGGCCGCCGGAATGTATATCAAAGTGATTAGCCAGGTTGAAAAACCGCTGATCGAGCACGTGCTGCGCTATGTGCGTTGCAACCAGGTGCGCGCGGCGAGCATTTTGGGCATTAACCGCAACACCCTGCGCAAGAAGATCCAGGCGCTGGACATTGACCTGGGCAAGATTGTGGGTGACGTTGGTCACTAGCCTTAAGAGGTTAACGAAAGGGGCCGTGACGGCCCCTTTTGCTTGCCTTACGGGTTGTAAGGGGTGCCACTAGATGTTGTGGTGGGGTTGGGGTGGTTGCGGGTTGGTTAAGGTACTGAAATATATGATTGTGGTAGCGGCCTTTTGGAGGGGTTTTTGCGGGTTTTTGGGGCGGTTTGAGGTGGAAAAAAGGCGGCAATGAGCGGCAAAAGGCGGCGGCGAGGGGGCGGGGCGGGCCGGGAAGCGGCGGCAGGGCGGCGAGGGGAGATGGAAAAGCGGCGGCAAGGGGCAAGGAGCGGTGCTGGTGGAA
Organism: Pseudomonadota bacterium; assembly: GCA_016125035.1. Classification (GTDB taxonomy): domain Bacteria; phylum Pseudomonadota; class Alphaproteobacteria; order UBA2136; family UBA6156; genus RFNJ01. The sequence goes on from WGMN01000010.1 coordinate 38,472, forward strand.
ATTGGGGCGCGGGGTGGTGCGTGAGGGGGGTGGAAAAAGCGCCGCCCGGTTGTTGGCCGGGCGGCGTTTGCGTTGGCAGGTTTCAGGCGGCCGACATCAGGCGGCCCTGGGTGAGGGTGAGCAGGCCGTCGTAGCCGACCTCGAACACCGTCTCGCCGTCCATCACCAGGGACTTCAGGGCGCAGGCGGCGCGGGGATCAGTCGGGTCGCCGGGGTGGAGCCTGGTACCATCCTCGGCGTAGAGGTGGGCGTAGATGACGGTGTCGTGCGTGCCATCGCGCCGGGTGGTGTGGATCGGGCGGCCGCAGGCGGTCTTGAACCCCGGCAGCGGCCGGGCGGCGTACAGGAACGTCTGGGGCGCGCTATCGGCGCCGTCGGCGGCGAGGGGCGTGAGGTTCATCGCCTTGACGCGGACTGACGGGAAAGGCAGGGGGGCGCTGTTTTCGGAGATGGTCAGTTGACCGTTGGGACGGATGCAGTGCAGGAAAGTTTGCGTGCGCATGGGGAGCTCTTTCCAAAAGGGGCGGCCGGGTGGGCCGCTGTTGCGGGGTCTTGGTGGGGGTTTTAGGCCGGTTGGGGGCAAGGCTGTTTTGTATGCCACGGGGGGTGAGGAAATGGCTTTTGGGGGCGGGGAGGGAGGTTTATCTGGCGGCCCCATGGGGGTAGAGTGCGGCCATGATTGAGAGAAAGACGCCGTTGAAGGTGCCCGTTGAGGCGCCCGTGGTGGCGCCGATCGTGCATGACGAGACGATCGCCGCGGTGTGGCCGGTGGCGGGGGACCGCAGGCGTGAGCGCCGCGGCCATACCCCCGTGTTTATGGTGCTGAAGTGGTTGTTTGTGGGCCTGGCGGTGGGGGTGGTGGGCGGTCTGGCGGTGTTGATGGGCCTGGCCTGGCGCTGGCCGACGATGGCCGGCAGTGCCTACCTGGCGCTGTTGAACATTAACATTGTGCTGGGTGCGTTGCTGGCGATGTACGTGGCCAGGCGCATGGTGGTGATGTTGCTGGACAGGCGCGGCCGGTTGCGCGGCGGGCGGCTGCATATGCGGATTCTGGCGATCTTCGCCATTTTGACCGTACTGCCGGCGGTGGGCGTGGGTGGGGTGGCGGTGTATCTGCTCAACCAGGGTATTGAAGGGTGGTTTGCCACCAAGGTCTCGGCCGCGCTGGAGGGCGGGCGCCAGGTGGTGGAAGGTTATGAGCAGGAGAGCCGCCGTGCGATTTTGAGCGACGTGATGGGGTTGAGCCGCGACCCGATGTGGCAACTGCCGATGCTGGTGGACCGCGTGAGCCTGGGCAACTGGCTGCGCCATGCTGTGGTGGACAAGCGGCTGGATGACTTGCTGGTGGTGGATGCGGACGGCATGGTGATTGCCAGCAGTGGAGGCTTTGCGGGGGGCAGTGTTTCGGCCGAGGTGGTGAACGCGGTGCAAAGCCCGCTGGCGCTGGGCCAGGTGTTGGCACAGCGCGACGGCCGCATGGCCGCGGTGGCGCCGCTGCGCGCGGGGTGGTGGCTGGTGGGCCTGCGCGGCATGAGCAGCGAAATGGCCGACCGCATTGCCCAGACCGAAGCCGCCAGCGCCAACTATGAAGAGTTGCGCGCGCACCGTGATGAAGTGCGGCGGCTGGCGAGTATGTTTTTGCTGTTGATATTGGCCGCCACCATTACCGTGGCGGTGTGGACGGCGATACGCCTGGCCAACCGCATTGTGCGGCCGGTGACAGAGCTGGTGCATGGAACCAACCGGGTGAGCGCGGGGGACTTGACCGTGAGGTTGACGCCGCGTGATGACGATGAGCTGGGCGTGCTGACCCAGGCCTTTAACCGCATGACCTTGCAGCTGGCCACCAACCGCGACCTGGTGGAGCGCAAGAACAGGGAGCTGGATGAGCGCAGGCGCTTTATGGAGGCGGTGCTGACCGGCGTGACCGCAGGTGTGGTGGCGGTGGACGATGCCGGTGTGGTGCGTGTGGCCAACCAGAGTGCCACCACCATGTTGGGCATTGCGCCGGGGGATAAACTTTCCAAGAACGTGCCGGAGTTGAGCGAGATGGTGCGCGAAGTGGGGCGGGCGCAGGCCGAAGGGGCATTGTTTGGCCAGAAAAGCCTGATGCAGCGCGAAGTGAAAGTGGAATTGAGCGAAGGCGAGGCGCGCACGCTGCTGGTGCGGTTGGTGGCGTTGGGCGGCTACCCGGGCGAGCGCACCGGAGGGGTGGTGCTGACCTTTGATGACATTACCCCGTTGATCGGCGCGCAGCGCATGGCGGCGTGGCGCGATGTGGCCAGGCGCCTGGCGCATGAGATTAAAAACCCGCTGACCCCCATTCAGCTGAGTGCTGAGCGGTTGAAGCGGAAGTATCTGGCCAAGATGGCAGATGAAGACAAGGCGCTGTTTGAGCAGCTGACCACCACCATTGTGAGCCAGACCGAAGAAATGCGCCGCATGACCAACGAGTTTAGCGACTTTGCGCGCATGCCGCAGGCCCAGTTGCAGCCGGAAAACCTGCTGGACCTGGTGCACAGTGTGGTGGCCTTGCAGCGAGCGCGCGGTGACGTGAAATTTGCCGTGGAAAGCGAGGTGGAAGCCCCGCTGGTGAACGTGGATAAGGGCCAGATTCTGCGCCTTTTGACCAACCTGGTGGAAAATGCCTGCAATGCCATTGCTGAACGCGAAGGCACAAATGTGCCACAGGGCGAGGTCTCCATTGTTGTGAAAAAACCACAACCGGCTATACTCACCGTTGAAATACACGACAACGGCCGCGGTTTGCCGGGGGATGTGGAGGTGGAACAGCTGTTTGACCCCTACGTGACCACCCGCAAAGGCGGCACCGGACTTGGGCTGGCCATTGTGAAGCGCGTAATGGACGAGCACGGAGGAACGGTGCGCCTGCTGCGGCGGAAGGAAGGGGGCACCACGGTGCTGCTCACCTTCCCCCTGCAGGGCGAATTGCCGGTGAGCCTGGAGGCACACCCGGTGAAGCCCGCCCGCAAGGCCAAGCCGGACAACAAGGAGACTTTGACCAATGAGCAGCCCGCTGACCGCAAGCAAAAGCGGAAGCCCCGAAATTCTCGTGGTGGACGACGAAGCTGAAATCCGCACCGCACTGGCGGGGATTTTGGAAGATGACGGTTACACCATAAGGTTCGCCGAAAACGGCGAGCAATGCCTGCAGGCCATTACCGAGCGTGTGCCGCAGTTGGTGCTGCTGGACATCTGGATGGAAGGCATGGACGGGTTGGAGGTGTTGAGCCGCCTGAAGCGTCGTGTGCCGGATTTGCCGGTGATCATGATCAGCGGCCACGGCACCATTGAGACCGCCGTGCAGGCCACGCAAAAAGGTGCGTATGACTTTATTGAAAAGCCGCCCAGCGTGGAGCGTTTGCTGCTGACGGTGAGCCGGAGTATCCGCGAGAGCCAGTTGCGCAAGGAGAACTACCTGCTGCGCGCCAAGAGCGGCGACGTGCAGGAACTGCTGGGTGTGAGCAGCGAAATTGCCACCGTACGCCAGACCGTGAAGCAGGTGAGCCCAGGTGAGAGCCGTGTGATGATCACCGGTGAGAGCGGAACGGGGAAGGAAATTGTCGCGCGCTTGATCCACAAAGGCAGCCGCCGCACCGACCGGCCGTTTGTGCTGTTGGCGCCGGGTGCGGTGAGCGAAGGCACGTTTGAGACCGCGCTCTCCACCATTGTGGCGCAGGCCAAGGGCGGCACGTTGTTTCTGGACGAAGTGGCCGACCTGACCCAGGCGATGCAGGCGCGGTTGCTGAAGTTCCTTCAAGACGGTTTGCTGCCCGACCCCAACACAGGTTTGCCGACCGAGGCGGATGTGCGGGTGATAAGTTCCACCGCGAAGGATTTGAAGGCGTTGGTGGAGGGCGGGAAGTTCCGCGCTGATTTGTTTTATCGCCTGAGCGTGGTGCCGGTGCAGATGCCGAGCTTGCGGATACGGAGTGTGGATATTCCCACCCTGGTGCAGCACTTTTTGAAGGTGCTGAGCCCCGATGCTGCAGGTACGCCCAAGGTGGCGCCCGCCACCATGGCGGTGCTGACCAGCTATGAGTGGCCGGGGAACATAAGACAGTTGAAGAACCTGTGCGAGTGGCTGGTGATTATGCAGCCGGGCAAGTTGATCGTGCCCGACCTGCTGCCGCCGGAATTGACCAAAGGCGACGCGGTGAACAGCAACCTGATGGAAAGCGCCGTGGCGATGCCGCTGCGCCAGGCGCGCGAGTTGTTTGAGAAGAACTACCTGACCAGCCAGCTGCTGCGCTTTGGCGGCAACGTGAGCCGCACCGCCGACTTTGTGGGCATGGAGCGCAGTGCGTTGCACCGCAAGCTGAAGAGCTTGGGGGTGGATGCGCGGATTGAAGGGCCGATGAATTAGGGACTGGGGACTAGGGACTAGGAAGCCCGCCTTGCGGCGGGCTTTTTTGTTCGGTTGACGGGGCCGTTTAGAACAGCTCGGCCTCGTTGAAGAAGCGGCCGGCGTAGCCGTGCTGGATGACCCAATCGACCGGGCTGCCCTTGGGCAGGAAGACGCCGCGTTGTTCGCGCTTGTTCTCGGTGACCGTGGCGACGATGCGGTTGGCGAAGTGGGCCAGGTGCGGGTAGGGGTAGCCGGGCTTGGCGGCGATGAACTCCAGATAGGCCAGCTGGTGGCCGGGGCGGATTTCCACCGGCGTTTGCAGCTTGCACCAGCCGATAGGTTGGCCGTCTTTGTTGCCCAGCCGGGTTTCGCCCAGGGAAGCCATGGCCTTGAGGACATCGCCGATGTTGGAGCGCGTGGGCACCACCAGCCGGATGTGGCTGAGGTCGCTGTCGGGGTTATGTTCGAGGACGGCGGCGAGGCGCGCGCGGGCGAAGCAGGAGGCTTCATGGAGGATGGCCTCCGGATCGTAGGTGAACGGGCTGCTCATGGCGGGCTCCGGTTGACGGGATGGTGTGGATGCGACTGTACGCGGAGGATAGCGTCTTTTGTATGCAGAGTCTAGGCCCGGGCGAGGGTGGTGAGGAGGGATTCCACCGTGGGGTGGATTTGGATGAGGGCCAGGTGCTCGGGCTTGGCGTAGTTGCTCTCTACGACATGTTGCATGAAGCCGAGCAGCGGGTCGAAGAAGCCTTCCAGGTTAAGAAGGTGCAGCGGCTTGCTGTAGAAACCGCAGCGCATGTCGGCCCAGACCTGCGCAATTTCATGCAGGGTGCCGATGCCGCCGGGAAGCGCGATGAAGGCATCGGCCATGTCGCACATGGTATCGAGCCGGTCATGCAGGTTTTTGCAGGTGGTGTGGGTGAGGTTGGGGTGCTGCACCTTTTCATGGGCGAGGAAGGTCTCTGGGTAAATGGTGAAGACTTTGCCGCCGGCGTTGAGTGTGGCCTCGGCGGCGAGTTGCATCATGCCCGCGCCGGCACCGCCGGAGATGAGGGTATGGCCGTGACTGCCCAGCCATGTGCCGATGTGTTGGGTGGCCTGGGCCACCGCCGGGGTGTGCGGGGCGGAGGCGGCTGAGAAGAGGCAAATGCGCATGGGGTTGGCTTTCTGTGGTTTTTTTACTTTAAGTTACTCACCTGCGGTGAGGGCTTTTCGTGGGCCCCGGCCTTCGCCGGGGCTAGGCCTTCGGCCTAGATTTCGATCTGGGAGCCGATCTCGATGACCTGCTCGCGGGGGATCTTGAAGTAGGAGACGGCTGAGTGGGCGAATTTATCCAGCGTGATGAAGAGCGGTTCCTGCCATTTGTTGAGCGCCTTGTTGGGTGAGGGGATGTAGGTGTGTGTGCCGAGGAAATAAGACAGGCGCGAGGGGTGGTGCACATCCAGCCCGAACTCCGGCAGTTTGGCGATGAGTTGCGGGATGTTGGGCTCTTCCATGAAGCCGTAGGTGACCTGCACCGTGGACAGGCCGTGGGAGTGGTGGTGGATGGCCACCCTCTCGGAGTTGGGGTAGCGCGGGATGCGGGCGCGGGAAATTTTCATGATGATAGTTTGCGCGTGCCACACCCCGTTGTGCGCCAGGTTGTGGATGAGCGCGGGCGGCGCGTGGTTGAGATCGGACGTGAGGAAGATGCTGGTGCGCGGCACCTTGGGCAGGGTGGTGTCGAGCCCTTCTAAGAAGGTGGCGAGTGGCGGTGTGGCGGCGAGCATGAGGGCGTGGGATTGCTCGCGCCCGCGCACCCAGGTGTGCATGATGAAGAAAATGCACCCTGCCAGCAGCAGCGGGAACCAGCCCCCGGCGGCGATCTTGTGCAGGTTGGCGGTGAACAGGGTGGTATCCACCGTGAAGAACACCAGGGTGAAGGGGGCCAGCAGGTACCAGGCCCAGCGGTTGCGCCGGCGCAGCACGCTGGTGACCAGGATGGTATCGATAAGCATGGCGCCGGTGACCGCCAGGCCGTAAGCCGAGGCCAGGTTGGAGCTGGTGCCGAACCCCACCACCAGCAGCGTGACCCCCACGCACAGCAGCCAGTTGAGCATGGGGATGTAGATTTGCCCCACCGCCGATGAACTGGTGTGCCGCGTGGCCATGCGCGGCAGGTAGCCCAGCATGATGGCCTGCTGCGTGACCGAGAATGCCCCGGTGATGACCGCTTGAGAAGCGATGACCGTGGCCAGTGTGGCCAGCACCACCAGCGGCAGGGTGAGGCCTTCTGGCACCATGTGGAAGAAGGGGTTGCTGATGGCGTCGGGCGCATTCAGCAGCAGCGCGCCCTGGCCGAAGTAGTTGAGCAGCAGGCAGGGAAACACCAGGTAGAGCCAGGTTTTTTGGATGGGTGTGCGGCCGAAGTGGCCCATGTCGGCATACAGGGCCTCGGCCCCGGTGATGGCCAGCACCACCGCGCCCAGCACCATGAACGCCAGCACCGGGTTGGACAGCGCAAAATGCACCGCGTGGTGAGGGCTGAGCGCCGCCAGGATGCCCGGCGTGTAAGCGATGTGAATGAGCCCGGTGAGGCCAAGCACCAGGAACCACACCAGCATGATGGGGCCGAACAGCACCCCCACCGTGGCGGTGCCGTGGCGTTGCAGGCCGAACAGCGCGATGAGGATGAACAGCGAAATGGGGCGGACGTAGTTATCGACCGCGGGGGTGGCGATGTGCAGCCCTTCCACCGCAGAGAGCACCGAGATGGCCGGGGTGATGAGGGAGTCTCCATAAAACAAGGCCGCGCCGAGCAGGCCCAGTGTGAGGATGAAGGCGCGTTTGCGCGTGGAGGATAATTGATCCACCGCCAGGGTGGTGAGTGCGAGGATGCCGCCCTCGCCGCGGTTATCCGCCCGCAGCATGATGGAGACATACTTAAGGGTGACCACCAAAGTGAGGGCCCAGGTGATGAAGCTTAAAATACCCAGCAGGTTGGAGCCGTTGACCGCCATGCCGGTGGTGAGAAAACATTCCCGGATGGTATAGAGCGGGGAGGTGCCGATATCACCAAAAGCCACGCCGAGCGCGCCGATGAGCAGGGGCAGGAGCGGTTTGTTGTTGTGCTGCACCCGGCGAGTATAGGGGTGAAGCACCGTAGGTAGAAGGTTGCCGGGCCAGGTAATGCCGGTTTGGTGGGCATTGATGTTGAAAACATGGCGTTTTTGCCACGGGTGGGGAGGGGATTGAGGCCCACGCCCGGGCAAAGGGGGGAGGTGGGTTGGCGGCAGGGGGCTGTAAGGCTAGAATGGGCCACCAAAAAACGGCACCCGGAAAACCGGGGCCACAACAAAAAAAACAACAACCAACGAACGGAACCCACGATCATGGCGACCAAGAAGACTCTGCAGGATGTGTTTATGGCGCACCTGGCTAAAGGACATTCCCCGGTGACGGTGTTCTTGACCAATGGGGTTAAACTTTCAGGCAATATAAGCTGGGTGGACGAAGACTGCCTGACCTTGGCGCGTGATGGTGTGACGCAGCTTATCTTCCGCCACGCGATTGCCACCGTGATGCCGCAGGACGCGCTTTCTATTTACGACCTGATGGGGCAGCCGGAATAAACAGGGCGTTATGCAAGCTTTGATTGACAGGACGCCGGGGGCCCCCAAAGGCGCCGTGGTGGGGGTGGAGATGCCCCGCGGCTACGCCCCCGAGGGCGGCTTTGCCCTGGGGCCGCGCGCCGGCCGCACCGCCGACGAAAAGCTGGCAGAAGCAGTGAACCTGGCACAGGCCCTGGATATTGATGTGGTGTACAGCGAAGCCGTGCATTTGAGCAAGATAATCCCCGCCACCTTGCTGGGTGGAGGGGTGGTGGAGCGTGTGGCCGCCGCCGTGGCAGAGCAGGGCATTGAGGTGGTGGTGGTGGATGTGTTGTTGAGCCCGCGCCAGCAGCGCGAGCTGGAGTTGGCGCTAAAGGCCAAGGTGTTGGACCGCACCGGGATGATTTTGGACATATTCGCCAAGCGGGCGCGCACCCGCGCCGGGAAATTGCAGGTGGAAGTGGCGCAGCTGACTTATCAGCAGAGCCGGTTGGTGCGGTTGTGGAGCCACCTGGAGCGGCAGCGCGGCGGCACCGGAAAAGCAGGTGGCCCCGGCGAGCGCCAGATTGAACTGGACAAGCGCATGTTGAATGCGCGCCTGGCCAAGGTGAAGGGGGAATTGCGCGAAGTGGAGCAGGGCAGGGGCCTGCAGCGCATGGCCCGGCAGAAAAACAATGTGCCCACCGTGGCGTTGGTGGGCTACACCAATGCGGGGAAAAGTACGTTGTTTAACCGGTTGGTGAGCGAAGGGACGTTGGTGGACGATGCCTTGTTTGCCACGCTGGACCCGTTGATGCGCAAGTTGAACCTGCCCAACGGGTTGGATGTGGTGCTGGTGGACACGGTGGGGTTTATCGCCGATTTGCCGCACGAGTTGGTGGAGGCCTTTAAGGCCACGCTGGAAGAAGTGGTGATGGCCGACCTGCTGTTGCATGTGCATGACCTGAGCAACCCCGAGATGCTGGCGCAGGCCCACGACGTGGAGACCGTGCTGGCGCAGATTGGCGCGGCGGAGAAACGGCGGATTGAGGTGTTTAATAAAATCGACAAGGTGACCATGCCGGTGCCGGGTGATGGTTATGGTGTTTCTGCCGTGACCGGCAAGGGAGTGGTGGAGTTGCTGGACGTGGTGGGTGACCGCTTGCAGGAGGACTGGGAGACCATGGAGGTGCAGGTGCCCGCCGGGGAAGGCAAGAAGTTGGCCTGGTTGTACGCCCACGGCGAAGTGGTGACCAAGGCGCTGGACGGTGAGATGTGGAGCCTTGCAGTGAAATTGCGCGCCGGTGATGTGGCGTTGTGGAAGAAGATGGAGGGCGCGCAATGAGCGCCGCCCCGCTTTACAAATTGGTGCTAGACCAGAATGTTGACGCGGGTGCCGCGGGTCTCGGTGGCGGCAAAATTTTTGGCGTTGAAGGCGTTGTTGCTGCGCGACTGCTGCACGGCCGCCACCGGGCTGACCGGTGCGGACTGCGCGGCGTTGTTGGCGGTGGTGGTGCGCTGGCCGCCGCTTACCGTGCTGGTGACGGTGACGGGGCGGTAGGCGGCGACGCGGATATCCATGCGCCCACCTTAGGAGTTTGCGCCTGGGCAGGCAAGTTGGTGGGCGGCGAGGTGCTGCGATGATGGGCAACCTGCTGCTGCACCTGGGCAATCAGCCGATGGTTTTTGCCGAAACCATGGCGGTATGCGGCGGAGCGCTGCTGTTGGTGGCGGCGATCTGGTGGCTGGGGGAGAAACGCATTGAGCGCAACCTGGCCGAAGAGGTGGAAAAGCGCACGCGGCGGCTGGAGGATGTGAGCAGGCGCTTCCGCCTGATGGCCGACAACGCCTACGACCTGATCGCGGTGTGTGACGCCGGCGGGCGCATTGACTACCTGAACGCCGCCTTTACCCGTGTGCTGGGGTTTGGCAAGGAAGAGCTGCGCGGCAAGGATATTCGGCAGTGGGTGCACCTGAAGAACCGCGAGGAGATGGGCGCCATACTGGACAAGGTGACGCGGGGCGGCACGCCGGTGGAGGCGACGCTGAAGTTCCCCCACATGGTGGGCGGCTGGGTGGATGTGGAGCTGGTGGCGCAGGGGTTGCCGGACAGCGACTGGGTGGTGCGCAGTGTGGTGATCCACGCGCGGGATATTTCGCAGCGCAAGCGTATTCTGGATGAGCTGGCGCGCAACGAGCAGCGCTTTAAGGACTTTGCCGGCAGCAGTGCCGACTGGTTGTGGGAGACCGACACAACCGGGGTGTTCCGCTACGTGAGCCCGGGGGTGAGCCATGTGTTGGGCTATGAGCCGGAGGAGCTGATCGGTGCCATTCAATTGGATATTCTGTTTGCCAACGTGGAGGATACCTCCCGCGAGTTGATCTTGAGCCGGGTGGAGCGGAAGCAGGCTTACCGTGAGTTGGAATTCTGGACCAAGGCCAAGAACGGCGACCGCGTGTGTTTGCGCCTGAGCGGCGTGCCGGTGGTGGATGCGCAGCAGGAGTTTGTGGGCTACCGGGGCGCGGCCAGCAACATTACCGCCAGCAAGATCGAGCGCGACCATGTGTTCCGCCTGGCGACCACCGACCATTTGACCGGCTTGCTCAACCGGGCGCGCTTTAAGGAAGAGCTGGAGCGCGCGGTGGCCCTTTCGCGCCGCCACCACACCACCGGCACGGTGACCTTTATTGACCTGGACCGCTTTAAGGAAATTAACGATACCCACGGCCACGAGGCGGGAGATAAAATTCTTATCGGGTTGGCGAAAATTCTGCGCGACACCGTGCGTTCCACCGACATTGTGGCGCGCCTTGGCGGTGACGAGTTCGGCATCATCATGCACAACATTGATGTGCCTACTGCCACCGCCAAGGTGCAGATCATGATCGATAAGATCAACGCCTTTACGGTGGACTACCGTGGCACCAAGCTGACCACCACCATGAGCGCGGGGATGGTGCAGTACCCGCAGGAAGACAAAGGCGCCGACCACCTGATCATGAGTGCCGACCTGGCGATGTACCGCGCCAAGGACATGGGCCGCAACCGCCTGTTTGTGGACGCGGCAGACGCCACCAGCGAGACCGTGGGCAGTGTGCGCGCGCAGCTGAAGTGGGTGGACCGTTTGCGCTACTGCCTGGAGCGCGAGGAGTTTGAGATGCACTACCAGGCGATTGTGCCCGCGCGCAAAAGCCAGCGCCCGCTGTTTGAGGCGTTGCTGCGGATTTATGACGAGGCGGGCAAGGTGGGCAGCCCCGCCCTTTACATTGACGCGGCCGAGCACTTCGGGCTTATCCAGCAGCTGGACCTGGCGGTGGTGAAGAAGGTGTTTGCCACCCAGTTTGAGCTGACCAAGGAAGGCGTGGATGTGGATATTAGCATCAACCTGAGCAGCCGCACCCTGGGCGACCCCGCGGTGGTGCCCAAGCTGGAAGAGTTGATGAAGGACTACAAGATAGACCCCAACCGCATTATTTTTGAAGTGACCGAAACCATGGCGCTGCACGACCCGGCGCAGATGCGCGACATTGGTGAGATCCATGCCTTTATTAACAGCCTGCGGGCGATGGGCTTCAGGTTTGCGCTGGATGACTTTGGCACCGGGTTTACCAGCTTCCGCTACCTGAAAGTGCTGGATGTGGACCTGGTGAAGATCGACGGCGAGTATGTGAAGGACCTGGTGCACGACGCCGATGACAGGTTGTTTGTGAAGAGCATGGCGAGCCTGTGCGAAGGGCTTGGCATTGAAACCATTGCCGAGTTTGTGGAAGATACCGCCACGCTGGATATTCTGCTTGAGTTGGGAGTGGGCGCCGGGCAGGGCTGGTTGTTTGCCAAGCCGCAACCGGATTTGCGCGCGCTGGCCAAAGCCTACACCGGCAAGACCATGAACGATTACGGTGTGCGCCCACCGTTGCTGGAAGTGGCCGAAGGCGCCGCCGGCGCCAAGCCCGCCAAGGCCGCGAAAGCGGCGGAGGTTAAGACTTCAGGAAAGCCTCGTAAATGATGATCTCGGCCAGCAGCAGGGCGCACAGGGCGACGCGCAGCATCATCAGCTTGGTGGAGCGCGAGGCCTCTCCAGCCGAGGTGCCGCGGCCGATGCCGGACACGCCGACCACCAGGGTGATGACCGCGGCGGCGAAAGTGCCGACCATGACGTACGCGAATGGATTGTTGAACATGGCCGCAAGGGTAGGCGGTTTGATGTTAAGAGACAAGTGGGATGGTGCGGGCAGATGGTGATGGTGCGCTTTATATTGCCCAACAACCTGGAACGCAGCCTGGAAGTGAAGCCCGGCACGCGCCTGGTGAGTGCCGGTTACAGCCTGGGGTTGGACGAGATAGGCTTTGGCGATTGCGGGGGAAATTGCACCTGCGGCACCTGCCATGTGCGCGTGTTGAAGGGGGGCTTCCCCCCCGCGGCCGCAGATGAGTTGGCGGTGATGGAGACCTTCCCCAAGCTTTATAAAGAAAGCCGCCTGGCCTGCCAGTTGCGGGTGACCGAGGCAATGGACGCAGTGGATGTGGAGTGGCGGCCATGACGGCGGAAAGAGGCGGGCATGGCTGACAGCGCGGCACAGGCCCAGCAGGCCGTTTTACGCAAAATTTTAAAGGCGCGGGCGGGGTGCAGCTTGTTCCGCCAGTTGGGGTTGCAGCGGCTGGCCGGCTTTAAGGACTTTGACACCCTGTATGCCGGCTTTAGCCGCGCGGTGCCGGTGCAGGGCGCGCGGGTGTTTTTGGACAGCCTGGCCAAGATGCAGCCGCAAGGCGGCCTGACCCCGTTGCAGGTGCTGCAAAGCCCCAACCTGCTGCTGCGCGACAAGCCCCTGGCCGCCTGCCTGTGGAAAGGCGTGCCGTTGCCGGTGCAGCGCGATGCCTTGCGCGACCACCTGGTGGTGGAGCGCTACTTAAAGCGGTTGCTGGGCATGCAGGGGGTGAAGCTTTCCGGCAAAGTGTTTTATCTGTTTGAGCAGGAAGCCAGCCTGAGCGAGGGCGGCGAGACCATGGCCGTGCCGCTGGCAGGTTGGCACCAGTTGCTGGAAGGCCAGCGCTGGTTTTGGGAGCGTGAGCGCGTGAAGCCCGCCACCAAGGGCTTGCCGCGCAGCGGCAGCCGGTGGCAGTGGTTCAACGCCATGCTGGACCAGTTGCGCCTGGCCGGGGGAGAGGTGGACATGCTGGTGACCCACCCCAAGACGCTTATCGACTTTGGGCTGTATGTGAGCCAGCAAGCGGGGAGGTATGTGCCTTTGCGCGAGTTCTTGCCGCACCTGCGTGTGTTGGCGCTGAACCATTATGACATTGGTGTGCAGCGCATGGAGTTGGGGTACTTGCTGAGCGGGTTGCCGCAGGTGCGTTGGGTGCAGTGGCTTTACAACCCCACAGGCTTGCAGGCCTGGCAGGGGGATGTGAACATACGCCAGCGGTTGGATATGCTGGTGGATGGGCAGGTGTTTTATGAGTTCATCCCCGTTGAAGACATGGATTTGGCCGGGCGCTTTGCACGCAGCTTCCGCCGCCTGCACACCGGCCAGGTGGAGGCCGGGCGTGAGTATGTGCTGGCGGTGAGCAGCCTCTCGGGCCTGTTGGGGGTGGCCAGCGGCATGGTGGTGAAGGTGGTGAGCCTGGACCCCTTTCAAATAGTCGCCAAGGGGCCGGTGGGCCAATTGCACGGGTTGAACGAAGGGCTGCGCGAAGACATGGTGGTGGAGGCTATTGGGAACATCAACAGTGCCCTTTCCGGCCAGGGCGTGTTTGTGCGCGAGGTGCTGATGGGCCATTTGGTGGCCGAGCGGGCGCCGGTGTGGGTGCT
>WGMN01000013.1 GCA_016125035.1 Pseudomonadota bacterium
CTACGCCTTTCGGCCTCACCCTAGGAACCGGCTAACCCTGCCCTGATTGACATGGGACAGGAACCCTTGGGATTTCGGCGGACGAGGTTCTCGCTCGTCTAATCGCTACTCAAGTCAGCATTCTCACTTCCGATACCTCCAGCATGCCTTACAGCACACCTTCACAGGCTTACGGAACGCTCCGCTACCACAGCTTACGCTGTCCACGACTTCGGTTCTTAGCTTTAGCCCCGATACATTTTCGCCGCACAATCGCTCGACCAGTGAGCTGTTACGCTTTCTTTAAATGATGGCTGCTTCTAAGCCAACATCCTGGTTGTCGAAGCAACTGCACATGCTTATACACTTAGCTAAGAATTAGGGACCTTAATCGGTGGTCTGGGTTGTTTCCCTCTCGACAATGAACGTTAGCACCCACTGTCTGTCTCCCGGGCATGCAAATAGGGTATTCAGAGTTTGGTAAGGTTTGGTAACGCGGTGTGCGCCCCTAGCCTTTCCAGTGCTTTACCCCCCTATCGCTAAATCCCGAGGCACTACCTCTATAGTTTTCGCGGAGAACCAGCTATCACTAGGTTTGATTGGCCTTTCACCCCTTACCACAAGTCATCCGAGATCTTTTCACCGATCACCGGTTCGGTCCTTCAGAGGGTGTTACCCCCCTTTCAACCTGCTCATGGTAAGCTCACCTAGTTTCGGGTCGAATGCTGCGTACTGAACGCCCTGTTCAGACTCGCTTTCGCTGCGCCTACGCCTGACGGCTTAAGCTTGCACGCAACAATCACTCGCTGACCCATTATACAAAAGGTACGCCGTCACCCCTTGCGGGGCTCCGACTGCTTGTAGGCACACAATTTCAGGATCTGTTTCATCCCCCTGTTCGGGGTGCTTTTCACCTTTCCCTCACGGTACTAGTTCACTATCGGTCTCTAGGGAGTATTTAGGCTTGGAGGATGGTCCCCCCATATTCAAACCGGGTTTCACGTGCCCGGCCCTACTCAAGGAAGTCGGCAGCAATCACCGCATACAGGGCTATCACCTACTCTGGCTGGGCTTTCCATCCCATTCTGCTTTTACTGCAAACTCCACTGGCCTGTTCCCCGTTCGCTCGCCACTACTAGGGGAATCTCTGTTGATGTCTTTTCCTGCGGGTACTGAGATGTTTCACTTCCCCGCGTTCGCTTGTGCGCACCTATGAATTCAGTGCGCCATACCGGTAAACCGGTGGGTTACCCCATTCAGAAATCTCAGGATCAACGGTTATTCGCACCTTCCCTGAGCTTATCGCAGCGTATCACGTCTTTCATCGCCTCCTAGAACCAAGGCATCCGTCATGTGCCCTTTAATATTTGCGATTCTTTATGCCGCAGGCATATACCTGCAGCTCGCCACTTTGCGCGCAGATCCTAGCCAACCGAAGCGGGCCAGTAACCTGCCGCCAAGAGCATACCTTATATTGTCTGGCAACTCATGTTACCCAAGCCACGGAAAGAGGCTTGGCATGGTCACCAAACGGCTAGTTGAGTCATTCCGACGCGCTCGATAACATTATCGCGTCGTATGAACTCTGGATACCATCAGCTCCCCGGCCTTGCGGCCCGGGAACATCAAAAATATCCACTTTTGGAGTTGTTTTCTTGACGACCTATTCAAATGTCACAGAGCGCGCTCTGGTTCGGGTTTCCCGTCACCGCAGCGAGTGGGCTTCTAACCCAGCCCCCACCCCCTGTCAACACTCCTCACCAACAAATTTACGCGGCAGGTGGTACCACCCCCCTCCCTGCCCTTTTTTTCAATTACTTTACATTTACTTTCATATACGTAGCCACATTTCGCATTATTGTATCCAAGTTTATTGTAGACAACCCCCCTCCTTTGCGTAGGATGCTCCCTTCTACTAGGGAGTACTTCACCGCTTCGCACCGCAGTACCAAGGCCGCCGGGCCTGGGCACAGGTTGTAAAGCTCCATCCACGTGGCCCCCCGGGGCTCACCTGCAGGAGGACACCATGCGTGTTCTAGTCTCAACTCTTCTGCTCACGGCGGTTGCGGTGACTTTCATCATCGCCGCTTTTGCCGAGTTCAACCTCGCCACCTTCTTAGTGGCAAACTTCAACGACCCCAAAACCATCGGCGGTGCCGCTCTGGTGCTGTTGTTGTTCGTGCTCGCCTTCGGCCGGGGCGTCCGCTATCAGTTCCTGCTTTATCAAGAGGAACAGGCGGTCACCGCCCTAACCACCTGGCTCAAGGCCGGCCTTACCGGGCCCGACCTCACCCAGGCCCGCCGGCTCCTGCTGGAAGGCCCCCTGAGCGATCAGGTCCCCAACAGCCTGCTGGCGGCAAGACTGGCCGCCGAACAGGAACGCCTGCGCGTGGTGAACGAACTGCACGCCACCGACCCCTTCGAGGGCGACCGCTTCGTGGACGAATACCAGAACATTCTGGCCGCCCACGGCAACGCCATCGAGAACACGCGCATCCTGCTCATGTGCCTTGGCCTGGCGTGCACGGCCTTCGGCGTCATGCTGGCGCTGGGGGTGGGCACCAAGGTTCCCACCACGGCCGACGAAACCCAGCTGTTCAACCTCCAGCTGTTCGGCCACATCCGGCTGGCACTGGTGGTCACGGCTCTGGCCATGGCCTCGGTCACGCTGCTGCACCTGCTCAACGTCAAAACCAAGGCGTGGGAAGAGCAGCTCGTGGGCACCCTCGGCGCCTGCGTCTACCGGGTCATCTCCCCGGTGTTCAATTCGGTGGCCACCGCCCGCCTTCACCGGCAAGCGGCCCCCGGGTTGGAAAGCCAAGCAACTGCCCCGGCGCCCGCGCCGGCCCTCACCAACGGTCATCTTAACGGCAAGGGTAACGGCCATGCCAACGGCCACGCCCTCGCCGCCGAATGACGGAGGCCTGCCATGTCTCAACGTTACCGACGCTCCCGCGCAAGCAAGGGCGTCAGTTCCTCGTTCGCCGGCAGCCTGCTGCCTTATATCGACTTCACCTCGCTGATGTTCGCGGTCTTCCTGGTTATGTTTGCGGCCACTTTGCCGTTCATCAACGCCAAGGCCCGCGACATCGCCGAAAAAAGGGTCCCCGGCCCGCCCACACCGCTCGAAGTGGTGCTGGGCTGGTCGGGCAAAACCCCGGTGGATGCCGATCTCTGGGTGGCTTGCCAAAGCCGGGTCGACGGCATCTGGAGCGACGGACTGATCGTTTACTACAACCGCCGCTCCGACCGCTACCTCGACTTGCAACGCGATGACCAGTCGGAAGACAGAACACTGCCCTTCCACTATGAAATCGTGCGCACTAACTCCCATGCGCTCACCATGCCGGCCAACACGCGCTGCTGGGTCAACGTTCATATGTTCGCCCTCAACGGCGTCATCCCGCCGGTGCCCATCTGGGCAACCGTCACGTTGAACCGCAACGCGCTCGACGGCTCCGAGCACATGATCCTGCCCACCGGTAAGGCACCGGTGCTCGATGACCGGGGGCAACCCTGGGCCATCGGCGCCACCGCCACCCAACCGGCGCAGGAGCTCAACCTGGTGTTCTTGCAAACCGACGGTACCGGCAAACTGGTGCCAGAGGCCACCGAGACCTACCCGGGTGTGGCGCCTTGCGCCATCGCCCGCAACAAACTCCCTCCCGGAGAAAGGCGGTGCGGTCATGGATAACCCCCTGGCAACGGTCTGGGCCTGGGCTGCGGGCTGGTGGCAAACGGCAGCAGAAGGGCTCACCCCCCTCTTCTACCCGCCACCTTCCACGGCTCCCTGGGTGCTGCTGGTGTCCCCCGGCGTGCTCCTCTTCCTTGGGGCGCTCGCCGGCTACACACTCAAGGCACGGGCCTACCGGCCCGCGCTGCTGCTGCTGCTCATGCCAGGCATCGTTCTGGCGGCGGCGGTTGTTTTCCGGGTTCCCACCATCGTGGCGGGTGGCCCAGACAACAACTGCGACAAATACGAAGGCGGCAATCTCCGCTTCACTCTGGAGAACGCCATCATCGTCGCCGCCAACGCCGAACAACAGCGAGGCCCCAAACTGCTGGTCATGCAGGTGCGGGCCTACAAGTACTTCGGCAATGCCATGCATACCTGCGTCCTGCCGATGAACAGCGACATGGCGCAAAAACTGGCCCGAATCTTCTTCGATCCGCAAAAGGCCCGTAACCGGCAAGCCCACGACGGTTATTCCGCCCTGGGTTTCCAGTTCACCTTTAACGGCAAGGAAGAATATCCCAACGTGGCGCCCATCCCCGGCGCCCCGCCTGGGAAATTGGTCCCACCCGACAAACCGCCGGTCAACTCCTGACCGGTGCCTCACGATAGTTAAAGACCCGGGCCGCGCATTCCGCGCGGCCCGGTTTTTTTTATCTCTGCCGCAGCGTTTCGCAGCGTATTGCAGCTTATTGCCGCCTTTTGCCACGTGGGAGGCAACCGCCCCCCCAGGCCTTTCAACGCCTTAGCGCAGCCACCGCCGCGCCTTGCCGCTATTCGCCGGCCTTTTTCTCCACATCCGCGGCAATGCTCATCTTCACAATGCGGTCGGGGTTGTCCACCGTGCCGTTGTCGGCGGGGTCACCTTTCTTAATATTATCAACATATTCCATGCCACTCCTCACCATCCCCCACACGGTGTACTGGCCATCCAACCCCGGATTCCCAGCTAACATGATGAAAAATTGCGAGTTTGCGCTGTCCGGGTCTCCCCTGCGCGCCATGCTCACCGCCCCGCGCACATGGCTCAGGCTGTTAAATTCCGCTTTCAGATCAGGTAGTTCGCTACCTCCCACACCGTCACCATTAGGGCTGCCGGTCTGCGCCATAAAGCCGGCGATCACGCGGTGCCACAACTTGCCGTCATACCACCCTTCGCGCACAAGTTTCTTAATGCGTTCAACATGATGCGGGGCATACTGCGGCATCATCTCAATCACCACCCGGCCATCTTTCAGGTCCAGATACAAGGTGTTTTCCGGGTCCAACCCCTTCACATCAGCATTCGCCATCGTCACAACTCCCATTAAAATCAACAGCATAGAAAGAAATCGCATCGCCATTCCCCTTATTATTGCCAAAGGTTCTTACCGTAATCCCTTCCCCAAGGCAACAAGGCCAACAAAATCCCAAAAATAGCACAAAACCAGCGCCAAAGCGCCCGGCCCAGTAAAATTCTGGTGGACCCGAACGGATTCGAACCGATGACATCTTGCTTGCAAAGCAAGTGCTCTACCAACTGAGCTACGGGCCCACGGCCCAAGGCTCTACCACAGGCTTTTGGCGGCAACAACACCACCGCTCAGCATTTTCCAAATCAAAGACGCGTGTTAAACAGGCTTATGGATATGGAAAAACTCTTCTGCTACCAAACCCCCACCGCGCTACCCATGGTGCCGGCCCGCGCGTCGCGCGGCTGGATGGACGCCACCGACAGCCGCTTTGCCTACCGCTGCCTGCCGCTGTCCATGGCCAACAGCACGGGGTGGGAGCTTCTCAGCCCCTGCAGCTTCAAAGCCAAATGGGACGGCGGCCGCACCCGGGCCGCCATCACCTTCACCCAGCTCGATGACTTTCCTCATTTCAACTCCCTGGCGGTGTCGCACTTTGCCCACGGCGTGCTCACTTTCCACACCGGCTGGCTGTTCCGCACGCCACCCGGCTGGGGGCTGGCGGTAAGCGGCCCTCCCAACTGGCCCAAGGGCGGCCTCATGCCGCTTTCCGGGCTGGTAGAGACCGAATGGTTGCCCTTCCCCTTCACCATGAATTGGCTGTTCACCCACCCCGGCGAGGTCACGTTCCATAAAGACGAACCGCTGTGCTTCATCCAACCAGTGCCGCATGCGCTGCTGCACACCATCCAGCCGGTCACCCTCAAGCTGGAAGATAACCCCGCGCTGGCCGAGCAAAGCCGCCAATGGGGCGAGAACCGGGCCGAGTTCCTTAAAAACCTCACCCAGGGCGATGCCCAAACGGTGCAACAGGGCTGGCAACGCCACTACATGCACGGCAAAGACGCAACGGGCAGCAAAACCGAGGCCTTCCACCTCACCAACCGGCGCATGCTCGCCCCCCGCCCGGCCACCGCGCAAGAGCTGGCGGCCCTGGCGCTGCCACACCCCCCAACAAAAAGCTAAGCCGTACCAGTCGCTTAAGCACAAAAGCCTTGCTAAACCCGGCCCTCCTCCCCATCTTTAAGGGCATGAGCAAACACATTCTTCTCGCTGCCCTGGGCTTGGCCTTGGGCGCCACCCCCCTGGCCCACGCCACCAATGCAGATATCCTCTCCAACCAGGTCACCAACCTCTCTGCCACGGTCAGCAGCCAAAGCGCCAAAATCCAGCAATTGCTAGAGTTCTCCACCAACGCCGCCACCGATATCTCCACCCTCAAAGCCCAGGTCGCAGCCATGCGCACCTGCAATGACCTCAACAAGGTCTACGCTCCCAATGATCCCTCGCGCGACCGCAACAACTGCGTCAGCACCTCCAACTTTGGCGAAATGACCCGCCGCGACGCCGGCACGGTCTACACCGCCGAGTCCGACGGTATCGTCATGGCCAACACCCTGGGCGGGGCGCAAAGCGCCACTTTGTGCAAACTCAGCGGCTTTACCGGCGCCAATGTGGGGGCCTACGCCAGCGGCTACCGCATGCCCGACCTCAATGACCCTGTCGCGGCCGTGCTCACGGTCACCCAACCCTATTTAACCGGCAGCAACGGCGAGGCCACCACCCTCTATAACCAGACAGGCCTCACCATGGCGGTCAAAAAGGGCAACCAGTGGGTGGTCACGGGGTGCCAGGCGGCGGTGCGGTGGCTTCCCTTCAACAACTAGCCCCCTTCCCCTCTTCGGGCCGGTAAGCCAAATTCTAGGCTTTCCGGCCCTTTTCCTTATGTCTTCTTTAGGCGGCCCTGCCTATGTTCCCCCCGCAGAAACGCAAAAACACCATCTGCACACGTTTGTACGGGATAAGGCCCCCCGACGCGGGCCTTGCACGGAGCCACCTGAATGTACCGCTTTACCGCCGCCCTCGTGGGCGCCCTTTTGCTTGCCGCAAGCACGGCCGCCACGGCCTGCACGCCACGCCAAGCACAGGCGCTGCTCACCGGCACCCTTTACCGCGAGGCCCACGGCACGCTGGCCGCACAGGCCTCGGTGGCCAGCGTGGTGTTCACGCGGGTGCAATCGCCGCGCTGGCCCAACACCATCTGCGCGGTCATCACCCAGCCCAATCAGTTCGAGTACAAACTGGTGGCGCCCGTAGCCAGGCAGCGCCTGGCACTGGCACAGGAACGCGCGGCCATCTTCCTGCGTGAATTCCACGCGGGCCGCATCACCACCGCCGCCCACATCTTCGACCTGCTGGAAGGCTACGATTCCTTCCACCTCCACCGGGGGCGGGCCAAGGGCATCGAAAAGCTGGGCAACGGCCGCATCGTGGTGGCCGACAACGAGTTCTACCGCTCCCCCACAGGGCTGCGTTAGCGCACAAAAAAGCCCGCCGCCGGAACCTCCGGCGGCGGGCTTCTTCCTGCTTACTTGGGCATGCCGATCACCACCACCTCGGCATCGCTCGCGGCCGCCAGCTCCAGCACACCAGCCTCCTCCACCGCCAGGGCATCCCCGGCGTGCAAGGTGTCCGGCCCCACCTTCACTTCCCCGGTCGAGACCACCAGGTAAACCCGCAGGCCAAAGTCCTGGGCTATCACCGTGCCCGCCGCCAACTTGCCGCCCCACAACCTGGCATCGGCGTGGATCATCAACGCCCCCTTGGCCACCTCAGCCTCATCCCCACTCACCAGCAGCGGCAAAGCCCCCTTGGCGGGCTCTTGGGGGAACTGGGCCATATCCCAGCGCGGCGCCACCCCCTTGGCACGGGGGAAGATCCAGATCTGGAACAACGTGGTTTCCTCAGTCTCACTGGCATATTCGGCGTGGGTAATACCCGTCCCCGCACTCATCACCTGCACACTGCCCGCCGGCGTCTTGCCCTCATTGCCCAGGCTGTCCCTGTGGCCCACCTCGCCCTTCCTCACGTAGGTGATAATCTCCATATCCCGGTGCGGGTGCGGGTCAAAACCGGTGCCGGCGGCCACGGTGTCGTCGTTCACCACGCGCAGCACGCCAAAGCCCATCCTCGCGGGGTCATGGTAGTCGGCAAAGCTGAAGTGGTGGCGGGTGTTAAGCCAACCATGGTCGGCCCCGCCAAAATCATTGAATCGTCTTACTTCGGTACGCATGTTTGCGTTCTCCTTCTTTGTTAAAGTTATCTCCGCATGGCGGTCAAGATGTCACCTTTGCATCTTACAACCCCTGTCAAGACATCTCCCCGCCTTAACAACCCTCGCCCGCTTTTTTACCATTTCCCGCATTTTTCCGGCGCCCGCCCGGGCTCAAGCTACCCCCACAAAAAAGGGAGGATAAAACCATGAACATCACACAATCCGTCAAAAAAGCCGTCACCGGCGAGGCCAGCGTGCACAACCTGCATGATCTCTTCGTCGAGGGGCTGAAAGACATCTACTACGCCGAGAACCAGCTGATGAAGGCGCTCAAAAACATGAGCGAAGCGGCCTCATCCGCCAAACTCGCCAAGGCCTTCACCCACCACCGGATGGAAACCGAGGGCCACATCTCGCGCCTGGAACAAGTCTTCACCCAGCTCGACATGGAGCCCGAAGGCAAAAAGTGCGACGCCATCGAAGGCCTGATCGCCGAGGGCGATGACATCATCGCCGAAACCATGGAAGGCACCGCCACGCGCGACGCCGGCCTGATCTTCGCCGCCCAGGCGGTGGAGCATTATGAGAAGGCCCGCTACGAGGCGCTCAAATCCATGGCCAGCAAACTGGCCCTCACCTCATGCGCACGCCTGCTGGGCGAGACCCTGCGCGAGGAAGACCACGCCGCCAAGCTGCTCACCACCATGGCCGACGACATGGACGATGACGCACTCACCGAAGACGGCACCCAGGAGGGCAGCCACACCCGCGGCCGCCAATCCCGCAGCAGCCACGCCAGCCGCTAACGCTGCGCACGGCACTCCAAGGGCCCATAAGGGCCCTTGGATTTTGTTGAAGACAGAACAGAAAATCAGCGTGAGAAAATTCGCTGAGCCGAGTGGATTTTTGGTTTTCCCGCAGGTGCGAACACCGCAAGTGTACGCCTCTGGTACATGTGGAGCGCAGGAGCAAGGGAAAACCAAAAAGCCGCCGGATCAGTAGAATTTGGTGGACCTAAGCGGATTCGAACCGCTGACCTCGTCATTGCGAACGACGCGCTCTACCAGCTGAGCTATAGGCCCAAACCTCGTGCAGGGCATTCCAGGGTAAGGAATGGTGGGCCAGACAAGACTCGAACTTGTGACCCCTGCGTTATCAACACAGTGCTCTAACCAACTGAGCTACTAGCCCACGGGCAAGGTGTTTAGCGGCCAAGGGGGCATGTGTCAACGGGAAGTTACCTTAAAAGCTTTCAAAGCAGGCTCCCCTCTCCTATCATACCAGCCATGGATTACCTGCATGTCTTTATCAGCGCTGAAACACCTCAACAGGCAGCCACAATCATGGACGCCCTGCTGGCCAAAAAGCTGGTCTTCGGCGGCCCCACATGGCAAGGGCCCGCCAAGTTCTGGTGGAAAGGCGAAATCTGCGCCATGGACTACTGCTTCTTGTTTACCTACACCCGTGCCGACTTCAAACAAACCCTCATCGAAGAGGCCGAGAAGGCTTCTGCGGAAGAGGTCTGCATGATTTCCTTTACCCCGCTGGATGCCAACCCCGCCCTTATCCGGCTTCTGGATACCACTTTCGGCAACAAACCCTAACCCCCACAACAGGCTTGCCATTTCAAAGCCCTGCTCCATACTGCGTGTATTCACTATCCCGCTTTACTCTCGCGGGCCGCCGCCATCGCCTTCCCGGCATGACAGCAAAGTCTGTCGAAGACGCCCTCAAAGCCGTCCTCGCCGCCGAACTCGACATGGCGGCCTTCCACACCGGGGGCCCCTGCGAGCTCCGCATCGACACCACCACCAAGCCCTACAAGGTCACCTCCTTTGGCTTCCATGATGAAGGCGGTTTCGTCAGCGGCATCCCTGCCCAGGCCCACTGGAGCGAATTCGTCGAGGCCCTAGAGCCCGACAAGCAGCTCATCGTCGCCCTGCTGATGCGCGACCCCAACGCCCTGGAAGCCGCCCGGATGTACATCAGGATGAACCGTCCCCTCACCGTGGTGGCTTCTTAAAGCCGCCACACCCGGGCATACGTTACGCGGGCCACTCCTGTTTCAAGGGTGGCCCGCGTCGCATTCCCACCAAAAAACCCTAGCCCCCAGCCCCCAGTTCCTAGTACCCTCTTTCCCATGCTGCTCTTCCCCCAGTTCAACCCCATCGCCCTGCAACTGGGCCCCATCGCCATCCACTGGTACGGCCTGGCTTATGTCACCGCGCTGCTGCTCGGCCTGGCCTACACCAAGCACATCGCGCGCCGCCACCCCTCGCCTTTCACACCTGAACATGTCGACAACCTCTTCACCTGGGTGGTGCTGGGGGTCATCGTCGGCGGCAGGCTCGGCTACGTGCTGTTCTACGGGCTGCCTTACTTTGCCGCCAACCCGCTGGATGTGTTCAAGGTCTGGCAAGGCGGCATGAGCTTCCACGGCGGGCTCATCGGCGTCATCACCGCGCTGGCGGTCTTCTGCCGCAAGCACAACCTCAACCTGTGGGATGTGGGTGACCGTGTCGCCCCCGCCATCCCCATCGGGCTGTTGCTGGGCCGCATCGCCAACTTCATCAATGGCGAGCTGGTGGGCCGCGAGGCCCCGGCCTCCCTGCCCTGGAGCATGATCTTCCCCCAGGTCGATCTCCTCCCCCGCCACCCTTCGCAACTCTACGAGGCCAGCCTGGAAGGCATCGCGCTGTTCCTCATCCTGTTCATCATCAGCCGCCGCCCCTTCCCGCGCTACCTGCCCAGCGGGGTGTTCCTTGCCGGCTACGCGCTGGCACGCTTCACGGTGGAATACTTCCGCACGCCAGAGATCACCCACACCTGGGGCCCCGTGGTGCTCACCCAGGGCCAGCTGCTGTGCCTGCCCATGCTGGCGGCCGGGCTGGTTCTTCTCGGCCTTTCCCGCCGCCGCGCTCACGCGGCCTAACGGGCGGCCTTCTCACTCTGCGCCGGTTTTCACAAACACCGTGCCCGGCAGGGCAAACAGGGTGCCCGGCAACAGGCTCGGCACCATGGCGCGCACGGCGGCCATAATGCGCTCTTCTTCACCGGGGCGGGTGGCATACAGGGTCACCACCGCGCTGCCGGCGCTCACCACCGGCCATGTCATCACCAGCAAGGCCACGGGGTGCCACTCCGGCGGCAACCGGCTGGGGGGGAACCAATTGTCATACACCATCACCAACCCCACCCCATGCTCACTCACCAGCGCGCGCAGCTCATCGGGGCCCAACGGGCCGTGGGCGGCCACTATGCGGCGCACGTCGTCGTTGGCCAACCCGGCAAGATCCAGCACGTAGTGCGGGTTGCGGTAACTCACCCAGCCGATGTCATGCACCGCCACCGGGCCTTTGTAAAACTCGGTCACCAGCCGGTGCATCTGGTAATGCTCGGCGTGGGTGTTCAACACCGCATAAAGCACGGCCCAGGGCTGGCGCCAGCTGTGGTTTGGCAAAGCCCACACCAGCAACGCCAGCAAAGCGGCCACGGCGGCATGGCGCAGCCTGGGCCGGGGCAAGGCCAGCCGCGTTGGCAAAACGGCGCCTGCCAGCACCAGCACACACAACACCTCTGCCCACAACAAGGGGGCATGATACCGCAAGTCGTAAGAGTACCTTATCGGCAAAGTCAGCGCGGTCAGCCATAGCGCCGCCGCCATCAACGCCGGGCGCCAGCTCCCCGCCACACGGCACACAACGGCCAAACCTGCCGCCACCAGGGCACACACCGTAATGCCTCCAACCGCCAAGTTCTCGGTGTAAGTTCCCCCCGCCGCGTAAAAAGCGGCCAATTTCTGGCTCACATATGCCCCCGCGCCCCCTCCAAACCCCGCCTTGGCCAGCACCGAGCTCGGCAACCACGGCAAACCATGGGTCACCACACTGGCAACATAAGCCGCCAGCAACGCTCCTCCCACCACCGCCACCATGGCCACCTCGCGCCAGCGGCGGTCAACCACCAGCATCAGCCCCAGGCACGCGGCGGGCAAGGCCATCTCAAACCGCACAAAAGGCAGCATCGCCAGCCCCAGCAGGGCGCTGGTGGGGGCAACCTTCCCTTTCTGCACACGCGGCAATATCCCCAGCGCCAACACCAAACATGCCGCCACCAGGCAATGCTCCAACCCGCAAAACACCAGCTGCGGGCCGTTGCAACCCAGGGCCATGGCCAGCACCAGCAGGGCCAGCGCGCCGTTGCCCACCCAGGCCTGCGGCCAGGCATCGCGCAAAAGCCGCCAACTGGCGGCGGCAGCCACCAGCAGGCTGGCGGTGGCCAGCACAAAAGGCACTTTGTCCTGCCACGCAAAGGGGCTAAAAGGCGCCAGCAGCAACGGCCATAAAAAAGAGGATGAAGGCGCACTCGCCTCACCCGGATTCACTCCCCAGCCCCCCGCCCAAATGCCTTCCGCCTGAGCCAGGTGTATGTACGCATCATCCAGCGTATAGCCAAAGTAGCCGCCGTTCACGGCCACACACAGGTAGGCATAAACGGCCACCACCAGCAACAGCGCCAGGGCCGGCACCCATGGTGCGGCCAGCATTGCCAAACGGTGCGGGCGGGCGGGTGGCAAACAGCCGGTAATTTTCATGGGCGGCAGCATAAACCAGGCACGTGCAGACCCGGCGCCACATGCCCACATTCCATGCATCCTTGTCACCATGCTTGCGGGCTTGCGCAAAGGGCCTTTTTTCGCCTACCCTGTGGCGGTGGATACAACCCCTCTCAGCACTCTTCTTGCCGCACAAATCAAAGCCTCTGGCCCCCTCACCGTGGCCCAGTACATGGAGGCCTGCCTCTACCACCCCCAGCACGGCTACTACACGCGCGGCGTCAATTTCCTCACCACCCCCCCGCGTGATTTCCTCACCGCGCCCGAGCACACCCCGCTGTTTGGCTACACGCTGGCCAACTGGGTGGCAAAGCAGTGGCTTCAGCTGGGCAGCCCGGCCACCTTCACGCTGGTCGAGGCCGGGCCCGGCCGCGGCACCCTCATGCGTGACATTCTCACCCACCTGCACGTTGAGAATCCTGCCTGCTTTGCCGCCGCCCAGCCCTGGCTAATAGAGGCTTCGCCCGCCCTCACCCACCTGCAACAACAAACGCTGGAAACCTTCCCCACCTGCCAATGGGCCGCGACCTTGGCAAGCGTCCCCACCAACGCCCCGCTGTTGCTTATTGCCAATGAGTTCCTCGACGCCTTCCCCATCCACCAATACATTCACATTAACGACGAACTTCTTGAAATCATGGTGGATCACAACCCAACCCACGGCTTCCACTTCATCACCTGCAACAACCCCGCCACGCAAAAAATGCCCCATAACTGGCAACCAGAAGACGGCACATTCCTCGAAACCGCCCCCACCGAAGCCCCCTTCCTCGCCGAGCTCGCCTCCCGCGCCGCCGCCGCGCTCATCATCGACTACGGCGCCGCCGCGCTGCCCACCCAGGGCGGCAACACCCTGCAGGCGGTGCACCGCCACCAGCCGGTGGGGCCGTTCCATTTGCCGGGAGAGAGCGACCTCACCGCGCACATCAACTTTTCCAGCCTCATCTCGCAGTTGGGGGCCAAAAACTGCCAGTTGACCGACCTCGCGCCCTTCCTGCTGCAAAACGGCCTGCCCGAGCTTGGTTTGCAACACCCCCCGCAGCAACCGATGCTGCAACGCTTGCTCCACCCGGCGGAAATGGGCACGCTCTTTAAAGTATTATGCTTTACGCCGAGCACCCGATGCCCCACATCCCCGCCGGTTTCATTACGGCCAGTAAACCCTTGCCCAACGCCCGCCACATCTTCGGCACCCGGGCAGATACTTATGAGGAGGCCGGCGCCACCATCCGCGCGGCAACCGAGCGCTTCGGCGCCATCGCGCACATGAAGCAAGTGCACTCCAACCGCATCACCTACGCCAGCGCGTCCGGCCTGTACGAGGAATGCGACGCCCTCTACACCGACCAGCCGGATTTATGGCTGGCGGTCAAAACCGCCGACTGCGCCCCGGTGCTCATCGCCTCGCCTGCCGCGGTGGCGGCGGTCCACGTCGGCTGGCGGGGCCTGCAAAATGATATCCTCCCCGCCACCATCGCCACCCTGTGCGAAGAATTCGCCCTGTCCCCGGAAGACCTGCACCTCGCCCTGGGCCCCTGCCTGTCGCAACCGAATTTTGAGGTAGAGACTCACTTCTCCCATTACTTCAACATCCCCCACGCCGACCGCTATTTCGTCAACAACCGCGAAGGCCACGTTTTAATGGACTTCCCCGGCCTCATCCGCGCCCAGGCCATCGCGTCCGGCATCCTG
This sequence comes from Pseudomonadota bacterium, assembly GCA_016125035.1. GTDB lineage: Bacteria > Pseudomonadota > Alphaproteobacteria > UBA2136 > UBA6156 > RFNJ01. The sequence goes on from WGMN01000013.1 coordinate 14,526, forward strand.
GATATCCACTTCCACACCGTGGGCCGCTGCACTTTTGCGGAAGGCGATACCTTCAACTCCTACCGGAGAGAAAAATCCTCCTCCCGCCGCCAGCTCTCGCTCATCCAGCGCGTCACCGGCTAACCCCCCTTCTCCTGCCCGCAAAGCAAACAGCCCCCACCGGGGGCTGGCTTGCAATCTGATTCAAAAAATCCCTACTGCGTCGTCAGCGGCATCCATGAGGTGGTGCAGGTCAACACACTGGTGTTCACGTTGCTGATCTTCCAGTAGTCTCCGGCCCTCACCGGCATCGTCATGGTGCCGTAACCACCCGAGGCAGCGTAGTGGAAAGTCGCACCGCGCATGGTCGTCGGCGGGTTGCTCGCATCGGTGTACCCATACAGGTAGGCATAAACCGCGCCTTGGCACCAGGCCATCGCAATCCCGTCCGTGGCGGCCCGATAAACCGTATTGGGCGCCCGCGTTTCCCACGCTCCAAAGTGGGGCGCCTTCACGCAAACCAGGGTCGCACCATCGGTGCTGGTCAGCCCCTCGCCCGCGGCACACTTGGGTATGCTCAAGGCGGCGCTGGGGGTGGTGGCACTGGCCGTGGTGGTGCCACCAAGGGCATCCACTTTGTCCTGCAAATCACTAATCGCCTGCTTTTGCGCCACCACCATCTGGCTTAGCGCGGTCAATTGGGCCTGCTGCACCGTCTGGGTGTTGGTCAGTTGGGCATTCACCATCCCCGCGTCACCGCCGCCCACCCCTTGGGCCACGGTTTCCAGCGCCATGGCAGGCGCGGCAGCCATCACCATCCATACCCCGGCAGCGGTAATAAACATCTTCATACTTTAAGTATAAGGCGCCCCCGCAAAATTTCAAGTTATTGATTTTATTTCGCATCCCCCCATGGCCCGGCCGCCACACTCCGCCTATTTCTCTCCCGCCAGCGCCCGCCGCGCCCGGTCCAGTTCTGCCGCATAGCGTTTCAGCGCAAAGCCTTCGGTCAGCAGCCCCAGCACCTTGCGGTTCTCGCGGTCGTCCACCACCACCAGCGCGTCGGTTTCCATCGCGTCAAAGGCGGCCAGCGCCTGCTTCACGTTCATCGCCGGTGTCAGCATGCTGTCGTGGTGCTTCAGCAAGCCGTGGATATTCCCCTCCACGCCCTCCCTTCCCGGCGCATACACATCGGCACTAAACACAATCCCCACATAGTGGTCCGCGTCATCCACCGCCGCCACCCAACTTACGCTGCCCATGGGGTACAGGCGCCTAAATTCGGCCAGATTCATGCGGTCGCGCACGGTCACCACATTGGTCTGCATCAACTTGCCCACGGTCAGGCTGCGTATCCAGCCCACATCGTGCGCACTGCGTATCGTCTCGCCGCGCAAATGCAACCGCCAGGTGGAAAAGCTGTAGCCGAACAATTCGCGCACCGTCATGCTGGCAAAAATGGCGGTGGCCAGCACAATGCCGGTAATCACAAAGTCTCCGGTGCTCTCCAGCGCCAGGAACGTCATCGTCAACGGCCCGCCGATCACCGCCACCGCCAGGCCGCTCATGCCCACCACCGCGGCGGTCACCGGGTCGGCCACCAGATGGATGGAGATCATCCCTCCCACCAGCGTCAGCATCTTGCCCAGCAACACGCCCAAAAACAGCGAGGCAAAAAACAACCCGCCCCTGAACCCGCTGCCGATGGAAACCACCGAAGCGGTGGCCTTAAGCATAAACAACCCCAGCAGCACCACCAGCGAGAGGCTTTTCAACACATCGGTGTGCATCGCCACATGGCCTTCCCACAACACCTGCGGGCTTACCAGCGCCAACGCGCCCACCATCAACCCGCCAATGGCGGGGCGGATAATCACCGGCACCCGCGCCAGGCGGAAGCCTTCCTCCACCAAACTGCTGGCGCGCATGATCGCAATGCCTATCAGCCCGCACACAAAGCCCATGGCAATAAACACCAGGTAGTCGCTGGTCAGGGTGGGCGCGGTGGCGGGCAGATCAATCGGCACCACCACCGAGCCCAGCGCCTTGGCGGTCAGGTTGCCGGCCACGGCGGCCACCAGCACCGGCGCGGCGGCGGCAATGGAATAAGCACCTAAAATAATCTCAAAACCGTAAAAGGCACCGGTCAACGGCGCACCAAAGGCGGCGGCAATGCCGGCGGCGGCGGCGGCGGCCACCAGCACGCGCAAATCCTCGCGCCGCAGGCGGAACCACCCGCCCAACTTGCTGCCCAACGCACCGCCGATCTGCGTATAACCGGCCTCCAGCCCCACACTGGCGCCAAACCCGTTGGAAAGGATCGTCTGCCCGGTCAAGATCAAACTGTCGCGCAAACTCATCACCCCGCCATGCAGGGCGTTGGCCTCAATCGGGTCAACCACGGTTTTTTTGCGCACCTTGGCGGCCAACCAGGCACTTATGCCCACCAGCAAACCACCCACCATGGGTATAAACACCCAGCTCGCCACTTCGCGGCCCCACGGGTTGGTAATTCGCGTGCTTATCTTCACGCCAAACATCACGTCGTGCATCCAGCTGGTCAACGCATGCATCTCAGATACCACCAAACCGCTGGCCACGCCCACCGCGGCCGAGAGCAGCACCACCCCCAGCTCGCTGCCGCGCACATTGGCGCGCAAGGCATAACTCAGGCTCTTCAACCTGCGGAAAATCGAGTGGAGCCGCGCCCCTTGCTGCATCGTGCGCTTGCCTTGTTCCTCATGCGGCGCTTGCTTGCGCCCACCCTCTACCATGTGCCCCGCCCGCCCGCTGACGTAAACCCCCCGGCCGCATAAAACCCGGCCCCCCGTGTCAATCTCCCCCCACCGTAACCCGATTGTAAGTTTCCCCCCGCTTGTGCTAAACAGCGGCAATAAGCCGCAACTTCACTCCCGTTGAAAGGACACGCCCATGCGCCTCCTGCTCTTAGCCTTCGCCGTGGTTGCCACAGCCTGGCTGGTCAACCCGGCTCCGCAAAACATCACCGCACAGGCCTCCGTGCCGCCGCCCACGCCCACTTTGCCGCTCAGCTACCGCGGCCAGGGCATCGCCACCGAGAGCAACGCAAAACTGCTTTTGCTGCTCGGCCTCCTCGGCATCTTCCTCACATTGACGGTCGGCGGCACCAAACCACGCAAACAACCTTAATCTTAAATCTGCCGTCTCATTAAAAAGCCGCGGGCGTTCCGCGGCTTTTTTTATTCATCCGTAATCGGCGGCAACCGCCCTCTCAGTTTTTTACGTAATGCTGGTGGCAAAGTACGCGCCGGCATGCAGCCGTCACGGTCCTCTTCCACCCAGCGTGCCGCCAAATCTGCAATCACCTGGGGATCATCCCCTTCCGAGAATACGTAGTTATACAAATTATCGGCACGTAACCCCCAGGCAATGGGCTTGTCACACTGCACCAGGCAACGCACCAATTTCACCTCCATCTTCGCAGCTTGCGCGGGGTGGCGCTCGGCCAGCAGGCGGCGCACGTCACGGGCAAGCGCGGCGGCCTTGGGGTTGGGCACCTTGCAGCCGTTGGCGTCAGGCTCGGTGCTGCCGCACTGCAGGCATACCAGAATCGTTGGCTTGTTCATCGGTGGCATCCTTGTCGATATTCAGGCAAAAAACAACGGTTCCCTTCTTGCCAAGCCCTCTCAAAGGTTTAAAAACCAGAGTGTCACTTTCAGACATGGAGTCATCTGATGCTAACCCGTCGCACGCTTTTAGCGACTTCCACCGCCGCAGCGGTGGGAGCAATCCTTCCCTCGGCTGCCTTCGCAAACGATTGCGGTCAAACGCCCCGGAGCCTCGCCGACAAACTGGCGCTGCTCGATCAACTCGCCCCTTCGTCCGCCACCGTCACGCAGGTGCGCAACCGTTACTACACGGCAATGATCGATTTCAGCTACACCCACATGGTGGCTCTGGAAGGTCAATCGGACGAGCCCGCCTACCACCTGCGCAATGAGGCCGACCGCGCGACCTTCCTCAAGAAGGTCTTCGCCAAGTCCACCTTCATGCTCAACGCTGCCAAGGATCTGGCGGCGGAACTCAAGGCCTCGGCCGCCAAAGGTTCGGCGATCGAGCTCATCACGCTCCAGGTGCAAGTGTGCGAAGACAGCTACGCCACCCAATACCGGCAGATGTCTCAGGCTCTCGCCCTGCTGGATGACCCGCTGGTCGCGCGCGATTCCGTGCTCACGGAAGCCTCCAAGAGCCTGCGCCAGGCCATCGCCACGGTCGGCAACGGCAACGCCGCCCGCGCCATGCAGCTGGCGTGGGAAGCCAGCCCGCACATCGCCCCGATGCACTTCCGGCACTTCCTGCCGGTAGTGAGCCCCTCGGGTGACCTCGTAACCCGCATGGCCCAACTCAAGCAGGGCGCAGAGGTCATCACCGCAGGCGCCTAAACCTGCACACGACAAGCCAAACCGGCCGGGAACCTCCCCGGCCGGTTTCGGCATCTCCCCGCCTCCCCTTTTTTGTGCTACACACCCCCCATGTCCCACCCCACCACCCTCTTCATCTGCCGCACCTGCGGCATGGGCCGCGATGCCTCGGGCAAAAAGCTCCCCAGCCCGGCCTCGGCCCAACTGGCGGAAGACCTGCAATCCCTGCTGGCGGGCCACCCCGTCAACGTGGTGCTCTCGCCCTGCCTGGAAGTGTGCGATTTCCCCATCACCTGGGCCCTGCGGAACGACAGCAAGCAGGCCTTCACCTTCGCCCCCTCCACCTCGGCAGCCGATCTCGCCGCCACCACCCGCGCCTACCTCGCCCTCGCCCCGGGTGAAAAGCTCACCAAAGGCCAAATGCCGGAAACCATCCCCGCCACCATCATCTCGCGCCTGCCCCCGATAAAATAAAAAGCGCGCCCACCGGCGCGCCATTCACCCACGGCCCCCTACCCGGCGCGCGTCATCTCAATCTCAAAGTTCAGCTGCACCTCATCTCCCACCAGCGGCACGCCGTAATCCACGCCGTAATCGCTGCGCTTAATGGTGGTGCTGGCGCTAAAGCCCAGCATGTCCGCCTTGCTCATCGGGTTTGCCCCGCTGCCGTTAAACACCACGTCCAGCACCACCGGCTTGGTCACGCCGTGCAGGGTCAGGTTGCCGTACACCTTGCCGGAAGCCTTGCCGTCCGCCGTTTTCGGCCCCAACTCCACCTTGGTGCTGGCAAAAGAGATGGTCGGGTACTTCGCCGCATCAAAAAACTGCCCGCTGGCCAGCTCCTCGTTCAACTTGGCGCTGGTGGTGTCGGCGCTGGCGGCGTCAATCGCCACGCTCACCTTGCTGGCTTCCGGGTGCGCCGGGTCAAAGCTCAGCGTGCCGCTCACTTTGTCAAAGCGGCCGGTGTAGTGGCTAAATCCCATGTGCCATATCTTCCAAACCACCATCGCGTGGTTGGGCTCCACCACGTAGGTACCTTTCTCCGCCTTGGTGTAGTCCAGCTCCGGCGGCGTAAAAGGCATCCCCGCCGCCCATACGGAAGAACTCACCACCAACCCCGCCATAACCAAACCGAATCCACGCATCGCACACCCCACTTTGTTGTTAAACCTGCGCCATCCTACCCCAGCTCAGCCCTTCTGGAAATAATCGAAAATCACCTGCGCCAGCTCCGCCCCAATGCCCTCCACCTGCGCCAACTCGCGCACCCCTGCGCTCCTCACCCCTTCCACGCTGCCAAAGTGCAGCAGCAGGGCCTTCTTCTTGCGCGCGCCAATGCCCGGCACCCCGTCCAACCGGCTGGTGATCTGCGCCTTGCCACGCTTTTGCCGGTGGAAGGTTATCGCAAAGCGGTGCGCCTCATCACGCACCCGCTGCAACATAAAGATCAGCGCGCTGCCGTAATCGATCGGCAAGCGCCGCACGCTTTTTCCATCCGCCACAAACAACGTCTCCAGCCCCTTGTCACGCTCCTCGCCTTTGGCAATGCCCACCAGCAGCGGGCACTCGGCGGTGCCCAGCACTCCGGCATCGCGCATCACCTGCACCAGCACGTTCAACTGGCCCTTGCCACCATCCACCATCATCACGGTGGGGAAGCTCTGTTCTTTTATCCCGCGCACCACGCGCCGTTCCAGCACCTCGCGCAACATGGCGTAATCATCCGGCGTATCCTTGGTCTTCACCGCGTACTTGCGGTAGCGGTTCTTCAACATTCCCTCCGGCCCCGCCACCACACAACTCGCCACCGGGAACTTCCCCGATATGTTGCTAATGTCATAACACTCCACCAACTCCACACCACTCTCCAGCCCCAGCACGCGGCCAAACTCCGCCATCTGTTTGGCCCACCCTTCGCTCTCGGCGGTCTTGCGATGCAACGCCGCGCGCGCGTTCTGTTCGGCCTGGCGCACAATGTCGCGCTTCTCGCCGCGCGTGGGCACTTCAAGGCGCACCTTGCGGCCGGCACTCACCCCCAAGGCCTCGGCCAGCACCTCACTCTCGGCAGGGGCCACGTTGCAATACACCTGCGGCGGCGGCACACGCGTACCGTAATGCAGCGCCACAAACACCCGCAGCGCCTCAGCGGCATCTTCTTCACCCTGAAAATTTGGGAAGTACGTCTGGTTGCCCACATGCTGCCCGTTGCGATAGTAAAACGCCTGCACCGCCGCCCGCCCATGCTCGCTCACCAGCGCCAGCACATCGGCATCTCCCAGCGCATGGGTCAGCGCGGTGGAAATTCCACTCACCGCCGCGATCGCCTTCATGCGATCGCGCACGGCGGCCGCCTCTTCGTAGCGGAACTCCCCCGCCAGCCGCGCCATCTGCGCCTCCAGGTCTGCCTGCACGGCCTTGCGCTCGCCGTGCAAAAAACGCTTGGCATCACGCACCTGCCGCGCGTAATCCTCTTTGCTCACCAACCCCACGCAGGGCCCGCTGCACCGCTTGATGTCATACTTCAAGCACGGCCGCGTCCTGTTCTTAAACACACTGTCGGCACAGCTCCTCAGGCGGAACGCCCGCTCCATCAAATCCAGCGTAGAATAAACCGCCTGCGCACTGGGATAAGGCCCAAAATACTCGCCCTTCACCTTGGTCGCCCCCCGGTGGCTGCGTATCATCGGCACCTCTTCGTCGGTGATCAGCACCCGCACATAGCTCGCATCATCCCGGAAGATAATATTGTACTTGGGCTTCAGGCTTTTAATCAGGTTGGCTTCCAGCAGCAACGCCTCGGCCTCGCTGCGCGCCTCCACCACCACCAGGTCGCGGGTCTCAAACACCATTTTTCTGATGCGGCTGCCCATGCGCTCGGTCTGGGTGTACTGGGTCACCCGCGCCTTAAGGTTGCGCGCCTTGCCCACATAAAGCACCTGGCCCTTGTCGCCCAGCATGCGGTACACGCCCGGCACGGTGGGCAAGCCCGCCAGCCGCCCGCGCAAAACCTCAATGCCGTCAACGCCCTTCATGCCTCTCTTCCTACCAGCTAACAGCTCTACAAGCTATCCGCTCTAACTTATCCCCCAACCTGTGGATAACTCTGTGACCATCCGCCTTACACAACCTTTACATTCCCCGTAAATCCAACACCTCCGGCGTGTATGCCACATTTTGCAGCATTTTCCACATTCTATACCTTTCAATGCGTTAACCACAAAGTCAACCACTTCCGCCCCCTGGTCAGTATTTGACAACTTTTTTATAATCGGAAAGTCCCGCGAATGTGGATAACCCCCGCACTCAAGCCGCCGGCTCTTCCACCGCCCCACCCATTTTAATATCAAGCGCTTCCAGCTCCTTCAGCCGGTCACGCAACGCGGCCGCCTTCTCAAAATCCAGCTCGCCCGCGGCCTTGAACATCCCCTTGCGCACCGCTTCGATCTCCCTCGGCAAATCCACCACCCCCAGCTTCAGCGCATCACGCGCGGCCTTGCGGCTGGCCAGCAGCACATCGTCGCCCTTGCTGGCCCCCACAATGCCTTCGCTCACCTTGCGCACGGTGCTTTGCGGAATGGTGCCGTGCGCGGCGTTGTAGGCCAGCTGCTTCTCGCGCCGCCGCCCGCATTCGTTCAACATGGTCTGGATGCTGTCCGTCACCACATCGGCATAAAGCACCGCCCGGCCCTTCAGGTTGCGCGCCGCCCGCCCCACGGTCTGGATCAAACTGGTGCTGCTGCGCAAAAATCCTTCTTTGTCGGCATCCAAAATTGCCACCAGCCCCACTTCAGGAATATCCAATCCCTCGCGCAGCAGGTTAATCCCCACCAGCACGTCAAAGGTGCCCAGGCGCAAATCGCGCACAATTTCTGCCCGCTCCAGCGTATCGATATCGCTGTGCAGGTAGCGCACGCGCACCTCATGCTCATGTAGGTAGGTGGTCAGCTGCTCGGCCATCTTCTTGGTCAGCACGGTCACCAGCACGCGGTTGCCTTCGGCCACCACGGTTTTAATCTCAGCAAACAGGTCGTCCACCTGCCCGGCCACCGGCTTGATCACCACCTCCGGGTCCACCAGGTAGGTCGGCCGCACCACCTGTTCTGTCACCGCCCTCTCATCGCCACCCTTTGCCGCCAACGCCATCTCGGCGGCGGCGGGCGTGGCACTTACGTAAATCGTCTGCGGGCGCCGCGCGTCCCACTCGGCAAAGGTCAGCGGCCGGTTGTCCACCGCACTGGGCAGCCTAAAGCCGTACTCCACCAACGTATCCTTGCGCACCCGGTCGCCCCTGCTCATGCCGCCGATCTGCGGCACCGTCACATGGCTCTCGTCCACAAACAGCAGGGCGTTGTCGGGCAGGTAGTCAAACAACGTCGGCGGCGGCTCGCCGGGGCCCCGGCCGGTCAGGTGGCGGCTGTAGTTCTCAATGCCGTTGCAAAACCCGGCGGTGGCCAGCATCTCCAGATCAAAGGTGGTGCGCTCGCGCAGGCGCTGTTCTTCCAGCAGTTTTCCTTTATCTACAAAATATTGCAGCCGCTCCTTCAACTCCGCTTTAATCCGCCCGATGGCACTGTGCACCGCCGGCTTCGGCGTCACATAGTGGCTGTTGGGATAAACGGTAATCTCCTCCGGCTTGCCTAAAACCTCCCCGGTCAGCGGGTCAAAGGCCAAAATGCTCTCCACCTCGTCGCCAAACAGGGTTATGCGCCAGGCCTCGTCTTCCAGGTGGCTGGGGAATATCTCCACCATCTCGCCCTTGGCCTTAAAGCCGCCACGCTCCAACACCACCTCGTTGCGCACATATTGCAATTCGGCGAACTTGCGCAGCAACGCCTCCCTGTCCAGCGTGTCGCCCACCGCCACCGGCACCACCATGTCGGCGTAATATTCCCGCTCCCCAATGCCGTAAATGCAGCTCACACTGGCAATTACAATCACGTCTCGCCGCTCCAAAAGCGCCCGCGTGGCGCTGTGGCGCATGCGGTCGATCTGCTCATTCACGCTGCTCACCTTTTCAATGTAGGTGTCGCTGCGCGGCACATAGGCCTCCGGCTGGTAGTAGTCGTAGTAGCTTACAAAATACTCCACCGCGTTGTTGGGGAAGAACGCCTTGAACTCCTCATAAAGCTGGGCCGCCAAGGTCTTGTTGTGCGCCATCACCAGCGCCGGGCGTCCGGTGCGCGCAATAATGTTGGCCATGGTAAAGGTCTTGCCGCTGCCGGTCACGCCCAGCAGCACGCTGTCGCGCCGCCCGCCGTCCACCCAGCGCACCAGGTCCTCAATGGCGCCGGGCTGGTCGCCCGCAGGCGCATACGGCGCCTTAAAATCAAAGCCCTGTTTTGCCACCACCCCCATATATCGTACCTCCCCCCGTCTTTTGGCACCCTACCCCAACATCTGGCGGTTGACCAACCCCCCTCCCGCTCCATAATAACCGCAAAGTAAGTTCACCGCGTTTTTGAAACATCGGCCACCCAAAGGAGGCCCTGCCGATGCAACAAACACAATCTGACCACCAACGCTTTGCCAAGCTCCTGTGGGAGCTCGGCAAGGAAGGCCCCCTCGGCCGCAACCTTTTCCAGGCCTACAACGCCTGGCAAACCAAGCTGGTTGACAAAAAGGAGGCGGCGGAAGCCTGGGAGGCCGAGCGTCACGAGCACATCCCGGGAAAACCCCGGGGCGCAGTGCCCGGCCGCCTTGGCAACCTCACCCGGCAGATGAAGTCGCTCTATCCGGCAGCGGTAGCGGCCTTCCGCGCCGCCGAAGCCAACGGAGAGCTCCTTCACACCCACGCCGAGGTGATGGAGACCATCCGCCACACTCTCGACCTGGAAACAGCCAGCAAGGCAGCCTAGGCCCCGGCCCAGGCCAAAAGTCCCGCCACACCGGCGGGGCTTTTGCATTTTCCCCTCCCTGCCCCGGCCCCTGGCTACCTGGCCCCTGGCCCCTGGTCCCTGGCTACCTGGCCCCTGGTCCCTGGCTACCTGGCCCCTGGCCCCCGGCCCCTCTTTCCCTTGACACCCCCCGCAAATCCGCCTAAAACCCGGCCTGCAACCTCCACCTGCCCTGCCTGTTCAGGGTCCGAGGCCCGGAGCCCACCCGCAGCCGCTTCGTTGCAAAGCCATGCAAAACCAAAGGGATAAACCAAATGACCAAAGTCTCCAAAAACACCCAACCCAGCCATTCGCGCCGTACCGCACCCAAGGGCAAGTTCACCCGCGTCTTCGGTGAGAACCTCTGGGGTGCCGACAAAGCCCCGGTGGCCAAGCGCCCCACCAACCCCGGCCAGCACGGCGGCCGCCGCAAAAAGATGACCGACTACGGCATCCAGCTGCGCGAAAAGCAAAAGCTGCGCGCCTACTACGGCAACATCGGTGAGCGCCAGTTCTACAAGATTTACGTCGAGGCCAACCGCCGCAAGGGCGACAGCTCCGAGAACCTCATCGGCCTGCTCGAAGCCCGCCTGGATAGCGTGGTCTACCGCCTCAACCTGGCGCCGAGCATGTTTGCCGCCAAGCAGCTCATCAGCCACAAGCACATCACGGTCAACGGCGCGGTGGTCAACATCGCCAGCTACCGCTGCAACCCCGGCGACGTGGTGGAAATGCGCGAGAAATCCCGCGCCATTCCCCAGGTGGCCGAGGCCGTCGCCAAGATGGAACGCCAGGTGCCGGAATACCTCACCTTCACCCCGGCCGACTTCAAAGGCACCCTGGTGCGCCTGCCGGTCCTCGACGACGTGCCCTACCCGGTGCAAATGAACCCCAACCTGGTGGTGGAATTCTACAACCGCTAAGGTTGCCCCGAAAAAAGGCCCCGCAAGGGGCCCTTTTTTCGGCCGGCAACCTAGCGCCCCGGCGCAGGCCGGGGTCCACGCCCCAACAAAAAAGCCCCCTCCCGGGGGCCTTTTTGTTGGCTGGCCATCACCTCCCCGGAAGCCGGTTGGGTCGCGTTTGTCTTCAAACGCGGGGCACCCAACCGCTATCCGGGGCCCCCCGCCCCTCGCAGAGCCCAAGCTCTGGTTTTTCTTTACCCCTCCCTCCAAATACTGTATTCAAATCTCAATATCCCGCTCACCGGAGCCACCCGCCATGACCATCACGTTCTTCCGCCAGATCAATCCAGATGACCGTTTTCAAGTCATCTTCACCCCTTCTTTGGCCTCGGGGGCATACACTCGTTTTGTCTCCACCACCCCCAGGTACTACGCTTTCGGAGAAATAAAGGCCTTCTTTCAACCCCTGCATCTCCTCAAGGGCCCAGCCCTCCAAGCCGGCTGGGACGAGCTGATGAAGCTCGACTGGCGGCCTTGCAGCATCCACGACCTGCCCACAGAGGTCGCCAACTTATCCGGGTTGGAGAGCAACCTTGCCGCCAAAACCTACCAACCGGGCATGAAGTCGCGCTGGCAAAGCGCCGAGGTGCCGGACGACACCGAGACCACCATCCTCAGCATCATCCGTGCCGTGGAAGCGCAACCCAGGCCCCGCAGCGCAGGCATGACGCTCATCTGGATCCTGCTCGGCCTGGCCTTCGCGTTCCTTGCCCTCACCGGCAAGATCCACTGGTCCGGCTAACCCCGCCCCCCGCATCGCCGCCGCCGCCAGAACCTCCCCAGGTCCTGGCGGCGCAGCGCTATCAAAGCCAAAAAGCCAAGAAGGCCCGTCTCCGGGCCTTCTCGCTTCATACGCTTTCACAGGCTAAACCAGCCGCACCTCCACCGCATCCACGGCGGCGGCAATCGCTGCCAAGTCTTCGGCTTTCAGCGCCACGCAGCCCGCGGTGTGGGCAGCCCCTTCCCGCCACACATGCAAGAATATGGCACTGCCCGCCCCATCCACCACCGGGTGCTGGTTGTGGTCCAGCACCAGCACGTAGTCATAAGCGGCATCCTCGCGCCACATCTCTTCGTGGCTGGCCGCATAACCGCTTTTCACCGGCCGGTTGTAGTTCACATCTCCCACCGCATCGCACCAGCCCATCTCCGGCGCCAACGCCTCCCAGCCCTCGCCCGGCCTTGCCACCCGGTCGGGCCGATAAAACCGCTGCAAAACCGCCCACCGCCCCAGCGGCGTGCAGCCATCCCCCTCACGCTTCTCACCTGCCGTAATCACCCCGCCGCGCCCCACCACACACGCAAACCTGCGGCCTGCAAAGTCACACAGCGCCTCCGCTGAATCTTCCTTCGCGTAAACCGTCAATATCCCCCCGCCTGAGACCCTGAGATCCTGAGACCCTGCCATCCTCAATCAGGCCCGGCTCACCTTCAAAAGAACAAGAAATTCAGTATCTTGGCCACGATTATTCGCGCGCTGGAACAACTCACCCACCCCCGGTATCTGGCGCAGGTTCGGCTCATATTCCTGCGTTACGGTGGTGTTGTCTTCCACCAGCCCGCCAATGGCGTAAATCCGGCCATATTCCAGCACCATATCCTGGTCGATAAGGTTGTTGGAAAGCTCCGGCACGGTGTTGATCACCGGGTCGCTGTTGCCGATAGATGTCTTGATCTGCGTCTCGCCGCTCTTGGTGGCCAAACTCAGGCGGAAGCGCAGCTGCACGTTGTTCTTGCCGATAAACGGCATCACGCTCATCACCGTGCCGCTGTTCTTAAAGCGCGCCTTGTCCTGGCGGGAGCCGATCACAATATCACCGGTGCTGGTGGTGTTCTGGTTCACTTCGGTCTCGGCGTAACCCAGCTGGCGGGTCACCGCCACACGGCTAATCTGGTTGTTGCGCGCCAGCAGGTTGGGGGTGGAAATGGTGTAAACATCACCCAGGGTGGAAAGGCTCTGCAACACCAACCCCATATCCCCGGCCTTGCTGGCAAGGGTAAAGAAGCCGCCCTGCACCGTGGCATTAGAGGCATCCATCACCGTGCGCTGGTCGGCAAAAAAGCCCAGGCGGTTCAAGGCGCTGCCTGTCACGTCGCGGCCGTTCAGCTGCAAGTCGGTGCCATGCTGGGTGGTCTTGTCGCGCAGCAGCGCCACAATCCGCGCCTCCACCACCACCTGGCGGTGTGCGGCGGCCTGCACCTGTTCAAGATATTCCTCAATCTGGCGGTGCGCTTCCGGGCTGGCACGCACGGTAATCAACCCTGCACTCTCGGTGATCTTAAACCACGGCTGGCCCGGGTCGGCCGGCACGGTGTGGTCGGTGCTGGCGGGCACGGTCACGCTAGTGGTGGTGGTGGCCACCACGGTGGCGCCGGCGGGCGGAGAAAACACCGAGGGGTCGGCCGCGGCGGCAGTGGTGGCGGGCGGCGGCAGCAATCCGGTCTGGTTGGTCACGGTGGCACCGGCGGTCCCGGCCACCAATTGCCCGCTGGAATCCACCCCCGTGGCCTGCGCCGCCACACTGGCGGTGTCGGTGGCGCCAATCTGCACCAGCTCGGCCAGGGTGTCCTTCACCTGTCCCCACACGCTGTCATCGTAAGAGGTATCAAGCTCGCTGCCACCTGCCGCGGTGCTGGTGCCGTCAGCCAGCTCGGGGTTCAACTCAGCCTTGGAAACCAGGCTCCCCTTGCGGTCACTCTGCGAGATTTCCAGCACATAGTTACGCACCGGGTAGCGCGTAATGTACCAAACGCCGTTCACATAGTTGTAGTGGTAACCGGCCTTGGCCAATACCAGGTCCAGCATTTCCTCAAAGTTGGCACCGCTGTGCACCAGCGTCACGGTGTGGTTGCGCAAGTCGCTGGGTATCACCACGCTCTCGCCTGCGGCGTTGGCCAGCTCCAGCACCACGCCTTCCAGGTTACGGCCGATGTAGGCCACGTCAAAGGGCGGCAGGTCGGGCTTCTTCAGGCGGATCATATCCTTCACCCGCACAGAAGACCCGCTGGCCACCCGCTGCATGTGGAAAATGCCCTCACGCAACGCGTTCTTCGGCTCAATAATGTTGCGCGCGTCTTCCAGCTCCTTGTCGCTGGGCGGGCGCACTTCATCCTCGTAAGTGGCGCAGGCGGTCAGCAGCACCGCCACCAGCACCGCCAGCCGTCCGGCGTACTTCAACACATGGGGGGCGCGCTGCATGCTCATCTCAATAATAACTGTCCGTTACCAAAATCACGCGGGAACTATCAAACGCGGTCACAAACAACTGCGTGCCGGTCATGTTCTTCACCCGCTCGGTCAGCAGGTTGCAAAACTCACCGAACGGGGCCTGGGCGGTCAGGTTCACACGCTCATCCACAATGTCGCGGTTCTCGGGCTGCAAACGCCACTTCACCGTCCACGGGCCGGTGTAGGCGGCGGCCTGGCTCACCACCTGGCGCAACACATCCTTCAGGCTGATGTCTTCCAGGTCCATCACCAAGCGCACATCTTCCAGGCGCACATGCTTGTTGGAAAGCTCCCCCCCACCCGCCACCGGCACGGTCAAGGTGCCGCTGTCGTTGTCTTCGGCAGCCCCTTGGGGGTTGGCACTGCCGCCTGCCGCCACCGCCATATACTGCTCGCGCGCGGTCCGGAAGGCTGCCTTGGCTTCGTCCTCGGTGGGCGCCACGGCCACGGTGCCGTAAACCTGGTCCCCCTTGCCGTCGCTCACCACCACCCCGCTGCCACGCTGGGCCTGCGGCGCCTTCACGGCGGCAGGCACCGCCGCCACGGCGGCTGCGGCAACACATGCCATCAAGGCGGTCTGGGTTATAAGGCCCTTGGTCATGCGGGCATCCTACCCAAAAGCGCGCCCAAACGGCACGCCTGCCGCCTCCAACGCCCCACTTCCCCTCACCCCCTGTCACCCCCCTGCCACCACAAAAAGGGCTTGTGGCGGCGCCCTCCTCGCCTGTAAGTTAGCCGCATGGCCCCCAAACGCTCCCGCCACAACCCCATGTCGCCGCGCATCCTGTCCCTCATGGCGTGCTTTGGCATTCCGGCCTTCGTCACCGCCACCTGGTCGCAGGGGCTGGGGCTCATGCCTCTGCCGGTGTGGCTCATCTCAGTCAACCTCATGCTCCTCGCAGTCCTGGGCAAGGATAAATTCGCCGCCACCAAAAACTCGCCCTACGCCACCCGCACGCCGGAATTCACCCTGCTCGCCCTCACCTTTGCCGGCGGCACACCTGCCTTGTTCGTCGGGCGCTGGCTGTTTTCGCACAAAACCAGCAAACGCAGCTTCATCGCCGCCATGTGGGGCACCATTGCGGTGCAGGTGGTTTGCATCTGGTACTTCCGCGTCTTCCTGGCCACGCACATGCCGCTGTCCTTCCCCTATAACCTGCTGGCCCATTGGCTTTAGGCCTGTCTAATCCCCCGGCATAAAAACCACCCGCCATCTGGTTTCCGGTTTCTGATTTCTGATATCTTAATCTCCATGAAATCCACCCCTCTCGCCGTTATCATCCTCGCCGCCGGCAAAGGCACCCGCATGAAGTCCGACCTCCCCAAGGTCCTCCACCCGCTCAATGGCAAACCGATGGTCGCGCAGGTACTCGCCACCGTGCAAAAGCTCAGCCCCGCGCGCGTGGTGGTCATCACCGGCTACGGGGCGGACGATGTGGAGGCCTACATCTCCAAATCCTTCAAGAACGTGCGCTTCGCCCGCCAGGTCGAACAACTGGGCACCGCCCACGCCGTGCTGCAGGCCAAAAAGCTGCTGGGCACCTTCGCCGGCACCGTGCTGGTGGTGTATGGCGATGCTCCCCTGGTCACGCCAGAAGCCCTGCAAACCCTCATCAGCAACCACCGCCAGGGCGGCCACACGGTTACCGAGCTCACCACCACCGTCTCCAACCCCACCGGCTTCGGGCGCATCCTGCGCGATAAAAAAGGCGCCTACGTGCAAACGATGGAAGAGAAAGACGCCACCCACGCCCAGCGCAAAATCACCGAGGTCAGCACCTGCCTCTACAGCTTCACCTCGCCTGCCATCTGGCCGCTGCTCGCCAAAATAGATAACAACAATGCCAAGGCGGAATACTACCTCACCCGCATCATGTCGGTGGCGGCGCAGGCAGGCCGCAAGGTCAACGCGCTCACTATCGAGGGCGGGCTGGAACTCCTCGGCATCAACTCACCTGAAGAACTCGCCGCCGCCGAGCAACGCCTCACCGCGCCTCAAAGTGAAGGCAACACTTTCATCAGCGCCGAAGGCCTGCCGGATGACCTCGCCAAACTCATCCGCAGCAGCAAAACCCCGCTGGAGATGCTCAATGCCCTGCCCGCTTTCCTCAAGAAGAAGCTCAAGGGCCAAACCATCCACGGCACGGTGGAAAAAGGCGCCGTCCTGCACGGCGATGTGTATGTCGGCAAAGGCAGCACCGTGCACAGCGGCGCGGTGGTGGAAGGTCCGGTTTATATCGCCGAGGATGTCACCATCCGCCCCCACGCCAACATCCGCCACGGCACCTATCTGGGCAAAGGCTGCGTCATCGGCCACAGCGCAGATGTGAAGAACACACTGGCGGTCAAAGGCTGCAAAATCCAGGATGGCACCTTCTCGGGCGATAGCGTGCTCGGCCACAACGCACGCGTGGGCTCGGGCGTGATCCTCGCCAACCGCAAATTCAACCAGAGCAGCATCGGCGTCAGCTTCAACGGCAAAAAGCCGGTGGATTCCAAACGTGATTTCCTGGGCTGCTTCATGGGCGATGATTCGCGCATCGGCGCCAACGCCATCACCAGCCCCGGCACGGTCATCGGCCAGCACACCTGGGTGGGCTCGGGCGCGGTCATCTCCGGCTACGTGGCCCCAGATCAACTGGTCACCGTCAAACAAGAGCTGGAATATAAATCCAAACAACGCATCTCCCTCAAGGCAGGCAAGGCCATCACCTACGACCTCTAAAAAACAATCAGAAAAAAGCCTACCCAAAACTCAACACTCGACACTCAACACTCATTTTGCGCCCACCCAGGTAAAATGAGCCCCAACAGGAGAAGCGCAAAATGTGCGGCATCGTCGGCGTCATCGGCAACCCCAAAGCGGCAGAGATCATCCTCACCGGCCTCGGGCGTCTAGAGTACCGCGGCTACGATAGCTCCGGCCTGGCCGTGCTCAACAACCTCGGCACGCTGGAGGTGCACAAGGCGGTGGGCAAACTCCAATCGCTGCTGGATAAGGTCAAAGCCACGCCACCGTCGGCCGCCTCCATCGGCATCGGCCACACGCGCTGGGCCACGCATGGCTCCCCTACTGAAGAAAACGCCCACCCGCACACCGGTCGCTTGGGCGGCGTCAACCTCGCCGTAGTGCACAACGGCATTATCGAGAACTACCAGGAACTGCGCGCGGAACTCTCCCCCCACGGCGCCGTCTTCCGCACCGAGACCGATACCGAGACCATCCCCTTCGCCATCGCCAACGCACTGGAATACGGCGGCGGCCATTTCATTCCGGCGGTGCGCGCGGCCACGCAAAAGTTCCGCGGCAACTTCGCCTTCGTTACCCTAAAGGAGGGCGATACCACCCAGCTCGTCGGCACGCGGCGCGGCGCCCCGCTGTGCATTGGTGTCGGCACAGGCGCCAATTATTTCGCGTCCGATCCCTTCGCGCTGGCCGGTGTCACCAGCAAGTTCATCTTCCTGGAAGATGACGATATCGCCACCCTCACCCCCACCTCCATCACCATCCAAGACGCTAAAGGCAACCCCGTCACCCGCCCCACCAAAACGCTCGATCTGTCTGAAGACATGGCCGGCAAAGCCGGCTACAAACATTTCATGCTCAAAGAGATCCACGAGCAGCCGGCGGTGGTCACACGCATCCTGCAAGCCTACACCAGCGCCAAAACCATGCAGCCCACCCTGCCGCTGGAAGGGCTGAACCTGGCCGAGATCCCTTTCATCAACATCATCGCCTGCGGCACCGCCTCCTACGCCGGCATGCTCGGCAAATACTTCCTCGAGCAGTTCGCCCGCGTGCCGGTCAACGTGGATGTGGCCAGCGAGTTCCGCTACCGCAACCCGCCCTTCCCGCCCGGCGGCATCTTCATCGGCGTCAGCCAATCGGGTGAGACGGCCGATACTCTCGCCGCACTGGAAATCGCCAAAGCCGCCGGGCAAAAGATCATCGTCTTCACCAACGCCCCCAACTCCAGCATGGCCCGCGCGGCCGATGTGGTGGTCGACCTGATGGCGGGCCGAGAAATTGCAGTCGCCAGCACCAAAGCCTTCACCGCCATGTGCCTCAACCTGGCGCTGTTCGCCCTCCAGGTCGGTGCCGCGCGCGGCCTGCCGGTGGCAGAGGTCGCCACGCAAATCACCGCACTGCGCACGCTGCCCACCTACCTCACCAACCAGCTCAACCAGCCGCCCGCCCAGTTTGAAGAGCTCGCCGAGCGCCTCACCGCCGCCCGCAGTATGCTCTACCTCGGGCGCGGCACGCTCACCCCCATCGCCTTCGAGGGCGCGCTTAAAATCAAGGAGATCTCGTACATCCACGCCGCGGCCTACGCGTCAGGAGAAATGAAGCACGGCCCCATCGCGCTGGTGGATAAAACCCTACCGGTCATCAATCTCGCCTCGGGCACCGATGGCCTGTTCGAGAAAACCGTCAGCAACCTGAAGGAAGTGGAAGCCCGCCACGGCCAGGTCATCCTGGTCACAGATGACGAGGGCGCCAAACAACTCGACGACGCCACGCGCAGCAAACTCACCCTCATCAAAGTCCCCACCGTGCCGCCCATCCTGGCCCCCATGGTCTTCACCGTGCCCCTGCAACTCCTCGCCTACCACACAGCAACCGCCAAAGGCACCGACGTCGACCAACCCCGCAACCTCGCCAAATCAGTAACTGTCGAATAAAAATTCCATGCTGCCGCAGGCCAGAAACCAAGCGAGCCCGAAGGGCTAGCCTCTTGGTTTCCGGAAGGGGGTCAGGGGGGAACACCGTTCCCCCCTGGAGAAGGCAAGCAACGCGCCTTCCCGGAGAGGGGGTCCAGGGGGAGAACCAGAGGTTCTCCCCCTGGTCGCTGGGCCGGAGGGATTTTTGCGTTTCTCCGAAGGCCGAGGAGCGCAGCGTACTTCAGTACGTGAGCACCGCAGGACTAGGAAAACGCAAAAAGCACCCGGATCCAGTTAGACTCTTAGAATCTTAAAGACAGCTTCTATAATCCGCTAAACCAATTATACCCCTGATCCTCCCAATAACCCCCAGGGTACGAATTCGTCACATAAAGGCTCGCAATATGCTTCGGATTCTTAAACCCCAACTTGGTCGGTATCCTCAACCTTAACGGAAAGCCCTCACGCGGCGGCAACGGCTTACCATCATAGGTCAACGCCAAAATGGTCTGCGGGTGCAACGCACTGGCCATGTCAATGCTGCTGCGATACCCGTCAAAGCAACCAAAGCCCACATATTTGGCGGTGGTGTCTGCTCCGATCCGGCGTAAAAAATCACCCAGCGGAATCCCGCCCCATTTGCCGATCGCGCTCCACCCTTCCACGCACACCAGCCGCGTCACCTGCTCCTCCTGCGGCAACGCGCGCAGGCTCGGCAGGTCCCACGCCTTGCGGTCTTTCACCAGGCCACCCAGCTCCAGCTTCCAGTCCTTGCCGTCCACCACGGGCACATCCTCAATGCCGTAAAACGCGTTGAAGGGGAACGGCCGCGTCATCATGCTCTCGGGGTAGGTCTGGGCCAGCTTCTTGGGGTCAAACAACGCACCTTGCGCGCCGTCATTCCAGCGCGAAATGGCGCGCAGCATTTTCTCCACCGCCGCGCCATTGCTCAGCACCACACCGGTGGCCAGGCTCAATCCCCCCAGCGTCACCAGGCCTTTCAAAAAATCGCGGCGCGTCAACTCCGGCAGCACGGTCACCACCTCGCGGGCAATCTCGCGCTCGCTGGCACCGTCAATCTTCAGCGGCGGCGGCTTCTTCACTTCTTCACCCCCACATTGGTCATGGTGCGCAAACTGTTCGGCACCAAAACCACCATCACCACATGCACCAGCACAAAGGCCACAATCGCCGCCATCGCCCAAAAGTGCACTTGCCGCGCCCCGCCGTAATCCCCCATCACCATCCGCAAAAAAGGGAACTGCACCGGTTTCCACACCACCAACCCGCTGGCCACAATCACCACCAGCGCCGCCACCACACCCAGGTACATCAACTTCTGGATGGTATTGTACCTGTTCAAGTCCGCATGCCCCAGCCGCAGCCGCAACACATCGCCCACATCGCGCAACAACCCGCCCACGCTTAACGGCCAGAACTGCCGCACAAACCGCCCACTTAAAATGTTGTAGCCCACATAAACCAGCCCACTGCCCACCAGCAACCACATGGCGGCAAAGTGCCACATCAACGCCCCTGCCAACCAACCGCCTAAAGTGAATTGCGGCGGGAAATGCCACCACGCATAAAACGGCGCGGCATCATAAATGCGCCAACCGCTGGCCAGCATAATCCCCACCGCCAGCACCGTGGCCCAGTGCGCCAACCGCACCGGCCAGGGGTGAGCCCTCAATATCTCGCGCCGCGCCATGCCCAATTATCCCCCTCCCCCGTCCTGCGCGCAAGCCACCTTGCGGTTGACGCCCCTCCCCCCTTCCCCTACAAACCGCCCATGCCCTTCGCCGCGATCGATTTCGGAACCTCCAACTCCACCGTCGGCATCCTGCAACACGGCGCACCCCTGCTGCTGCAACCCAACCCCGGCCACAGCACCGCGCCCACTGCTGTTTTTTTTCCGTTCGAAAAAAACGCCCCCACACACTTCGGCCACGCCGCCGTGCAGGCTTACCTGGCAGAAGATCCCGGCCGCTTCATGCGCGGGCTCAAAGGCGTGCTCGGCAGCAGTTTGTTTGCCGAGACCACCCAGGGGCGCAACCAGCGCCTTAACTTTTCCACCATCATCGCCACCTACCTGCAATGGCTGCTTGCCGCCGCCACACAGCATCTCGGCCAGGCCCCCACGCACTTGGCGCTGGGCCGCCCGGTGCACTTCCACACCCAAGATCTTGCGGCCGATGCCCTGGCGGAAACCCAACTGCGCAGCGTGGTGCAAAGCCTCGGCATCCACCACCTCGCACTTGTGCCAGAACCCCTCGCCGCCGCCTACCATTACGAGTCCACACTCACCCAAAACCAATGCGTGCTGGTGGTGGATATCGGCGGCGGCACCACCGATCTCACCGCCATCCGCCTCGGCCCTTCCCACGCCGGCAGCGCCAACCGCGCTGCCGATATCCTCGCCACCCACGGCCTGCGCCTGGGCGGCACCGATATCGACAAACTCTTCGCCATGGCCCACGTCATGCCGCTGTTCGGGCTGGGCAGCGCGCTCACCGGCGCGGCGGGAGAAAAAGGCCTCACCGTCCCCGCCGCCTACTACCACATGCTCACCACCTGGCACCGCATCCACCGGCTTTACGAGAAAGAGCAACTGGCCGAAGTCCGCACGGTAGAGCGCGAAGCCGCCGAGCCCGCCAAACTCGCGCGCCTCATCCGCCTGCTCTCTCACCACCACGGGCACCGCCTGATGTTCACAGTGGAAGACAGCAAAATCGCCCTCAGCGAAAACGCGCAAACCACCCTCGCTCTCACCTGGCTGGAACAAAACCTCGCGCTCCCACTCACGCAAACCCAACTGGAAAGCGCCATCGAAGGCTGGCGCAGCAACCTCGCCGCCGCCATTGCCGAAACCCTCGCCCGCGCCAACCTCACCGCCGCGCAACTCTCGGCGGTGTTCCTCACCGGCGGCCCCTCCGCCATGCCGCTGGTGCAAACCACCGTGCGCCAGCAACTGCCCGCCACACCGCTTATTCAGGGAGACCAACTCACCAGCGTCGGCCACGGCCTCACCCTCGCCGCCTCCCGCCTCTTCGCTCCGGCCTAGTACTCTCTAAGTGTGGTAGTTATATTCACTGCCACCGTACGGTCCTCCAGCAGGCATGTAACTTGCAACTTCCACCGCAAACCCTGTTTTATGGGAAACTCCAGCTACGTCTTTATAAGTAATCCGGCCAACCACAACAAAAGTTCCCTTTCTTCCGCCGGGACCAAACTTCTCCGGGGTGGGGGTAAATTCCTGCCCCGCCTCAATCACGAATGGAAGGCCCAATTTACTAAACTCGCCGGTATAAACAGGCTTCTTTCCCAGGCTATTTTTCTCAACGATGTTGACCGAAAAGTCCTCAAAAAATGCCGCACTCTTCCCAACATTTTTAAATCTTAAAGTGATGAACCAATTCGCAGTATCTCCACCAAGTTCAGAGTTACGCCCCTCAAGCTCGAACATCCTCAAGGCAATTAACGGCCGCTCAAGCGCGAGAAGAACATCTGAGCTCCGTCTTGCAGCCCACCATTGAAGGACACTGGTAAGAGTTAAGGCCACCGTGAAGATAGCCACGACAATTGCAGATATGGCCTGGGCAGAACTGGGGTGAAAAACCGCCCAATCACAAAATGCGGTACCGTACAAATAACCCGCAGTTATAAGTATTAGAGCCGCTCCGCACGTAACCCAAACATACGTCTTCGCCTTCACCATCAACACACCCTCATGTTAATCTCACCCATGCCCATCCAGCATCGCACATTCCCCGTCCAAGGCCAAACCTTGGCCACCACCCTCACCACCCCCGATGCCGTCCCCACCACCAAGCCCTCCATCCTGCTCATCCACGGCGCCGGCGGCGGCAACCGCGCGCGCCTGCAATACCTGGCCACCTCACTGGCCGAGCACGGCCATGCCACCCTCAGCTTCGACCACTCCGGCTACGGCGACAGCACCGGCAAGCTTGAAGAATCCTCCCTCGCCCGCAAACTGGAGGAAGCCCGCGCCATGCTCGCCCACCTGGCGCCCGGCCCCCTCACCGTCATGGGCAGCTCCATGGGCGCCCACGTCGCCACCGCGCTCACTGCGCATGCCCCCGTCAAAACGCTCATCCTCATGGTCCCCGCGGCCTACGCGGCAGAAGCAGAAAACATCCCCTTCGGCCCGGCCTTCACCACCACCATCCGCCACCCCGGTTCCTGGAACACCTCTCCCTGCTGGCCTCTCATCCGCGCCTTTACCGACAACCTGGTGCTGGTCACCTGCGGGCAGGATGCCATCATTCCGCCCGCCGTCATCCGCGCCTGGTGGGCCAACGCCGCCCAGGCGCGCAGCCGCACCCACCTGCGCTTCCCCAACCTTCCCCACGCCTTCCAGAACTGGGCCACCCAAAACCCGGAAGAAGCCCTCCCGCCCCTCCTGCAAACCCTCCTCCCCCTGCTTTAAACGCCCGCCGCCCCAAATAACACCCGCAAAGCTTCCACCCGCGGCGCCGCCTCTTTCCGCTCCACCTCAAACTTCAGCTTCTTGCCGAAGTCCCGCGCGGTCTTCTCCAACACCCACTGCTTGTAGGCCTCAAAACTCAACCCGCCGAACAACCATCCCTTGAACGGCAAGATAAAGTAGAAATCCGTCATCAAATGCGCCATCGCATCCGCGGTCACCATCACCCGTCCCTCCGCCGTCGTCGGGCCCTTCTCGCCGCGGCAACTGTGCACCGCCATAATCGCGCACACATGGTCGGCATCTCCGCCGCTCACCCCGTGGCGCGCCATCACCTCCCGCGCCATGCGCTCACTGTCTTCGGTCAACTGCGGCTCATCCTCCACCATCACGGTGCGCGCAATGTCATGCAGCAACCCGGCCAGCACCGGCACGCGCATACCCACTCCCTCCCGCGCCGCGATCTTCGCCGCATAATCCGCCACCACTTCCACATGCCCCTCATAAAACCACTCCCGCAGGCACGGGTTTGCGCTGGCCCGGTGCAACGCCTCCACCTCATGTGCCACGCCGGCCAGCACTTCATCCTCACGCCACATCGCCAAAATCCTCCTCTTACAGCCTTATTCTAAAATCAACCCGCCTCCGCGTCCAAACCAGTTTGCCCCCCATCGGCTCCCTCCACCTCATCTTTAATCCTATAACTCTGCAACCTTGTCTTCCTCCCGCCACCACCCCCGCGCCCGCGCCAGGGGTTCCAGCACCCGCTGCAACTCTTCCATCTCCTCATCCTCCGGGCACAACGTCCCGCGCCCGGTCAATTCACACCCATGCTCCTGCGCCAAACTTGCCAGCCCGCTCCACAAACTTTCTCCCCATACCCACAGCCACGGGTCGCGCCCGCCCAGCACCAGCATCTCCCGCTCGGGCACCACCACCATCACCTTCCACCCGGTGGCCCTCAAGGCCCGCGCCAACGCCATCACCCCCTCGCGCGGGCCGCAAAACTCATGGTCCTGGGGCACCCACGGCCCCGGCAACGCCTCAATCTCCGCCACCAGCGCACACACCCGTGTAAGGTTTCCGGGCAAAGCCTCTCCACCTCCCACCAGGCCGCGCACCTCCTCTCCACCACACTCCCGCACCTCTCCCCAAAAAGCCAAAGCCCGCCCGCCAAGCGGGGGGCCCTTCTCTCCCTCTCCGTCGCCGGCCCTCACTCGCCCCTCGCTCACGCCGGCATTTTTTTCCATATCCATCCCCTCTCTTTTTCTTTTATCCACCCCCCAACCGTTTTCCGCCTCGCCCCCTTCACAGGGCCGCAGCGTTCCGCAGCCTTTTGCCGTTTTTCACCCCCCCATTGCCGCCAAAACCACCTCTCGCCGCAGCGTTTTGCCGCTTTTCGCCGCTTTTTGCCGCCGGTTTTCACACCACCCCGCCAACGGGCACACCCCATAAAGCAGCAACGCCCCAAACACGCCCATCACCCCACCCTTTCCGTATTTAAAACAAAGCCCTAGCTTCCCAGCACCGCGCCAGACATCAACAGCCCAAAGCCCACCCAGCCCACCAGCACACCCGCCCACGCCGCAACCATAACCTGTCCCATAATCCTATCTTTCTCGTTGTTTTTGTTAGTAATTAAACGCTATGCACCACGGTGGTCACCACACCCCAAATGCGGAACTCCTGCTCCGGCCCCACCACAATCACCGGGTAACGGTCATTTTCCGGCACCAGGTGCACCACATCTCCCTTGCGTCTCAACCTCTTAACCGTTAGCTCGCTGTCCAGCACCGCAATCACAATGTTCCCCTCCCGCGCCTCAATGCTGCGGTCCACCACTAAAATGTCCCCTTCATGGATGCCCGCATTGATCATGCTATCCCCTTGAACTCGCACAAAAAATGTCTCACTCGGATGCCGCACCACATAGTCGTGCAAATCAATCCGCTCTTCCACATGATCGTCCGCGGCGGTGGGCATGCCGGCCTGCACCCGCCCACTAAACAGCGGCAATCCACGGCCTTTCAGGTCCACCAGCTGGTGCACATCGTTCACCAAACTCACCGGCACCCGCACCGGCACCGTCGGTTCACCAAATTTGCCGGTGCCTTTCGGTCGCCCAGCTCCCATTCTTTTGCCGCCACGTTTTATATCCATAAAGTAATATTTGCACAACAATCAAACCCACGCAATACAATTCTGCACAAAATTCAAAAGGGGCCGCAAGGCCCCTTCCAAATCAGCGCGTTAGTGTTTAATTGCTGTCGCCCAGCCAGCTGTCTTTGCCAGCACCTTGGGCCTTGGGCTTGGCCCACCACGGCTTGGCAATTTCAGGCTTGGCCGGCGCAGCCGCCGCAGCGGTTTGCACCGGGGCAACCACCTTCTTCACGCTCACTTCGGTGGGCGAGGTCACTTCATAGGGCAACGCCTCGCCAGGATAAAATTCCACCCGGCGATTCTTGGCGCGGCCATCACGCGTGGCATTGCTGGCCAACGGGTGCGCTTCGCCGTAACCCACGGGCTTCAAGCGCTCTTTGGCCACACCATGGCGCATAAGGCCACGCATCGCGGCTTCGGCACGCTGCTGGCTCAGCCACTTGTTGTAAAGCGCACTGCCGGTCTTGTCGGTAAAGCCCGCCAACACCATCTTAGAGTCCGCGCAGGCATCCATCTTGGCGGCCACCTTGTCCAGCACAGGCTTGTCCTCGGCGGTCAACTTGGCTTCATCAAACCCAAAGTAAACCTTCTCGCCTTTCACCTCGTCCATGGCGCAACCTTCCGGGCCGGCAGCGGGCTCCACGGTGGCCTCAGAGCTCACGGTGGTCGGCGTCACCACATCCACCGCGTAAGCCACCTTGTAGCTTTGCGGCAGCGTCGCGGTCACCGCATTTTCCACCTGGTCGCTAAATTGCTGGTCCACCACCGTGCCGCTAATCATCACCTCGGTGCCAGAGAACGTCACCGTGGCATTTTCCATGTTAAAGATATTGTACAGCACAGTCCCCGCCGCCGTGCGCCAACCGGCCGGGGCGCCCTCGGCAACCTCCAACTTGCTTGCGTCCACGTTTTCCTCGCCGTAGTGGCGGTTAGCCAAGCGCACCAGAACATCCTTGTCCGCCTGGGTCGGAACGGCCCCCACCACGCTCACCTTGTCGCCGTCCTTGGTAATGGTCAGGCCGTAGCTCGCCGCACCTTTTCCGGCCAACGCCTTGGCGTCTGCCACTTCAAGCTTGTCATCCACTTTGGCCACGCCAAACACCTTGCTGGCCACTGCCAGCGCGCGCTCTTTGCCGGCCTCATTGGGGGCGGTGCCGCTCAACGTCACTTCACGTCCCTGCACGGCCACATCGGCCCACAGCAGGCCTTGCTCTGCCAGGCTGGTGGTCACACGGTCGGCAATGTCCTGCTCAATGCGCGGGGTCAGCCAACGCACTCCCAACACCATCGCATAAACTAAAATCGCCAACACGGCGGCGGTCAACAACAAGCGGCTCATCAATTTTCTCTCCCTTGATGTGCGTACAGTATGCAACCTGCACTCCCACAGCAACCCCCATGCCTAGCCCTAAGGCACCCATAAAGCCAACCATCCGCAAACTGGCGTGCCCGAGACGAGTCGAACGTCCGACCGGCAGCTTAGAAGGCTGCTGCTCTATCCAGCTGAGCTACGGGCACGTGCCCCTGTATGCCACAAAAGCAAAAGCTTGCGCTATAGCCTTATATCTTCATCTTCACCCAAATGGGCTCGGGCACGTGGGTTAAGATCAACATGATAAACCGCCAGAACCACGGCACATACACCACGCCATTGCTTTTGGCGCAGGCACGCACAATGCGCCGGGCCACCGGCTCCGCCGCGGCCACCAGCGGCATTTTCAGCCCTTCGGTCA
The DNA here is from genome assembly GCA_016125035.1 of Pseudomonadota bacterium. GTDB lineage: Bacteria > Pseudomonadota > Alphaproteobacteria > UBA2136 > UBA6156 > RFNJ01. The sequence continues at coordinate 41,971 of WGMN01000013.1, forward strand.
TCGGTGTGTCCACCGGCCCTGGCCTTATGTCGATCACCCGCACGCCGGTACCTTCCAGGCGCTGGCGCAAGCCGCTCATAAAGTGGCTTACCACGGCTTTGGCGGCACCATACACATACATCGCCGCGCGGCCACGGTCTCCGGCCACACTGCTGATCGCCGCCATCCAGCCGCTGCGCTGCTTGGCAAAGCGCGGCGCCAGCAGGGTCAATATCTCGCACACACTCTCGCCATTAATGCGCAAACACTGCCGCACTGCCAGCGGGTCATCCTGTGCTTCTCGCTGGTTAGGCAACCAACCATGCGCCACCAGCACACCGTCCAGCCCTCCCCAGGCTTTCCAGGCACTGTCCACCATCATGCTCAGGTTGGTCACACTGGTCACGTCTTCCACCACCGCCACTTTGGTAGATCCCCCGCGCGCCTTGGCATCTGCCGATACCACTTCCAACTTGCCCGCATCCCTGCCGGCCAAAAACAGGCGCGCACCCTGCCCTGCCCAAATGCGTATAGCTTCTTGCGCGATCGCGCTGGTGGCGCCCACCACCAAAATGCGTTCACCTGTCTTCATGCCTTGCCTCCCATCACACGCTGCCAAAAGTCTGAAGTCATATTGTCATCCTTATATTTCAAAAAGTCTTTCCACGCCGGATAAGCCTGGGCAAAACTCTCCGGCCGCATGCACGCATCCTTGGCCGGATAAATCGCCCCGCCGTTGGCCATCGCCACATCCTCAATGGCACGCAGCATGGCCAGGGTTCTCTCTCCTTTGTAGGGGAAGTCCAGCGCCAACGCCACTCCTTCACGCGGAAAGCTCAACATCCCCGCGGGCGCCATCCCACCCATCATCTTCAACGTGTTTAAAAATGACGGCTCTCCCCCCGCCCGCGCCAAACGCAGAATCTGCGCCACCAACCGCGGCGCTCCGGCCTGCGGCACCACCACCTGGCACTGCACAAAGGGCACCGGGCCATACAGGTTGGTCCAATGCCCAACGCCATCCAAAGGCCAGAAGAATGATGAATAATCAACCTGCGCATAAGCCGCCCTCGGGCGCCGCAACCACAGTTCGTTAAACACCCGCGTGGTCAACGCATTCACGGCACTAAAAGGCAAACGCACCGGCACCTGCAACCGCACCGGCGGCGGGGGGTTCAACGGCCCGCCCATCTCGTCCCAGCGCGCCAACTCCAGGTAACCGCGCCCCAACTCCTTCTCCGGGGCGGTCATGTCCAGCCACGCCACGCTGTAATCCCAGCCCTGGGCGGGGCCTTCCATGGTGGAAAAAAAGTCCTCCAACCCGCGCAACGGCACAATCCGCCGCTGCATCAACCCGCTCAGCACCGGCATCAGCTGCACGGTGGCCTGGGCGATAATCCCGGTCAGCCCCAGGCCGCCCACGGTGGCGGCAAACCAGGCATCTCCGGCCTTGCACACCTTCACCGTGCCGTCGCTGCGGCGCAGCGTCAGGGCGGTCACATGGTGGCCAAAACTTCCCGCGCGGTGGTGGTTTTTGCCGTGCACGTCATTGGCGATCGCCCCGCCCAGGGTCACAAAGCGCGTGCCCGGCACCACCGGCAACATCCACCCCGTGGGCACCACCACGCGCAAGATCTCATCCAGCGTTATTCCCGCTTCGGCGGTCAGCAGGCCTTTGCTGCGGTCAAATTTCACCAGGCGGTTCAGGCCGCGCATGTCCACCAGCACGCCCTGGCTGTTCAGGCACACATCGCCCTGGCTGCGGCCATTGCCAAAGGCCAGGATTTTCCCCTTCGGCAACTCATCATCCGGCCAATTCAGCCGCACCGCCCTCTGCGGCGGGTTCGGAAAGCGCCCCCAATTCCCATACCGCCCCTCGTTCCTCGCTACCTCGTTCCTCGTTCCCTCTTCCATCACGCCGCCCCCAGCACCATCACCGCCAACGCCAAAAGCCCCAGCCCCCAGGTCACCGGGTCGCGCGCGGCAAACACCACCGGGTCGTCATGCATCTGGCCGCGGTGCGCCAGCAACCACATCCGCCCCAGCGCCCACAACCCCAGCGGGCACAACAGCCCCAGCAAATCCGGATTTTTATAAAGCACCCCCACCGCCGGGCTATCAATATAAAGCCCCACCACCATCACGCTCAACAACCCCGCGCCCATGCCCTGCACGGCCACCACCATGCGGTCATCCACATGGTAGCCGCGCGCACGCTCCCGCTTGCCACTGGCCTTCATCTCGCACAGCTCCACATAACGCTTCAGCAGCGCCAGACTGTAAAACACCAAAAACGCGAACATCGCCAACCAGTAACTCAGCGGTATCCCGGTGGCCGCCGCCCCGCCCAGCATGCGCACACCGTAAAGCGCCGCCAGCACCACCACATCGCCCAGCGCCCAATGCTTAAAGCACCAGCTGTAACCATTGGTCAGCAGCACATAAGCCACCATCACCGCCAGCAACCACGGGCCGCCCAACCACCCCAGCACCAGGCCTGCGGCCAGCAACAGCGGCGCCACCATCAGGCCGGTGGGTATGCTCAACGTCCCCGCCGCAAAAGGCCGCAAGCGCTTGGTGGCGTGCAACCTGTCCTCATTCACATCCAACAAATCGTTAATCAGATAAATCCCGCTGGCACAAAAACAGAACGCCATAAACGCCAGCACACTGCCGCTCCACGCCGCCACACTTCCCCACATATGCGCGGTCACCAGCGGCACAAACACCAGCAAGTTCTTCAACCACTGGTGCGGGCGCAGCGCCTTCCACAACGCCCGCCCCTGCCCCATGCGCACGGGCAGAACCTGCTCCACATTGCCCAACTTTTTCGCCGCCGCCGCCACCGCCCGCGGTGCATTCACCACAATCGCTTTTCGCGCCCTCGCCCACACCGCCAGGTCATCGCGGCTGTTGCCGGCGTAATCAAACCCGCGCTCACCAAACTGCCCCACCAGCCGCGCCGCCTTGTTGTGCCGCGTTAAATTAAAATGCGCCTCGGTGGTGCCGTTCACCGGGTAATCCACCCCCTGCCCCACCAAAATCGCCGCCACCAGTTTCTCCGTGCTGCCGGTCACCACCAGCACCTCGCGGCCCGCTTGTCTCGCCTCTCCCATCAACGCCAACACCCGCCCATCCAGCGGCACGGGCGGAACCCACTTTTCCTTCGCCGCCCACTCCTGCAATTGCAGCTTGGCGGCGGCACGGCCCTGGGTCAGCAGCAACCACGCCAGCACCACACACGCCCACGGCCGGTGCCTCAGCAACCAGGCCATGCCTTCCGCGTTTACGTCCGAGAACTGTAACGTCCCGTCAAAATCCACCACCAGCGGAACCCCCGCGCGCGGCTTACCCTTAGCTGTCATCTTGCCCTTGTTCACGCTCGCGGTTTTACCATTCTGTCCCGCGCCCCGCAATCTTTTCCGCCACTTACAAAGGCAGCGCTGTCACCCACCTTACCTATCCCCTGTTCACGCTTGCCGCCCCTCCTTCAGCCCGCCACCCTCCCGCTTATCAAGGAAAGTTAATACCGATGAAGCTCGCCCTCCTCTCCGCCGCCGCCACCGCGCTGGCCTTGCCCGCACTGGCGCAAGATACCTCCTACTGCCGCGAATTCACCCAAACCATCACCATCGGCGGCAAAACGCAAAAGGGCTACGGCACCGCCTGCCTGCAGCCCGACGGCTCGTGGGAGCTGCAAAGCAACGCCGTGGCCACCCCTCCGGCCGATAACCGCATCACCAGCGTCGCCCCGGCCGATAACATCACCTATGTGGTGGAAGACGACCACGTCTTCATCACCCCGCCAGAACCCTTCGTGGTCGGCACGGTGTTCATCGGCGGCAACCACCACCACTTCGGCCCGGGCTTCTCTCCCTCGCACCGCTGGGGCGGCGCCCACGGCCACGGCGGCTACCACCACTAACAAAAAGGCCCCCAAAGGGGCCAAACCTGGTGCTGCCGAATAGGATTACGCCTACCTCATATGGCTGACGCAAATAAAAGAAGCCGTTGTTCCTCTTCGGGGCAACGGCTTGGTTTTCCTTAAATAACTGGTGCTGCCGAATAGGATTGAACTATCGACCTCGTCATTACCAATGACGTGCTCTACCACTGAGCTACGGCAGCAACGGGCCCATCCCTACCCAATCCTCCCCCCTCCCGTCAACGCTTTTCCCACCAAAAAGGCCTCACACGCCTTGCGGTTGCCCAATTCCTCGGCTAATTTGGCCGCCATGCCGCAAACTTTCTCGCCCGAACAGTACCTTAACAGCGCCGCCTGGCCCTTTGCCGAGGCCCGCCGCGTCATCGCCCACATGGAAGCCAAGGCCAAAGCCGGCAAAAAGGACAAAGGCTACATCCTGTTCGAGACCGGCTACGGTCCGTCCGGCCTGCCGCACATCGGCACGTTCGGAGAGGTCTTCCGCACCACCATGGTGCGCCAGGCGTTTGAAAGGCTTATGCCCGGCGTCAAAACCCGCCTGTTCGCTTTTTCCGATGATATGGACGGCCTGCGCAAGGTGCCGGAGAACCTGCCGAACAAAGAGCTCCTCAAGGCCCACCTCAACAAGCCGCTCACCCAGGTGCCCGACCCCTTCGGCCAGTATCCCAGCTTTGCTCACCATAACAACGCCATGCTGCGCCGCTTCCTCGATGATTTCGGCTTCGCGTACGAGTTCCTCTCCAGCACCGAGCAGTACAAATCCGGCATCTTCAACACGGCCCTGCTGCGGGCGCTGGAAGTGCATAAGGAGATCTGCGACATCATCGTCCCCACCCTGGGTCAGGAACGCGCCGCCACCTATTCTCCCTTCCTGCCGGTGGATGCCGAATCCGGCCACGTGCTGCAGGTCCCGGTCATCGCCACCGATGTAAAGAAGGGCACCATCACCTACCGCCGCACAGATGGGAAGGAGATCGAAACTCCGGTCACCGATGGCCACTGCAAGCTGCAGTGGAAGCCGGACTGGGCCATGCGCTGGTACGCGCTGGACGTGGATTACGAAATGTCCGGCAAGGACCTCATCGACAGCGTGCAACTGGGCTCGCGCATCTGCACCACGCTCGGCGGCACGCCTCCGGTCAACCTCACTTACGAGCACTTTGTGGATGAGCAAGGCGCCAAAATCAGCAAATCCAAAGGCAACGGCCTCACCATCGAGGAATGGCTCACCTACGCCCCGGCAGAGAGCCTTTCGCTCTACATGTACCGCACCCCCACCCGGCAAAAAAAGCTCTACCGCACCCTCATCCCCACGGTGGTGGAGGAATACGCAACTTTGCTGGATGACTTCCCGACCCAAACGCCGGAAGAACAGCTCGACAACCCCGCCTTCCACATCCACAACGGCACCGTGCCGGCCAACCCGCTGCCCTTCCCCTACCCCATGCTGCTCAACCTGGTGTCGGTCACCGCAGCAGAAAAACCGGAGGTGGTCTGGAACTACCTCATGCGCTACCGGCCAGACCTCTCGCCGCAAAATGCCCCCCAGCTGGCCACGCTCATCGAGGGCGCCATCCGCTATTACGCCGACACCATCAAACCCACGCAAAACCACCGTGCCCCCGCCACTGCGCAGGAACGTGCCACGCTCGACGAGATCGCCGCCTTCCTCAAAACCCTGCAGGGCGGCGAGGACGCCGAGCTGATCCAGACCGAGTTCTACGAGATCGGCAAACGCCAGTTCAGCAAAGAGAAGCTGCGCGACTATTTCAAGTTCCTCTACCAAACCCTTCTCGGCTTCGAGAACGGCCCGCGCCTGGGCACCTTCACCACCGTCTACGGCCATAAAGAGATGCTGGAACTCGTAACCCGCGCCCAATCCCGCACTTAACCTCTTGTAAATTTTAGGCCCCGGATTTATAACCCGCCCATAAGCACCACCGCGCCGTTCCCCGTTGTCCAGCCAGAAGGAATTTTCTTATGTCTGCCAACCACGTCCTGGTCTACTCCTCCGGCCACGCCTTCATGGATAAGGCCCTGATGGCGGCCCTCGAACAAGACAAGCGCTTCACGTCCGTGCTGTTCGAGACCGCCGATGCCATGGGCGCCCACGCCTGCCAGTGCATGCGTCAGCACCAGCGCGTCATCACCATCTCCCCGCAGTTCAATGCCGAAGCCAAGAGCCTCCGCTACTGCGTGCGCAAGGATACCGAGACCACGGCCTTCACGGCCAGCCACACGGTCTACGAGCCCCTCACCGAAGACAAATTCACGGGCCTCGTGAAAGACATCACCAGCATCCTCAACCATGAGCTGATGATCTCCGGCATCTTCCACAAAACCGCTTAAGGCTGCCGGTACAACCGACACCAATCGAAAAACCGGGCCCAGCGCCCGGTTTTTTGCGCACAAAAAAAGGCCCGCAGGGCCCCCAAAATCCTAACATCCCAAAATCCCAAAACCCCCTAGTGCACCGTCCGCACACCCACCTTGAAAACCCCATTCTCCACACTCACCTCCTCCACCGCATCCGCGCGCTTGCCCTTCTTCACCGCCGGCAGGTGGCGCTGCACGCTGGCCCAAATCGCCCTGTGGGTGGGCGAGACCGGCACGCTCGCATGCGGGTTGTCCAAACTCGTCTCGTTCATCACCACCAGCTCCAGCTTGGGGCCCACTTCAATCAAATCCAGCTGCACCGGCTCAATCTGCACCACCCACGCCAGTACCTGCACCGGGCTGGCCACGCCGCTGGCCTCGTCGGTGTAGTTAAACAGCGGCGCGGCGGCCACGCGGTCGGCCATCAGCAGCTTTTTACCGATGGTGCGCGCAAACACCTTGCCCAGCTGCAACTCCAGTGCATCCCGCAGCGCCACGCACAAATCCCCGTGGCGGCCCAACCCCATGCAGCTCACCAGCCGCGCGCGGGTGTCCTTGGCCTGGGTGCCGCGCACCAGCACCACCTGGCGCTGGCCGTCCTGCATAAACCACAGCACCAGCGCGGCAGCCAGGCCGGCATGCCCCCTGGGCAGCACCTGCATCTGCGCGCCCAGCAAAAAGCTCACCACGCGGTTCAATAGCGCCTGCCGCCCGGCCATCAGCCGCGGCCGCAAGGCCTTCCAGCGCATCTCAAGTGTCTTAAACAATCCCATCCTCCCTCTTTTATAAGCCTCCGCCAGCCAAGTCTCAAGGTTTGGCGGGCATTTTTTCACCCTACCTGCAAAATATGTAAAATAAACAAAATATAACAATAAGTTGCGTTAATAACTTGAAAAACCTCCTCCCACGCCCCATCTCCTAAGGGACATGAGCATCGCTCTCATCGCCATTGCCCTCTTCACGCTGGTGTTCCTGCGCGCCTTTTTCATGCCGGTGGCCACCGGCGCGGTGGTGGGCGGGGCCAGCATCTTCCTGGCGCCGCTGGTGGGTTTCCCGCCCAGCCCCAGCGTGGCTTTCGTCGCACTGGCCCTGGGGGTGGCCATCGGCAGTCTCACCCTCATCAGCCCACACAAGGCTAAAGAAGACAAATAACCCTTTCCCCCGCAACCAGCCGCCCCACCGGGCAGCTGTTCGCATTCCGGGCACCTCTCCACCCTCCGCACATTGCTCGCCGCACAAAAAAGTGCTGTATAGTCCCCCCATGTCATCTCCCGCCGAACTTCTCACCCAGGGCCTCAACCCTCCCCAGGCGGAGGCCGTGCAACACACCGAGGGCGCGCTCCTGGTGCTTGCCGGCGCGGGCACCGGCAAAACCAGCGTGCTCACCCGGCGCATCGCCTACCTCATGCTCACCCAGGCGGCCTACCCGTCTGAAATCCTCGCCGTCACCTTCACCAACAAAGCCGCGCGTGAAATGGCCGAACGCACAGAAAAACTGGTCGGCGTCTCAACCTCCGGCATGTGGCTGGGCACCTTCCACCGCCTCGGCGTGCGCCTGCTGCGCCAGCACCCGGAAAGGGTCGGCCTGCGCAAAGACTTCGTCATTTTAGACCCCGACGACCAGCAACGCCTCATCGCCCAGCTGCTCAAAGACGCCGGCATCGACGTGCAGCAGTTCCCCCCGCGCCAGGTGGCAGGCCTCATCAACCGCTGGAAGGACAACGCCTGGCACCCCGGCGAAGTCCCGGCGGATGAGCTCGGCACGCTGGGCGCCCGCGCCGCCACTTTGTACGCAGAGTATCAATCCCGCCTGCAAGCCCTCAATGCCACCGACTTCGGCGATCTCCTGCTGCTGCCGCTCACCCTTCTCACCCGGCACGAAGATCTGGCCCGCCAATACCAGAGCAAGTTCAAATATATTCTGGTAGACGAATACCAGGACACCAACACCGTGCAATACCTCTGGCTCAAAGCCCTGGCCAAGGGCCACGGCAACATCGCGGTGGTGGGCGATGACGACCAATCCATCTACTCCTGGCGCGGCGCGCAGGTCGCCAACATTTTGCGGTTCGAGCATGACTATCCTGGCGCGCACGTCATCCGGCTGGAACAAAACTACCGCTCCACCGGGCACATCCTCGCCGCGGCCAACGCGGTCATCGCCAACAACCGCCAGCGCCACGGCAAAAATTTATGGACAGACACCGGCGACGGCCTGCCGATCGAGGTCCACCCGATGATGGATGACAGGGAGGAGGCGCGCTTCGTCGCCGATGCCGCCTGGCAGCACACGCGTAGCGGCGGCAGGTATGAAGACTTGGCCGTGCTGGTGCGTACCGCCGCGCAAACCCGCTCGATCGAGGAAGCGCTGATCCGCGCAGGCCTGCCCTACGTGGTGGTGGGGGGCTTACGCTTTTATGAGCGCAAGGAGATCCGCGACGCACTGGCCTACCTGCGCCTCATCGCCAACCCCAATGACGACCTCGCCTTCCAGCGCATCGTCAACGTGCCCAAACGCGGGGTGGGCGAGGTCACGCTGGCCAGCATCGAAAGTGCCGCGCGCTCCCTCGGCTCCGGCCAGCTGGAAGCCACCGCCTCGCTCATCAGCAACGGCGAGCTTACCGGCCGCGTGGCGGGCGCATTGCAATCGCTGCTGGATAAGATCACCGGCTTCAAACTCCTCGCCCAGATGGAAACACCCGACCGCCTCGCCGAGCGCGTGCTGGAAGACTCCGGTTATCTGGACATGCTGCGCAACGATAAAGAGGAAGACGCCAAATCGCGCATCGATAACCTCAAAGAGCTGCTGCGCGCCCTGCAGGAATACCCCGACCTCAGTAGCTTCCTGGAACACGTCGCCCTGGTCTCAGACGCCGACGTGGAAACCGGCGAGGCGGTCAAACTCATGACCATCCACGCCGCGAAGGGGCTAGAGTTCCCCACCGTCTTCCTGCCGGGGTTCGAGGAAGGCCTGTTCCCCCACCAACGCGCCATGAACGAGGAAGGGCAAAAGGGCCTGGAGGAAGAACGCCGCCTGGCCTACGTCGCGCTCACCCGCGCCAAAAAACGCCTAGTCATCTCCTTTGCCCACGCGCGGCGCATGTGGGGCCAGTTCCTGCCCGGCATGCCTTCACGCTTCCTGGCCGAAATTCCGGCGGAACACGTCGAGGCCCGCGGCGCCACCGGATTTTACCCGCCGGAGTCTGCCGGATTCTTATCCGGCAGCGTAGGAGGGCGCGAGGCCCCATACCAGTCACGGGTCACGAGTTACGGGTCACGGCCGCAGGCAGGCAGCCGCATGGATAAACGCACCAGCCACAGTTCCAGCGGCTACGCCAAACCGGCGGAACCTCTGGTCTTCCACAACAAAACGCCCTTGGCTTCCATCGCCAATGCCGCCTACGCGGTGGGGCAAAAGGTCCACCACGCCAAGTTCGGCCCGGGGCAGATCAACGCGGTCGAAGGCTCGGGGGAAAACACCCAGCTCACCATCGCCTTCAAACACGCGGGAACCAAAAAGCTGCTGGCCACCCTGGCCAACCTGCAAACCAGCTAGGGCCATGCGCCTCTCCCTCACCCGCGCCGTCCTCCCCCGCCCCAACCAACCCTTCACGCTGGTCACAGAAGAGAAAAACCTCACCCCCGGCAAAGGCCAGGTCCTCATCCAAACCCACGCCGCCAGCCTTAATTTTGCCGATGTCATCATCCAGCGCGGCCTCTACGACGCAGTCAAAAAGTACGGCGGCTACCCCCTCACCCCGGGGTTCGATCTCTCAGGCACCGTGCTCGCCTGCGGCAAAGGCGTCAAACACCTCAAACCCGGCATGCGCATCATCGCCCTCACCCGTTTCGGCGCTTTCAGCTCGCACCTGGTGCTGCCCGCCACCCAGGTCTTCCCCATGCCCCAAAACCTGTCGTTCGAGCAAGCCGCCTCCCTCCCCACCGTGTTCCTCACCGCGGCCTATGCGCTGCGCCAGGGCAACCCGGTGCAACCACCGCAAAGCGTGCTCATCTACAATGCGGCGGGGGGTGTGGGCCAGGCGGCCATCCAAATCGCCAAGGCACAAAAGCTCACCGTCACCGCGCTGGTCTCTTCCACCCAAAAAGCCCAAGCCCTCAAGCACCTGGGCGTCCGCACCGCCATCGGCACCCCACCCAAGGGCCAGGACTTTGATCTCATCCTCAACCCCGCCGGTGGCCAAGCGCTGCGCCAAAGCAAACGCCACCTCGCCCAGGGCGGCACACTGGTCATCTACGGCTTCAATAACTTCATCGCGCCCTCGGTCCTTCCCCGCCCCTTGGCGCTCCTCTGGCGCCTCCTCACCCTGCCGCTGTTCTCCCCCTTCCCGCTGGTGGGCTTCAGTCAGCGCATCGTCGGCTTCAACCTCATCCACTGGTTCGGCAACGGTTCACTGGTGGCCCAGGCCATGCACCCGCTGCTCGCCCTGTTCAAAGCCGGCAAGCTCACCCCGCTGCCCAGCCAAACCTTCGCACTGAACGATATCAACACCGCGCTCGCCTGGCTGGCCAGCCCGCAAAGCACCGGCAAAGTGGTCATCACCTTCCCCCGCGCCACCCTCACCCGCCCTCTAATTTCTGATTTCTGATTTCTGATTTCTGCTATCTTAGCTCCCATGCTCACCACCACCCTCATTGCCCCGCGCGCGCGCCTGGCCAGCTACATGGCACTTACCGAGGTCTATGCCGACCTCTCCCTCGACGCCAGCGAAGCCAAAGACGGGCCAGATTTCTACCTCTACACCTTCTTCCTGCCGGAAACCCTGCAAGACGCACTCACCCACGCCCTCGCCCCGCATGAGCTCACCTTCACCGCCGTGCCGGAGAACGTAGACTATGTCGCCCTCACCCGTGCCAACTTCCCGCCCCTGGCCATCGGGCCGTTCTTCATCACCCGCAATGGCGAAAAAGCCCCCCCCGGCACCATGGCCATCGCCATTGCGCCCAACCGGGCCTTCGGCTCGGGCGAGCACGCCACCACCTCCGGCTGCCTCAAGGCCTACCTGCAGGCGGCGCAAAGCGGCAGCTTCCACACCGGGCTAGATCTCGGCGCCGGCTCGGGCATCCTCGCCATCTGCGCCGCCAGGCACCGGCAAATCCGCTTCACCTGCGTGGAAATAGACGAGCCCAGCGTCACCATCTGCACGCAAAACGCCACCCTCAACCACGTCTCCACACTGGTCACCAGCATCCTCGGCAGCACTCCTCCCGCCGGGCAGATCTTCGATCTGGTCTTCGCCAACATCCTGCTTACCCCGCTGCTGGAACTCGCCCCGCAACTGGCCAAAGCGCTGGCCCCCAAAGGCACCCTCATCCTCTCCGGCTTCACGCAAAACCAGGGCCCGCAAATCGAGGCCGCCTACACCGCGCAAAACCTCAAGCTCACCAACACCCTCCAACAAGCCGAGTGGCTCACCCACACCTACACCCGCTAAAAATCTGATTTCTGGTTTCTGATTTCTGTTATCTTAAAGCCATGTCCACCCCCACCGCCAAACTGCTGTATGAGAACGGCGCCGACTGGGTCTACGCCACCGGCACCACCATCTCCGATCCCGCGCTGTTCTACCAGTCGCCGTCGGGCAAAACCCACATCGTGGTGAATGAGCTGGAGTGGGAGCACCTGGCCCGCACCGCCACGGTGGATAAGGCGCATAGCTTCTCGCAGGCCCGCGCCGCCATGGGCGCCGGGGTGCCTTTTAGGCTGGAGAACATCCTCGCCTGGCTCATCGGGCTGGATGGAAAATCTGCCGCCCCCATCCAGGTCTCGCCCACCTTCCCCGCAGGCCTGTTCGTCAAGCTCACCAAGGCCGGCTTCCCGCTAGAGGTCACGGCCGAGCCCCTGCTCTTCCCCTCCCGCGCCATAAAAACAGAATCCGAGATCAAAAAGCTCCACGCCGCGCAAAAAGCCAATGATGCCGCGTTCGAGCTCGCCCATGGCATCCTCAAGGCCGCCAAAATCCAAAAAGACGGCAAGCTCACATGGCAGAACGCCCCCCTCACCGCCGAGGTCCTGCAAGGCGAGATGAACGCCCTGCTGGTCAAGCTTGGCTGCACAGAATTCTCCGGCGGCCCCATCGTTGCCACCGGCCCTCAAAGCGCCATCCCGCACGAGAGAGGCCACGGCCCCTTGCGCGCCAACCAGTTCATCCTCATCGACTGCTTCCCGCGCCACAAGGGCGGCTACTTTGCCGACTGCACCCGCACCTTCCTCAAAGGCAAGGCCGATGACTGGCACAAAAATCTCTACAACACCGTGCTGGTGGCGCAAGAGCTCGCGCTCAAACTCATCAAGCCCGGCGCCAACGGTCACGAGATCCACACTGCGGTGGAAGAGTTCTTCACCAAGGCCGGGCATAAAACCGGCACCGATGAAAAGGGCCGCGCCTACGGGTTCTTCCACGGCACCGGCCACGGCGTGGGGCTGGAACTTCACGACCCGGGCCCCGCCATGATCTCCACGCGCGATAACATCCTGCAAGTGGGCCACGTCACCAGTGTGGAACCCGGCCTCTACTACCCCGGCAAGGGCGGCGTACGCATCGAGGATACGGTCGCGGTCACCGCCAAAGGCCACAAAAACTTCGCCGCCTTCCCCAAATCCACCTGGCTTATCCGCTAACCAGCCCCGCCTAGCTTTTAACTTCTCGTTCCCCCTTGCACTCCCCCCACGTTAGTGCTAAATATCACTCCACCTGGGGGAGTGATAACCCCAAACAAGCATTATAAAGCAAGGAGTTAAGCCCATGACCGACATCTCCAAAAAAATCCAGCCCCTGGCCGACCGCGTGGTGGTCAAGCGCCTCAACGCGGAAGAAAAAACCAAGTCCGGCATCATCATCCCAGACAGCGCTAAAGAGAAACCCCAACAGGGCGAGATCCTCGCCGTCGGCCCCGGCAAGGCTGACGACGAAGGCAAGCGCATCAAGCTGGAAGTCAAGGTGGGCGACAAAGTCCTCTTCGGCAAATGGGCCGCCACAGATGTGAAACTCGAAGGCGAAGAACTCCTCGTGCTGAAGGAAGACGACATCATCGCCATCCTCAAATAGCCTTTACCAATCACGAATCACGAATAACGAATCACGGAGAATTAAAATGGCAAAAGACCTCAAATTCGGCAACGACGCCCGCAGCAAAATGCTCACCGGGGTCAATACCCTGGCCAACGCGGTCAAGGCCACGCTGGGGCCCAAGGGGCGCAACGTGGTGCTGGATAAATCCTTCGGCGCCCCGCGCGTCACCAAGGACGGCGTAAGCGTCGCCAAAGAGATCACCCTGGCCGATAAATTCGAGAACATGGGCGCGCAAATGGTGCGCGAGGTCGCCTCCAAAACGGTCGACGTCGCCGGCGACGGCACCACCACCGCCACCGTGCTGGCGCAATCCATCATCACCGAGGGCTGCAAGGCCGTGGCCGCGGGCATGAACCCGATGGATCTGAAGCGCGGCATCGATTTCGCCGTCACCGCGGTGGTGGAAGAGCTGAAGAAGCAGTCCAAAAAGGTCAACGGCAAAACCGATATCGCCAAGGTCGCCACCATCTCCGCCAATGGTGATACTTCCGTGGGCGACGACATCGCCGAAGCGATGGAAAAGGTCGGCCAGGAAGGCGTCATCACCGTGGAAGAGGCCAAGGGCATGGAAACCACGCTGGAAGCCGTCAAAGGCATGCAGTTCGACCGCGGTTATCTCAGCCCCTACTTCGTCACCAACGCCGAGAAAATGCAAACCGAGATGAAGGACGCGGTGGTCCTCATCACCGATAAGAAGATCTCCAACCTCGAGCAACTGCTCCCCATCCTGGAGCCCATCGCCCAATCCGGGCGCGAGCTGCTCATCCTGGCCGAGGACGTGGAAGGCCAGGCGCTGGCCACCCTGGTGGTCAACAAGCTGCGCGGCGGCCTCAAGGTCGCGGCGGTCAAGGCCCCCGGCTTTGGCGATAGGCGCAAGGCCATGCTGGAAGATATCGCCACCCTCACCGGCGGCGTGGTCATCTCTGAAGAAACCGGCATGACACTCGAGAACATCACGCTCGAGCACCTCGGCCGCGCCGGCACCATCACCATCACTAAGGACACCACCACCATCGTCGACGGCAAAGGCGATAAAAAAGAGGTCGATGCCCGCGTGGAGCAAATTCGCAAACAGATCGAAGACACCACGTCCGACTACGACAAGGAAAAGCTGCAGGAACGCCTGGCCAAACTGGTCGGCGGCGTGGCGGTCATCAAGGTCGGCGGCGCCACGGAAGTCGAGGTGAAGGAGAAGAAAGACCGCATCGACGATGCCCTCCACGCCACCCGCGCCGCGGTGGAAGAAGGCGTGGTCCCCGGCGGCGGCACCGCGCTCATCCGCTGCCTCTCGGCCCTCACCGCGCTCAAAACCGCCAACCAAGACCAGCAAGTCGGCGTGGATATCATCCGCCGCGCACTGGAAGCGCCCTTGCGCACCATCGCCATCAACGCGGGTGAAGACGGCGCCGTGGTCGCCAACAAGGTCCGCGACGGCAAGGCGGATGAAGGCTACAACGCCGCCACCGGCGAGTACGTCGACATGGTCAAATCCGGCATCATCGACCCCACCAAGGTGGTCCGCGTCGCCCTGCAAAACGCCGCGTCCGTGGCAGGCCTGATGATCACCACCGAAGTAATGATCACCGACCAGCCGGAACCCAAATCCGCCGCCCCTGCCGGAATGCCCGGAGGAATGGGCGGCATGGGCGGGATGGATTTCTAGAAAATCCATTTGCCAAACAAAGGGGCCGCAAGGCCCCTTGTTTTAAACCCTACCGGGCATCGCTCGTTTCATGAACTGGTCAAATAACGGAACGGTAAAGGCCGTATCACCGTGCGTGGGGCTGTAAATCATCCCCTTCTTGATTAAACTGTTTCGCACGGGGGCGACACTGTTAACTTGTTTTCCAAGCTCTGCCGCAATATCCCCTGAACGGTGCGGCCCCGGCCCAAGTTCAGCCATCGCCCGCAAGTAGTTTTTTTCCAGGGGTGTCAACCTGTCCAAACGCACCCTGAAAAAGCTATCGTCCAGCTTCTTTATCACACTGGTATGGGCATGCTTGACATCTGTTAACGTAATCGGTGAGCGTGGGGCAATATTCCATGCCTCCGAGCCCCACTCCTGCAGAAAATAAGGGTAACCCTGCGTCATCTTTATAATTTCCCCAATGGCATCTTTGTTGATGGCGGCCCCTTCCTTGGCAACAGGCTGCTTAAGGGCCTTTTCCGCATCAACGGCATTCAAGGCACCAATTCGGGGGAAGTCAAACAACCGCTCGGCATATGACTTCGCCTCCCCCGCAACCCCCACAAGCTGGGGCAGGCCCGCACCTACCAGTACAAAAGGCAGTTGCCGCTGCGCAATCTTGTGCATGGCGGTTATCAAGGCCCTGAATTCGTCCTCACTCAGGTATTGCATCTCATCAATCAAAAGGAGGCAGGGTATCCCCTTAGATTCCGCAGCCTCGGCTATGGTCACCAAAAGGGCAGGCAAGTCCGTCTCAAGGTCACCGCTGTCGGCCAGCCCGCGTTCCGGCTCAATACTAACCTCAAAAGATTCGAGTTTAACCTTCAGGGCTCCCGCAAAACTGCGCAGGGCCCGGAATGCTTTCTTAACTTGGGCGTTGACGTTTTTCGAGTAATCCAGCGTGTACAACAACCTCAACAGATGAGGAACCAGAAGGTCGGCCAGGCGCTTATTTTCCGGTGCTTCGATAAAAACCGTCTGGTAACCGAATTTTTGCTCCGCAACGTCTTTAACGTGGTTGAGCAAAACTGTCTTTCCAACTCCCCGCAGCCCTACAAAGAACATGCTTTTGGCCGAACGTTTTTCCTTGATGCGGGCAAGGAGGACATCAATGTTCTCAATAAGCTCGTCACGGCCTGCAAAGGCCGGGGGTCTCGTCCCCGCGCCCGGGGCAAAAGGGTTTTTTACACGATCCATGTATAAAGTAATTACCTCAGATTATAAAGGTTATCAATAAAAAAACTAACATTAATAACTTTTAATAACTTTCATATACTTCCTCGCATGCTTCAGCTCAACCACCGGGCAAGCCCCCACGCACGAAGCTTGCCCGCCCGAGTCGTCCGCAGGACGCATAGGAGGGTCGCCCCGCTGCCGCGTCCCCCCTGCCCCTCACCCCCCAAACGCGCATACTTATAAGTGGAGCTGTAACTCCACACATAACCGGTGTCCGCTGCCGTCAAGAGCGGTTTCTCGGCCTTATGGCCGGGTGGCAATAGGCATGTCCAAGCGCAAGCTAAAGCCTTTTGCTCCGCAGTTATGTGCGGGTTACAGCCCCGGCCTTCACTTCCCACTGTAACAAGGAGACATAACATGAAAACCCAACCCCAAAAATCCGACCTCCACCACCTCCTCCTCAGCCTGCTCACCGACCGCCGCATGCTCGCCCTCCTGGGCTATTACCGCCGCCTCTCCTCGCGCCAGAAGCGCGCCCTGCTGCGCATCGCCCGCGTCATGGGGTAAAGCAAAAGCCGCACCCCGGCCGCCCCCCACCAACCCCACAAACCCATTCCTTGCTGCCGCAGGCCGAAACCAAGCGAGCCCGAAGGGCTAGCTCTTGGTTTCCGGAAGGGGGTCAGGGGGAACACCGTTCCCCCCTGGAGAAGGCAAGCAACCGCGCCTTCCCGGAGAGGGGGTCCAGGGGGAGAACCAGAGGTTCGCCCCCTGGTCGCTGGGCCGGGATGATTTTTGATTTTCTCCGCAGGCCGAGCACCGCAGC
>WGMN01000014.1 GCA_016125035.1 Pseudomonadota bacterium
CCCTCCCCCGCAAGGATTCGCTGGGCCGAGCCTATTTTTGATTTTCTCCGACGACCCGAGCACCGCAAGTGTACAACTTACGTACATGCGGAGCGCAGGGGCTAGGAAAAATCAAAAAGAGGCCGGATCCAGTAGAATCCTCACCCCCCGCCCAGCAATACCCCCGCCAGCACCACCAACGCCCCCCCCAGCACCACCTGCACCATCGCCTGCCAAAACGCACTGTCCATGTACTTCCAGCGTATCCACGCAATCGCCACCAACTCCACACTCACCACCGCAGCCGCCAACCCGGTGGCCAGGTGCACGTTGCCCAGCAGGTAGGGCAGCGCATGGCCAATGCCGCCCACCGCGGTCATCAGCCCGCACACCGGGCCGCGCACCCACGGGCTGCCGCGGCCACTAATTTTGCCGTCATCGCTCATGCCCTCGGTCAGCCCCATGCTAATCCCCGCCCCCACCGCCGCCGCCAGCCCCACCAGCAAGGTGGCGTGGCTGCTCTGGGTGGCAAAGGCGGCGGCAAACAGCGGCGCCAACGTACTCACGCTGCCGTCCATCAGCCCCGCCAGCCCCGGCTGCACAATCTGTAAAATAAACTGCTTGTGCGCCGCCTGGGCCTCGGCATGCTTCACATCCTCGGTCAGCAAACTGGCCTGCAATTCCTGCGCGGTGTGGGCGTGGCTGGCCTCGGCGGCAGCCAAGTCACCCAGCAATTTCCTTATGCTGGCATCCTCGCTCCGCGCCGCCGCCAGCTGGTAAAAGCGCCGGTTCTGCCCCTCGATCTGCTCGGCCAGCGGCCAAATTTTGGCCACATCCAGCGGCTCATTCAGCCACACGGGGGGGAAGCGCATAAACCCGCTCACATCGCCGCGCCGCAGCAGCGGAATATGCTCACCGAACTTTTGCCGGTACATGTCGATCAGCAACCTGCGGTGCTCATCTTCCTCTGCCGCCATTTGCTCAAAAATCCGCGCGGTGGCGTCAAACTGCGGGCGCAACCTGCTGGCAATATCGCGGTAAATGCGGCCATCTTCCTCTTCGGCGGCAATCGCCAGCGCCAAAATCTCCCG
Source organism: Pseudomonadota bacterium (assembly GCA_016125035.1). Classification (GTDB taxonomy): domain Bacteria; phylum Pseudomonadota; class Alphaproteobacteria; order UBA2136; family UBA6156; genus RFNJ01. The sequence goes on from WGMN01000014.1 coordinate 1,071, forward strand.
CGCACTCAGGCTTTGGAAGTCACGTTGCGTTTTATCTCGGGTGAACATGCCGTCGCTTTCTTTTTACTGCCAGCCGCGCTAATCTCGCCGCCATGAGCACACCTTACCCCAAACTCCTGCAAGGCAAAACCGGGCTCGTCATGGGCATCGCCAACGAGTGGTCGCTGGCCTGGGGCATTGCCGAAGCCGCCCACGCCGCGGGCGCCAAACTTATCGTCACCTACGCCAACGCCGCCATGGAAAAGCGCGTGCGCCCGCTGGCCGAAAAGCTCAGCGCCGAGGTCCACCCCTGCGACGTCCAGGCCGACAGCCAGCTCTCCGCCCTGGCCAAAACGCTGGAGGGCACCACCCTGGATTTCATGGTCCACGCCGTGGCCTTTGCCCATAAGGACGAACTCAAGGGCGGCATCACCAACACCACGCGTGAGGGCTTCAACCTGGCGCTCGATGTCTCCTGCTACAGCCTCATCGCACTGATGAAGGCCATGGCCCCGCTGCTGGCCCCCGCCGCCAGCGTGGTCACCTTAAGCTATGAGGGCAGCACCAAGGTGGTGCCCAACTATAACGTCATGGGCGTGGCCAAGGCCGCGCTGGAGGCCGCGGTGCGCTACCTGGCGGCGGAATTCGGCCCCAAAGGCACCCGCGTCAACGCGCTCTCCGCCGGCCCCGTCAACACCCTGGCGGCGCGCGGCATCGCCGATTTCCAGGCGATGCTCAAACATCATGAGAAAACCGCCCCCCTGGCCCGCCTCACCACGCAACAAGACGTCGCCGGCGCAGCCCTCTACCTGCTCTCCAGCCTCTCCTCCGGCACCACCGGAGAGGTCCACTTCGTCGACACCGGCGCGCATATTCTGGGGCCGACGCCTTTTGCCGATCGAGGCTTGTAAAAGAGCGGTTTTCTCTCCATAACCCGCCTACACCGTCGTTTTTTTTGAAGAGGACCGCCATGCCCGAATTCGCACTGGTTACCCCAAGCCTTGAAAAACTGCCCGGCCTGATGGCCGCCCTGCAAACCGGGTGGTCGCACCAGACCGACCCCAAACTGACCAGGAAACGCGCCGAGGAAGACCTGGCCGCCATCGCCAAGGACGCAGAGGTCTTTATTGCCTCCAAGACCGATGAAGTGGGCATTGGCACCATCCCCATGCCGGACGGCAGCACCCGCCCGCGCCTCCCCAGCATCCAACTGTGGATGTGGGATGGGGCCTTCTGTGGCGCTATCAACTTCAACTGGCAACCGGGCACCGAAGCCTTACCACCTTATATGGAAGGGCATATCGGCTACAGCGTGGTGCCCGCCAAGCGCAGGCTCGGCTACGCCACCCAGGCGCTGGACCTGATGCTGCCCCACGCCCGCAAGCGCGGGATGGCCTATGTCGAACTGACCACCGACCCGGACAACCTGGCCTCGCAAAAGGTCATCCTGGCCAACGGCGGCAAGTTCATCGAGGCGTTCATCACCTCCGAACAAGGCGAAAAAGCCCTGTTCCGCTACCATATCCCGCTCTAAGCGGGCGGTGCCCCGGCGATTCCCCGGGGCACCTTTTTTTGCCCCCCTCCCCTTGTAAACCGAAAGGGAGACCCTATCTGGTGAAGTACGACGACACACCGGATTCGTTTTCTCTTATTGGTTTTACCAGTTTCAGCGCTTGAGCAGAGACGTTCTTCCTGGCCAATGCCCCCGGCCTTGCAAGGATAAGCTCTGCTCGCCCCAAGGGTTGAGCGCGGTTGTAGGTGCGCTGATGAAGCGGCATGCACCTCCCGCGCTCCCCGAACTTCCCCTTCCCTCGCGGCACTGTGTGCGCGTCTTGAACCGGATGAGTCCGGTAAAGGCCTCCTCTGATACAGCAGGTCACACCAACGCCACCACCCCGCGAGGGTGGCTAGCGGCCCTCTAGTTCCCCGACTAGAGGGCCGTTTGGCCGTTCTTAGGGCCTAGCGCCCACCCGCCATGCGCTTATTCCACCGCGCCCGCACAAACCCCGCGATCATCAACGTATCCATCAACCCCGCCGCAGGCGGGCGCAACGTCAGGCTGCCGTCCCACCACTTGGCGCGGCCCTGCTTCATCAATCCTTCATACAACGCGCGCAGTTTGCGCGGCAACTTCTTCGGCTGGCCCCACAGGTACACAGGGCGCCCGCTGCTCGCCGCCTCGCACACCATGCTCACGCTCTCCGCGGTCACCACCACCGCATCGCTCAAGCCCAAATAGGCCAAATAGGGGTTGTCGCGCTGGGCTTCGTCGTCGGGGCTCCAAAAGTGGTGCTTAATGCCGCTCTTTTGCAGCAAGGTGGCCACCGCTTCCGTGGCGTCTTCGCCGGTGCGGCGGCTGGTGGTCACCAGCAGGCCCAAACCTTTCTTGCGCGCCGCCTCCAGCACCGCCAGCATCATCTCCTGGGCGGCATGACGGCCAAAACCTCCGTGCTTGCTGGTGCCCCCCACCAGCAGCGCCAGACGCGGGCTGGTCACCGGCGCCAGGCGCTTTTTCCAACGGTCGGCCTCCTGCGCCAACTTATCGCGGGTAATACGGTTGGCCGCGCCCAGCGTCACCACCACATTGTCCTGTTTTTTGTAATTGTCATGCTTGGGCACCGCCACCACGTCGTAGTCGGCGGGCTTTCCGGCCGGACGCATCAAACACACCGTAAACAACCGCGGGTCGGCACGCTTAAGCTTGCGCAGCACGCGGCTCACCTGGGTGCCCGCACCAATCACCACCACCTGCGGCCCCATGCGGCCAATCTCGTGGGCAATTTTTGCGTAGTTGGCAAATAGCATCTCCACCGGCAGCCAGCCCAGCCAGCGGCTGGTGTGGGCACGCACCAGGGTCATCACTTCCGGGTCTTTAAAACCCAGCATCTCTGCCACGCCCACGCTCTGGTTCACATGCCCGGCCCGGCCGTCCGAGATCACCACCACCTCGGCATCTGCAATATCAGGTCCAGAGAGTTCCGTTTCGGGCAAATCAGGGGCGTGCATGGCGCTTCTTTGTTGTTGTGCCCATGGTAACACCGCCCGGGGGGCCGTTGACAAGATTCTTCCCGCGCCGCACGCTTAACGCACAACTTCTTTTCACGGCAGAGGCCAATCATGGACTTCACCGAACTCCTCAACCCACCCGCCGACCTGGTCGAAGACCCGCTCTGCGTCTCCATCGCCCTGCTCAGCCAAAACCTGTGCAAACAGGTCATCGTGGCCGGCAACGCCAACAAGCTGGAACCGGTTGCCTACATCAACTGGGCCCTGCAAAGCGCGGCCTGGGTGCAATATCACAGCGGCGACGCAGATATCCCGGTCATCCATCATAAAAACGGAACCTGGAAAAAGGCGGAACCCTTCACCATCACTGAAGGCCCACCCCCCTCTCCCGGCCAACGCAACCTGCACGGCATCCTCATCCCGTGGTTGCTGCGCTACGATTTCATCGACGCCACACCCAATGATCTCGCGGGCAGCGCCTGCCGCTGGTTTTACCGCTACGCCATGCCCATCGGCCTGTGCGGCAGCCGCCTGCGGCTGATGGACCCTAAAACCGGCCGCATGCTCACCAACTAAGGCCGGGCAAACTTAAGCCATACAATCAAGAGACTGGGCCGCAAGGCCCTTTCTCGTTTTTAGCGGTCCGTCACAGAGTTAATTTTCCCGCGTCACACAATACCGCGCCAGCAAACGCAGCATCTCCGCCTTGTCGCCAAAGTCGGCCAACGCCTCGGTGGCACGCAGGGCTTCTTCATGCGCGTGGTCGGTGGCGCCTTGCACCCCCAGCAAACTCACAAATGTGGTCTTGCCGGCGGCGGCATCCTTGCCCGGCGTCTTGCCCAGCTGTTCGGCGGTGCCGGTCACATCCAGCACGTCGTCATAAACCTGAAAAGCCTTGCCCAGCGCATCGCCATAGGTTTGCATCGCGCGGCGCACCAGGCCGCCCTCCTCGCCCGCAAGCACCGCCCCGGCCTCGCAGCAGGCCTGCAGGTTCAGCCCGGTTTTCAAACGGTTCATCTGCGCCAACTTGGCCACGTCCATGTCGGAGGGTTTGTTCCACTCCCACGCCATGTCCACCATCTGCCCCGCCACCATGCCGGTAGCGCCGCTGCTGTGGGCAAACAGGCGGATGATCTCCACCCGCACGGCGGCATCCGGGTGCACACGCGCGTCTGCCAGCAACTCATACGCGCCGGTCTGCAATCCGTCCGAGGCCAGCATCGCGGTGGCTTCGTCAAACTGCTTGTGCGCGGTGGGCTTGCCGCGGCGCAGATCATCGTTGTCCATGCACGGCATGTCATCCTGCATCAGGCTGTAGGTGTGGATCATCTCCATCGCCGCGCCTGCCCAGTAGGCGCGCGGCATGTCGTTGCCGCCGCACACCGCATAGGCCCCCACCACCAGCGCGGGCCTAAAGCGCTTGCCCCCGGCAAAGGTGGAGTAACGCATGCACGCAAACAGCCGCGCCGCGTCGCCATTGCCCACCGGCGGCAACCAGCCCTCCAGGCAACCATCCACTGCGGTGGAAACTTCCTTTAAAAAACTTTGCAGCCGGGCAGCCTCGGGCGCGGCAAGTGCTTTCAACATGGCCTAGGCCTCCTCATCCTTGGCCTGCGCGGCCAGCACCTTTTCCACCTTCACTTCGGCCAGCGCCAGCTGGTCGCGGCACTGCTTAATCAACTTCAGTCCGTCCTCAAAGGCCGCCAGGCTGGCCTCCAGCGTGGCGTCACCGCGCTCTAGCTTGCCCACCAGCTGTTCCAGCTGCTGCAGGTTCTGCTCAAATGATGTCCCCTCGGTCACGCTCATGCGGCGGCTCCTTTTTCCATCTGTTTCACCAGGCGACGATAGTACGCCACATAGCGCCCCACCACCACGGGTTGAGAAAATTTCTGCCGCAACTCCACCAAACCGCCGGCCACCAGCCGCCTGCGCAACGCCGGGCTTTTTTGCAGCCGCGCCACCGCCGCCGCCAGCGCCGCCGCATCGTCCACCGGCACCAGCAAACCACTCTGATTATTCTTGATCAGCCCCGCCGGCCCCTGCGTGCGCGTGGCCACCACCGGGCGCGCGTGGGCCCAGCCGTCCAGCACGGTGTTGCCCAACGGCTCAAAGCGGCTGGGCACCAGCCACACATCCGCCGCCGCCGCGTAGGGGGCCACCGGGCTCACCCAGCCGGTAAAGTGCACGCGCTTTTGCAGCCCCAGCTCACGCACCTGCTCTTGCAAATCTTCACGCAAAGGCCCCTCGCCCAGCAGCACCAGGTGGCAATGGGCGGGCAACAACGCCAACGCGGCAAGGGCGCTGTCCAGGCCCTTCACGCGGTGCAGCCGCCCGGCGGCCAGCAACACCAACGCCCGCTCCGGCAGGCGCAGCTTTTTGCGCATCCCCGCGCGCTGCTTTTCCCAGCCACGGGGGGGCACGGGCACAAAGTTGGGCAGCAATTCCACCCGCCCCTGCGGCCAACCGCCGTCCAGGCAATGGCGCACAATCTCTTTCGTGTTCCCAATAATATAATCAACTTTATTCAAGTAGTATTTAAGCTTGTAAAAACCGCCCATGCGCCCCACTCGCACCCACGGCCCGCGCGGCACAAAGGCGGTGCCGCGGTTCATCCACCCCTGCACCACCTGGGGCTTAAATTCTCCCGCCACCCGCGTCGCCACCGCCACCGTGCCATAACCAAACACCCCCAGCACCCGGTCCACCACTCCCCCAAAGGGCGCCACCACCACCTTCACCCCGCCCGCGCGCAATTGCTTGGCCGCCCAGCTGCCTTGGCGCGCCAGCACGCGCACTTCCACGCCACGCTGGCGCGCCAAGGCGGTGATCAACCGCACGGCAAAGGTCTCGGCACCGCCGGCCTTGGGCGCGCCGATAAGATGCAAAACGCGCAAAGGTTGCGCCGGCATACCGCCCTCTCCTTCTTTTAAAGTTACGCAACCACGCGGCCGCGACGGCGCACCTTCAGGTCAGGCCCGCCCCAGCCCGCGCGCCAACCCAGCACGCACACAAACATCAAATAACCCAACCACCACAGGTTAAAGATACTGGTATTGGCCAACCCAGAGGTTAAAAACGCCAGCACACTGGCCGTCGCCGCCACGCCGTAAATATTTCCTTTGGCAAAGTGGAAGAACCTCCACACCAGCAATCCCATCAACGCCACAAACAACGCGGTGCTCACCAGGCCGCCTTCCAGCAGCAGCTGCAGCAGCCAGTTGTGGGGGTGCAGGTCCACCGCGCCGGGCAGGTTGCGGTAGTTCATCATGCCAATGCCAAACGCCGGCGCATCCAGCATATGGCCCAGCGCCACCCCCCACACTTCGGGGCGGCCACTCATCATGCCGCGGCCCACACCGGCCTCGCCCACAATGCTCAAACGGTCCCACATAAAATCCCAACCAAAGGCCACGCCATAAAGCAGCAGGCCCAAGGCCAGGGTCAGCAACGCCACGCCGTAATGCCGCGCATGCATCACCATGCGGTGGTAACGGCTGGCCAGAAAAACAAACACCAGCGCCGCCACAGCCAGCCCCACCCAGCCAGAGCGCCCGCCGCACACCAGCGCCGCCACCACCCCAAAGGCCGTGGCGGGCACGGCAATGCGCTGTGCAAAAGGTTCGCCCTCGCGCGCTTTTAAAAACAACCGCGCCCACACAAAGGGCAACAGCACCGCAAGCGCCGAGGAAAGCGCGTTCAACCGGTAAGGCGTAGTGGCCTTGTCCGCACCGTGCAAGGCGGTGGCCAGGCGCACATCGCCGGCCAGGGCATCCACCAGCCCCAGCGCGGCCACCACGGTGGTGGCAATCGCCAGTACACGCAGCAGGTCTTCCAAATGGCGGCCGGGCATCTCGCGCAAGGTCATAAACAACGCGCCGGTAAACACCACCACCACCACTACCTGCAACCATTTGTCAAAGGCAAAGGCGGGGTCAATGCCCAGCCACACCCCCACCAGCAACGCGGCCATCAGGGCCACCCCCAGCAGAGTAAACCAGCTGTTCAACATCAACTTCACGGTGGCGCGCAAACTCTCGCCTTTGGTGGCGGCCAACCCGGTCAAAACTCCCAGCACCAGCAGTGCAAACATCACCGCCTTGCCAATAAGGATGGCAGGCAGCGCCATCCCCAGCGCCACCGCACAGGTGCGCCACAACATTTGCTTTTCTTCGGCCAACATGGGGCGAATGTAACCAATTTGGCGCGCCCGCGCCACTGCAAAGCAAACTTTTGCAACTCCCTTGCCAAACGGCCTGTCCCCCGCCACAATAGGTACACATGACGTACATCCTTCGCGGTCTCGGTACAGGTGGTGGGCGCTAGCCCGCCCCTTTTGATGTTCCCCTCATTCTAAAAATCCGTTACATACCGAACCGAGAGAGAAAGTTTTACGCATGCCCGCCAACGATATGTCGCAACTGGTCAGCCTGTGCCAGCGCCGCGGTTTCATTTTCCAGTCGTCTGAAATTTACGGCGGCCTCAAAGGCCTTTATGACTTCGGCCCGTTGGGTGTCGAGCTCAAGAACAACCTCAAGGCCGCCTGGTGGCGCGCCATGGTGTACGAGAGGGACGACGTGGAAGGCCTCGATTCCGCCATCATCGGCCACCAGCTGCTGTTCAAATACTCCGGCCACGCCGACACGTTTAATGACCCGATGACCGAGTGCAAAAAGTGCCATGCTCGCCTGCGCACCGATAAAATGGCCGATCCCAAAAAGTGCGACGAATGCGGCAGCACCGACCTCATGGAGCCACGCGCCTTCAACATGATGTTCAAGCTGCAATATGGCCCGACGGAAGACGGTTCCAGCACCGCCTACCTGCGCCCGGAAACCGCGCAGCACATCTTCGCCAACTTCAAGAACGTCACCGACAGCACCAACCGCCGGCCGCCGTTCGGCATCGCGCAGATCGGCAAGGCCTACCGCAACGAGATCATCGCACGCAACTTCATCTTCCGCGTGCGCGAGTTCGAGCAGATGGAGCTGGAGTTCTTCGTGGTGCCGGGCACGGAAGACAAATGGCACGAGTACTGGCTGGAAGAACGCCTCAAATGGTGGGAATCCATCGGCGTCGCGCGGTCTAAAATCCGCATCAACGATGTCGCCAAGGCCGATCTCGCGCACTATAGCAAGCGCACCTTTGACCTGGAGTATGAATACCCCCACGGCCACGACGAAGTGGAAGGCATCGCCAGCCGCACGGATTACGACCTCGGCAACCACACCAAGGCGCAGGATGAATTCAACCTCACCGCCAAGGTGCACAAGAACACGCACTCCAACACCAAGCTCACCGCGCAGAATCTGGAAACCAACTCGCACTACGTACCCTTCGTGATAGAGCCCTCCGCCGGGGTGGAACGCTGCTTCCTCGCGGTGATGAACGAGGCCTACACCGAAGAAACCATTCCGGGCAAAGACGGCCAGCCGGAAAGCACCCGCACCGTGCTCAAGTTCAAGCCGCACATCGCGCCCATCAAGGCGGCGGTTATTCCTCTGGCCAAAAACAAGCCCGAGCTGGTGGCGCTTGCCAAGAGCCTCAAGAATGATCTGCAAAAGCTCGGCCTGGGCCGCATCCTGTTCGAGGACTCCGGCAACGTCGGCAAGGCCTACCGGCGGCATGACGAAGTCGGCACCCCGGTGTGCATCACGGTCGACTTTGAAAGCCTGGAGGACGGCGCGGTCACCATCCGCGACCGCGACACCATGGCCCAGCAACGCCTGCCCATCACCGCCCTGCCCGCCCACCTCACCACCCTCATCAAGGGCTAGCCGCGGCAGCAAACCAACGCACAGGCCCCCGGGCGGCGGTGGGGTGGAAAAACGCCCCTGCGCGGTTTTCGGGGCCCCCACCCCGACCCGGGGCCGCTCTCCCCCACTCCACCCCCAAAAAACCTCTCCACCAGCCCAAAGGCAAATCAAAGCACAAGTCCCCGGGCGGCGGTGGGGTGGAAAAACGTCCCTTCGCGTTTTTCCGGGCCCCCACCCCGACCCGGGGCCGCCCCCCCCCCCTCCCCCCCCAAAACCCCTCCCCCGCACAACCTCCAAAGAAGGCTTGCTGCGGCTCCGCCCGCATCGCCCGCGCTGCGTGCGCCACAGGGGGCCGCCGCCCCCTTGGCCCCCCCTTATAAGCCGGGGGATGTGCAGAACATCCCCCCGCCCCCCGCGGCCTTCCCTTTACCCAAACCACCCCGCTCCGGTAGCGCATTTTTATATGCTTGGCCGTAATCTTCTCAGTGGGGGGTGGCGGTTCATGCACCAACCGTTACTCCTCCAAAGTTTCCATGGTGCCCAATGCCCTGTAACGAGAAGCACCCCGCCATGCCCAGCAAACAAACCCCGGCGCAAAAGCGCAAAGTCCACCAGGTGATGGAAGAGTTCAAAGAGGGCAAGCTCAAATCCGGCAAGGGCAAGCACCCCAAGGTCAAATCGCGTAAACAGGCGGTGGCCATCGCCCTCAGCGAAGCCCACATCAAACCCAAAAAGAGCACCCCCCGCGCCAAAGCCGCCAAAAAATAACCCCCACCGGTTACCGGTTACGGGTTACGGGCCACGGGTTACGGGTTACGGGTTACGGGCCAGCCACATCCGCCGACCAAAAGTGCACTTTTGTTACCTTGTACACAAAATCCCCCTTGACACCCCCCTACCCGCCCATATTAGGGTGTTTTTTATCGGCCTCGTGCCCGGATAGAATTTGTCCGGCGCGGAAGCACCAGACATTTTTCCTCCGGCTCCGGCCGTAAATTCCCCCAGGACGTCAAAAACTCTTTTGGAGGTTCAAGATGAAGATGGTGAAAAGCCTTCTCCTCGGTCTCGCGGCGGGTCTCGTTGCGATGGCAGGCGCGCAGGCGGCGGATATCCCGCACAAGACCACGATGGGTCATGTGAAGATCAGCTCGGCTTACGTCGCCGGCACCTACAATCCGCTCGGCCTCGCTGGCATGCAGGTCGCGGAGTTCAAGGCCAACATTGCTTCGGTCGATCACGGTCTGACCTACACCAAGTCGCTCAACGTCGACACCGTCGCTTCGATCGACGGCATCACCATCGCGCCGGTCGCCAGCATGACCGATGTCCATGGTCTGAAGTCGACCACCGGCGTCATCACCAGCGGCCCGATGCTCGGCATGATGGCGGCGAACGCGATCAAGCCCACGCCGCCGTCGGTCGGTGCGACCTTGATTCCCTACGACGAGGGCTTCAAGGTCACCGGCGGTCCGTCGCTCGGTGCGACGACCGTCGCCGCCAGCCTGCTGCTCGGCAAGCCGCTCGGCACGGCCGCCGGCTAACCGCCGCGTCGATCTAACCTCGGCCGGTGATGAACCGGCACCCGGAACCCCCCTCTCCTCACGGAGGGGGGTGTTCTGTTTTCCAAGGGTTATTGAGCGGCTTTCAGCGCCGCAGCCATCTCCGCGCGCATGCTCGCATGCACCCAGTCGCGCTCGCCTGCCTCGGCCATCACCACCGTCAGGCTCGGCGTCAGCACAAAGCTGGCGGGGATGGCGGTGGCCCCCATCTTTTCCCGCGTCACGCGCCCCAATTTATCAAACCACACGCGCACGCCCGGGCCCCATGTCTGCTTCTTCAAAAACTCTTTCACCTGGCCCGCATCTGCATCTGTGGCGATCGCCACCACGGTGTACTTGCCCTCACGCCCCAACGCATCCAGCGTGGGCATCTCCTGCAAACAGGGCGCGCACCAGGTGGCCCACACGTTCAGCACCACCGGCTTGCCCTCCATCATCAGGTCCTTCAGCGGCTGGGCCTCCCCATCCAGCGTCTGCACCTCAAGGGCGGCAAAATCCTTACCCACAAACTCCTGCAAAGCCCCCTGCGTCCCCCCCTGCTGGCCGTCATCCCCCTTGCCGCAACCCGCCAGCAGCACCGCCACGGCCAAAGCCACGCCACGAATCACGAATAACGAATCACGAATCACGAACTTACCCGCAGACACGACCCGGCAAAGATCTTCCACTTCTGCCCTGCGGGCAATTGCGGCAGGCCAAAGCTGTAGCTCACCGCGGTCCCCACCAGCAGGCCATAAAGCACCTCTGTGGCCTGTTCGGGGGTCACCCCGGCCACCAGCGCGCCTTGCGCCTCGCCAAACTTTAAAAGCTGCGCCAGCTGCGCGCGCACCTTGGCGTTAAGCAACTTCAACCGCTCTGCCATCGGCGCCGCCTCGGTAGATCCTCCCCCCAGCAGCAACCGCGCCAAACCCGGGTGTCCTTCCAAAAACGCCATATGCTGCTCAAACACCATCTCCAAACGCTTGGGGGTGCTGTCGGTCTGCTTGGCCACGGCATTCAGCGGGCCCAGCAGGTTGCTTTCCATGTAGGCGGCAATGGCCTCAAAAATCTCGTCTTTGCTTTTGTAGTGGCGGTAAATCGCACCGTCGGTCACATGGATCTCCTGCGCAATGCGCTGCACGGTGATCTTGGTGGCGGGGTTTTCCAGCAGGGTGGCTACGGCCTTCAAAATCCGCAGCTGCCCGGTGGTCATATCGTTGGTGGCCATAAGGGGTGATTCGTCCTTTCAAGTAAACGAACGCTTACCTTATATTTCCCCCCCGCGCAAGCCCGCTTTTGCAGCTTCAACGGCGGGCGCCTGGCACCTTTCACCAGGCTTACAACGCCCTGGCGGGCGGCGCTGAGGGCGTAAAAATCGTGGGCAACGCCCCTTGCCGTAACCCTCAAGCCCCCGCACAATGCGGCACCGTTACACCCAATAACAACCTTGAAGGAACCCACCCGATGAACCGACTGATCCTTGCCGGCTGCGCGCTTGCGGCCGCCACCTACGCCCTGCCCGCCGCCGCGCAAAGCAATGACGACTCCATGGCCAGCCCCGCCAACATGGAAGACACCAACCAGATGAACGGCATGCCGATGCAATCCATGCCGGGCATGGCCATCGCCGCGTCCGCCTCCAGCGTGGTCACCCCCACCACTCCCGGCATGGGCATGGGCGCCATCGATGACGCCGCCCCGCAGCCTGAAGGCGCAATCAACCCGGCCGACACAGCCAGCCCCTACGACAGCATGCCGATGGACGGCACCGACGGCGACAACGACGAATCCCACGGCGAGTAACCCCGCCCAAGCCAAAAAACCCCGCCCCGGCGGGGTTTTTTGGGCCGTTTCCGGCCCCTTCCCCCTTGCCATTCCCCCCGCCCCGCCCCATCCTGAAGACCTGAAGCTCGGGGACTTCAACAAAGGCCCCCACGGGCCATTTTTCATTCCTTTCCCCATCCGGGGGCCAGATGCCCACCGACAAAGGTCCCTTCGACTGGATCGACCGCTTCAACGCCGAGTTCCCCCTTGGCGGGGGCAAAACCGGCGCACGCCAAACCGACGCCCTCGGCCAGTCCGTCCGCCTCACGCAAGACGAGGCCCGCACAGCCTCTCAAGGCGGCCACACTGCAACGGCCCACGACGATAACGGCAACGTCACCGGCAACTATTGGAACGGAAGCAAGAGCCCCTTCTAAGCCGCGCCGCCCCATGCGGTACAACGTAAAAACCCCGGCCCGCGCCGGGGTTTTTTGCTTGCCTTCACCCAACCTCAACGTATACATACACTCTCCGTCCGCAGAACTTGGTCTTTTCGCCTTCCTCACAGGAGAACCCGCGATGAACACGTCCCCCTTCCAGCCGATCGCCCTCACCGGGCATTTAACTTTCAACAGCAAACGGCTTCCGCCCTTGGTGGCCAACGCCCAATTGGCGCACACCCCGCCGGACTTGCGCCGCGCCATCCTCACCGTGCCCATGCCCGTCGTCGGCTACTTGCGCTCTGCCCCCTATGTGCTGGTGGGCGAAGGCTGCGACGCTATGGGCTTCTTCTCCACACCGGAAGAGGCCCACCACATGGCTCTGACGCATACCAGCCTCTCCAAAACGGCGACATACCTCTACAAGGCAGAGGTCGAGCTCAGCCAACCCGTCACCGTTTACTGGTGGGGGCAATTCCGCCCTTGGCCGGGGCATGAGATGAACGAAGGAACCTTCAAGCTCTACCCGCGCTCCTACCAATATGGCTTTTGCCGTAACGAGGCGGGCAGCGGCACCAGCCTGTGCACCAGCGAACATCTGGCGCTCAAGCAGGCCCGGCAAGCCTCCCGTGACGTGCCGGGAATCACCTTCTTTGCCGTGCGCCAACTCTACGACCCGCTGTTCGCCCGCTACGGCGCCATGGAACGGTTCGCCCGCTTCCTCAACGGCAAGAACGCGTGGGTGGCGCAGTTTGGAATCACCAACCCCATGCCGTCTCTTACCCCCGCAGTGGCCGGCTTCAACTCCTGGCAACAAGCGGCCGCCTGAAACACAAGAGGCGATGCACGAATCGAAAAACCCCGGCGCAAACGCCGGGGTTTTTTGCCCCCTAAGCCCAGGCCCCACAGGGCCCTTCCTTGCTGCCGCAGGCCGAAACCAAGCGAGCCCGAAGGGCTAGCTCTTGGTTTCCGGAAGGGGGTCAGGGGGGAACACCGTTCCCCCCTGGAGAAGGCAAGCAACCGCGCCTTCCCGGAGAGGGGGTCCAGGGGGAGAACCAGAGGTTCGCCCCCTGGTCGCTGGGCCGGGATGATTTTTGATTTTCTCCGCAGGCCGAGCACCGCAGC
>WGMN01000009.1 GCA_016125035.1 Pseudomonadota bacterium
GAACACCGTTCCCCCCTGGAGAAGGCAAGCAACCGCGCCTTCCCGGAGAGGGGGTCCAGGGGGAGAACCAGAGGTTCGCCCCCTGGTCGCTGGGCCGGGATGATTTTTGATTTTCTCCGCAGGCCGAGCACCGCAGCGTACACTTGTACGTGAGGAGCGCAGGACAAGAAAAACGCAAAAAGCACCCGGATCCAGTAGAATCCTACCGCCTCTTCCCCCACAACCGCTGCATCAACACAAAGGTGAAACTGGTACTCCACCCGATCAATATCAACCCCAGCAACGCCTCACTTCCCGACACCACCCTCAACGACCGGCTCGGCACCAAATCGCCAAACCCCAACGTGGTGTAAACGGTGCTGGAGTAATACACCAAATCCAGCACCCCATGCTCCACCTTGGTGCCCATCGCGCGCACCACCGTGCCCAGCCCCATGTGTTCCATCAACCCGTAAACCCCGGCAAACAGCCAAATCTCCAGCACATGCAACGCCACCACCCCCAGCATGATCAGCACCAGCCGCGGCCGCGCCCGCTTCAACCAGCGGCTCTCCAGCACACTCAACCGCTCCAGCAGATTCAACCCCTCGTAATGCACCACCACGCACAGCACCACCACCAGCATGCTGGCCAGGCTTCCCACCACAAACCCCAATACGGAAATGGAAATCCAATCCGGCGCGGCATCCAAAACATTACCCATGTTTCAACCCTCCCACCAATCCTTCCACCACCGCCTTGGCATCACCCAGCACCAAAGCGCAATTTTCCATACTGAACAAAGGGTTATCTACCCCCGCATATCCCGGCCGGTGGCTGCGCTTCACCACATAAACCTGCCTGGCCTTCCACGCCTCCAGCACCGGCATGCCGTAAATCGGGCTGCCCGGAGCCGTCTGCGCCGCCGGGTTCACCACGTCATTGGCCCCGATCACCAGCACCACATCGGCCTCCTTAAAGCGCGGGTTCACCTCTTCCAGCTCCTGCACCACGTCGTAGGGGATGTCCGCCTCCGCCAGCAGCACATTCATGTGCCCCGGCATGCGCCCGGCCACGGGGTGGATGGCAAACACCACCTCCACGCCCCGCCCGCTCAGCAAATTGAACAACTCCTTCACCGCATGCTGCGCCTGCGCCACCGCCATGCCGTACCCGGGCACGATGATAACCCGCTCCGCCTCGCCCATCATAAACGCGGCATCCTCCACCCCCGCCTGCCGCACCTCCCCTGCCCCTGTGTCCCTGTGTTCCTGTGTCCCTGCCTCCGCTCCAAACCCACCAAGGATCACCGAGATAAAACTGCGGTGCATCGCCCTGCACATGATGTAACTCAAAATCGCCCCGCTCGCCCCCACCAACGCCCCCACAATCACCAGCAGCGGCTGCTCCAGCATAAAGCCGGTGGCGGCGGCGGCCCAGCCGGAATAACTGTTGAGCATGCTCACCACCACCGGCATGTCCGCCCCGCCAATCGGCGCCACCAGCGTATAACCCATCACCCCCGCCAACAGCACCACCAGCACAAACGGCACCCACCCCAGCGTCAGCACAAACCACACCGCGCACGCCACCAACGCCCCCACCAGACAAGCATTCAACACATGCCTCCCCTTCCACGCCCACGGCCGCCCGCTCACAATTCCCTGCAATTTCCCGGCGGCCAGCACACTGCCCGTAAACGTCACCATCCCGATCGCCGCGCCCACCACCATCTCCACCGCCGCACGCCCATCTAAACTTCCCAGCGCATCCTCACGAAGGAACATCCCCCCCGCCACCAAAGCCGCCGCGAGCCCGATAAAACTATGGAACCCCGCCACCAGCTGCGGCAGCATCGTCAGCGGCGTGCGCAACGCCAGCGGTATCCCCACCGCCGCACCAATCGCCAGCCCCGCAACCACCCAGCCATAAGCCACCATCTCCGGGTGCAGCAACACCACTCCCACGGCAACCGCCATCCCCACCATGGCAAAAACATTCCCGCGCCGCGCCGTGCTCGGGTGCGACAGCCCCTTCAGCCCCAGCACAAAAAGCACCGCAGCCAGCAACCCCAGCAACGCCATCACATCTGAAGAGAAAATGCCGTCCATCACCACACTCCCAAAATCCGTGCTGCCTGCAAAATGCCAATCACACTATGTGCGTGCACAATCTCTTTGCCGCAAGCGGCTACGGCATCTTTCAGCGGCATAATGACCCGCTCAATCGCCTCTTCGATTTCGTTGTGGAAGGCGCCTTTCCACACCGCACCATCGGCCACATAAATCTCGGCGCTGTGGCGCTCGGTGTCAGTGTGCGGCCAGCTGCGCCCCACATGGCGCCAGTTCTTGGCCTTGACGCCGGTCTCTTCCAACAATTCGCGCTGGGCCGCCAAAAGAGTGTCTTCACCGTCGTCCACCCCGCCACCCGGCAACTCCAGAGAATACGCAGGCATGGCATAGGTCAGCTTTTTAATCATCACCAGGTTCAATTTGTCATCAACTGCTGCCACCACCACACCGGGCCTGCGCTCCACCACGTGGTAAGTATGCTCTACGCCGTCCATACGGGTAAAGTTTTCACGGCTGATCTTAATCCACGGGTTGCGTAAAACCTCGTTCACTTCATGCACATCAAACAGGGGCTTCATCTACTTCTCTCCCTTGCGCTTGAACATACTCAGCATGCGCCGCGTAATCAAAAACCCGCCAAAGATGTTAATCGCGCACAACGCCACCGCCAACGTGCCCACAATCCGCGCGCCCCACTGCATCGCCACCATGCCGTCGGGGTGCGGGCACGGCATCAGATAGCAAATACCGGGGCCGACAATATCCGGCCCCGCCACCAAAATCGCCGCCACCACCACAATGCCGCTAATCGCATTGGTCACCGCCATCAACGGCGTGTGCAACGCGGGCGTCACCCCCCACACCACAAAGTAGCCAACCAACCCCGCCAGCACAAAGATCATCAACAGAACCGTCAACACACCCACGTCCATCTCATCCTCTCCCGTTGGCCAAAAGCACCAGCGCGGCGGCGGCACACACCACCCCCGCCCAGCCGTAAAGGTTCAGCCGCTCACCCAGCACCAGCATCCCCAGCACCGCCACCACGGTCAACGAAACCAGGTTGAACACCAGGTATGAGATCCCGGCCGGCCCGCCCATCCCCAGCCCCTTAAACAGCAACGCATTGGAAAGTACAATCATCCCCGCCGCCGCCAACATCCACCCCCACGCGCGCGCGCCCTCCACCGGCCCGGCACGCAACCAGGCGGCGTAGCCCGCCAGCCCGGCCCCGGCCAGCACAAAAAACAACGCCACGGCGTAAAGGCTGGCCGTGGCTCCACTCAACTGCTTGTATGAAAAGTTGCACAGGCCCTGAAAGAACCCACCCAACGCCACCAGCACCAACCCGCTCATCCGCTACTCTTCGTCATCCATTCCGGTAAAGCGCCCCTCCGAGAGGGTCTTACTCACTTCTTCCGGCTTAAACAGGCGGCCATGGATAGCCACGTAAACACCCGGCTCCACATCCATCATGCGCCCCAACGCATACCCCAGGTTAAACTGGGCATCGCTGCCGTCAAAACCATACAAGGGCATCATCGCGCCGGTCAAAATCACCACGGCGTCCTTGCGTTGTATCTTGTGCGCCAAAAAGCGGGCGGTATCCGGCATGGTATAAGTGCCGTGGGTCAACAAAAACATTTTTTCGGTGCTGCCTTCAATCACTTCCACGCAACGGTTCAGGTCGGTTTTGGTCAACTCGCGGCTGTCTTTCATGCACACCGAGACAAAGCTCAGGTTCATGTAAGGCTTAATGCTCTTAAAAAAGTCCGGCAAACGGCTTTCCGCATAGGGTTTAATCGAGTCCACCCGCGGATCAAAGAACGAGTCTATCGTCCCGCCGGTCAAAACGATCTTAATCTTGGGCAGAGATACACTCATAACTACACCTCCTGTTCATACAGAGGAAGTAGTACGACCTCCGGCGTTAATGTGCAAGCTGGTCGCGGTACTGCGGCGGACACTCCTTGGCCAGGCTGCCGCAGCCACTCAGCACCGTGGCCATCATCAACACCACAAACAACACCAAACCTATACGCATCGCCCTGCACTCCTCTTTGTGCCCAGCCTCGCCCACCCCCGGTAAAAATGCCATGCGGAATCATGCGCAAACTTTCCCGCCCTTCACCACCGTCATTGCCTTCACCAGCTCATCCTCAAGCGTCAACTTGCCGTCCTTGTCCAGCAGCACCCCCAATAGGTTCATCATGTTCTGCGCCCAAAAGCGGCTGGCATCCTGCGCAAGCTTGCCCGGCCAGTCGGTCTCGCCCACAATCGTCACGCCGTTCCTGGTCACAATGCTTTCATCCGCCACGGTCAACGGGCAGTTTCCGCCCGCCACGCCGTTGGCCTTATTAAAACCGCCGGCAGCCAGATCCACGATCACACTGCCGCGTTTCATCTCCGCCACCGCCGCCTCGCTCACCAACACCGGCGCCGCGCGACCCGGCACCTGCGCGGTGGTCACCACTCCATCCGCCGCCGCCACAAAAGGCTCCAGCAACCGCTGCAATTCCTTCATCCCCGCCTCGTCCATCGCCCCCGCATACCCTCCTCTTCCCTGCGACCCCGCCACCCCGCTACCCTGCGACCCTTCTAATTCCACCACCTTGGCCCCCAAACTCCTAATCTGCTCCGCCACCTCGGGGCGCACATCAAAAGCCCACACCACCGCCCCCAGCCTCCTCGCGGTGGCAATGGCTTGCAACCCCGCCACCCCCACGCCCAACACCAGCACATTGGCGGGCTTGGAACTCCCCGCCGCGGTCATCAACTGCGGCATCAACCGCGGCAGATGCTGCGCCACCGCCAGCACCGCCGCATAACCACCCAAATTCGCCTGGCTGCTCAGCACATCCATCGCCTGCGCCCGGCTGGTGCGCGGCAATTTCTCCAGCGCCAACACGGTATCCGCCACCCCGGCCAGCTGCTTCCAGCTGTCTTTGCCATCGGTCAGGGTCACCAGCACACCGCCCTTGGCCAACGGCGCCGCAGCGTTTTGCCGCAAAGGGGTCACCCGCAGGCACACTTCCGCCGCATATTGCCGCTCCGCCGCAGCGTTTTGCAGCTTTTTGCCGCTTTTCGCAGCGGCTTTTCCGCCAAAAACCTCCACCAGTTCCGCCCCCGCCGCTTTGTAAACGGCATCGTCAAACCCCGCCTCCAGCCCGGCCCCCTTCTCCACCAAAACCTTGATATCCGGCCACTTTTTGGCCATCTTGGCAACCACTTCAGGCACCAGCGCCACCCGGCGCCCCTCCTTCATCACAGCCACACGCAAAACCATCGCCAAATCCTACACTTACAAGCAATCCGCACAATCCCTTTGCCCAACGCTTGCACAATCATGCGTAACGGGTTAAACCCCACCCCGGTCGGGGCGTAGCGCAGCCTGGTAGCGCACTTGCATGGGGTGCAAGGGGTCGGAGGTTCAAATCCTCTCGCCCCGACCAAATTAAGATAAGCAATTGCTTCTAAGGCATTTTTAGGCCATAGCAAGCATCAATGTCGGGGCATAGCGCAGCCTGGTTAGCGCGCTTCGTTCGGAACGAAGAGGTCGGAGGTTCGAATCCTCTTGCCCCGACCATAAAGTTTCCTCCCCCGCCCTTTGGCGGCCGAGAGACGGAAAAGGCGGCTGTGGCCGCCTTTTCTGATATGCAGAGGGATTGGAGAGTGGGGTGGGGTAAACAAATGCCCCCGGTTTGGGGATGGATTCTCTTTTGTGAGGTTTGCGAACCCTCTGCCAGAGCTAGGCACTCATAATTGCGCCGTGGGCCAAATTTGGGCCATTACAAAATCTAATGGCGTATCTGTCTTCGGCGATGATGTGATGCCTACTCTTTGTAGCTTTCAAGGGATGATAAAGGCCCCCCAGGGCCTTTTTCTAGACTTTGGATTTATAGCTGAGGTTATTGGTTACATCCCCATCGGGTTTGCTGCGGCTGTGGGCTTTGACTGTGATGCCGCCTCGGGAATAGCTGGCCACCTGGACCACGCCTTCGCCGTCGCGGAAGGCGAATAAGTCGGTGGGAGTACTAGTAGGCAGGCCGGTTGAGTTTGGGTTTTCATAGATAACCCCAACCTCAGGCCAGCTGACGGGGAGGGGCATACCCAATACGTCAATATGGGGTTCTTCGCCCCGAGGTTTATCTATCGGTAGCATGTCCGGTAGTAGGATGCCTTGAGGGATCTTAAGATCACCCTGACGGATGTGTTTGAGGCCTTGGTCGGCCATGAGAACGGTAGGATCTAGGTCTGGATAGATGCCTAAAAGCCTTTGGACCTCACCGGCCATGCGCTCAAACACGTTTTGGTTGCGTGGATCATTCATGACTTGTTCCACTGACTGCTGCGGGCGTTTAAGTGGCCCTGCGATGCCCACAGGCCATCCGGCTTGCTCAACCACTTGGGCGTTCATACTGGCAAGAATGTGGCCTACTGCCAGCTGAGCTGCCTGTTTAAGCGCGGGTTTGCCCCCGTCACCTTGTGCAAGAGCCTGCCTGATGGTTTGGGTGAGAGTTTCCTTGCCGAGGCTCATGGCTGTATCAAATGCCATGTGGCCTGCGGTGCTGATGGCACTGCCGATCTCGCTTGCAGTTTTACCGAAGTAATCGAGGACGGATGAAGTTTCACCAGCATTACTATTAGTGGATGTGGGAGCGGAGGGGGTATCAGACGGTAGCCCATGAGCCCCTTCCTCTTTTGCCTTGGCTCTGGCTTCATCTGGAGATTGGAGTTGGGGATCTTTTTTTCGCTGCTTTTCCATGCGGGTGTTTACTTCACGGATTTGTTCAGCCTCTATGCCTCCCTTCCGTTGGTAATCATCAAGCTTGCTATCTACTTGCTGTTGCTGTTCAGGTGACAGGCTTCTATAAAAGTCATCCGCCAATTTGGCGTTGCGGATATCATTACCCAACGCATCTTCACGGTTCGATCCATACGCGATCTCGTAATAGGCTTGGCCCATATCACCTTCGGCAATGGCTGTTGGCAGTTTGAAATCCGGGCTCAGTAGCTTTTTTCCTCCACGGTAACGTAGGTCGGTGAGGACAATTTGTTGGGCTTCTGGGAGGCTATTAAAATCGACACCCTTTTGGCTCATGACCTGTGCTGCTTCTTCGCGCTTTTCGCGGATGCTAATGTCTTGAAGCCGGTCCATTTCAGTGGGAGATAGTTGGGGACCAATTCTTTCAAGTTGTTCTAACTTATCCATAATCTTAATTTGTTGCAGTGTTGCGCCCTGTAGTTCTCCAAGATTTTCTTTGGAAACATATTCTTTGCCTTGAGTGCCTTTTGCTATGTTCAGGTCAGCATTTATTTTATCTCTGTTATTAATTTGGAATCTGCCGTTTTTATCAAATTCTCCAAAGGCGTAACCGTAACCAACGGTGGGGACGCCCTTAACTCCATCCGGTTTTAAAACTTTTTCCCCACCTTCGCGGGTTTTTTGCCAATCTTTATATTCCTGCCAATTCATATTTCTCTCCCCAATTATTTAAAATTAAAAAACCCCCATAAGGGGGCTCGTTTTTCATGTCATTAAGTTTTATTTCGTTTTACTATTTTCTCCTTTCCCAAAAAATCCCGATGGGTAGATATCTTCCTTTTTTAACAGAGGATTTTTGTTGTTGAGTTTAATGGTCTTTAGGTTTCCTCCAAAGACTGCCCGCGCATCGTAGTCATAGTTTCCCGATAAGGTCAGCTCTCCATCGTCTACTGCTATATTCAGGCTATCGATGCTAAGTTCGGCCCCCTTTTCAGAGCAGGCTGCCATCGGTGTATTCTCAATAATTTCCCTCCCATTTACCGACACAGCAATTACTGGAACTTTTCCAGTCTGCCAGCATGAATCTGATTCGTTCGGCATGTTTTCCTCATGCCAAGCCAAGCTTATTTTATTCCCCTCTATAGAGCACTCTTCTGTTGGACTTTTTAACAATTGAAGGTCATTTCTTTTAGGGTTGAAGTGAGTCATTTGGGATGTGTGGATAAGGGTCCCGCGGTTATAACGTTCGGCATAACGAAGCTGGGAGTCTGTCATAAACTCCTTACAATTGTAGTCGAAGGAGTCTATGGAAATACCGGCTGTTTGGCATTTGACTTGATAGGCTACGCACCCCTTTGGCTCAAGCGCAGAGCTGCTTGAAGGTTCTTTTTCCATCTGATGAATCTTTTCTATGAGTTCATAGGTTCTTTTCTCTCGCTCATTTCTGAGCCCTTCTTGTTTCACTTTTAATCTATCCATCCAGTAGTAGGTTGCTTTCTCATCATCTTCACCTAGAGATTTGGCGAAGAGCTGGCTTATGGCTTCGTGATCGCCCATGTGAGCTCTGACTGTGAGCTTTTGTTCTTCGTTTATGAGAGTCCACGTTACCATTGCTCCTAAAAGGAGAGCTCCAACTGTGATAGCCAGACAGATTCCTCGAGGGAATTTGCTGTTCTTCGCCGCTTTAACTTTTTGTTTCATGTAAGCACCTTTTGAGCCATTGAAGGCCTACAGCTTACATCGGATTTGGTCGCTGTGAGGAGTACCTAACAAAAAATCGCCTACCACTGGCGACTATGGCAATAAATACCTTAAGGTGCTGCAAATGTCAAGATATATCTAATAAGATACTGGTTTGTATCAAATGAGATAATGCCCATACTCGGGTTTCTTGATCTCCCGAATGGATCGGGTTGTTATGGCTGTGACATCTGCACTATGTTCTTGCGCCACTTTCAAGATGCGCCGGGCTTCGTGTTCTTCGGGAAGGTCTTTGACCAGTTCTTCGACCTGATGGGTGAATGATGCAAGCCTCTTGGCGTCTTCCCAAGCTTTTTGCCATTCCATGAACTTCTTGAGCCGCAGCTCGCGTTCGCGTTCCAGTTTCTCCCGTTCTTCGCGCCGTTTCGACTCCTCAGCCCACTGGGCTTCTCGCTGCAACCTCTCTTGCCGTTTAAGCTTGGTGGCCTCCGCCATGCGGGCAAGAACCAGGATCATGTCATTAACCCGGGTTTCCATGGGCTGGGCCGGGGTTTCCTTGAGAACCCGGACGTAGCTTGAGTAGAACTCCTTGGTTTCATATATGCAGAAGTGAAGCTGGCCATTAGGCTCATCCACGAAGGCTGGAGGTCGGTCCCAGGAATACTGCGGCTTGAACACAGCCTGCTCCTCTTTACTTAGGTACCGCCGGGTACGGACCTCCTTCAGTTCAACCCGCAGGTCCTCTTTTTCATAGCAGACCCAAGTCCGCTGGTGCTCAATCCATACCTTGAGGCCACGGGCCTTCAGAGCCTTAAGAAAAGTATCGAAAGTCCGGAGAGCCCGGTCGGCTTGGGCGGCCGATGCATGGATATCGGGACTGTGCGCTCCCGCCAGAGAGAAGATGCCGGGTTTATTTGAGTTCCGGTTGGCCACTTTAAGGGCCTGCTCTATCCATGGGTGGGGCTCGATGAGCGTGGCGGGGACCTTAATCCTGTTGGCGGGGGCTTCTTCCCGAGCTTTGATGTCCGCCAGGCTCTGCGATTTAGGGTTTTTTATTTTGTCCTGCGGAATGATGCGGACCTCGGCTGGATAGGCACCTTGGGGTAGCTTGGGCGGAGTGGTGGCCTTACCAAGTTCAGCCCTGACCCAATGGCCCTGAGGTGGGGTTGGAATGTTCAGACGCTTGCAGATTTTCTTGAGGCCCACGTCTGAAATGCCAAAGTCCTTTGCCAGCTTAAGCATGGGCTTTTCCCACACCAGCTTGAACAGCTCTTGGCGGGTGATAGTCCGTCCATTCATGTTGATTCTCCCCTGTTGAGGGCAATCTTAACCCAGATGCGGGTAGGGGGAATTCCCTGTTCCTCTGCCCGCCGGTATTGTTTAAGGGCCTGGTTTTGCGTATGGTTCAGGCATTAAGGAGGGGCCTGAAGGAGGCGCTAGCCTGTAATTTCCCTGTTTAACAGGGAGAGAAGGGTTCGCTTGGGACTTCAAGCACGACCATAAAATTTCCTCCCCCGCCCTTTGGCGGCCAAGAGACGGAAAAGGCGGCACCAGCCGCCTTTTTTGCCAAAGCCATCAAACAATGCCCTGAGTGAAAACCCGCCCCACATAAGCCCCGCCTCACTTGCCCCCAACCGCAACCCCCTATTTTTTAATCATTCCGGCTTGCTAAATTTCTTTTCTTTGAATACCCCTGTCGCCATGACAATAACCGCTCTCCTCGCCCTGTTTACCCTGTTGGCCATTGCCTGCCTCACCTATTTCGCCGCCGCCCGGTTTAAGGTCCCCTACACTGTGCTGTTGGTGGCGGTGGGGCTCTTGCTCGTGCCGGTGGCACACTTGCCGGTGTTTGCTTTCCTCAAAGATTTCCAACTCACCCCAGAACTGCTGTTCTATCTTTTCCTTCCGGTCCTCATTTTCGAGTCCGCCTACAACATCCGCGTCCGCAGCGTACAAGAGAACATCTATTCCATCTCACTGCTGTCGGTGGTTTCTCTGCTCATCTCCACCGCTTTCGTCACATTGGGCCTGCACTTCATCTTCCAAATGCTCGGCATCGAGATCCAACCTATCGTTTTCCTGCTGTTTGGCGCTCTCATTTCCGCCACCGATCCCGTAGCGGTGCTTGCTCTGTTCAAAGAGTACGGCGCTCCCCGCCGCCTTTCGCTTATCTTTGAAGGCGAAAGTTTGTTTAATGATGGTACCGCTGTCGCCCTGTTCCTGGTGCTGCTGGAAGTCGCCTTTAACGGGTACCACGGCATCTCAACAGTTGGAGAAGGGATTTTCCTCTTCACCAGCATGGTATTGGGCGGCATCATCTTTGGCCTGCTCATGGGCGGGCTGTTTTCCAAACTGATAGAGGCCACACGCAGCAACGAGAACGTCAGTATTATCCTCATGCTGGTGTTGGCTCACCTTACCTTTATCTTGGCAGAAGTCATCTCCCACCACCTCATCCTTGGCGGCATGGAAATCAAAATCTCCGCCATCATCGCCACCACTATAGCCTCCATCGTCATGGGCAATTACGGACGTTACAAAGTGGCCCCGCATGCGCAGGAATTTGTCGATAAATTCTGGAGCCAATTTGCCTTCATGATCAATTCCCTGGTGTTCATTCTCATGGGGCTGCTCTTTTCAGAGCTCCCCATCAATATCATTGATTTCATTGCGCCAATTTCCATAGCTATTGCAGTCGTGGCCGTCGGGCGCGCGCTGTCCATATACCCCGTCATCGGCTTTCTCAACACACTCAAGCTAGAAGAACGCATCCCCACCTCATGGCAAAACCTCCTGGCATGGGGAAGCCTGCGCGGCGCCCTTGCCATCACCATGGTCCTGCTTATCCCAGATACCTGGAGGCCTGAAGGCTGGCCCTATCCCTATGCCCCCAAGGATTTCATCATGGCACTCACAATCGGCTGCATTTACGCCACTTTGTTTATTAAGGCCGTCAGCATCGGCCCGCTGATCAAAAAAACAGGCCTCGACAGCCTTACTGACGTGGAAAAACTAGAGTACCGCGACGCCTCCGGCTACATTCACGCCCACGTCATCCAACGCCTCGATACCTTAAAGGAAAAAGGCTACGTAGACGCCGCAGGCTACGCGCACGTCTGCAAAAAGCTGGAAGATATCCGCTCTGCGGCCGAAAAACGCTTCAAAATAGCGCATAAACCAAGCCTCACCCATGCCGCCCTGCACATCCACGCCCTGGGTATCGAGCGTTATTACCTGCAAGACCTCTTCAACCACGGTGAAATCAACGACCGCATCATGCGCCGCATTCAAGGCAACATTGCCTCCCAGCTCGATAAACTGGAACACGGAGAGGTCCTGGGCTCTCACCCCGGTTCGGTAAAGGGAGACTGGTTAGACACCCTCACCGACGTTTTTCACCGGATCATTAAACGGAATAAAGAAGATTTCTTCATTGAGAAATTCCTCTACTACCGCGCCAAAGCCATCATCACCCGCAAAGTGGTAAAGGAAATGGCCCAATTCAGCGAGGAAAACGTCAAGCTTTTCACCTCCGAGGAAGTCAGCCCGGTAATCGAACGCTACCGCGCCTACAACAAAGCGGCAGAAGCCCAACTGTCCACTTTATTGGCCGAACATAAGGCAGCCCTTGAAAAAGTTAACACCTCACTGGTTGCCTTGGCTGCCGAAAAACACCAGCACCAACTGTTGGATGACCTTTTATACCGTGAGCTCATCACCCCCAAGGTTCACATCAGTCTCCGCAACAAGCTTAAGGTGGCAGGTTAACCGCCCTGCCCCACAGCACCAGCCTCTAACTGTGCTGTACCCAACACGCCAGGGCCTTCCTTTCCACCCTTCTCCCTTGACCAACCATAGGTTGTGTTTCTAATGCTGTTATGGAGTTAAACTTCGCCAGCGTATTCTTTATTTTCGGCCCTCTACCGCCGTCTGCAATCCTTTATAATCATTGGCAGAACTACAACCTATGGGTTGTATCCATCTCTTATATCCTCTCCGTTCTCGGTTCATATATGGCCATAAACATCCTACGTGTAACAAATACCACTTCAGGGGTGCCCCGGCATATCGGCACCACCCTTGGCGCCGTCGTCATGGCCACCGCCATCTGGTCCATGCACTACACCGGCATGCTCTCCTACGCCATGGATATGGCTCACGGTTACCAGCCCGGCCTCACTGTCCTTTCCGGCATTTTGGCCTTCATCTTTGCGCTAGGGGCTTTCTCATTGCTTCTAAAACCCCGGCTTTCACGGCAAGACATCTTTCTCGCTGCTCCAGCCCTGGGCATCGGCGTCGCCAGCATGCACTACACCGGCATGGCCGCAATGGATATGCCCGTTCATATGGCCTTTAAGCCCGGCCTTTTTACGCTTTCGCTCGTTATTGCGGTGGCAGCCTCAGGGGCCGCGCTATGGATCATGAACCTCGTCACCCACCTGCAAAAAAGGCGGCAGCTGGCCTACTTTGTTGCCGCAGCCGTCATGGGGGTGGCGGTTTGCGGCATGCATTACACCGGCATGCTGGCCACCGTCCTTATCCCTACCGGTCAGCTCCACCACACTCCTCAGCATCCTGGCGGGTTTCCTTTTATGGCCATATGGGTCACGGCCGCCGCTTGCCTGGTTATTGGTCTGGCCTCCAGTTATCTGCTGTTAGTCCGCGATAAAGAAACCGCCCGTGAAGTAGAAGAAGAGTTCCTGCTCATGGCCAAATTCCAATACGCCAGCCTCGCACTGGTGGTGTTGGTGTTCGCCACTTTGCTGGGGCTGGCACTGTGGGTTCAACGCTCCTACAACTCCACCCTGCTGGAAGAAGCCCACGACCGTAAACTCTACAGCAAAATCCTTTATTTAGATGGCGCGCTCTCCACCGCCACATGGATGTCGGTGGAAACCTCTCAACCGGGCTGGGAACAATCCCACCAGGCCTACACCCAAGAGCTCAATAACGTCCTGGAAGAAGTAAACACGTTGTACAAAGGCCAAGCCATTGCCGCAAACAATCTCAATCTAAGCCTGGCCAGCCTGCAAAATTCCAACTACCAAACCCAGGCCATCCGCATGGAGAAAAAGGGCGAGAAGGAAGAGGCCGAAACCTTTCTCGGCAGCCCGGAGTACATAAAAAGTAAAGCCGCCTTCCATACCTACCTTGAAAATTTCAACACTTTCGTAGATGCAAAACTCACGCAAAAAATTGCCGATAACGAACAAAAACACCGCTTCATGTTGCTTTTGTTCTCGCCTTTTGCGGCCCTCATCATGGCTGTTGCCGCGGCAGTCATGCAAGCCAAGCGGGTTCTCCAGCGCATCCTGCACCAACGCATGTTCGCGCAAAATATCATGGACGCCATACCCGACCCCATTTTTGTGAAAGATAAAAACCACGTCTGGCGCGCCGGCAACAGCGCGTTCTGGAAGATGATGGGCAACCAGCCCGATGCCTTCCTCGGCAAAAATGACCACGACCTCTTCCCGCCCGAAGAAGTCGCCGTGTTCTGGGAGCACGACGACATGGTCATCACCAGCGGCAAAACCAACATCAATATCGAGAATGTCACCGACAGCAAAGGCAAGACCATCATTGCCGAAACAACAAAATCCCACCTCTCCTTGCCCGATGGCCTGCCCGGCCTGGTGGGCATCATCCACGACATCACCGCGCTAAAAAAGGCGGAAGGAGAAGTCGCCCGCCACCGCGACCACCTGGAAGAGATGGTTAACCAGCAAACAACCGAAATCCGCCACGCCAAGGAACAGGCAGAAAACGCCAACCGCGCCAAATCCGAGTTCCTCGCCAACATGAGCCACGAAATCCGCACACCGCTCAACAGCATCGTCGGCATGACCTCTCTCATGCTGGAAGATTCCAGCATCAATGCCGAACAACGCGAAATGATGGAAGTGCTCAGCTACTCGTCGCGCAGCCTGCTGGAAATCGTCAACGACATCCTCGATTTTTCCAAAATCGAAGCCGGCGGCTTGGTGCTGGAAGATATTCCCTTCGAGCCTCAAACCAGCATAAAGAACGTCGTCACCATGCTCATGCCGGTGGCCAGCCAAAAGGGTTTGCTCCTTTCTCTTAACAGCAGCGTCCCCTCTTCGCTGCGGGTCACGGGAGACCCCGTGCGCTTTGCCCGCATCATCACCAACCTCACCGCCAACGCGGTCAAATATACCAACCACGGCACCGTCACCGTGCACTTCTCCGCCCGCAACGAAGACGGGCTGCAAATGCTGGAAATCAATGTGGAGGACACCGGCATCGGCATACCGCCGGAAAGCCTCGATAAAATCTTCGAAAAATTCGTCCAGGCCGATACCTCCACCACCCGCAAATACGGGGGCTCGGGCCTGGGCCTGGCCATCACCAAACGCCTTATCGATATGATGGGCGGCTCCATTTCCGTCACCAGCAAAGTCGGTCAGGGCAGCACCTTCACCGCCCTTATCCCTTACCGGGAAACAAGCCAACCCCTCACCCCCGAGCAACCAGAGCTAACCACACCGCAACCAACCACCCACACCATCCCCGCCGAAGAAGCCTCCGTCCTGGTGGCCGAGGACCACCCTCTCAACACCGCCTACATGAAGCGCTTCCTGCCTTCCTTGGGCATCACCGATTTCACCATTGTGGAAAACGGCCAACTCGCGGTCGAAGCCGCAACCCGCCGCACCTTCAACGTCGTGCTGATGGATTGCCACATGCCGCTGATGAACGGATACGAAGCCACCCGCGCCATTCGCAAGGCAGAAGCTAAAACAGGCCACCACACCATCATCATCGCCCTCACCGCCAATGCCCTGCCCGGCGAGCGCGAAAAATGCCTCACCTGCGGCATGGATTCCTACCTCACCAAACCGGTTGAAAAACTGGCTTTTATCAAGGTGCTTTCTCAATGGATGGATTTCAGCTCCGCCCCCACCACCACCGCACCTCAAAAAATCCCGGTCCTCAACCTTTCAGCCTTCCGCACCTTCTCGGGGGGAGACAAAACCGTCGAGCGGGAGTTCGTAAGCCTCTTCATGTCCCAGGCCGAGATCAAGATGCACGAGCTTGGAGAATCCTGCATGGAAGGCCCCTGCCCTCCCTGGGTGGAAGCCGCCCATTCTCTCAAAGGCTCGGCAGCCACGGTGGGCGCCTTGCGGCTCTCCAACCTGTGCGAGCAAGCGCAACAAATGGAACAAGCCACAGCCTCAAAACGGCAGGAAATGTTCGATAAGATCACCGCTGTCTTCGAGGCCACCCGTCTCGCCTTTGAAAAAGAAAACCTGTTGCAAAGCTAAACCCAGAAAAGGCCCCTCCCATGCGACTCAAAAACACCCGGAACACCATCATCATCGCCGACGATGACCTCTTCGTGCGCAAAGTCATAGGCTCCGTCCTCAGCCCCCTGGCCGATGTGGTGGAAGTGGCCGACGGCGCCGAGGTCCTCGCCACCTACAAAAAAACCATGCCGGACATCCTTTTTCTCGATATCCACCTGCCGCACCAGTCAGGGCTCGATATCCTCGGTCATATTGTAGAGTACGACCCCGAGGCCTACATCATCATGCTCAGTGCCGACAGCAGCATGGATAACGTCACTCACGTGCAAAAATTCGGCGTCAAAGGCTTTCTCACCAAGCCCTTCCCCCGCCAACGCATCATGAAGTACCTGCAAAGCTGCCCCACCATCGTCTTCCTAGACTAACCCCCTAGGGCTTTGCCGCACTCTTTAACTTGGTGTTGGCCGCATGGCGTTGCGTATCACGCTTGGTCTTCTTCTCAATGTTCTTCATCAGCTGTTCGGTCAAATCCACCTTCAGGGAGTTCGCCAGACACGTCAGCGTAAACAAAATATCCGCCATCTCGTCGGGGATATTCGCCACCTCGCCCTTCTTAAAGCTCTGGTCGCCGTGGGTGCGGTTCACATAGCGCGCCAATTCCCCCACCTCCTCCACCAGCTGCGCCAACTGCGAGAGCGGGGAAAAATACCCCCCCATCCCCTTGATCCACACATCCACATCGGCCTGATACTGCCGCAGGCTATAGTCGCTCATTGCACCATCTCCTCTTCCATGACTCCCAACTCAACGGCCTTCTTCTTCAACATCTTCAAATCCTCCCAGGCGTCGGTCTTGGCCGGCGGGTTGCGCAGCAGGTACGCGGGGTGGAAGGTCGCCATCATCGCTACTGGCTCCGCCAAACCCGGCACCTCAAAGCCCATCCAACGCTTCCTGTATTTGCCGATGCCATCCGTCGTCTGCAAAACACTCTTCACCGCCGTCCCTCCCACCAGCACGATGATCTTCGGCTTCACCAGTGCAATATGCCGCAGCAAAAACGGCCGGCAACTCAAGGTCTCGGCAGGGGTGGGAGTGCGGTTATCCGGCGGCCGCCAAAAAATGGTGTTGGTGATGTAAACGCTCTTCCTGTCCAGCCCAATCGCCAGCAGCATCTTGTCCAGCAATTGCCCGCTGCGGCCCACAAACGGCTTGCCCTGGCGGTCTTCCTCGGCACCCGGCGCCTCACCTATCAGCATGATCTCCGCCGCCGGGTTGCCATCGCTAAACACCGTGCGCTGCGCACCTTCCCGCAACGCACAGCCGTGGAAGCCTTCCACCGCCGCGCGCAATTCTTCCAAAGTCCCCACTTGCCCCAGGTCCATGGGTCAAGCCTAGCAAAACCCCAACGCTTTTAAAAGCCTAACGCCCAACCTTAAGGCTGCGTCAAACCAACTCCGTCTCTACGCCGCCCCCCTCGCTCAACGCCCGGCTCACCGGGCACTTGTCGGCAATCTCTACCAACCGTGCGCGCTGCGCCTCATCCAACGCGCCCTCCACCTTCAACGCACGGTGGAAGATGTCCCGCTTCTCCCCCTCTGCGCCGCGCCGATGCGTCACCGTCACCGCCAGCTTGCCCACCGCCCACCCTTTTTGCCTAACATACATCCGCAACGTCATAGTGGTGCAGGCCCCCAACGCACTCATCAGCATTTCCATGGGTGTCGCCCCGGTATCCTTGCCACCCAAAGCCTCAGGCTCATCCGCCTTTAATTTATGCTGCCCGCCCACACTTATCTCCTGCGCCCAACCCGCCGCAGCATCCTCTTCCCAAACCGAAACTTCACGATAATGCACCGCCATGGCCAAACCCTCTTTGTTCTCTTCGTTGGTGAAAAATCCTAGCATGGAAGAATGGTGGTCAGGGTCAGAATCGAACTGACGACACAGGGATTTTCAATCCCTTGCTCTACCGACTGAGCTACCTGACCACATAAGCAGGCGGGCGCACCTTAACAAAGCGGGCGCATTTCGCAACTTATTTATCAGCCCAAGGCGCCAATTCGGCCTTTCTGCGCCCTTTCCGCGCCCGATCCAAGCCTCGCGAGCCGCTTTTTCTTCTCCCAAAAGCGTTTTTGCCGCTTGACTCCCTCCCCCACCAGGTTCATAAAGGCGCATACTTCAATGTTATCGAAATAAGGAAACAAGCCATGACTCTCTCCATGTACCAGGCATCCGTCCCCATGTTCCTGCGCCAACTGGCCAGCCTGTCCGAGGTCCTCAAAAAAGGCGAATCCCACGCCCAAACCAAGGGTTTTGATCCCCTCAACCTCACCTCCGCCCGCCTGGCGCCGGATATGTTCCCCCTCACCCGCCAGGTGCAAATCGCCACCGATAGCATCAAGGGCTGCGCCGCACGGCTCGCGGGGGTAGATGTCCCCAGCTTCCCGGATACCGAAACCACTTTCCCGGAGCTCCAGGAGCGCATCGCCAAAACGGTGGCTTTCCTCAATTCGGTGCAAGAATCCAAGCTTGAAGGCAGCGAATCCCGCACCATCAACCTTAAGCTTGGCCCCACGGTAGAGCTCACCTTCACCGGGCGCGATTACCTCTTCAACTTCGCCATCCCCAACGCCTTTTTCCACATCACCACGGCCTACGATATCCTGCGCCATAACGGGGTGGAGATCGGCAAGCGCGATTTTTTAGGTAATTTTTAACCTAGCAAAAGCCAAAACCTGCCTTATGATGCGCTCCATGCCGTCCATCGTCACCGTCTCCAACCTCACCAAAACCTACAAGGGCGGTTTTCAGGCACTCAAAACCATCAACCTGGAGATCCGGGAGGGCGAGATCTTCGCCCTCCTCGGCCCCAACGGCGCAGGCAAAACCACGCTCATCAACATCATCTGCGGCATCGTCAACCCCACGTCCGGCACCATCACCGCGGCGGGGCACGATATCATCAAAAACTACCGCGCCGCGCGCAAGCTCATCGGCCTGGTGCCTCAGGAACTCACCACCGAAGCGTTTGAAACGGTCTTCAACACCGTCAGCTTCAGCCGCGGCCTCTTCGGCCTCTCCCCTAACCCGGCCTATATCGAGAAGATCCTCAAAGCCCTCTCGCTCTGGGAGAAGAAGGATAACAAGATCATGACGCTCTCCGGCGGCATGAAGCGCCGCGTGCTCATCGCCAAAGCCCTGTCGCACGAACCGCGCATCTTGTTTTTGGACGAACCCACCGCCGGCGTGGATGTGGAACTCCGCCGTGATATGTGGAAAGTGGTGCGCAAACTGCGCGAATCCGGCGTCACCATCATCCTCACCACCCACTATATCGAGGAAGCTCAGGAGATGGCCGATAGGGTCGGCGTCATCCGCAAAGGCGAGATCATTCTGGTGGAAGACAAAACCGCGCTGATGGAAAAACTCGGCAACAAGCAGCTCACCCTGCACCTGGCCAAAAAGCTCGCCAAAGTCCCGGCCAAACTCTCTTCCTACAACCTCACGCTGGCCAAGTCGGGCAAGGATCTCACCTATACCTACGGCGCCCACACCCAGCATGAGAGCATCTCCAAACTGCTGGCGGCGCTTACCAAGGAGGGCATCACGGTGGATGACCTCACCACCAAGCAAAGCTCGCTGGAAGAAATTTTCGTCAGCCTGGTCCATCAGGGAGAAGCCGCATGAGGTTCAACGTCCACGCCGTCCACGCCATCTATATGTATGAGATGCACCGCACCTGGCGCACCATCATGCAAAGCGTCATCTCGCCGGTGCTATCCACCTCTTTGTATTTCATCGTCTTTGGCGCCGCCATCGGCTCGCACATGAACTCTATTGGCGGTGTGCCTTACGGCGCCTTCATCGTGCCCGGCCTCATCATGCTGTCCCTGCTCACGCAAAGCATTTCCAACGCCTCATTCGGCATCTATTTCCCCCGCTTCGTCGGCACCATTTACGAGCTCATGTCCGCCCCCGTGTCGTATGTGGAGATCGTCATCGGCTACGTCGGCGCCGCCGCCAGCAAGTCCCTCATCTTGGGTGCGCTCATCCTCGCCACCGCAAGCCTGTTCGTGCCCTTGCACATCGCCCACCCGTTCATGGTGCTGCTGTTCCTGGTGCTCACCTCGGTCACCTTCAGCCTGTTCGGCTTCATCATCGGCATCTGGGCAGATGGGTTCGAAAAGCTGCAACTCATCCCGCTGCTCGTCATCACCCCGCTTACCTTCTTAGGGGGCAGCTTCTACTCCATCTCCATGCTGCCGCCGTTCTGGCAAAAGGTCACACTGTTCAATCCCGTCGTCTACCTCGTCAGCGGCTTCCGCTGGAGCTTTTACGATATCGCCGACATCCACATCGGCATCAGCCTGGGGGCAACCTTCGCCTTCCTCCTCGCTTGCATGCTGGTGGTGCGCTGGATCTTCCTCACCGGCTACCGGCTGAAGAACTAAACGGAAAAAGCAAAAAAGGCCCTGCGGGCCTTTTTCTTTAGCTAACAACGGCCATGCTTGGCATGTCCCGGCGGGCACCAGCGGCGCGCCTCGCGGTGGTCAGCATGTGCCCAGTAAGGCGGGTGCCGCTCATCGTAAACCACGTATTCACGCTCACGTGGTTCATAGTAATAACGGTTGTAGGCAACAACCCGCGGGTCGCGCCACCAGCTGTCACCATCATCCAGCGTCAGCAACTGGCCGTCGGGCAGGCGCACGCGCACCGCCTCCAGAGAGAGTGAGGCAGCATGGGCCACCGGCAACAGCGCCACCGCCATCGCCACGCCCGCCAAGGCGGTATAGGCTAGAGAAGAGCAATTCATCAACATAACTCCTTCTTGGTTTCAGCACGGCAAGGCCATGCACGCCTTTAAATATGCCGGGCCGGATATATAAAAACGATAAGGAACCTCTTATTCCTCTTTCCCGGCAAGGCTGGCGTAATGCGCAAAAACGGGGCCTCATGGCCCCGTTCGCATAACAACAGCACTTAGTAGCTGCTGCTGTGGGTCTCATCCATGTGCTCGCCCACGGCAAAGCCGCTGGCAATCCCCGCCAGCAAGCCCACACCTGCCCCCACAATGGCGCCTGTCCACGGGTTGCTGCTCAGCAAGGCGGCTACGCCCACACCCAAACCGGCACCAAAACCAGTGCCCACCACGGCCCCACCGGCAGTGGTTCCAAGGGTGTTTGTGGTGGTGTCCTGCAGGCTGTTATGCATGGTAGAGCAGCCGGTCATCGCCAACGCGCCACCGCACAAGGCGGCGGTCATCAATGTCTTCTTCACTGAAGTCGTCATCGTCTTTCTCCCTCTTGGTTGAGTTTCACAAACCTTACCGGCGCCAGCATAAAAATGTCGTACAACTTAGCCCCCCAGATGAAAAACCGCCGCAAAAACACGGTGTTCAATCCACCGCCGGCACCGCATGCCCTTTAGCCGCCTTGGCCGGGGCCTTCAGCAAAAACACCAGCGGCATCAACACCACCGTCATCAGCATCATCAACTTAAAATCGTCCAGATAAGCCACCATCTGCGCCTGCGCCGTCACCATCCCGTTCAACGCCGCCAGCCCCTGTGGCGTGGCCAGGTCCAAGCCCTTCGCCATCGCCAATTGGGGGTTGTAGGGGGTCAGCCGCGCAGCCAGCTGGGCATGCACAATCTGCGTGTTCTGCGCCAGCAACGTCGCCACAACCGAAACCCCCACGCTGCTGCCCAAATTGCGCACCAGGTTATAAAGCCCGGTGCCGTCTGTGCGCATTTTCTGCGGCAAGGTGCCAAAGGCCATCACACTCAACGAGCCGAAAATAAACCCCAACCCCAGCCCCTGCACCACCCCGCTGGTAATAAACGGTGCCACTCCCATCTGCGGCGAAAAGCCGGTCATCTGCCACAGAGAAAAAACGGTCAGCCCCAACCCGGTAAAAATCAACGCGCGCCCGTCCACGCGCCCGCCCAGGCGCCCCAGCACCAGCATGGCGGCCATGGTGCCCATGCCGCGCGGCGCCAGCACCATGCCGGTGGTCATAATCGGGTAGCCGTACAAGGTTTGCATCATCGGCGGCAACAGGGCCATGGTGGCCAGCAAGATCACCCCCACACCAAAAATCAGCACCATCCCCACGGCAAAGTTGCGGTCGGCAAACAAGTGCGGCCGGATGAACGGCTCCCGCGTGGTAAAGCTGTGCACCACAAACATATAAGCTGCCACCGCCGCCAACGCCGCCTCCACCATAATCTCGGGCGAGGCAAACCAGTCCAGGTTCTCCCCCCGGTCCAGCATCAGCTGAAAAGCCCCCACCGCCACCGCAAACAAACCAAAGCCGAACAAATCAAACTTGCGCCGCCGCACCTCGGTCTCGGGCAGAAACAACAGCATGCCGGCAAAGGCCAGCAACCCCACCGGCAGGTTAATGTAAAACACCCAGCGCCAGCTCATGCTGTCTGTCAACCAGCCGCCCAGCGTCGGGCCGATGATCGGCGCCACCATAATCCCCGCCCCCCAAATCGCCATCGCCTGGCCGTGTTTCTCGCGCGGGTTGATGTCCAGCAGCACCGACTGCGAAAGCGGCACCAGCGCTGCGCCAAACACTCCCTGCAAGGTGCGGAAGATCACCATCTCATCCAGCGAAATGGCAGTCCCGCATAGCATCGATGCCACCACAAACCCACCCACCGCAATCAAAAACAAACGCTTGCGCCCCAACCTGTCGGCCAGCCAACCGGTCACCGGGGTCATAATCGCGGCGGCAATAATGTACGAGGTCAGCACCCAGGTAATAGTATCGGTGGCCGCGCCCAAGCTGCTCTGCATGTTGGGCAACGCCACGTTGGCAATGGTGGTGTCCAGCGCCTGCATGGCGGTGGCCAGCATCACGGCTACGGTCACCAACGCCTTGTTGGCAACCGGCGTATGGCCGCCTACGGCCGCGGCGGCGCTGGCCATGTGGCAGATACCGTTTCAGCAGGCGCCGCCACCACATCCTGGTGCGGCGCATGGTGCAGGTAGCGGTAAAGGCGCCGGTGCCCGGTGTCCACTTCCGCCACCACACTCAAACCGCTTTGCAGCCGCACTCCGGCGGGCAACTGCGTCAGGCGCAACCGCACCGGCACGCGCTGCACCACCTTCACCCAGTTGCCGGTGGCGTTCTGCGCCGGCAGCAGAGAGAACTGCGCCCCCGTCCCCGCGCCCAAGCTCTCCACCACCGCGCCCAAGGTCACGCCCGGGTAGGCATCCACGCTCACCGTGGCGGGCTGGCCCACGCGCATGTAGGTCAGCTGCGTTTCCTTAAAATTGGCTTCCACCCAGGTGCGGCCACTCTTCACCAGGCTCATCACCGCACTGCCCGGCTGCAAATATTGCCCCACCTGCAACTTGCCCGTCTGCGCGATCATCCCGTCGGCCGGCGCCACCACCGTGGTGTGCGAAAGGTCCACCTGCGCCTGCCCCAGCCGCGCCTCGGCCGCCTGCACCAACGCATGGTTCCCGGTCTCAATATCGGGGTTGCCCTGCAACGCCGCCAATGCCTTGGCCGCCGCACTCTGCGCCGAGGCCAACTTGTCGCGCGCCGCCTTCAACTGGTAGGTGGCGGCATCCACCTGCGCCTGGCTGGCCGCGCCACTTGGGCGCAAGGCCTCCAGCCGCTGCGCGGTGGCCTGCTGCAACGCCAAATTGGCCTTGGCCTCGCCAATATCCGCCTCCGATTGCCGGTAATCGCCCTTCAACTGCTCCACCTGCGCCGTGGCATTCACCACGGCAGCCTTGGCGTTCTGCAACGCCAGCTCATAAGGCACCGGGTCGAAAGTGAACAAAACCTGGCCTGTTTGCACTGGCTGGTTTTCGGTCACGTTCACCGCAGTAATGCGCCCAGAGATATCCGAACTCACCATAATCATATCCTGCTGCACATAGGCATCGTCAGTGCTCTCAAAACGCCCCTCGTAAAGCCAGAAGAACACCCCCACCAACACCACCAGCGTGGGCACGCCCCACATCAGCAGGCGGCGGCGCTGCTGCTGTTCCGGCGTCGGCTGGGCAGGGGCGGCAGGCGGGTTCATGCGCGCACTCCATTTTCCATGGCCGAGTTCACACTCATGCCGCTCAAGTTCTCATTCATCCCCAGCAATGCCTCGCGCAGTTGCCTTTGCATGCTGGCGGGTATACCCCGCAAAGCTTCGGCCAGAACCTTCTGCCCCAGCGCGCGCAACTTTAACAGCACCGGCCGCGCCTTCGCCGTCAAATACACACAACGCACACGCTTGTCGGCCTTGTCTGCCCGGCGCAACACCCAGCCACCCTTCTCCATACGCTCCAAAAGGCGCGTTAAGGTAATCGGCTCAATTTCCAGCTTGTCTGCCAGGGCCGCCTGGTGCATCCCCTCCTGGCGCGAGATATGCGCCAGCACCTGCCATTGCGAGCGGGTCAAACCCAGGTCGCGCACTCTGCTGTCAAAGCGGCGCCGCAACAGGCGCGCGGTATCGCACAGCAAAAATCCCAAGTTGTCATAACCATCACTCATGCTTTAAATCATAAGCTAGCTTATGAGTTTTAAAAGCCCCTTCCACAAATAAATTCCCCACCGTGTCCTCGCCGCACCCAGGCCAACAAGCCCTGCGATAGGCTAAAAAGAGCCCTTGCATCCTTTAAATAATACCTTATTTTTTAAACTCTTACCCCTCTCCTCCCAACGCACGGATCAAATTCACCGTCGCGGTCAAATAATCCTGCCGTGTCTGCGCCAGCGCACTCACACTGCTCAGCAACGTCCGCTGCGCATCTAATAGCTCCAGCATGCTGATCACTCCGTTATCAAAGCGCAGCTGCGCCAGCTTGGCGGTGGTGCGCGCACTCTCGGCGGCCACCTGCTGCTGTTCAAGCTGGCCGCGCAGGCTGTTTACATTGGCCAGCGCATCTTCCACTTCGCGCAGGGCATTCAGCACCGTGGCACGGTAAGTCGCCACCAGCTCAGCCTCACGCTCCTGGCTCAAGGTCACGCCCGCCCACAAGCTTCCGCCGTGGAAAATAGGCGCCAGCAAACTCGCGCCAATGCTGGCCTCCGGCGCCGTCGGGTCAATCGCCAACGCCCCGCTCAAACTCAAGCTCAGTTGGGGGAACAACGCCGCCCGCGCCACGCCGATATTCGCATTGGCCGCGCGCAGGCTGGCTTCCGCCGCCCTTATGTCGGGCCGCCGCATCACCACCTCCGCCGGGCCATTCAACGGTATCTCCGGCACTGTCAAACTCACCAACGTGCCAGAGGGCGCGCTAAACATGCTGGCGCTCTGCCCCAACAACACCGCCAGGGCGTTCTCCGCCAGTTGCGCCTGTGCGCCTTGGGCCAGCTTGGCGGCACGCAAACTGGCCACCTGGTTCTGCTGCTGGCTCAACTCCACGTCCGAGAGCACCCCCGCCTGCCGCCGCACCTCCGTCAAACGCAAAATATCCTCGGCAAACGCCAAACTCTGCGAGGTCAACTGCATGCGCTCACGCGCCCCAATCACCGCAAACCAGCCGCTGGCCACATCTCCTTGCACCGCCAGCCGGGTGGCCTGGCCGGCAAATTGCGTGCCCTGCAGGCTCGCCACCGCCGCCTGCCGTGCCGCACGGTTGCCACCAAACAGGTCCACCTCGTAGCTCAAGGTTGCCCCGGCGTTGGTGTTAAAGGTGGTGTCGGTGGCACCGTCGTCAAAGCGCTTGCTGGTGCCAAGGCTGGCATCCACCTTGGGCAACAGCGCCGCCCCGGCTTGGGTCAGCGCCGCCCGCGCCTGGCGCACCCGCGCCTGGGCGGCCTCAATGTCCGTGTTAGCCGCAGCCGCCTGCTCCTCCAGGTGGTTTAAATCAGCATTGCCATACCCTTGCCACCACGCAGCGGGGATGGTCGCGGAAACCACCCCCTGCCCACCAGCATCTTTCCACCCCTGCGCCGTCGGCACTTCGGGCGTGCGCAACGGCGGCACCAACGTGCAGGCACTCACTGTCAGTGCCGCCAACAAAATCAGAATGCGTGCCATCTGCTCTCTCCTTATTCGCTCGCCAACGCCACCACCGGGCTCAACTGCGCGGCCTGACGCGCCGGCAGGTAACCAAACACCAGCCCTGTCGCCACCGCACACCCAAACGCCAGCACCACCGGCGGCAGCGTAAACACAATCGCCACGCCAAACAACTTCAACGCCAGGCCGGTGGCCACACCCAGCACCACACCCATCACCCCGCCCAGGGTGCACACCACCGCAGCCTCGGTAATGAACTGCAGCAGAATATCAAACGTGCGCGCACCAGTGGCCATGCGCACACCAATCTCGCGCGTGCGCTCGGTCACGTTCACCAGCATAATGTTCATCACCCCAATCCCTCCTACCAGCAGCGAAATCGCCGCCACCGTGCCCAACAACATGGTCAAGGTGTTCTGCATGGCGGTGGCGGTCTGCAAAATGCTTGCCATGCTGCGCACGCTAAAATCCTCCTGCCGGTGGCGCGCCTTCAGCAAATCCTCAATCGCCGCCTGCGTGTCGTCAATCTTGGAAATATCTGTCACATAGGCAGTAATGGCATTCACGTAATTGCCGCCAAACAACCGCACCTGCCCGGTGGAAAGGGGGATGAGCACCACATCATCCTGGTCCTGCCCGCCAAAGCCCGCGCCCTTCTCGGCCATCACCCCAATCACCTGGAACGGCACATTGCCCACCTGGATATACTGCCCCACCGGCTCCACACCGTAGGGGAACAAAATCCCCGCCACGGTCTTGCCGATCACCGCCACCGGGGCATAACCCGCCACATCGCGGTCGGTAAAAAAGCTGCCTTCGGCCACCGCCCAGTTGCGCGCCATGGTAAAGCCCGGGCCGGTGCCGGTTACGGTGGACTGGTAATCCGTGTTGCCGTAGCGCAGCGTAAAGCGCCCGCTGCGCTCTCCTTCCGCCACACTAATGTTATCCAGCCCTTCCACCGCGCGCGCATCCGCCTGGGTCAGGGTGATGATATCCCCGCTGCCGCGTATCCCCGGCGCGCCCGGCCGCACAGAAAGCAAATTGGTGCCCACGGCGCTGATCTGGTCCAGCACGTTCTGCTTGCTGCCATTACCCACCGCCAGCATCGTCACCACCGAGGCCACACCGATCACAATCCCCAAAAGCGTCAACGAAGTGCGGAAGATATTCACCTTAAGCGCACGCATCGCCATCTTTGCCGCTTCGCCAAAACCCGGCAGAGCCATGCCTTCCTCCTCACGCGGGTGGGCCTGCACAGGCTTGGCCGCACGGCCCTTGCTGGTCACCTCGTCACTCACAATCCTGCCGTCAGATATCCGCACCAGCCGGTGCGCATGCGCCGCCACCTGGGCATCGTGGGTAATAAGGATAATCGTGCGCCCCTCGCCATGCAGATCACCCAGCAGCTTCATCACTTCTTCGCCGCTTTTGCTGTCCAGCGCGCCGGTGGGCTCGTCTGCCAATATCACCGGCGGGTCGTTCATCAGCGCGCGCGCCACCGCCACCCGCTGCTGCTGCCCGCCAGAGAGCTGGTTCGGCCGGTGCCCTTCCCGCCCCTTCAATCCCAGCTTGCCCAAAAGCTCCACCGCCCTCGCCATCCGCCGCGCGCGCGGCTTGCCGGCATAAATAGCCGGTATTTCCACATTTTCCTCGGCGGTGGCGGTGGCCATCAGGTTGTAGCGCTGGAAGATGAAGCCGAAGGTCTCGCGCCGCAGCCGTGCCAGCTCGTCGGCATCCTTGCCCTTCACATTTTCGCCGTTCACCCAGTAATCACCGCTGCTCGGCCAGTCCAGGCAACCCAATATGTTCATCAAGGTAGATTTCCCCGAGCCCGACTGCCCCATCACCGCCACAAACTCACCGGGATAAATCTCCAGGCCCACCTCGTTCAGCGCGCGGATGGTCTGCTCGCCGCTCTGGTAGCTGCGCACCACCTTTTCCAGCCGCAGCAACGGCCGCCCTTTGGCTGCCGCCGGGGTCATAGCCTGGGCCCGCCCATGCGGCCTCCGCCGCCACGGCCGCCCCCGCTGCCCTGCCCGGCGGGCACCGGGCCGGTCAACACCACTTCGCCTTCGGCCAGGCCGCTCTTCACCTCGGCGTCGGTGCGGCTGATAAGCCCAATGCGCACGGTACGCGTCTCCACTTTGTTACCGGCCTTCACCCGCACCAGGTAGGCGGCGCCCTCGGCATTGTCCTGCGCGCTCATGTGCCGCCCCAGCGCACTGGCGGGTATGCTCAGCACATTCTCCGCCTTGCCCAGCTCAAAAAACACCTGCGCGGTCATGCCGGTCATCAGCTCGCCGTCGCTGTTGTCGGCATCTGTCAGCACGTTATAAAGCACCACGTTGCCGGTGGTGGAATCCGGCGCCGGCTGCACCTGCCACACCTTGCCGTCACGGCGCTTATCGCTGCCCAGCGTGGTAAAGGTGGCCTTCATGCCTGTATGGATGCGCGTAATATCCGCCTCCGCCACCTGCGCGCGCACGGTCATGGTTTTCAAATCCGCCACTTGCACAATGGTCGGCGCCTGCTGCGAGGCATTCACCGTCTGCCCCTCGCGGGTGGTCTGGGTGGTCACGGTGCCTGAAATCGGCGCGTAGATCTTAGTGTAGCCCAAATTGGCCAGATCCCCGTCCAGGGTGTACTTCTGCTCTTCAATCTGCGCCTGCAACGCCTTCCAGGCGGAAAGGGTGGTGTCAAAATCCTGCTTGCTCACCGCCCCGGCGGCAAACAGCGTGGTGTTGCGGGCATGATTTTGCTGCGCCAGCGCCTCCTGGGCCTGCAGGGTCTTCAGCCGCGCACGGTCCACATCCACCCTGCTCTGGTACACGGTGGGGTCAATCTCGGCCAGCAGCTCGCCCTTCTCCACCTTGTCACCCACATCCACGTAAAGCTTCTTCAGCTGGCCGGAAACCTGGGTCCCCACATCCACATATTCCTTGGGCTCCAACGTGCCCTGGGCGGTCACGGTCTCTTCCACCGTGGCACGGGTCACCACTGCGGTGGCGGGGGCATCCGCGGCCTTGTCACTGGGCCACAGCCACCACGCCAGCGCGGCCAGCGCCACCACAAGCACAGCCCACAGCCACTTCGGCAGCAATTTCATGCGTCGGGCCAACATTCCCATACCTTTAAGGATAATCACCCTTTAACCAACCGGCGAGCCATATAGCCCAAATCTCAACCACTAAACCGTCACCCCCATAAGTTTACTGAAAGGTACAGCATACCTCCCCCACCCCCAAAACCGGCCAAACATGCCCAAACCGCCAGGCCCCAGGCCAAAAGATCCTCTCACCGGGAAGAGCAAGAGGATCCCCCTCCTCCCGCTAAACACCCCATTTCAATAAAGCTGGTCGGGGCGAAAGGATTCGAACCTTCGACTTTCTGCTCCCAAAGCAGACGCGCTACCAGGCTGCGCTACGCCCCGAACCGCGCCCTTTTAACGCGTCAAAGCCTCGTTTGTCCAGCAACTTACTGGCCAAAGCCAAAGGCTTTGAGCACATCCTTGGGCTTCACCTTGCCCTTCGAGTTGCTCGAAGTATCCGAGACCGCCTCGCTGCCGCTGGTGGCTTTGTTGCCGCCCACCAGGCCGTTAATCAGGCCGCCCACACCTTCTCCAGAAAGGCCTTTGCCGGTCAACACATCGCCCACTGCGGCCCCAATGCCCTTGCTGGCATCCTTGCCCACACCCAGCAGCCCTTGCACACCTTCACTCGCCAGGCGGCTGGTCAACCGCTGCAAGTAGGCCGGGTCGGCGCCAATGCTCGGCCCACCCAACGGCCCTTTAACCACCACCGGCACACTCAGATCGGTGCCCACGGTCACGGTGGGGGTAAGGGTGTAATCAATCACCCAGTTGCCGATATCAATCGTGCCAGTCCCTTTCAGCTTCATCTGCCCACCGCCGGTGGAAAGATCAAACGCCTCGGTGGTGGCCACCCCCTGTTTAATAGAGTAACGGGCCTCCAGCTTGTCCACGCTGCCGCTGCCATTGCTCGCCACCGCGGCCTGGCCTTTCAGCAGGTTCTGGATGTTCCCCAGGTTACCCAGCAAATTGCCATAAGGCAGGCGCCCTTTGTCGCTGGTAATTTCCAGGCTGCCGCCCAGGTTCTTCGCCAGCGCGCGGGTGCTGCCGCCCACGCTGTTAAGCATGGTCTTGGCTTGCAGTTGCAGGCTCACGCCTTTGCTCTTCAGGCTCGGCACCAGCTCTTCCAGCTGCACGTCATTGCCTTGCAAGGTCAACATCAACTTGGGCGTTCCGGCATGCTCAAGGGTGGCGTTGGCGGTCAACGCACCATCTCCGGGCAGGCCCACTTTCATGTCTTTAATATCCAGCTGGCTGGGCGTGTTTTGCACATGCAACGCCACATTCTGCGCGGGGAAGCTCTCACAGCTGATACCGCTCACCGCCACCGTCACATCACCGGCGTAATCACCCAGCATCGCCAGGTTAATCGGCGCATCGCTCCACGGCGTGTCGGCACTGCCCGGCGCGCTGCTCGCCGCACTCACCGGCGGGGTGGCGTCGGCGGGCGCGGCGGCCTTGCAATAGCCCAGCGCATCGCCGTTCAAACGCGTCACGGTAATGCCTCCGTCAATGTTGGTGGGCTTGCCCGGCGTCACCGCCAGTTTGCCGCTGGCCTGCACAATCTGCGGCAGGTCCACCACCAAGTCACTCAAGGTCAACGTGCCCTGCCCGGCAACCTTGGCAGAAACCTTAAACGGGCTCGCCGGCACGGCGGCGGCGTCCACGCCAAAAGCCTTGGCGGCGGCCTTCACGTCCGCGCCTGTCACGGTCAGCGCCCCGTCCACCTTCAGCTTGTCGCCGGGCGTTATGTCCAAATTACCGCTGGCCTTGGCCAGGTCTCCCAACTGGGCCTCCAGGCTCGGCACACTATAAGCGCCGCCACTGCCCTTCACGGTCACGCGCGCGCTCAAGGCCTCATCCGGCAAGGTCGCCGCCAGCTGCATCGCCTGTCCCAAGTGCTTCACGCTGGCTACTTTAAGTCCCAGCTGCGCATCCACGTCCGGCTGGCCTCCGGTGGCCGCGGGCGGCACCACACGCACATCACCCGCCACGGTGGCCAGGCTGCTCAGGCTAAAGTTCATGTTCTGCAACACAATCGCATCTTTGCCAGAGAGGTTGGTGGCCAGCTCAAACGGCAACGCCGGCAAATTCGGCTGCGCCTGGCCGCTACCCAGCTCGGCCAGCGCGCGCAGGTTGGCACCGCTCACCTTCACCTGGCCGTCCGCGCTGGGCTTGTCGCCAAGCGCCACGTTCACCTTGCCGGTGGCATTCAGCAAGCTGCCCACGGTGGTGTTGAAGTTACGCAGCACCACACGCTCGGCACCTATGGTCATGTCGCCCACCAGCTTAAAGGCTTCGGCGGGGGTTTGCGGCGGGGCCTTGCCCAGCAGGCCTTCCACCGTGCCCTTCAGGTTGTCGGTCTGCGCACTCACCAGGCCGGCAAATTCTTTCTGCTCCACCACCCGGCCGTCCACTGCCACATGCAACCCCGCCGCATCCAATTTGGCATTCACCGGAATATTC
This sequence comes from Pseudomonadota bacterium, assembly GCA_016125035.1. Lineage (GTDB taxonomy): Bacteria > Pseudomonadota > Alphaproteobacteria > UBA2136 > UBA6156 > RFNJ01. The sequence continues at coordinate 31,321 of WGMN01000009.1, forward strand.
TGCAGGTCGTGCACATCCACTTTCATAGTGCCGTTTATCGCCTGGCCGTTCACCGTGCCTTGCAAGGTGGTCTGTGCCACCGTGCCGCTGGTGTTGGCGGTCAGGTCCATGTTTTTCACACCGGCATGCTGGCCGCTCACCGCATCGTCATAGGTCAGGTTCAGGTTGCCCACGGCCAGGCGGGTGGCCACCAGCATCGGCAACTCCCGGCATTCCTCGCCAATGCGGCACCCTCCCACTTCGGCCACCGGCGCGCTCTTATCCTCGGCTTTGGCGGGCTCACCCGGCAGGCTCCAGTTGGCCACACCGTTCTTGTCCTTGCGCAGGGTCACGGTGGGGTTTTTGGCTTCCACCGCAATCACGCGCATGTTCTTCCAGGGCGCCAGGCCACTGCCCCAGCCCATCTGCAACGCCGCAGCATCCACCGCAAACAAGGTGCCTTCACCTTGCAAGGCGCCCACCTTCACATCCTGCACCTTCACCGTCAGCGTCGGCCACAATTGCACACGCACCGGCCCGCCCAACTCCAGGGGCACGCCTTCTTTCTTCGCCGCCCAGGCCACCAGGCCGCGCAAATCATTATGCTGCACATAAAAGGCGCCTGTCGCCGCAGCCACCACGGCAATCACCAGCAATGCCAGCACACCCACCACAAACCACTTGATAACCTTCATAGAAATCCCCGTCTTTTTACATTGCGCCTATGGTGTCACGCAGCCCCTTGTCGGTCAAGGCGGCCAGGTGCGGCGGCAGCTTGGCCTCCAGGCGCACAATTTCGCCACTTTGCGGGTGGCGCAGCACCAATTTCCAGGCATGCAGATAAAGCGGGATTGCCCCCTTGGCGTGCAACTTGCGCCCCGCCGCCTGCGCCACGTCAAAGGCGTACTTGTCGTCACCCACAATCGGCCAACCGGCGTCGGCAAAGTGCACGCGCAACTGGTTCATCCGCCCGGTGTGGGGGGTGCAGGCCAGCAGGTGTAATCCTTCGCCCACTTCGGCCAACAGCTCCCAACTGGTGTGGGCCTTGTCGCCGTCTGCGGCAATTCTGGCAAACGCTCCGGCTTTCTTGATCGGCCTTCTTATCTCGCCCTTACCGCCGGGCAGTTTTCCCGCCACCAGCGCCATGTAAATCTTCTCCACTTCGCGCCCGGCAAACTGCTCACCCAGCGCCGCCGCGGTGCTGCGGTTCTTGGCGCACACAATCAGGCCGGTGGTTTCGCGGTCCAGCCGGTGCACCAGCTTGGGCGCCTTGTCCTCGCCATACATGGCGGCCAAGATCCGGTCCAGGCTGCGCACCTGCCCGCCACCAGCCTGGGCGGGCAAACCGGCGGGCTTGTTCAGCACCAGCAACCACTTGTCTTCAAACACCGTGGCTTCCTCCACCATGCGTACGTCGCGCTCACTGGCCTGGAAGGCCCCCTTCCCCGCCACCGCACCAACCTTGGCCACATCGGGGGGGAAGCTCACCACATCACCCGCCGCCAGCCGCGCATCGCCTTTGCACTTCACGCCGTTAACGCGCACGCGCCCCTGGCGGATCAGCTTTTGCAACCCCACATAGGGCACCTCGGCAAACACACGCTTCAGCCAACGGTCCACGCGCTGCCCGGCATCTTCTTCGCCCACCACTTTGCGGGCGGGCTCACGCACTTTTTTCTCAACCATGGCCGAACAGAAAATCCTTAAACCTGCGCAACCACGCACTCTCCGGTTTTTCCAACTGCATGCCCATCGGCACGCCCGAGATAAACTCTCCCACCCGCTGCCAGAACTGCTCATTCTCCAGCAGCGGAAAATGCCCCACACCGTAAAGCTCAAGCCAGCGGCCGTTAGGCAAATTCTGCGCCAGCTTGCGGCCACTCTGCGCGCGCACCAACACGTCGTCGGTGCCATGAATAACCAACGCCGGGTTCTCAATCTTGCGCACCCACCCGGCGCTTGAAAAACTCCCTCCGGCGGAAAGATGCGCCAGCCGCGCCGTGGCACTGGGCAAGTGGCTCTCGCGCTCTTTAATAAAGGCACGGTAGGCGTCTGGCCGCGTGCGCACAAAATGCTTGCCGAACAACATCTTCATCGCGTTCTCGGCATTCATTTCCCAATCCTGCGCCAACTGCCAGAAGGTCTTGCCGATCACCGTCTGCATCGCGGTCAGATCGGCGGTCATGTCCGGCTGGCCGCGGCTGGTGGAAACCAAAACCAAACGCTTCACCCGCTCGGGCTGCATGCGCACCATTTCCTGCACCGCAAAGCCGCCCATGCTGTGCCCCAGCAGCATCACCGGCTCCTTCACCCCCAGCTGGTCCAGCACATGCCACACGTGGCGCGCGTAGCTCTTGGCGCTGAACGGCAGCTCCAGCGCCACACCATCCACACCGGGCACGTTAATGCGGATGATCCGCCACGCCTTGCCAAGCTGCGCCACCGCATCCTTAAAAATATAGGCACCGGAATTCACCCCCGGCAAACACACCAGCGTGCCCACGCTCTCCTTGGGCTGGTGGTCAATGTAAGCGGGGTTGGGCATGGGGAGAGTATAACCGGTAATCGGGTGATCGGTCATCGGTAATCGGACGGCTTCGCCGTTGATTTCCCAATGGAGGAAGCCACCGACCACCGACCACCGATTACCGATTACCGATCTTCCTCCTCAACCCCTCAAAATAAGCAATCCGCTTGCCCATCTCGCGCTCGTAGCCGCGCTCCACCGGGCGGTAAAACACCTCGCCCTCCACGCCGTTCGGCCAATAATCCTGGCCAGAGAACCCATGCTCGGTATCAGGGTCATAGGCATAGCCCTCGCCATGGCCCAATTCCGCCATCATCTTGGTCGGCGCGTTCACAATGTGCTTGGGCGGCGCCACGTCGTTGGTCTCCTTGGCTTTGCGCTTGGCCGCGCCGTAGGCCACATAAAGGCGGTTGCTCTTGGGCGCCAACGCCAGGTAGACACACGCCTCCGCCAACGCCAGATCCCCCTCAGGAGAACCCATCGTATGGTAAGCCTGCTGCGCCGCAATCGCCAGCGGCAACGCCTGCGGGTCGGCCAGGCCAATGTCTTCCACCGCCATGCGTATCAAGCGCCGCGCGATGTACATCCCGTCCTCACCACCCTCCAGCATCCGCGCCATATAGTACATCGCCGCATCCGGGTCGCTGCCCCTCACGGTCTTGTGCAGGGCCGAGATCAGATCATAGTGCCAATCGCCATCGCGGTCATAAAGCGCGGCGCGCGCGGGTATCACTTCCAGCAACCGCGCTTCGCCCAACACCTCACCTTTTCTCGCACTGGCCAGAACCAACTCCACCATGTTCAACAAAGCCCGCGCATCACCATGCGCCAAGTCCAGCAACCTCCCGCGCGCCCCCTCTTCCAGCGGCAAAGGCCCCACCTCTTTTTCCGCCTGCGCCACGATCCTGGCCAAATCGTCCTTACCCAACCCCTCCACCACCAACACCGTGCAACGGGAGAGCAACGCGTTGTTCAACGCAAAACTGGGGTTCTCGGTGGTGGCACCCACCAGCACCAGCAACCCGCTCTCCACATGCGGCAACAGGCTGTCCTGCTGCGCCTTGTTAAAGCGGTGGATCTCATCCACAAACACCACCACTCTTTTCCCCGCGGCCCTTAATCCCTCAGCCTCCGCCACAATCTCGCGTATATCCCCCACCCCCGCCAACACGGCGGAAAGCTGCACAAACTCCGCCCCAAAAGCCTGCGCGTACAAACGCGCCAGGGTGGTCTTGCCGCACCCCGGCGGCCCCCAAAAGATCACACTCTGCGGCACCCCCGCCGCAATCAACCGCGTCAGCAGCCCGTCCTCACCCACCAATTTCTCCTGCCCCACCACCTCGCCTAACGTCTTCGGCCGCAACCGCGCCGCCAGCGGCTCCGGCCCACCTGCCCCCTCAAACAGTCCCCCTGCCTTACGCCGCTTCCCCATCTGATTTCTGTTTTCTGTTTTCTGATTTCTACCTCACCACCACACTCACCACCTTGCCGTCACGCTGGTAACGTATCTCCCACTTGCGACGGTCACTGTCCAACGCGCCCTGCAAATCGCGCGGGGTTTTAATGCCCTGCCCATTCACACTCAAGATCAAGTCTCCCGGCCGCACCGGCACGTTAAAGGCGGCCAGCGGCGCCTTGTCGGGCACGCTCACCACCGCCACACCTTGCGTGCTCAACGCCAGGCCCAGGTCCACGTTCAACGCCGGGCCCAACGGCTCCACCGTCACCCCGGTCAGCGGGTTGTAGCCGCGCACCAGCAGGCGGTGCTCCACATCCCTGGGCGGCAAGGCCGTCAGCTGGATGACCACCTCCTTCATCCGCCCCTCACGCCACACCACCAAACTGGTCGGCTTATCCAGCAAATTGGGCGTGGCCAAAATCCGGTCGTTCAACCGCGCGGGGTCGCTCACTTCTTGCCCGGCCAGGCGCAAGATCACATCCCCCTTGCGCAACCCGGCCTTGTCGGCGGGGCTGCCTTCCACCACATCGGTCAGCAGCACACCCCGCGCCTGGCCCAGGCCCAGCTCGGCGGCCACACTGTCGCTCATCGCCTGGCCTTCGGCCCCCAGCCACGGGCGCACCACATAGCCGGTGCGGGCAATATCTGCCACCACGGTTTTGGCCAACGCGGCGGGTATGGCAAAGCCAATGCCCTGGCTGCCGCCGCTGCGCGTAAAAATCGCCGTGGTCACCCCCACCACCGCACCGGTGGAATCAATCAACGCCCCCCCGCTGTCACCGGGGTTGATGGAAGCATCGGTCTGAATAAACTGGCCGTAAGGGCTCAGCGCCGCATTGCTCCGCGCCACCGCGCTCACCACCCCCATGCTCACACTCTGGCCGATGCCGAACGGGTTCCCCAGTGCCAGCACCACATCACCCACTTCCAGGCTGTCGCTGTCCCCCCAGCGCGCCACCGGCAGGTGGGCGCCGCGCGGCACATCCAGCTTCAGCACCGCCAGGTCCAGCTTCTCGTCGGTGCCCAGCAACCGCGCGCCATAATCCTCGCCGTTGCCCAGCACCACCTTCACACTGTCCGCCCCGGCAATCACATGCAGATTGGTCACCACAATCCCGCCTTCACCCACAATCACGCCGCTGCCCAGGCTTTTTTCCACCCGCTCCTTCACGCTGCCCACCATCATCTGGTTCAGCACCGGGTCAATCTTGGCGGCACCTGGGGCATTCAACACCTTGGTGCTGTAAATGTTCACCACACTCGGCGCGGTGGCCTTCACCGCGCTGGCAAAACTTACCCGCACGTCACCCTTGCCGGCGGCAAAACCGCTGCCCGCCACCACCAGCAAAGCCAAAAGCAAACCCCAAAGCCGCATCGTCCCCAAACCCCTTTTTTTATTCGGCCCCACTCTGCCACAGCCCAAAGCCCGCGTCACGCCTTGCCAAGCCACCCCCAATACCTTACAACCACAACCAAGACCGCTGCACTCTCCCGTCCTCTTGCCAGAAAAGGAACCGCGCCATGCACCCGCACGTGCGCCAAACTGCCCTCACCGGCATCCTCAACGCCACGGGCAAACCCGGGCATCCCTTCGCTTCACTGGCCGAACTGGCGGCAGCCTTCCAGGATACCAACCTGACCCACGAAGCCCGCACCGCCATCGGCCTGTGCCTGCAAAGCCTGATGGACAGCTGTTACCCGCCTTCGCAGGCCTTGCCGCAGGTCGATTACCTCGTCGGCATCGGCGGCCCAGGAAAGTTCATCCTCACTTCAGCCCTCAGTGGCCGGAAAAACCCGGAAGCCAAAAATCTCAAGGCTTTCAGCACCTATTCCGAGGAAGATTTCCCCACAATCTTCCAACACGTAACCGCCGGGAACACGCAGGACCGCATCATTCTCGCGCTGGAAACTTTCACCACCAGTGCGCATACGCTGCTTTCCATCGCCGATCATGTGCGCGCCCAAGGCTGCCTGCTTCCCTGCGCCATCACCATCGCGGTGGCATCGGTGGAGATCTCCAGTAAGCTCAAAGAGAACAACATCACGCTGCTGCCGCTTTTCACTCCCGACGAGCTCCTGCCGCAAAAAGCCGCGGCCTAGCCGCCCCCGAAACAAGACCAGAGCGCGCCCGCACCGGGCGCGTTTTGCGTTACCGCCGCTCCAGCACTTTCTTCGCCAACGGCACCGTCACCGCGCGCTTTTCTTCCAAACTCAACGCATCCAGCTTCGCCACCAAGGCCAGCAACCGCTTGGGGTTCCTGTCGGCCCGCACCATCAGATAATCCACCACCGCACCTGGCAACACCAGCTGCCGCGCATGCGCCCAACGCGCCAGCAGTTCGCGCAACTCATCGTCTTCGGGCAGGCGCATTTCCACCTGCACACCGGTCAGCAGGCGGCTCTTCAAATCCGGCAGCAAGGCCATCTGCGCCACCGGCACGCGGCTGGCCACCACCATGCCGCCCCCCTTGCGCGCGTTAAATTCATGGAACAACAACTCCTGCGCCGCCGGCTCCAAAGTCTCCAGCTCATCCACCACCAGCAGGCTGGCATCCCGCATCGCCGCCATCACCAGCAAATGGGTCTTGCCGCAGCCTTCAGGGCCATACAACGCCACGCACCCTTGCGCACGGGCCAGCGCCTCTTCGGCATCCTTCACTCCTTTGGTGCTCAACCAGGCTTCGGCGCCGTAGTCGGCGCCGCGCGGCAGATCCAAAAGCAGTTGGCGCATCTGCGCGGCCCTACCGGGCGGGGGCCCACGGCGTGGTGGTGGCACCTGCCCCATCGGGGCTACCGGTGGCGGTGGCATACGGCCACATCATCTCGCCCACGCTGGGGTCGCCGTAGCCACTGGGGGCGGGCAACGCCGGCGGCGGCGCGGCCGGCTCTGCCTTCGGCTGGGCCAGCGCGGGCACTACCACCGCACCTGTGCCTTCCACCGCCGCATCAACCCCCGCCTCATCCTGCGGCGCCATCACTTCCAAATCGGCACCCTGGCTGGCCATCACCAGGTAGCGCACCTTGGCGCCGCGCAAAGCACTCAGTTTACGGAAAACACTATCCTGCACCACCGGGTCACTGTTCGCCACCCGCACCACATAGCGCCGCAGCGGGGGCGGCGGCACCACCATGCTCGCCGACACCTCACTGCCCGAAACCACCTCACTGCCCGAGGTCACCCCCACCACGCCCCCAAAGTTGGCACGCAGCATTTTGGCGTCAAAGGTCAAATCGGTGGTCAGGCTGTAGGTGGGTATCAACGCTTCCTTCACAATCGCGTAACTGGCCACAAATTGCAGCGGATTGCCCACGCTTGCCGCCGCTTTTGCCGCTTTGTCGGCAGGTATTTCAAGCTCTTGCAACACCTGCGGCAGCGCCTGGCGGGCGGCCTGGTCCAGCGCGGCGTCACGGGCAAACCCGGTGGTCTGCGAAAGGGTCACCACCACCCCCTTCACCACAAACGGGTTGGCGGCCACACTCGCGGGCGCGCTGGCACTCACTTCGGTGGCGCCCACCGGCACCGGCGCCACGTCCTCGGCCTGCACATTGTCGGTAAAGGGCTGCTGCACGGGGCCAAGCCACTGGGCCCAGGCACTCCCGGTCAGGCCGCAACATAGCGCAAAAACATAAAGCCCCCGCATAGGGGGCATCATGCCGTATTCTTGGTAACTTTCAAGCCTAAAGCAGTTCTTCCCCAGCAAAGAAGAAGCCAATCTCCCGCGCAGCCGAAGCCGGCGAGTCGCTGCCGTGCACCGCATTGGCAGAAAGGTCGGCGCAAGGCATGGCAAAATCGCAGCGGATGGTGCCGGCCTCGGCCTTGTTGGGGTTGGTGGCGCCCATCAGTTCGCGGTTCTTCAAAATGGCGTTCTCACCTTCCAGCACCAGCGGGTAGCAGGCACCGCTGGTCATAAAGCCCACCAGCTCGCCAAAAAACGGGCGCTCTTTATGCTCGGCATAAAATTCACCGGCCACCTCTTTGGTAAGATGAACTTTTTTGATCGCAACAACGCGCAAGCCGGCCTGCTCAAAACGGCTGATGATCTGCCCGGCAACGTTCTTCTTCACTGCATCGGGCTTAATAATGCTAAGGGTGCGTTCAACCGCCATGAGGTCCATCCTTCTGTTGGAATAACTGGCCGCTTATCCCTGAAAGGCCCTCGTTTGTCAACTCTCACCGCGCATCGCGCGCTGGGTTACTTCATCGGCAGGTAGGCGTAGTTGTAGCTGCCCCAGGGCCAGGTGGCCTCGCTTTCGCGCCAGCCCTGGCTGTGCAATTCGTCCATGGTGTCGGTGCCGTAACCCAGCACCACACCGTCTTTGCCCAGCACCACCGGCGTAAACAACGCCTGGCTGGCCATAAAGGGGCACGGCGGCAACCCGGTTATATAAAACGCCACCGTCAAATCCGCGGCCTGCGGGTGGGCCAAAGTGGCGTAACGCACCGGGTGCCGCAGGTCCTTAATATCACTTATGTGGGTCACGCCGGGTTGCAGCTGGCCCAACGCCTTTTGGTTGGCCATCGCTTGCTGCACGCTGTCAAAGGGGCACAATTTGGCGGTATCCACCGGCTTGGGCTCGCTGCTGCCACACCCGGCCAGGGCCAGCACCAACGCCAGGGGCAAAAGCGCGCGCATCGTCAATTCCCCAGCGCCTGGGTGTCCAGCGGCACGCCCTCCAACCGCACGGCGGTGGCGCGCTGCAGGCGTGTAAAAAAGTTGCGGCCGCTGCCCAGCATGCCGCCATGCTCATCAAACACGATCTCCAGCTTTTTGGGCGCATTCAACACCATGCGCGCGCACGGCGTGCCGCCCACGTCATATTCAATCACATCATACTTGGTGCCAAAGGGTGCGATCACCCGGTAGGTGCGCGCAGGCTCGCCCAACACTTCCACCACACGGGGCAAGGGCTCGCCCTTGCGCAAGGTCTTCAGGCTGTCGGCAATGCTCATGCACTGGCCGTCGCTCAAGGTCATGCGTGGGTCCACCTCGGGGCTGCCACCGCAGGCCGCCAACAGCAACGCCACCCCCATCAGGGGCGCACCATGCAAAAACCAAGCGGTCTTCATGGCACCAGTGTAGCCAAGCCTGCCCTCAAGGCCAGCAACGGCAACAAATCTCCCTCGGGGGGTGTGGCGGCGCTACCCCTCGCGGCGCGCGCGCTCTGCGGCCACAATCCGCGCCAACTCGGCCACGGTATGGTCCAGCACGTCATTAATCAGCACCACGTCATAATCCTTATAGCTGCTGCCACGCCCATCCGCGCTGCTGCACATGTCCGGGTTCTGGAACACCCAATTCGGGTCATGCAAATGGTCAAGGTCGGCCTCCGCCGCGGCCAGACGCTTACCGCCTTCCTCGGCCAACTCGGGGTTGCGCTGGGTCAGCCGCTGCACCAGACGCTCGCGGCTGGGCGGCAATATCAAAATCTTGAACAACCGCTCCGGCAAAGTCTTCTCAAATGCCCGCACCCCATCAATATTAATGTCCGAGATCACATCCTGCCCCTCGGCAAAATGCGCATCCACCACACTCTTCAACGTGCCGTAGTAGTTGGTGTGATAACCCGGGTTGTGCTCGTAAAAACCGCCCTCCGCCAACCGCTTTTCAAACTCCTTGTGGGTCAAAAAGTAGTAGTGCACGCCGTCCATCTCACCCGGCCTGGGCGTGCGGGTGGTGGCGGTCACAAAACGTGTCACCTGCGGGTCCTGCTCCACCAGCGCATTAATCACAGCATCCTTGCCGGTGCCGCTGGGCCCGGTCACCGTCATCAGCATCGGGCAGATCTTCTTCATTTCCCCTTACTCTCCTTTTTTGCCGCACGTTTGGCATCGCGCTCGGCCTTTTCCACCGCACTCCAGTAGGTCTTCACGTTCTTTTCATGCTCGCCGTAGGTGCGGCTAAAGCTGTGGCCGCTCCTGTCCGGCAGGGCCACAAAAAACAACGCATCACTCACCGCCGGGTGTGCCGCCGCCTGCAACGCCGCCAACCCCGGGTTGGCAATCGGCGTGGGCGGCAAACCCGCGTACTGGTAGGTGTTGAAGGGGTTGGCGTCCTGCAAATCCTTGCGTTTAATGTCGCCATCAAACGCGGCGGCACCATAAATCACCGTGGGGTCGCTCTGCAAGCGCATATGCTGGTTCAGCCTGTTCACAAACACCGCGGCGATCTGCGGCATCTCGCCGTCATTGGCGGCTTCTTTCTGCACAATGCTGGCCATCGTCAGCAAATCCTGCTCGGTGTTGTAGGGCAGCGTGGTGTCGCGGCCCAGCCAGGCGGCGTCCAGTTCCTTTTGCATGCGCGCCCCCATGGCATCCAGCACGCTCTGACGCGTGGCGCCGTAGCTAAAGGTGTACGTGTCGGGGAACAACATCCCCTCCTCCGGGCGCTTCACCCCGCCCACCAACGCATCGCTGGCCTGCAAACGCGCCAAAGCCTCCTTCACCGTCCACCCTTCGGGGATAGTCACCGTGCGGTTGGCGGTGTCGCCAATCGCCAGCTTGTTCACCGCGGTGCGCAAGCTCACCCCCGGCCCAAACACATACTCTCCGGCCTTCAGCGTGTTGGCCAGGCCCATCACCCGCACCGCTACCTTAAACAGGCGCGCATCACCAATCACCCCGGCCTTTTCCAGCTGCGCGGCAATGGTGGCCGAGCCACTGCCCGGCGCCACCACCACCCGCGCCTCGGCCACCAACGGGCCGGGCTGGGCAATGTAGCTGCCCCACCACGCGGTGCCGGCCACCACTGCGGCCATCAAACCTATCGCAAGTACCAGCAGGGTTCCCGTCGTCCAACGCATGGCGCACCCTCGCACGGAGGGCCCGGCCGAATCAAGCGCACTGCCCGTACCGTAACCCGTAATCCGTGGCCCGTGGCCCGCAGGCGGCCGTGGGTGGGCCGGGAACGAATTATTCTCTAAACTTGCGAAGACTCACTACGGGTTACGGGCCACGGGTTACGGGCCACGGGCCACGGGCCACGGATTACGGATTACGAGTTACGAAAAATCAAACTCGCATTGGTCCCGCCAAACCCAAAGCTGTTCGAGAGCACCGCCCGCAGCCCCTCCACCTTGCGCGCCCCTTCGGGGATAACATCCAGCGCCACATCCTTGGCTTCCACATTCAAGGTCGGCGGCAGCAACTGGTCGCGCAGCGCCATAATGCTCACCACCGCCTCCAGCGCGCCGGCGGCGCCCAGCAGGTGGCCGGTGGCGCCTTTGGTGGAACTCACCGGCACGCCCACGCCAAACAAACCTTCAATCGCTGCCGCTTCCATCTCATCACCCGCAGGCGTGCTGGTGGCGTGGGCGTTAATGTAGCCAATGTCGTTCACGCCCAGCCCGGCCTCTTCCAGCGCCAGGCGCATCGCCCGCGCACTGCCTTTGCCGTCTGCCAAGGTCATGTGCCCGGCATCTGCGGTCTGGCCAAAGCCTGCCACCACCGCCAACGCGCGCGCGCCCCGCGCCGCCGCCACTTCGGCGGCCTCCAGCACCAGCACGGCAGCGCCCTCGCCCATCACAAAACCGTCGCGCGCGGCGTCAAACGGGCGACTGGCTTTTTCCGGCACATCGTTAAAGCCGGTGCTCAGCGCACGCATCGCCGCAAAGCCGCCCACGCTGGTTGGGGTCACCGCCGCCTCGGCGCCGCCCACAATCACCATGTCGCACTCGCCCCATTCAATCAGGCGCTTGCCCCAGCCAATGGCATGCGCACTGGTGGCGCAGGCGGAAACCGGGCACACATTCGGCCCCTTAAAGCCGTAAAGGATGCTCACCTGCCCGGCCAGCATGTTGGGCAGCATGGCGGGGATGAAAAACGGCGAGAGCCGCTTGGGCCCCTTCTCGCGGATAACCGCATCCGCCTCCTCAATCGCCGGCAACCCGCCAATGCCGGTGCCGATGATCACTCCGGCACGCTCTTTCAAGTCCTCGGGCAATTCCTTGCCCAGCAACCCGGCCTGGGCCAGGGCTTCCCGCGTGGCGGCCAACCCCAGCTGAATAAACCTGTCGCAGCGCTTCAAATCCTTCTCGGCCAAACCGGTGCTGACGGGGTCAAAACCCTTCACCTCGCCCGCCACCTGGCAGGCGTAGGCACCGGCGTCAAAATGGCTGATGCGGCCAATACCGCTCTTTCCCGCCACCAAGCCCTGCCACACACTGTTGGCATCATTCCCCACACCGCACAGGGCCCCCAGCCCCGTCACCACCACCTGTCGCTTGGCCTCCGCCATGCTCAAAGGCCGCTACTGAGCGGCCTGCTCCACGTAATCAATCGCCGCCTTCACGGTGGTGATCTTCTCCGCCGCGGCATCCGGGATCTCAATCCCAAACTCATCTTCCAGCGCCATCACCAGCTGCACGGTGTCCAGGCTGTCGGCGCCCAGGTCGTCCACAAAACTCGCGCTATCAACCACCTTGGCGGCATCCACGCCCAGGTTTTCGGCCACCAGTTGCTTCACTCGGCTCGCCACATCGCTCATCGTCGTCATTCTCCTTCATAAATAAGTTGGCCATGGTTAGCGCAAACCCGGCCTTTAGGCAAGACAGAGCTGATAGCTTGCAGAGCTGGTAGCCGGTAGGGAGGGGCACAGCGGCAAATCAAAGCTCAGGTCCCCGGGCGGTGGCGGGGTGGAAAAATGTTCTTCACATTTTTCCGGGCCCCCGCCCCGATCCGGGGCCGCCCTCCGCCCCCTCCACCTCAAAGATTCCGGCGCAAAGCGCCGTCCCTAACAGCTCTATCAGCTCTGCAAGCTAAAAGCTCTTTCAAACATCTCCAACGTCCTCTCCCGCGCCAAGCGGGCAGCCTCCGGCTCATAGGTCTTGCCGTCATCGCGGTTAAAGCCGTGGTCGGCGTCGTAGGCAAACACCGGGCACCCCGGGTCATACTGGCTAAAGGCGGCAATGGTCTTCTCCAGCGGAATATACCTGTCCAGCCGGGCCAGATGCACCATGCGCGGGCACTCTGGCTGGCCCCAGGCCACAATCTCCCACAGCCAGCCACCGTAGTAGCAACTTGCGGCCACAATGTCTTTAATGTTCGCCGCCGCCAGATAGCTGCAACTGCCGCCCCAGCAATAGCCAACCACTGCGGTCTTCAGGCCTTCCGCCCGCGCCCAGTCCACACACAACCGCACGGTCTCAATAATCTGCTCCTTGCTGGTCAACCCAATCAACCGCCGCCCCTCATCCAAGCCATCCTTGTCCTGGCCAAGCACGGTGCCGCCGGCCTTGCCCAGCGCCCAGCTGAACAAATGCGGCGCCACCGCCACATAGCCTTGCCCGGCATAGTCCGCACATACGCTTTTAATGTGCGGGGTCACGCCAAAGGCCTCATGCAACACCACCACGCAGCCGCGCGCCTTGCCCTTGGGTTTTTCCACAAAAGCGCCAACCTCATGGCCGTCCACGGCCTGCAAAACCAAATCCATGGCGGCAAACCTAAGCCCCCCCCTGGGGGTTTGACAACCCCTCCCCCACCCGCTAAACCACCTCCACGCAACACTTGCTCCCATCCGTTCCCCGCCATTGGCAAAGGTTAACAGCCCATGACCGACAAAATCACCCAACTGCTTCTCAACGCCCTGACTGAACTCACTGGCACCAGCGCCAGTAAATTCGATGAGCAGCCGATGCTCGCCAACGTTGAAGAGTTCGACACCATCATCCTCGCCGAATTACCGATGACTCTCGACGACGCCCTGGCGGAAAAAGAGGCTGTTCCCACCAACTGGATCGGCCTGCCGCCCAATCTCTTCCAAGGCTGCGACAAACTCACCGACCTCGCCGCCAGGCTGCGCGCGGAACTGGCCCAATTCCCGGAAGCCCAGCCTCTGTTCAACTAAAGCGCCGCCCCGCGCCAAAAACCGAGAAAGCCCGGCCACGCGCCGGGCTTTTCCTTTTGACCTCCCCCCTCTCTTACAGCTAAATACACCCACGTAAACCCTCCAGAGCAGGAACACCCCATGGCTGACCGCGCAAAATTGCTTTTCATCGCCCGCATGGCCATCATCGGCATCCGCGATATCGAACCGGAAACCCTCGCGGAAGACGCCCGCCTGGTCGAAGACCTCGGCATGACAGGCGAAACCTACTATGAAATGACCGAAGACCTCACCGACCTCCTTGCGGAAGAAGGCCTCGGCCATGATATCCGGCCCGACACGTCCGCCTGCGCCACTGTCGGCGACGTCGTCAATGCTATCCAAATGGCCCTCCCGGCCTCCGTGGCCTAAAAGCCCATCCCCCGCCAAAATCGAGAAAGCCCGGCCACGCGCCGGGCTTTTCACTTTTGCGTTTTCATCACCTGCAACATGCGGGCCACCTCGGCATAGGCCAAGCGCCAGGCTTCCCATTCTTTTTTGGAAATCAACTTCATATCCAGACAGTACCGCAACCACACGCGCATTTCCTCAGCGGAACCCAACGCCATGCCGATAAACCGCTTAAACTCAGCGCGTGAAGCCTTTTTGCCGAAACCCTCGGCGATGTTGGCGCAAATCCCGCGGCAAGCCTTGCGCATCTGTTCTCCCAACCCACCCGGCCAAAGCTCATGCCGAGGGAAACCCTCGGTAACCTTCAATATCTCCAGCGAAACCCGATAAGCCTTTCTAAAAACCACCAAATCCTCAAAATTCCGCGCATAAGGCAACCTAACCTTCCCCGCCGCCTCCCTTTCTGCGTCTCTGCGCGTCTGCCTGTCTGCGATCTGTTCAGACATACATCCCCCCATTCACATGCAAAGTGCTGCCGGTAATATACCCCGCCTCCCTGCTGGCCAGAAAAGCCACCGCCGCCGCAATCTCCTTGGCCTCGCCAAACCGCTGCGCGGGGATCTGCTTCACAAAACCCTCCTTCACCCCATCCGGCAGCGGCGCGGTCATGTCGGTGTTGATGAACCCCGGCGCCACCGCATTCACCGTCACGCCCTTCCTCGCCACTTCCTTGGCCAAACTCTTGGTGAAGCCGGTCAACGCCGCCTTGGTGGTCACGTAGTTGGTCTGCCCCACATTGCCCATGTGCGCCACAATGCTGGTCATGTTCACAATCCGCCCATGGCCCTTTTTCAGCATGGCGGGCAGCAACGCGCGGGTCAGCTGCACCACCCGCTTGATGTTCACAATCCCCACCTCATCCCACTGCTGCTGGCTCTGGCGCACAAACAACGCATCCCGCGTAATCCCCGCATTGTTGACCAGAATATCCACGCCCCCCGGCGCCTCGGCCTCCACAAAGGCCAGAATCTTCTCCATGCAGTCGTCCTTCAGCAAATCCGCCGCCACGCCTTTGCACCCCATCTCCCCACAAGCCTTCGCCACACTCTCGGCACTACTCCCATGAATCATCACCGTCGCCCCATGGTCGCGCAACATCTCGGCGGTGGCGCGCCCAATCCCCCGGCTCCCCCCGGTCACCAAAGCCACCATCCCCGTCAAATCGCCAAACTGCGCCATTGCCTGTTCTTCCTTTATGTCCCCACCCTCATAGCCTCAACCCCCCACCACAAGCAACCCCCCTGCCCACTTCGCCGCCCACAAATCCTTTGAAAGTCGCGCCCACCTATGGCATACGCAATTTAAGCTTAGTGCCATCCGTGTTTTCTGCACCCTTGCCAAAGGATGAATCCTATGACCGACACCCATACCGCGCCGCCACGGCGCATGCTGCCGCTTGTCGACCTCACGCAACCTTCCTTTGCCCGCGCCAAAAACCGGCATTGGCTCACACCAGCCGAGCTGGCCACACTGTCACCGGACAGCGCTGTTGGCGTGGCTCCAGGGGCTCCCTCCCCCCTACACTTCCGCTCACTGCTGCTGGGCAGTATTCTCGCTCTCAACGCAGTCCATGTGGAAACTTTGCTGGCTCACCCTCTGGCCACACCGGAAATGCTGAATAAAACTGACCCCACCGGCGGTTTTGACGAAAACGGACTGCGCAAAGCTACCTTCCTCGGCTGTGCTGCCACCGTGGATGTCAAAAACAACCCGGAAAATCTGGTGTTCAAGCTCGGCGTCATCAACATGCTGATCCGCGCCGGGGCCACCAACGTCAACGGCTGCTTTTACTATGTTGGGGAGAGTGGGCTTTCCGCTTTCTCAGCCATATGCAACGGCTACTTAATGGAGGGCATCCCCGAAGACCTTCATAAAAAGCTGGTGCAGCACTTCCTCTCGCTCGGCGGCGACCCGTTCTTGCGCACTCACCCGATCGCCACCACCGCCTACGAGATTGCGTCAGAAACCTGCCCTTATCTGCTGGAGGTGCTACCACCCCTGCCGCGTGACCTCTTCGGCAAACCCACCGACCCCTTCAGCAAAATCAACTGAAGCGATCCCCACGGAAACAAAACGGCGCCTTCGGGCGCCGTTTTTTAATACCCCACCTGCCTCAACCACTCCTCCACCTCCCCCGGCGCCTCCAAACTCACCCCCACCAACCGCCCATCACACCGCCCCGCCAACCCGGCCAGCACCTTCCCCACCCCCAGCTCCACCACCTCCACCTTCCCCTCGCTACCTCGTTCCTCGTTCCTCGTTCCTTCTTCCGCCACCAGCATCATCCCCTCTCTCCAACGCACGCGAGAACTCACCTGCGCCACCAGCCCCGCCCGCACCTTTTCGGCCTCACGCTCGGCCACCGCCGTGGCATTCATCACGCAAGGAACAACAAGCTCCTTCAAACCCTTAAAACCTAAATATTCACCCACTTTCTCACCCGCAGGCCGCATCCCCGCGGTGTGGAAAGCCCCACTCACATTCAGCCGCAAAACACGCTTGGCCCCGGCGTCCTTCGCCGCCGCCTCAAACGCCACAAACCCCTCCTCCGGGCCAGAAAAAACCACCTGCCCCGGGCAATTGTCATTGGCTAAAACCCACCCCCCCGCCTGAGACCCTGAGACCCTGAGATCCTGAGATCCTAACCCCAGTACCGCCGCCATCGCCCCGCCCCTCACCGCCGCCATCTCCTGCCCGCGCAGCCGCACACAGCCCAGCGCGGTGGCAAAATCCATGCCCCCCGCCGCGCACACGGCGGTGTACTCACCCAGGCTGTGCCCGGCCACGTAGCCAGCAACCTCACTCAACGGCTTATTCACGCACTTTATCAAATGGTTAAACGCCAGCATCCCGGCCACCAGCAACGCCGGCTGGGCGTTCTGGGTCAGCGTCAGCTCCTCCAGCGGCCCCTCGGCCATCAGGCGGGAAAGCCCAAACCCCAAAACATCATCCGCCTCTTCCAAAAGCTCCCGCCCCCCCTGCGTGGCGGCAAAGGCCCCGCCCATGCCCACCACCTGGCTGCCCTGTCCGGGGAACACAAAAACCCTGTTTTTCACACCAAAATCCCTTGCACATCCCCCCTTAATATGCAAGAGAGACGCCACAACCTTGCTCATCCCCCGTGGATGGGCGCCCGGGCACCCACCAGGGGCCCTTAACCAAAAGGAGAGAACAGGCAAATGGCCTTCTACGAACTCACCACCATCATCCGGCCGGATGTGCCCACCACCACGGTGGACGCGGTCGCCGACAAAGTCGCCGACATCGTCAAAAAGCACAAAGGCAAGGTCATCAAGGCCGAGCAATGGGGCCTGCGCACGCTGGCTTACCCCATCAAAAAGCACAAAAAGGGCTACTACACCATGGCCGGCATCTCGCTCACCGGCGCGGCCGCCCTGCAAGACCTGGAATACCAGCTCAAACTGTCCGACGAGGTCATCCGCTTCCTCACCGTCAAGGTGGAAGAGGTCAGCAAGGAACCCTCCGCCATGCTCAAAGCCAAGAACCGCATGGGCGAAGGCGAAATGTCCGACGGTCTTTCCGCGTAATTCCAGCACATAAATTAAGGATCACACATCATGGCTATGGAACCTCTTCCTCCCCGCAAACCGGCTGGCAAGTTCAGCGGCAAGGGCAAAGGCGGCAAAAAAGGCGCGCCGCGCAAATCGCGTGAAGACGGCCCCTCCGGCCCGTTCCGCGGCAACAGCAAGTACACGCCCAAGCTGCTCGGCAAGGCCTACTTCCAGCGCCGCCGCGGCTGCCCGTTCTCCGGCCCCAAGGCGCCCAAGATCGACTATAAAGACGTGCGCATGCTCGGCAAATACCTGTCCGACTACGGCAAGATCCTGCCGCGCCACATCACCGGTGTCTGCGCTGCCAAGCAACGCGAACTGGTGCAGGCCATCAAGCGCGCGCGCATGCTGGCGCTGATGCCCTTCACCATCCGCTCAGACGCCGAACGGCCCGAGCGTCCCGGCCGTCCCCCGCGCGGTGACCGCCCGGACTTCCGCCCGGACCGCGCCGAACGCGCCCCGCGTGAAGAGCGCGCCCCGCGCGAGCCGCGCCCGGCCCCGGCCGCCGAGTAACGCGAACTTAAAGGAAAGCATCAAGCAATGCCACACACTCAAGTCATCCTCACCGAGGGCCAGCAAGGCGTCGGCAAGCTGGGCGAAGTGGTCCGCGTCAAGTCGGGCTACGCACGCAACTACCTGCTGCCGCGCGGCAAGGCGCTGGTGGCCACCAAGGCCAACCTGGAAAAGTTCGAGGCCCAAAAGGCCGAGTTCGAGGCCACTCAGTCCAAGGCCAAGGCCGAGGCTGAAAAGCTCGCCGCCAAGCACAAAGAGTTCAAGCTGGAGCTCACCCGCAACGCGTCCGAGACCGGCCAACTCTACGGCAGCATCAAGGCCAAGGATCTGGCGGTGGATATCTCCGCCGCAGGCCTGCAGGTGGCAGCCTCGCAGGTGATCATCGGCGAAGCCATCAAGGTCGTCGGCGAGCACACCGTGCGTGTCGCCCTGCACCCGGAGGTCATCATCACCGTCCCGGTCACCGTCAGCCGCCAGTCGCTCGCCTAAGCGCCTGTCGCACCAGCAAAAACCCGCCCTTCCCGGCGGGTTTTTGCTTGCCACCCGCCCGCCAGCCGGCGTATGGCTGTTTTTGCAAGGTTCGTCCTGCCCAATCTGTACGAACCTTTATTTCCAAGCACCCTAGGGAGAATCGCCAATGGCTCATGCCATCGCCGAATTGCCGTCGCGTAACATCGCTGCCGCCGCCCCGATCCCCGCCGCCGAGAAGAAAGCCGACAACTCCCGCCTGCAGAGCCACCTCGCCGAGTTGGAGAAAAAGCACAAGGACCTCGAAGAAGACATCAAGTACGCGCGCAGCCTCCGCAGCGCCGATCACGATCTTCACATCGTCGAACTCAAGCGCAAGAAGCTCGCCATCAAGGACAAGATGGAGCGCCTGCGCCGCAATCATCCGCAGCACGTGCATTAGCGCGAAATATCGATTTCCCAATAACCATTCCATTCAAGGGAGGAAGGCCGCGCACCGCGCGGCTTTTCCGTTTTCTGTGGATATTTCCGTGGATAACCCCCGGATATCTTCCCCTCGCATTCCCTCTCCTCCCACCCTATACTTCCCCCATGGCCCAACTCGTCGCCCTCAACACGCAGTCCGCGCAATCCAACACCGCACTCACCGTGCAGGCGCCGCACTCCGTGGCGGCCGAGCAAGCGCTCCTCGGCCTGCTCATGGTCAACAACCGCCAGCTCGATGACCTCCAGGGCTCGCTCCTCGCCGAGCACTTCTACGTGCCGCTGCACGCCGCCATCTTCGAGGCGATAGAAAAGCTCATCAATTCGCGCGGGCGCGAGGCCAACCCCATCACCCTGCGCGAGGCCCTGCGCGGCACCCCGTATGATGACGAGCAAACCCTGCTCTCCCACCTCACCCAGATGTTCGAGAACGCCGGGCTTGGCCAGGATGTGAAATCACTCGCCGAGGTCATCCACACCACCTACCTGCAACGCCAGCTGATGGGCCTGGGCGATAGCCTGCGCCAACAAGCCACCACCGCCCACCGGCACGAAGAGGCACACCAGGTGCTGGAAGTGATCAGCGGCGAACTGTTTCGTCTGGCAGAAACCGGTCGCGGCTCCACCACCGTGCGCGGCCTGCGCGATCCCCTCATCGAGGTCATCACCCGCGCGGAAGAAGCCCGCAAGCAAGGCTCGGGCGTCACCGGCGTCTCCACCGGCTTCATCGATATCGACAACCTCTTGGGTGGCCTCCACAAGTCCGACCTCGTCATCCTCGCCGCCCGCCCCTCCATGGGCAAAACCTCGCTGGCGGTCAACTTCGCGCAAAACGCCGCCACGCGCATGCTCACCGGCGGCGCCAACGGCGCGGCGGTGGGGCTGTTCTCCATGGAAATGTCGGCCGACCAACTCGCCGCGCGCATGCTCGCCTCGGCCGCCGGCATCTCCTCGCACCAGCTCACCAACGGCCACCTGTCGGATGCCGACTTCCGCCGCCTGTCGGAAGCCGCCGGCCAACTGGCCGAGCTGCCCTTGTACATCGACGACACCCCCCAACTCACCGTCAACGCCATGCGCGCCCGCGCCCGGCGGATGAAGCGCCAGTACGGCATCGGCCTCCTGGTGGTCGACTACCTGCAACTCATGCAAGGCTCCCGCGCCGGCAATGACTCCAACCGCGTGCAAGAGATCTCCGAGATCTCGCAAGGCCTCAAAACCATCGCGCGCGAGCTCAACATCCCGGTCATCGCGCTCTCGCAACTCTCCCGCGCGGTGGAATCGCGCGACAACAAACGCCCGCAACTCTCCGACTTGCGCGAGTCCGGAAGCATCGAGCAGGACGCCGACCTGGTGATGTTCATCTACCGCGAGGAGTACTACCTCTCCCGCCAACTCGGCGCCGACGACTCCATGGACGAAAAAACCATGAAGATGAAAGAGAAGCTGGAACAGGTGCGCGGCAAAACCGAGCTCCTCATCTCCAAAAACCGCAAAGGCCCCACAGGCACGGTCACCCTGCTCTTCCACCCTGAAACCACCACCTTCCACAACTATGCAGGCCACGTCGCCTCCTACGGGCCAGAGAACTAACCGAGCATGCGGAAAATCCGCCCCGCAGTGTACATGGAGGCCAACCGCCCGCACGGCACCGTCTATACCGGCACCACCGGCAACCTCCCCCGCCGCCACCAGCAACATAGCAGCGGCACCGGCAGTACGTTCACCCGCCAATACAACGTGAAGATGCTGGTGTGGTACGAGCTTCACCCGACGATGGAATCCGCGATTTTGCGCGAAGGCGCGCTCAAAAACCTCCCCCGCGCCCGCAAAATCCGCCTCATTCAGGCCATGAACCCCACCTGGCAAAATCTGGAATCCCACTTGCAGGATTTCTAAAACCAAAGCCCCATACTTCGGCAAGCCAAGACACCCACCATTGCCAAGGGCAGGGAAACAAAACTTCGTGAACTCACGGTAAGCAACTTCAGCAGCACGGCCTCACTTTTGGCAATCCACATTCCGGGAAATCAATCTCACCAACCCGCAAACCACCGGGGGGGTGCAGGGGGTCGTAGACCCCCTGAGGCCGCAGGCCGTCATTCCACCCCCCATGCTCCGGCACGTGGACCCGCACAAACCTCGCCATGGGGGGTAGGAATCCATGGGGGGTTGCAACAACCGTGGGGCCGCACCGCTGTCTGTTTGGCCGCCGGTAGAGCACCGGCCTCACCCCCAAGCCCAAGGCTTGCTGCGCTTGCGCTCGCGGCGCCCGCGCCAGCGCGGCAGGGGGCCGCCGCCCCCTGCACCCCCCTCCTATAGCAGCGGGGTGCGAACCCCCCTGCACCCCCCGCCGCACTCCGTTCATTCTTCCGTGAAGCCGTGCTATAACCCCCGCATGAAAATCCAACGCCTCACCCCCGCCGTCGCCCTCCCCGCCTACGCCAAACCCGGCGATGCCGCGCTCGACCTCCAGGCCGCCATCCCCTCCCCCATCACCCTCGCCCCGCATGAGATGCAGCACATCCCGTCCGGCCTGGCGTTCGAGTTTCCCGCCGGCCACTTCGGCCTGATGGTCCCGCGCTCCTCCATGGCCGCGCGCGGCCTGGCGCTCTCCAACGGCGCGGCCTTCATCGATACCGGCTACCGCGGCGAGATCGGCATGCGCATCCGCAACATCAGCAACACGCCGCAAACCATCCAACCGCTGGAACGCCTGTGCCAGGTCGCCATCGTCCCCTTCACCGCCGTCCCCATCGAGGAAGCCGAATCGCTGGAAGCCACCGCCCGCGGCACCACAGGCTTCGGCAGCTCCGGCACCCATTAAAAAACCACAGGGCCGGTGCATGTCTCCATGCACCGGCCCTGCGCCTTATTCGTGTCGTCATTCCCACTCGGTGGTGCCGGGGGGCTTGCCGATGTAATCGTACCCGCCGCGGACGAAGCGCTGGCCACCCGGGCCAACCACGTCCATGCAGATACGCTTCACCACGTCTTTCAAAAAGCCTTTCGGCCAGTTGTCAAAAGGCTCAACGCTCATGAAGTCGTCGGTCTGCACCGCCCGCAACATAAAGCCCCAGCCTTCCACGCGGTTGTCGCCCATCTTGCCCACCGCCATGACGGGCAGAAAGACGGCAAACGCCTGCGCGATCTGCTCGTAAAGCCCCGGCACCGCCTCGATCGCCTTCAGGTAGATCTCATCGGCGTCGGCGAGCATCTGCACCTGCCAGCGTTGCACCGCACCCGGCACCCGGATGCCCAGCCCCGGGCCGGGGAACGGATGCCGCCGGACAAACCAGTCCGGCAACCCCAGCTCCCGCCCCAGCGCGCGCACCTGGTCTTTAAACAGGTGGCGCAACGGTTCAACCAACGGCATGCGCATCCACGGCGGCAAGCCACCCACATTGTGGTGGCTCTTAATCACCTTGCTCGGCCCGCCAAAGAAGGAGGTCGACTCGATGACATCAGGGTAAATCGTCCCCTGGCCGAGGTACTGGAGGTCACCGTGCTTCTTGGCTTCCGCCTCGAACATCTCGATGAACGCCGCGCCGATGATCCTGCGCTTCTTCTCCGGGTCGGCGATGCCGGCGATGCGGTCGAGGAACAAGTCCCCCGCCCGCACCACATGCAGCGGCATGTTGAAGTGGCGGGTAAAAATGTCCGCCACCATGTCGCTTTCGCCTTTGCGCATCATGCCGTGGTCCACATGCACGCACACCACGCGGTCCGGGCCGATGGCACGCTTGAGCACCCCGGCCAAAACCGCCGAATCCACGCCGCCAGAGCCGGCGCACAGCACACGGCCGGTGTCACCCACCGTCCGCTGGACCATTGCCACCGCCTCGTCGAGAAGACTCGCCTGCGTCAGGTCGGGTTCGCACCCGGCCAGGTCGAACAAGAAGGTGCGGATCAAGCCCGCGCCGTCTTTGGTGTGCGTCATCTCGGGGTGGAACTGTACCCCCAGGAACTTGCGCTTGTCGTCGTAGATCATCGCATACAGGCAGTTGGAGGTGGAGCTGATAAGGGCAAAGCCCGGCGGCAACGCACTCACGTGGTCGCCGTGGCTCATCCACACCTCCGGTCGCCCCATCATCGGCGCATAGTGGTCCAGCTTGGCCGCACCATACTCGCCGCGCCCGGCCCCACTCGCCACTTCACCACCCAGTTGGGCGGCCATGGTCTGCTGGCCGTAGCAGATGCCCAGCATCGGCACGCCCATCTCGTACATGAACATCGGCAGCTGGGGCGAGTTCTGCTCCAATACCGAGGCCGGCCCGCCGGAGAGGATGATCGCCCGCGGGTTGAAAGCCCGCACACGCTCCTCGGTGAGCTTGTCGAAGGCCATCACCTCGCTGAAAACCCCCGCCTCGCGCACGCGACGGGCAATTAGTTGCACGCTCTGGCCGCCAAAGTCGACGACCAGCACTTTATTTAAGGTTGTCACAGCGCACTCCATCTGCTGAGAGGGGGGGAGAATCGTCGGCAAAACAATGTGGTATCGCGTATTCCCAGCTCTTATCGCACATTTCGTATGCAATTGACAAGCCGCCATAAAAACGGGGGCCCTAGGCCCCCGTTTCTCGTCGCCAAGTTCGGCCTAGAACTTATAGGTCAACCCCAGCAACACATTGTTGCTGTCGTAAGCCACCTTGCTGGTGGTGCCGCTGGCACTGGTCAGCTCGGCATCGTTGGTGCCCACGTAGCGGTATTCCGCGTTGATCGCCCAGCACGGGTTCAGCTGGTAGCTCACACCCGCCATGCCCTGGTAGGCCAGCACAGTGTCGCTGTCATCCATCAGCGTGGCGCCGCCGCCGGTGTAGTTGTCCAGCTTCACGTCGGCCATACCCACACCGCCACCCACATAAGGCTTCAGCCGCCCGTTGCCGATGTCGTAGTACACGTTACCCATCGCGGCGGTCATCTTGCTGGTGCCTCCGCTGCCGGGCAAGCCGCTGTTGGTCTTCACGTCCGCTTCCTGGTGGATACCTTCCACTTCATAGCGCCATGCTCCGCTCTTGGTCCCAACCGCGGCCCCTACGTTGTAGCCTTCCTTGTACTTGGTGTTCACCTGGCCGCCTGTGGTGTTGAAGTGGTTGTCATCCAGGTTGGTCCAGCCACCTTCACCGCGCACATAAATGCCGTCGTTGGCCCATTCGGCGCCGCCCCACTGGTCGGCGTGCGCCGCCAGCGGCATGGCCGCCACCATCGCCGCGCCAGCCGCGGCCACTGTCAAAAACTGCTTGGTCATCTGTTTTCCCTTTCGGTTGATCCAAATCGCACGGCATACCTCACCATACGCTGGCCCAACCTACCCACCCCGCGCACAAAACGCTGTACGGAACACCCCCCGAAAGTATCAAAATCCCCTTACACCCCCTCCCTCGTTCCTCTCTACCTCGTTCCTCGTTCCTTTCTCCCCACCGCCACAATAAATATCTCCCTGCTCTCGCTCCTGCTGCTGGGCGGCTTGAACAACTGCACCCGCGCAAACAGCGGGCTCAGCTGTTTTTTCACGTCTGCTTCGTAGCCGTTCATAAACAGCTTGCTCACAAAGTGGCCGCCCGGCGCCAAAAAGCGCAACATAAAGTCCACTGCCAACTCGCTCAACGCCTGGGTCCTTATGCCGTCGGTCTCCTTGTGCCCCACGGTGTTGGCGGCCATGTCGCACAGCACCAAATCCACTCTTCCTCGTTCCTCGCTACCTCGTTCCTCGTTCCCTCCTTCCAGCGCCGCCAGCACTTTTTCCAACCCTTCCTCGCTCTCAAAATCGGCCTGGATAAATTCCACCCCCGCCAGCGGGTCACATTCCAGCAGGTCAATGCCCACCACTTTGGCGGCGCCGCGCCTGGCAGCGATCTGGCACCAGCTGCCCGGCGCGCAGCCCAAATCCGCCACCACCTTGCGCCCGTCCAGAACGTGGAATTTCTCGTCGATCTCCAACAGCTTATAAGCCGCGCGCGCCCTGTAGCCTTCGGCCTGCGCTTTTTGCACATAGGGGTCGGCCAGCTGGCGGCGCACCCACGCCTGGCTGCTCTTGCTCAGCGTTTTCTTCCTAATTTTCAGGCTCACGGGCTTTTTGGCGGGCATACCCATGCTATAACGCGCAAATGCAAACAAAGCCAGCCTTCCACCTGTTCACCGACGGCGCCTGCTCGGGCAACCCGGGCCCGGGCGGCTGGGGGGTGCTCATCCGCGATGCCTCGGGCCATGAGCGCGAGCTCTCCGGCGGCGCACCCTCCACCACCAACAACCGCATGGAGCTCCAGGCCGCCATCTCCGGGCTCAACGCACTGCCCGGCCCAAGCCAGGTCACCGTGCATGCCGACAGCCAATACGTGGTCAAAGGCATCACCGAATGGATCCACGGCTGGCTGCGGCGCGGCTGGCGCAACAGCCAGGGAGAGCGCGTGCTCAACCAGGATCTCTGGGAGCAACTCTACGCCGCCACCCGGCCGCACAGCATCAAGTGGCAATGGGTGCGCGGCCACGCCGGCCACGCCGAGAACGAGCGCGCCGACGCCCTCGCCGTCGCCGCCATCCCCCGCCGCTAGCCCCCAGCCCCTCCCCCGCAACCCCGCGACCCTGCGACCCCGCTACCTTCCTTCTTGACATTTAACCGCCAAACCCCGCAGGCTGAACCCAATGGCGCAACCGATCATCACCAATCTCAAAAACCACCTGCTGGTGGCCACGCATGAGCTCAACGGCGGCTTTTTTGAAAGGGCGGTCATCTACATCGCCAACCAGAGCGAAGAAGACGGCGCCATGGGCTTCATCGTCAACCAGCCGATGAAGAAGGTCCTGTTCGCCGACATCGTCCGCTCCATGGGCATTGAAGAGATCCTCGCCGCCTCGCGCAACCCCATCGTCTACCGCGGCGGCCCGGTGGAAAACACCCGCGGCTTCGTCCTCCACAGCCCTGAATATCACCTGCAAAGCACCATCGATCTCTCCCCCTCCATCGCCCTCTCCGCCCAGGCGGATATTGTTACCGACATCGCCCGCGGCCACGGCCCGCGCAGCCTCAACTTCTGCCTCGGTTACGCCGGCTGGAGCCCCGGCCAGCTGGAAGACGAACTCCACTCCAACGCCTGGCTGGTCGTCCCCGCCGACCCCGAGCTGCTCTTCAACACCCCGCCCGACAAGCGCTACCAGGAAGCCACCCGCAAACTGGGGCTGGATGCGCTGAATTTTAGTGATGAGGTTGGGGTGGCTTAGGGCTGCTTATTATACTTAGCTATCCGCTCTTTTTTCTCTTTTTCCGCAATAATTGGCTCCGCCTGCTGGGTGTGAATAATTTCATGAAATTCGCGATGCAAATTCTCCCCCACAACTAATAGTTCCTTTAAAAAATCTTCTACATCTTGCTTATTTTCAGTGACGAACTGACCAATTTTAACTGCATTATCACCTGTTTTTTCCACATATTTTTTATCTATATGCCCCGCACAATGTTCGTGAATATGTCTACGTTGAAAGAGTTTATTTAAAAATTCTAATTTACCTTCTATGCCTTTAGATAAATTAATGTCGTAAATTTCGGAAAACAGTTGAATGGTTTCTTCTATATCGTGAAATTTCATTTTAACAAACCTCTTACGCTTAGGGTGAGTAAAATTCACCCGGGAAGCTAATTGGTTTCTATATGCATTAACAAATCCATCAAATGATGAAACCGCATCTTTTAAAACTTCAGTCGGAGAAGAACCAGCTTCTAATTTCTTCCCTAATTTTTCTAAATCGCTTTTAAATACGCCCAAGTCATTCCTTGTCCCACAGCTAGAACAATACCCATTTTTACCAAGAATATCGTCACGATTTCCACACTCACAGCAGCAATATTGCGATTGCTGCGATTGCTGCGTGTAAAATAAATTGGGAGTTCGGGAACTGTTAATCTCATCTGTTACTTTATCCAGCGAAATTTCGTACTCTCCATCTGGACCTTCTTGAAGTTTCGCAATGTGCTCACAGCATGCTTTTATGTAATCAAGCTGAGCCTCACTCATGAATTCAAGTGATTTCCCAGAGTATCCACAATATGGACAAACCATTGGCCAGGGGGTAGTAGCGCTCGTCGAGCGCCAATATCCATCACATTTTGGACATTGATGCCCGAAAAAACTTTCTCTATCGCAACCTATAAAAATTAAACGGCTATTTCTAGTAGGACGCTTCGGAAGCGGGACCCCCATACCACCCATAGGACAAATTTCTTGAGGGACTCCCTCAGCGGAGGCATAAATGGCATAAACAGAAAACGGCGTAGGGGCGCTGTGTTTTACGCCATACTGAATTCCACGACGTCCATCATCAAAAGTGGCTATATTAACCGTAAGGGTACAACCACTGTGGGGGATTTCTTGAAATTCTGTTCTATTCATGAATTGTCCCTTCCCTATGTATATTTATAACCTAATTCCATGCCCGCGGCAGGCGTAAAACACGCGTGCCGTAGGCTAGCCTAGTGTTTTCCCAACCCTAGGCGGGAGCCAGGGAGGGGGTTCGGGGGAACCGCAGGTGCCCCCGCCCTTCCATGTGTGGCCTCCGGCCATAGCACCGGCCTAGCCGTTTTGCCGCCTTCGTCTGGCAAAACGTCTGGCCTCGCATGCGGCCTGCCGCTCCGCGCCGACGGCCTCGTGGGGGCAAGCCCCCAATCCCCCCTCTGATGCCGGGGGCTACCGCCCCCCGCCCCCCACTCACTCCGTAGCGCGGCCTGTGGTTCCGCTTCGGTACATCGTCCACACCAACACCCCAGCCAGCAGCAGCATCGTCACCGCCGAGGATGCTCCCCTCCCCAGCGCCAGCCCGCCCACGTCGTGCCCCTTGGTCAAAAAGTCCCCAAACGTCGCCCCGAATGGCCGGGTGAACACAAACGCGATCCAAAACAGCGCCACCTCGTTCACCTTCGTCGCATAATGCAGCGCCGCCACCACGGCAATGATCCCCGCCGTCACTAGCGCGCCCTGCACAAAGCTCAACCCCGCGTTATCCACCAGAAAATCCCCGAACGCCGTCCCCAAACTGTTCGAGAACAGCACCGCCACCCAAAACAGCACCTCCACCCGCGGCTTGGTCAGCGGGTGCACCCGCAGGCTGCGCTCCCGCGCGTACCAAACCGCCAGCGTCGCCGCCAGTCCCGCCAGCAGCAGCGCGCTGCCCCGCACATAGCCCAGCCCCAATGAGCGGTCCATATAGTCCGAGATCTCCGTCCCCACCGTGGTCGTCGCCACAATCGCCAGCCAAAACAGCGGCAGGTGCAGCTTGCGGCTGCCCACCTGCGCCGCCAGCACCACCACCAGGGCCGCGGCGGTGATCCCCAGCCCGGCGTAATACCCCAGCTTCAAGGTCATCGAGATAAAATCCCCCGCGGTCTCGCCCAGCGTCGTCGCCAAAACCTTCAACACCCAAAACGCCAGCGTCACCTGCGCCACCTTGTTCACCATCTCACGCCCCATCGCCTGCTCCTTCTTAAAAATGGAATTAACCTCACCAACCTACACCCCCCTCCCCCGCAACAAAACCCCAAAAGCAAAAGCACGCGCCGGTTGGGCGCGTGCTCTCTTCTCGTTGTGTCAGGGTTCCAGCTCGTGGTCCTGTTCATGCTCGCGAACGCGTTCCCGAAGCCGCTCCAACTCTTCATCAGCCGGGGGCTTCGTCGCACGCTCACCCCGCCATTCCCGAAGACGTTTCGAGAAACTGCGGCACCGTCCGTCAGGCGCAGTCATGGGCTACTTCACCCGGCGCGGACGAACCTTGTCCCACACCGCCTTGGCCTGGGCGTGGTTCACCCACGCCCCGCGGCGGTTCATCACGTCCAGCTGGCGCGTGTCCGGCATTGCAAACGCCATGCCGTCCAGGTCGCACATCACGGCGTAGTAGGGGCCGTATTCGCCGCCGTGGCTCTTCCCCACGTCCTTAAGCAGCGGCAGCTCCAGCCACTGGTTAACTTCCTCAAACGCCTGGTTCGCGCCGCCGCCGTAGCCGGCACCGGCAAAGTTCCAGTAGCCCAGGGGCGTCCAGAAGCCATTCGGCACGCCGCCGACCATCTCCAGAATCGCACCGCGCATATCCGGCAACGCGCCGTAAGCGGGGTTCACGTCCTGGTTGATGCGGCTCTCCAGGTGGCCGCCGCGGTTGTAGGTCTCGATGACCAACAACCCCACCGCTTGCAGCCGCTGGTAGTAGTCAGCCAGCCGCTCGGCGTCGTAAGCACTCACGTCAACACGCTCGATCTCCATCGTCGTCATCGTCGTCAGTCCCTCAAATGGCCCCCCGGAATGGGAGGCACGGATAAACCGAAAGCAGGAATTAAAATCCAACCCACCATATAAGTCCCCACCTACCCAACTTCAACCCACCCGGATGTCTAAACCGTCCCCGGCCCCTCGCCGCAGCCGATCGCAGCCTTTCGCCGCGTTTTGCCGCTAGGCGGCAGCGTTTCGCCGCCTCTGCCCCGCGCTTTTGCCGCCTTCGGCAGCGTTCCGCAGCGTTTTGCCGCCCTAGCGCGCGCCCCAGCACACCCAGGTGTTCAACCGCCGCACCACCGTCTTCTCCTGCTCCACCGCCAGCTTGTGCCACGGCGCGCAATGCTCAAACAACTCATTCACACCATCAGGTAAGCTGCTGTTTTCATTAACATAAACCACCAGCCTCCGCTCCAGGTTCGGCCACGCCCACAGGTCGTATTCGTTCATCCGCCGCCCCTCCGCGTTCAGGTAAATCACCTCCCTGCCCCCCCCGGTGTGGAAGGCCACCTGCGCCGCGGTCTGGTACCGCGTACTCAGGATGATCGGATTATCCAAACTATTCAACAACGTACCCAGCAACATCCCCATGTCCTGCCAACCCCGCAGATCCTTGGTCGGGTCGTTCTTCATCTTCAGGTGTATCCCCACCTCCCGCACCAGCCGGGTGTCATATAACCCTATACTCAACAAGGCGTTAACCACCAAACACCCGGCCGCCACCCACACCAGCCAACGGCCCTTTTGCTGCACCAGCCACACCGCCACCAGCACCAGCCCCGGTATCATCCCCAGCAGCGGCCAGTTCCCTTCCACCTTGCTGCTCAACGAAAGGGCTGAAAAACCAACAAAAATAGGCACCGTCATCACCGTCAAATAGCGCTCAAAAACACTCCTCTTGCCCCACCAACCCATGCCCCACCCCCACGCCGCCAGCAACCCGGCAAACACCAGCGGCTGCAAAAGCCCAGCCTGGCTGCCCCAAAACTCCACCAAACTCTCAAGTCTTCCAAAGTGTTCCTCCTCTTCCGCCGCGGTGGCCTGCCACACCACGTGGGCCAATCCCACCCCGTCATGCTGCATGTTCCAGATCAACACCGGAAGCTGAAAAACCAACGCAATCAAACCACTTACCCAAATCTGCGGGCGCAGCAGCCAGCGCGGCCGCTCCAGCAGCAAAAAAACTCCCAGCAGCGGAAAAAAGAACGCCGCCGAATACTTCCCCAACCCCGAAAAACCAATGAGAATTCCAACGCTTACCCACCTTCCCCAGCACAATCCGCGCGGCTCATCGCCCAGTCCTTTGGCCACCGTCCACAACGCCGCCATCCACAGCGGCAACATCACCGCGTCCGGGCTCATAATCAGGCCCCCGGCCGCCACCAGCGGCACCGTGGTCAACAGCCCAAAGGCCCACCACCCTGCCGCACGTTTTTGTGCAGCAGGCGCGGCCTCCCGGGCCAGCAAATACCCCAAATAAGCCACCGCCAGCTGCGCCAAAAGCGCAAACGCCTTCACACCTATCAAACTCTTGCCGATCACCGCCGTGCTCACCCCCATCAGCCAGGTGGTCAGGGGTGGCTTGGTCAGGTAGCTCCAGTCCAGGTGGCTCAACCAATGCCAGTATTGGGCCTCATCCGGCCCCAGGCCGTAGGGCGTCCACCAGCGCAAATAAGCCAGACGCAACACCAGCAGCAGCAGGCTCGCTCCCGCCAGCACCACCCCATCAAAACGCTCCGGCCAGAAAGGCCCTTGCTGCGCCATCGCGCCGGTCTTGTTTTTGGTTGCCGGCTTACGTGTCTGTGTCATCATGGCCGCCATGGTGAAGCCACGCCCCCGCGCCGTCAATCGTCCCGCCGCCCTGCACGGCACAACATTGCTTGTTGAACAAGCCCTTATCTGGCTGCCGCTGGGCCTTCTCGCCCTTATCATCTACCTCTCGGGGCTGGATACCACCCTCGCCCACACCTTTTATGCGCCAGAGAGCACCTGGGCCTGGGCCCTGCGCCAATCCGGCGCCTGGCCGGTGGGGCTGCTGGCGGCACTGGCGCTGGGCGCGCTGTTCATCCCCCGGCTGTGGAGCCAATACCCCCTCGTCTACCAAACCTGCGCGGTGCTGGTGCTCACCGCGGTGCTCGGCGCCGGCCTGCTCAACCAGGTGATCATCCAAGACCTCGCCGACCGCCCGCGCCCGCGCGAAACCGTGCTGATCGACCCCAACCACACCCCTCCGGCCGAGTTCTCCGGCAACTCCATGCCCAGCGGCCACGCCGGCATGGGCTACGTGCTGGCCGCCCCGTTCTTCGTGCTGCGCCGTAAAAAACGCGCCTATGCCGCCGCCGCACTGGGCGTGGGCCTCACCGCGGGCACCGTTTTGGGCCTCTCGCGCATGGTGCTGGGCGCGCACTTTGCGTCCGATGTCATCATCGCCGCCGCGGTGGTGCTCTCCACCGCCAGCCTGACGGCCTGGGGCCTGCGCCGCTGGCCGCGCCTGCCGCGCCGCTACCTCGCCGCCGCCATGGCGCTGGCGCTGGTGGTGGTGGTGCTGGCCAACCACTTCACCGTCACGCTTACCCGCCAATTTCCTCAGCCTTTCCGCCATGTAGACCTCCCCTGCGCGGTCAACGCGGTCTACAGCGCCGGCGTCACGGTCCCCACGCTAGAGGTCACGGTCCAGGGCTACGGCGCCCCCATCAGCCAGCTGCGGCTGAACGAAACCAACGGTATCGTCAGCATTTACCGCCGTTCCGGCCTGTATCATGGGCTCACTTGCTCGGCCCGGCTCAACTTGCCGGTGGGCCCGTACGAATAGCCACAAATTCCCTTGACACAAACCCCCAAAACCCGCTAAACGCCCCCTGATTAACAAAGGATTCAGGCCATGGCCCGCGTATGTGAACTAACCGGCAGCAAAACCCAGGTGGGGATGAACGTTTCCCACTCCAACCGCCACACCAAGCGTACCTTCAAGCCCAACCTGCAATCCAAAACCTACCGCAGCGAAATTCTCGGCCGCACCGTCAGCCTCACGCTGGCCACCCGCGCCATCCGCACAATCGATAAATACAACGGCCTCGACGGCTTCATGACCCACGTCAAAAACAAGCAGGTGCGCGAGAAGTTCAGCACCGCCGCCGCCCGCGTGCGCAAGGCCATCCTCAAAAAGGTCGCCACCGCCGCCCCGGCTGCCAAGCCCGCCGCCAAGGCCAAAAAGGCCCCGGCGAAGAAAAAGGCCGCCAGCGCCGAATAAGCGCCCAAGCTTAAAAAGCCCACCGCAAGGTGGGCTTTTTCGTGCGTTGGCTAAATATCCTAACCGCGCTTGGCCAGCACACTCAGCGCCACACCGGTGGCCACGCTCACGTTCAGGCTTTCCACCGCCGGGGCAATGGCGATCTTCACCAGCTGGTCACACTTTTCGCGGGTCAACCGGCGCAGGCCATCACCTTCGCTACCCACCACCAGGCACAACGGGCCTTTTTCCGTCACGCCACCAATCTCAGCTTCGGCTTCACCAGCCAGGCCCACCACGGTAAAGCGCGCCTCCTGCAGCATCTCAATCGCCTGCACCAGGTTCACTACTTCCACCACCGGCACCACTTCCATAGCACCTGCGGCAGCCTTGGCGGCGGTGGCACTCAGGCCGGCGGCCCGGTGCTCGGTCACAATCACGCCGGCGGCACCAAAAGCGGCACAGCTGCGCACAATCGCGCCCAGATTGTGCGGGTCGGTCACCTGGTCCAGCGCCACCAGCAACTTCGGCTTGGTGGCCAACAGCTCCGGCAGGCTCGGCTGGGGCAGGTTGCCCACCAGCGCGGCTACGCCTTGGTGCACCGAGTCACCAAATTCCTTTTCAAAGTCCGGCTTGGCCTTGGTCTCCACTTCCCAGTCCGGATGCGCCGCCAGCACCGTCGCCAGCTCACCGCTGGCTTCGCCCAGCAACCACACCTTGCGCACTTTGCGCCGTCCGGCACTCAGCGCCGCCAATACGGCGTGGTACCCCACCAACCAGCCATCGCCGGCATAGGGCACGGCATCGCGCTCATGCTTCACCACGCGCTTGCCGTCAAAGCGCGCCTGCGCGCCGTCACCATGGTTGGGGCGCTCAAAGCCCCCTTCGCGCGGGGTGTAGGGCCGCTTGTAACCACCCTCATCACCACCTTCACGCCGGGCGTAGGGCTTCTTGTACCCGCCCTCACCGCGCGGGGCGTAAGGTTTTTTATAACCACCTTCAGCCCCACCTTCGCGCCCAGCCCGCGCCGCATAAGGCTTCTTATACCCGCCTTCGCTGCTGCCGCCTTCACGCGGCGCATAGGGCTTCTTGTAACCACCTTCACCGCGCGGGGTGTAGGGGCGCTTGGCGCCACCTTCCGCCCCACCTTCACGCGCGGCATAGGGCTTCTTATATCCGCCAGAACGCGGCGCCGCCTCATCCCGGCCCCGGTACCCGCCGGCCCCGCCTTCACGCGGGGTATAGGGCTTCTTGTACCCGCCATCACCGCTGCCACCTTCACGTGGCTTGCGCGGGCCGTAAGCCTTCTTAAAGCCGCCTTTACCGCCCGCCGGCGCGCGCTTGCCGCCAAAACCGCCACCCGAGCTCCGGGGTCCCTTGGGCCCCTTGCCACCTTCATAAGCCATAACTCAAATCTCCTTGCTAAGCCCCTGCTGTGCATGAAAATCACTGAAAAAACAAGAACAATCTACCCTACCCCAGGTTTAAAACCCGCAAAACCTCATCCACATCTGCCCCGGTCTTGCCCACCTGCACACACGGCAGGCCGTATTCGCGGGCTTCCGCCTGCAAACGCCGGGCGAACATCATCGCCCACCCCACTTCACTTTCCTTAACATCGTCGGCGTAGTTCGCCGCATCGTCATATAGCCCCCGGGTGTAAACCACTTTGCGCATGCGCTCTTCGTCCAGATCCACCAGAAATACCGCCCGCACCAGCCCGGGGTTCACCTTATTCTCGGCCACCAGCTGCGGCAGAATGTTCACCCCTTCAATAATCCCGCCTTTCTCCCACGCATCATGGGCCAAAAGGGCCTCCACCGCGGGCCACACGTCTCCGCCCTGCTTAAACTCCATGTCGCATACCTGCTGCGGGGTGTAACGGGTCAAAAACTCTTCGGCGGTCAGCCCCGCACTGTCATACAGGCAGGGGTACCTGTCCTTGCTGCCATAGCGCTTGGCCACGCTGCGCAACTGGTCGGTGGATATCCACGGCAAGCCCAACCGCGCGGCCAAAGCCCGCGCCATCACACTCTTCCCCGTGGTGGGCGCCCCGCCAATCAAAATAAAGCAACGCTGCATGGCGCCAACCTAACACATAAATAAAGCGGGGGAAAAAAGGAGCACGTGGCCTGTTTGAGCCCGCACCTTCTTAAAGAACAAATCAAGAAAGAACTGGTGGGCGGTACAGGATTCGAACCTGTGACCCCTACCGTGTGAAGGTAGTGCTCTACCGCTGAGCTAACCGCCCGTTATACAAAGGCACCGGCGGCAGGGGTGGTTGGGTGGGCCTGCCGCCGGATGAGGCCTGATTTAGCCCAACTCGCCCCCCCGCGCAAGCAGCTTTTTACCTGCGCCAGGCATGGGCCGAAAGCATTGACAGGCCGGGCGTTAGCCCCTACCTTCCGCCCGCTGTCGCATGGTGGGATACCCAAGTGGCCAAAGGGGACTGACTGTAAATCAGTTGGCATTGCCTTCGAAGGTTCGAATCCTTCTCCCACCACCAGCCTGCCCTGATAAGGGCCAACTCCAAATTTGAGGAGAAGGATCGATAATCCTTCTCACACCACCAAATTTTTCTTAAATTACCCACACAGAGAAAGGTCCCCACCATGAAATCAGGCCTATGGCGCCACCCCAGCGGGTCCGAGCTCGACCTCACCATCCATGCCGACGGCAGCCTCACCGGCCGTTATCGCACCGCGGGCGGACGCCCCGGGCTGGCCACCTGGTTCCCGCTCACCGGCTTTCGCAACGGCGAT
The DNA here is from genome assembly GCA_016125035.1 of Pseudomonadota bacterium. Taxonomy (GTDB): domain Bacteria; phylum Pseudomonadota; class Alphaproteobacteria; order UBA2136; family UBA6156; genus RFNJ01. Next base: position 66,834 of record WGMN01000009.1, read on the forward strand.
CTGCTGGGATTCGTCGTCAGCTGGGGCGAATATCACTCTCTCACCAGCTGGTGCGGCCGTTACGTGGTGGAAAAAGACGGCCGCGAGGCCTTGCGCACCACCTGGCTGCTGGGCCGCATGTTTGCCGACAAAGCCTTAAGCGAACCCACCGCCCCGTGGGAGACCTTCCACATCAATACCGACACTTATTACTTCGTCGCACCGCCCGCATCTGCTATATAGGGCCCTGAAAAACCACTCACGTTTCAAGGGGGGCGGCATGCCGCGCTTATACAAATGCACACGCCCGCAGGGGCTTTCCGTCCATGGCTTCACCGATGCCGGTGGCCTCAACAACTGGCCCCTTCCCACCTGCCGCAACGGCGTTTGGCAACCGGGGGAATGGAAGGTTGCCCGGGGCGAACTCAAACCCCACTTCGGCGGTCTTCACCTGGCCCCTGAAAACATGCTGGTGCTGTGGCTGCGTGAAGAGATTTACCTCGCCGAAACCGGAGGCGAGGTTCACTCCTCCACCGACTGCGTGGTCGCCCGCCAGGGCCGCCTGCTGCAGCGGCTGCACCTTCCGGCCCTTCCCTGCGCCGCACTGGCGCTGGAAATGGCCGAGCTGGCCTATCAGGTCTTCGAAGCCCTGATCTTCCCGTGGGATATGTTAGAGCGCCTGCGCAACGCCCTCGCGCTCGCACGGCAAAACAGCATCCCCGCCTCGGTCAGCGCCGCCAACGCGGCACGCACCTGGCAACAGCTGGAGGACGTGGTAAACCTGTGCAACCTCGACCAGTTCTCGGGCTTCGAGACCAACTTCAACGTCATGGCCGCTCAATCCGCGGCCATGACCATCCTGGAGCTGCGCAACCTGGGCCACGCACCCACCGCGCCGGCCAACTGGCTGGTGGTCAAAAACCAAACGGCATGGCTCATGCGGGCCATGTCCGGGCTGGTGGAAGACCTGCTGCTGCGCCATGGCGAAGGCTTCAACCACCAGCTCGTACCGCCGGTGGCCCAACCGTTCATGGGCCAGCAGCAAGGCTACCCGCTGCCGCACCACGCCGTGCGCTTTGCTGTCAGCCAGCACTGCAACACCAAGGTCCTGGCCTTGCTGGAAGAATATGCCCCCTGAACCCCAGGGGGCATATTCTCCGCCCGTCCTCCAATCCCCACCACTCCACTTGGTCTCTTCACATGCAACCACGCACGCCCCCTCCATCTTTGGTGGCTTGCGGTATGCAAAAACCCGTCCTTAAATTCCGCCATGGATTTCATAACCGACCCCCACATCCTGGCCCGCCTGCAATTCGCTTTCGTCGTCAGCTTCCACATTCTCTTTCCCTCCTTCACCATCGGGCTGGCCAGCTGGCTGGCGGTGGTGGAAGGCCTGTGGCTCAAAACCGGCCGCACGGTGTATAAAGAGGTCTACCAGCACTGGGTCAAGATCTTCGCGGTGATGTTCGGCATGGGCGTGGTCACCGGCGTCGTCATGAGCTACCAGTTCGGCACCAACTGGGCCCCCTTTGCCGACGCCGTCGCCAACGTCATCGGGCCGCTCCTGGGCTTCGAGGTGCTCACCGCCTTCTTCCTGGAAGCCTCCTTCCTCGGCATCATGCTGTTCGGCTGGGGGCGCGTCAGCCGGCGCATGCATTTTGCTTCCACCTGCATCGTCGCGGTGGGCACGCTGGTCTCGGCGTTCTGGATCCTCGACGCCAACAGCTGGATGCAAACCCCGGTGGCCTACCGGGTGGATGAACTGGGCCTGCTGCACGCCACCAACTGGCTGCGCGTCATCTTCAATCCGTCATTCCCCTACCGCTTCACCCACATGGTGCTGGCGGCCTACCTCACCACCGCCTTTGCGGTGGGCGGGGTGGGGGCGTTCTACCTGCTGCGCCACCGCCACCCGGCGCACGGCAAGGTCATGCTCGCCATGGCCATGCTCATGGCCTGCTTCGTCGCCCCCCTGCAGCTCGTGGTGGGTGATCTCCACGGCCTCAACACCCTGCACCACCAACCCACCAAGGTGGCGGCGATGGAAGGCCTCTGGAACACCGAATCCGGCGCCAACCTGCAACTCCTCGCCACGGTGGATGAATCCACCCGCACCACCACCAGCTACCTCTCCGTCCCGCACGGCGCCAGCCTCATCCTCACCCACAGCTTAAACGGCGAGATCAAGGGCCTGAATGACTTCGGCGACAACATCCCGCCGGTCAACATCGTGTTCTGGAGCTTCCGCGTCATGGTCGGCCTGGGCACGCTGATGATCCTCACCGGCCTCAGCGCGGCCTTCCTCTACTGGCGCAAAAAGCTGTTCACGGCCACCTGGTTCCACCGCTGGTGCGTGGCCATGGCACCTGCGGGCTTCGTGGCGGTGCTGGCGGGCTGGTTTGTCACCGAGGTCGGGCGCCAGCCCTACACCGTCTACGGCGTGCTCAAGACAGCAAGCGGCGTCTCCCCTGTGCCGGGCCACGCCATGCTCGCCAGCCTGCTCATCTTCATCGCCCTCTATGCGCTGTTGTTCATCTCGGCGGTGTTTTACGTCGGGCGGCTCATCGTGCGCGGCCCCCTCAAGGCCGACAAATCCCACCAACACGCGCACCCCGGCATGTCCGGCCGCCTCAGCCCTGAAGGAGAAGACGCCAATGTTTGATTTCTCACCTTTCCTGCCGCTGCCACTCATCTGGGGCGGGCTGGTGGCGCTGGCCGTGTTCATCTACGTGCTGCTCGACGGCTTCGACCTCGGCGTGGGCATCCTCTTTCCCTTCGCCCCGTCCGAGGACGCGCGCGCCAAACTCATCGGCAGCATCGCCCCATTCTGGGATGGTAACGAAACCTGGCTGGTGCTGGGCACCGGCGGGCTGCTCATCGCCTTTCCCCCGGCCTATGGCATCGTGCTCTCTGCCCTTTACCTTCCGGCCACCGCCATGCTCTTCGGGCTCATCCTGCGCGGTGTGTCGTTCGAGTTCCGCTTCAAAGCCGGCAAACGCAGCCGCTGGGTGTGGGACTACGCCTTCCACTTCGGTTCGCTGGCCGCGGCGTTTTGCCAGGGGTTGATGCTCGGCGGCTTCATCCAGGGCTTCCAGGTCACCGGCCGCGCCTTCTCCGGCGGGGTGTTCGATTTCCTCACTCCGTTTGCCATCTTCTGCGGGCTGGCGGTGGTCATGTCCTACGCGCTGCTCGGCGCCACCTGGGCGATCATGAAGACGGAAGGCACCACGCAAAAATGGGCCCGCCGCAGCGCCATCTACGTGCTCACCTACGCGGTGGCTTGCCTCACGGTGGTCAGCCTGGCCACACCTTTCCTCAACGCCCAACTCGCCGGGCGCTGGCTGTCCAACGCCACCTGGCTGTTCCCGCTGCCGCTGGCCACCGCCGTCACCGTCGCCTTTCTCGCCCGCAGCATCCTGCTGGAGAGCGAGTACCAACCCTTCTTCCTCACCACCCTGCTGTTCGTCTTCAGCTACACCGGCTTTGCCATCAGCCTGTGGCCATGGGTTGTGCCCTACCAGCTCACCTTCGCCCAGGCGGCGGCCAACGGCCCCAACCTCTCGCTGCTGCTGGTGGGCGCACTGCTCGTGCTCCCCGTCATCCTCGCCTACACCGGCTACTGCTACTGGGTGTTCCGCGGCAAAGCCCACTCGGTGGATTATTAATGCGCCGCATCCCACCCCAACAAGCCAAACCACCCCACCCCTGGCGCTGGTTCATCCTGCTCTGGCTGGCGGGCTTTGGCGTCACCGCCCTGGTCTCCGGCCTCCTGCACCTGCTCATGTTCGGCAAGCTCTAACCATATAAACAATTCCTTGCTGCCGCAGGCCGCCGGTAGCCGCGTCTGGGCCAATTCGTAAGAATTTGCCCAGCAAGGCCCGGCAAGCAAAAGAGGGGGCTCGATGCCCCCTCTTTTGCTTAGGCGCCGCGTCCCAATCCGCGTGCAATACGCAACAGCAAGCGCCGGTTCCGGCTGCTCAATCGCCGGAAGTGTTGCAGCAACGCCATCGCCCTGCTGTCGGCAAGCACCTCCATCAGCAGCAGTTTCAAATCTTCGTTTTGGGCTTGGTTCGTCATCTCATAGGTCTCCTTTGCATAGAGGTTGATAAGGCCGGGAGCTGCAAAGTCCGCTATGAGACGGAACACCAGTTTTTAGCTTACGCTTGGACATGTCCGGTGCCTCCCGGCCAAAACCGAGAAAACCGCTTTGTGCAGCGGCGGCACTCATAGTTTGGGTTTGCAATCCCACCTCCACTATGCCGTGCTTCTCGCCAAACCGCAATGTTTGGCCTCCGGCCATAGCGCCGGCCTAACCCAAAACCCGCCTTCGTCTGGGTTTTGGGTTGGCCTCGCGTGCGGCCTGCCGCTACGCGGCCACGGCCTCGTGGGGGCAAGCCCCCAATCCCCCCTTTATAAGCAAAGGGGGTACGAACCCCCTTGCACCCCCACCGCACTCCGTCGCACCCGCGGTGGGTCACTCCCCCAAAATCCGCACCAAACTCACCTTCCCACTCCCCCGCCGCGCAGCAACAGGCTGCCCCGCCGCCGCCTTAAAGCCATGCAGGTAAACCACCTCCAACGTCACCTGCAACCGCCCATCTTCCCTCGCAAACAACCGCGCATAAGCTTCCTCCATCGCCTTCATCCGCCCCTTCCCCACCAACCCCTTCCCACGCTGCAAATTGAAGTTCCCCGCCCCGTGCGCCCGCAACCCCTTATACAACGCCGCAAAGTCCGGGAAGGTCACCGTCAGCACATCACGGTCCACCACCGGCAGCGCCAACTTCATCCGCTGCAACAAACTCCCCGCCTCGCGCACATCGGTCAGGGGTATCACGTGGCCCTGCCCCTCCCCCACCTCCGCCCACGCGGCGCGGAACTCCCTGAAGCTCTCCACCCCCAACGTGGTCAGCAGCAACAACCCGTCCGGCCGCAACGCCTCCACGCAGCGCAGCACAAACAGCGGCACATCGTTCACCACCGGCAGCAGCAGGTTGGCCACCACCGCGTCGTAGGGCCCGCCCACAACCGCAAAACCATCCTCCAAACCTTCATCTCCCACCCAATGCACCTTCGCATAATCGCCCTTCACCTCCCCCAACCGCTCGCGCAACCTGCGCGCAATCTCTTCCTCCACCGGCCCCGCCGCAGCGTTTTGCCGCTTTCTGCCGCGCACATGCCTTGTATCGAACATTTTTTGCATCATAATGGCCTATGGTAGCAGCGTTCCGCAGCGTATTGCAGCTTTTTGCAGCGTCCCTCCGCCGTTTGTGGGGGCTTCTGCTTCCCCCGTCCTGCATCAGCTGCCACGCCTATCTTCCGGCCACCGAACCCACGGGTTTCTGCCCTTCCTGCTACGCCAACCTGCCGTGGTGGAACACCTCGCACGTGCTCAAGCCGCCGCTGCTCGCCGCCCTCACCTCCTTCGCCGCCCCCTGCCTCTACCAAGGCCCCCTGCGCCACGCCCTTTTACGTTTTAAATTTCAAGACCATACCCACCTCTCCACCCCCTTGGCCAAGCTCCTCGTCCCGCTCGTCCCCAACACTCCCAACCTGCTCATCATCCCGGTGCCCAGCCACCCCACCCGCCTGCGCGCCCGGCGCTACAACCACGCCGCGCTCCTGGCGCAGAAACTGGCGGAAATCACCCACCTTCCCGTCCACCTCACCGCCCTCAAACGGCTGCGCAAAGCCATTCCGCAAAACCGCAAAACCCGCGCCCAGCGCCTGCAACTCCCGGGCACACATTTCTCAGCAACTTCAGCCGTTTCCGGCCGCCCGGTCCTGCTCATCGATGACATCTTCACCACCGGCGCCACCGCCAAAGCCTGCGCACTAGCCCTGCGCCGCGCCGGCGCCACGCAAGTCCACACCCTCACCCTGGCCTACACCAAACCCGAATAACCCAATAAAAAGAGCGCCCTAAGGCGCTCTCCCCCTTCCCTCCACCTACTCAGTCGTATCAGAGGTCTCAATCCCCAGGTCCTTCTTCGCCGCATCAAAGTTGCTGCTGGCAGAGTTCTCGCTGGAATCCGCTTTCATTTCGTAACTGGCCTGGTCAAGCTTGTCGCCCACACCCTGCACCACATGGCCCAGCGCGGTGGTCGGCTCATCGGTTTTGTCGTGGGCGGTCACCAGGTAAATCACCGCGGCAATCGCCACAATCCCCACCACCAATGCTATCAAACTATTGCTTTTCATATCGCGCCTTTTCCTTTTGATTATCTGTTGGTTATTCAGCAGTAGAGGGCGACGCCATGGTCTGTGAAATCGCATCCATCATCTGCTGGTTGTTATAGTCGGCCATCGCGCCGTTATAACCTTCCTTCACGCTGGCCACCCCTTCTTGAACCTTCTCGCCCACGGCCTTGGCACCGTGCTCAACGGCACCACCTACATTGCTGGCCGAGACCGCCGCATCAGCATGATAATCAGCCATCTGCGCATGGGTCGCCGCCTCGGTTTTGGCCGCCTGCTCTGCGGCACGGTACTGGGCCGCGTCCTGGGCATTTTCAACAATCGTGCCCACATCCCCTTCAGCGGGTTCCACCTGGCGGTTTTGCGTGGCAGCCACGGCCACCACCCCCAACACCACCACACCGGCCACGGCGTAGGGCCACCAAACATTCGTACGTTTTGCCATAAGCATGCACTCCTTTACTTACCCCCACATGCTAAAAAACCCCGCTCCCCGGGGCCATGCCTAACTTCATAAAAAACGCCTGCTAAAACCTTATAAAACCATAAAAAGTGGCCCGGCAACTCACGCTGCCGGGACCACCCCTCGTTTTTCGCACCGCATCTGGTGGGTCCATGCCCAAACTTCGGGACTTAACCCAAATCGTGACAATGGACCAAGATGCTCCCTAACTTCATGAGCCTCCTTACTGTTTCAATCGAACAGTGCTTGCGCGGAAGTCGCGTGCGTTCGGTTAAGAACGTTAGCGTCCCATGTCAAAGCCTCATGTCCCGTAGTAGTGTTGGAGGTCATTACATCAAAGCACGAAAGCACCCCGTGCAACGCAGAAATTGGAAGATAAGATTTGTCGCACGAAGTGCCCCCCACTAATGGGTTATCGCCCCCGCAAAAGCAAGCGTAAACTTTGTAAAATTTTCGTAAAAATTACTTAACTTACAAAGTCTAAGCCTGCTCTCCTTGCGTAGTATCAAACATATAACCCACACCTTGAAGGGTGCGCACATAGGCCGGCTCCTGGCCATCCACTGCCAGTTTTTTGCGCAATTGGCCCATGTACACGCGCAGGTACTGCTGGTCTTCCACGTGGGCGGGGCCCCACACCTCCTGCAAAATGTGGCGGTGAGTCAGCACCTTGTTGGCGTGGCTGGCCAGGGTTTTAAGCAGCTTGAATTCCTTGGGCGAGAGCTCCACCAACTGGTCTCTCACCCGCACCTCATGGCGCAGCAGGTCCAACGTCAGGTAGCCCTCAACCTTAATCACGGTCTCGCCACCGGTGGCCTGCTGAACAGAGCGCCGCAGCAAACTGCGCACCCGCGCCAGCAGCTCTTCCAACCCAAAGGGCTTAGTCAGGTAATCATCCGCGCCTCTGTCCAGCGCCTGCACAATGTCCTGCTGGTCCGAGCGCACCGAGAGGATCAAAATGGGCGACTGATGCCCCGCCTCACGCACAGCAGTAATCACCTCCTGCCCGTCCATCCCCGGCAAACCCAGGTCCAGCAAAATCAGGTCGGGCTTCAGTGCATTCACCAGGCGCACGGCTTCCTTGCCGTCACTGGCCTCGTCAATACGGTACCCGTCATTACTCAAGCCAATGCGCAAAAAGCGCCGGATTGCCACCTCATCATCCACGATCAAAATCCGCGGCTTCACTTCGCTCATATCTACACCCTTTCTTCCTTAATGGAACTTTTCTCAACCGCCGGCAGCACCATACTAAACACAGCACCCTTGCCGTCATTCCGGTTGGCAACCTTAATGCTCCCGCCATGGGCCTCCACAATGCCGCGGCAGATCGCCAGCCCCAGGCCAGAACCCGCCACCTTGTGGTCACCTTTTTCCGTACGGAAGAACTTATCAAAAACCTTGTTTTCCTCACCCGGCGCAATGCCCGGGCCCTCGTCGGCCACATCCACTTGCAGGCGCGTTTCGTCTTCCGTCACGGCTGCCAAACGCACCTCAATCGGTCTGTCCGCTCCCGCGTATTTGGCAGCGTTGTCAAACAGGTTGTAAAACACCTGGCCCATCAAAATCGGGTCAACTTCCAGGTCAGGCACATCCTGCGGCGCCTCCAACGCCACCTGCAATTGCGCATGGTATTTCTGCGTGCGGCGCACCGCCTCACCAATCAGGTCTACCGGCGAAACATGCTCGCGCTTGGGCTGTAGCGACCCCGACTCCAGCTTGGTCACCTCCAGCACATTGTGGATGATGGAATGCAAACGCTCCGCCTCCCGGCGAGAAGCCGCCACCAGCTCCTGCTGGTCTTCCTGCGGCAACCCTTTGCCGGCATGCTCCAGTGTGGAAAGGCTGCCGATGATCCCCACCAGCGGCGTCTTCAAATCATGCGAGATGGAAGAGAGCAACGCCGAGCGCAAACTCTCCCGCGTGGCCTGCAAACTGGCCTCATTGCTCACCTGCTTCATCAGCACACGCGTCAGCCCGCCGGCCAGCAGGTTGGCGTAGCTGCGCAAAAAGTCCAGGGCCTGCCATGAAGGGTCCACCTGCTTGGTCTTGCTGTCGCCAAAGCCGATAACCCCCAGCACGCGCCCGGTCAGATAAAGCGGGCAGTAGCTGTAAATCTGCGGGCTCTTGGCGCGGCTGAACTGGTTACCCGCCAGTGCCTCAGCAATCGCCGCGCGCTCCACTTCATCCAATTTCGTTTCGGGCCACACCCTTAAAGTGTCGTCTTCATTCACCAGGGCCACAAACACGTGCACATTCAAAAAGGCTTTCAACGTCCGCACACCCGCTTCCAGGCAGTCTTCCACGGTCTCAACGGTGTTCAGATCATAGGCCAGGCGCAACAGGGCCAGGTGCTGGCCCATGCTTATGCGGTCCAGCTGCGCATCCGCCTGCCGCCGCGTTGCCACATAGCCCACCATGGTTCCAACCCCCACAAACACCGCCAGGGTCAGGGCATCTTCCGCACTCAACACATCCACCGTAAAAGGCGAAAGGAACAACAAATCCAACCCCACAAAAGCAATCAAGCTGGCCAGAATGGTCGTCGCCAGAGAATACGTCAGCGCCGAGAGCACCACCGCCCCCAGCAACACCACACTCACCGCAGAAAGGGAAAGGTACCACTGCACCCACAAATAATGCAGCATCAGCAACAGCGCCGTGCCCCCCCCCAGCACGTACAAAAGGTTCTTCCAATCCACATCCCACCTCAGGCCGCGGCTGTCACGGCTGCCATCCAGGTCCGTCAGGCCGGGATTATTGGCACGCACCTGATCGGTTACGTGCGCCCCCACCAGGGCAAACAGCGCCTCACGCAGCCGGCTCAGGTTGGCAATGTTGGTAAACACGGCGCGCTGGCTCTCCAAGGGCCTCGGCAACACCATCTGCCCCTCATAAAAACGCTGGAGAATCAAAGTCGGTGGCAAATCATGGACCACATAATCGCTCACGCTCTGGCGCAAAAAGGAAGGCGAAACCTTCCCTCCCTCGGGCCAATTATACGTGGGGTTCAACAGGTCGCTAAACAAATTCACCGCCACCAGGTCCAGGGTGGTTTCCACGTTAATGCCTTCCCTCAACAGGCGCTGCAAACCTTGGCGTTTGGCATGGTGCTGCTCGGGGGTCAGGTCAAACCGGTTAAGAGAATCCAGCACCACCATATCAGGCTTGGTCTCCAACAGCAGCCGCATCACCTCCGGCTCCCACAAGCCGGCCTTGTGCGGCGGCAAATCCGTCAACGGCTCCCACACCGGCAGGTCAAAGGGGTTTTCGCTCAAAGGGTTCTCCGGCAGGCACACCACCTTCAGCCCTTGTTGATGAGCCATCTGGTAAGCCTTTAAAATGCCTTGGCGTTGTCCGCAGCCGGGCAGCATGCCCACGTGCACACGCAAACGGCCATTTCGCACCACCGTATTACGTTCTGTCTTCATGGCTTGCCGCGCGTCTCCCCCCGTTAGTGCCCATAAAATATAACATTATTCGCCCAGCTCCACACCCGTTTCATTCTCATCCCACACCCGGGTGGCACTCAGGCACAGGTGGCGACGGTAAAACCCCGCGGCTTTCTGGTAAAAAAAGCTCAACCCCAGCAAGGTGTCGCACAGGGCTTCGGGGGCCACGCCATCCGCCAGGCGCCATATTTCGGCCAATTGGTGGTCCAACGCTTCAAAGTCGGTCATCAACCGTGCCGCCAACGCCATGCCATCACAGTCTGAAGGGTTCTGGCTGGCCCCCACCTGGCGCGGCCGACGCCCCGGCACCACCACTTCCACGGTGTAAATCCCCGCCGCGCGCAGCTGCTGCGCAAGCCGCGCCTGCCAGGCATCCATGCCATGCATGTGCTGGCCCAGCAAGCTGTTCCAACCATGTTCGCCGCCGTGCCAGGTGTAGCTCAAAATATCATCGCGCAAGGCCGTCATATCGCTCACATGCACTCCCAATTCACTGCCCAAGCGCTGTTGCAACAACCCCGGCAGTAACATCTGTGTGGCCACGCCGGCCATCTCTTTCGCCTGCTCACGGAAGTTCATATGGGCTCTCCTTGTTGTTCCAAAGCCGTGGCACTGTGGCCCATGGCGATTAAAAATAAGCTGCCGTTCGGCGCGCTATTTATAAAAAAAATATAAAGACGCGGCCCCGCCTTTCCGGGCGGGGCCGCAGGCCAGCCAGCCTTGCCTTCAGCCTTACTTACTGTCCTGGATCTTCTCACCGCTGTTTTGAACATCCTTGCCAAAACCGTCCACGGTGTGCCCGCCACCGGCCACCACAAACGCCCCAACAACCACAGCGGCCACCAAAAGGATAATGCCCATTCTCTTCACTTTCTCTTTGTTCGTCGGTTACCCGTGCCACCTTCTGGCGGCCCGGTTTAAGGAGATAAACAATATGCACCCCTTAAAACTTTTAAATGGAAGACCTCCGTGCCGAGTTCCACGCCATCGCCACCAGGCTCAGCACAAACAAGCCGATGAAGATGTAAAACACCACCAGCGCCACACCTGTCGCGGCCGAGGCAATGCCCCCAAACCCAAGCACTCCAGCCACCAGCGCAATCACCAGGGCCCATACAGCAACATTCAACATGGTCTTCCCTTCCCTTTGTTACCCTTTCAGCCTAGCCCGGCGGGCCGCAAAAAATCGCTGCTGGCGGCACCTAATTACATAAATTTCCCCTAAAATTATCCCCTGCGCAGAACCCAAAAAAAGGGGGCCAAGCCCCCTTTCGCAACACCTGCTTACTACTGCACATCAACCTTGGTGGCGTTGATGGAGATATCCACCACGCGGTTGCTGGCATTGCGCACACCATCTGCGGTGGGCACGTGCAGGTTGGTCTCGCCATACCCCACGGTGCGGATCTCAAACCTGTCATTGGGCAGGTTCAGGTAGCGCGCCACATTGTTGGCCCGCTCTTTAGAGAGCCCCATGTTGTAGCCGGCATTGCCACTGGTGTCGGCAAAACCGCGGATGATCAGCCTGCCGTTACGCGCATCGGTCAGCATCGCGCGGGCCTTATCCAGCTTGGCTTTTTCGCTGGCGCTCAAGGTTGCCACATTCCAGTCAAAGTACACCGAGTGCAGGGTACGCAACTTCTCAACCACCGCCACCGGTTGCACTGCTTTCACGCTGGCAAGTTGTTGCAGCTGGGCAGCGTTGGCCAGGTAAATGCCTTTGCAGTCCTGGATGTTGTGGCCAATGTTCGGCGCTCCTTCCTGCTGTTCAACCCAGCAGTCATAGGCACTCAACGCACGGGCGTAAACCGCCGGCATTTTTTCAGCCGCGCCGTTCTGCCCGGCGGCAACCAGCAGGTCATGGCCGTTTTGCAGCTCAGCCTGGGTCGATTGCACAAAGTGCACGTTATCCAGCGGGTGCGGCATAATCGGGCCGCCGTGCAGGGCATTGCTTTGCGCCTCACGCAGATATTCCGAATCCTCAATATCCATGCTGGAGTCTTCGTCCAGCGCCAAAAATTCATAGCGCTGCGCCAGGTACTGGCGGAAGCTCATTTCATCATAGGCATGGGCCTGGCCCGCCACCGCGGTTATCGCGGCAACCGTCAGGGCCGTCGTGTAGATCAGGTTGTTAAAGCGCATCGCACCTCTCCTTTGTTTGTGCGTACAACCTTGCACCCCCACCTGTTAAACCGCAGCACGGAACGCCCGCCAAAAACATAAAATTACCGTAAGCGTCCACCGCCCCCTGGCAGGCCGCGGCAGCGGCCTTAATTGTTGGTATAAAAGCGGAAACACCCCTTACCGTTGGCCTTGGCTTCATACAAGGCCTTGTCAGCCTTGGTCAGCAGCTCTTCGGCATGGTGGGCATGCTCGGGGTACATCGCAATGCCAACCGAGAGCCCGGCCACCAGCAACTCACCTTCACACCGCAACGGCTCCTGGAACGCCCTGATCAACTTCTCGGCAAAAGCCACCACACTGTCGGTGGTGTCCACACAGGTCTGCACAATCACAAACTCATCACCACCAAAACGCGCCAAGGTGTCGCTGGCGCGCAGCATATGGCGCAACCGGCAGGCCACCGCCTGCAAAAAGGCATCACCAAACTCGTGGCCGTGGGTGTCGTTCACTCCCTTAAAACCATCCAGGTCCAAAAACAGCACGCCCAATGCTTGTTTGGTGCGTTGGCTCACCACCATGTCATGGCGCAGGGTCTGCAACAGCTGCATGCGGTTGGGCAGGCCGGTCAAGGTGTCGCTAAAGGCCAGGCGACGCGCTTCATTCAACTGCAAATGCCGCTGTACCGAATACTTCAGCACCCGTTCCAACACTTTGGCGTTAATCAGATCCTTCACCAAAAACTCCTGCGCACCTTCGCGCACCGCCATCATCGCCAACTGCTGGTCATGGTTGCCGGTCAACACCACCAGCGGCGTGCTGGGTGCTGCCTCCAGCATTTTATAAACGCTGGCCAGGCCATCGCTGTCGGGCAACCCCAAATCTGTCAGCACCACCTCATAGCTGTGTTCCTTCACACGGCTCACCGCATCGGCAATGCTGCTGGCTACTTCCACCACATAGTCTTCGTCGGCTTCCTTCAGGTATTCCTCAATCAGCCGGGCATCACCCGGGTTGTCTTCTACCAGCAGAATCGGATGGGCCATGCACGCGCTCCTTATTTATGCCTCGGGTAATTCCACAACATTAAACCAAAAACTATCAATCGCCTGCACCACATTGGTAAAGCCGGCAATGCCCACCGGCTTGGTAATGTAGCAGTTGGCGTGCAGGTCATAGCTCTTCACAATGTCCTCCTCCATCTCCGAAGACGTCAGCACCACCACCGGGATACGCTTCAAATCCGCATCATCCTTAATTTCCTCCAGCAACTCGCGCCCGCCCATCCGCGGCATATTCAAGTCCAGCAAAATCAGGTGCGGCCTCGGCGCATCGGCAAACTCCCCTTGGCGGCGCAAAAAGTCCAACGCCTCCACACCATCCTTGGCAACGTGCAGCTCATTGATTATCTTCACTTTCTTCAGGCTTTCCTGCGTCAGGCGCACATCACCCGGGTTGTCTTCCACCAGCAGAATCACCACTGCTGTGCTCTCATTTACCTTCATCATTGGGTTCCTCCTTCATTGGCTGTTGTTCAGGCAGGGTAAAGTAAAAGGTCGCGCCCCTGCCAAGTTCCGAGTCCACCCAAATCTCGCCCCCATGGCGCTCCACCACCTTCTTGCACACCGCCAACCCAATGCCTGTGCCTTCGTATTCCTCGCGAGAATGCAACCGCTTAAACATCTCAAACACGCGTTCTCCATGCCTGGGGTCAATGCCAATGCCGTTGTCGCGCACGGCAAACTCCCATTTCTCACCGTCCTTGCGCGCACTCACTTCCACTTCCAGCGGGCCTTCCGCCTTCCTGAATTTCACCGCATTGGTCAGCAGGTTTTGCATCACCTGCATCAACATGCCCTTCTCGCCGGCCACTTTGGGCAACCCGCTGCTCACCTTAATGCTTGCTCCCACCGGCGTTAGGTCACTCCCCAGCGTGCGCTTCACTTCCTCCACCACACTGGCAAAATCCACCTCACTCAACTTCATCTCATTGCGTGATACACGGGAGTACGCCAGCAAATCGCGGATCAAATTCTGCATCCTCTCGGCGCCATTCACCATATAGCCTAAAAACTCGCGCGCTTCGTCGGGCAACGCCTTCATGTAACGGTCTCTTAACAAATCGCCGTAGCTGCGCACCATGCGCAACGGCTCCTGCAAATCATGAGAGGTGATATAGGCAAAATTCTCCAGCTCCTGGTTCGAGCGTGCCAGGCTGATGTTCTGCTGCGAAAGCTTGTTGGCATACTCACGCAGCATTTTCTCACTGCGGTTTTTCTGCGTGGTGTCCACCATCACCGCCAGGCTGCGCACATAACGGCCTTTCTGGTCTTTTTCCGTAATGGCGGAAATCATCACCTCCATCGGCGTGCCGTCGCTGCGCGCCATCACACTCACCGCATCCTTCAAGGTGCCTTTGGCCTTAAAGCGCGGCAAGGTGGTCTCACGCGCCACCCGCGCTGCTTCTTCGCTCATAAAATCGGTAATTTTCCGGCCCAGCACCTCGTCACGGGTGTAGCCCATCATATCCAGCCAGTGGTTGCTCACCCCAACCAACTCATTGTCTTCGTTGGTAGAGAACAACATCACCGGCGTGTGATTATACAGGTTCTTAAAGCGCAACTCGCTGTCGGCCAGGGTGCGGTAAATGCGCTGATGCAAATACACCAGCACCGCCACCAACCACAACGTGCCCACGGTCAGGGTGCGGTTGGTCAGCACAATCCAATTTCCGTACGGGCCTGCAGGAGAGAACATATACCCCATAATCGTCAGCAAGGTGCCCATCATCGCCAGCACAAAGGTCATGTGCAGGCGGCGGAACCACAACCCGCAAAACACCAGCGGCACATAAGCAATACCGGCGGCCACACCCAGCGGCATGGCCAGGTCAAACATAAACACCAGCAACGCCAGTATCGGCGGTATCCACCACAACCCGCGCGCCACCCCCATGCGCTGATGGTAGGAAGAGGTCGCCATCACCGCCATCGCCAAAACCAGCGTCGCCACCGCAGTGGGTATCGACATCCGCGTCATGCTGCCCCAAGTGTAAACCATCGGCTCACCGCGGATATACCCCGCCAGCACCGCCACCCCTATCGCCAGCACCATAAACGAGAGAAAATCCACCGCCACCACCCGCAGGCGCTGGTAGATCTTCTCCGGCGACGCAAGCAAGGCCAACACCACGGCTGTCGTCAGCAACACCGCGGCGGTATTGGGCGCCATGCGGCCAGGGTAAGCATTCATGTCATAAACCAGATCACCGGCCAGCCAGGGGTCAATGCCCAGGCTCATGCCCAGGCCGTACTCCAGCAACGTCGCTCCCGCCACCGCTCCCACAAACGCCGCAACGGGGAAGGCATAAGCCCCCCTCCCCCACAACACCAGAGAAAGACCAAGCCCGCACAAGCTGTAAAGCACCGCGGTCTTCAACTGCATGTAAAAAATCCACGGCACCGCCAGGCGCAAGGCGTCTCCCGGCCACAACCAGGCCCCCACCATCATCAACCCCACCAACACCGGCAAGCCGGTCATCAGCAACGCCAACGTATAAAGGTGGCGCTCGTCAAACTGCCGGTCTTCCAGCATAAACTTCCAAAAAGCAGGCTTCTTGATCCCCTTCCCCAAGAGAAAGCTCTTGGGCTGCGCCGCCTTCAAGCCGCTGCGCTCCAGTACATCATGGTAACGCCTTTGGCTCTCCGCCAACTCCGCTTCCGCCGCCCGGCTGTCTGTCAGGTCGCGCAGCACTCCGTTGTAGCAAACCTCGCCATTCACTTCCATCTTGGCCACGCTCAAATGCAGGGGGAAGATACTTCCATCCTTGCGCTTGCCCTCCACCTCGCGCCCGGTGCCGATAATCTTGGCTTCTCCGCTGCGCCGGTAGTTGGCCAGGTAGTTGTCATGCTGGCCGTGGTAGGGCTCGGGCATCAGCATCTTCACGTTGTTGCCAACAACCTCTGCCGCGCTGTAACCAAAAATACGCTCGGCGGCGGGGTTAAGGGCAATCACCGTGCCTTGCTCATCAATGGAAATAATCCCATCAACCACCGTCTCCCACATGGCCCTGTACTGGGCAAGTTCACGTAAAGCGGGTTCAGCAGCTCGGGCCATAGGGGGTCCTTGTTCTTTCTTTCAGTAAGGAACCTCCCTCCCCCTCTGTCAAAGGGAGGAGTGCTTCCTACCAAAAAATAACAACAACTACAAACGCTTAAAACAACATACCGGGTGGGCTGTCATACCACCGATAACTGAACTTCCCCCCCTCATACCCCTCCACATCCAGCATAGGGCACCCTGCCGTCAACAAAAGGCTTTCAAAGCCAGCCATCCGCCTCCCTAAGCTCAGCTTCAAGCTTGGCGCTGTCGCACCCTCCGTGCAACGTCGCCTGCAACACCTTTGCCGCTCCCAGTTTATGGTGCATCGCCCAGGCCCACAGCCGGGTAGAACGCTGCCCGCTGCGGCAATAGGCCAACACAGGTTGCGGCAGGCTCTCCAATGCCTGTTGCATGGCCCGCACCTGGTCGGGAGCAATGGCACCCGCAACGGGGATATACGCATAACCCATCCCCGCTTCCCGCGCGGCTTGGGCAATAACACTGGCCGGGGTCTGCCCTGCCTCCTCACCATCCGGGCGGTTGTTGATGATGCTGCCAAAACCCTGTGCCTTGGCCTGCGCCACGTCAGCAACGCTCAACTGGGCATGCACGGCATAGGTGTCGCTCAAACTGCGGGGAGAGATCGGCATGTGGCTTTTCCTAAAGTTTGTTAACCCGGGTTTCAAGATTAAGAGGCACCATTCTCTTCCGGCCCCATAAAATGCCCCCGCGCATACTAACCTGAATGTAAGGAAGAATCAGCCCCGGCAAGCCCAATAAGCCCTTCGCCCCAACCCTTATGCATTTTACCACCCCCCGCCTTTCCCCCTTTTGGGTTGCACTTTGGGCCGATTGTTGGCAAGTTGCCCCCGGTCGCCGGCGTAGCACAGCGGTAGTGCAGTGGTTTTGTAAACCAAAGGTCGGGAGTTCAATCCTCTCCGCCGGCACCATTTTGCCCCCGGCCCCACTTGCCTAACCACCCCCCAGCCATTATAAAAGCGGCATGAGCTTCATTCAGGAATTCAAAACCTTCGCCATGCGCGGCAACGTGATAGACCTCGCGGTCGGTGTGGTCATCGGCGGCGCCTTCGGCAAGATCGTCTCTTCGCTGGTGGAGAACATCATCATGCCGCCCCTGGGCTTCCTCACCGCCGGCGTCAACTTCAAAAGCCTCGCCGTCACGCTCCTCCCGGCCACCGATGCCCACCCCGCGCTTACCCTGGGCTACGGCGCCTTCTTCCAAAGCTGCCTGGATTTCCTCATCATCGCCTTCTGCATCTTCCTCATGGTGCGCACGCTCAACCGCTTTGCTCCCAAGCCCCCTCCCCCGCCGCCCAAGGCCCCGTCAGAGGTCGAACTGCTGATGCAGATCCGCGACCTCCTCAAAACCCAAACCAAACCCGCTAAAAAGAAGTAACCCCTCCCGGGGTTTTTCTTCTGGCTGAAAAACCAGAAAGGCCGCAGACACTCAGGTCCACGGCCTCCCTTTATTTCTTGCACACTCTCGCCCATTCCTCAGGAAGGAAACCCAATTCCTCTCCCAACAACTCAATGATCCTGTCACTCTTCTCGTAGGCGCTCCACGGCTCCAGATGATGGATGGTGACCCGCTCTTCGGCCTCAACCTCGGCAACCTCGCAAGCACGGGTAAGGGGTGACTCAACCACGCCATGAGGGTTGCGCCTGGCCTTATCGAGCAGCCATTGCGCCGCCTTTTCGGCCTCGGGCATATACTTATCAACCATCGCCTTGGCTTCGTCCAGGTTATCCCCCCAATCCCGTAGAATGAAGCGGGCAAAGCTCTGTTTCGCCACCCACAACCGGTGATGCTCGAGCAAGAGCGCCCCTCCCAGGTTGGCCACGGTTTCTTCGGGTGGGTTGGTGCTCTTGCCATACATCAACGAATGGCGGTTGAGCCGTGATGTATGGCCACTGGCGTGGGCCAGTTCATGCGCCTCCGCTTCCACGGGGTCAAGAAGACTGTCTTTTTGCCGGAAATCCTTCTTGGATGGCATAACAATAAGGTCGAACATCGGCATGTAGATCGGGTTAAAGCTTACCGGCCCACCACAAGACTGCTCGAGCGCCATGTCGTACAACATCCTGGTCAAGCGGTCGGTTTTAACCTTGCTTCCATCACGCTCAACACGGGCCACACCTGTCCGGCCGAAAAATCTCCGGATA
Organism: Pseudomonadota bacterium; assembly: GCA_016125035.1. Classification (GTDB taxonomy): domain Bacteria; phylum Pseudomonadota; class Alphaproteobacteria; order UBA2136; family UBA6156; genus RFNJ01. The sequence continues at coordinate 85,332 of WGMN01000009.1, forward strand.
GTCATGGTATCGGTGTACTTAAGGAGTGGAGCTGGGGACCAAGAGCCCGCCGCCACCTCCTCCAATGCCGAAATGATATCGGCACGCACCTTCTCGGGGTTCATACCGCTCTCCATCTGTTTGTAGATATTCCGTTGGTTGCCGCATGTATACGCCAGCTTTTACCCCCTCCACAAGCCCAAAAAAGGCCCCTCAGGGGCCCATTTCAAGCCACAAACCTTACCCCACCAACCGCAATCCACCCGCCATCGGCATCTCCCAGCTGCCCGCCACCGGCCAGATGCAGCCATCCGGCGCCAGCATGCGCAAGCGCCGCATATCCACACCTTCCACCACCGCCTGCCAGGTGCCGTTGCCTTCCACCTTTTCCTCCTTCACCACCGCTCCGGCGGCCATCAACGCCTCGCGCTTGCCGTAGGGCAGGCGCAGGTAGCAGGCACCGTCAGCCCCTGCCGCACCGCCAAACACCGCGTGGGTGGCAAATTCCGGCGCCGCGCGGCCGCGCATCAGCCGCACCATGTCGCCCACCACGCCGCGCAGCAGGCGGCCCTGCGCATCTGCGGGCTGAGAGATCACACTCTCCCCCCCCTCATCCTCCAGCAGCAGCACATCGCGCCCCTGCGCCTGTGCCAGCGGGCTGGCGGTGTCCACCGCCATCGGCCCGGTGTAAACAAACCCGCCGTCAAAAAGCTGCGCGCCGTAAACCAGGGTGAGCCCAAACTCGCGCATGCGCCGCATGTCCTGCATGTCCAGCGCGTCCAGCCCCACACGCAGCTGGCTGCCCACCTTGGGCCACAGCCCCTGCCAGTCGCCCATCAGCGCCGCGGCACGGGCCTGCGTCAACTTGCCGGCGGCATCACTCACGTCCACGTCGGCACGCAACAGGTCGGCTTCCATTTTCAGGTAATTCTCATTGCGGTAGCCCATGCGCACCAACAAGGTGCTGGCGCCCTCGCCAAACACCACGGCCATCCGCTCCACGGCGCGGCCGGCCAAAAGCTCCACCGGCTGCATGCCTGCACCTGCGGCGGTGCAGCCCCAAAAAGCGTGCATGCCGCGGCTGGCCTGCGCCAGCGCCTGGCCATGGGCAGCCACCAGCATCGGGCTGGTCACCACACAGGCCACCCCCTTGCCCATCGCCCCCATCGCCACCTTAAAGGCGGGCTCCACCCCACCCACCATTTCCACCACCACATCCACCCCGGCCAAACTCTCCGGCAGATGGGAAGTTTGTCGTACATTCTGCACCCCCGGCAAACGGCCCAGGGCGGCCACCACGGCTTGCGCCGCCTCGCCTTGGCCCACCACCATCACACGCATCGTCTTCGTCATTGCCAAGTGGCACCCTTGTTGTTACGTTGCCTTCAATCTCAACAACAAAAGACCCTCTGTCCATGAGCAATGCCTCCTCCAGCCCATTTGATCCTGCCATGCTTGTCAAACAGGCAACACAAGCCATGCAAGGGGCCTTTACCCAGCCGTTCCTTCAAGCCAAAACCATGGAACCCATCCTCCAGGCCTTCAGCCAAACCGCCCAAGCCCTGGCGGCCGACCCTCAAGGCCAGCTGTCGCGCAATTTCAAGCTCTACCAGTCGCAACTCGGGCTCGTGGCCAACCTGTGGGAGGCCATGCTCGGCCACACCACCACCCCGGTGGTCACCCCCGCCAAAGACGATAAACGCTTCGCGCACGAAAGCTGGAACACCTCCTACTTCGACCTCCTCAAGCAATCCTACCTGCTCACCAGCAACTGGCTCGAGCAAAGCATCGCCGATGCGCGTGGCATCGATAATCCCACCCGCGCCCGCGCCGCCTTCTACAGCCGGGTGTTCATGGAGGCGCTCTCTCCCTCCAACTTCCTCGCCACCAACCCAGAGGCGCTGTCCACCGCGCTCTCCACCAACGGCCAGTCGCTGGTGCAAGGCTTCAAAAATTTCATGGATGACCTGCAGGCCGGCCACATCAGCATGACCGACTACGAAAAATTCAAAGTGGGCGAGAACCTGGCCACCACCAAAGGCCAGGTGGTCTACCGCAACCGCCTGATCGAGCTCATCCAGTACGCCCCCACCACCAAACAGGTGCACGCGGTGCCGCTGCTCATCTGCCCGCCGTGGATCAACCGCTTCTATATCCTCGATCTCCAGGCCCACAACAGCCTGGTCAAATACCTGGTCGACCAGGGCTTCCAGGTGTTCATGGTCAGCTGGAAGAACCCCACCCCCGCCTACCGCGATACGGGTTTTGAGGACTACATCCAGCAAGGGCTGTTCGCCGCGCTGGAGGCCACACTGGCCATCACCGGCCAACCTTCGGTCAACGCGCTGGGCTACTGCATCGGCGGCACCATGCTCTCCACCGCGCTGGCCATCATGCAGGCCAAAAAGGATCCCCGCATCCAGTCGGCCACCTTCCTCACCACGCTCACCGATTTCTCCAAGGCCGGAGAGCTCTCCATCTTCACCGACGAAGCCCAGCTCAACGCGCTCGACGCCAAAATGCAGGCCGACGGCATCCTCGACGGCCGCTCCATGGCCAGCACCTTCAGCCTGCTGCGCTCATCCGACCTCATCTGGTCGTTCGTCATCAACAACTACCTCATGGGCAAGCAACCCTTCCCGTTCGATATCCTCTACTGGAATGACGACTCCACCTGCATGCCCGCGGCCATGCACAGCTGGTACCTGCGCAAACTGTACTTGGAAAACAAGCTGGTCCAACCCGGCGCCATCACCCTCATGGACACGCCGATCGACCTGCGCACCATCGCGCTGCCCATGTACATGGTCACCGGGGTGAACGACCACATCACCCCCTGGGCCAGCTGCTACAAACCTTTTGCGCAAATGGTCAGCAAATCCAAACGCTTCGTCCTCACCAAGGCCGGGCACGTGGCCGGCGTGGTCAACCCGCCCACGCCCGAGGGCAAACCGGTCAAACGCAGCTTTTGGGTGGGCTCGCCCAACAGCGCCACGGCCGAGAGCTGGACCGCCACCGCCGAGCAAAAGCAAGACAGCTGGTGGCCGGACTACGCCACTTGGCTGGCCGAGCGCGCCGGGCCGCAGGTCTCCGCCCCGGCCAAGCAGGGCAACGCCAACTACAAACCGCTGTGCCCCGCCCCCGGCACCTACGTGCTGGAAAAGTAATTAGTAATTAGTTATTAGTTAGTTAGTAAACTAGCAGTTAGCACTGCCACAGCCACCATCTTTCTAGCAGAATAGAGCGCCTGGCCTCACTAATTACTAATAACCAATCACCAATCACCATTTCGGCACGCTCCTTGCATAATCCATGGTATGGAAAAGGGTCCTTGCGCACGCCCTGGTAAAACCCGCGCCCAACCAAATAACGGAAAGTCAAACCATGACCTCCATCTCCTCCGCCCTCGGCAGCACCAACCTGGCCGACCTGCGCAAGCAACTCTTCTCTGCCGCCGACGCCGACGGCTCGGGCACCCTCTCGCTCACCGAGTTCCAAAAGATTTCACAGCAGGCCCTGCAAAGCACCGGCATCATCCCAGATAACCAGCAAGGCGCCACCCAGTCGCTGGAACAGATCTTCAAAAAGCTGGATACCAACAACGACGGCCAGCTCACCAGTGCCGAGATCGAGCAAGGCGCGCAGATCACCGACCAGATCCGCAACGTCCTGCTGCAAATTCAAGAGATCCAAAGCGGCGGCGCGCTGTCCGCCATCCTCGGCGGCAACGGCAGCTCCAGCTCCAGCGATATCAGCTCGCTCTTCGGCGGCTCTTCCAGCACCGATCCCTACGCCTCTTTGTTTGGCGATAGCAGCAGCGGCGATGACAGCATCAGCAGCCTCTACTCCACACTGCTCGGCACCGGCAGCTCCAACGGCAACATCGCCAAGGTCAGCCAGCTGCTCTCCGGCACCGATAGCTCGGGCAACAGCTTCACCGACAACCTCTCCAGCCTCATCCAGCAGGTGCTGGCCAGCTACCAGGGCACCCAAAATGCCGCCGCCAACACCGACGGCAGCCAAACCACCACCACCCAAATCGCTTAATCCTACCTACGCAAAAAAGCGCGCGGTTTCCCGCGCGCTTTTTCATATTTGCCGCTGTTCAGCGGCCTTTCAGGCTACCTGGCGCTCAAAGTGTAACGGCACAACCTTCGCCAGGTTCACTTCTTCCGGGCCAAGCACCGGCAAGTCCAACGCCAACGCCGCCGCTTCGGCACTTTCGTCGATCAGGTAAAGGTGCTGCACACTGTTGTCCACCGGCGTCGGCCGCGTGCGGCCATGGTGGGTCAACACTGCCACACCCAGTTTCACTTCAGCGTCCACCGGCACCGCATCACCGGTGCCCACCACCGCCACCCGCCACCAGCGCATCTTGTCGCGGTCATCCACCTCCGCCCACAGGCAGGCGGTATTGGCCTGAACATCCACATGCGAGTAGTTCAAAGTCCGCGGTGCCCACAGCGCCGCAATCCGTTCGGGCTTTCTGGCGTTCTCCACCAGCACCCATTTCCAGTTCACCCTCGCCATCGTCGCACCTCCAAGGTTGCCGCGAGCCAAAAACGCCAGAACATAGTTTTAAAGTAGGCCATAAGTATACGAGACGCTCGGCCTTGTCCAGAAACAGAAAAAAGCCCCGCAACCGCAGGGCTCTTTCCGTCTTCATCGTTATCAGGTTCAAACCACCCGCAACCGCGTACTCAGCCTATGCCGTTGGCCGGGTTCCAGCACCGTGGTGCCTTCTTCCAATGCCGCGGCTTCCACGCAAAGGAAGTTGCGAAAGCTGCCGGCCGGCATATCGGCCTTGTCGCTACCGGGGTTCCAGATGACTGCTTCGAGCCCGCCGAAATTCTCGATTTCGATCGTCCGCCCCAACTTCGGGTCCACCACACGCAGCGGCCTCAAAATCGGGCTGTAGACGTCATCCACCTCACCCACAATGGCTTCCACTTTGCCACCGACGCGGCCCTTGTCGTTGACCACGCCCTTCAGGCCGTAAATACCCACCTTACTCACTTCACTCACCCGCAGGTAAGTGTGCAACGCCTGGGTCGGCAGAGAGAGAGGCTCGTTGCCGGTGTTGGTGGTGGCCAAACTCACCACCAGTCCTTCCTCACTCAACAGCACTTCCAGTTCAGCACGGGCCCGGTGCGGAAAGCCCGCATCCTGGCCCATCGTGTTCAAGGTGAACACGGCGCGGTCGTCGTTGTTGTCAGCCACACGCCAGGGGCCCAGCCGAGCATACCCGTGCTGCGGCCCCTTGTTTTCCGGGTGCGGGCCAAACCACGGCCAGCACACCGGAATACCGCCACGCATAGGCCGTCCTTCGGCGCGTGCCGCCGCCAGTCCGTCCTCACCAACATGCCACAGCACATCAGCTTGCCCGGTTGGCTTGTAAGCCAGCACCTGCGCCCCGTAGGGGTCAATGCTGACCATCCCGTGCTCATTCCTCAAGTAAATCATGGACTTAACTCCATGCGAATCGAGCCAAAAGGCCCGCAAAGCCCCCCTAAAGGAGCGGAAAAGCGAATCTTACTCCGTTAAATGGGGGCAAAAACCCTCCATTTCAAGCCCTTTTACAACCTAAAAAGCCATGGCCAAAGGCCATTCGTTCCGAAGCGCCGCGAGGCCACGGAAGGAGCGCGAGGAAACCCTGCTTCCTCGGCGAAGACGACAAGCCTATCCTACTATTGACATAAAAATATTTTCATTTAATATTTTTATATAAAAAGAAAGATACTTATATGGCTTTTCGGGTTTTGAACGATGTAGAATGGCATTTTATAAAAAATATTTTACCGGAGAGGCTTTTCAA
>WGMN01000007.1 GCA_016125035.1 Pseudomonadota bacterium
AAAATATTTTTTATAAAATGCCATTCTACATCGTCCAAAACCCGAAAAGCCATATAAGTATCTTTCTTTTTATATAAAAATATTAAATGAAAATATTTTTATGTCAATAGTAGGATAGGCTTGTCCTTCGTCGACAAGCTGCTCAGCGGCGACGAGGTTGTCATCAAGGGCATCAAGAACACTCCCGTCGTCGAGATCAGTGACTTCATCAATGATCTCTTCATCCCGGAAGAAGACCCGGCCAACAACCAGCCGGTGCGCCTGTTCCTGGTGGGCCCGCTGCTGGTGCGTTACAATCCGCTGGCCCCGTCCTATGCACGCATCAGGCTGGGCTTCCTCAAAAGCTACAGCCACTCGTTCCCGTTGACCGATGACTACGTCGTCTCCGCCAAGGAGGGCGTCCACCTGCCCGAGAAGAAGCTCCGCGAACACAAGCGGAACGAGCACGTCATCGCCAGCCTCAACGGCGGTCATTCCAGCACCGGCAACGGTGCCGACCCGCCTCCTTCGTAAAAATGCACAGCGCCCGGACTTCTGGTTCGGGCGCTGTGCCGTTTGGTGCAGTTGTTTCCGTGCCCACGTACGCGGCACCTGCCTTGCCGCTCCCCCCTTGGTGGCTATGATGAACGTGGCCATGTCCCTTGCTTCCGCCCGCACCGCCCTTTCCCGCCCCGGTTGGGTGCAACTTCCCGCTTTTGCGGGGCTGCCGCCGCCCACGGCTGGCCGCCTGCGCTGGCTGTGGTTTTTCCTGCGGCCCTACCGCGGGCGCTTTGTTCTGCTCAGCCTCAACCGGCTGGGGCGCATGGTGTTCTTTGCGGGCGTGCAGCCGTTGTTCATCACCGCCATGGTCACCGCGCTGCAAAACGGCAGCGCCTTTGCCGGGCCAGCGGTGCTCTGGCGCATCATCGGCGCTTACATCGCCAGTTCGGCGGTGGTGTATTTCCTGCTGCTGCTGTGCGCGCGTGAAGAATTTCTTTATGACGCCCTGGCCCGCAACGCGCGGCTCATGGGGCTCGCGCAGCTCAACCGGCTCTCCGCCCACTGGCATGAGAACGCCGACTCCGGCGGCAAGCTGCAACGCATCCTCTCCGGGGCAGAAGGCCTGCGCCGGATGTTCCGGGTGTATTTTGATCATGGCCTCAATTTCCTTGCCAACTTCATCGGCATGGCGCTGGCACTGGCGTGGGTGGGGCTGCCGCCGCTGTTCATCGCGCTTTTTACGGGGCTGATGGTCAGTTATATCGCCTTTGCGTGGTGGACCAGCATCCGCGTAGAGCAGGGGCACGAGCGCCAGCAGCGCCTGATGGAAGGGCTGGTGGGCAAGGTGTATGAGTTCGTCAACGCCACCCTCACCGTCAAAGTGTTTAACCTGGGCGAGCATGTGCTGGGCCACGCCATGGGCGGTGAGAAGCGCGCCCACGCCCAGGCGCGCGGCGTGATCATGCTCGATCACTGGCGCTGGATAGGGCTCAACTTCATCGGCCTGTCATGGGTGGCGCTGATCCTCTACATGGCGGCGCGGCAGGCGCTGGGCCACACCATCGATGTCGCGGCCTTCGTGCTGGTGGCCTACCAGGCCTTAAACGTATGGGACACGCTGGAGAACTTCACCTCCGTCTACAGCCAGTGGGTGGAAGAGGGCAGCGCCCTCGGCCGCCTCACCGCGCTGCTCTCCCAGCAGCCAGAGGTCACCGACCAGGCCGGCGCCCCGCCTTTGCGGGTGGAGAGCGGCAGCATCACTTTCCACAACGTCAGCTTTGCCTACAACCCCCAGGCCGGCCAGGTGCTGGAAGGGCTTACCCTCACCATCGCCGCGGGCGAAAAGGTCGGCATCGTCGGCTCCTCCGGCTCGGGCAAGAGCACGCTGGTCAAACTGCTTTTGCGCTTCTATGACCCTTCGCGTAATGAGATCACCATCGATAGGCAGAACATCCGCGAGGTCAGCCAGAACAGCCTGCGCCAGAACATTGCCGTCATCCCGCAAGACATCGCGTTGTTCAACCATAGTGTGATGGAGAACATCCGCTACGGCCGCCTGGATGCCACCGATGACGAGGTGCTGGCGGCGGCGCGGCTTGCCCACGCCGATGATTTCATCCGCCGGCTGCCCGCCGGTTACGCCACCCAGGTGGGCGAGCGCGGCACGCGGCTCTCCGGCGGCCAGCGTCAGCGCATCGCCATCGCCCGCGCGATCCTCAAAAACGCGCCTATTCTCGTGCTCGACGAAGCCACCTCGGCGCTCGATAGCGAGTCCGAGAAGCTCATCCAGCAGGGGCTGGAACAGCTCATGCAACGCAAAACGGTGCTGGTCATCGCCCACCGCCTCTCCACCATCTCCTCGCTCGACCGCATCGTGGTCTTCGATGACGGCAAGGTGGTAGAGCAGGGGCCCCACCATCAGCTGCTGGCGCACGGAGGTGTCTATGCGCGGTTGTGGGCTGCGCAGGTGGATGGCTTCCTGGCCGTGCCTGCGGCGGCTTGAGTCCAAACGGCGCCCGCGCCGCTTCGTGCCGTTCTAAGCCTCTAACGCGGCCAGTTGTGCACAAAAGCGGCACGCAAAGCCGCGTCCGTTGCCGCGCTCGACCGTATCCTGGTGTTTGAAGACGGCAAGGTGGTAGAGCAGGGGCCACACGCCTCTCTGCTTGCCGCTCGCGGCACCTGCGCGCGCATGTGGCACATGCAAAGCCACGGTTTTCTGGGTGAGCGTCCGGCCCCGCCGCCGCGTTGCCCTTAATGTGGCCAGTTCCGCAGCAAATTGCCGCGCAGGGCCTCATCCACCGCCGCCATCAGCAGCGTTTCGCCGCTTTTTGCAGCGTTTTGCAGCGGCAAAACGTCGGCCACCCGCGTCACATCCTTGCCCTCCAAACCGCAGGCCACAAACCGCTGGTACACACTTAAATCATTGTTAACATTCAAGCTTATGCCGTGGTACGCCACCCCGCGCCGTACCCTTATCCCCACCGCCGCGATCTTAGCCTCGTTCCTCGTTCCTCGTTCCTCGTTCCTATCAACCCAAACACCAATGTCATCAGTAGTATAGGCATTAATACTTAAAGTACCAAGCGCCGCCACCAGCCACCCCTGCAACCAACGCACGTAGGCCCGCACATCGCGGCCAAAACGGTCAAGGTTTACAACCAGATAAACCACTCTTTGCCCCGGTCCATGCCAGGTCACCTTGCCGCCGCGCCCGCTGGCCACCACCGGCACGCCGGCGGCCTCCCTCACGTCCGCCGCATCGCCGCTGGAACCCACGGTAAACACTTGTTCATGCTCACAAAATATGATCTTTTCCTGCCCCGCCGCCACCGCCGCTTCCATGCGCCGCACCGCCTCTTCATAAGGCGTCAATCCGTCCCAAACTTCAATTGTCGGCAACCCAACCTCTTGCATCCGCGCACTTAATCACGTAGATACGCCTCTGCCAATACACGTGCGGATATGGCGGAATTGGTAGACGCACCAGCTTGAGGGGCTGGCGGGTAACACCGTGGAGGTTCGAGTCCTCTTGTCCGCACCAATCTTCCTGCAGGGGGCAGGCAAAATCTGCCCAGCAAATCAGCCGCTAACGCCCTAGCTCCTTTACTCAAACCCGCAAACGCATTACCAATCATCCCATGAAAAGCGCACTCATCACCGGCATCACCGGGCAAGACGGCTCCTACCTCGCCGAGCTTCTGCTCTCCAAGGGCTACATGGTGCACGGCATCATCCGCCGCGCCTCCACCTTCAACACCGACCGCCTCGACCACCTCTACACCGACCTGCATGAAAAGCCCCAGCTGCGCCTGCACTTTGGCGACATGACCGACCCCAATTCGCTCTCCCAGATCATCGAAACCACCCAACCGGATGAGGTCTACAATCTGGCTGCGCAAAGCCACGTCCGCGTGTCGTTCGATATCCCTCAATACACCGCGCAGGCCGACGGCATCGGCACGCTTAACCTGCTCGAAGCCCTGCGCGAGCACATGGTGCGCAGCAAGCGCACGGTGCGCATGTACCAGGCCGGCACGTCCGAGATGTTCGGCGCCACGCCGCCGCCGCAGTCCGAATCCTCGCCGTTCTACCCGCGCAGCCCCTACGGCGTGGCCAAGGTTTTCGCCCACTGGTCCTGCGTCAACTACCGCGAGGCCTATAACATGTTCGTCGCCAACGGCATCCTCTTTAACCACGAGAGCCCGCGCCGGGGGGAAACCTTCGTCACCCGCAAAGTCACCCGCGCCGCCACCCGCATCAAGCACGGCCTGCAGGATAAACTCTACCTCGGCAACCTCGAGTCCGTCCGCGACTGGGGCTTCGCCGGTGATTTTGTCGAGGCCATGTGGCTGATGCTCCAGCAAGAAAAACCGGATGACTACGTCGTCGCCACCGGCCAGGCGCACTCGGTGCGCGATTTGTTGGATGAAACCTTCGCCCTGCTCGACCTCGACTGGAAAAAATATGTAGAGATCGACCCCCGCTATTTCCGCCCCACCGAGGTCGACAATCTGCAAGGAAGCGCCGAGAAAGCCCAGCGTGCCCTGGGCTGGAAACCCAAAACCAGCTTTAAAGATCTGGTCAAGATGATGGTCGCGCACGACCTCGACCTCGCCGCACAGGAAGCACACCTGAAAAAAGGCGGCTTCGCTGCCAGCCACCGCGGCCGCGCCAGCAATTAACAATAACCAGTCACCGGTAAGCCGCCCTCAACTTACGGTTCACTGTTTACTGTTAACTGGTAACTGGTTACTGTCTTTTCCATGCTTCAGCCCGTTATCCTTTGCGGCGGTGTCGGCTCCCGGTTGTGGCCGCTCTCGCGCAGCAAAATGCCCAAGCCCTTCGTGCCGCTCGCGGGCGGGCAAACATTGTTCCAGCAAACCGCACAACGCGTGCAAGGCACGCAGCTGCACCCGCCGCTGGTCATCTGTGCGGAAGCCCACCGCTTTTTCGTGCTGGAGCAACTCGCCCAGCTCGGCATCAAGCCCGCCGCGGTGGTGCTGGAACCCCAACCCCGCGGCACCGCCGCCGCCATCGCGCTGGCCACTTTGTGGGCCGATGAAAACGGCATCACCGATCCCCTCATCATCCTCCCTGCCGACCACCTCATGGGCCCGCCGGCCGAGTTCCAATCGGTGCTCAAGGCCACCAGCGCCGCCGCGCAAAAACACATTGTGCTGTTTGGCATCACACCCACTTTTGCACAAACCGAATACGGCTACATCCAGCACGGCCCCACCACGCCGGAAGGCCCGCACCGCGTCGCCCGCTTCGTGGAAAAACCCACCCGCGCCAAAGCTCAAGATATGCTCAAGGAGGGGGGCTACTCCTGGAACTCCGGCATCTTCACCGCCACGCCCGCCATCCTGCGTGGAGAGTTCAACGCCCTGGCGCCGGGCATCTGGCAGCAATGCGCGCGCGCCTGGCAGCAAAAAACCGCCGAGGCGCTCATGGGCACCACGCTGTTGCGCCCCGGCGCTGCCTTTGCGGAATGCCCCAACCCACCGTTCGATACGGCGGTCATGGAGCAAACCGCCAAAGCCGTGGTCATCCCCTACACCGGCCGCTGGAGCGACATCGGCAATTTCACTTCGCTGGCCGAGGCCCTGCCGCAAGACCCTCTGGGCAACACCACGCAGGGCAACATTGCACTCACTCAAACCCACAACAGCTTTGTGCATGCCATCGTGCCGGGCAAGGTGGTGGCGGTGCACGGGCTAGATGGCGCGGTGGTGGTGGATACCCCCGACGCACTGCTGGTCACCACCAAATCCCGCGCGGCCGAGGTCAAGTCCATCTTCACCTTCCTGCAACAGCAAAACGCTCCGCAGGCAGAAGACCACGCCCGCGTCATCCGTCCGTGGGGCTGGTACGAGACCATTGCCTCGGGCCCTGGCTTTCTGGTCAAGCGTATCGGCGTCAACCCCGGCGGGCGGCTTTCGCTGCAATACCATCACCACCGCGCCGAGCACTGGGTCATCACCCGCGGCCGTGCCACCGTCACCAATGCCGAGCAAACCTTCGAGCTCGGCGCCGATGAATCCACCTACATCCCGCTCGGTGCCCACCACCGGCTGGAGAATCAGTCGGAAGAAGCGCTGGAGCTGGTGGAAGTGCAAACCGGCACCAAACTGGAAGAATCCGACATCGTCCGGCTGGATGACGTCTACAACCGCACCAGCACCAAAGGATAAACCATGGCCCTGACGAAGATTAAAAGCACAGTGCGCGTGGTGCTCAACCAGGCGGCGCGCATGGCGGGCGGTATTTTGCTGTCGGCCCGTTCTTACCAATCACTGTTAAGCTCGCGCCGTCTGGCGGTGGAAGGCCTTGCCGCCCACGAAGGCCGGGCACTTACCCCCGGCCTCACCGTGGTGGTGTTCAGCTTCAACCGCGCCATGCAACTGCACGCCACGCTGTCTACTTATTTTGAGATGTGCGCCCACCCCGCGCCGGTCATCGTGCAATACGCGGCTTCCACGCCGGCGCACGCCAAGGCTTATGCTGAGGTGGAAAAACTCTTCGCCAAAGCCCCCGCCAAAGTCACCTTTGTGAAGGAGAGCAAATTCGCTCAAACCCTGCCGCAGGTGCTAGAGATGATTCCCACCCGCAACATGTTCTTCCTCACCGATGACGACGTGTTCATCCGCCCGGTGGATTTATCGCTGGCGCATAAAATCGACGCCACCAGATACCTCTATTCGCTGCGCCTGGGGCCGCACCTGCGGCGTTCTTACACTATGGCCATGGCGCAAACCCCGCCAATGTTCCGCCCCAGCTCCCTGGGGCCAGACCTACTGGAATTCACCCTGGGCGAGCAAGGCAACGAGTGGTCCTACCCCTACAGTGTAGAAGGGCACGTCTTTCCCACGGCTGAAATCCGCGTGCTCTCTCGCCTCACCAGCTACAAGGCCCCCAATACGTATGAGGGCGCGCTGCACGAATGTGCCGATATCGCCATGGCACGCATCGGCGTCTGCCATACGCACAGCAAGTTGCTCAACATCCCCATCAACATGGTGCAGTCCGAGGTTAACAACCGTGCCGGCTCCATCTCACCGGAATGGCTGCTGGAACAATGGAACGCGGGCATGATGTTCTCCTCCGCCCACCTCGCCAACCACACCCCCCACAGCCCGCACGAAGAGCACCCCGTGCGCCTGCTCCCGCGCAAAAAGCCCGCTGCCGCCAAAAAATCCAAATCCGCAGCCAAAAAAGCCAAAGGCCGCCGCTAACCAAAAAAACGCCCCTGGGGCGTTTTTTTGGAGTTGAATCCATGGCGCGACCGAAGAGATTCGAACTCCTGACCTTCAGGTTCGTAGCCTGACGCTCTATCCAGCTGAGCTACGGTCGCACGGCAGTGGTCCTAAACGAAGCCCGGCCCCCCGTCAACCCCAACCTTGCTTCGGCCAAGAGTATATCTTCCCTCAAAACCGCCCATTTGGGCCGCAGCCGGGGTGGAAGCCGCCCCCAGCGCCGTGGTAAACTTGCCGCCATGTCGCTGCTCAAGCAGGAAGCCGGGCTTACTTGGCAGGCCCTCAAAAACCCCCTGGCCGGGCCGTTGCTGCTGGGCGCCGCGCTGTGGTCCTATGTGGCGTGGGCCGGGCAGGGGGGCCCTGTGCTCGCCAGCCTCCTGGTGGCTTTTATTCTTCTTCTTCAAAGCCTTGTCGATCTCAAACACGGCCTGCTCACCCACAGCCTCAATGCCCTGCTGGCACTGTCCGGGCTGGTGCTGGCGCCCCTTTACCTGGGGCTGCCACTGCCCGAGGCTTTGCTCGGCCCGCTGGTCTTCTTCGCCGTTTTCGCCGCCATGGCCTGGCTGGCCGGGCGGCTGGCCGGTCGCCCAGCCCTGGGCGGCGGAGACCTCTGGCTGGTCGCCGCCCTGGGGTGCTGGCTGGGGGCAGGGGGCCTGCCACCCTTTTTGCTGGCTTTGGCCATTCTGGGCCTGGCGCTGGTGGCCTGGCGCCGGGCTTTCCCCAAAAAAGGCCGTAAAGCGCAGTTTCCCTTCGGCCCGGTGCTGGCGGCGGCCGGCTGGCTTACCCTTCTCCACCAAACACTGTACTGGAAATGCATCATCTCTTTAACGGTTTAGAAAATATTCTTCAAGCACTGGATGGTTACGAGGTCCGCGCCGTCGGCGGCGCCGTACGCGCCGTGCTGCGGCATGACCCTTTGGCAGATATAGAGATCGACCTTGCCACCCCCGCCACGCCCGAGCAAGTGCTCTCCGCCTGCCTTTCCGCCAAACTGGCCACCACCACGCCGGGCCTGCGCTGGGGCACGGTCACCGTCCACCTGGCGGGCCGGCCGTACGAGGTCACGTCCCTGCGCCAGGATTCCTACGTCGGCGGCTCGCGCTACCCCACGGTGTCCTTCACGCAGAATTGGTCGCTCGACGCCGCCCGCCGCGATTTCACCATCAACGCGGTCTACTTAAGCCCGGATGGCACGCTTTATGACCCTTACGGCGGCGAGCAGGATTTAAAAAACGGCCTGGTGCGCTTCATTGGCGAGCCCGCCACCCGCCTGCGGGAAGACCCTCTGCGCCTGCTGCGCTTCTTCCGCTTTTGCGGGCACTACGGCCTGGGCGGCCTCATACCCGAGGTGGTGGAGGCTTTCCACCAGGCTGCACCCGCACTGGCCACCCTGTCGCGCACCCGCGTGCAAAAAGAGTGGTCGCGCCTGCTGCAAACCCCGCAGGCCGCCACCATCACCGCGGAGGTCGCGCGCCTGGGCCTGATGGACGCCATCCAGGCACGCCTCTCATAAATCCTTGCTGCCGCGCGCGCATCGTCCTACCCTGCGCGACATGAAAAAACATCTCCTCACCCTCGCCCTCCTTCTCACCGCCACCGTTGCTCATGCCCATAGCGTGTCGCAATCGCTGGCGGCGCTCACCAACGCCCGCACACCCGGCGCGCCTTCGGTGGGCAGCGCGGCCTTCACCCTTACCGACATGAACGGCCACACCGTCACGCAGGAAAATCTCAAGGGCCACTACTCGCTGGTGTTCTTCGGCTTCACCCGCTGCCCAGACGAATGCCCGCAAACCCTCAGCCAACTGGCCGATGTTTACAGCCAGCTCAGCCCGGCTCAGCAAAAGCAGCTGCAAGTGGTCATGGTGTCTGTCGATCCCGCGCACGATACCCCGGCGGTGATGAAGGGTTATATGTCCTCCTTCAACAAAGCCTTCACCGGCTGGACAGGCACCCAGGCCCAGGTAGACGCCGCCGCCAAGGGCTTCCTCGTCTACCACACCGAAACATCTGATGAATCGCACGGCGACCACATGGAAGACATGAAGATGGACGGCATGCCGGAAATCACCCACTCCGCCTTTACTTATTTCATGAACCCGCAAGGCCAGTTCATCAAACCCTTCAGCCATGAAGACGGCACCGCCAAAATCGCCGCCGCCGTCAAAGCCACAATTCTCACTAATAACCAATAACCAATAACTTCTACCTAAAAGCCACGCCACACGGTCAGAAGCTCCTTTGCCCCGTTGCATCCGCGCCAAATCTGGCAGATAACCCCAGCCATGAGCAAAAAGAGCAAACCCACCCTGCCCACCACCTTGCCGGTGGAAGGCATGTCGCCCGCGCTGCGCTACCACGCGCTGCCGCGCGCCGGTAAGATCGAGGTCGTCTCCTCCAAACCCCTCACCACGCAACAGCACCTCTCGCTGGGCTACACCCCCGGCGTGGCCGAGGTATGCCTTGAAATCAAAGACAACCCCGCGCTGGCCAACCAGTTCACCAGCAAGGCCAACCTGGTGGCGGTCATCACCAACGGCACGGCGGTGCTGGGCCTGGGCAACATCGGCCCGCTGGCCTCCAAGCCGGTGATGGAAGGCAAGGCGGTGCTGTTCAAAAAGTTCGCCAACATCGATGTCTTCGATATCGAGATCGCCGAGACCGACCCGGAAAAATTTGTCGATACCGTGGCCCGCCTCGCCCCCACCTTCGGTGGCATTAACCTGGAGGATATCAAGGCTCCTGAATGTTTTTATATCGAGGAAGAGCTGCGTAAACGGCTGGATATCCCCGTGCTGCACGACGACCAGCACGGCACCGCCATCATCGTCTGCGCGGCCTTCATCAACGCGCTCAAAATCAGCGGCAAAAAAGCGGCGGATGTCCGCGTGGTCTGCTCCGGCGCGGGCGCCGCGGGCCTGGCCTGCATGGGCCTGCTGGTAGAGTACGGCGTCAACCCCAAAAACATCACGCTGGTGGATATCGACGGCGTCATCTACCAGGGGCGCAAAACCTTCACCCCGCAACAACTGCCCTACATGCACAAAACCTCCGCGCGCACCTTGGCCGATGCGCTCGAGGGCGCCGACTTCTTCTTCGGCCTGTCGGCGGGCGGCATCCTCAAACCGGCCATGCTCAAAACCATGGCCAAAAATCCGGTGGTGTTCGCCATGGCCAACCCCACGCCGGAGATCATGCCAGACATCGCCAAGCAGGCCCGTCCAGACGCCATCATCGGCACCGGCCGCTCCGACTTCCCCAACCAGATCAACAACGTGCTGGGCTTCCCCTACCTGTTCCGCGGCGCGCTGGATTGCGGCGCCACCACTTTTAATACGGAAATGAAGCTCGCCGCCGCCCACGCCCTGGCAGAGCTGGCGCAAAAAGCGGCCGAGCCTTCGCTGGTCAACGCTTATAAGGGCAGCAAACTCAAGTTCGGGCCAGACTACATCATCCCCAAACCGTTCGATGTGCGCCTGCTTTCCACCATCGCCCCGGCGGTGGCCAAGGCGGCGATGGATTCCGGCGTGGCCTCGCGCCCGATTGCCGATCTCACCGCCTACGCCGCCAGCCTGCATGAAACGGTGGACCAATCCTTCGCCATCATGCGGCAAATCTTCACACTCGCGCGCGCCAACCCCAAACGCATTGTTTACCCGGAGGGCGAAGACCCGCGCATCCTGCAAACCGCCCAGGCCCTGGCCAACGAAGGGCTGGCCCACCCGGTCATCCTCGGCCGGCGCGACGTGGTCACCCCCCAACTGCACGATCTCGGCCTCACCATGGAAGAAGGCCGCGACTTCACCCTGGTCGACCCGCAAACCGATCCCCACATCGAGGAATTCGCCGAAGCCTACTACCAGCTGCGCATGCGCGACGGCGTCACCCGGTCCGAGGCCGCCATCCACCTGCGCTCGCGCTGGCTCATCTGGGCCTGCCTCATGGTGCAAACCAACCAGGCGGATGCCGTGGTCTGCGGCATCACCGGCCGCTTCATGCACTACCTGCCGCTGGCCGCGCACATCCTTAACGGCCACAACAGCCTGCAACACATCTACGCCATGCAACTGCTGATGAGTAAGGAGCGCCTGCTGTTCCTGGCCGATACCCACGTCCAGCCCAACCCCACCGCCGAGCAGATCGCCGAGATGACGCACCTCGCCTGTAACGAGATCAGCAACTTCGGCATCCAGCCGCGCGTGGCGCTGCTCTCGCACAGCAACTTCGGTTCCGCCCGCACGCCGCAGGCACTCAAAATGCAAGAGGCCCGCCGCATCATCGCCCAGCGCTGGCCCCACCTGGAGGTCGAGGGCGAAATGCAGGCCGATACCGCGCTCAACATGGACGTCATGCAACGCATCTTCCCCACCTCCGCCCTCACCGACACCGCCAACACGCTCATCTTCCCAGATGTCGACAGCGGCAACATCGCGTTTAACATCATGCGCCAAACCATCCCGGGTGCCGACTACATCGGCCCCATTCTGCTCGGCATGCAAAAGCCCATCCACATCCTGTCGGTGGATGCTCCGGTGCACCGCATCATCAACCTCTCGGCATTGGCGGTCATCCATGCCCAGGGGCGTCTTTCCACCAGCGCGCGCAGCACGCGCAGGGCAGGGGCCCGCTAAATGCCGGAAGACCCCGCCCATGCCGTCCGACACCAACCACTTTGAGGTCAAGCCCCACCGTGGCCTAACCGAACAAACGTACGTCGCCGTGCTCGAGGCGCTCGAGCATAACCGCCCGCGCCTGGGCCCGCTCATCGGCGATCTCCACCCCGCCGACGTCGCCGACCTCCTCGAGCGCCTCCCGCGCGACAAACGCGGCGAGGTGCTCCAGGCCATCCCGTTCGAGCACCTGGGCGAGGTGGTCGCCGAGCTGGAGGAAGGGGTCAAGGAGAACGTCCTGCAACTGCTGGGCCCGGAAGAGGTCCGCGTCGCCATCTCCGAGCTGGAATCCGACGACGCCGCCGACCTTGCGCAAAGCGTGGAAGACGCCGGCGACGCCACCGGCCCGGACGCCGAAGACCTCCTCACCGACCGCCAGCAAAAGCACCTGCTGGAATACCCTGCCGACGTCGCCGGCGGGCTCATGCAGCTCGAGGTGGTCACCGCGCTGCCCACCCAAACGGTGGGCGAGGTGCTGGAATACCTGCGCGACGGCGAGGACTACCTGCCCAACAACCCCGGCACCATCTTCGTGGTCAACTCGCACCGCAAACTGCTCGGCACGGTGTCGCTCAACCGGCTGGTCAAGGCGCCCTTCACCATTGCTTTGCAGGAGATGATGCGCCGCGAGCCGCTCACCATCGCCGACGACGCCCCGCAAAACGAAGCCGTCACCATTTTCGAGAAGTACGACATCCACAACCTCGCGGTGGTCAATAAACGGTTTGAGCTTCTGGGCCGCATCACCATCGACGACGTCCTCGACGTCGTGCTGGCCGAGAACCACCGCCAACAGGCCCGCGCCGCCGGTCTTATGGAAGGGTCCGACCTCTTCGCCCCGGTCACCCAAACCATGCGCCACCGCCTGCCGTGGCTGGTCGTCAACCTCGGCACTGCCATCCTTGCCGCTTCGGTCATCGCGCTGTTCGAGAATTCCATTGCCAAACTCACCACCCTGGCGGTGCTCATGCCCATCGTCGCCTCCATGGGCGGCAACGCCACCACGCAAACGCAAACGGTCATCATCCGCGGCCTGGCACTGGGGCAGATCACTCCGCAAAACGCCTGGGCGCTGTTCCGCAAAGAGTTCCTCTCCGGCGGCTACATCGGCACCGTGCTGGCACTCACCATGGCCCTGGGCTGCTGGCTGCTTTATGGCAACCGCATGCTGGCGCTGGTCATTGCGCTGGCCACACTGGCCAACCACTTCATTGCGGCCTTTGGCGGCTGGGTCACGCCGCTGGTGCTCAAGCGCTTTAATTATGACCCTGCGGTAGCAACCTCGGTCATCACCACCACCTTCACCGACGTCGGCGGCTTCTTCGCCTTCCTCGGCCTCGCCACCCTCCTTCTGCTGTAAGTCGTTGATTTAGTTAATACCTTCCCCCTTGTATTTTCGTCCTTAAATCCCATAATTATCCCCAACAGCCTGTCGGTGTTTTCTTTGAACGCCGGGGATGACCTCGACGTTTGAAAAGCAAAACCTTCAGGCGGAGGAAGTAAGAATGTGGTTTAAAATATTGCAGGAGGAAGTGCAGCGCCAACGGCGGCTGGCACTCGCTTCCTTCATTGCGATGCCGGTTTTTGAGATCGGCGTCATCGCCGCCTCTGAAATCACGGGCCGCAAGGCCCTTTTGCTCGAGATGTGGATCGTCCTGATCCCGCTCGCGCTTTACACCGCCCGCAACCTGCGGGCATACCGTACCGCAGAGGCCGCCTTTCACCAGGTTATGGCGGATTTCCTCTGCAAACTTCTCGCCCCCTCCCGCACTCACCCGGCTTAGGCCGGGTGAGTTTCGTTTTGCCCACCTATAAATCTATCCATAACGGTTTAAACAGCTTTGGTTTATACTCAATGCATGAACCCGCGCCTGGCCCAAGCCCATAACCACCTCATAAAAGGCGAGTATCAACTGGCCCTCGCCACGGCGCAAAAAATGGCGCGTATGGGCGGCCAGGGGCCCGAGGTGCACACGGTCATCGGGGTGGCGGCGCGCAACCTCGGCAACTTTGTCCTGGCGCAAAGTGCTTTGCAAAAGGTGGTGCAGCTGGTGCCCACCAGTGCGGCTGCGTGGGGCAACCTCGCCCAGCTGGGCATCGCCATAAAGGATGCTTCATTGGCAGAAGGCGCGTTGCGTAAAGCCATCGCCCTGGCGCCGGAAAACCCAGAGCACCCGGCAACGCTCAGCACCCTGCTCATGCAAAGGGGCCAGCCCCAGTCAGCCCTCGAGGTGCTGGCAGCCAACCGTGCGCGCCATCCCTCCCACCTTAAAACCCAGGCGCTGTTCACCAACCTGCAAAGTGATTTCTTGCCCCTTGAGGAATGGTCTCAACTTTGGCAACCATCCAGCAAGATCACCCCTCAATCTTGGCCAGCCGAGCAACAGGTCATGCTTGCTCACATGCAACTTCTCTGGGCCTGGGTGGCGGGCACCGCCGGGCAATTTCACGCCCAGCGCAGCTATGTCGGGCAAATGCTGGAGAGAATGCGGCAGGCGGGTGCCAGCCATCACATCCATGTAAAAAACGCCGCCGCTTATTTCCTGATGCTGGAGGGCGTCCAAGGCCCGGCACCGGCGCGCAACCCGGCGCTGCCCGCGCTGCCTGTGCTGGGAGAAAGCCACACCATCTTGCCCCACGGTCAAACGGCGGTGTGGCAAGGCACCTCTTACCAACTCCAGGCTAGCCTCATCTTCGGTCTTACCTTGTGGCACCTGGCCAACCCTGTCCCCACGGTGCACCGTGCCTTGCTTTTGCAACGCCTGCAAAACTTGCCGCCTGCGTCCACGGTGCTGCTTCTGGCGGGAGAAATTGATACCCGCCCCACCGCCGGCATGTATGCCCGCGCGCAAAAACATAACAAGCCGTGGGCCTCGGTTATCAGCGCCACCATTTCTCCCGCCTTGGAGTGGCTTAAAGCCAATGCTCAAGGGCACACTGTCATCCTGGTGGGCAGCCCCGCGCCCAATCCGCTTAAGCTCAAAGTCCTGCCGGAAGAGCAGCACGCCGACTACACCGCTTTTGCCATCGCTGCCGACACCGCGCTCAAGGCCGCATGCGCCCGCCACAGGCTGAGTCTGGTGGATATGTTCACCTACACACAGCAACACCCCGCGTGTATGGCCGATGCCCATCACCCGGGCCCCGATGCCCTGCCTCAGGCCTTGCAAAGCCATCTGCGCCATCCTGCCTAGCGGCAACCGCCCATTTCGCAGGCAAAACCGCGCCAAAAGCGCACTTTTTCCTCCCCCCGCAGCTACCTTATAGTGTATATTTTGGGCCATAGGCATTCCCCACCAGTAACGAATCACGAGTAACGAATCACGCCATGGCCGATACCCCCCTTATCCCCATCAACATCCAGCCCATCACCATCGAGACGGAAATGCAAAAGTCGTACCTCGACTACGCCATGTCCGTCATCGTCTCGCGCGCGCTGCCAGATGTCCGCGACGGCCTCAAGCCGGTGCACCGCCGCATCCTGTTTGCCCAGGGGGTCATGGGCAACGATTGGAACCGCAAATACCTCAAATCCGCCCGCGTGGTGGGGGATGTGATGGGTAAATACCACCCGCACGGCGACTCCGCGATTTACGACGCCATGGTGCGCATGGCTCAGGATTTCTCCCTCCGCCTGCCGCTTGAAGACGGCCAGGGTAACTACGGCTCCATGGACGGCGACGCCCCGGCGGCCATGCGCTACACCGAAGTACGCCTCTCGCGCGCCGGCTCGGCCATGCTGACGGATATCGACGAAGACACGGTCGATTTCCGCCCCAACTACGACGGCTCGGAACACGAGCCCGCGGTGCTGCCCACACGCATTCCCAACCTGCTGGCCAACGGGGCAGGGGGCATCGCGGTGGGTATGGCCACCAACATTCCTCCCCACAACCTGGGCGAACTCATCGACGCCTGCCTGCTGCTCATCCAAAACCCTCAGGCCACGCAGGAAGAAATTAACCAGATCGTCCTGGGGCCGGATTTCCCCACCGGCGGCTCCATCATCGGCCGCGCCGGCATCTTGTCGGGCAACTCCATCGGCCGTGGTTCCATCACCATGCGCGCCAAGGTGGAGATCAAAGACCCCGATACCCGCCCGGTGCTGATCATCAAAGAGATCCCCTACCAGGTCAACAAATCCACCCTGGTGCAATCCATCGCCGACCTGGTGAAGGACAAGATCGTGGAAGATATCTCCGAAGTGCGCGACGAGTCGGATAGGTTCGGCGTGCGCGTGGTGATAGAGCTCAAACGCGGCGCCAATGCCGACGTGGTGCTCAACCAGCTCTACAAACACACGTCGCTGCAAACCGGCTTCTCTTACAACATGGTGGTGCTCGACGGCGGGCTGCCCAAACTCTACGGCGTGCCGCAAGTCCTGCGCGCTTTCCTCGCCCACCGGGAGGAGGTGGTCACCCGCCGCACCAAATTCCGCCTCGGCAAAGCGCGCGACCGCGCCACCATTTTGGTCGGCCTGGGCATCGCGGTTGCCAACATCGACGAAGTCATCAAGATCATCCGCAACGCGCCCGATCCCACCGACGCCAAGGATAAACTGATGGAGCGCGCCTGGCCGGGCGACGCCGTCAAACCGCTGCTGGAACTGCTCGGCGACGTCACCGACATCAAATCCTACAAACTCTCCGCCGTCCAGGCGCAAGCCATTCTCGACCTCCGCCTGCACCGCCTCACCGGCCTGGAACGCGAGAAGATCATCAACGAAGCCGCCGAGATCGCCGAGAACATCCGCGGCCTGCTGCTCATCCTCACCGACCGCTCGGTGCTCTTCACCGTCATCAAAGACGAACTGGTCGAAGTCAAAGAGCTCTACGCCACGCCGCGCAAAACCCAAATCGAAGAGGGCGGCGCCGACATGAACATGGAAGACCTCATCACGCCTGAAGACGTGGTGGTCACCCTGTCGTCCGACGGCTACGTCAAGCGCGTGCCGCTCACCACCTTCCGCGCCCAGCGGCGCGGCGGCAAGGGCAAGGCCGCGGCCAACCTGCGCGAGAATGAAGAGATGGCCAACCTGTTCGTGGCTAACACGCACGACCCCGTGCTGTTCTTCACCAACCAGGGCAACGTCTTCAAACTCAAGGTGTGGGAGCTTCCGCAAGCCACCGCCACCTCGCGCGGCAAGGCCTTCGTCAACCTGCTGCAACTGGGCAAGGATGAGTTCGTCGCCGCTGCAGTTCCCATCCCGCGTAACGAGGAGGAATGGGCCGGCAAATTCCTCATCTTCGCCACGCAAAAAGGCGCGGTGCGCAAAACGCCCCTGTCGGCTTACGCCAACGTGCGCCAGAACGGCATCTACGGCATGGGCCTGAATGACGGCGACAAACTCCTCGGCGTGCACCTGCTGGCGCGCGAGGCCTCCACGTCGGAAGAACCCGGCGGCACCAGCATCCTCATGTCCAGCCAGGACGGCCAGGCCGTGCGCTTTTCGGCAGCGGCCGATGAACTGCGCCCCATCGCCTCACGCACCAGCACCGGCGTGCGCGGCATGAACCTCCGCCCCAAAGACGCGGTCATGGCGGTGCAACTCCTCACTCCGGCCGATACCCACGTGCTCACGGTCACCGAGAACGGCTTCGGCAAACTCTCGCCCGCGTCCGACTACCCAGAGAAGGGGCGCGGCACCATGGGCGTCATCTCCATCCAAACCACCAGCCGCAACGGCCACGTGGTGTGCGCGGTGCCGGTCACCGTCAGCACGGAAAAAGATACCGACTCCGACCAGATCATGATCGCCACCTCCGACGGTCAGCTCATCCGCATGAAGGTCGACGGCATCTCGGTGATGGGCCGCAACACCCAGGGCGTGCGCCTGTTCGCCACCGATGGCAGCAAGGTCCGCCTGGTCACCCGCCTGCCCGCCTCCATGCTCAACCCCTCCACACCGGAGGAAGAGGCTGCCCTGCAAGCCGCCGAAGGTACCCAGCCTCTGCTGGAAGAAGCGGCGGAACCCGCAGCCGAGGAATCCACCAAGTAAGCCAACCTCCGGCCAACAAAGGGCACCCTCTGGTGCCCTTTGTTCTTTTCACCCCCCTTCAATCGTCCTAAAATGCGCCCATGCAAATCCTCACCTGGCCCAAAACCCCGCTCGGCCCCCTGTGGGCAGAATTGGATGGCCACTCCCACCTCACCGCCCTGCACTGGGGCCAGGCGTCCGATGGTGCGGAGGTGGTCACCGCGCATCCTCTCTACAAAGCGCTGGCAGAATACTTTACCCACCCCACCCAGCACCCGCCCTTCAGCCATAAGGATTTCGCCCCCAAAGGCACGGCCTTCCAGCAAAAGGTCTGGCATGCGCTGTTGGATATCGCGCCCGGCACCACCCGCACCTATGGCGATCTCGCCGCCGCGCTCAAATCCTCCCCCCGTGCCATCGGCGGTGCGGTGGGCTCCAACCCCATTCCCATCCTCATTCCGTGCCACCGCGTCATGGGGCAGGGGGGTAAACTCACCGGCTTCTCCGCCCCCGGCGGTCTCAAAACCAAAACCTGGCTCTTGCAGCATGAGGGCGTAAGCCTCCTCTAGCATGAAGTCGCTACTCTCCACCCTGGCCCTGGCTGTGGCACTGGCCCTCGCCGCTTGCAACGGCATGGCGCCGGAGGTCTTTAACCAGCCCACCACCCTGCCGGGAGAAGTGGTGCTGGAGATGGAAAACGGCCAAACCGCAACCTTGCGCATCACCAGCCAAAACCCCGCGCTCACCGGCTTCATCAAGGCCATGGTCGGGCGCGGTTACTACAACGATCAATATTTCTACGACCAAACCCCCGGCAGCTTCGTGCTGGTGGGCAAGGCGCGGCTTTCCGGGCGCCCCACCGTGGCGGGGCCTTACATCAAAATAGACGCCAAAAACCAGCCGGATTCCGCCGGCACCGGCGAGGTCGGCATGGTGGTGCACGTCGACGGCACGGTGGGGCCCGAGCTCATCTTGCGCTACGGCTTCATGCTGCGCGACCGCGACCTCCAGCCGCAAAACATCGCCGTCGGCCGCATCACCTCGGGCAAATCGGCGCTCGGTGCCCTTCACAAGGGCGATAAGCTCACCCGCGCTTTCTTCCGCTAGGGGGCCAAACAAAAGTGGCCGCCTTGCGGCGGCCGTTCGCATTATCAGGTCATTGCCAGCCGCTGCAGTTGGCCAGCATCAACACCAGGGCCAGTGCGGCAAAGCCCGCCAGCCCCACCGAGCGCACCAGCGCATACGGGTCTTTAAACATCCGAGGATCACTCCGGCTTAAACTATACGGTGTCACATTATCGTGTAGCCCCCACATAGGCCGCGCCCCGCCCGCCCACAACCCCGCAAAAGGGCAAAAACCCGCCTGGTAACGCCCCCGTAGGTTTCCTCTTCCTCCTGGGGCCTTGCCAAAGCTCCCACCATACGGCATACACTTTTGCAGAAGGGTTCCCCTTCCTCTCTTGCCGTTTCATCCATGTCTCCATGTAAAAAGGGGCCCTTCATGGTCACCGAATGGTTCGTCAACCACACCCTCACCGAGGGGCTGGACAGCGCTCCGCGTTTCCGTCCGGGCAGCGGGCAGCAGTCCTACAGCGTTATCTTCGCCCGCTTCAGTGTCAACGGCACGCCCTGCGACCTGCCGGTCCTGGCGGCTTGCCAGGTGCCAGAGCCCGCCCCCCAGCCCTGCCTGGTGCTGTTTAGGTTCGATGTGAAAAATCTGGTCAAGGGCCGGCTTTTTTTCTGGGGTGCCGTTTATGGCGTGCCGGGGGTAAGCGAGCGCCAGCGCGTGCTGGGCCCTCTCCTCGGCCTGGTCCTTACCAACCCTCAAGGGCATGGCACGCCGCCGCCGCTCACCGCGCCGGAATACTGGTGGACACCTGAAGAAGGCGTCCAGCCCCTGTTCCCAGAGGCCGGGCAACCTTCCTAAAGGGGCACCTTCACCACGCCAAGCCGCCGGGCAACCGGCGGCTTTTGCACGTCAACCCTTGCCAAAAGCCTCTTCCCACGGCATAACCCAGCCAGTTTCCGCCCCACCCGTCAACATAACGGGAAGGGGGCCAAACCACCCCCTCCCGTTTGTAGAAGGAAAATAGCCGCCATGCCGCTGCCCACCCTCACCATCGCCGCGGGCTCGCCCGCACAGCTTACCTTCCTCCCCGGCGCCGCACCTTACGCGGTCGACGCCCTGGTTCTCTCCAACCGCCACGAACAGGCAACCATCCTGGCGCTCGCCTCCGCCGCGCCCGGCCAGCCCATCTTCATTCCCACCGGCGTGGCCAGAGCGTGCACCAAGGGCTACTTCCTGCAAGGCATCCTGCGCAGCCCTGCGGGTGAGGAAACCCCGCTCACCGTCGGCCCGGTCGCAGACATGCACCTGTCCAAACCGGGCGTGGATTACTCCACGGGCACGCCGCAACCCGCGTCGCAGCGCTTCCACTGGGCGCTCCACGGTCACGACCCTGCCGAGCGTCTGCTGGGTACCCTCAAGGCGATCGCAAACTGATACAACCTGCGCCCTGCGCCAAACTCCGCCACAGCCGCCGGGCCTCAAACCCGGCGGCTGTGGCATTTTCCCCTTGCATTCAAGGGCCAGGCCGTCCCGGCTTGCCAAATCCGGCACCATCGGGCATACGGGCGCAGGCGGGCTGCTTTCCCGTCATTTTTTTACCGTTTATGCCGTAGAGAGGTTACCTATCTATGCCAACATCTGTCGCTATCACCGCGGGGCATGTCGATCTTCCCGCGCTCCTCATCAAAGAGGGCTCAGCCCCGGGTACCTACCGGATCACTTCACTCAGCTTCTTTTATCACGGCAAAGTGCTCACGTTCCCGGTCGTCGCCCTTGACGCGCTGTCCCGCCAACGGGAGAAAGGGCCGTACGTTGTTGTCCATGGCTCTTGTGCTCCGCCAACGCCTTCCAGTTTCGGCCACTTCTTTTACGGCAGCGTGCTGCCGCAGAATGATGGCCTGGGCCAGATAGGTTGCTTTGGCCCCATCACGAGTATGGAGGTGGAGAAGCGCGTGCCGCCCCAATCCTACCGCTGGACGCCCGAGGAAGGCCTCACCTCCGTCGCCCAGGGGTCACCCATCCCCCTGCCCGCAGGGTAAGGGGCGCACCACCCGGGGGGTTAAACCCCACCTTACGCAAAACCGCCGGGCCTCAAACCCGGCGGCTTTCGCGTTTCCCTTGCCAATCCGCCCCATTCCCGCTATCCCCACCTCATGTTCACCTATCAGCTGCCGCCCAGCCTCATTGCCCACACCCCCGCCCAGCCGCGCAGCGCCGCGCGCCTGCTCACCTGGCCCGGCCTCACCGAACAGCCATTCTCCACCCTGCCGAACCTCCTCAACCCCGGCGATCTCCTCATCCTCAACAGCTCGCAGGTCATCCCCGCCCGCCTGTTCGCCACCCGCCCCCCGCGCCCCTCAACACCCGACACCCCACACCCAACACCCATTCAGGTAGAGATCCTCCTCCACCGCCCCATCGGGGGAGACCTCTCGTATTGGGAGGTCTACGCCAAACCCGGCCGCCGGCTGAAGCACGGCGACACCCTCAACCTCGAGAAAGACGGCCCCGCCGCCACCCTGGAACGGATAGAACCCGCGGCCGGGGAAGAGGCGCCCTACCTTTCCGGCCCTCCCTTTCGGCTGCGTTTTGCCGCTCCCGGCAGCGCCGTTGCCGCTTATGTGCAAGCCCACGGCCACACCCCTCTGCCCCCTTACATTCACACGCAGGATTCTGACTTTGTTAAGGAAAAATACCAAACGGTGTACGCCAACCCGGCCACCCCGGGCTCGGTCGCCGCGCCCACCGCAGGCCTCCATTTCACCCCCGAAGTGCTTGAAGCGCTTCACAAAAAAGGCATCGCCACCGCCCACGTCACCCTCCACGTCGGCGCCGGCACCTTCCAAAATCCCACGCCAGAACAAATAGCTAGCGGCCATCTGCACACCGAGTACTGCCGCCTTTCGCCGCAAACCGCCGCGCAAATTCTCGCCACCCGCAGGGCAGGGGGCAAGGTCATCGCGGTGGGCACCACCGCCTGCCGCACGCTGGAATCCTGGGGCCAAAAAGGCCTGCCGGAACAAGGATTTGAAGGCGATACCAGCATCTTCATCCAACCCGGCTACAGCTTCACGGTGGTGGATAAACTGCTGACAAACTTCCACCTTCCCGGCTCCAGCCTGCTCATGCTGGTGGCCGCCTTCATCGGCGAGGCCGAAATCGCCCAACTCTATGACCACGCTATAAAAAACCGCTACCGCTTCTACAGCTTCGGCGACACCTCGCTGCTCACCCGCAAAGGCCCGCAAAATGCTTAAGTTTGAGTTGCTTAAAACCTCCGGCCACGCCCGCCGCGGCCAGATCCACACCGCCCACGGCACGGTGCAAACCCCCATGTTCATGCCGGTGGGCACGGTGGGCACGGTCAAGGCCATCCGGCCGGATCTGCTCAAATCCGAGCTCCACGCCCAGTTCATCCTCGGCAACACTTTCCACCTCTACCTGCGCCCCGGCCATAAGCAAATCGAGCAACTCGGCGGCCTGCACAAGTTCATGAATTGGCCCGGCCCCATCCTCACCGATTCCGGCGGCTTCCAGGTCTTTTCATTGAAAGACCTCCGCAAAATGAGCGAAGAAGGCGTCACCTTCCAATCGCCGATCGACGGCTCCACCCACCACCTCACCCCCGAGCTTTCAACCCAGATCCAGCACAGCCTGGATGCCGACATCACCATGTGCTTCGACGAATGCACCCCGCACCCCGCCACCCACGCGCAGGCGGCAGAATCCATGCGCCTGTCCATGCGCTGGGCGGCACGCTCCCGGGCGGCGTTCATTCCGCGTCCGGGCTACGGCCAGTTCGGCATCCAGCAGGGCTCGCTCTACCCAGACCTCCGCCAAGAAAGCACCGAAAAACTGCTGGAGATCGGCTTCGAAGGCTACGCCATCGGCGGCCTCGCGGTGGGGGAAACGCCCGAGGAACTGCACCACGCCATCCCCATGGCGGCGCAGCTTTTGCCGGCCGATAAACCGCGCTACCTCATGGGCGTCGGCTACCCGTCCGACATGGTCAAGGCGGTGCTCGCCGGGGTGGATATGTTCGATTGCGTCCTGCCCACGCGCAACGCGCGCAACGGTTCGGTGTTCACCATGCAGGGCGCGCTTAAAATCGGCAACGCCGAGCATAAACTGGCCGACACCCCGCTGGATGCCACCTGCACCTGCCACACCTGCAAAAATTACTCCCGCGCCTACCTGCACCATTTGCACCGCGAGGACGAGATCCTCGGCCACATGCTGCTCACCCACCACAACCTGCACCACTACCTCACACTCATGCAAACCCTGCGCACCGCCATCGAAGAAGACACACTTCCCCAGGTCGCCGCACACCTCCTGCAAACCATCCGTTAAGAAGGGGCTGATAGAGCCCCGGCGGCGGGAGATAGAGTTCAAGTCCCCGGGCGGCGGCGGGGTGGAAAAATGTCCTTCACATTTTTCCGGGCCCCCGCCCCGACCCGGGGCCGCCCTCCACCCCTCCGTCCCAAAAGTCCGGCGCGCAGCGCCGGCCACAACACCCAACACTCAAAACTCAACACCCCCTACCGGCAAGCCGTCCCCACCCCATAGCTCGGCATCCCCGGCGGGCAACTGCTCACCGTGCGCTGCTCATTCCAGCGGATGAAATCCGGCCCGGCAGAAGCACTCTCCTCCACACCTTCGCTGCCCCAGCGCGCCGGGCTCGGCCAACCCTTGGGCGCATCATAAACATGGTAGGTGCCGGTTTCCGGCTTGTAGTAAAAGCGGCTGTAACCCTGCAAGTCCGGGCTTTCCCACCAACGCTGGCTAGGTTTGTCCATCACCTGCACCAGCTTGCCGCCGGGCAACTGCACGCGCACTTCTTCGTCGGCGTGGCCGTTCAACGCCCACGCCGTCAGCGCGGTCAGCGCCAGGCTCAACATCACAAATTCCATCCACGTGCGGCTCATGGTCTGGTCCTCCTCAATTCAATTTCCCTCACTGCTGTTGTGCCGCGCGCGTATAAAAAAAACAGCGGGGAAGGGGCTCCATTTTTGCAAAAACATCATAAAAATCCGCATAGTCCAGCCATTTCCGGGGTTTTCATCCCGGCCCATGCTTGTTAGGGTGCGGGGTATGAATCCATCCACCACCACCCCATCTCCCACCGAGGTCATCACCCAGGCCATCCAGGCCATCACCAACCCCAGCCCGGATATGCTGGAGAAGGTCGCCACCCAAACATGGGAGAGCCTGCCCGCGCTGGCCTTAGGCTTTGGCACCGCCCTGGCCATCACCTTCGGGCGGGCGCTGGCCATCCGCTGGCTCAAGGGCAGGGTGGAATCCCGCAACGTGCAAAAAGGCCCGCTGCTGTGGCTGCTCTACACTCTTCAAGGTATCCGCGCGTGGTACGTCTGGGCCCTGGGCCTCAACATCGTGGTGCAATACCTCCCCAACGCAGAGTTCATCGATACCCCCGCGCGCGTCATCTTCGTCCTGCTCAGCTTCATCCAGGTGGGCCTCATCGCCAATGCGGGGCTGGAAAGTGGCTCGCGCTACTACCTCTCGCGCCACCCGTCCGACGGCGCGCGCGCCACCACCACCGCCACGCTGGTGCTCATCGGCAAAATGCTGGTGTGGCTGCTAGTGTTCCTGCTCATCCTCTCCAACTTCGGCGTGGATATCACCGCACTGGTCGCCGGCCTGGGCCTGGGCGGTGTGGCACTCGCCCTCGCGCTCAAGGGCATGGCGGAAGACATGCTCGGCTCGCTCTCCATCGTGTTCGACAAACCCTTCGTGCTGGGTGACTTCATCATCTTCGGTGAGTACATGGGCACGGTGGAAAATATCGGCATGAAGACTTCGCGCATCCGCTCGCTGGGGGGAGAACTCATCGTCGTCGCCAACCGCGATCTTTTGGCCTCGCGCATCCGCAACTACGGCCGCATGTACGAGAGGCGCGTGCTCTTTTCCATCGGCGTGGAATACTCCACCACCGCCGAACAACTGGAAGCCATCCCGCACATCATCCGCGGCATTGTAGAGGATGAAAAATCCACCCGATTCGACCGCTCGCACTTCTCCTCCTACGGTGATTCCGCCCTGAATTTCGAGACGGTCTACTACGTCCTCTCGGCCGACTATAACAAGTACATGGATATCCAGCAGGCCATCAACCTTGCCATCTTCAAAACCTTCCAGGCCCGCGGCATCGCCTTCGCCTTCCCCACGCGCACGCTGCACATCCAGCAGGCCCAACCCGCCCCGGGCGGCAAAAAAACAGAGCCCAAGTCCGCGGGCTAATGATAGGTTAGCCCCCTTGGGCCGGGGCGCTAAAGCGGAAGATCAAAGCCCAGAGGTCCCCGGGCGGCAGGAAAAAGCCCAGGTCCCCGGGCGGCGGGAAAGAGCTCAGATCCCCGGGCGGCAGGAAAGAGCTCAGGTCCCCGGGCGGCAGGAAAGAGCTCAAGTCCCCGGGCCCCCGCCCCGACCCGGGGCCGCCCTCCACCCCTCCGCCTGAAAAAATTCCGGCGCGTAGCGCCGTCCCTATCAGCTCTAACCGCTCTAACAACTCTATCAGCTCTCACTTATCAAGCCTTTGCCGTATTTTTACGTCTTTAGGGCCATTCCCGTGCAGATTGCTTAGGGCAGGGGGTGCACACTGCCCGGGTCAATAAAGGAGGGTACGGTTATGACTAAATCGACATTCGTTCTCGTCGGCCTGCTGGCTGCCACCACGGCGCTGGCCGGCTGCGGAGAGAGTCGTGGCGACCGCGCACTCAGCGGTGCGGGTATCGGTGCCGGTGTGGGTGCTCTGGGCGGCGCGCTTACCGGCGGCAACGTGGCCACCGGCGCGGTCCTGGGCGGCGCCGCGGGCGCGGCCGTGGGCGGCTTCACCAACAAAGACGATATCAATATGGGCGACCCGGCCTGGAAATAGCCCGGCAATCCCCAAAAAAAGCCGCCCCCGGGCGGTTTTTTCGTGCGGGAAAGGGGGAAAAATGGTGGGCCGCGAGGGATTCGAACCCACGACCTGCTGATTAAGAGTCAGTTGCTCTACCGACTGAGCTAGCGGCCCACACCCAGCCCGTCTAAAGGCAAACGCCTCGCCCGTCAAGCCTTTAGCCAACGGGTTGGCCTTGCAGGCCTATCGCGCGTGGTGTTTTTTGGGGGAAGTATTGGTAGGCCGTCGCAGGATCGAACTGCGGACAAACTGGTTAAAAGCCAGTTGCTCTACCACTGAGCTAACGGCCCACCGAGGCCGTGTATAGGGGGCAAGTCTCGCCTCGTCAACCCTTTGGGCCAATTCCAGGGCCTAAACAGGCCGCAGGGTGCTGCTTTGGGGCGCGCAACTGGCTGGCTTGTATAAATTAGGCCAGTTTGTCCGCAGTTCGATCCTGCGACGGCCTACCAATAGTTTCTCACCAACACCCGCAAAAAAGCCCCCATCCCGGGGGCTTTTTGCATGGCCAGGGCCTAGGCGTTGCCGCTTTCAATCAGCAAGCCGCGCAGGGCATCCTCCATGTCTTCCTCGTTCCCGGTATCCAGGAAGTATTGCAGGATAATCGCCAACTGCCGGTTCAACGCGGCCAGTTGCTGTTGCTGGGTGGGGGTGCCGGTGCCCGGGCCCGCGGCAGGCTCAATCAGGCCGGCAATGTCAATGTTGCCGCCCAGATCGTAAAGGATCGTGCGCGCCACATCAATAAAGCGGGCCAGACGCTGCGATTGGGTGATCGCGTTGTCGCTGGTCACGGTGCTGCCGTCGCTGGCGGTGGTCCCGGCCGGGGTGGTGGTTCCCGCCTGGGTCAGAATGGTCCCCGCATCCGCCTGCACACGCCCGGCAATGTCATTGGTGGTGGCTGCGTCCGCAAAGGTGGCGTTGCGCGCATCGGTCACGTAGCCATTGGCCTTCATGTAGATGTCCAGGGCGTTACCGGCAAAGCTGCTGCCGCCGTCCAACAGGGCCACCACATCGTCGTTGGCCACCGGGGCATCACCCAGCACGGCCAGGCCAATGTCGTAGTTGTTCAACTGCGTGTTGGCCGTAAACAGGCTGCTGTCGGGCGCGCTTTGCACCAGGCCCACGCCGCCGTTGCCCTGGCCATCCAGCACCACGCCGTTCAGCGCCAGGTTGCCACCGGTCAGGTTAATGCCCATGCCCAGGCCAATCCCGTCGGTGGCGGTGCCTTGCACTTGCAGGTCATTCAGGTTCACGTTGTGGCCGGCCGCATCCACCAGCACCACGCCGTCAAGGCCGCTGCCGCTGTATTTCAAAATGCTGTTGCCACTGCCGTTGCCTTGCAACGTCACGCCTTGGGTAATGTGCAGGCGCTCGTCAAAGGTGCCGTCCAGCAAGTTCACGGTGCCATCGGCCGCCACCTTGGAAAGGGCTTTGCCAATGCTCATGCCGCTGCCAACGATAAAGTTGCTCGCATCCACGGTCGAGAGCTCATTCACGCTGTCCTGGTCCACCGTCTGGATGGTCGAGGCCTGGGTGTAAGGCGCAAACCAGCTGCCGGTGGCAAAAGCCAGGGCGTCGTTCTGGCTGCGTTGATAAAGCGTAAACTGGCTGGCGTCGCCGCGGTAGGTGTCGTTGCGCACCGCATAGCCGAATTCCGGCGCGTAAAGGCTCACGTTGGCCAGGCCCTGGCTTTGCACGTAAAGGGGGTTGGTCTCCTTCACGCCGTTGGCGTTTATCACTTGCACGCTGGTATCCAGGTGGCCGTAGGCGCCATCGGGGTAAATGCCGATGCCGCCCCATTGGTTCAGGCCGTTGGTGCTCACGCTGTCCAGCACCACATCGGTGCCCCCGGTAATGGAAAAACCATTGCCCCTGGTGTTGGCGCCGCCGTTCACGCGCACGCTCTTAATCAGCGCGTCGTTCACGCCGTTCAGGTCCACACCTGTTTTGGTGCCGGCGTTCACGGTCACGTTTTGCAGCTGGAAGTTGCTAATCGCCACGGCGGGGTTGGCACGCTCCACCTTAATGCCGTAGTTGCTGCCACCTTCAAGGGTAAAGCGGCGCATATCCACGTCATCGGCGTTCACCAACACGCCGTAGCCGCTCACGCCGCTGCTGTCGATGATCGTGCCTGCCTTGGTCTGGCCGTAAAGGCGCAGCGATTTATCAATGTTCAAGGTGCCGTTTTGCACATAGGTGCCGTCACGCACGTCCACGCGGCCGCCGCTGGTCACGGCGTTCACCGCGGTCTGGATGTTCATGCCCGGATCAACGTAAAACTGCGCGTTGTTCAGGGTGCTCAGCTGGGTGCGGGCGTTGGTCTTCACCTGTTGCAGGGTCGAGTCCGCCACATGGCCGGCAAAACCCGCTCCGGTGGCAAAGGCCGCACCGGCGTTCTCATCGCGCTGATAAAAAGTGAACTGGCTGGCATCGGGGCGGAAGCTGCCGTTCTTCACCGCAAAACCATACTCAGGCAGAGAAAGGTTGGTGCTGGCAAAGCCGCTGTCATCCTGCACATACACCGGGTTGGCTTCGGCCAATCCGCTGCTGTTGGTCACGGTCACGTGGTCGCTGTTGGCAGCGTAGGCCCCGCCCGAGTAAATCGCCAGGCCGCCCCACATGTTCTGGCCGTCGGTGGCCACATTGTCAAAGGTCACGTTCTGGCCGGAACTCACCGAGAAGCCGTTGCCCTGGGTGCCGTTGCCGTTGGCGGTCACGTTCTTAACGGTGGCGTTTTTCACGCCGTTCAGGTCAACTTCGGTGTAGCCAAAGTTGCCGATGGTGGCGTTGCTCAGCGTAAAGTTCTGGTTGGCCACGCCGGGGGTTGCGCTGGCGCGCTCCACTTTAATGCCGCGGTTGCCGCTGGCGTTAACGGCGTTGCCGGTCAGCGTAAAGCCGTCCAGCTTCACGTTGTCTGCGGTCACGTGCATGCCGTAGCCGCTGCCGGCGTAGGTCAGCTGCGTGCTCGCCTGGCTTTGGCCTTGCAAGGTCAGGCCCTTGTTCACTTCCAGGGTGCTGTCCAGGGTGTAGGTGCCGTTGCGCACGTCAACCAGGCCGCCGCTGGCCACATTGGCCACGGCTTTGGCAATTTTCAGGCCGTCCACCACAATAAAGTGGCCATCGTCCACGGTGCTCAGCTCATTTCCCGCATCCTGGTCAACGGTCTGGATGGTCGAGGCCGCCACATTGCCGCCAAACCAGCTGCTGGTGGCAAAGGCCGCCGCGTCGGCTTCACTGCGTTGATAAAGCGTAAACTGGCTGGCGTCGCCGCGGTAGGCATCGTTGCGCACCGCGTAGCCGAATTCCGGCGCGTAAAGGCTCACGTTGGCCAGGCCTTCGCTCTGCACGTAAAGGGCGTTGGCTTCGGCAATGCCGCTGGCGTTGGTCACTTTCACGCTGGTGTCGGTGTGGCCGTAGGCGCCGTCGGGGTAAATCCCAATGCCGCCCCAGCTGTTCAAGCCGTCAGTGGCCACGTTGTCCAGCGCCACATCTGTGCTGCCGGTAATGCTAAAGCCGTTGCCTTGGGTGTTGTTGCCGTTGGCGGTCACATGTTCAATCGTCGCGCCGTCCACGCCGTTCAGGTCAACTTCGCTGCGGCCAAAGTTGCCAACGGTGGCGTTGCTCAGCGTAAAGTTTTTCACGTTATCGGGGGCCGAGCCGTGGTCCACTTTAATACCATAGTTGCCGCTTCCTCCGGCGTTGCCGGTCAGCGTAAAGCCGTCCAGCTTCACGTTGTCTGCGGTCACGTGCACGCCGTAGCTGTCGGTGTTTCCGGTATAGTTGAACAGGGTGCCGGCCTGGCTTTGTCCTTGCAGGGTCAGGCTTTTGTTCACTTCCAGGGTGCTGCCCAGGGTGTAGGTGCCGTTGCGCACGTCAACCAGGCCGCCGCTGGCCACTTTGGCCACGGCTTTGCCAACCACCATGCCGTTTTCCACAATAAAGTGGTTGTCCACGGTGTTCTGGGTGCCGTCGTAGCTCACGGTCTGGATGGTCGAGTCCGCATTATGCCCGGCAAACCAGCTGCCCAGGGCAAAGGTCTTGGCGGCGGCTTCGGTGCGCTGGAAGAGGGTGAACTGCTCCGAGTCCGCATGCCCGGTGCCCACACTCAGGCGGTAGGTGTCGTTGCGCACCGCGTAGCCGTATTCGGGGGCATCCAGGGTCACGTTGGCAATGCCTTCGCTCTGCACGTAAAGGGGGTTGCTTTCCTTCACATAGCTCGAGTTGGTGATCTTCACGCTGGTGTCCAGGCTGCCGTAGGCGCCATCGGGATAAATCGCAATCCCGCCCCAGTTGTTCAGGCCGTCAGTGGCCACGTTGTCCAGCACCACGTTGGTGCTGCCGGTAATGCTAAAGCCGTTGCCGTTGGTGTTTTGGCCGTAGGCGCGCACATTTTCAAGGTTGGCACCGTCCACGCCGTTCAGGTCAATTTCGCTGCCGCCGCTGCCTTGCACGGTCAAAATGCTCAGGTTCAGGTTGCTCAGGGCCGTGCCGGTGTTGGCGCCGCGGTCAGCCTTAATGCCATAAGAGCTGCCGCCAAACAGGGTGAACTTGCCCAACGACACGTTGGACGCCGTCACATGGATGCCATAGCCGTTCACGCCGCTGGCATCAATGTTGGTCAGGTCGCGGCCGCTGCCTTGCAGGGTCATGGCCTTGTCAATGTTAAGGGTGCTGTTTTGGGTGTAGGTTCCGGCGGCCAGGTTCACGGTGCCGCCGGTCTTCACCAGCTTAATGCTCTCGTTCACAGCCACATTGCTCGAGCCCACATTCACACGGTCGGCAACTTCGCCCACGGTGTTGGTGCCGATTTTCCCGTCGATGTTAAGGAACTTAGAATTCACGCTGCCGGCGGCACCGCTCAGGTTAATGGCGCCGCTGTTGCCGCTGCTGCCCCCGGCGGTAAGGATAATCTTGCCGTTCACCGCGGTGGCTTTACCGGCCTGGGTCACGCCGTTGGTGTTGATAACCCCGGCAATCACGCTGTTGGCGGCCGAGGCGGTCATCGCCACCAGGCCTCGGTCGGCCTTCAAGGTGCCGTCGTTGGTCACGGTGGCGGTGTGGCCCGCTCCGCCCAGGGCGTTTTCCATGTTCGAGCTCACGGCGTAGTTGATGATGCCATCGCCGCCAAAGTCCACAGTAAAGCGGTCGGCAGCGGCCAGATGAATTTTCCCTGCCACGGCACTGATGGTGCCCACGTTGCTCACGCCGCCGTTGGCGATCAGCGCCACGGTGCCGCCGGTGGCGGCGGTAATGGTGCCGCGGTTGTCAATGGTGGCGGCGGTGTTGCCGCTTTGGTCAAATTTGTAGGTGCCGTCCATGAAGTTGGCGTTGGAAATATCGCTGGTGGTGGCAACCAGGCTGCCCACGTTCACATGCGCGTTGTTGTTGAAGAACACGCCGTTGCCGTTCACCAGCATCACGCTGCCGGTGGCGTTCAGCGTACCTGCAATCTGGCTTTTCCCGGCCTGGATGTCGCGGATCAACGTCGCACCGCCGGTGCCGTTGTGAATGCTATAAGTCTGGTTCACCCCTACGTTAAAGCCAGAGTACTGGGCGATCCCGCGCGTATCGGCCTGGTAAAGGTTGTTGGCATCAAAGGTGATGCCGCCGTCAATGGCGGTGGCGCCTTGGGGCAGGGCGTTCACATCCAGCGCATGGCTCATGGCGGGCAGGGTCAGGCACGCGGCGGTCAGCGCGGTGGTCAAAAGGTGCAAACGCATCAGGGCCGGGCGGGCGGCGCTCGGGCCGTAATTCAGGCTGGTCATCATAACTTCTCCCTCTTCACAACATTAAAACCGGCACCATAAGGCAGCCTCACAAACTGTACGCAACCTGCGCAACTTAAAGTAGCTTGTCAAATACTAAAGTGATAAAACGCGAGGCCGTCAAAACATCAGACATCCCATAAAAAACAAACTTCTGCTTGCCACAATTAAAATTCGTGATGTACTTGCATACCAGAATGCCCAATTTTACGGCCGAGCATTGCCGCCTTCCGGCTTATGAGTATTTAAAAAACAAGGAGTTAACGTTAGAATGAACCGCCCGCAAACTCTTTTCACCCTCGCTCTCGCCACCACCACGCTGGCCTCCACTTTGGTAAGTGTGGCTGCCGCGCAAACCATCCCGGGCGCAGCGCAACCCGGCCGCACGCGTGAGAACATTGCCCCCTCTGCCGTCGCGCCCACCCCGGCCACCGAGGTCGTGGCCCCCAGCAACCTGCTGGCCGCTCCCGCCAATGCCGCCGAGATCACCTTCACCCTCAAAAGCCTCAACATCACCGGCAACTCTGCCTTTACCGATGAAGAGCTCTCCGCCCTGGCCAAAAACATGATGGGCCAGAAGATCACCCTGGCGGATATCTACACCCTGGCCAACCAGATCACCAATTTCTACCGTGCCCACGGCTTTATTATCAGCCAGGCCATCGTCCCCCCGCAAGAGATCGCCAAGGGCAACGTCACCATCCGCGTGGTGGAAGGCTTCGTCGACGACATCCAGTTTAAAACGGAAGGCGGCTCCAAGCTCAACCAGAGGCAGCTCAACCGCGCGGCGGCGGCCATCCGCGC
Organism: Pseudomonadota bacterium; assembly: GCA_016125035.1. Taxonomy (GTDB): domain Bacteria; phylum Pseudomonadota; class Alphaproteobacteria; order UBA2136; family UBA6156; genus RFNJ01. Next base: position 32,437 of record WGMN01000007.1, read on the forward strand.
CAGCAAGCCGCTCAACCAGGCGGTGCTCGAGAGGCAAATGCTGCTGCTCAATGACTTGGGCGGCGTCACCGCCCGCGCCGTGGTAGAGCCCTCCCAAAACACCATCGGCGCCGCCAACCTGGTCATCGAGGTCAAGCGCAAAAAGGTCTCCGGCAGCCTGCAGGTGGATAACCACGGCTCACGCTACATCGGCCCGGTGCAATACCAGGCCCGCGCCAGCGTCTCCGGCGTGGCTGCCGATTACGACCAGCTCGACCTGCTCTACGCCACCACCAGCGACTTTAACGAGATGCGTCTGGGCGAAGTGCGCCACACCATTCCCATCGGCAGCAACGGGCTCAAGGCCATGTGGCGCGCCGAGTATAGCGAAACCGCGCCCGGTTCCACCCTCAAGGCCTTCAATGTCCAGGGTAAGGATCTCACCCTTGAAGCCGGCGTGTCCTACCCCATCATCCGCGGCCGCCAGAAAAACCTGGAAGCCTTCGGCACCCTGGCGTGGGAGTCCCTGCAAACCAAGAGCCTGGGGTCCAAGATCTCCAGCGAGAAGGTCTCGGTGGCCAAGGCCGGTGTTAACTACGACCAGATCGACAGCTTCCACGGCCGTGGCCTTGCCACCGCCAGCGTCTCCAAGGGGCTGGGCATCCTCGGCGCCTCCAGCGAGGGCGATCCCCTGCTGTCGCGGCTCAACGCCAACCCCGAGTTCACCAAGGTCAACGCCGAAGCCTCGCGTGAGCAGTTCTTCACCGGTCTGCCGTTCTCTGTGGTCACGGCGGTGCAGGCCCAATACTCGCCAGATTCCCTCATCGCCTCGCAAGAGTTCGGCATCGGCGGCTCCACCTACGGCCGCGGCTACGATCCTTCCGAGATCACCGGCGACAGCGGCGCCGCCGCCAAGCTGGAAGGCCGCTACACCCAAAACACCACCGATAACAAATGGGTCAAAACCTGGCAGCCCTATGCGTTCTATGATGTCGGCTTCACGGTGGATAACAAAACCGGCACGGGGGTAGACGCCCGCAATTCGCTGGCGTCCGCCGGTACCGGTCTGCGCCTGGCGCTGGCCGATGACTTCGCGCTGGAAGGCGAGCTGGCGGTGCCGCTCAGCCGCCGCGTGGCCGCCCAGGGCGACAAAGGCCTGCGCGCCTTCTTCACCCTGTCCAAGGCGTTCTAAGCCTTACCCGGCAAAAAACGGGCCTTGTGGCCCGTTTTTTGTCGGGGGTGGGGTAGCTAGTTCAGCAGCCCTACCTGCATATGCTTTTGCACTTTCTTAAAGGCGCGTTCCTCCAGTTGGCGCACACGCTCGCGGCTCACGCCAAATTGGCCGCTCAGTTCCTCCAGGGTGGGGGTTTCCTCGCTTTCGCACAGGTGGCGGGCCACAAAAATGGCGCGCTCTCGGTCATCCAGCCCGCTGATGGCCTCCAAAAGCTTGCCGTGGCGCTGGCGGGCAATCTGCTTGCCGCTGTAAACCTCCTCTTGGTTGGGCTGCCGCGCGGGGATGAAGTCCATCCACTCGTGGCTGGCATCGCCGTCCTGGCCCATCGGTTTGTTCAGGCTTTCGTCGCCGTGGCGCAAGCGCTGGTCCATGTTCACCACGTCTGCTTCGTGCACATCCAGCTCCTTGGCGATCTGCGCCACCGCCTCGGGGCTCAGGTGCACGCTGTTTTCGCCCAGCATCTCGCTCTTCAGGCGCCGCAGGTTGAAGAACAACTTCTTCTGCGTGCCGCTGGTCCCAATTTTCACCATGCTCCAGTTGTTCAAAATATATTCCTGCACGCTGGCCTTGATCCACCACATCGCATAGGTGGAAAGGCGGAAGCCGCGCTCCGGCTCAAAACGGTGGATCGCCTGCATCAGCCCAATGTTGCCTTCCTGGATCAGCTCTTCCACCGGCAACCCATAGCCCCTAAAGCTCAGGGCCACCTTCACCACCAGGCGCAAATAGCTCTGCATCAGCGTGGCAAAGGCCTTTTCGTCCTTTTTGGCCTTCCAGCGCTTGGCCAGCTTCTGTTCCGCCTCAAAGCTCAGCGGCTCATACTTCTGGATAGACTGGATATATTCCTGAATTAACTCGGCCATGGTGGTCGGTTCTCCCTGTTTTCGTATGCAGCTTTATGCCCCCCAGCCCCAGCCCCGCCCCTGACACACCTAAGTCATTGAGTTACATAATACATAATGCCTAAAAAATAATCATCCACCACCCCCGCTAGAGCCCAACCCCCAAATTTCAAGCCTTGAAAACCGCCAAGGGGCCGGGCAGGGGGCCTGCGCCGCCGGTTTCAGCCCAAATCCATCCGGTAACGGCACTTTTTCAACTCGCCCAGCTTGTACATTTCATGGTCAACCGGTACATCCACGATCTCCACAAATTCCGCCCCCAGCCGCTCCAGGGTCCGGCGAGAGGCCACGTTGTCCGGGTTGCAGGTCATCCACAGCTCCTTAAAGCCGTGGGCGCGGGCCAGCGGCAGCACCAGGCGGCAAGCCCGCTCGGCGTAGTGGCGCCCGCGAAAAGCCTCGTTTACCCCGTAGCCGATGTGCCCACCTACCCGCTCCAGCAAAGGCGTGTTTTGCGCCCGCAGGTGCAAATGCCCGGCTTCGCGGCCCTCCGCCCACAGCACAAAGCTGTAGGCCGGCACATATCCCTTCTCCGGCTGTGCAGGCACCTTGTGGCGTAGTTCCAAGCTTAAATCGCCGTCCACCAACGGCCCCGGGTCTAAAAAGGCAAAGTCCCCGCCCATGCCGTCACTTTTGCCCTTGGCCACGCAAAACCGCCAAAACCCCACCTATATCCGCCGGTATCTCGGCCGTGAATTCCAACCATTCCCCCGTCATCGGGTGCTCAAACCCCAGCTCTGCCGCATGCAACAGCTGCCGTTTGGGCAGTTCCAACGCTCCCAACCCCTTCAGCGCCCCGGGCCGCCCATACATCGGGTCTCCCAGCAAAGGGTGGCCAATGTGCGCCATATGCACGCGTATCTGGTGGGTGCGGCCGGTCTCCAACTTGCACTCAACCAGCGCGGCACCCTCGCCAAAACGCTCCAACACCTTGTAATGGGTCACGGCGTCCTTGCCGCCCTTGGCCACCACCGCGCGGCGCATGCGGTGCACCGGGTGGCGGCCAATCGCCCCTTCAATCCGCCCCACGGCGGGCGCCGGCACGCCGCGCACCAGCGCCAGGTACACACGGTGGATATCATGGCGCATGAACTGCTTGCCCAAGCCGCGGTGGGCGGCGTCATGCTTGGCCACCACCAGCAACCCGCTGGTGTCTTTGTCAATGCGGTGCACAATCCCCGGCCGCGCCTCGCCGTTCATGCCGGAGAGAGTCGCGCCGCAATGGTGCAACAGCGCCTGCACCAGCGTGCCGGTAAAATTACCGGGGGCAGGGTGCACGGTCATCCCGGCGGGCTTGTTCAGCACCAGCAGGTCACCGTCCTCATACACCACCTCCAGCGGAATATCCTCGGCCACCAGCTCACTGGCCTTAATTTCCGGCAAATCCACCACAAAAACCTCACCCACCCGGGTCTTCTTGGCCGGATTGGCCTCCAAAACCCCTCGTTCCTCGCTACCTCGTTCCTCGTTCCTTCTCGTCACAAACCCCTCTTTGATCCAGCGCTGAACCCCCGCCCTGCTGCAATCCACCCCCGCCGCGCCCAAAGCCTCCACCAAAAACACATCCAAACGCTGGCCCTCGCTGCCAGCCTCTACTTCAAACCTCCGCACGTCATGTTGGCTCATACTGGTCACTGATTACGGGTTACGGGTTACGGAATTTGGAGGCCGGAGCGGGATTCGAACCCGCGAAATGACGGTTTTGCAAACCGCTGTGTTGAACCACTTCACCATCCGGCCATGGCGCTGGTTCTAGCGGTTTGGGGGCGCATTGGCAAGCCACAAAGCCGTTTCCAAGCCGGGTGTTTTTGCCCATCATGGGGCCATGGAAACCAAATGCATCCTGGTCAAACTCAAGCCCGGCTCACTCCCCCGCGTGCGGGAGTGGGCGCACACCCTCCACACCACCCGCCGGGCCGAGGCCCTGGCCACCCTGGCCGATGAAGGCGTGACGCTTGAAAGCGTGTTCCTGGAATCCCGCCCGGACGGCGACTACCTCATTTACATCATGCATGCCCGGGATATGGAAAAAGCCCACCAGGTGGCCAAAAGATCACTGCACAGCATCGACGCCTACCACCGCAAATTCAAGGATGAAACATGGGAGAGCCGCACATCGGCCGAGCTGCTGGTCGATCTGTGGCGCTAAAGGGGAGGGGCAGGGGCCTCCGGCTTAAAACGCCTCGGCCATCCTTGTAGTTGCTTTCCTATGGAAAGACTGGAGCGGGAGAAGGGATTACCCTTCGGGTTGTTCCCTTCTGCAACGGTGGGGGGCAAATTCAAACTGGAGCGGGAGAAGGGATTCGAACCCTCGACCCTCACCATGGCAAGGTGATGCTCTACCCCTGAGCTACTCCCGCGCATCCAGTGGGGCGGTTTATAGGTGGAGTTGGCGTGCCGGTCAAGGGCGTGGTGCAACAAGTTGCACAAAATGGGGGTTGCGTTCATGCCCTGCGTTGCGTATAAGCCAGCCTGTTCCGGCTCTAGTCCCCTTCGTCTAGCGGTTAGGACGTCACCCTTTCACGGTGAAAACAGGGGTTCGATTCCCCTAGGGGACGCCATTCCTCCATAAGGAGGATGACTATAAGCAACGCCGGGGCGCGCAGCGCCAAAGGCGCTTTCTTCATAAAAAATCCCCCGCCGTGCCACCAAATCAGCCTAAAAGCGTTCCATTCTTCTATCACTTGCGTTGACACACGCGCCCAATTTCCGCATAAGGCTGCGTCTACCTGCTCCGGCGTAGCTCAGCGGTAGAGCAACGGACTGTTAATCCGTGGGTCGCTGGTTCGATCCCAGCCGCCGGAGCCAGTCTTCCCAAAGGGAGGCGACTACAAGCCAGGCCGAGGCGGCCCAAGCCGCAGGCCAAAATTCTTCCCCTATGTAAGTAAGAGCAACGGACTGAACCCATAGTCATGCGCCGTTGGCGCGGGCCGTGGGCCGCGGGTATCGATCCCAGCCGCCGGCGGCGCCGCAGGCATTTAAGCCGCCTCCTAACACTCCCCAACGGGCTAGCCATACAGGCGGGCGCCAGGCGTTGCCGGGCCCCGGCAAGGGGCCGGTTTCCGCCAAAAGCGCCGCCGGTCTTCCTCATGTTGCACTGCAATAAAAGGCATACCTTTCAGGCGGTTAAACTAACGCCGGTGGGTATAAGAATTCAACACATGGATAGCAACCAACCCCCTAAGCAACTCTTCGACCACTTCTTCAGTGGCGCGAAGGACGGCTCCTGGAACCGCAAAACCGCGGTCCAATCAGGGTGTGAGATCATTGTCTCAAACGCGGCGGCGCAACTGGAGGCCATGGTCGAGCAGTTCAACCCCGACAATACCGGCTGGCATGTCCTGCTCATTGATATCCCAGGCTTCAACGGCGCCGAGTGGAGCAACAAGGCCGAAACGCTGCAAACCCTTATCGGCCAGTTCGCCCCGCCAGATGCCCGCACCTGGGTCTACCTCCTCGGCGGGGCCAAACTGGGCGTGCTGGTCCACATTTCCGCCAAACCGCAGCTGGTGGCCTTCGTGCAAAGGCTTGGCGCTTCGCTCACCCAGGGGCAGGGCTCTCCGCGCACGCGCTTGGCGCAAATCCCTTCGCAAAAGCAGGTGGTCAAAAGCTACCTGGCCGCCGAGGCCATGGCCGAAGAAAACGCCAAAAAGCAGCAAGAGACCCTCCAGGCCGCGCAACGCCTGGCCTCAATCAGCTTCGCGTTGCAGCCAGGCATCGCCGCCCAACGCCTCACGCGCCCACGCCCGGTGGTGCTCATCGTCGAGGATGACCCCGTCACCCTGCAAGTGCTCGAGCACCTCATCGCGCAAACCCGCGGGGTCGAGGTTCTCTCCGCCCGCAACGCCACCGATGCCGCCACCCTCTACCGCCGCAACGCGCCAGACCTGGTCTTTCTCGATATCGGCCTTCCCGAGATCGACGGCCTCACTCTGCTGGCAAAACTGCGCGAGGCCGACCCTGATGCGTACGTGTTCATCCTCACCGCCAACGCCTACCGCAGCAACCTGGAACAGGCCACCCGGCTTGGCGCCAAGGGCTTCCTGGCCAAGCCGTTCACGCCGGCCAAAATTTCCGCGGTTGTCACCCAAGCCATCAAGGAGGGCCATAAATGAACGTCCCGCTCAGCAACCTCAAATCCGCCAAAGCGCGTTTCCACCTCGTCCTCCTCGCGGGGCTGACAATGGGCATAATCCTGGTCGATTCGGTCCTCGCCACGCTCACGCAAAACCACACGGTCATGCTTATTACCGACCATATCGGCCTGCTGTGCCTGCCGTTTTTGGCTTACGCCTGGGTCATGGTGGCCAAAAACCTCTACCAGCAGGTGGCCGAGAACGCCCGCCTCCAGCAACAAGCTTCCAGCGCCAACCGCGCCAAGTCCGACTTCCTCGCCAACATGAGCCACGAGATCCGCACCCCGCTCAACGGCATGCTGGGGCTGCTCGGGCTGCTGGAACAAACCCCGCTCAGCCAACGCCAGGCCGAGTATATCGAGACGATCAAAAAATCCTCCGACCAGTTGATGCTGGTCATCAACGACGTGCTCGACATCGCCAAGATCGAGGCCGGGCAACTGGCGCTCGAGCCCATCGCCTTCGACCTCGCGGTCACCACCAACGACGTGGTGGAGGTCTGCATGTTCACCGCCCGCCAAAAGGGGCTCGACCTCCTCGTGCGCTACCGCCCGGGCCTTGCCACCCGCGTGGTCGGAGACCCCGGCCGCTACCGCCAGATCCTCACCAACCTTATCGGCAACGCCATTAAGTTCACCGAGAAGGGCCACATCTTTGTCGATGTAGACCTCGAGCACGAAGACGCCAACCGCTGCGTCTTCAAAATCTCGGTTGCCGATACCGGCATCGGCATCGCGGCAGAAAAAGTGGGCCAGCTCTTCGAGCGCTTCACCCAGGCCGACACCTCCACCACGCGCAAATTTGGCGGCACCGGCCTGGGCCTTGCCATCACGCGGGAACTGGTCCGTCTCATGCAAGGCTCCATCAGCATCCAAAGCGCAGTTAACAAAGGCTCCATCTTCACCTTCACGCTCAACCTCCCGCGCGACACCACGCCCATGCCGGCCGGCCGCGTGCAACTTCCCGGCCTTTCGCACCTCAAGGATAAATGGGTCCTGGTGGTCGACGACGTGCCCCTCAACCGCCACATCCTCTCCGAAATGATGAAGGGCTACGGCATCCACGTGCTCGAGGCCTCCACCCACGAAGAGGCGCTGTCCATCTGCGCCAAGGCCCCGCAGCTGCACCTTGCCATCATCGATAACGTCCTGTCGCAAAGCAACGGCCTGCTGGTCGGGCGCGAGATCAAAAAGCTTCGCCCCCAAACCGCGCTTGCCCTGCATACCGCGGTGGGCCAACGCGGCGATGCCGGCCGCTTTAAGGATCTCGGCTTTTCCGCCTACATCCTCAAACCCTACACCCCTGCCGAGTTCACCGAACTGCTCCAGGTCATCCTCGGCCGCGCCGCCAACCCGCACCCGCTGTTCGAGGGCCTCCTCACCCGCCACGTCATCCGCGAGCTGCGCGAGTACGGCACCCGCAGCGCCGAGATTCCCTCTGCCGAGGTCAACTACGGCGAGGTCCTGGTGGTCGAGGACGACGAGGTCAACCAGCAGGTTATTCAAGAAATCCTCAGCCAGCTGGGCGCCAAGGTCACCATCGCCCATAATGGAGAGGAAGGCCTCGAAGCCGCCAAGTCCAAAAAGTTCGACCTGGTGCTGATGGACATGAACATGCCTAAAATGAACGGCCCGGACGCCGCCGCGGCCATCCGCGCCCACGAGATGGAAGAGGGCAAGGTCCCCGTGCCCATCGTCGCCCTCACCGCCAACGCGATGAAAGAACACCGCGACCACTGCCTTGCCTCCGGCATGAACGACTACCTCACCAAGCCGGTAACGGTGGGCAAACTCAAGCAGATCCTCGACAAATGGCTCGCCGCCCTGGGCGAGGGGCTGGATGTCACCGCGCCTCTGCCCCAGGCCGAGGCCACCGCCCAAAGCACCGAGATCGACTCTTCCCAAACCTTCGATGAAGAGCACTTCGCCGCGCTGGTCGCCGGCAACGCCGCGGTGCGCCAGCGCCTGCTGGATGCCTTCATGAGCAACACCAGCAAAGGCCTGGAAGAGCTCACCCTGGCCGACTTCGGCTCCCCGCAGTGGAAGGAGATCTCCCACCGCCTCAAAGGCTCTTCGGCAAGCCTGGGCATCTACAACTTCTCTTCCATCGCCGCCCAGGCTGAGAACCTGCCCGAGGGCAGCAACAAGGAAGAGCTCATGGCCGCCCTCCAGGTCGCCTTCGACGAGGTCCGCGACTACTGCACCAAATGGGGCGTGTAGGCTAAGCTGCGCGCGCCTCTTCCCCCGTGCCACCATCTGCCTTAAACTCGCCGCATGTATAAGGTCCTCACCACCGTCCCGCTCACCCACGTGCAAGCCGTGCGCCAGGCCATGGGCGATGCCGGTGCGGGCATCGCCGGCAACTACACGCACTGTTCGTTCTCGGTGCGCGGGCAGGGGCGCTTTTTGCCGCATAAAGGCGCCAACCCGTTTCTCGGCAAGGTGGGAGAGGCTGAAGTGGTGGAGGAAGAGCAGATCCAGGTCACGGTGGAAGACGATAAACTCATGGCCGTGCTCACCGCCATGAAGGCCGCCCACCCGTATGAGGAAATGATGTTCGACGTCTACCGGCTTGAAAATATCCGCCTGGATGACATCCCGCCAAAGTAGAAACCCTGTGCGGGTCAATTGATAACTCGGCCAACACAAGCTACTCTCCCCCGCATGAACACCACCGCCTCCCGCCTCAACATGGTCAACGGGCAACTGCGCCCCAACAAGGTCAACAACCCGCAACTGCTGGCGCAGTTCACCTCCCTCCCGCGAGAGAACTTCACCTCCGCCGCCGCCCGCGCTCACGCGTATTTAGACCAACCCACCCCCATCGAAGACGGTCGCGAAATGTTCGCCCCCATGGTCGCCGCGCGGCTCATCCAGGCGCTCGACCTCACGCCGCAATCCTGCGTGCTGGTGCTTGCCGGCGGCTCGGGCTACTCGGCGGCGGTCATCGCCGGGCTGGCCGGGCAGGTCACCATGGTGGAAGACGACGCCGTGCTGGTGGCCGAGGCCCACACCAACCTCGCCAACGTGCGCAATGTGCGCATCGAGGCCGGCAACCCCGCCATTTTCACTCCCAGCCAGCCGCTCGACGCTATTTTGGTGGATGCCCCCTTCACCGCGCTGCCCAACCTGGCCAGCCTGGCCAAACACCTGGTGGAAGGCGGCAAACTTGCCGGCGTGCGCACCAGCCCGCAAGGCCTGATGGAAGCGGTCATCCTCACCAAGCACGGCAAATCCCTGGTGGAAGAAGTGCTGTTCGAAACCAAAGGCACCCCCCACCCCGCCTTCACCGCCGAAGCCGCCTTCGTCTTCTAAAACCGGTACCCCAGGTTAAGCCCGCCAAAAATATCGCCCTTCTGCTGGCCCTTAAACTCCTTGGTGCGGTAAATGTTGGTGTAGCTCAAATTCACCTTGCCCAAACTCACCGCCACCCCGGCATTAAAGTCGGTCACCACGTTGCGCTTGTCCACATGCGGGTCGCTGTCAAAGGTGTTCCCGTCCAGGAATATATTGCGCACCATATAGCGCGTATCCACCCCGCCAAACAGGTGCCAGCTCATAAAGCTGTTGTCGTCGGGCTTGGCAAAAAATCCTGTCCCCGGCATGGCGGGCCGCACACGCATCGGGGTGTCGCTCCAGCGGCCATCGGCGGGGCCAAACCTCACGTTAAAGCCGGTGGTGGCGTAGGTGTAAACGTTGCCCACCGTGGCCCCCACATTGGGCTCACCTGCAAAATACCAGTCCCAGCTTTCCAACTTCACAAACTCCGGCCAGCGGCGGTTGTAGGCCAGCATCACGCCGGGCTCGTTGTCCAACTGGTGCTGCCAGCCGCGCGGGTGCGGGGCATCCACCACCGCGTGCCACACCTTCTGGGTCTGCTCTGCCAGCGACCACGGCCCCACCACACCCAGCGTGGCCTCCAGCTCGTCCACATGGCGGCCTTCCACGGTGTTCAGCCCCACCGAGCCATACAAAAACCCCGCCCACGGCCGGTCATTCAACTGCTCGGCGGGGTTGGAAATGTTGCTCGGCGTGTACATGTTCTGCCCCACCGAGTACACCACCCCGGTGTGCTCATTCACCTCAAAAAAGGGCAGCCACTTGTCCAGCGTGTCCACAAAATGCGGCGGCTTGTCGCGCAGGTCCATGTATGAAAAACGCAGGCCGTTGGTGTAATGCCTGTCTCCGCTGTGCCAGCTGTCGTTCTCAATGCTCATGGTAAAGAACTGGTTATCCCCGTTCTCAAACAGGTCCTTGGGCGCCTCTTCCAAAAGCGAGGGCTCCTTGCTGTCCTCTGCCCAAAGCAGGGCAGGGGCCACCACCCCCACCGCCAAAATCCATGCACCCAAAACATACCTCATGCGCCGCACCCTACCACGCCAGATATCAAGAAAGTATGCGTACTTCAGCCCCCTCCAGCCTGGAAACTCTTTTCAATAAAGGTAAAAAGCCCGCAGTTTTCCGCCTAAAACCGCCACTTAAGCTTAACCGAGGCGGTCTGGTTGTTAAAATTCTTCCGCACTTCGGCGTCATAATTCAGGCTTACTTCCGTATCGCCGTAGGTTTGGGTGGTCACTTTGGCGCCCCCGCGGCCCAGCCACGGGCTGGGCTTCAGGCCGTTGACAGTAAACGCGGCCCCCCCGCCGGTAAAGTTGGCGGAAACAGAGGATGCATCGCCAATAGAGTCATATCCCACGCCCAAAGTGGCTTCCAGCATGGTGGCGGCGCTCAACCTGTGCGCCACGCGCGCATCTGCCGACCACACAAGCTCTTCCGTGGTGTTTTTACCCACGGATAAATTCATCGTTCCCGCCCCCGTCTCCGTATAAGCGTTGCTGTGGATACGGCTGTAATCAAGCCCTGCTGAAGGGGTGAACTGGGTCTGGCGGGTAAGGGAATAGATCTTTGCCAGGTTCCCGCCCGCATGGAAGTAACTGGCCTCGTAGTCCGACTGGGCCGTAAGGCCAAGCGATGGCATTTCACGGCGGCCATTCACATTGTTAAGGCCAAAATCCGCTTTAAAGCTCGCCTCAAGGTCAGGGGCAAGGCTGTGGCTGCCATAGGCGGTCAGCTGCCAGTTTTCAATATCCGCGTTTTGCGGCGCCAGGTTGGAATTGCTGCTCACATCGCTATGGCTATAAGTCACCGCCGCCCCGGCGTGAGAGTCATCAAGCACTTCCGCATCGCCACCTATCACAAGGCCGCGGGTATTGGTTTTGTAGCCTGAAACGCCGCCCCGGTCTCCCTGCGAAGCCCAGCTGCCAAAAGGCTTTACCCATAAGGCACCGGTGGGCAACTCATCGCCGGAAGAAATGCCGGTCAAGGTGTTCAAACGCGTTTGCACGGCGCGGTCGGTGCCGGCCACGGCATTCTGGATGGCCGCGTTGGTGCCGCCCGAGAGAAGCGGCGCAGCCTCATTCACCGCCGCGCGGATGGCGCCGGCCGAACCAAGGCTGTCAAAGTTGCTCGAGAGCGCGGAGGTGCCTTCAATAACCTTCGCCATCTCCTGCTGAGAAGGCGCCGCATTTTGCGAGAGCGGGGCCGCGCCCAGGTCCGTCACCACAAGGTCTATGGCATTGCCGTTTTTTACTTTTTCAAAAACGTAGCGCAGCGAGTTATCCGTCACGCTGGTAATGGTGTCGGTCAAGGTTCCGCCAGAGGTGATCACATCGCTCAACGTGTTGTCGCTAAGGGTGAAGCCGCTCTTCACGTCCACAAAAATGCCCCCGCCCACATGCACGTCGCCGGTTGCGGCAAGCTTGGAGTAATCGGTCCCGGCGGTGACCGTATCCACCGCCGCAATGTTCAGTATCCCGCCGGAAGTCTGGGTAAAGGTGTTCACCGAGCTGGTGGTCGCATCGCCCACACTTTGCGGGGTGGAAGCCGAACCGTTGATTTTGTTGTAGAACGTCCCGCTGTTGGTGAGGTTGCTGGTGGCAGCGCTCACGGCACCGATCATTTTGGCCCCGGCATAGTTATAAATCCCGCCCTGAATATTCACCCCGCTGCCGGTGCCTACCGCCACGGTGGAACCCAGCATGGTGCCGTAGTTTTCAACCTTGCCCTGCAGGTCCGGCGTGCCGTTGCCCGGCGCTGAAGTGGTATTGAAGGCAGAACCCACCGCGTTGATGGTGCCGTTGTTGATGAAGTTGCCCGTAAGCCGCGTGTCATCCACCACATAAATGCCCACAAAATTGCTGGTGGTGATCGTCCCGTTGTTGGTGAAGTCGCCGTTGATGATGGTGGAGTTCAAATAAACCCCGCGCGGCGCCACAATGGTGCCGTTGTTGGTAATGCTGTTTACCGTAATGTTGTGGTTAAAGCTGGTGCCGTCCACGGTTTGCTCAACAAACGTCATGCCGTAGTTGGCGCCTGCTCCTGCGGTGTTCTCAATGTGGCCGTTGTTGATGATATCCCCCAGGGCCCCATCCGATACGGAGTAAACAGGGGCATTGGTAACACCCGAGCCATTCAGGGTAATGCCGCCTGCCGAGCCGATCGTCAGGCTGTCACCGGCATCAAGCGCACACTGCGTGGTTTCACTTACCGTAATGCTGTTGGCCCCCGCGCTGGCGCAACTGTCGGCAAAAGCCGGCATCGGCAGGCCGGAAGACAAAACCGTGCCCAGCAGAAAAAAGGAGGTTATTTTAAGCGGGGTCATAATTTCTCGAGAGGCGGCGCAAGGCATCGGGGCATCTTCTTTTTATTGAATTCAAAAGCAATGATACCCATCCCCCTGCGCCCAAACAACGGCCTGTGCTGCCAAAACAACCTCTGCCTAACAAGGTGTGTGGTTTTTAAACACTCTCTTAAAGCACTTCATCTCTTCACCCCGGCCATCGGGTCATCACCAAAGGGGGCAAAAACCACGCACACACCGCCAGATCAAAAAAATAAGGAAGCCTTCCGCGCTGCCCCCGCCGCCTAACTTAATCACCAATAACCAATAACCAATCATTTCAAAACTGGCGGAGGAGAGAGGATTCGAACCTCCGAACGGTTGCCCGTAACCGGTTTTCGAGACCGGCGCATTAGACCACTCTGCCACTCCTCCGGTCCGGCGTTTATAGCCAAGCGGGCAGGGGGGCGCAAGCAAACTTACGCACAGCCGCCGTTTCCATGCCCATTCACCTTGTTGGCAGCCCCAATGTAAGGTAAACAACACCCTGTGCGGAGGAGTGGCAGAGTGGTCGAATGCGGCGGTCTTGAAAACCGTTAAGGCGCAAGCCTTCGGGGGTTCAAATCCCTCCTCCTCCGCCATTCCGGTGCCGAGTCGGCGGAGCCCTCCCAACACTCAAAACCCAAAAGCCACACCCCATAAAATTCTCATACGGAAAGCCCCCAATGTAACTTACCAAACGCCTGCGCCATGGTAGCCTTGCGGTATGCAAAAAGCTCTTTCTCTCCTGCTTGCCGCCGCGGTGCTGGCGTCATGCGCCACCGCGCCCACGGGGCATGTCCGCCACGGCAAAAAATCCTCGGCCACCGGCGCCAAAACCGCCGCGGAGGCTCAGCTCGACCAAAAAGCCTTCCTCAAATTCTATAACCAGCTCAAGGCCGACGCCGCCGCCCACGGCCATAAGCCGGAACTTCTCGACGCCGCCTTCTCCGGCGCGCCCCAACCCATTCCCAGCGTTATCAGCGCCGAGGCCGCACAACCAGAAACCACGCGCACCTTCGCGGCTTATGTCGGGCCCATGCTCAGCCGCGAACGCATCGACGCCGGCGTGCAAAACATCCGCCAGTACCGCCGCCCGCTGGAGAACGCCTCCCAGCACACCGGCGTGCCCATCTCGGTCATCGTCGCGCTGTGGGGGATAGAAACCAACTTCGGCGCCCGCCAGGGGGAAAATCCCATCATCCCCTCGCTGGTCACCCTGGCCTGGAAGTCTCCGCGCGGAGACTATTTCCGCAAGGAGGTCTTCGCCTCACTCACGGTGCTTGAAAAAACCGGCATGAAGCCCTCCGAGCTGCAAGGCAGCTGGGCCGGCGCGCTGGGCCAGTGCCAGTTCATGCCCTCCAGCTACCTCGCTTATGCGCAAGACGGCGACGGCGACGGCAAGGCCGACATCTGGCATAACGAGGCCGACGTCTTTGCCTCCGCCGCCACCTACCTCCAGGCCAAGGGCTGGAAGGCCGGGTTGCCCTGGCGGGTCGAGCTGGGCAGCGTGCCCAACCTGCAAGGGGTCAGCGTCAACGCCCGCGGCCTGTCCGAGCCTATGTCCCTCTCCGCCTGGAAAAAACGCGGCCTCGCCACACTTAAAAACGGCGCCCTTGTTGGCGTGCCCTCCAGCACCCGCTTCCGTGTCTATGAGCCCCAACCCGGCGGCCCGGCCTTCCTGCTCGGCCCCAATTTCGACGTCGTGCTGCGCTGGAACAACTCCAGCTACTTCGCCTACTCCGTGCTCAGCCTGGCCGACATGCTCAAGGCCGAAGCCAACCTGTAAAGCAAACGCCCGCCCCCATGCCCGCTCCCCTCCTATCAGCCTTACAGTTTTTCGCACGGCAGAACGGGGCGCTTCCCCGCGTCCGCCGCCAGCTCACCACTCTCTTTCGCACAGATCCTGCGGCGGCGGGTGTCGGGGGAAGGGGGCGAACTCCCGGTAAACAAAAGGCGGGCACACGAGAACGGACACCGTGCCTTGCGGTCAGCCTGCCCCAAAAATGTTCTTCACATTTTTGGTCGGCAGGCTCCGACCAGGCACCACCCGCCCTGGCAAACCGCAAGCCCGTTGCGTATCACCTCTTCACTCTGCTTTTCGTTCTTTTTTCAGCCCTGTTCCTCTCCTCCTGCTCCGAGATCTACGTCGCCAACCACCTCTGGAAAAAAAGCGAAGGCCTGGGCTGCAAAGCAGTGGGCGACAGCAAGGTCGGCAGCCCCTACATGATCGACGGCACCCGCTACCAACCGCTCTCTTCCAGCGTGGGATACGACGAAAAAGGCATCGCCAGCTGGTACGGGTCAGATTTCCACGGCAAGGCCACCGCCAATGGCGAGTGCTACAACATGTACGCCTTCACCGCAGCCCACCGCACGCTGCCCATGCCCACCATCGCCCGCGTCACCAACCTGGAGAACGGCAAGAGCGTGGTGGTCAAGGTCAATGACCGCGGCCCCTACGCCCGCGGCCGCATCATCGATCTGTCTTACGCCGCGGCGCAAAGCCTGGGCATGATAGGCAACGGCACCGCCCCGGTGGAGGTGCAGGCCATCGGCGGCGCCTTCCACGGGTCCGACAGCATGCTGGCGCTGCGCAACAACAACGCCCCTACGGCCGAACAGCCGGAGACCTTGCCCACCGTGGTGCCGGAAACCGCGTCAGAGGAAGACCTGGCCCCGCTCACCCAGGCCGACCTGCAAAAAGAGGCCCAGCGCCAACAGGCCGAGACCGAGAAGGAGCGCGCCCTGGGCGTGCCCGCGCCCAGCGCCTCGCTGCCCGCGCCACCACCTTTCGAGAAGCGCCAGTTCACCGATACCGCGCCGCTTAAAAAGACCCGCGTGTACGTGCAGATCGGCGCCTTTGCAGAAGAGCCGCGCGCGGTCACCCAGCAGCTGCAACTGGCCAAGCTTTACAAAACCGCGCACATCAGCGCCATCGATGTCGCCGGCAAGCACCTGCTGCGCGTGCGCGCCGGGCCCTTCCGCTCGGTGGCGGATGCCGACGCGGCCCTGCAAAACGTCACCACCAACGGCTTCCCCGACGCCCAGATCAAGGTCGACGAGTAACCGCCCTAGCGCACGCGGCCGACTTGTTAGGGCGCGCTATTGGCCGCAGGCCAAAACGTCCAAACCCTCACCGCCACACCTTCCGCAAAAAACAAGCTTGCGCCGCTCTTTCCACATCGTTTTTTTATGCCCATCCCCCCACGTTGGAAGTGCGACCATTAAAGACCTGCCTTTTCCCCCTCAAATCCTGGAGGTATCCATGGAACAACACTTCGTGGAAGGCCTCCTGAACACGCGCAGCCGTCTCCTGCCGCTGTCCAGGGTCTTCAAATTGATGCTGCAATGCACCGGCGGCGCCGAAAATCCGGATGCCATTCTCCTCACCGCCGCCCTGCTCAGCGCCAACACGTCGCCGCCGCCGCTGTGGGCGGTGGAACCTGCACTTATCGACAGCGAATAACCCCTCTGCATGGCAGCCGGGGTTATTTGCTTCACAAACTTTCCTCCGGCTTACAAGCCACGCCCCCTTGCCCAAATCGCCCCCACCCGCCTTGCCGCGCGTAAGGCTAAATGCCATTCTTCCGCGCATGAAAAAGCTCCTCCTCACCCTCCTCACCCTGCTGCCCATTGCCGCTGCCGCGCAAACCATCTCCCCCACCAATAACGAATCACCAATCACCAATCACGATACCGCGGCCTATGTGCTGCACCCGGCCACCGGCACCGTGCTGGTTAACGATAACGGCGACGCCCGCATGGGCCCGGCCTCGCTCACCAAGTTGATGACGCTGTACCTCACCTTCGACGCCCTCAAATCCGGCCGCATCACTCTGCAAACGCAGGTCCCGGTATCAGAAAAAGCCTGGCGCACCGAGGGCTCCAAAATGTTCATCGAGGTCGGCAAAACCGTGCCGGTGGAAGACCTCATCCGCGGCATCGCCATCGTCTCGGGCAATGACGCCTGCGTCGCCATTGCCGAGCAACTCGGCGGCACCGAGGCCGGCTTTGCGGAAATGATGAACGCCAAAGCCAAGGAGCTCGGCATGACCGGCTCCCACTTCGTCAACCCGAATGGCCTGCCAGACCCCGACGAGTACACCACCGCGCACGATATCGCCCGCGTGCTCATGGCCCTGTTCCGCGATTTCCCCGAGTACAAACACTACCTGGCGGAAGAAGAGTTCACCTACAACGGCATCAAACAACAAAACCGCAACGGCCTGCTGCACGTCGGCCTGGGCATCGACGCCGGCAAAACCGGCCACACGGAAGAATCCGGCTTCCACCTCGCCTCCACCGCCGAGCAAAACGGCGAGCGCCTGGTGGTGGTGGTCATGGGCCAGAACAGCTTCGCCGGCCGTGAAGGCGAGTCGCTCAAATACTACCGCCAGTTCTTCTCCACCTACCAAACGCGCACGCTCTATAAACCGGGGCAGGTCATCGCGCCAAACGTGCCGGTGTGGCACGGCAACCGCCGCACCACGGCGCTTACGGTGGCGGAACCCCTTGCGGTCTACGTCAACCGCGCCAACCCGGGCACCATCAGCGCCACCATGCACTACACGTCGCCGGTGGTGGCCCCGGCGGCGGCGGATAAACCGCTGGGCGAGCTCACCGTCACGCTGCAATCCGGCCAAACCTTCACCTCGGCGCTGGTGCCGGCGCAGGCCATCTCGTCTGGCGGGTTCCTCTCCAACTACACCCAGTCGCTGGCCCACACCCTCGGCTTTTAGCCGGTAATCGGTAATCGGATAATCGGTAATCGGCCCCCCACCCAACGGCGGCGAAGCCGCCCCGATTACCGATTATCCGATTACCGATTACCGGTAACTGCCCAAAACCCTATCCCCCGTGACTCTCCCCATCTGGTCTCCGGTTTGCAATTTCTGTATCCTCCCCGCATGCAACAAGGCCATTACATCGCCATCGAAGGCCCGGACGGCGCGGGCAAAAGCACGCAGCTCAAATTTCTGGAGGCCGCCTTCCGCCAGGCAAGCACGCCCTATTTGGCGGTGAGGGAACCCGGCGCCACCGACATCGGCAAAGAGATCAGGCAGATCCTCCTCACCGGCCACGCGGATAAATTGGACGCCACCACCGAAGTCCTGCTGTTCTCGGCCGATCGCCGCCACACCATCCGCACGCTCATCCGCCCGGCGCTGGCGGCGGGCAAGTTCGTGCTGTCAGATCGCACCTACCTCTCCACGCTGGTCTTCCAGGGCTACTCGGGCGGCCTGCCGGTGCCGATGCTGGAAGAGCTCACCCGCGTGGCGGTGGAAGATACGGTGCCGGAACTCATGCTGGTGCTCGACCTCCCGGTGGAAGTGGGCCTGGGGCGCAAAAACCCGCAATTCGCCCTGGGGCTGGATGAAAGCCGGATGGAAAGCAAAGGCACCGCCTACCACGAGAGCAACCGCAAAGGTTACCTGGCGGAGGTCAAAAAGCACCCCACCACCCACACGGTCATCAACGCCGACCAATCTCAAGAGGCCGTCCACGCGGCCATTTTGGTCGAGATCAACGCCCGCTTCGGCCTCTCCCTCCAACCGGGGATCCTGCCCGCCGGCTAATGGGTAACCGGGTAATCGGGTAATCGGCCGCCCCCCCCAACAGCGGCGAAGCCGCCCCGATCACCGATTCCCGATTCCCGACCACCGATTACGGTATACACCTTGGCAAACCCCCCAAGTCCTGCTAAATTCCGCCCAAATCCCGCATAGGCCACATGGCCCAACTGGAGGAACCATCATGGCCCGCAAGCCAAGCCGCAAGCCGCAAAAACGGCCCGGTGAGTGGCGTTTCACCGTCCTGCGCGACAAAATCCTGCCTCTGGTCATTCCCACCATCGAGGCCTACGGCCGTCCGATGACAGCAAACGAGCTGGCTGAGGTTCTGGCCATCCAGCACCCCAACCTGCTCAAGGATGAAGAGCTTTTGCGGGCCTTCCGCATGAACCTCTCCAACCTCTGCAAGGGAGAACCCAAAAGCAGGCGCAAGCGTCGTACCCGCCGCCCGCCGCCGGTGCTTGTCCATCTCAAGGGCTTCGGCTACTGGCCGGTCAAGCTCAAGCGCTTCAGCAACCGCAAGCTGAAGAACAGCAAGCCCTGGAACTGCGGTAAGCTCACGCCGCAGATCATCGGCGCCGAGACACGGCTGGCGCTCCACCTCAACGGTGGCGAAATGCAGATGACCTCCTTATGGCGGCGCCTGCAAAAGCGCGGTCTGGATATCCCGCTGCGCCACATCCGCGGGACAACCTCCCGTGCTCTCACGCTGCCGGAATGGCTCAGCGACCCGGAATTCCGCATCGATACGCGGAAGAACCTGGTCGCCCTCACCGCGCCAACCCGCTCGCTCTACGCGGCTTAAACGCACTCAAGCGCCCCCTTCCAATCCGGGAAGGGGGCGCTTGTCGTTTCTCGTTCATCCCACCCGGCGCAGGCACCGCCTGTGGTGGGCTTTCGGCAGGTGGGTCACGCACGGCAGGCGCAGGCGGCGGCCCAACCTCATCCACTGCTGTCTGTGCGCTTCCAACTCTTCTTCCACCTGCACCTCCACCTGCGGCAGCCAGGTCAGCAGGTTGTGGTCCATGTCGGTCTTGCACGCAACGCTGCGGTGCAGCATGCGGCCGTCATAGGCCATCTGGCACAGCCCCAGCGGTTGCAAGCCGGCCAGTTGAGAGGCGTCGAGCGGCAAGGTGGTGGTCACCACCTGCACCGGCAGGCTCACCCCCGGCACGCGGTAGTATCCCACCAGCCGTGAGGCCACCGTGTCTTTATCCTCTCCACGGTTCAGGTGCCCCACAAACAGGCCTGCGTTGTCATGGCTTTGCAGCCACTTGTCCTGCCAGGCTTGCCAGGCGGGGGGCACCTCCACCTGTGGGCCGTCGTGCATAAAGTCGTTCATCGGCACCCACACACTCATACACATGGGTATCTTCAAGGCCATGCAAGTCGGCAGGTAGGCGCCAAACACTTTGGCGCGCAGGGGGGCGGGCCGGTGCGGGTCACCCTGGTGCAGGGCGCCTAAAACCAGGTTGGCCTCGCGGCGTGCGGCCTGGGGCAGCCCAATCACCCCCAGCGCCTGCAAGCCTATCCTACTATTGACATAAAAATATTTTCATTTAATATTTTTATATAAAAAGAAAGATACTTATATGGCTTTTCGGGTTTTGAACGATGTAGAATGGCATTTTATAAAAAATATTTTACCGGAGAGGCTTTTCAA
>WGMN01000005.1 GCA_016125035.1 Pseudomonadota bacterium
GAGCGCTTCTTTGCACAAATACAAAACAAATTCAGAAGGCTAGCTGACTGCTGGGAGAAACGCGAAGCGGCCCGCTACGGGCTAACTCATGCTGCTTTTTTGAGATATTGGTTGAAATACTTAATACTGGGATAGGCTTAGACCAGCTGCACAACGCCAAATGTGATGAAGAAGCCGACGAAGAAGCCGAACCAACCGTGCGGCAGCCCATCCAGGCTGATGCCCGTAAAGGCTATAGCCAGGTACATACCGGCACCGAAGATGATGTGGCTGCGCGTCAATTCACTCGGCAGGTTGAACATATGTATCTCCTATGGCCCAAGCGGAAAAAAGTCTGATGTCGAGTCCCCCGAAAATACCCCCAAAACCCCACCCGCCACAAGCCCGCAAAGCCAACGGCCCCCTCTAAATTCCCAGAGGGGGCCGCCGTTCGTGTTGTTCACCAAAGCCGCTCAGGCCAACGCCATTGGTGCATTTGTAGCGTTTTCGCGGGTCACCGGTTCTCCCTGCATGTACAACAACCATTCCGGCAGCGCTTCCATACCCGTCATCAGCACTTGGAAGCGTGCCAACGCGGCCTTCAGCTCGGTGTTCTGCATGGCCCAGTCGCGCACCAGGTTTCGCTGGGTGGTCTGGCGGACCAGCAACAACGGCAGACCATGGCGCTTGATCTCCGCCCGTATCATCTCGGCCAGCGCAGCGCGCTGCGCGATCAGGTCTTTAAACAGCCCGATGGCTTCCCAGCGTTCGTGCAGCAGTTTTTTGTTCTCGCCGATCTCCAGGTTGTCCAATTGGGTCCAAACCTTCTTAAGCGGACCCGGCTCGTAGACAGAACGCAGCCAGGGCTCAGCCTCGCGCGCCGAGGTGCGGATTTTCTCGGGCAACGCGCCCCAGAAAAGCCGATTGAGGGCGTCTTTCGCTATGAGGCAGTAAAGCAGCCCCCCTGCCGTTACCGTCATAAGCCCGTAAGTCAGCCGCAGCAGCCAATTGGCAAACCACGGGTTGGTCATGAGGCTGCCTGCGAACAACGTGCTGCTTGCTATGGTAACAAGCCCCAAAATCGCCAGCAGAAGTATAGGGGGCTTAAGCTCCGGGGGAAGGGGAACAAACGCAGGAGTACCCGCCTCAACCGTTTCGGTCTCGGTAGTCATTTCGTATCCTCCGGGTCAGGCCGCCCCGCAACCGCGGGGGGGCTGCGTGTGGCGCCAGGGCCGGTCGGCCAAAGCGGTAAAGTATATCTTGGATACAACCTCTACCCCCAAACCCCACCCCCCGCAAGCCCGCAAAGCCAACGGCCCCCTGTAAATTCCCAGAGGGGGCCGCCGTCACGTCGTGTCTCAGCTCGCTGCCGCAGGGGCCGCCACCGCACACGGTGGGGGGGCTGGGGCATGGGCCGGTTTCCACATGTAGTACTGCGGGGGCATCGCTTGCACCTTATCCAGCGCAATCTTCATCGCCTTCAGGTAGGTTACCGAATACTCATCTTGTAGCCACGCCGAGGCGATGAATTCCTCACGATAATTCCGCTGGCGTTCGCTCCAGATCAGCCGAGGGCTCAGACTGCGCAGGTGCGTCCGCGCGCTTTGCGCCAGGCGGTCCTCCATCTCCACCAGCGTGCTCAAAAACCCTTCAAGTTGGCAGCGTTGGTCAAAATCAGCATCAAAGCTGCCGGTTTCGGCCGCCGGTTCCATGCTGGAGAGGGTCCGCAGCAGCCGGGCGTCCTTTAGCCATTTGGCCAGTTCCGCCTGTTGCAACCACGTCGGCCGACCCGACCAGATAAGCCGCGCCGTCCTGGCCCTCATCAGGCCATAACGGTACGTCCCGATGCCGGCAACCAAGCAACATCCGGCGGTCAAAAACCACGGCAAGCCATCCGCGCTGCCCCACGCAGTGCTCATCTCCAAAAGAGAGCCGAACGCAAGAAGAAGGCCTCCGTGGATATATTTGGCACTGCCCCGGCGAAGCTCCTTCGGCAGCGGCGGTGCCAGTACCAGCGCGATGATATCACCAATCATTCTCATCATATCATATCCTCCATGAACATGGCCCCCGCACCTGCGGGGCAGGGTCTGCGGAAGCCGCCGGGCATGAAGGCCCAAGCGGTAAAATCAATGTCTTGGCCGCCATTATTACCCCCAAATCCACCCCCCCCCGCAAGCACGCCGCACGGGTCCGCCGCCCGCTGCCGCCGCTTGCCGCCGCGCCGCCGCTTTTCCACCCCTTTCTGCAGCGTATTGCAGCGTTTCGCCGCTTTTTGCCGCCTCTCACATCAGCAGCATCCCTGGGCCCTCCACACCCGTCCGGCGGCCACCAGCCACACCTCACGCCACGGCACCAACCCCACCACCTCGCCAAAGGGGATATACTCCTTTGTATTATAAAATACTTTTCCCCCCTCGGCCCCGGCTTCCAGCATCGCCCCGCGCTCCAACCCGGCCACAAAGGTCACCTCCGGCCGGCGGCATAATTCCTCCAGCAGAACCCTTAAAACCCCCCGGCTTTCCGCGCTAAGCCGGCGCTCCGCCACCACCACCAGCCGCCCCATCGTGCTCTTATCGCTCATCGCCTTCCCCCCTCTCGTTGGGTACCACCATCTGCCAGTGCTTTTCATTAAACAACATAAAAATCAACATCTTGCATAGATGCGAGAAAAATGTATGCGCCTGTTACAACTTTAACTTGCATCTGCGAGACAGCTGCGCTAAACCTCTCGTATACGATAGACCAATCCAGGGGAGTCTCTCACAAATGCAAGCCCAAGCCGCCTTCGACACCACCTTCGACCAACGCCTCGCCAAGCTCGACCTCACCCGCGTCATGCAAAAAGCTGCCGACAGCTACGGGCTGAGCGAACAAACCCTCACCGTGGCCGAAGATCTGTACCGCAAATTCCTCACACTCAAGGGCCGTTATCCACAGCTCCAGCTGGTGCCGCCGGTGTTGGTCGACAAAGTGTGGGACACCCACGTGATGTTCACCCGTCAATACGCCGCCGATTGCGAGATGCTGTTTGGCGAGTTCCTTCACCACCAGCCCCACCTCGAGACAGATGACTTCGACGCCGAAGGCCTGTTCTCCACCACCCGGGAACTCTACAAGAGCGACTTCGCGGTCGACTTCACCCGCACCGGCCTGCGTGCCGAGCACTTCCGCGCCGCTTTCTGCTCCTAAGCCTGTAAGGCCCTAGGGTTTAGCAAGGGTCACAGCCAGGCCGCGGTCCAGCTTGCGGCTGTAATCCTGCCCCGCCACGCCGCCGGTTTCATTCACCGGCTGCTGGTTGCGTATATCTCGCACCTCCAGGCCCGCATCCGCGGCCAGGGCAGCGATGCTCTCGGCCGTATGGTACTGGACGAACGGCACATAATCGCGGCGCGTCCCCTCATAGGTCAAAAACCAGGCCCGGCCGCCGGGCTTAAGCACACGCGCCACCTCGGCGAACATCAGCCGCGCCCCAACGTTAGCGCCAGGCATGTAGGGCAGGCAATAAAGCCCCAACCGGCAATAAACAACATCCACGCTCGCATCCTTCACCGGCAGGCTGCGAAAATCCCCTTCCTCCACAATGCCAATGGGCAGTTTGCCGGCCTTGGTCTGTTGGCGGCATATCTCAAGCGCCAGGCTGCTGGCCTCCACGCCCCGCAGCCTCAGGTAAGGGTACTGTCGCGATAAAAACGCCAGATGCCGGCCATTGCCGCAGCCCACATCCAGCCAGCTCAAGTCGCGGCGGCCCACCTGCTCAACAAAGCCATCCACCAGCGTCAGCAGCATTTTGCTGGCCTGCGGCAACAGGTTATTTCCCAGCTTGTCAAAATACATTTCCGCCGCCGCGCCTTCATAAGCCCCTACCATCGAGGCACGCACCAAACCATCAAATTGCTGCAAGGTCTGCGTGTTTAACAGTGTTTTCTGGTATTCCAGCCTCTCCAGGATGTGCAGGTAATCGTCCATGCGATTGCCGGCGCGCAGAGAACTCAAAAAGTCCGGGTAGAAAGGCGCCAAGCGCATATCTATCTCGGCGGGCAGTTTATTGTCCTGCTCTTCGTGCCTAAGCGATTCATAAATCAAGGTCACGGCGCGGGCGCGTTGCTGCGGTGTAAAGCGCTTGTCACTTTCCACCAGCAGTTCGTCAAAGGTCCTAATCACATCAATCATCAGTTCGGGTAAAAAGGGCGGGTGTTGGCCTTCTTCCTGCCGGGGGCGCGGGGTTCCCGTCAACAACCAGCCGGCATCCATGCCGCAGGTCTCGGCGATCACCGCCAGCTTATCCGCCGGTATGGAGCTGGCGCTGTTCAAATAACGGTAGATCTGCGCCTCACTGATGCCCGTCAACTTGGCCAGCGGGCGCTTGCCCCCGGCCCAGTCCACACACACCTGCAAACGCGCCGCCAAAGCGGCCGCCAAATCTCGCATATCTGCGTCACTCATATCTGAAGTATAGAGTCACCCAACGCAAAGTCAATAACTTAAACTATACTCTTAACGCACTTGTCCAACCGCCAACACCGCTTTGGGCCCGGTTTCCTGCAACAAAACCACCACTTCTGGGGTGCTCGGCGCCAGCGCCTTGGGCACATGCACATCGGCCCTGCCGGCGTCCACATGCTCAATGCTGCGCACCCGCCGCACCGGGCCGCCGTCCACCGGCTCCACGCCCAGCACCCATAGCTCGGCCTGGCGTTTTTCCAGGCCTGCGGGCACCTTCACACTCAGGCCACCGTCGCCCAGGCGCTTCACCGTCAGCTGCTGCACCTTGGCGCCCGCGCGGGCTTTGTCCAGCGCGCCGCTCCAGCTCAACCACAAGGGCGGCGAGATCATGATCTGCCCGTTAAAGATCGGCATCGGCGTAAACACCTGGCCCGGGCGGCTGCCCACGGTGTTAGAGTAATCATACTGCCGCTGCGTAATATCCGCCAATCCATAGGGGTCTTTGTCGTCGCCGTGGTCCCAGTAGTCCACATGCTCAAACAGCACCAGCAGGTCCGGGTTCTTCACCGCCTCTTCTTTCAGTTTATGCTCGGCCGAAGGGCAGTTGGGGCAGTACTTGCTGGTAAACATCTCCACCACCTGCACCCCTGCGTCGGTGGCGTGCGCGTTGGTGCCCGCCGCCAGCAGGGCGGCAATCAGCCATAGTTTGTTCATGCTTTCTTTCCTCCCTTGCGCACCGGTTCGGCGGCGGCCATGTGCACCACCCGCTGCGGGTAGGGCATGGTCAGGCCGCGTTCTTTGGCAGCATGCCATATTTTATCGATCAGCGAACCCTTCACCGCACCAAAATCGCGCGTCCTCACCCACACCCTAAACAAATAAACAATCGCGCTCTCTCCCAGCGCATCGGTGCCCAGGTAAGGGTCGGGCTTGCTCAAAATCAACGGTTCTGCGGCAAATACCTCGCGCAACACCTCTTTGCAGGTCATGGGGTCGTCGTCGTAGCTAAAGGCCACGCGCATCTCAATGGCGCGTACTTCATTGTAGGTGTGGTTTTGCAAAATGTTGTCCCAGATGCGCGTATTGGGGATAAACATACGCATGTTCTGCAAAGTGTTGATCTCGGTGTTGAACAACGTAATGCGCTTCACCGTGCCCATCATGCCTTCCAGCTCAATAAAGTCTCCTACGCGGAAGGGCCGGTTCACAATCAACATAAGGCCCGCGGCCACGTGGCCCAGGGTGTTGCGCAGGGCAAAGGCCAGCGCCAAACCAATGGCGCCAAATACCGCCACCGTGCCGGTCAGGCTCACCCCCACAATGTTAAAGGCGATCACCACGCTCATCAGCACCAGCGCGTAGCGCGCGGTGCTGCCCAAAAAGGCCGCCACGGTCTCTTCCACGCGGGCACGCACCAGCATGCGCTGGGTGGCTCCGGCCATCCAGCGCGAGAACAGCCACCCGCCCACAACCACCAGCAGCGCCACCGCCACTTCCAGCACCAGGGTAGGGGCTTGGCCCACCACATCACCGGCGGCCTGGTCAACCTCTTTCAGGGTTACAGGTTTGGCCGCGCCGGGCAGATAAATTTTTTCGGGCAGCGGCAGGCTGCCTTGCAGGTCTTGTAAAAGTCCTTTGGCCATGGCGCGTGGTCGGCTCTTTTTGTGTTGTGTCTTTGGTGTGTCACGGGCATTAACCAACGTCAAGGAAGCGCCTTACCACCGCTTGACCCTCCGCGCCCCGCCCGCCACAGTACGGCAAATAAGTAAAGCAAGTATGGCCATTCCTTTGCAAGTCCCCCACAACGCGCCGCATGTCGATCTGTTCAAGCGCTACACCACGCTGCTTGCCGGCGGCTGGCAGGCCGACCTCTCCCAGGCGGCGGCGGTCACCCGCCTGCAAAGCCTCGCCAATGCCCTCATGTCCGACCTGCACAATCCCCCCAAGGGCCTGTGGCTGCACGGCCCGCCCGGGCGCGGCAAGTCGCGCCTGCTCGATCTGTTCATGGAGGCACTGCCCATCCAAACCAAGCGCCGCGTGCACTTCCACCAGTTTATGGATGAGATGCACCGCCGCCTCCACGGCATGGAGCCGCAACCAGGTGTCGACTACATCGCCCGCCTGGCGCACGACGTGTCGCAGCAGGCCACGGTGCTGGGGTTTGATGAGTTCTACCTCACCAACCTGCCGGACGCCATGCTGCTCGGCCGCCTCATGCAGGCACTGTTCAAGCGCGGCACGGTGGTGGTGGCCACCTCCAACTGGGCGCTGCCGGATCTGTTCCAGGGCGGCCTGCACCGTGACCGCTTCATGCCGCTGCTGCGCACGCTGCAAACGCACCTCGACCCTATCAACCTTGCCGAGGGCATCGACTACCGCCACCTGCAATCCTCCCATAACAACCAGTACATCCTCACCACGCCGGGAGAATCGGCAGAAGGCCAGCTCAGCGTGCTGTTCGAGGAATTCGCCCAGGGGCCAGATGTCCCTGCGCCGTCGTTCCTCACCGCCCGCCGCGTGCGCGGCAACGCGCTGTGGTGCACCTTCCCGGAGCTGTGCGAAAAAGCCCTCGGCCGCACAGAATATCAACAACTTGCCAAAATGTACGACACGGTGGTGATCGAGGGCGTGCCGCCGCTCACCCCGCGTGAGGCCGACGCCGCCCTGCGCCTGGCCACCCTGGTGGATATCCTTTATGAGAACCGCTCCCGCCTGGTCATCAGCAGCACTGTCGGCCCCTCTCACATCTGCGAGAGTGGCCCCGCCGCCGAGGTTTTTCGCCGCACCGCCTCGCGCCTGAGCGAGATGACCGGTGCAAACAACACTTAAAGTTAAGTAATCCTTATGGTTTTTAACCTTACAAAAGCTTGTCTTTCTCCTTTTACCGCCCAATACTTAAAGCAGATGAAACGCAAGGTCGCCTTTTCGCCTATGCGCACCTCCTCCCAGGGGAGGGTTTGCTAAGTGCATATCGTCTTCCTCACCCGCTTCCACTCCAACCACACCCAATCGGGCTTTATTACCCGCCTGGCGGCCGAGGCCAGTGCCATGGGCCACAAGCTTACCATCATCAACCCGGCCGAAATCATCCTGCAATTTTCTGGTGATCGCGCCGCCGATTTCCCCGTGCGCTGGAACTCCATCCCTTTCCCGGATGCCGACCTCATCCTGCCGTCCGCCCGCTGGGACGATAACCACACCTGGCAGATCGCCGAAACGCTGCAAGCCTGGAACCGCCCCGTCATGTTGCACAACCGCGTGCCTCTGGGCGACCAGGTCACCATGGCGCGGCTGTTCGCCCGGCGCGAGATTCCCGCCCCGCGCACCTGGGTGCTCTCGCAACCCGCGCAACTGGCCATTGTTCTCACCGAGATCACTTTCCCCTGCATCATGCGCAGCCGCTACGGGGGCTCCGGCCGCCGTCTCGCAGTTGTGCAACACAGCGGAGAGGCCTTCACCCAGGCGCAAGAGCTCTGCAAAACCGGCCAACCATTCATGATCCAAGACCTGCCCTTGCCCCAGGGGGAAGATGTCCGCGCCATGGTCATCGGCAACAAAGTGGCCTTTGCCATCCACCGCAAGGCGCCCGACGGCTTCGTCCGCCCGCGCGAGAGCGGCAACGCCACCATCACGCCGATAGAGCTCTCCCCTGAGGAAAACAAGGTGGTGCTCGCGGCCGCGCAACTCTACGGCGCGCCTTTCTGCTCGGTGGGCCTGCTGCGCACCGAGTACGGCCCCATGCTGCTGGAAGTCGCCCGCGCCCCCACGCTTGAAGAGCTGGAGAGCGCCAGCGAGATGAACCTCGCCCGTGCCATTGTCGAACATCTCATCACTCTTGCCGGCAAAGTCTCGCCGGGCGTGGTGCCGCTGGCCGGCACGCGCAGCAGCAGCGCCTCCTAAGTCCGTTATTCGTCACTCGTTATTCGTGATTCGTAAAACCCTTGCGGGTTTTTGGGTGGGTACGGCCGTGCGCAACCGTTTTCCCGCGTCCGCCGCTCTCCCAACTTCCTGTTTCCCCAACCTTTCGCGGCGGATGTCGGGGGAAGGGGGCCTTTTTTGCAAGCCATCCTCTCGCCCACCGCGTGCGCAAACCCCTTGCCCGGCGTATCCCTGCGTTCTAAGGTGCGCCATGCTTGCCTCACCAATAACGAATCACGAATAACGAGTCACGAATATGGCCGAGTATTTCCCCATCCTGCTTTTCGCCGCCATCGCCGTGGCCATCGCCATCGCCATGTCGGCTATTCCCTGGCTGGTCAACCGCCCGCGCTACGGCAAGGCCAAGATGTCGGCGTACGAATCCGGCTTTGAAGCCTTCGATACCGCCCGCCGCACGTTTGATGTCCGCTTTTACCTGGTGGCCATCCTCTTCATCGTCTTTGACCTCGAGGTCGCTTTCCTCTTCCCCTGGGCGATGGTTATCAAGGAAATCAGCTGGTTCGGTTTCTGGTCCATGATGGCCTTCTTGGCCGTCCTCACCATCGGCTTCATCTATGAATGGAAAAAGGGAGCACTGGAATGGGAGTAGAGATCACCCAAGCGACCTCGTTAGATAAGAAAGAACTGGAGGATTTTTTGGCTGTTGTGAATGGCGATGAGCATAAAATTCTTGCTCACGATTACGTGAATGCGATGTTTTCGCAAGAATACCGCAGGCCAACTTTTCTCGTCGCCAAACAGGAGGGCACTCTTGTCGGCGCAGCCGCATATTCCGAGGAGTTATTTACTACTGGTGTCTGGGGCATAAGCTGGGTGAGTGTGCGAGAAGACCAGCGAAATAAAGGCATAGGCCAAGCTTTAATTGAGAAATGCTGTGAGGCCATTGCTGATCAAGCTAGTAAAAAAGTAACGGTATTATTGGCGACCTATCCCGACAAAACCGGCCTCTATGACCGTACTGGCTTTGAACCACTCGGGCTGGACCACGAAGGTGGCAGCTTCATGAAAAAAACGGTACAACCAGCCCCATGAAAATCCCCTTCACCCAAGACCCCCTCGCCGTATTGAAGCAAGGCGAAGAGAAATTGCAGACCGAACTGCGCGACAACGGCTTCCTGATGACCTCGGTGGAAGACGTGGTCAACTGGGCGCGCGCAGGCTCCCTGTGGCCGATGACCTTCGGCCTGGCTTGCTGCGCGGTGGAGATGATGCACGCCGCCGCCAGCCGTTATGACCTCGACCGCTTCGGCACCATGTTCCGCCCATCGCCCCGCCAGAGTGACCTGATGATCGTGGCGGGCACCCTCACCAACAAAATGGCCCCGGCGCTACGTAAATTGTACGACCAAATGCCGGAACCCCGCTACGTCATCTCCATGGGCTCCTGCGCCAACGGCGGCGGCTATTATCACTACTCCTACGCGGTGGTGCGCGGGTGTGATCGCATCATTCCGGTGGATATCTACGTCCCCGGCTGCCCGCCCACGGCAGAGGCGCTGGTCTACGGCATCCTGCAACTGCAAAAGAAAATTAAACGCCAACCCGTCTTCATCCGCCGCCCGGAGGAAGCCCCCTACGCCTACGCCCCGGGCGACACCCGCCCCTACAGCAAAGATGAAATGCACATCGGGTGAAAACGCACGGTGTCATCCCGGAAGCTGGCTGGGTCGAAAAATGTCCTTACATTTTTCGGGGTACCCAGCCGCTGTCCGGGACAAGGGGCAGGGACGGCACGGCCTCACTTTCCATCTCCACAGGGAAAAAATCATGACCACCACTCCGCACCAAGACACCCAGGTCAACCTGGAAGCCCTTACCAAGCTGCAAACCACGCTGGAAAAGCGCTTCGCCGGCAAGCTCACCACCCAGCTCTCGCACCGCGAGCTCACCGTTACCACCGCTGCGCCGCTGGGGCCAGATCTGTTGTTGTTCCTTAAAACCGAGGTCACCTGCGAGTTCTCGCAGCTCATGTCCATTTGCGGGGTGGATTACTTGGGTTACCCCACCGCGCAGCCCACACGCTTTGCCGTGGTCTATCACCTGCTCAGCCTCAGCCTCAACCAGCGCATCCGCGTCAAACTTTTGGTGCGGGAAGGCGAGACGGTCCCCACCGCCACCAAACTCTTCGCCTCGGCGGGCTGGTATGAGCGCGAGACTTACGACATGTTCGGCATCGTGTTCAGCGGCCACCCCGACCTCCGCCGCCTGCTGACGGATTACGACTTCGTCGGCTTCCCGCTGCGCAAGGATTTCCCGCTGGAGGGCCATGTAGAGGTCTACTACGACGCCGAGCAAAAACGCGTCGCCTACAAACCGGTGGATTTACCGCAGGAGTTCCGCCATTTTGACAGAATCTCGGAATGGGAAGGCATGACAGGCAACGCCCCTCTGGCGGAAGAAGATAAACCCTTCAACGCCGAGGAATTCAAATAATGGGTCTGTTCAGCAGCGATAAAGACAATAGCGCGGAAGCCAACCGCATGGCGGCGGAATGGCTGATGCGCAAATACAAAGAGCGCCAGGAACGCAAGGCGCAGGAGCGCCAGGAACAAGAAGAGGCCGAGAAGAAAATGGCGGAAGAATACTTCCACGGTAAAAAAGACGAAGAGAAAAAAGGCGGCTGGTTTTCATGAGCACCCAACAAGTCACTCTCTCCCAACCCACCGCCGAGCAACCCTTTACCCTCAATTTCGGCCCGCAACACCCCTCCGCCCACGGCGTGCTGCGCCTGGTGCTGGAGATGGATGGCGAAACCATTACCCGCGCCGATCCCCACATCGGCCTGCTCCACCGCGGCACCGAGAAACTCATCGAGAACAAAACCTATATCCAGGCGCTGCCATACTTTGACCGCCTGGATTATGTAAGCATGATGTGCCAGGAGCACGTCTGGTGCCTGGCCATCGAGAAGCTGCTCGGCATCGGCATGCCCAAGCGCGCGCAATACATCCGCGTTTTGTTCTCCGAGGTCACCCGCATCGCCAACCACCTGCTCTGGGTCGGCTGCCACGCGCTGGATATCGGCGCCATGGCGGTGATGCTCTACGCCTTTAAAGAGCGCGAATATACGTTTGATTTTTATGAGGAAGTATCCGGTGCCCGCATGCACGCCAATTACTTCCGCCCCGGCGGCGTCAACCGCGATGTCCCGCCCGAACTGCTCTCCAAGATCCGCCGCTGGAACCTCAACTTCCGCGATAAGATCCTGCCGATGCTCGAAGGCCTGCTGGATGAGAACCGCATCTGGAAGCAACGCACCGTCGGCATCGGCGTGGTCTCGCCGGATGACGCCCAGCAATGGGCCTTCTCCGGCCCCATGCTGCGCGGTTCCGGCATCGGCTGGGACCTCCGCAAATCCCAACCGTATGAATGCTACAGCGAACTGGAATTCGACGTGCCGGTGGGCAAAAACGGCGACAGCTACGACCGCTATCTGTGCCGCATGGAAGAAATGCGCCAGTCCTGCCACCTCATCGAGCAATGCCTCAACCAGCTGGAAACCACACTCAAGGGCCAGCCCTGCAAGATCCAGAACTTCAAGATCTCGCCGCCCACGCGCAACGAGATGAAAGACAGCATGGAAGCCCTCATCCACCACTTCAAATACTTCACCGAGGGCTTCCACCTGCCCGAGGGCGAGGCCTACGCCAGCATCGAGTCCCCCAAAGGCGAAATGTCGGTCTACCTTGTCTCCTCCGGCGGCCCCAAAGCCTGGCGCGCCTACATCCGCTCCCCCGGCTATGCCCACCTGCAAGGGCTGGATTTCATGGCCAAAGGCCACCTCCTGGCCGACGTCACCACCCTCATCGGCACCCAGGACATCGTCTTCGGAGACATCGACCGTTGAGGGTCATCCACGCCCCAGCCGACGACCCACGCGTCGCGCGTATTAAAAGCGGGTTGAGTGCCTATAACGCCGCTCAGGGCGCCCCAGGCGGTGAAGATAGCCCACCCATGCGGATTCTTGCCGAAGACGATGCGGGCAATTTCCTCGGCGGCGTTACGTTAAGCTTGTTTGCCGGCTGGGTGAAATTGGAACTGTTCTATGTGGAAGAACGCAACGCCGGTGTCGGTAGCGCCATCCTGGCCGAGGTGGAAGCCTACGCCCGCAGCAAAGGCATGAAGGGCATTTACCTCAGCACGTTCTCCTTCCAGTCGCCGCAATTCTACCGCAAACATGGCTTCACCTGCTGCGGCGAAATCAAAAACGTCTACGGCCCGCACAGCCGCATCTTCTTTGAAAAACGGCTCTAACCATGCCCGTTACCGAAGCCCCCTTCACCCTCCCCACGGCGGATGGCGCCACCATCTACGGCACCAAAAGCACCGCACCCGGCAACACCAAAGCCATCTTCATCGTCCACGGCCGCACCAGCACCATGGGCGATTATATCTTCAAGCGCGCGGCCGATGCCTTCCCTGAAGAAGGCTATGACGTCTTCCGCTTCAACCTGTATGACGGCGAAGAGGGCGCGCGCAGCATGGTGGATTGCACCCTGCAAACCCACGCCGACGATCTCAACACGGTGCTCAAAGCCTTCGCCAAAAGTTACCAAAAAACCTTCCTCACCGGCCACAGCTACGGCGGCCCCACCGTCATGCTGGCCAATCCCCCCGGCATCACCGCCGCCTCCCTGTGGGACCCTTCGTTCGACTACGCCGCCGCCATGCACGCATTCCCCAAAAACTCTCAAAAGATAGGCAAATACTACGCCGACACCTGGGGCGTCACCGTTCTTGTTGGCGAGGAGATGCACCGCCAGGATGAGAAAATGGACGAGGCCTGGTGCATCAACCTCTCCAAAAACTTCAACGCCCCGGTGCAAGTGGTTTTTGCGGGGGAGGGGTATTACGTCAAACGCCCGCTCAGCTTCCACAGCTTCGGCCATCCCCAAAACCGCAGCGATGTGGTCAAAGGCGCCTCACATTGCTTTGATAATGGCCAAACCTGTGATGAACTGCTGCGTCTGACACAACAATGGTTTGCCCAATGGTAAGGATGTAACGATGCCACCCAAAAAGCCCGCCAAAAAACCCGCTGCCAAAAAAGCCGTTAAGGCCAAGGCCAAACCGGCCCCCAAAAAAGCCGCCCGCAAACCTGCAACCCAGTCCAAGCCTGCCGCGGCCACGTCCTTCAAGCCCGCGCCCGTCACCTTCACCCCGCGCATCACCGCGCCGCATGCGCCAGCCTTCACCCGCGTGCGCCACACCCACCCTTTCCCGGTGGCGGGTGTCGCGGCGGTCACTTGGGCCTACATCTGGCGCCTGTGGCTCATGTTGCTGGCCTGGGGCCTGCTCTCCGGCGTCACCGAGGGCCTGTTCCTCGGCGCCGGCAGCCACTTTTCGGGAGAATCGGTTGGCGTGGCGCTCGGCGCCGCCAACATCGTCATCAGCCTGGCGCTGGGGGTGTTCACCATGGCCTGGCTCACCCGCGTGCCGCGCCTCATGGGCGGCTACAGCCTCATGCTTGCCCACCCGCATCACCACCGCGCCTATCAGGCTTTTGGCTTGTGGTTCAGCTACACCTGGCGCCGCATTGCCTTTTTCATCGCGGGCCTGTTGCTGGCCGGCGCGGTGGCGGCGTGCGTCAGCGTCATCAGCCTCAGCTTTCCCTTTGTCGGCTGGGTCATTGGTGTGGCGGCCATTGCCGTGGGCTTGTTTTACTTCCTGGCGCTGGTGCCCTATCTCGCCTGGCAGAGCGTGCTTAAAAAGCAAACATTTGCCTGGGGGCGGGTTGAACTTCACCGCCTGAAGGGGTAAACCCACGCCATGCCAACCATAAGAATAAACGCGCAGCAATCCACCGGGCAAACCCCGCATTCACTCGGGCTCAACCTGTCGTGGAGCAAATCCGCGCAAAGCGCCATAACCAGCCTTCTCGCGCGCTACCCGGCCGAGCGCTCGCGCTCCGCGCTCATCCCGCTCCTCCACCTGGCACAGAGAGAATTCGGCGGCTGGCTGTCGGTCGATGCCATGCAACTGGTGGCGGATACGCTCGGCCTCCCCTACATCCGCGTGTACGAGGTCGCGTCCTTTTATACGATGTTCAACCTCCAACCCTTGGGCAAGCACCACATCCAGGTGTGCACCAACTGCGCCTGCCTCATCCGCGGGTCCGATGAGATCGTCAAGGAGGTCAAAGCCACCACCGGCCTCACCTCCTCCGGCCAAACCACCGCAGATGGCGAGTTCACCTTCACCGAGGTGGAATGCCTCGGCGCCTGCGTCGCCGCGCCCATGATGCAGGTCACCCACAGCACTGGCGGCATCCACTACTTCACCAACCTGGATGCCAAAAAAACCCGCGAGATCCTCAAATCCCTGCGTGAAAAAGGCGAAGCCGACAAATTCGCCGACACCCCCCCGGCCGAAGTCGATCCCATCTCTCACGGAAAGTACGCCAAGTAATGCGCGCCGCCCTTGCCCTTTGTTTCCTCGCCCTGGCATCCTGCTCCACCTTCGGCGGCCATGCCTCCATCCAACCCATCGGCAAGGATAGCTTCACCGTCCGCGCCCTCTCGCCCAGCCTCAGCCAGGCTAAAGAGTACGCGCTTTCTGCCGCCAACGCGCACTGCGCCAAAAACAACAACTTCCTGCAACTGCTCAACGAAGACGCCGGGCCAGATACCGACGGCAACAAATACTATCAGGCCACCTTCTACTGCCTGCCGCAAACCGATTCCGACTACATCCGCTTCAAACCCCAACCGCAACTCCCACAACCCATAACCCATAACCCATAACCCACAACCCATGTCGCTCCCCCGCCTCCAACCCCAAGATATGTGCTTTCCCAACCTCGCAGGCGCGGGCGATTGGGGTATCAAAGGCTACCAAAAACGCGGCGGGTATGAAGGCCTTAAAGCCCTCCTGCAAACCGCCCCGAAGGACCACATTGAAAAGCTCAAGCAATCCAGCCTGCGGGGCAGGGGAGGGGCAGGCTTCCCCACCGGCATGAAGTGGTCCTTCATGCCCCAACCCGCGCCGGATAAGCCCCTCACCAAACCCAGCTACCTGGTCTGCAACGCGGATGAGGGCGAGCCCGGCACCTGCAAAGATAGAGATATCCTGCGGTTTGACCCTCACACCCTGGTGGAAGGCATGATCGTCGGCTGCTATTGCCTCAACGCCAAGGTCGGCTACATCTATGTCCGCGGCGAGTACTACGACGAGTCCTCGCGCCTCAACCAGGCCATCCAGGAAGCCTACAAAGCGGGCTTTCTCGGTAAGAACATCCTCGGCACCGGCGTGGATGTCGACGTCCACGTGCACCTCGGCGCCGGCGCCTACATCTGCGGTGAGGAAACCGCGCTCCTGGAATCGCTGGAAGGCAAAAAAGGCCAGCCGCGCCTCAAACCGCCGTTCCCCGCCGGGTTCGGCCTCTACGGCTGCCCCACCACCATTAATAATGTAGAGACCATCGCCCAGGTCCCCCCCATCCTCAAAAACCCGCTGGAATGGTTCACCCGCTGGGGCCGCCCGGGCAACTCCGGCACCAAAATTTTCTCCATCTCTGGCAGCGTGAAGAACCCCATTAACGTAGAAGCCCCCATGTCCATCCCGCTCCGCGAACTGATCGAGGAATACGCCGGCGGCGTCACCGGCGGCTGGTCCAACCTGCAAGCCATCATCCCCGGCGGCTCCTCCACCCCCATGCTCAATGCCGAGCAATCCGCCCGCGTCCTCATGGACTTCGACGCGCTCAAGGCGGAAGGCACCGGCCTGGGCACCGCCGCCATCGTGGTGATGAACAAACAGATCGATCTCCTGCGCGTCATGACCCGCATCAGCCACTTCTACCACCACGAGAGCTGCGGCCAATGCACGCCGTGCCGGGAAGGCGTGGGCTGGGTCCACCGCCTGATGGAACGCCTCTCCGCAGGCGAAGGCACTCCCGCCGAACTCGACCAGCTCTACGCCCTGACCAAAAAAATAGAAGGCCGCACCATCTGCGCCTTCGCCGACGGCGCCATGTGGCCGGTGCAAGGAACCCTGAAACACTTCCGCAACCTCCTCGAATCCCGCCTCAACAAAGGCGAAGCCGCATGATTACGCGTTTTCCCAGTACTGCCCCCTTCCTCAGCAGCGCCACTGTTCATAACGGCACGGTTTATACCCAAGGACAGGTCGCCTTTAACAAACCCGGTGCCCCCATTGCCGAACAATGTGCCGATATTTTCCAAGCGCTGGATACCATTCTTGAAAAAGTAGGCAGTGATAAAGACCACATCCTCTCCGCAACCATCTGGCTCACCGATATTTCCACCGGGCCCCAATTTAACGAGGCTTGGATGAAATGGCTCGGCGCCGACAAAATGCCCGCCCGCGCCTGCATCGAATCCCGTTTCATCAACCCGGCATGGCACGTGGAAGTCGCCCTTATCGCGGCTGTGAAGGAGGCCGCATGACCACCTACATCCTTCACGGCGGCCGTCCTCGCCTCGACGTTCCCAGCAATGATGATTTCTTTAAGTTTATTGCGGGTAAAATCGGCCCAGATGAGACGTGTCTTATCGTCACGTTCGCCCGCGAAAGTGGTGAGACCGCCAAGGTTTTTCAAGAGTTTGCCTCAAAATTGCAAAAAATCGCGGGCCGTCCCGTCACCTGCCTTCACGCAACGGTGGAAGAGTTTCCTCAACAGTTCGCCCAGGCGCGCGTTGTCTATTTTACAGGTGGAATTGCCGAAAAGCTCATGGAAACAATGGCCCAGTGGCCACAAGCCAAAAACTGGCTGCAAACACCGGATAAAATCATTGTCGGCTCCTCTGCGGGCATGATGATGCTCGGGCGCGAGTATGTGGGCGATGTCTCCCCTCGCGGCCAAGGGTTTGGCATCATCCCCTACGGCACGGTGGTGCACCTCGGCAAAGATGATGAGTTTCCCACCCAGCAAGACTACACCAACCGCCCGCGCCCCATCCTCATGCTGGCCGAGGCCCAATTCTGCGTCATCGAGGTCTAGCCATGTCCAACCCCACCAACCCAACCCAGCAACCCGCCGCCAAAGCCAACACCGCGGCGCCCGCGCCCGCGTCCCCCACCCCCGCCCAGGCCCAGCCGCCGCTGCCCCCGGCGCCGGAAGGCATGCTCAACGTCTTCGTCGATGGCATCCTCCTCCACGTCAAAAAAGGCAGCACGGTCATGCAGGCCTGCACGCTGGCGGCCAAGGAAATCCCGCACTTCTGCTACCACGACAGGCTTTCTATCGCGGGTAACTGCCGCATGTGCCTGGTGGAGATCGAGGGCATGCCCAAACCCATCGCCTCGTGCCACTGGCCGGCGGCAGAGGGCATGAAAATCCGCACCGACAGCAAACTCACCGCCGAGGCCCGCAAAGGCACCATGGAGCTGCTCCTCATCAACCACCCGCTGGATTGCCCCATCTGCGACCAGGGCGGCGAATGCGCGCTGCAAGACCAGGCCGTGGCCTACGGGTCGGATAGGTCGCACTTCCACGAGTTCAAACGCGCGGTGGACGACAAAGACATCGGCCACAAAATCAAAACGGTGATGACCCGCTGCATCCACT
Organism: Pseudomonadota bacterium; assembly: GCA_016125035.1. Taxonomy (GTDB): domain Bacteria; phylum Pseudomonadota; class Alphaproteobacteria; order UBA2136; family UBA6156; genus RFNJ01. Next base: position 17,894 of record WGMN01000005.1, read on the forward strand.
GCACCCGCTGCGTGCGCTTCGCCACGGAACTCGCCGGGGTGGAGGAATTCGGGGCCACCGGCCGCGGCGAAAACATGCAAATCGGCACCTATGTGGAACAGGCGCTGCAAAGCGAACTCGCCGGCAACATGATCGACCTCTGCCCCGTCGGCGCACTCACCTCCGCTCCCTACGCCTTCACCGCCCGCCCGTGGGAGCTCAAGCGCACCTCCAGCGTCGATCTCCTCGACGCCGTCGGCACCCCCGTCACGGTCGACACCCGCGCCGGCCAGGTCATGCGCGTCCTGCCGGAAGAATGCGACGAGATCAATGAGGAATGGCTCACCGACGCCGCCCGCTTCTCCTACGATGCGCTCTCCACCAACCGCCTCACCACCCCGCTCATCGGCGGCAAACCGGCCACCTGGCCCCAAGCGTTCGAGGCCATCAAAAAAGCCCTCAAATCCAGCACCCCCGCCACCACCGCGGGCCTCATGGGCAACCTTCAATCGGCGGAAGACGCCTACGCCTTCAAAGCCTTCCTCACCCAAACCCTCGGCACCCAAAACCTCGATTCGCGTCCCGCAGGGACGCTCCCGAATTCCGCCTTCCTCACCACCCCGCTGAAAAGTTTCGACACCGCCGAAGCCGTCCTGCTCATCGGCTGCAACCCGCGCCTGGAAGCCCCGCTTCTCAACATCCGCCTGCGCCGCGCGGCCTTGAAGCGCCGCATGCCGGTCTACGCCATCGGCACGCAAATGAACCTCGCCTACCCCCACACCCACCTGGGGGAAACACCGGAAGCCCTTACGCAACACGCCACCACCTTCAAAGCCCACGCCGCCCTGCAAATCCTCATCAGCCAAAGCGTCCTGCAACGCCCGGATGCAAGCGCCATCCTCGCCGCCGCCGCCAAACTCGGCACCGTTAACATTTTGGCGGATACCACCGGCCGCACCACCACCCACAGCATCGGCGCCCTGCCGCAGGGCAAGGGCAACGGCACCTCCGGCATCCTCGCCGCCTGGCAAAAAGGCCAGCTCAAAACCCTCTTCATCCACGGTGAAGACACCGCCTCCGCCATGGACGTCAAATCCGGCAAAGGCACGCTCATCTACCTCGGTACGCACAACACGCCGCTGGCCAAAGCGGCAGATGTCGTCCTCCCCACCGCAGCCTGGGCAGAAAAATCCGGCCTCTACATGAACGGCGAAGGCCGCCTGCTCGGCGCCGACCAGGCTACGCTCCCCCCGCTCAACGCCAAGGAAGACTGGAAAATTTACCGCGCCCTGTCGGCAGAACTCGGTAACCCCTTGCCCTTCAACACGCTCTCCCAGCTGCGCACCCTCATCGCCCAGGCCAACCCCGCCTTCGCCCCCGCCAACCTGGGCCAAATCACCGCCGCGCAGCGGCCCGAATTCCGAATTCCGAATTCCGAATTCCGCCTTTCAACCAAACCCTTCACCGCCCCGGTTGAAAAGTACTACCTGCGCAACGAGTACCTCAAACAATCGCAAACCATGCACGCCATCCAGGCGGAATCCGGCAGCGCCAACCTCGGCCCCCAACCGGGCGCCCCCATGCCCTTGCCCACCAAACCCGCCAAACCCAAGGGCAGGGGGGCCGCCCATGCCTAACCGCATCCCGCCTTATTTTCACAACTTTGATGACACCCACTGCCTGCAATGCTCCCTACGCTCGGCATTGGAGTACTTCAACCCGAAGAAGAAGTGGACCTGGGCCGCGCTGGATAAACTCTCCGGAAAAACCCCTCATGGCACATGGCACATGACGTTCCTCGCCGCGCTGAGCAAAAAAGGCTACGAAACCGTTTGTATCGAAAACTTTGAACCGCATAAATTTATCGCTAACCCAAAAAGTTACCTCAAGGTTGGCTCTACGCCAGAGTCTTACGAATACCTCCTTCGCACAACCAACATCCCCCAAGAGGTGCAGGCCTCTCAAGCCCTCCTCAAGGCCGAGAAAGAAGGCCGCGCAGAATTGCATTACCGCAACTCCACCGCCAAAGACATTAAGGACTACCTCAAAAAAGGCTACCTTATAATCCATTGGGTTAACGGCCGGGCCCTTAACCGGCGTGAGGGCTACGGCGGGCACTTCATTCTGGTCTACGACATGTTTGATGCCAAAACCGTAACGGCTCACGATAACGGAGGGCTTTACCAAGGCCAACCCACCGGAAAAGCAGAGTTTAAAATCGATATCAACTTCCTCGTCAAATGCGCCACCAGCGGCAAAAAAACCGGCGGCTTCTACGCCATAAGGCCCAAAACCCATGCTTAACCTCTACCTCACCAACATCCTCACCCCCGACAACCTCTGGTACCTGTTCATCACGGTGCTCTTCATCCTCCTCATCGCCGTCCCGGTGCTCATCGGCATGGCCATGCTCACCTGGTTCGAGCGTAAAATTCTGGGCTGGATGCACCTGCGCCACGGCCCCATGTACGTCGGCCCCTTCGGCCTGCTGCAACCGTTTGCGGATGCCATCAAGCTGATGTTCAAGGAACCCTTTTTGCCAGATGCGTCGAGCAAATTCATGTACCTGCTGGCCCCCATCCTCATCTTCGTCCCCGCCCTCATCGCCTGGGCGGTCATCCCCATGAGCGAAACGTCCCAGGGCGTTTGGGTGCTGGCCAACATCAACCTCGGCGTGCTCTACCTGCTGGCCATCAGCAGCCTGGGCGTCTACGGCATCCTCATGGCGGGCTGGGCCTCCAACTCCAAGTACCCGTTCCTCGGCGCGGTGCGCTCCGGCGCGCAAATGGTGTCTTACGAGGTCTCCATGGGCCTCATCATCCTCAGCGTCATCCTGCTCTCCGGCTCCATGAACCTCACCGACATCGTCCACGCCCAACAGGGCCTGTGGTTCTTCATCCCGGCCTTCCCGGCCTTCGTCATGTTCCTGGTCTCCATCCTGGCGGAAACCAACCGCCACCCGTTCGATCTGCCGGAGGCGGAAGCCGAACTCGTCGCCGGCTACAACACGGAATACTCCGCCATGGGCTTCGCATTGTTCTTCCTCGGCGAATACATCGCCATGATCACCATGTCGGCCTTCACCACGCTGCTGTTCCTCGGCGGCTGGCTGCCGCCCCTTAACGTCGCGCCCTTCACCTGGGTGCCGGGCATCCTGTGGTTCGCGCTCAAGGTGCTGGCCATCCTCTTTTTCATGATCTGGGTGCGCGGCACCTTCCCCCGCTACCGCTATGACCAACTCATGCGCCTGGGCTGGAAGATCTTCCTCCCGCTCTCGCTCATCTGGCTCATCATCACCGCCACCTGCGTCAAACTTCATTCTGAAAATGGGGTTCAGCCGCCAGCGCCTGCCGACGTAAAAGCGCTCGACCAATCCTCCGAAGCAAACCCCGTCAGCTTAGGGCAGGCCGCATGAAGCCGCTCGCCTTCCTCCCCGCGCTGTTGCTTCCCGCCCTGGCCCACGCCGCCACCGCCGCCACTTCCGCCTCTCCGGTGCCAGAGCTTCTGCAACAGGCGCGCGACGCCTGCACCCATGCCGATAAAGGCAACATGCAAATCGAGCCCAACTTCATCACCCGGCCAGACCTCAATGCCGACGGCACGCCAGATATCGTAGTAGACTACAAATCGCTCAGCTGTCCCACATCGCCCACGCTGTGGGCCACCCCGGCGGGTTCGCGGCTGGTGGTGTTTGTCTCTTCGCCCACGGGCTGGAACAAGGTCATGGATACCGCCGTGCAAAAATGGCAAAGCCTGCCGCGCAACGGCCAGACGCAGCTGAAAATAGAGATGCAACCGGCGGCTCCGGGTGCTATACCGCAAGCGTTCTACATCTACCAACAAAACGGCCAAATCGTCCGGGACAACGCCGCGCAATAACATGAACATCCTTTCCGCCCTCCGCCAATTCCTCCTGCTGGACATGCTCTCCGGCTTCACCATCACGCTGCGCCAGCTCTTCGCCAAAAAGTTCACCATCCTCTACCCGTTCGAGGCCACGCCGATCTCCCCACGCTTCCGCGGCGAGCACGCGCTGCGCCGCTACCCGAACGGTGAGGAACGCTGCATCGCCTGCAAATTATGCGAAGCCGTGTGCCCGGCCCAGGCCATCACCATCGAGGCCGAACCCCGGCAAGACGGCTCCCGCCGCACCACGCGCTACGATATCGACATGGTCAAATGCATCTACTGCGGCCTGTGCGAAGAGGCCTGCCCGGTGGATGCCATCGTCGAAGGCCCCAACATGGAATTCGCCCGCGAGAACCGCAAAAACCTGGTCTACAGCAAGGAAAAACTCCTGCAAAACGGCGACAAGCTGGAGCCCACCCTGGCCGAACGCCTGAAAAGGGACGCCCCCTACCGATGATACTGCGCGGCATCCTCATCGAAGAAAGTTTGCACGACAAAAGCGTGCTGGCGGGCTTAGCCGTGGAATCCACCGAGGTGGAACCGGTGACTGCCGCCCACCAAACGCCGTGGATTCAACAGTGGACCATGCATACCGTGGCCATTCCACCGGAACAGGCTGCCGAGGTGGCCGAAAAGATCAGCCACGCGCTTGATAAGCAAGGTAACTGGTATGCCGACTTTAAGGATAACGAGCTCCACTACGTCATCTTTAGCGATAAAGTGTTCCGCATCGAACGTGCTTACCCCGAGCAATATCAAGCCGCCACCAAGCATGGCACCAGCCTCGGTATTCCAGACTACCAACTGGATTTCTCGCCCGATATCAAGGAATGGCAGCGATGACCACCAACTTCCAAAAGATCCAGCAATTCCAATCCCGGTTCGATGCCGACGTATCCTTGTACAAAGACCTCCTGGCCCAACGCCTCGCCTTTATTCAAGAAGAAGTGCGCGAAACCGCTGAGGCCGTGGCCGAAGTCAAATCCGCCACCCCGCAAACCTTGGCCCCCGCCCGCGCCCACCTGGTCAAAGAGCTGGTGGATATCCTCTACATCACCTACGGCACACTAGAGCTGATGGGCGTGGACGCCGACGCCGCCTTCGAAGAAGTCCACCGCTCCAACATGACCAAATCGGAGAACCCGCAAGGCGGCAAACTCCTCAAAGGCCCAAGCTTCCAGCCCGCGCAAATGGAGCAATTCATCCATGACTGAGCAATTTCCCCGTGTTGGCGTCGCTGCATGGATTATCCATGATGGCAAAGTCCTGATGAACTATCGCACTAAACCCCACGGGGGCGGCACCTGGGCTCCCCCCGGGGGCCATCTTGAAATGAATGAATCCTGGGAGGATTGCGCCCGACGTGAAGCCATGGAGGAGGCTGGGCTGCACATTGAGGACGTGGAGTTTTTTGCCCTTACCAACGATATTTTTCCAGAAAGTGGTAAGCATTACATCACCATCCATATGCAAAGCCGGAGCAAAACGGCCAACTTCATCAACCGCGAGCCTGAAAAATACAAGGATTACCAATGGTTCAAGTGGGATGAACTGCCTTCCCCTCTCTTTCCATCCAATGTAAACCTTCTGAAACAAAATAAGAAACCGCCCTACCTCTCATGATCCCCGACCTCCTCTTCCTCGCCTTCAGTGCCGGCATCCTGCTTGGCGCCACGCTGGTCATCGCCGCGCGCAACCCCATGGTGGGCGTCATGGGCATGATCCTCACCTTCCTCAACGCAGCGGGCCTGTTCATCCTTTTCGGGGCGGAGTTCCTCGGCCTGCTCACCATCATGGTCTACGTCGGCGCCATCGCGGTGATGTTCCTGTTTGTGCTGATGACCATCGACATCGACTACATCAAACTCAAAGAGGGCTTTGCCCCTTACCTGCCCGCAGGCCTGCTGGTGGTGGCCCTGCTGGCGGCCGAGCTCATTCTCGCCGCCGCCCACAGCCCGGCGCAACTCACCCCGGTGGTCGTGGTGGGGCAGGGGCCGCAGCCGCAAAACGTGGTGGCGCTGGGCCAGGTCCTCTTCACCACCTACGCGCTGCCGTTCCAAATCGCTGGCTTCATTCTGCTCACCGCCATGGTCGGCGCCATCGTGCTCACCCACCGCCCGCGCAATGATGTCAAACGCCAGAACGTCACCGCGCAAGTGCTGCGCAAACGTGAGGATGCCATGGTGCTCACCCGCCCCAAAACCGGCGCCGGCGCCACCGCCAAACACTGGAACCCCAAATCCGTCGCCAAAAAGGTCAAAGCCTAAAGCCATGCAACACCTTCACGAATCACGAATCACGAATAACGAATAACGAACCACACACATCCCATGTTCTTCACATTAACCCTCACCCACGTCCTCACCCTCTCCGCCGTCCTCTTGGCCATGGGCCTGGCGGGCATCGTGCTCAACCGCCGCAACATCATCACCATCCTCATGTGCCTGGAGCTCATCCTGCTCTCGGTCAACATCAACCTCGTCGGCGCCTCGCATTTCCGGGTAGACCTCACCGGCCAGATCTTCAGCTTCTTCATCCTCACCGTCGCGGCGGCGGAGCTCGCCATTGGCCTTGCCATCGTCACGCTTTTCTTCCGCAACAAAGGCACGGTGGAGATCGACGCCGCCGGCCTGATGAAAGACTAACCGATGGCGCGCAAAAAATTCATCCTTGCCCTGCTGCCGGAAGAGTCTGTGGCCCAAAAGCTGGAAGTGCTTTCGCAAAAACTTTGCGGCCCACACAAAGGTTACGTCCTTGGTTATAACAGCCTGCCTCACAACAGCCTTTTGCAGTTTGAAGAAGATGAAACCAAAGCTGAAAATTTGTGGGAAAAGTTCACAACTCTGCCCCAGCCACCTCAAGTGACGGGCTTACGCTTCTATACCGAGGCCATGAGCGATGGCTCAGCCATCTATTTTGGCCTGGCGCTCAGGCTGACGGAAGAGCTTATCTCGTTCCAATCAAAAGCCTGGGAAATGATTGAAAATCGAGAGCTTATCAATAAAACCGGCGCCGGGTATTTTCCGCATTACACCTTGGGCTATGTGCCTATGCCCGGTAAAATGAGTATTGAAATTTCAGAGGTCACACACCGCCTGCCTTTACATTCTTGCCATCTCGCCCTTGGCATCGGCGGGCCGAACCTACAATTTGAAACCACCCTTTTTAGCAGGAGCAATTGATGGAAAACCTCGCCACCCTCACCATCCTCCTCCCGGGCCTCGGCGCGCTGGCCGCCGCGCTCACCTACCTCATCCCCTTCCAGCGCGCGCTGCCGTTCACCAAACCCAGCCTGCCGCACCACATCGCCATGCTCTTCACCACCGGCAGCGTCCTCGCCGCCGCCGCAGGCGCCTGGACCATCTTCCTTTCCCTACAACCTACAACCTACAACCTACAACCTTTCTCTCTCGAATGGTTCACCTGGCTGGCCCTCCCCACCTGGCAGGTCAGTTTCGGCGCGCTCATCGATAAACTCTCCGCCACCATGCTCATCGTGGTCACCACCGTCTCCGCCTGCGTGCACGTCTATTCGGTGGGCTATATGCATGATGACCCTTCCCGCCGCCGCTTCTTCATCTACCTCTCGGCCTTCACCCTGGCCATGCTGCTGCTCGTCACCGCCACCAACCTGGTGCAGATGTTCCTGGGCTGGGAAGGGGTGGGCGTGTGCTCCTACCTGCTCATCGGCTTCTGGCACCACAAGGCCACGGCCAACGCCGCCGCCATCAAGGCCTTCATCGTCAACCGGGTGGCCGACGCCGCCATGCTGGTCGGCCTCTTCCTCCTCCTGCACACCTTCAACTCCCTCACCTACGCCGACATCTTCGGCCAACTGGCGCAAGCCATCACGAATAACGAATCACGAATAACGAATCACGATCTCAACCTCATCGCCCTCCTCATCTTCGTGGGCGCCATGGGCAAATCCGCGCAGTTCGGCCTGCACACCTGGCTGCCAGATGCGATGGAAGGCCCCACGCCCGTCTCCGCGCTCATCCACGCGGCAACCATGGTCACCGCCGGGGTGTTCTTGCTCTGCCGCCTCAGCCCCTTGTATGAAGCCACCCCCGCCGTCCTGCACCTGGTCGGCTGGGTGGGGGCCATCACCGCCATCTTCGCCGCCACCGTGGGCCTCACCCAGCGCGATATCAAACGCGTCATCGCCTACTCCACCTGCTCGCAACTGGGCTATATGTTCTTCGCCATCGGCGTCTCCGCTTACCCGGCGGCAATGTTCCACCTCACCACCCACGCCTTCTTCAAAGGGCTGCTGTTCCTCGGCGCCGGCTCGGTCATCCACGGCATGCACCACGAGCAGGATATCTTCAAAATGGGCGCCCTGCGCAAAGCCCTGCCCATCACCTACGGCCTCATGTGGGTCGGCTCGCTGGCACTGGCGGGCATCCCGCCCTTCGCCGGCTTCTTCTCCAAAGACCTCATCCTGGAATCCGCCTACATGGCGCCAAACGGGGCGGGGGTGCCGCTCTATCTGCTGGGCACGGCGGCGGCGTTCCTCACTGCGGTCTACGGCTTCCGCATCATCTTCATGGCGTTTAACGGCAAGTTTCAAGACGACTCCAAGCACGGCCACCACACCTTCGAACACGCGCATGAGTCCCCGCTCACCATGCTCATCCCCATGTCCGTCCTCGGTTTTGGTGCGCTGGCTTCGGGCTACCTGCTCTCCGCCATGGGCCACCTCGCCTGGTGGCAGGGCGCCATCACCATCAATGAGCACCACACCGCGCTGGAAGCGGCCGAGAACATCCCGTGGTACGCCGCCTACGCACCACTGCTGCTGGGCGTGGCGGGCATCGCCCTGGCCTGGCACTTCTTCGCCGTCCACCGCAACAAGGCCAAACAGGCGGCAGAGACCTTCACCCTCGCCTACGCCATCAGCCTTAATAAGTGGTACGTGGATGAGTTCTACAACTTCCTCTGGGTGCGCCCCACCGCGGCCATCGCCCGCCTGCTCTCTTCGGTGGGTGATAAACTGCTGATCGACGGCACCGTCAACGGCACCGCCGCCGCCGCCTGGGCGGCCGGGCAACGCCTGCGCACCACCCAAACCGGCCTGGTCTACCACTACGGCTTCACCATGCTCGCCGCCCTGGTCCTCGGCCTCGGCTATATCCTGTGGAGGAGCCTGTAATGCGCACCGTGCTTAAAATCTTTCTCTGGCTGCTTGCTATCCTGGGGGTGTTGGCGCTCATCGGTATTTCCGCATTCGGTTATTTCATTTACAGCAACGTCAACCAGATGGTCTTCAAGTACTCTTGCAGCGACTACGTGCAAATGCTGGAGTCAATGAAAGAAAACCCTGCAAGAGAGGTTAAAAAACCCAATGTCAAGGAAGAGCTGGGCGTAAAGGCCGGCATGGCCTACCTTGCCGGTTATATGCTGTTGCGCACGGGGGGAGATATCGCTAACACTCAACTTGCCAACGCCAACAACGCTTCCCGCCTGGCCAATGAGTTTGCCACTCTGTGCCGTGCCCACCCTCAACTTAAAGCCTACGACTTCATGTCCAAGGCCGATGAAGTAAAGAAAGCCGGCGTTTCGTCCACCGTGGTCAGTGCCGAATTGAACGCAGATATCGATAAACTCCTCACCGGCGTAACCTACCAGACCGACCCCACCAGTACCATCCTGGGCAAGATCCTGGCTTTAAGTTTTGAGCAACAGCAACGCCTTAGCCGCATCGTTACCCCCACCACCGTCACCTCAACCGAACCAGCGCCCCACTAACATGCTCACCTTCATCGCCACCTACTACGCCTTCTGGCAGCCCTATTTCCTCAGCCTGCTGGTTTTCCTGCCGCTGCTCGCCGCCGTCATCACACTCGCCGTGCCGCAGCGCGTGTCCAAATGGGTGGCGCTGGTGCTCAGCCTCGCCCCGCTCAAGGTCGCCGTGGCCACGCTGTTCTTCTTCAACCCGGCGCAACCCGGCCTGCAATTTGCGGAGCTCCACCCCTGGCTCCCCGCCTTCAACATCTTCTACTCGCTCGGCGCCGACGGCATCTCCCTGCCGCTCATCGCGCTCAACTGCCTGCTCACGCCGCTGTGCATCCTCGCCAGCTGGAACCTGGGCGCAGCCCAGACGAATCACGAATCACGAATCACGAATCACGCCCGCCCCAACGCCTTCTTCGCAAGCTTCCTCGCCCTCCAAGGGGCGGTTAACGGCGTCTTCGTCGCGCAGGATTTCATCCTGTTCTATCTGTTCTGGGAGGCCATGCTCATCCCCATGTTCCTCATCATCGGCCTGTGGGGGGGCGAGAACCGGGTCTACGCCGCGCTCAAATTCTTCCTCTACACCTTCGTGGGCTCGGTGCTGATGCTCATCGCGGGCCTGTGGATGTTCACCCACACCGGCACCTTCAGCCTGCCGGTATGGTCCACCACGCACTTCCCCATCGCCGCGCAAAGCCTCCTCTTCCTCGCCTTCTTCGCGGCGTTTGCGGTCAAGGTCCCCATGTGGCCTTTCCACACCTGGCTGCCAGACGCCCACGTCCAGGCCCCCACCGCAGGCTCGGTCATCCTCGCCGGGATCCTGCTGAAGATGGGCGCCTACGGCTTCCTGCGCTTCTCGCTGCCGATGTTCCCCGAAGCTGCCCACACCTTCGCCCCCTTCATCTTCACCCTCTCCGCCATCGCGGTGGTCTACGCCGCACTGGTGGCCTACGTGCAAACCGACGTGAAAAAGCTCATCGCCTATTCCTCCGTGTCGCACATGGGCATGGTCACACTCGGCATCTTCGCGATGACGCCAGAATCCCTCCACGGCGCCCTGCTCGTCATGCTCAACCACGGCATCGTCAGCGCCGGGCTGTTCCTCGCCGTCGGCGTCATTTATGACCGCCTGCACACGCGCGAACTGGCCAAGTTCGGCGGGCTGGTGCAGATCATGCCCGCCTACGCCTTCGCGGTGATGTTCCTCACGCTGGCCGCCGTCGCGCTCCCCGGCACCAACAGCTTTGTCGGCGAGTTCCTCGCCCTGGCCGGCAGCTTCCCCAGCGCCCCGGTCTACACCGCCATCGCCACCACCGGCGTCATCTTCGGCGCGCTCTACATGCTGCACCTCTACCGCGGCATGCTGTTCGGCACCCCCAGCACATTTGTCGAAGAGCACAAATCCCACCTGCCGGATATGTCCTTCCGCGAATGGCTGGTCTTCATCCCGCTCCTCGCCCTCATTCCCATCCTCGGCCTCATGCCCAGCCTGGCGATGAACCTCTGGGCCCAACCGGTGCAAATCCTCGCCACCCCTCCCATAACCCATAACCCACAACCCGCAACCCTCCTTCCCGAAGAAGGGCAGGGGCCGGAAGTCTCCCCCACCACCATCACCTCCGCCACCGAGGTCCCTGCACAATGAACATCACCATCTTCCACGGCACCAAAGGCAGCCCGCAGGGCAACTGGTTCCCGTGGCTGAAGGCCAAGCTGGAAGGGCAGGGGCACCAGGTCTTTGTTCCCAAATTCCCCACGCCCGACGGCCAATCGAAAGAGAACTGGTGCGCCGCCCTGCGTGACCAGGCCCCGATGTTTGGCGGCGAGAGCATCCTCATCGGCCACAGCCTCGGCGCCACTTTGGTGATGCATGTGCTGGAGATGAAAAGTTCTCCCATCCACCAGGCCATCCTGGTCAGCCCGGTCAGCACCGCCATCGGCAATGCGGAATACGACGCGCTCAACCAAACCTTCTACTCCCACCCGTTTAGCTGGGCCAAGGTCAAAGCCGGCGCAAAAACCCTCACCATCCTGCATGGCAGTGATGACCCCTACGTCCCGCTCGCGCACACGCAAAAACTTGCCGCCAACCTCGGCGTAGAGCCCATCGTCATCCCCGGCGGCGGCCACCTGAACGCCGAATCCGGCTACAGAGAATTTCCCCAGATCATGGAGCTCATCGCATGATGCGTCCCATAACCTCCCCTTGCGGCGCAGCCATAATGGCCAGCAGCACGGCCCTCCCCACGAATCACGAATAACGAATAACGGATCACGGTTCATGACCCTCCCCACCCTCTTCCTCCTCGCTCCCATCCTCATGCTGGCGGTCTCCTGCCTGCTGCTTTTAATGGTCGGCGCTTTCACCAACAACACGCGCCTCACCGGCACGCTCACCATGCTGGCCTTCCTGCTGGCGGCCTGCCCGCTGCTCACCCACCCCGGCAGCGGCATGCTGTTTGCCGCCGGTGGCGGGCACCTGGTCAGCTTAAGCCCGTTCACCGCCATGGCCTGCCTGCTCACCCTGGCTCTCGCCGCCCTCACCACGCCCTTGCTGTTCCCTTCACGAATAACGAATAACGAATCACGAATCACGTCTAAACCCGAATCCTTCATCCTCCTCGCGCTCTCCGTCCTCGGCATGCTCACGCTCATCGTGGCGTCAGATATGCTCACGCTGTACATGGGGCTGGAACTCATGTCCTTCCCGCTCTACATCATGGCCGCGCTGGCGCGCGATGACGCCAAATCGTCCGAGGCCGGGCTCAAATACTTCGTGCTCGGCGGCTTTGCCTCCGGCCTCACGCTCTACGGCATCTCGCTGCTTTACGCCGCCACCGGCACCACCAGCTTTGCGCCGCTGGCCACCGCGCTGGCGGCTCCGGCACCTATCCTCACCGTGGGGCTGGTGCTCACACTGCTCGGCGCGCTGTTCAAACTCTCCATGGTGCCGTTTCATATGTGGACGCCGGACGTCTACGAAGGTGCCCCTACCCCCATCACCGCCATCATGGCCGCCCTGCCCAAAATAGCGGCCTTCGCCCTGCTCATCCGCCTCACCATGGGGCCGTTCCTGGCGCTGGCCCACACCTGGCAGCCGGCGCTGGCCATGCTGGCCGCCATCTCCATGTTGGCAGGCGCCACCATGGCCATCGTGCAAACCAATCTTAAGCGCCTGTTGGCCTATTCCACCATCGCCAACGTCGGCTTCATCGCCACCGGCGTGGTGGCGGCCAACCCGGCCGGGCAGGGGGGTGCGCTGTTTTATCTGGCGGTGTATGCCCTCACCACGCTGGGGCTGTTCGCCGCGCTGCTGGCCACCGGCGCCACCCAAACAGCGCACCTCAAGGGCCTGGCCACGCGCAGCCCGCTGCTTGCCGCTCTCATGCTCATCTTGCTGTTCTCGCTGGCGGGGGTGCCGCCGTTTGCCGGGTTCATGGCCAAGTTCGGCGTGTTCTTGGCGGCCATCCAGGGGGGATACACCAACCTCGCCATCGTCGGCGTGCTGGCCTCGGTCATCGCCGCCTTTTATTCGCTGTGGCTGATAAAACTGATGTATTTTGAACAACCCGCCAGCGCCACTGCACTGGAAATCCCTGCACCGTTGCAAATCGTGCTGGCCGTCACCGCGGCCCTGTCGCTCATCCTCGGCCTGTTGCCAACCCTGCTCTCCACCCTCACCCTCGCCGCTGCCACCGCACTCTACTAAGGGGAAGGGCCCCACGCAAAAAAGCCCCCGGTTCAACCACCGGGGGCTTCTTTCGCGGCCGGGCGGGGCCCGGTATCAGTCTTTCGCCTTCGGCGGTACTTCTTTCGCCGCCGGTCGGGTGGTCTTGCTCCCTTTTCCGGTATGGCGTTGCATCGTCATGGGGACGGGATAGTCGTAGCAGCTCATCGTTCTCTCCAATGCAGCGCATCACCGCCCCGGGCCGGGGCAGGCGTTCAAAAGTGATGCGCAGATACAACTATTGTGTCCGCTGCCTATATCTTAATCACCCCACCCTGCCAAGCCCTCAACCTTACGTTGTGCTTGCAAATACTGTTTACGGGTCACGGGTTACGGGTTACGGGTTACACATGCACCTGCTGCACCTGCCCTCCACCACCTCCACCATGGATATCGCCGCGCGCCTGGTCAAAGAGGGCTCTTCGCTCACCAATACGGTGCTGGCCGACGTGCAAACGGCAGGCCGCGGCCGCAACAACCGGCCGTGGAGCACCTTTTCCGCCCCCCACTCGCTGGCCGCCACCTTCATTTTCCGCCCCACGGTGGGGCCGCAGCTGCCGCTGGTGGCGGCACTCGCCCTGCACACGGCGTTGAAGGACCTGCTGCCCAAGGGCTCGCACGCGCGCCTGCACATCAAGTGGCCCAATGATGTTTTGCTCTCCGGGCGCAAACTGGCGGGCATCCTGTGCGAGAACATTGCCGACCCTCCCACCTCGCTCATCGGCATCGGCGTCAACCTCACCCCGCCGGAAGAGCCGCTGCCGCAGGCCTTTGCGGGCGCCTTCCTGTCCGAGTCGGTGCCCACTCCGCCCACCCCGCGGGAATGGGTGCGCCCCTTGCACACTTGCCTTTCGCAGCACATTGCCCTATATAAGGCCCAAGGCTGGAGCGCGTTTCATGATAACTACCTCCGCCACTGCGCCACCATCGGCCAAGAAGTCGTATGGAAAAGCACAGAGAATCAACAGCTTACTGGCATCGCCCGCGGCCTAACACAAAGCGGGCACCTTGAACTGGAGGCGGAAGACGGCACGATGCACGTCATCCACAGCGGCGATATTATTGATAAACATCACTAAATCCCACCTCTTAAAAGCAACCGCATCGTAAAGCGTAACCCCGCGCGGCCGCACAAGTAAGGGCGGTCAGGGGCAAGGCCGTGCTGCGTGGCATCCGGCCCAATTGGAGTATAAAGTTAATGAGTAACAAACACTTGGCCGCGCTGCCCCTGGGCGGCGTCGGCATCATCGGCACCAACATGATGGTCTACGAGTACGGCGGCGAATACATCGTGGTGGATGCCGGCGTATCCTTCCCGAACGAGAACACCCCCGGCGTCGACGTCATCGTGCCAGACACCCGCTTTTTGCGCGAGCACGCCAAGCACATCAAGGCGGTGTTCATCACCCACGCGCACGAGGACCACATCGGCGCGGTGGGCTATCTGTGGGATGACTTCGCCGGCGCGCCGGTCTACGCCTCGCCGCTGTCCGCCATGGTGCTGCAAGGCAAACTGCAAGAGCTCGGCATCAAGCCCAAAAAGGGCGAAGTGGTGGTCACCACCACGCGTGAGCAATACAAGGCGGGCCCCTTCAGCGTGGAATACGTGCCCGTGTCCCACAGCATCCCTGAAGCCTTCGCGCTGGCCATCCGCACGCCGCTCGGCACCATCGTCCACACCGGCGACTACAAATTCGACGCCGCCGCGCCTTTCGGCCAAATCACCGATGAAAAACGCCTGGCCGAGATCGGCAAGGAAGGCGTGCTCGCCGCCTTTGGCGATAGCACCAACGCCCAAAACCCGCACGAGTCCGGGTCGGAAGCCCCGGTGCTCGAGCACCTCACCCAATTGGTGAAGGATACCAAGGGCCGCCTCATCTTCGCGGCGTTCGCCAGCCACTTCGGCCGCACGTTCGAGGTCGCCAAGGTGGCGGTCGCCCAGGGCCGCAAGGTCTGCTTTCTGGGCCGCACCATCAACAAGTTCATCGCCCACTCCAAGCACCTCGGCTACTGGCCCAAAGAGCTCAACAACTGGGTGGTGGATGCGGAGGAAATTTCCGGCCTGCCCGCCAACAAAGTGTTCGTGTTTGCGTCCGGCACCCAGGGGGAAGGGGGCTCGTCCCTCACCCGCCTGTCGCAGGGCACCGACGTGCGCGGCATCAAACTGCGTGAAGGCGATACCGTCCTCCTCTCCTCGCGCATGATCCCGGGCAATGAGCGCGGCATCTTGAACGTCATCGACGGCCTGTCCAACCTGGGCGTCAATGTCATCAGCGAACTCACCGACCGTTCCATCCACGTCTCCGGCCACTGCGGCCAACCTGAAATGAAGCGCATGTACAAGCTGCTCAACCCGCGCTTCGTGGTGCCCGTGCACGGCGAACCCCGGCAGATGAAGGCCCACGCCGAGCTCGCGCGCGCCGAGGGCTACACCCCCGTGCGCCTCAAAGGCGGCCACAAACTCATCCTGGCCGAGGAAGGCGCCGCAGATTTCCGCCCGCAACTCTCCCAGCACACCTACCCGCACGGCTTCAACTACATCGACGGCCTCAACATCCTGCCGAATGACCCGCTCATTCTCAAAGAGCGCCGCAAACTGGGCTACGACGGCCTGCTGGTGGCCTCGCTGGCGGTGCGCGCCAATGGCGAGTGGCTCTCCGATGTCGCCCTGACCACCCGCGGCCTGATGGACGAAGTGGTGCAGGCCGACCTGCTCAAGGGCGCGGTGGCCAAAACCACCCAGGCGCTCGAGGCGGTGTTCCGCGACGGCCGCATCGACGACCGCAACCGCGCCGCCGAAGTAATGCAGCAAACCCTGCGCCGCTACTTCAAGCAAGAGCGCGGCAAGCAACCCACCATCGTCACCCAGTTCGTGCAGGTCTAAACCCCTCCGGCTGTAAATAAAGAGCGCCGCCCAGGTTTTCGGCCCGGGCGGCGTTCTTTATCGTTTAGCGAGATCTTTCAGCGAGATACTTGGTCAGTATCTCGTTCACCAGCTGGTTGGTTTTCACGCCCTGCTGGCTGGCTGCTGCCATGATCCCCTCAATCGTCTGTTCCGGAAGATGGAAGGTTTTATGACGCAGCTTCTCCACCGGCGGCCGCTGCTGCTTCTTCCGGTTCCTTTCTTTTTGCAGCCGCTTCGTCCAGTCGCTCTCGTCCTGGCCGACGTAGCTGTAGTCCGCGGCATCGGGTTGCTCCTTGCCGGCGAATTTGGCCTTGCGCTGTTCAATCTTCAGGGCCATGGCCTGTTCTTGGGCCTCACGCTGTTCCAGCGTTAGCCGGGGCTGTCCCTGGTTGTTTGCCAGGGCTTCCTTCAGCAATGCCTTCACACCGGTGGCACAGTCATCCCCCTCAACCAGCCTGTTCACCCCGTCTTCCAGGGCCGCCAGCCAGTTCTCGGGGTCGTTCAACTGGCCATGCAACCACAGCAAAAACTCCGCATGCGGCGGGGCCTTGCCGGTTATCATCGCCATATTGTCGAGCTGCTGCTCCAGGTGGGGGAAGTGCTCCGGCACCGCCTTTATCCACCCGGTGGGGGTGTCAAGGTGGCGCTTTCCCAACCGTTTGGCGCTGGAGGTCAGCGCTTCCCACAGGTGGAGGTTCAGCTGTTCGCGCAGCTTTCGGGTCTGCGCTTCGTCATCCATCACAACGGCGTTTTGCACTTGCTGCAGCAAGGCTTCCAGCCGTTGTTTCGTGTTGTCGCCGGTATCGGCAGGGGTCTTCAGTTCCAAAAGAGTCACTTCGTTCAATTTAACCTCCCATTGCGGGGTGAGTTAACACGCAAAACAAAACGCTCAGTACTTCCTTAAGGGCTCGATATACACGGTTTTCCAAAAAGCGCAACGCCCGGGCCAAAAGCCCGGGCATCGCCGCCGTAGGTGCAGGGGGCTTACAGCTCTTTCACCACGTATTTCAGCATCGCGCCAATCATCAGCAGCAGGGCTTCAGCCACCACCTGCGGGCTGGTGTTCATAGCCAGCGCCGCTTGCTTGTAGGGGTTGGCCCCAGCGCCGCAGGCCGGGCCACTGTTAAAGTCCAGGTCCAAGCGTAGCTTTTTGTTGCGCGGTGGGGCCTCGCCGATGGGCGTGAGCTGGTGGATGTAGGTTTCAAGGCTGAAGCCGACCACTTCCGTCGGCGACTCCAGAAGAAAGATAAGGCTACGAAACGGGTTGTTTCCCAGCGTGTTCTTCAACAAGCTAGACAACGTCTGGCTTTCCAACGACCGCGCCTCCAGCATCTTCTCCAGCAAGTCAGACAACTGCTTTTCCACCGATTCCATTCCCAGCATATTGCATAGGGTGGCAATTTCTTCGTGGCACCTAGCCACATTATCCGAAACGTCCCAAGTCACGGCCATGACCATCTCCACTGTCAGGGGCCTTGTGATGATGAGAACATTGTAAAGCTATTTAGTATACATGTAAACTGCCTTATGTCTAAAAGCGCAACACCCGGGCCAAAAGCCCGGGCGTCACGCCTCATCCTCCGGCGGCAGACCCTTTTCCAGGGTCTCCTGCACAACCTCATTCAACCCCACCTCGCGGCGGCGGGCTTCCCGCACCAGCCGCCCGTGCAATCGGCTGGGTATCTCGCAAGCCAGCCGGGTCATGCCCGCCTTGCGCCTGCGCGGCGGCTCATCCTTCACCTTCAAGGCAACCTCCTCTTCATGTGGTGGCCTGCAAAACGCAATGTCTTCTTGCCAAGCAGCATACAACCCTCCCGCCCCAAAGCGCAACGCCCGGGCCAAAAGCCCGGGCGTCACCGTTTGTCGTTATGCTGCTGCCTCAGGCCACCGGCGTTACCGCGGCAATCCTCTCCGCAATGGCCAACACCACCGCGGCGGGGTCGTTGTCCAGCACCACCGGCCGCCCCACGATCAGCATGTCCGCGCCGTTGGCGATGCCTTCCTCCGGGCTCACCACCCGCTCCTGGTCATCGTTGGCCAGCTTACGTCCCACCAGGCGGATGCCCGGACAGAACAGGAAGGCGTACGGAGACATCGTGCGCAGGATATTTATCTCCTCGGCGGTGCCCGCGCAAACAAAGGCGTTCGCCTTGGCGTGGTGGTGCAGTGTATAGGCCCGGCGTCCCACTTCATGGCGCACCGAGTTGCCCCAGCGCTGCACGCATTCCGCTTCGCCCGTGTCGGTGGTCACCGTCACTCCCACGGCGGTCAGGCCTGTCGCTTGGTGCTCTGCCACAAAGTCCCGCAGCGCATGCAGCATTTTCCAGCTGGCGGTGCCGTGGCAGGTCACCCACTGCAGGTTCACCAGGCTCATCGCCTCCTGCAGGTCCAGCAGCATGCTGTTGGGCGTTTCGTTGAACTTGAAGTCGCCGAACACGCGGAAGTTATCCAACACGTTGTGCTTCTTCTTCAGCTCGTCCTTAAAGCGCAGCAGTGTGCTCCAGCGCACCTTCACACTGCCCACGCCCACGCGGCGCAAGGCATTGGTCACGCCCACCAGTCTGGGTAGGGATTCCACCTCGTCGAGCGAAACGACAATCCGTTCGCGGGCATTTTCAGGTTTCCACAGCATCGCCGGGCTCCTTTGCTCAAACAGAAAGATAGGGGGAAGTGCGTCCTCACCCGTATACACGTCTCCCCAAAAAAGCGCAACGCCCGGGCTCTCGCCCGGGCGTCACATCTCGCATTCTCAGCCGGTGGCCAGCCCCTGGCGCACTTCGGCCATTTCCAGCAGCACCAGCAGCGCGGCGCTCACCACTTCGCCGCTTCTGCATTCGCAGTGGTTGGCGGCCCGCTCCACACCCTCGCGGCCTTCCGGGCCAAGGGCTATATGCCCCAGTTCCACGGTCACGTTAAGGGTGGCGCGGCATTGCTCGCGGATACGGGCCGGCAGGTTAAAGCTCACACCGTCCCGCACCACCGCTTTCACGCCCTGCTGGCTCTCCTTAAGCAGTTGGGCCAGGGCGGCCTCCACCGAGGGTGTTCCCAGCACCGCGGCCGGCATGTTACGCAAGGTCTCCAGCGCCTGCCGGGCAGGGGTAGAGACCCAGTACGGGATAAGCTTCTTAGCCATCGGGTGTTCCTCGCTCATGAAGTTGAGACTTATCCGCCCATATAGGCCCCTGTCCTCAAAAGTAAACCCCGCCCCCCCCATTTTTTAACCTGTAGGTAAGGGGGGTTGCCCCTTGGCTGCCGCCGGTGGCCACTGCCTTGCCGCCTGCTGCCGCCCTTTGCCGCCTGTTTTTCCAACAATTTCAGCCTTGCCAACCCCCCAAACCCGCGCTATAAGCCGCCCAACCCGTGATGGTGATCGGGCCGCCCGTTGGGCCAACCAAACCCGGTGCACCCGCACCGCGCCTACCCGGTAGGCATTTGAAAGCAAAGGATAAAACCCATGAAGCTCACCCCCAATATGAAGGGGACCGAGGTCACCGCCGGCTGGTATGTCGTTGATGCACAAGACATTCCCCTGGGCCGCCTCGCCACCGCCATTGCCACGCGCCTGCGCGGCAAGCACAAGGCCACCTACACCCCGCACGTCGATACGGGCGACCATATCATTGTAATCAATGCCAAAAATGTGCGCCTCACCGGCCACAAACTGCACAACATGCAGTACCACTACCACACCGGTTTCATCGGCGGCATCAAGACCATCTTCGCCAAGCAAGAGCTCGAGGGCAAACACCCGGAGCGCCTGGTGGAACGCGCGGTCGAGCGCATGATGCCCAAGGACAGCCCCCTGTCCCGCGCCATGTTCAAAAAGCTGCACGTCTACGCCGGCACCGAGCACCCGCACGCGGCACAATCGCCCAAGCAATTGAAACTCGGCAAGAAAGAGGGGGTCCGCTAATGTCCATCGCTTCCAACATCAAAGCCGCCAACGCCAAGGCTGGCCGCGTCGCGCCCAAGGCGCGCTACTTACAAGAAGTAGCGGCCAAAGGCAAAGCCGTAAAGCAATTAGGGAAGTAAAATCATGAGCATAGCTTCCAACATCAAAGCCGCCAACGCCAAGGCTGGCCGCTACTACGCCACCGGCAAGCGCAAAAACGCCACCGCCCGCGTCTGGCTCACCAAAGGCAAGGGTGAGATCATCATCAACGGCCGCAAGCTGCAAGATTACTTCGGCCGCCCGGTGCTGCAGATGATCGCCAACCAGCCCTTCTTCGCCATTGATATGGCTGGTAAATTTGATATCAACGCCCGCTGCCACGGCGGCGGTCTGTCCGGCCAGGCCGGCGCGCTGCGCCACGGCATCGCCAAAGCGCTGGAACTCTACGACGCCACCAACCGCCCGCCGCTGAAAAAGCTCGGCTTCCTCACCCGCGACCCGCGCGTGGTGGAATCCAAAAAGTACGGCAAGCACAAAGCCCGCCGTTCCACCCAGTTCAGCAAACGCTAGAACCGGCAAAAATGAAAACCCCGGCCATGCCGGGGTTTTCTTCGCACAGGGGGGGGGAGGTCACGGCCAGTCGACCTTGAGGGCCACCGGGCGCCCCAGATCATCATAGGCCAGGCTGAAGGTCACGCCGGTAAGAGCTTCGGCGATCTGGTCGGCATAGGCCTGCCAAAAGATTGTCCGGGCCTCGTTCGACATCTTGAAGTTCCAAAGGGTCTCCTTTCCCGGAACGATGACAGTCATGGGGGCGAAGTTGATGCGGACAGTTCTCTCCCCGTCCTTGACCTCAACAGTGCCGGGGGTTGGTTTCTGAAGGTGGGTTTTGCCCAATTCGTTGGTGCGGCTGATGAAGAATCGCCAGAAGTTAACGCCGCCATCGGCAGCATACAGTTTGGCATAGGTACGCAAATCCTGTGCCGCCGTCGCCGATAGTGAGGGCTTCTGGAGGTTGACCTCCTGCTGGATGGCTGTCCGCCGTGCCTTGAGCTCGTCGGCGAAAGGGGTTGCCTGCTGGGCCTGCGCGGAAATTCCCGCGAAAACCGCAAGCAGCAAAGCTGTAGTAGCAATCACATATTTCATAGTTCGCTCCCAGGGGAAAGGGCCTTATCGCCCAGCCCCAGGCTGGAAAAAGGCCCGGTTAAATTAGTGTACACATTGTCTGCTTTCCTATTTGCAGTCAACTTTGAAAAGGCACATATCTTCACCACTTGCTAAGCGAATTCTGATGACTGATTTCTGATTTCTGATTACTGTCTTCCCCATGCCGTCCTACACCATTCTCATCATGCGCAAGGATGTCACCGACCGCCGCCCGCACACCATCCACATCGGCACCAAGCTGTTCTGGTTCCTCATTCTTTTCGCCGTGGGCGCGCCCATCGTCGGCTTCGTGGTCTCTGCGGGGTGGATAGCCCCCTCCTGGCTTAAGTTCAACATGCACTCCATGGAGCAAAAAGTTGAAAAAGCAGAGAAAAACCTCCAGCCTCTGCAACAGCAAAATGCCGACCTCGCCCAGCGCAAAGCCACCCTGGAAGACCAACTGAAGACCGCGCGCGAAGCACTGGCCACGCTGGAAACCAAATCCACCATGGCGGAAACCGCCCGCACCGAGGCCGCCACCCGCCTCGCCGCGGCGGAAACCGAGCTGATCACCCTCAAGCAAAGCCTCGCCACCTATGAAAAACTGCTCAAACCCAAGCTGGAAAAAGAGCTCCTGCAATGCGTCAACCTGGATGTCGACTACAAAGGCGGTGTCGTCAGCTACAAAACCACCTTCAGCAAAATCGGCCAGAACATGAACGTTCCGGCGGTGCTTAACGTGCGCGTGCGCGCCCTTACCGGCGATAACGCGGTCAGCATGGAGCAAGGGCAAAACCAGGCCCAAACCGCCACGCACCAGCTGCAACTGGCCAAAAGCCCCACTGTGAGCGGAAAGATCCCCCTGCCGGAAGCCCAGGCCACCGGCACCACCCGCCTGGTCGACCTCAAGGTCTACGATGGCTCCACCCCGGTGGCTTACTGCTGGAAGGCTTTCTAAACAATCCCCTTACGGGGTAGCATCATCCCACTGGTCGGCACGGCTTTGCCATGCTAATAACAAACAGAAGAAAAGGTCAGGCAGACAGCAGCGATGTTATGGTTTCTCGGCGCTAAAAAGGGCAGCAAATCCAGCAAGACAGACAACGTCTCGCTGGAAATTATTGACCCACGCGATATCGACGGGCACTGCCTGATCACCGGCAACCTGCAAATCCGTGGCGATGTCTATTTCTCCGGCCAATTGCGGGTCGACGGCCGCATCGACGGCAAGGTCAGCGTGTTTGAGGGCGGCAAGGGCCAGCTCATCGTCAGCAAGGGCGCGGTCATCAACGGCCCGGTCTACGCCACCTCGGTGCTGGTCGACGGCACCATCAACGGCCCCATGGACGTTGAGGAAAAGCTGGAATGCCGCGCCAACGCCATTATCCGTGGCCGCGTCATTTACGGCGGCATCCACATCACCGACGGCGCCAAGATCGAAGCCCAGTGCCAGCAACGCTCCACCCTCACCACCCTGTCGGGCAACAATGGGGAAGGGGGCAATCCCTCGCAATCGCTGCTCGCCACGCGCGACGTCACCACCAAGCTGTCTTAAAGCGCAGGCCACCGCAGCGTGCCCATCATCTCCTTCAAATCCATCACTCCCACCCTGGATGCCACCACCTGGGTGGCGCCCACGGCCTCTGTCATTGGCGATACCCACATCGGCGCGCACTCCAGCATCTGGTTTGGCGCGGTGCTGCGTGGCGATGTCGAGCCCATCCGCATCGGCGCCTACACCAACGTGCAGGATAACGCGGTGATCCACGTCACCAGCAAAAAATTCGCCACCCACATCGGCAACCACGTCACCATCGGCCACGCCGCCATCGTGCACGCCTGCACGGTGGAAGACGGCGCCCTCATCGGCATGGGCAGCATCGTGCTCGATGGCGCGGTGGTCGGGGCCGGCGCCTTCGTTGCCGCGGGCGCGGTGGTAAGCCCTGGCAAACGGGTCACATCGGGGTGGCTTTGGGCGGGCGTGCCCGCGCGGCCGGTGCGGCAACTCACGGCGGAAGAAAAGGCCTACCTCCCCTGGTCTGCCCAACATTATGCCGACCTCTCGAAAAATTACCGGTAAGCTCCTGGTAAGAAAGCGTGCTTTTACAGGCACAACCGCCACTATTCCTGCCCATTCGCCACGCACCGGAAAATTCAACGAGTTGACAATACAACAGCCTCTCCCCTTAATGGCCGTAGGTTTCGCAAGGGTAAGCCCCTTGGCCGTTACGGTGCAAACGCGAATGCGTTCGTAAAACGCAAAGGTGTTCGACGAAACTAGCTGGCCACCGCCTAAAAACCGGGGTCCTGGGTAACGTTAATGAAAAGGAAATAGATAAAATGAACAAGGCTCCCTTGATTATCGCTGGCGTGGCTGTCCTCGCCGTCGCTGCGTACATGTTCGTCAACAAGCAACAAACCACCACCGGTGAAGGTGACATGGCGGCCCCGGCTCCCATGGCCGCTCCGGCGCCTGAAGCCGCCCCGGCGCCTGAAGCTGCTCCGGCCCCCGAAGCCGCTCCGGCTCCGGCCCCGGCTCCTGCCGCCGCTCAGTAACCTCCGGGTTACGGCAAAGGGCCCTTCGGGGCCCTTTTTGGTGCCGTATGCCCAAGGGGTTAACCGCGCCGCCGCTCCGCGCCATCCCAGGCCTTGCCTTGGCGCAGCCCCAATACGGAAAGGGAAGGCAGGCTGTGTCCCTGCAAAGCGGCCAGCAAGGCCCCCACCCCGGTGGAAACAGCAGGTAACCGCTCGCGCAACCCACCATCGGCCAGGGTGGCCACCAGGCCGTTTCCCGCCAGCAGGCTAAAGCCGTTCTTGGTCGTTAAAATTTCTGCCAGCTTCAGCGTACCTGCACGGTAACCGGGGGTTTCGTAGGCCCCCAGGCTGCCAATCCACAACACGGTCTTGGCCTCTTCCAGCAGGCGGCTCCACGTCGCCAGGGTTTCCGGTCCGAGGTCGCTGGCCACTTCGTCGTCCTTCACTTGGTGCACGTCACTTATGCCTATCGGGGTGGCCACAGCCTGCTTGCGTGCCACCACCACGTCGCGGGGCAAGTGCAGGCGGCACCCCACCACGCCGGCTTCGGCCAACAGGTCGCGGGCGGCCTCCACACAGCTGTGCTCAATCTGGCTTTGTCCCAGGCTTACGTCGCGCCCGGCCAAAAAGGTCAGCCCCACCGTGCCGCCCAGCATCAAGGTGTCAACGCGGGTCAAAATTTTGCCGATCAAATCCAGCCGCGGCGCCACGTCGGCCCCACCGATCACCAGCAAAAAAGGGCGCTCGGGTTCTTCGGTGGCGCGGCGCAGCCATTCCAGCTCACGCACCATCAACTCGCCGATCACACTCACCGGCATGGTGGCGCCAAGCCCGCTGGTGCTGGCGTGGGCGCGGTGGGCGGTGGCAAAGGCGTCGTTCACAAACACATCACCCAGCACCTGTAGTTTTTGCAAAAACATCTGCTGGTTCATCTGCTCCCCAAGGTGGAAGCGCGTGTTCTCAAACAAACACACTTTGCCTGGCGCCAGCTTAGCCATCGCCTGCTCGGCAACTCTGCCCACACAGTCGGGCACAAACTCCACCGCCTGGCCCAGCAGCTCGGCCAACGCTTTTGCGGTGGGCGCGGTGGAAAGTTCAGGTATCACTCGCCCCTGTGGCCGCCCGCGGTGGGTTAAAATGCCTATCCGCGCGCCAGCCTCCAGCAGGCGTTTAATCGTCGGCAGGCTGGCGCGTATGCGCCAGTCATCCACCAGGCCCCCGTCGTTTTTGGCGGCTATGTTGTAATCCACGCGCAGCAGCACACGCTTTTCATGCACGTCAACGCCATCAAGAGTAGGGTAGGGGGCGGCTTTTTGGTCGGTCACACAATCAACAGTTCTTGTTGCCAGCCGTTGTCGCACATTTTAACCTACGGGTATAGAGGAGGGGGAGACCAGATCGTGAGCGCATTGCCACCCAATTTGCCAGATGAACGTACCGCCCAGCGCCTGCTGGACCTTCTCGCGCAACTCGAGCACAGCGGTAAGATCGCTCGCCCGGCAACGCCCGCCCCGGTGGCCGTGCCGCTGCCCAGCACGCAAGAGACGCACCTGCGGCAAGAGAACGCCAACCTGCGCCGCCGCCAGACCGAGGCCAAACAACGCCTCGCCAACCTCATCACCAAGCTCGAGCAAGTCGCCTTGGCTGGGGAGAGTGCGGCATGAGCGTGGTGCAAACCGAAGTCACCATCGGCGGGCGCTCCTACCGCTTCGCCACCCCCACCGGGCAGGAGGCGCGCCTTAAAGCGCTGGCCGCGCGTGTCGACGCCATGGTCAATGAGCTTAAATCTGCCGATCCCAACACCGACCGCGAGCGCCAACTCATCCTCACCTGCCTGGAACTGGCCTCCGACCTCGCCGACGCGCACCAAAAGCTCGATGAGCAAGCCACCGCCGTCACCCACTTCCACCGCGCGGTGAACGAGCGGCTGGAAAAATTGATGCCCGGCCTGCTCTCCTAGCAGGCATGGAAACTCCGGCCCAAATCAAACAACGCCTGCGGGAACAATTCCGCCACCGCCGCGGCGTCATCCCCGCCGACCTGGTCGATACCACGCGCTGGAAGGTCATCAACCACCTGCGCACGCTCATTGCGCAAGTCACTCCCGCGGTGGTGGCGGCCTACCACCCTCTGCCGGGCGAGATCAACCTGCTGCCGCTGGTGGAGGAATTGTGGCGCGATGGTCAAACCGTGGCCCTGCCGCGCGTCACCACCCGCAACCGCCCCCTTGTCTTCAACGTCTGGCCGCCCCACGGCGCGCTGTTGCCAGACGAACTCGGCATTCCCGCCGCCAACGGCGCAGAGATCAACCCCGCGCTTATCATCATCCCCTGCCTGGGCTACGCGCGCTCCGGCCACCGCCTCGGCTCCGGCGCGGGGTACTACGACCGCACGCTGGCCACACTCCCCACCCCGGCCATCAGCGTCGGCGTGGCCTATACCGAGCTGGAGCTGCCCACCGCATTCCTACCGGAACCCCACGACCTCGCCCTCAACTTCATCGTCACCGGCAAAGAACTCATTCCCTGCAATTCTCCCGAAAAGTCTAGTATCTAGTGTCTAGTTTCTAGTATCTTATCGCCATGGCACTGCTGTCCGTCTCCAACCTCACCATCTCCACCGCCACCACGCCGCTGGTCAAGGGCGTCAGCTTCAGCCTGGAAAAAGGCCAGACCCTGGCCCTGGTGGGGGAATCCGGCTCCGGCAAAACCCTCTCCGCCCTGGCGGTGATGGGCCTGCTGCCGCCAGAACTTTCCGCCAGCGCCCAGTCCATGACCTTCCAGGGGCGCGAGCTCCAATCCCTCACCATCCGCCAACGCCGGGGCTTACGCGGCAAGCACATGGCCATGGTGTTCCAAGAGCCCGCCACCGCGCTCAACCCGGTGCTCACTTGCGGCGCGCAGGTGGAGGAAGCCTTCATCATCCACACCAAGCTCGGCGCCAAAGCCCGCCGCAAACGCGTGCTGGAGCTCTTCGAGCAAGTCCAACTCCCCACGCCCGAGCGCATCTACGCCAGCTACCCGCACCAAATTTCCGGCGGCCAGCGCCAACGGGTGATGATCGCCATGGCACTGGCACACAAACCGGAACTCCTGGTGGCCGACGAACCCACCACCGCACTGGACGTCACCGTGCAGGCGGAAATCCTTAAACTGGTCAAATCCCTGCAAAAGGAAATGGGCATGGCCATGCTGTGGATCACCCACGACTTCGGCGTGGTGAAAGAGCTCGCCGATAACGTGGTGGTCATGCAATCCGGCAAAGTGGTAGAGGCCGGCACCGCCAAACAGGTGCTCTCCAAACCCAAGGCGGCCTACACCAAACGCCTGCTCGCCGCCACGCTCAAACTTAACCGCACCGGCCCCAAACGCAGCGGCCAACCACCCGCCACCATCCTCGCCACCAAACACCTGTCGCACACCTACCGCCGTGGCGGCTGGCTGTTCGGCACGGCGGAAGAAACCCACGCCCTGCAAAACGTCGGCTTTAGCCTGGCCAAAGGGCGCACGGTGGGCGTGGTGGGAGAATCCGGCTCCGGCAAATCCACCCTTGCCCGCGTCCTCACCCGCCTCACCGAGCCTGAAAAATCCGGCTCCATCATCTTCCTGGGGCAAGATTTCCTCGCCCTCAAAGGCGGTGCCCTGCGCGCCGCGCGCAAAAACATGCAGATGGTCTTCCAGGATCCCGTCACCTCGCTCAACCCCAGAATGCGCGTGGGAGAATCGGTGGCGGAAGGCGTCTACGCCCACAACCTCATGGCGCCGTCCAAGGTGCCGGCCTACGTAAGCAAGCTGCTGGAAGAGGTGGGCCTCCCGGCCGACGCCGCCGGCCGCTACCCGCACCAGTTCTCTGGCGGCCAGCGCCAGCGTATCGCCATTGCCCGCGCACTGGCCCTGCAACCCCAGCTGATTATTGCCGACGAACCGGTCTCCGCGCTCGACGTCTCGGTGCAGGCGCAGATCCTCGCCCTGCTGCAAAAGCTGCAAAGCGCGCACGGCACCAGCTTCGTCTTCATCAGCCATGATCTCCGCGTGGTCAGCCACCTGGCTGACACCGTGCTGGTGATGCACAAAGGCCATGTGGTGGAAGCCGGCCCCACCTCCCAAATCTTCGCCAAACCGAAAAACGCCTACACCAAAAAGCTTCTCTCCGCCGTCATTTAAAAAAGGAGTACTTGAAATGAAAGTCAGAAACTTAAGAGAAAAGCTTATCACTTCCTTCTCGCGTTTTATTTCGCAGGATGAAGCCACAAACCTGGCCCAGGAAGTCATCGAGGCCCACGTGCGCAAAGCGCCTCGTTCTAATATTCTAGACGAAGTGCTTGGAGACTTGGCCGCATGGCAATCCAAGCCCGAGGCCAAGTGGGAGGTTGCTCTCCAACTTCCCGGCTACACCGCCTATAACGGCAATGGTCTGGGCCCCATGCTCAAACTTCCAGAGATCCAAAAAACCCTTATCAGGCAGGCCAGGCAAAATGGCATAGCCATGGCCTCTGTTACCAACGCCAAGGCTTTTCACGCACTGCACATCTGGGTGCAGGGGCTGGCCAAGCAAGGCCTGTTCGCCATAGCTTCCTACAATGGCGGTCCCGACGGTGTGATCCCGCTTAACGGAACCACAGGCCTCCTGGGCACCAATCCCATCGCCTTCGGTTTCCCCGGTGATAAAGGCGATATCTGCATCGATATGGCCACGTCTGAAATCCCCTATTTCCACATCGTAGACGCCAAGAAAAAGGGTGAGGGGCTTCCTCCCAACGCTGCGGTCGATGCCTCCGGCAATCTCACCACCAACGCCAGTAAAGCTCTTACCGACGCGGGGGTCTCCAACCTCACTCCCATGGGTAACACTTACAAGGGCTATAACCTTGTCTATGCGCTCGAAGTCATGACAAGCGCCCTTATCGGCGCCAAGATCAGCGCCATGCAAGACCCTGGCTATGTGGCTGAAGAGCACGGCGGTTTCATCATCGCCATTTCCATCGACGCTCTCACCAACCGTAAACTCTACGACGAAGCTGTGCGGACGCAGAACGAGGAGATCCGCGCGCAAAAACCGCGCAAAGGTACGCCTCCCATCATCGTTCCGGGCGATACCAACCTCGCACGTAAAATGCAGTTGTCGGAAGATATGGATATCGACTTGCCCGAGTCCACCCTCAAAAAACTGGCCTAAACCCGCCCCGCCCCCTTAAAACTGAAGTGGCTCTCCACCCCCACGATCACATGGTCGTGCAGCGCCATGCCCACCGCTTCGCAGGCCACCGCCAGCGTCCGCGTAAATATGTCGTCTTCGGTGCTGGGCGTGGGCACGCCGCTGGGGTGGTTGTGCGCCACCACCAGCCCGGCGGCGTTCAGCTC
This sequence comes from Pseudomonadota bacterium, assembly GCA_016125035.1. Classification (GTDB taxonomy): domain Bacteria; phylum Pseudomonadota; class Alphaproteobacteria; order UBA2136; family UBA6156; genus RFNJ01. The sequence continues at coordinate 47,083 of WGMN01000005.1, forward strand.
CAGCGCACGCTTCACAATCTCTCTCGGCCCCACACTGGCTTCACTTAAGGTGCCGGTGAACATCGTCTCATCTGCCAAAAGCTGCAACTTGCTGTCCAAAAACAACACGTGGAATTCCTCACGCACCTTGCCGGCAAACAGCGTGTAGAGGTAATCCATCAACGCCAGACGGTTGTCCAGCACGGCCACCTTGGCCACCTTTTCGCGCCGCACGCGCAGCGCCAACTGCGCAATCACCCCAAACAGCACACTGCTGGCTTCGCCCACGCCGCCCACCGCCCGCAGCTGCTCGGCGCTGGCACTCAACACCGCACTCAAACTGCCAAACCTCGCCAGCAGCGCTTTGGCAATCGGCTTCACATCCTTGCGCGGTATGGCAAAGGTCAGCGCCAGCTCCAGCAATTCGTAATCGGCCAAACCGGCCCCCCGGCCCTCCAAAAACCGTGCCTTCAACCGCCCACGATGACCAGAAGTATTTGTCATGCCGCTTTGTCCTTTAATCTATGGCGTCGCCATAGAATATAAACGCAAGTGGTCCACTCGGGCAGTGTTAAAAAAACCGGGTAGAGAAGGGTCTTGAAGCTGGGGTCGGCCACCGTGAAGATTGTGAAGAAATAACGCAGACCCGCCACAAAATAAAACAGAGGCGGCTCGCTGTACGGCTGCTGGAAAGACTTGCGAAAGGTCGGGAAAAAGGAGAACGCATCAATAATAATAACCAAAAACAAAGCGGCCAATGGGTTCCGGGTAAAGGCCCACACTGGCACGGTGGCCAGCGCGGCCAAAAAGGCCAGCCAATCTTCCTGGGTGATCTTGAAACGGCTTACCCAAAAACCCACTGCCACATTCACAAAGCACATCAGGGCAATAAATCCAAGCGCCAGCGCAGAGAGGCCGGCCCCCAAGCTATACTGGGCAGACGCGCCAACGGTCACCACGATTCCCCAGTTGATCCAGCTGAAGATGTGCGGACGGGTCTCACCCCTAAAAACGGTCCACAGGTAATAAACATAAAGCCCGGCGGAAAATACCAGCGAAAGCGCAGTAAAAATGACCGTCTGTGGCATGGGGTTAACCCCCCGCCAAGACCGGCAGTTTATCACCGTAGGCAGGGCTTCGGGTTAAAATCTCCACCCCATCCTCGGTCACCAGCACGGTGTGCTCAAACTGGGCGGAAAGGCTCTTGTCGGCGGTGCGCACGGTCCAGCCGTCGTCCTCCAGCCTGGTGCGCCAGCTGCCGGTGTTGACCATCGGCTCAATGGTAAAGGTCAGCCCTTTGCGCAGGCTCACGTTGGCAAATTCGTTGTTCGCGTAATGCAGCACCATCGGGTCTTCATGGAACTTCTTGCCCACGCCGTGCCCGCAATATTCGCGCACAATGCCGTAACGGCGCGGGGCCACCACCTGCTCAATGGCGGTGCCGATCTCATGCAACCGGCTGCCGCTTTTCACGGTGGCAATGCCCGCCATCATGCCGTCGTAGGTGGCCTTAATAAGCTGCCTGGCCGCATCGCTCACACTCCCCACCGTAAACATGCGGCTGGTGTCGCCGTAAAAGCCGTCCTTGATCACCGTCACGTCAATGTTAAGAATATCCCCGTCCTTCAAAATCTCGCCCTCGCTGGGTATGCCGTGGCACACCACATCGTTCACGCTAATACAGGTCTCGCGCGGGTAACCACGGTAGCCTAGGGTGGCAGAAGTACACCCCCGCTCCACCATCGCCGCCAGGCAAATGTCGTTCAGCGCCCGTGTGCTCACGCCCGCCTTCACCTGCGGCGTCACCACGTCCAGCACTTCGGCGGCCAGGCGGCACGCCACGCGCATCTTTTCAATCTCTACAGCATTTTTCGGCATCAATTTCACGTAAACCTCTCAAACCTTCTTACTCGACACTCGATACTCAAAACCCAACACTCCTCTAAAGCACAACCGGCAAGCGCCTGTCCACCCAGATACCTTGGCTGGTCACTTTGCACCCCAACGCGGCCACCACCACGCCGCTGTCCACCGCAGCGCGCAGCGCGGCACCGTAAAGCGGGTCAATGGCATCGGCGGGGCTGAAGGTTTGCACATCCAGCCGCGGCACAATGTAGATCTGCAGCGCTTTGCCGCCTTTTGCCGCAATTTGCCGCAAAAGCTGCAAGTGTTTCAGGCCGCGCTCGGTTTTGGCATCGGGGAACATCGCCACCGTGCCTTCCGCCAGCGTGGTGTTCTTCACTTCTCCCCACCAGGCGCCAAATTTCAGGTCAAAACGGGTCCCCGCATCCCACTTGGCCTCTACCTTGATCTCACCGGGCTCCCCCACCTCGGGTATCAACCCGGCCTGCAACGCTTCCACCGCCAAGGCATTGGCGCGCAAGGTGTTTATGCCCACCAGGCTGCCATCCTTCAATTCGCACAGTTCCGCCGTGTATTGCAGCTTTCTGCCGCTGTTTGCACCGTGGTCGCGCACCCATATCCGCGCGCAATTGTCCAAAACCCCCTTCAAACTTCCCGTATTCGGGCAATGGGCAATCTCTGCGTTTTCAAGCCCATACATAAAGAAGCGCTTCTCCCGCCCCTTAAACTCCCAGCGCAACAATTCCCCCGCAAATTCCATGCCTTAGCCTCTCCCATTAAATGTCTGGTGTCCAGCCCGCGCTTTCAGTATCTTGTCCCCCATGGCCCCCCGCAAACTCCTTGTTTTTGATCTGGAAACCGTGCCAGACGTTGCCTTCGCACGCAAACTCTGGCCCGAGCACGCCGCTCTTTCCGACGCTGAAATGACCCAGCATATTTACAACGTCTTCCTGCAACGCACGCAAAACACATCCGATTTTCCCTCCCCGCCGTTCCACCGCATCGTCGCCATCGGCTGCCTGCTGGCCGATGTGGAGGCCGAGGACAACGGCACCGAAAGCTACCGCCTGCGCAAACTCGGCTGCATCGGCGAGGAGGGAGACGATGAAGCAACCCTGCTGCAAAAATTTTTCGATTTCGGCGCCCGCGAAGGCCTGCGCCTGGTCAGCTATAACGGCCTGGGGTTCGATGTCCCGGTGCTCAAGCTGCGCGCCCTGCACCACAATTTGCCCATCCGCTGGTTCATGAACCACCTCACCAACAAGTGGGATAATTACAGCAGCAACAAAGCACTGGCTTTCCATACCGATCTCGCCGATGTCTTCTCCGCCAAAGGCCGTGCACCAAAGTTGGATGAAGTCTGCACCCTGGCCGGCCTGCCCGGAAAACTCGACGTTTCCGGCGCCAAGGTCTACGAGATGTTCTCCGCCGGAGAACTCGGCCAGATCCGCGACTACTGCGAAACCGACGTGCTCAACACCTACCTGCTCTACCTGCACCACCAGCATCTGGGCGGTATTCTGTACCCAGAGCTGATGGCCGACGAGATCACCCGCGTGCGCACATACCTAACCAAGGAAGGGAAAACACGCGCCCACCTTTCCCAATTTTTAGAAGCGTGGCAAACTCCCACATCATGAATCCCAGCGCCGCCGTCCTCATCATTGGCAATGAAGTCCTCTCCGGCCGTACCGCCGATGCCAACCTCAACCACATCGCCCGCCGCCTTAACGATGTCGGCATCACTCTCAAGGAGGCCCGGGTGGTCAAGGATGTGCCGGAATCCATCGTAGAAGCGGTCAACACCCTGCGCAAAGCCTACACCTATGTGTTCACCACCGGCGGCATCGGCCCCACGCATGACGACATCACCATCCCCACCATCGCCAAAGCCTTCGGCGTGGCGGTGGAACGCAACCTCCAGGTGGAAGAGAAGTTAAAAACCAACACCGGCGGCAACTATACCGCTGCCACCCTGCGCATGGCCGATTACCCCGCCGGCTCCCGCGTCATCTGGCATGGCGAGGGCTTTGCCCCCGGCTGCATCATGGAAAATGTCATCATCATGGCGGGCCAGCCGCACGTCATGCAGGTGATGCTCGAGGCCGCGCTGCCGCTGCTGTCGCAAGGCACCCCCATGCACACTTTGCAGGTGGATGTCTGGGCCCGCGAGTCCATCATCGCCGAAGGGCTGGAAGCTATCCAATCACGCTTTGCCGATGTCGAGATCGGCAGCTACCCCTACCGTCATAACGGCAAGGCCGGCACCGCCCTGGTCTGCCGCGGAGAAAGCCTCCCGGTGGTGGAAAAAGCCTTCAAGGAAATCAAAAAACTGCTGGAAGACCTCGGCGCCCAAACCCGCGCCGCTTAAGGCCAGCTACCAGCAACTGTTTGTCGCGTGGTGGAGGAGGGTCCACTGACCATTCGAGCACTGCTCCAAACCGTCAGCCCAACAGTTTTCAGCAAAACTCACCACCTCACCATTTCGGTAAGGGGGGCCCTTGCTGGGTATTTGTCCCCCCGGTGAGGAGGAACAACCACCGGCATAAGGGTCAGGGGCTGCAGCGGTAGTACCGTTGGTGCCATTGGTGCCATTGGTGCCGCCCGCGCAGGTCATGGTGTTATTGGTGGTGGTCAGGGTGCCGCCTGCACAGGTGGTGTTGGCCACATACTGGGTAAGATTGGTTAGCTGGGTGTTCATATTATTCACCAACGTGGTCAGGCTGGTCACAGCCTGGTTCACCTGCTGCAGCACAGTGCCCTGTGCTCCTACCGCCGCGCCCAGGGTCGTTACCTGGTTGGTCAACGCATAAACACTGGCCCCACTGCCACTGCCCGCCCCATCACTGGGCATGGCCACAGCCTCAAGGGCATGAAGGTCAGGTGCCGCCATACCGGCCAAAAGCACCAGAGCAATTCCAAATTTCATGTTACCAGCCACCCGAATCACCCCGGTCGGAACTTCCCACGTTAACTCCTATCCATTTGCCGTTTAGGCATTGGTACATCGCGGGGCCTCCGTTGTAAGCGGGCCAGCCCGCAATAACGGTACCATTGGGAAAGGCCACGTTATGGAGGTATGTATTGGGCGGGTCATATCCCGGCCCCATAGAGGTACCGGCATAGCAGGAGGCAGAGGAGGCAGAAGAAGTTGAGGCGCTGCCATTGGTGCCGCCTGTGCAGGTTGTCTTGCCGTTGGTGGTGGTCAGCGTACCCCCCACGCAGGTGGTGTCTGCCACATATTGGGTAAGGCTGGCCACCTGGGCATTCAGGTCATTCACCACGGTGGTCAAGCTGGTCAAAGCTTGCTGCACCTGCTGCAATACCGCGCTCTGCGCACCAATCGCCGCTCCCTGGACAGTTATCTGGTTGCCCAGCGCATAGGTGGCAGCACCACTGCCACTGCCCGCCCCATCACTGGGCATGGCCACGGCTTCCAAAGCCAAACCATGGCTGGCGCTCAAGCAACCGACCGCCAAAGCAAAGGCAAAAAGCTCTTTCATAGCTTCTTATGCTAAGCGCCCTTAAATGGACCTGACAAGGCGCTCCTTATTAAAAATCAGTCATATAGCTGCGTATTTGTCACATGGCGGCCGCAGCCCGCCTTCTGTCTCCAAGCAGAGAACCCAGCCAGAAAGTTGGTGCCCGTGGCAAGATTGCCGGTCTCGCGTGCGCCCGGCTCGAACCAGCACGGGAAGGATGTCACGCCAAAGGCGTGCCTTAAAAAGCCGGTCCTCTGTCTCTAACAACAGTTAAATCAAGCCAGAAAGTTGGTGCCCGTGGCTAGATTCGAACCAGCACTGGAAGGATTTTAAGTCCCCCTCCGCTCAGAACTTCTTTTTTGTTATCATGCGCTTACGCAGTAAGCAAAATCTTTTGTGCTAAATTGCGTGCTAGCCGCTTTCAGCGCTCGTTCTGCTGTCTGCATCAGCAGAATTCGTCTCCTA
>WGMN01000008.1 GCA_016125035.1 Pseudomonadota bacterium
CCCTCCCCCGCAAGGATTCGCTGGGCCGAGCCTATTTTTGATTTTCTCCGACGACCCGAGCACCGCAAGTGTACAACTTACGTACATGCGGAGCGCAGGGGCTAGGAAAAATCAAAAAGAGGCCGGATCCAGTAGAATCCTAGCGGATAACCAGCTCGCGGTTCCCGGCCTTCCACAGGCGGTCCGCTTCGTTTTCCAGATATCCCGCGTTCTCCCGCACAATGCGGCTCTGCTTCTGCGCCGAAAGCCGGGGCTCCGGCATCCCCATAAAATCCTCAAAAAAGCTGGTCTCAATCACCGCATGCACCACGCCGCCGTCCGGCGCGGCCAAATCGCACACCACCTTGCCGCCATCGGCCAGGCGCACGCTGTCCATCAAAAGCTTGGTCATCGCCATAAATACAATGCTACTCCAACTCGCCCCCCACCTCAAGCACTCCTAACGGGCCACCCACTCGGCGCGCCAACCTGCCATTTCCTCCACCGGCGGGTTGGTAAAGGTCACCTTCCACGGCAATTCCTCACCCGGCGTCAACTCACCCTTAATCAACGTCACCGGCCACAGGTCACGCACCTTGCCGTCCTTGTCCAGCAGCTCCACCTGCAACCCTGGCAGGGTCACTGTCTGGCTGCCGCCGTTCTTCACTTTTCCCGCCACCTCAAAACTCAACCCGGCTTTCTCGTCCTGATTAAAACGCGCCGCCACATCCAGCAACACCACCCCCTCCGGGGCCGGTACCGTTTTTATCCCTTCGGCGGCCGCGGGCGCGGCAAATTCACCTGCCGCCGCCGGGGCTTCACCACCGGCCGCAAAGTGCTGCCACATAACGTACCCTCCGCCGGCCACCCCCACCACACACAACACCAGCGCCAGCGTCAGCCACTTGCGCGGCCCGCCGGTGGCGGCACGCAGGGGGCTGCCCACATGGGCCAGCTCATCCACACCGGGCGCCACCCCCTGGTCAACATCTGATGCCTCCGCCGGTTCCAGAGACGCCGAGGTGCCTTCCGGCACCGGCGCGGCAGCGTTCGGCAGCTTTTCGCCGCTTTTTGCCGCATCCTCGCCGCCAATTGCCGCTTGCGGGGCCTTGGCAACCCATATTTCGCCGCATTTTGCACACTTTAGCCGCCGCCCTTGGGGCCCAATCTTGGTTTCATCCACCTGGTAGGCGGCATCACATTTCGGGCAACGCACAGTCAACATACGCCGCATCCTAGACGATTCGCCCGCCAAGGGCTATCCTCCCGCCCCATGTTGCAGCTCACGTCCGTGTCGTACCAGTACCGCCCCAAACAGCCGTGGGCCATCAACGATATCTCGCTGGCCTTGCCACGCGGCAGTTTTCACCTGCTCAGCGGGCCTTCGGGGGCGGGCAAAACCACGCTGTTCAAGCTGCTTACGCTCAGCCTTTTACCCACCAAGGGCAACCTTACCTTCGCCGGCAAAAACGTCTCCACCGCCTCGCGGACCGAGCTCGCCGCCCTGCGCCGCAAAATGGGCGTGGTGTTCCAGGATTTCCGCCTCCTCCCCCACCTCACAGTGCAAGAAAATGTCGAGCTCCCGCTCACCCTCCACGGTGCCCTCACCCCGCATAACAAAGAGGCGGTGAAGGAAATGCTGGAATGGGTGGGCCTCACCAAACTGGCGCGCAAACCGGCGGCCGAGCTCTCGGGCGGCGAGCAACAACGCACCGCCATCGCCCGCGCGGTGGTCCACCAGCCCGAGCTTCTGGTCGCCGACGAACCCACCGGCAACGTCGACGCCGCCATGGCACGTAAAATCCTGCATTTGTTCACCGAGCTGCACAAACACGGCACCACCATCGTGCTCGCCACACACGATACCGGGCTGCTCAAGTCGCAACACTTCCCGGTCATCCACCTTGAAAACGGCGCCATCACCAACCCGGGGGAGAGCGCCTAACATGCCTGCCGCCCGCGCCCTCAACCTCAAACACGCCCAGGTGTTCCAGCTGGTGGTCATCATCACCGCATTGCTCAGTTGGGTCATCGCGCTGGGCGCCGCCAGCACCAGCATTCTGCAAAACCTCTACGCCAACTGGCAGCTCGGCCGCAGCAACTCCATCACCCTCTACCTGCCGCCCGATGCCGACGCCGCCACAGTGCACCAGCTGCAGCAAAGCCTTCCCACTCTGGCGGGGGTCACCGGCGTGGCCCCGGTCAGCCCGCACCAACTGCAAGAATGGCTCACCGCGGTGGTCCCCAACCCGGAAACACTGCCCCTGCCCACGGTGCTGGAAGTTAACCTGGCCCCCACTGCCGCGCGCCCGCAAATTCTCGCCCACATCCAGCAAACCTTCCCCACGGCAGAAATTGACGACCACCAGCCCCTGCTTGCGCAGGTGCAGGGCGCGGTGCGCAGCCTGCAAAGCGGCGCGCTGCTGCTGGCGGGGGTCATGCTCACCCTCATGGTGCTGCTGGTGGCGCTCACGGTGCGTACCGGCCTGGCCGCGCAAAAGCCGGTGCTGCACCTGCTCATCACCCTGGGGGCGGATGACGCGCTGCTCTCGCGCCTGGTCACCTCGCAGGTCAGCCGCCGCGTGCTCACCGGCACCGCCATCGGCACGGCGACGGCGGTGGCCGTCACTGGCGCGGTGGCCCTGCTCAACCCCACCTTGGCGTCTTGCCTGGGCGCCAACACCTGGTCCACGCTGGTGCTCACGCCGCTGCTGCTGCCCATCGTCGCCGCCATCACCGCGCACCTCACCACCTCGCGGCTGCTGCGCCGTTTGGCTTAACCGGGCTGAAATGTTAAACTCCACCCCGTGAGGTCTTCACGCTCTCCCCTGCATTTCCCCAAACCGCCCAAACTTGGCTGGCTGGGCCGCATGGTGCTTACCTTCTCACTGCTGCTCAGCGCCTACCTCATCGGCTTTGCACTCTACATTGTCTACCTGCCCAAACCGTTCACCACCATCGGCCCGCAGGTGCAGGGCCTGGCGGTGTTCACCGGCGGCTTTGGCCGGGTGGATGCCGCACTGGAAGCCATCCACAAAGGCTTTCGCGGGCCCATCCTCATCAGTGGGCTGCACCCGCAAACCAAACTCGCCGATATCACCCGCATGGCCGGGCCCAACCTCAACCTCACCCAGGCCCAGCGCAACCAACTCACGCTGGATAACGCGCAAACCACCTACCAAAACACCCGCAGCCTGCAAACCTGGGCCAACCACCACCACCTGCAACACATCGGCGTCATCACCAGCACCTACCACGCCGCGCGGGTGCGCGTGCTGGCTTACTGGCACGCCCCCAACCTCACGGTCACGCTGCTGCCGGTGCAACCCACCAACGCCGGCCTGCACCTGCTGTTCCAGGAGTATAACAAGCTCCTGGTCGCACTCTTCCTCTACTAAAGATGCGCCTTGAACGCCGCAAACACCTTGCGGTACACCGGCTTCCTAAAGGCAATCACATGCTCCACCAGCCACTCTGGCACCAGCCAGTCCAACGCCTCAAATTCCTTGTCGCTGGCCTTGGCCACGTCGGGCAACCCCTCCCCCACATAACTGAATAAGAACCACTTCTGCTTTTGCCCCACAAAGCGCCGCCCACGCGTCCATTCGCGCGGCAGGTAATACACAATCCAGTGCGGCAGTTGCTGCACCAGCACCACGTCGGCCTTGGTCAGCCCGGTCTCTTCGCCCAATTCCCGATAAGCCGCCTGCAACGGCTGTTCACGGCCTTCAATACCGCCCTGCGGCAACTGCCAGGCCTTGTCGCCATTGGCGTGGGCGCGCAAACCCGCCAACACCTTGCCTTCACCATTCACCACCACCAACCCCACATTGCGTCGCAACCGCCCCCCACAGTTACGGTTATCGGGTGCCTTCGCCTGCTTGCGCGGTTCGTTCATGCCCCCATCATTGGCACAACTTACCAACCCCCACAAGTTGGGGCCTCCACCAAATCAATCAGATAAGCTTAACGCCGCATGCCATAAGTCAACGGCACCAGCACCACACCAGAAGACACCACCTGTGGCACCACATCCGCCAGCACATCCAGCGTATTGGGCAACGGGTGGCCGATCGCCACCGCAAAGCCGCGCTTCTTGGCCAGCGCCAGCGCCTTGTCCCACTCGGCGCGCACACTTTGCGGGTCTTCCTCGTCATCCAAAAACACATCACGATAAAGCACCGGCAGATCAAGCCCTTCTGCCGCCACTTTGGTGGCGGTGGGGGCACTGGTGCGGCTGTCCAAAAACAACAGGCCTTCACGCTGCAACACCGTCAACACCACACGCATGCCGCTCTCCCAGTTGGTAAAGCGGCTGCCCATGTGGTTGTTCACGCCCACCACCAAATCTTCCAACCCTCTCAAATTGGTCATCAACTCCTTGTCAATCTGGTCTGCGGCCATGCCCACCTTCAACCCGTTGGGCCCCATGTCGGGCACCACCTGGCCATGCGGCAACGGCTCCATCGGCATGTGCAGCAGCAACTCATGGCCCTGCGCCCGCGCCTCGCGCGCCAACCGCGCAGAATCACGCCCATACGCCAAAAAGGAGAACGTCACCCCCGGCGGCAAAATCTGCAACGCGCGGGCCGAAAGCGGGCCATCCACCCCCATATCATCAATCACCAGCGCCAGCATCGGCGCGCCGGCGGGCACATCCACCTGCGCCGCATTCTTCACCCACAGCGGCGCTTCGGGGGCAGGCTTGGCCGCCGGCACTTCCACGGTGGTGCTGGCATCCTGGCTGGTGCTCACTTCATAGGGCAACGGCACTTCGGTGGGGCCACTGATCACCGGCATCTCGGCTGGCGGCGGCACCTTCAAGGCGCGCGCACCGCTGCCGGGTTCATTGTCGTTTACATCTTTGGCCAACCACACTGCGGCGGCAAAACATCCCAGCACAGCCCCCAGCAGCGCGGCAAACACCCAACCTATCCACCGCCCGCCGGCCACAACCTGCGGTCCAACCGGCGGCGGGGTCTCACTCATCGCCGCACACTAGCGGGCGTTGGCGGGCACGGCGGCGGTGGTGTTCAGCTTGGGCCACACCATCAGCGCCTTAATCACCCCCACCGCGCGGTCCAGCTGCGCATCGGGCTTGCCTTCCAGGTTCACCAGGGTGTCGCTGGGGCTCTTTTCCTTCACCGGAGCGTAAATGCTCGCGGGCAGGTCGGCGCGCTGCTCGGTGGCGCTCACTTCTGCGGCTTTTCCGGCGCTCAAGTGGCCGATCAGGCTGGCCTCACTCGGCCAATCGGCTTCGTCCAGCTCAAGCTTGGCCTGTTCCGGGGTTTTAATCGGCTTGGCCTCAATGTCGGGCGTAATGCCGTGGGCCTGGATGCTCTTCCCGCTCGGCGTATAGTAAAGCGCGGTGGTCAGTCGCATACCGGTGCCTCCTGGCAGGTTGAAGATAGTCTGCACACTGCCCTTGCCAAAGCTCTTGGTGCCAATCAGCACGGCACGGCGGTTGTCCTGCAACGCGCCAGACACAATCTCCGCCGCACTGGCGCTGCCACCGTTGATCAGCACCACGATCGGCTTGCCATTCATCAGGTCGCCGCTGTGCGCGGTGTAGCGGGCATCCTGTCCGGCAATGCGGCCGCGGGTGCTCACGATCTCACCGTCATCAAGGAAGTCGTCGGAGATAGAGATCGCCTGGGTCAGCAAACCACCGGGGTTGTTGCGCAGGTCAATGATCAAACCTTGCAGCGGCCCCTTGTTTTCCTTCTCCATCGCGGCCAGATGGTCGCGCAGGCTGTTTTCGGCATAGTCGTTAAAGCTGGTAATGCGCAGGTAGCCCAGGTTGGGTTCCAGCAATTTGCTCTTCACCGGCTTCACTTTAATAATCGCGCGGGTAATGGTCACGGGGAAGGTGCGCTTCTCGCTCTCACGCAAAACCACCAGCTTGATCTTGGTGCCCGGCTTGCCGCGCATCTTGTCCACCGCGTCTTTCAGGCTCATGCCCTGCACGTCCTTGTCATCAATGCGGATAATCAAGTCGCCGCTGTCCAAACCTGCCTGCGCGGCGGGGGTGTCTTCAATCGGGCTCACCACCTTCACCAGGCCGTTGTCCATGGTCACTTCAATGCCCAGGCCGCCAAACTCGCCCTGGGTCTGTTGTTGCAGGTCTTTAAATTCGTCAGCCTTCAGGTAGCTTGAGTGCGGGTCCAGGCTGGTCAGCATGCCGTTAATGGCATTTTCAATCACATCTGTCTCGGTCACTTTTTCCACATAGCTGGTGCGGATCTTCTCCAGCACATGCGCAAACACATCCAGCTTTTCATACACACCCGGGTCAATGTTGCGGGCCTCGGCCTGCACGCCCCCCGCCACGCTGATGAAACCGAAAACCAACAACAGCGCAACGCGCAAGGCAGAAGTCATAAAACACATACTTTTATTGTTAACCCCAAAGTCCCCGCGAGAGTACCCGCCCCCAGCCCCTGCCACAAGCCCCGAGGCGCAAAAAAGCGCTTTTTAAGCCACCTGTAAGAATTACTAGCTTCTACCGCGCCGCCAACGGGTCCACCGTCCGTCCGCGCTTCCTCACCTCCCAATAAAGCTTGCCATCATCAGCCGCACTGCCCACCACATCCCCGGCCTTCACCTGCTGGCCGGTCTCCACCGTCAACGTGCCCAACCCGCCGTAAACCATGTCTTCCCGCGTATCCGCACTCTTCACAATCACCACCCCGCCAAACTGGCGGAACGGCCCGCTGTACAACACCTCACCATCCACCACGCTGCTCACCGGCGTACCGGCGGCGGCCTGCAGCACCACGCCTTCTGCGGTGGCCCCCTTGGCGCGGCGGAAGCCCTGCACCAGCTTGCCCGCCATCGGCAACCGCAAGATAGAGCCCTTGGCCTCCCGCGCCTGTTCATCGGCCAGCGGCGGCAGGGGCTCACTCTTGCCCACTTCCCCCAGGGCCTCCAGCTGGCTCGCCAGGCTGTCCGCGCGTAACGACGCCTCATCCAACGCCTGCCTCTGCGCCAGGGAAAGGCGCCCGCGCGCCGTGCCATAAGCATCCTCCAGCGCATGCAATGCATCCAGCTGGCGGTTGGCATCTCCGTACACCTCGCGCAGGCCGCCCAACTTGCCATCCAGCAACGCCAATTCGGCGGCGTTCTGCCGCGCCGCCATGGCGGTCAGGCCGGCGGCGGCGGGCTGTCCGGCCACCAGGCTGCGCGCCAACCAAAAACCCTTGGGGTACTGCCGCAGACGCAGCAACGTCACCGTCGCCTGGCGCAGCTTTTCATCTTCACTCTTACGCGCGGCGGCCATCTTTTCCATGCGCGCACGCACTCCGGCCACGCGCTGCTCCAGCACATCCACCTTCTGCCCCAGCGCGCGCACACCGGGCGGCAAAACCTCCGCCGCCCCCACCGGGCAAACCCACACCACCATCAAAGCCACAAGCCACAATCGCATGGCCTAAAACCTACCACCTACAACCTGCCACCTACAACCTAATCCCGGTGGTAAGGGTGCCCGCTTAAAATCGTCTGCACCCGATAAAGCTGCTCGGCCAGCACCACACGCACCAGCTGGTGCGGCATGGTCAGGCGGCCCAGGCTCAACACCCAGTCCACTTCTTCCAGCAGCGGCGCGCTCACGCCGCTGGCGCCGCCAATCACCACCGCCACCGCCTTCACCCCCTGCCCGCGCCACTTCTCAAATTTCGCCGCCAACCCGCGGCTGTCCACCTGCTCACCTTTCTCATCCAGCAAAATCTTCACGTTGGGCAGCGGCAACTTGTCCAACGCCGCCTTCTGCCCGGCATGCTCGGCCACCGGGTCATCGTGCTCGGGCAACTCACGCACACTCACCTTCCAGCCGGCGGGCAGGCGCGCGTAATACTCTTCTTCCAGCGCCAGCATGGGCTTGTTCCGGCATTTGCCGGTGGCCAAAATCACCAACTGCACAACCGTCCCCCCGTTAAAGCTTAGTCTTCACTATGGAAGACATGGCTCCACAGCTTCTCAAGGTTATAAAGCGCGCGCTTGTCGGCGGTAAACACATGTGCCACCACATCGCCCAGGTCGGCGCACACCCAGCTGCCTTCCTGCAAGCCTTCAATTCCGCGCAAATCGCCTTTCAGCGTCTTTTCCAGCGCCTGACCCATGCTTGCCACATGGCGGCTCGAGGTCCCGGTGGCCACCACCATAAAATCGGCAATGCTGGTCTTGCCCGCCAGGGGTATCACCACCACATCCTGGGCTTTGTAATCCTCTAAAACCCCTACAACCCGTTTCAACCGCGCCTCCAGCTCCACTTGCGCTGGGGTTTCCACCACCTTTTGGGTGGTTTGCATCTCATTGCGGCGCAAAAGCGCAGCGGCTGTCACCGTGGCGATAGGTCCATCCTTTCCTTCAAGGGAGTGATTTGGATAACGGGCGAGAAGTTCCGCATCTGCCTGCCACTTTATAGCCCCCCGCACCAACGCGCAAGGCCCCGTTCTGACACCCAACTTACCCCCCGTGCCTCCGGCACAACAACAGGCGCTATGCTACCTTTTGCCGCCCTTGCAACGCCAAACTCAACGTCCCCTCATCCATATAATCCACCGCCGCCCCCACCGGCATGCCCTTGGCCAGGCTGGTCACGTTCACCCCCAGCCCCGCCAACCGCTCCAAAATAATATGCCCGGTGGTCTGGCCATCCACGCTGGCGCCCAAGGCCAGAATAACCTCACTCACGCCCTCATCCTTCACCCGCCGCACCAGTTGGGGTATCCGCACATCCTCCGGCCCCACCCCACTCAAGGCAGAAACCACCCCCCCCAGCACATGGTAACCACCGTCAAACACGCCGCTACGCTCCAGCGCCCACAGGTCGGCCACACCTTCCACCACGCACAGCACACTGCTATCCCGGCTGGTGTCGCTGCACACTTCGCACAGCGGCGGGGCATTGTGGTTGAAGGCCAAGTTCCCGCAGCGCCCGCAAATCGCCAACTGTGCCGCCACTTCGGCCAAACTCTTCTGTAACTCGCCCAATTTTTCCGGGCGCTGCAACAAACTCAGTGCCACCCGCTGCGCACTGCGCGGGCCTAAACCAGGCAGGCGCCCCAGCTGACGCAACAACTTCTCCAGCGGCAAAGGCACCAGCGCCATTATTTTCCCCAGCTAATCTTCACACCGACCATCGGCAGCGGGCACACATAAACCACCCGGTTCTTGCGGTCCACAAAAGCACCCACCCACAAATCGTACCAGCGGAAGAACGGGACCACACGCATGCCTACAGCCCCGGAATACTCAACCCGCCGGTCACCGCACCCATCTTTTCCTTGGCCAGCGCGTTGGCCTTGGCCAGCGCGTCGTTGGCGGCCACCTTCAGCAGGTCTTCCAGCATTTCGCCGTCTTCCAGCGCTTCGGGCTTAATGGTCACCTTGGTAATCTCATGGGTGCCCAGCATCATCACGCTCACCACGCCACCCCCGGCCACGCCGGTCACTTCGGTCTTGGCCAGCTCATCCTGCACGGCCTTCAGGCCTTTCTGCATTTCCTGCGCCTTCTTCAACATGCCAAACATATTGTTCATCACTCGCTCTCCTTTAATGTCTTACTGTCTCGGCCCGAACCTCTTCCACCTCCGCACCGGGGAACATCCCCAGCACCTCGGCCACCAGCGGGTCCACAGTGGCGGCCTCGCGGCGTTCCTCGGCGGCCCTGGCCTCTTCCTCGGCTAGTGATGCCACCGGCCCCGCCTCCCCCAGCTCCTGCACAATCTGCCAACTCACACCGCTCACCGTGCGCAACACCGCACGCAATTCACGCACCAGGTCCTTGGCGTCCAGCAAACCTTTCTCCACCACCAGGCGCACTTCCACTCCGCTCATGCCCACGCAGCGGGCCTGCCGCTCCAGCGCCGCCGCCAAACCGGGTTTTTCCGGGCGTACCAGTTGCACCACACCCTTCCAGTCGCCGGGCAAGTCGGCCTTTTTCACCTCAACCTCGCTGCCCACTAGCCCAACCTCCACCACCGGCAAATCGCGCACCTCGCGCGGCTCATGCACCGCCATCGCGCCCGCACTCGCCGCCACCTTCGGCGCACTCGCGGCTTCCACTACATGCTTCGCCTCACCCAGCAATTTGTCGAAGGCCGGCAACGGCGCCAGGTAGGCCATGCGCACCGCTGCCATGCTCAATGCCTCATAGGGCCGCTCGGCACCGCGCACTTCGGCCAGCGCCTGCATCAACATCTGGTAAAGGCGGCCCAGGTTGGCCATCCCCACCTTGACTGCCAGCGGCACCGCGCGGGTGCGCTCCAATTCGGTCAGCTGCACATCTTCGGCCAATCCCGGCACAATCTTCAACCGCGTCAGCAGGTGGGTTACTTCCAGCAACCCCTGCACCACACCCAGCGCATCCTGGCCGCCCTCATACAAACCATCCAAAAGCGCCAGCGTCTGCTCGGCACCACCTGCCAGCAAGGCCTCCAGCAAGTCAAACACACGGGCCTTGTCGGCCAGCCCCAACATGCCCTGCACCACTTGCGTGCGCACCATGTCGCCGTGGCTCAGCGCAATCGCCTGGTCAAGCAAACTCAACCCGTCGCGCACACTGCCATCTGCCGCGCGCGCAATCAGCGTCACCGCGGCAGGCTCGGCTTCAATCTTTTCCTTGCCCAGAATCTCGGTGAAATAAGGCGCCAGCACCTCGCTCGGCACACGCTTCAAATCAAAGCGCTGGCAACGGCTCAGCACCGTCACCGGTATCTTGTGCACTTCCGTGGTGGCAAAGATGAACTTCACTCGCTCGGGCGGCTCTTCCAGGGTCTTCAAAAGCGCGTTGAACGCGGTGGTGGAGAGCATGTGCACTTCGTCAATAATGTAAACCTTGTAGCGCCCGGCGCTCGGCGCGTAGTTCACGCCCTCAAACAACCGCTGCACGTCCTCCACGCCGCGGTTGCTGGCGGCGTCAAACTCAAACACATCCACATGGCGCCCGGTCCTTATCGCCTCCACCTCCGGGTCGTCTAGGTCCCAGGTTACCGCCGGGCCGTTCTTGCAGTTCAGCGCCATCGCCAGCAACCGCGCGGTGCTGGTCTTGCCTGTTCCCCTAATCCCCGTCAGCACATACGCGTGGTGGATCTTCTGCGCCTTGATCGCATTGGTCAGCGTACGCACCAAAGCGTCCTGGCCGATCAACTCACCAAAGGTGCGGCTGCGATACTTGCGCGCCAGCACCACGTAGTCAGCTACAGGCACATCCACACTCGCGGTTTTGGTCACATCATCCCCCATCGGCCCCTTATACGTGAAGACGCCCGCCCCCGCCACCACCCTGCCGCAAAAAACGGCGCAGGGGCCGGGGTAGAGTCTCATCAACTCCCCCCGGCCCCTGCCCTCATCGTGTGCGGCTACCCGGTGGTATCCAGGTCTTCCGGCACAGGCTGCAGCGCAGCCTGTGCCGTTTTCTCTTCGGCCTTCACGCTGGCCAGCACGTCCAGGGTGTAGGTCTCCTTCACCTTCCCCACCACCGGCCGTAAGGTCACGTCAACCTTGCGTGCCAGCCGCACACCCTTCAGCGTCACAAACTCGCCCAGGGCCTGCTCGATGAACGGACCCAACCAGGCATACAGGGGCACTTCCCAGGCGGGCTGCCCCATAAACGCCTTCAACTCGTTGCGGGCGTTCCTTGGCGGTTTTTCATCCCGCTCGGTGGCCCAACGCCTGTTAAGCGAGTCGACGAGATAGTCGGCAACCTGGTCCGCCACCTGCCGGGTCCGCTGCGGCCCTTTCCAGTCAGGCAGCAAAATCATGGTACCTTCGCTCTCCTGCCGCACCTTAATGCCGTCTTCCTTGCGGTAGCCTGCCTCCAGCTCCATGGTCTGGATACCAAAGTCCACCTGCTGGCCTTCGGCCTCCGGCACCACAATCTTCACCCAGCGGTGCACCTGGCTGGACTGCTCGCCCCCCTGAACATAAATGCTCAGCAGGGCCCAATAAACGCACTCTTTATTCATGATGAGCCTCCAAAGCAGCACTCCACGGGGGAGGCCTGAATGAATCTACAACGTGTATACCAAACCCGCCCCCACCCCACAAGCCCCAACATTTACTTTTACCCGGCAAATAGGGTATGAAGCCCCCAGGCCCCGACGCGCCAACCCAAAACCCCGCCAGGCCGGAAACGGAGCAACGGTATGGCAAGGCGCGGGTGGGGCCCTTTTACGCACCTTCACCGCCCCCAGTGGATTTTTCCCGCCACACCACGTAATGTGCGCCCATGAACGCCACCACCCACCGCCGCCGGCGCAAGCCGCGCAACAAATCCGGCCGCCCGCCGGTCCGCAAGGGCGGGCGCACGCCGCGCCACCTTTACGATGTCCGCCAGTACGCGCTGCTGGCCGACGCCGCGGGCAACCTGCTGATCCTGCAATTGCCTAAGGAGTACGACGCCTCATCCGCCAACACCTGGACCCTCCCCGGCGGCAAGCTGGAACCGTCCGACGTGCCGGGCGAGGGCCTGCTGCGCGAGATCACCGAGGAAACCGGCCTCAAGGCCACCCTCACCGGCCTGTGCACCGTGGCGCGGTGGACCAACCGCAACAGCAAAAAACTGGCCATTTTCTACAAGGCCACGGTTACCGGCACCAAACCCGCACTCAAACTCTCCGGCGAGCACCAGCGCGCCATCTGGATCTCCCCCTCCGAGGCGGAAGAGTTCCCCTTCCACCGCCCAGACATGCTCACCGTCATCAAGGAAAACCTGTAGCAAAAAAAAGGGCCCGCAGGCCCCTTTCACCAGCGGCTTAAGCCGCCTGCTTGGCCAGGTAACTCCCCGTGCCCTCGCGGGTGGCCTTCATCCCGCCTTCGCCCTTTTGCCAGTTGGCGGGGCACACGTCGCCGTTTTCCTCGTAAAAGGCCAGGGCGTCCACCATGCGCAGCATCTCGCTCACGCTGCGGCCCAGCGGCAGGTCGTTGATCACCATGTGGCGCACGGTGCCTTCCTTATCCAGCAGGTAGCTGGCACGGTAGGTCACACCGTCGCCGTTCAAAATCCCCAAGGGGGCAGAGATCTCGCGGTTCATGTCCGAGAGCAACGGGTAGCCGATCTCGCCAATCCCGCCGTCCTTCAACGCGGTGCGGCGCCACGCGGCATGGCTGTGCACGCTGTCCACGCTGGCGCCCACCACTTTGCAGCCACGGGCTTCAAACTCGCCCAGCGCCTTGTCAAAGGCCACCAGCTCGGTGGGGCACACAAAGGTAAAATCCAGGGGGTAAAAAAACACCACCGTGTACCCACCTTTGTTGATAAACTCATAGGCCCCGTCAATGCTGCCATCCGCCAGCACCGCCGCCGCCTTGCTTACCGGAAATTTCTCACCGATCATCATCGTCATATCCCCCTGTTTCCCATCTGTGTAAATTTGGCCGCACCCTACACCAATGCCCGTTTGTTAGCCACCCTCCGCGCGGTATTTTTTAGGCACCGCCGTTCCTTGTCCATCCCCGGCAAATACGCTACAACAGCCCCATGCAAACCCCTTCCCTCCTCATTCTCGGCTCCGGCGCGGCCGGCTGCACGGCGGCCATCTACGCGGCGCGCGCGGGCCTCAAACCCACCCTCATCCGCGGCAACCAGCCCGGCGGCCAACTCACCATTACTACCGATGTGGAAAACTACCCCGGCTTCGCCCAAACCATCCAGGGCCCCTGGCTGATGGAGCAGATGGAAGCCCAGGCCCGCCACTGCGGCGCCGAGATCGTGGAAGACCACATCGTGAAAGCAGAGCTTTCCCCCGAAAATCCCATAACCCGAAAATCCGATAACCCCATCAAGCTCACCGGCCAATCGGGCCAAACCTACACCGCCCCCAGCCTGATCATCGCCACCGGCGCCACCGCCAAATGGCTGGGCCTGCCGGGCGAGAAAACCTTCAACGGCAAGGGCGTCTCGGCCTGCGCAACGTGCGACGGCGCCTTCTACCGTGGCCGCGACGTCTGCGTGGTCGGCGGCGGCAACACCGCCATGGAGGAAGCGCTCTACCTCGCGGGCATCGCCAAATCGGTCACTCTCATCCACCGGCGCGATACCTTCCGCGGCGAAAAGGTGCTGCAAGAGCGCGTCAAGAACCACGACAAGATCACCACCCTCTGGAACCACAAAGTGGATGAGATTCTGGGCGACCCCCACCCCATCACCGGCGGCGTCACCGGGCTGAAACTTTCCAACACCCAAACCGGGCAAACGCAAGAGCTCAAAACCCACGGCCTGTTCGTCGCCATCGGCCACCAGCCCAACACCCAACTCTTCACCGGCCAGCTGGATATGGACGAAACCGGCTACCTCAAAACCGCCCCCGGCACCGTCTTCGCGCTGCATAACGGCAAATCCCTACCCGGCATCTTCGCCGCCGGAGACGTCGCCGACCCCATCTACCGCCAGGCCGTCACCGCCGCCGGCATGGGCTGCATGGCGGCGCTCGACGCCAACCGCTACCTGGAAAGCCTCTAGCAAAAGCTTGCCCCCCACCGGGCAATAAGCTAAAACCCGCCTCACGCGGGATTAGTTCAATGGTAGAATGGAAGCTTCCCAAGCTTCAGGCACGGGTCCGATTCCCGTATCCCGCTCCAACTTCAAACAAAGCCAAACCCATGGCCCTGTCCCCAAGCCGCCGTTGCCTGCGCGAACCGGTCGCGGAAATTTTCCAGGCTGCAAACCACCTCTCCCAAGCCGCCGAGGCCCACCTTGCCGGTCACACCTCCCTGGCCATAAGCCTTATCAAAAAGGCCGACTGTCCAGCCATCGCCGCCTGGACAGAATCCCTCTGGGGCAAGACTACCCCCTACAACATCCGTACTGCGGTTCCCCATCTGCCACCTCTTCTCGCCCGTGGGCAGCGGCAACCCTTGCGCATGCCGTCCACGGCCCTGCAACAGCAATTGCTGGCTCGCGATGGCTACCATTGCCGTTACTGCGGCATACCTCTTATCCGCAAAGAGGTCCGGGTGGCGCTGCAGCATGCTTACCCGCAAGCCGTGCGCTGGGGTTCAACCAATGCCTCGCAACACACGGCCCTCCAGGCTATGTGGCTTACCTACGAGCACGTAGTGCCTCATGCCCGAGGGGGCACAAATGAAGTGAAAAACCTCATCGTCAGCTGCTGGCCCTGCAATGGCGCAAAAGCCCAATACATGCTTGAAGAGTTCGGCCTGGCCGACCCCCGCCTCACACCCCCTTGTCCATCCACGTGGGACGGGCTGGAACGCATTCTTCCCCCCGCAAAAAAGGGGCCCGCAGGCCCCCGGGTAACCCAACATGCACAAAGGGTAACTTAGTCCAGCACCGGGCGGCGCACCATGCGCAGCAACGCCAGCAGCACAATCGCCCCAATGGTGGAAACCACCAGGCTCGGCAAAATGCCGCCACCTGCCGGCATCATGCCCAGCGCGCTCAAAATCGCCGGGCCGATAAGCGCCCCGATCAACCCCACGATCAAGCTGGTGATCAGGCCATAAGCCTCGCCCATAATCACTTCCGCCAGCCAACCGGCCAGCAGCCCCACAATCAATGCACCAATTATTCCAACACCAATCATAATCGCACCTCCTTTTGTTAGGCCCCAAGCCTGTGCGCCCCTGCCCCTGCCCGTCAACCGCAATCCACCGCTAAACTCCTCTTCCACTTGGTATTTTTACAATCCACCTGGTGTTCTTCACAACTTCCTTATAGCCAAAAAAGCAGGGGCGCTTTGGCGCCCCTGCCCGGCCTTGCGGCCGGTACGTTAGGCCTTAGGCGCACGCTTGATCAGGTCAAGCAGCACAAAGGCGATCACCGCACCGATCGCGGCGGTCACCGCATACGGCACGGTGCCCGCGGTGGCAAAGCTCAGGCCGATCAGCCCGGCCAGCACCGGCGCCACAAAGGCGCCCAGCAACCCTACAATAAGGTTGGTCGGCAGGTCGTTTCGCTTACGCAAGTGCGTGGCGATGAAACCTGCGATCAGGCCCACCACCACAGTCGTTAACAGAGTAACGCTTGTCATGGTTAGCACTCCTTTTTTGGTTACGGGCCGCCACCATTGGCAGTCCTAGGGCTTATACCCCCCGCTGTAACCTTTCCTAACCTGTCAACTTATTGAAATAGAATATAAAAACGCACATGTCAGTTGGTGCGCTGCAATACTTTTACCCCAAAGTTACCCCATCCGGCCCCACATTCCACGCCACCACCTCCCAATCCACCCCGTTGTGCACCAGCACACAGGCCTTGCCCGTCCCCACCTTCAAACTCGCCGGCTGCGTGGCCGCCGCCGCGCGCATGCCAAAAAAGCGCATAATGCCGTTGCTGGTCACCACCACCGTCACGCCGTTGCGCCGCGCCGCCTCCTGCATAATCTCTCCCGCGCTGCGCAAGATCACCTCCGGCTGCGGCGTCCAGCCCGGCGCCTTGGGCCACACCGCATCGCTGTTCCATAACTCCAGCTCGGCCTTGCCTCCCAGCGCCTCAATCTCTTCAGTGCTCAACGCCTCCCACTCACCATAATCGATCTCACGCAGAACATCGCTCACTTCCACATGCGCCTGCCACTCGGCCGCCTCGCCCAGCAGTTGCGCGTGGCGCAACGTGCGCTGCAACGGCCCGGTCCACACCCGTGCCGGCACCACTCCCTGCAACCGCGCACCCAACGCCATGGCCTGCTCTTCGCCCGCTTCGGTCAACGGCAGGTCGGTGCGCGCCCCGCACCACACCACCTTGTCACCTTTGTTAAAGGTGTTTCCGTGGCGCACCAGCAAAAGCGTCGGCTTGCTCATACCAACTCTCCTTGCGCTGCCAAAATCTCCTCCACCCGCGCCACATCCTCCGGGCTGTCCACGCTGGCATGGTTGCGGCCACGGTAATCCACCTCCACCACCTTAATCGGCATGCGGTTCTCCAGCGCACGCAACTGCTCCAATTTCTCGGTCTTCTCCAGCGGCGTCTCCGGCAACTCTCCCAGTTTGCGCAACGCATCTGTGCGGTAACCATACAACCCAATGTGCCGCAACACGCGCGCTTCGCCGCGCGGGTAGGGTATCACCGCCTTGCTAAAGTACAGCGCCCGCCCATTCAAATCGCACACCACGGTGGTGCCGCTGGTGGGCGTCACTTTCTTCTCGTCCATAAACTTCTGCAACGCCGCACCTTCCAGCACCACTGCCGGGGTCACAATATCCGCCTCGGGGTCGTCGCGCATGCCGTCCACAATCGCCTGCACCACCCACGGCGGGGTCACCGGCGCATCACCCTGCATGTTCATCACGTGGCTCGGGTTCACTCCCATGGCCTCAATGGCGGCCAGGCAACGCATGGTGCCGTTGGGGCAATCTTCCGGCGTCATCACCGCCTTGCCGCCAAACTTCTCCACCGCGTCCTTAATCCGCACATCATCGGTGGCCACCATCACTTCGTCCACGCCGCGCACGGCCTTGGCCAGCCGCCACACACGCTCAATCATCATCATCCCCGCAATGGGGTGCAAGGGCTTGCCCGGCAGGCGGGTGGAGCCATACCGCGCGGGGATCACAATCAAAGGGGTAAACATGGCGGCTACCATAACCGCGCCCCGGCCGCCGGGCAACCTCGGCGCTGCGCGCGGCAGCATTCGGCAGCGTTTTGCCGCTTTTTGCCGCGTTTGGGTAGCCACCGGGGTCCCTTTCCCCTACCTTTTGGCCATGGATCGCCGCCTTTCGCCCCTTATCGCCTTCGACCTCGACGGCACCATCGCCCATACCGAAGCCGTCTCCTACGCCGACGCGGTCGACCTCCTGCAAACCCACTACAACCTGCCCATCACCATGGAGATATGGTACGCCCGCTACCACGGCATGGCGGGCCCCAGCCTCATCAATGCGCTGAATGCGGACTTCGCCACCGACCTAACCTGGGCCGACTACCTGCACCACCGCCGCGCGCGCGTGCCCGCCATGCTGGCCAAGGGGGTCAACCCGGCGCCGGGCGTGCTGCAGGTCATCCGCACGCTGCACACCCAGGGCCACCCCATCGCCCTGGCATCGAACAGCGACCCCACCCGCGTCTCCCTCACCTGGCAAAACCTCACCGGCCAACGCAGCGCGGGGATAGACCTCGCCCAGGTCTTCGCCGCCAAAACCTTCAACGCCATCTCCGATACCGGCACCGGCCGAGCCAAACCCGCCCCAGATATCTACCTCAACCTGCTGCAAACGCTGCACCTGGCCCCGCACCAGGTCCTGGCGGTGGAAGACTCCCCCATCGGCGTCGCCGCCGCCACCGCCGCGGGCATCCCCTGCTGGGGCTACGTGGGGCTTTCCCCCACACCAGAAGAACTCGGCACCAAGCTCAAAGCCGCAGGCGCCAAACGCCTGCTGGCCCACTGGGATGACTTCCTGCCCCTGCTGGCCAAATACAAACTTCCCAAACCCAAGGCTTGACGAACCCCGTCCCATCCTCCATAACCGCCGCCAACCCGGTGTAACGGGGGCAGTTAGCTCAGCGGTAGAGCACTACCTTGACATGGTAGGGGTCACAGGTTCGAACCCTGTACTGCCCACCACTTTAATTCTAACCACCTATGGGGTACACATGAAACTGCACGAATTCATTAGCGAAGCACTGGCTGAGATTTCCCTTGGCGTGCACAAGGCAAAGGTAGATGTTAAAGATATTGTGGCTATTGCACCTGGTCGCTTGAATGGCGAAAGGCATCACGAAACCACAAAAGTAAAATTTGATATCGCCGTAAACATTTCCGAAAATAAAAACCTTAAAGGCCATGCGAGTGGAGAATTAAAGCCGGAAATCAATGTCCTCGGCATAAGAATCGGGGCGGGGTCTCTAGCTGCTGACGGCTCCGCAGAAACTGAGAATACCCACCAACAGTCACATCGCCTTCAATTTGAAGTACCTATTATCCTCTCTGCAAACTTCCACAATGACTCCACTTTTGACGAAACAGCAAAACCATTAAGAGATTTACTAGCAGCGCGCCGGGAAGTTGAGAAAAAGTAACATCGGCCTTACTTAATTTTTTTGACTCTTGCCGCCCCTACCCCCCGCCGCTAAACTCCCCCCAACAAAAGGAACGCCCATGCGCCTGCTGCTCGCCCTCATCGCCCTTGTCACCTTCTCCGCCAACGCCCACGCCGCCGCTTACGCGGTGGGGGATGCCATTCCCGCCACCGTCAAGGTCACCCTGGCGGATGGCACCACCCACAGCCTGCAAGAGTACCGCGGCCACCCGCTGGTGCTGGAGTGGACCAACTACGGCTGCCCCTTCACCCGCAAGCATTACGATAGCGGCAACATGCAAAAGCTGCAAAGCACCTACACCGCCCAGGGCGTCACCTGGCTGTCGGTGATGTCCTCGGCCCCGGGCAAGCAGGGCTACTATTCGCAGGCCGATGCCCCCTCCGCCATCGCCCACATGGGCTTTAAGGGCACGGGCGTGGTGCTAGACCCTGAAGGCACGCTCGGCCGCGCCTTCGGTGCCGAGACCACGCCGGATATGTACGTCATCGACGCCTCCGGCAAACTCGCCTACCGCGGCGCGATAGACTCCATCCCCTCCTTCAGCAAAGAGGATATCGCCAAGGCCGATAATTACGTTGCCGACGCACTGGATGAGGTGCTGGCGGGCAAAGAGGTCACCACCCCGCAAACCAACCCCTACGGCTGCTCGGTCAAGTATTAAGGCCCCCACCCAAAACAAAAAAGGAGGGATGTCCGGTCCCCCCCTTCGTTGTACCTCTGTTTCACCGGCTCAAGCCTCAGCTGGCACGGGGGTAGCAGGCCTACCCGTCATACGGCTTTTTAAGCCAACCCTTCACGAGAAGGGCTTCTTGGTTTGGTGAGGCTAATCCACCGGGGACCGCCTCAAGGCTTCACAATGTCAAACAACCAGGTGCCACTTTGCAGTAGCCCGTGCGTTATGGGCCCTCTTCTGCTATCCTGCAACCCATGCTCGGGGGATTTCTTGTTTTCACATGTCTAATCAGCGGCTTAGCCCTGGGCGCCGCCGCCATGTACCTCTACCTGCGCCCGCGCCTCACCAACCCAGAGGCCATCCACCACGGCCTGCAGCAAACCTTTGCCCAAATGGCCACCCAGGCTTTGGCAGAGGCCCGCACCCAGCTCCTGCAACTGGCAGAAACCCAATTGGGCGGCAAGCAAGAGCTCATCAACCAGCGCCTCGCCACCATCCAGGCAGAGGTCACCGGCAAGCTGGAAAAGGTCACCACCATGGTGACCGAGATCGATAAGCAGCGCCACGCCAGCTTCACCACGCTGTCCCAGCAACTCGGCAAAACGTCAGAGGGCCTGCAATCCCTCCAGCAAACCACGGCGGACCTTAAATCCGCGCTCTCCAACTCCCGCACCCGCGGCCAGTGGGGAGAACGCATGGCCGATGACGTGCTCAAACTCGCCGGCCTGCAACCCAACATCCAGTACCGCAAGCAAAGCGTG
This sequence comes from Pseudomonadota bacterium, assembly GCA_016125035.1. Lineage (GTDB taxonomy): Bacteria > Pseudomonadota > Alphaproteobacteria > UBA2136 > UBA6156 > RFNJ01. The sequence continues at coordinate 20,413 of WGMN01000008.1, forward strand.
CTCAGCAGCGAAGACGGCGGCAAACCCCGGCCAGACTTCACCTTCCTGATGCCGGAAGGCCGCGTCATCCACATGGACGTCAAATTCCCGATGGACAACTACGTCGCCTATTTGAATGCAGAGGATGACCCCTCCCGCACCCGCGCCCTCAAACAGTTCCTGGCCGATATGCGCACCCACATCCGCGAAACGTCGGCGCGCGACTACCGCAACGCCGCCACCCGCAAGGGCGAAACCACGCTCGACTACATCCTCATCTTCATCCCCAATGAGCAGATCTATGCCTTCCTCCAAGAGCACGACCCCGAACTTCTGGCCGACGCGGTCTCCAAAAAGGTCATCCCCTGCTCGCCCACCACGCTGCTCGCGGTGCTGGCCGTCATCCACCAGGCCGCGCACCATTTTCAGTTGGAGCAAAAATCGGCCGAGATCTTCGCCATCCTCAAAAACATCCGCACCCAGTGGGAGAAGTTCTCGGAGGAAATGGACAAGATCGGCCGCAAACTGGGTGAAGCCCAATCCGCCTTCACCGAAGCAACAACCACCCGCACCCGGCTCCTCACCAAACAGTTCGACAAACTCGACTCCCTGCCCCAGGCAGAAGAACAAGACCCCTCCTCCGGCCCCGTCCTCATCAGCAGCAACAACCGCGCAGCATAACTCTACGCCTTACCCTTTCACCACCCTCTCACGCGGGCGAGACGTGTTCCCAAAGGGAACGCGTCATTCCGGCCCCCGCGCTCACCGGCCATAGGCCCGCACAAATCTCTCGCGCGGGGCGCCGGAATCCACGTGGGGGATACATCAACTACTGGATTCACCGCCTCCTACCCCACATCAACCACTAATGGCAAATGGTCGGAATAAATCACCGGCTCAAACGCCGCCCTCACCACCTTCACATCCGGCGTGGCAAAAGCATAATCCAACCGCCAATCCAGCGTGTTGGCTTCAAACCCTTGGTAGCTGAACGGCTTGGTGGTCCAGCTCTTCAACTCTTCCCCCGGCCCCACATTCACCAGAACATTACTCAAACGCTCAATGGTATAAGCCCCCGGCAACGCGTTGAAGTCCCCAGTCAGCACATAGCTGGCGGTTTTCTTGCTCACCAAATCCAATAGCACATCTGTCTCCCGCGTCTTGGCCACCGTCTCTTCAAAGCGGTGGGTATAACTCATATGCGTGGTGCCAACCTCCCATACTCGCCGCCCATCCTGAACCGCCACTTCCAAATACAACCGGCCTTCATTGTCATAGGTCGCCACTTCAGCCTCAGGGTTACGCATGGGTTGGATAAACGCTGCCTCCTGCTTCAAAAACGGCAGGCGGCTTAAAATCGCATTGCCATAGCCACTCATCGCCCCGTTTTCCTTGCGCTCCTGCTGCGCCTGGCGGAAGAAACAGTGGTAACCGCTCTGCTGCTGTAAATAGGCCGCCGTATCGATGCCGTCATTGTGATTACCGTTCACCGTCAGCTCTTGCAGGCACATCACATCGGGCTCAAGCCGCCGTAAGGTTTCCCATACTTTGGCGATGTCTTCTTTGTACCATACGTTCCACTGCACAATGCGCATGACCTATGTTGGAGCAAATGGCTTTCCCTTACAAATATAATAAGCTCCTACCCAATCCATATGAACAAAAATTCCACGCTGCCGCAGGCCGCCGGAAGCCGCGACTGGCCTTCTTAGGCCAGCAAGGCCCGGCAAGCAAAATAGGGGGCTCGATGCCCCCCTCTTTTGCCAAGGCGCGCAGCCTAACCCGCCGCCGCCACCGCCCCCGGCACCACCGTCTTCCCCACCACCACCTTCGTCCCACCCCCCTTGCCACCACGCCTGGCCACCATCACCCGCACCATCCCCCCAAATGCTAAGAACTCAGGTAGCCACTTGGGCACCGGCCCGCGCCCGAACCCCGCCGTGCCCTTGTAGGTCAGCTTCCACCCCGCCGCGCGCAACAATTTCTTCCACTCGGCCACACTCATGCCATTGCCCCACACCGTGCCCTTGGCCCCCCACGGCCAACCTCGGCCCGCCACAATCACCAGCTGCCCATCCACCTTCATCAACTCTCCCACCTGCGCCAGCGCCAGCTGCGCATCCGGCATGCGGGCATCCGCCACCAATAGCACGCGGTCGTAGGCCAACCCCTTAGCGGGCTTCTCTCCCCAGCCGCAATGCGCCACAATCAGGTCCCCCGCCAAAAACTCCGCCGGGCCCTTATCCCCCACCACCAGCAACGCCCCGCCGCCGGCAGGCAGCACCGGATGCCGCTCCACCACCTCTTCCCAAAGCTTGCGCTGCCAATCCTTCATGGAGGCTATAATAGCCGGTAATCGGGCAATCGGTAATCGGTAATCGGACGGCTTCGCCGTTGATTTCTCGGTAGCGGGGGCAACCTCCACCGACTACCGACCACCGACCACCGATTACCGGTTACCGATTGCCCGATTACCGGTTATCATGCCCCCCATGCTGCACGTCACAATGTTGGAACCCCACCCGCAAACGCCCACCTACCTGCTCACCTGCGCGCACACCTACCACCGCACGGTGCTCGACCCCACCAACCCGGACACCGTGGAAAAATCCATGGGCAAGGATAAACTCGACCTCATCCTCCTCACCACGGCGACAGAGCTCACGCTCGCCAGCGCCGAAATTCTGCACCACCGCACCGGCGCGCCCATCCTGGCGGGAGAGAATTTCAAAGAGACCGCCCTGCCCGTCGCCCGCTACCTCACCGACGGCGAAATCGTCGGCCTCGGCCCGCTGGCACAAACCGTGTTCATCCCTCACGGCGACATCATGTGCTACGCCCTGGGCACAGAAGAGGTCATCTTCACCGGCCCCTTGTTCGCCACCGGCCTGGCCGACCACAAAGCCAACAAAAAAGCGCTCGCCACCCTGGCCGCCCTGCCAGAGGGCATGTCGGTGTGCGGCGGCGGCGCGCACAACCTGCCGCTGGCAGGGCTCCTCACCGCCGCCCACGCCAGCTAACCGGGCTTGACACCCCCGCCTCCCGGCGCACAATCCTCCCATCAGCAGCATCTTCAAGGCGAGGTCACCATGCCCGAACTCACTTTGCCGCGCCCGGAATTCACCGCCACCTACCTCCACCGCGCGTTCTTCCTTGTCTGCCCGGATGGCACTGTCGGCGAGCGTATCGAAGATACCGAGGTCAAGCTGCGCCACAACACGCTCAGCTTCAACCCGGCCACCGGCGAGGTCACCGTCACCGGCAGCAACGGCACCACCATGGGCCGCTACCAGCTCAATGCCCTCACCACGTTGTGGCTCACGCCCAAGGTGGTCTACTTCATCGGTAGAGACCAGCTGTACCTGCGCCAGGGCAGCGATGCCATCCCCCCGCCGCACCTGCGGCATTAAAAAAGCGAATGCCGCCGCGCCCTCACAGGCACGGCGGCATTCGCACGTTTCGTCAGCGGGCCACGCGCCGCCGCCGGGGTTCTTGCTGCTGGGCCGCCCAGGGCAACAGCCCCAGCCCACCCATCCAGCCAAAAGGCTCGCGGTAGAGGTGGTTCACCAGCCCCAGGTTCATCGCGGTGTCAACTTCAACCCTGTACCCGCGCCCGCCCCAGTAACGCGGATCGTCAAGGCCGCTGGCACCGTTCTGCTTGAACATGTCGATGAACGCCCGCTGCCGGGGTTCCAGCTTGGCAAGACGCTTGCGCAGGTCGGCAATCTCCGCCTGCACCTTCTGACGGTGGGCTTTCACCCGCTTCTCGGCGGCTTCTTTCCGACGCTGCATTTCTTCTTTCTGCGCCTGCTCATCCATCGCAAACGGCAACGTGGTGCTGTCGGTCCCGATGATCTTTTCGCAGAAATCCTGCACACTGCTGTCCAATACGCCCAGCCGCCGCTTCAGGTCTGAAACCAGGCCATCCTTGCTCAATTCCACATCCTGCAGGCCGAACATCGCCTTCGGCGGCGCCGCACGAGCCAGCCCCATGGCAAACAGCCAGGTGGCCGCCGGCGGAGCATACTCCTCCACCACCGTCACCAGCCGCTCACGCAGGGCAAACAGCTTCTGCGCCGGTTCCAGCATCGCTTCAACCAGCTTGCCTTCCTTGGCGTCGCACAGCAACACCACCGGGCCATGCTCCTGGCCGCACAGGTATTCCACCTGGGCCACCGCATGCATCACCGCGTTTTTATCGAGTTCAGAGGGCAGCTGCACAAAGCGCACTCCCTCCAGCATCCCTCCGTTGCAGGGCATGGAACATCTCCGGTGTCACGCCCCCCACGGGGCTTCTACCCACCTGTATACCTCAAGGTCCGCCCCCCGCCTAGCCCCTAGTCCCCAGCCCCTAGTCCCTACCTCTCCACGCACACCGCAATCCCCATGCCGCCGCCAATGCACAGCGTCGCCAAGCCCTTCTTGGCCTTGCGCTTGGCCATCTCATGCAGCAACGTCACCAGCACGCGGCAGCCGCTGGCACCAATCGGGTGGCCCAGCGCGGTGGCGCCGCCGTTCACGTTCACTTTGTCTTCGGGCAATTTCAGCTCCTGCACCACCGCCAACGCCTGTGCGACAAAGGCTTCGTTGGCCTCAATCAGATCCAGGTCCGGCACTTCCCACCCGGCGCGCTCCAACGCCTTTTTGGTGGCGGGTATCGGCCCTGTGCCCATAATGCTCGGGTCCACGCCTGCCACCGCGTGGCTCACAATCTTCGCCAGCACCGGCAACTTGCGGGCTTCGGCCTCGTCGCGGCGCATCACCAGCACGGCGGCCGCGCCGTCATTAATGCCGCTGGCATTGCCGGCGGTCACGGTGCCCGCCTTGTCAAAGGCCGGGCGCAGCTTGGCCAAGCCCTCAATCGGCCCAAAGCGGGGGAACTCATCGGTCTTGAACACCACCGGGTCGCCCTTCCGTTGGGGTATCTCCACCGGCACGATCTCGTCGGCGAACTTGCCACCTTCAACCGCCGCCTTGGCGCGGCGCTGGCTTTCATAGGCAAAGGCGTCCTGCATTTCGCGGGTCAGGCCAAACTTCTTGGCCACGTTCTCGGCGGTAATGCCCATGTGGGTGTCGCCAAAGCAATCCCACAACCCGTCCACAATCATCGTGTCGGCCAACGTGCCCGGGCCCATCTTAATGCCGTCGCGCAGCCGCACCGCGTGGGGCGCCTGGCTCATACTCTCCTGCCCCCCGGCCAGATAAATCCCGCCGCCATTGGCCGTAATCGCCTGCGCCGCCAACACCACCGCCTGCAAGCCGCTGCCGCACACGCGGTTAATGGTCATCGCCGGCACTTCCTGCGGCACTCCGGCGCCCATGCTCGCCTGGCGGGCGGGGTTTTGCCCCACACCCGCCGTCAGCACCTGGCCCATAATCACTTCGGTTACCTCAGCTGGCGCCACCTGCGCACGCGCCAGGGCTTCCTTCAGCACAATCGCCCCCAACTGGGCGGCACTCATGTCCTTCAAACTGCCGTTCAAATTACCGATCGCGGTGCGCACCGCACTCACAATCACCACATCATCCTTGCCGGCCATGTCTCATCTTTCTTCTTGTCTACGGAATGCGCGCACCCTAACACAAATCCCCCTCCCCACCACCTTGCCCCACACAAAAAAGGCCGCCCCTGGGCAGCCGCACCACAGTTCATCCTATCTTACGCGGCTTTCTTCTCTCCCCCCACCGGCTTGGGCTTTAAAGGGCTGCCCGGGTCAGGCGCGCCGGTAAAAGGTATCACCGTGGCACGGCGGCCATGCAGGTCGTGCTTCTTGGCATACCAACGGCCGTAAATCTGCAATCCGGTACAAGCAATGGTGGCCAACATAAAAGCGGTGGTGGTGGCAATGTACATCACGTCCTTGTTCACAAACAGCGCGTAAAGGTTAAACACAATGGTCTGCAGCGTCCACATCACCCAGGTCATCAGCGGCGCTTCCTGGCACAGCATCGGGTTGCGCCAAAAGGCCATCATTTGGGGGAGGTAACCAACAAGCGCCACGCCACCCATCACCGCGTAGGCGATAACCAGCACATGCACAAATTCAAAACTCATGGTCTAACGCCCAACCGGGCGCCTCCTTACCTCCTTATATCAGCATACCCCACCGCCGCCTAACAAGCCCCCTGACAGCCAATATTTAGCCCCTCCCCCAGGCCCCGCGCGTGGCGAAGCCTAGCCTATAAAAGGCCATTCCTTTTTGCGGAGTGTCGAGTGTTTGGGGTGGGGGCCCCAAACGCGAGAATGGCACACGCAGCAAACCCTTGCGCCCCGCCTCCTTACCCCTTCAGCCACCCCGCCAAAGGCCCATAAAAAGCACGCTCCGCCTTCCTCCCGCACACCAGCCCCACATGGCCGGTATCCGCCATCACCACCTGCGCCCCCCTGGCCTGGCCGATCAACGGCAGGCTGCTGGCAGTAGGCACCAGCATATCCTTTTGGGTGATGCACACCCACAACGGCACCGCCAAATCCCCGGGCCTAATCGCCTTCCCCCCCACCATCCACTCGCCCTTCAAAGCCCGGTTATCGGCATACCAGTCAAACAACATCTCGCCCGCCACCGGCCCATCCAGCCCCAACCCGTCCGCCAGCCAATCCTCCAACACGGTCAAAAACTTCAACCTTTCTGCATCCGCCTCCCGCCCATAAGCCATCACCCGGCGGATCGGCCCCCACGGGTCCAGCATCCAAAAGTACTGCGCCATCACCTCGCCCGGCAGCACCTGCATGCCGCCCACCCACGGCTCCAGCATCACCCTGCCCTGCTGCATGTGCGCGGCACTGGCGGTTTGCTGGAAGTCCCACGGCGTCGCCGCCAGCGCCAACTTCCCCACCACCTCCGGCCCCAGCCGCACCGCCGCCGCCAACGCCAACAACCCGCCCATGCAATAGCCCACCAGCCCCACCGGCCCAAATTTATCCGCCGCCACGCGCAGCAAAGGCTCTAACCGCCGCACGATCACCTCCTCCAACCCCAGCGGGGCATCAAAAGCGGAATTCGGAATTCGGAATTCGGAATTCGGGGGGGGACTCGCCATCCCCTGCCTTTCTCCCGTCGGTACGCGCAAAGGGTCCACAAATTGCTCCGGCGAAACGGCCTCATCCGAACACCGAACACCGAATTCCGAACACCGCTCCCCCGGGTCCCCCCAATCCACCAGCAACACCTTAAAGCCCTGCGCCCGCAAATACCCCACCAAACTCTGCCCGGGGTAAAGGTCCAGCACATAGCCCCTGTTCACCATACTCGGCACCAGCACCACCGGCGTCCCTTCACCGCCGGCGTCGCGCAGCACCACCCGCCCCTCGCGCGCCAGCACCGGATAATCCTCTCGCGGGTGCACAAATTCCTGTGCCCCATAACGGGCTACCCCAGCCTGGAAGGCCCCCCAATCAATATCCCCCGGCACATTTTCCATGCTGCGCAGCAATTCTTTAAACCCTTGCTCCACAAAAGGTTTTTGCACAGCTCCCAGCACCGCGGCGGTCATCGCCGCCAGCGGCCGCCCTTGCCCACTGCTGCGGCGATTGTGCAGCGCACGCGGTTGTCCATACTGCCAACTCATGGCACAATGGTACCAACAATTAAAAGAAGCGGCCATGACCGAACCTGTAATCATCAAAAAATACGCCAACCGCCGTCTCTACAACACCGAGACCAGCACTTACATCACTTTGGTCGATCTCGCCGAAATCATCCGCCAAGGCCGTAATGTGGAAGTGGTCGACGCCAAAACGGGGGAAGACCTCACCCACCCCACCCTGGCGCAGATCATCCTGGACGAAGAAGGCAAGGGCGCGGCCATCCTCCCCGTCAATTTCATGAAGCAGATCATCAGTTTCTACGACAATTCCATGCAAACCATCCTGCCCCACTACCTGGAAATGACCATGGACGTGTTCCAAAAGAACCAATCCCGCATCCGTGAGGAAACCAACAAGGCCCTGGGCACCTTCTCCCCCTTCTCGCAAATCCAGGCCATCCAGCAGCTCCAGCGCAAACAGGTGGAGCAGATGCAACACGTCATGGGCCTCTTCAACCCCTTCATGCGCCCGGCGGCGGAATCCGACAAAGACGCCAAAATCGCCGACCTCGAAGCCCAACTCGCCAAACTCAAATCCGGCAAATAGCCTCCACGCAAAACGGGCCGCCCTCTCAGGCGGCCCGTTTTCCAACTTCGTGAAGGGTGTCTCAGCCACCCAGATTCAAGGCAAAGTCAACCAGCTGCCCAAACCGGCGGGCAACGCAAAAGCCCTTGTCCCTTCCCAAACGCCCGTTCACCATGCCCACCCAGCGGCCTTCAGAGTCCACCACCGGAGAACCACAATAGCCCGAGACCAGCCTCAACGCAGGAGCATCCTGCACCAGGTCCATCTGGCCGGCGCTTTCAAGGCTGGAAGCCCTCCCGCGAATTTGCCTGTGCTTGGAAGGAAAGTACCCGCCGCCGCCCGCAGGCTGCAACATGTAGCACAGGTCGCCCTCCTTCAGCTCCTGGCAGGCATCGGTAAACACCAGCCGGTCCTCGGTCACCGGCCCCGGCAGGCGGAGGATGGCAATATCCTGCTCGTAGGAATGGGCCACCAACGCATTGTCCGCAAACAGCGTAACATCTCCGCAGCGGCCCCACACATGCAATATGGCCTTTATCTTGTCACCCTCCTCCTCGGCGCCCAACACATGATAAACGGTCATCAGCAGCGTCGGCGCCACCATAATGCCCCGGCACCACCAGTTATATTCCAAGTTACGCAGCACAACCACCGAACTCATAACAGGATGCATGTCATCCTGTCGCTCAAAGTCAAAAGGCATCCCAACCCCCTAGGCAGGTATGAACCGGTTAAGTTACCGTATACATACCCCAATCAATAACTCACTTCAACCGGGTCGAGAGACCGCCACAAATACCAAACCGCCACACTCCGATACGGCGCCCACCCCGCACTCACCTTGCGCAGCCGCCGCTGCCACACCTTCACCCCACCCCCGGTCTTCCACTTATGCCCATACGCCAGCTTAAACCCCTTCACCAGCCCCAAATCATCCACCGGCAGCACATCCGGCCGCAGCAGGTGGAACATCAAAAACATCTCCGCCGTCCAGCGCCCAATGCCCGGCAGCTTCACCAGCTCCGCAATCACCGCCTCATCGCTCATCCCGTCCCATAAGCCCGGATGAACCGTGCCATCCACAAACCCGGCACAAACGCCGCGCACATAACGCACCTTGCTGGCACTAAACCCAAACCCCCTCATCTCCTCATCGCTCAGCCGCAACACCGCCTCGGCCTGAATCCCTGACATCCTGAGAGCCTGACACCCTGAGAACCTGTTCCAAACACTGTCCGCCGCCTTCACAGATATCTGCTGGCCGGTAATGCTGCGCAGCAAGGTCATCAACGCATCTCCGCGCCCCTTCAAAAACCCCACCGGGTGCCTCTCCATAATCCCGCGCATCACCTCGTCACGCGCCAACTCGCGCACCGCGCGCACCCAATATTCAGGCTGTTCCCCCGGCGCAATTTTTGCCGCCATGCGGCTTCCTACTCCTTCAGCACGGCACGGAAGGTGCCAAACTTATTGCGCGCCACAATCCGCACCGGCGTCAACACGGCATCATCACGCAGCTGCACCACCCAGCTGTCGCGGCTGGCCTTGCCGTCCACCTCTGTGGCAAACGGCACGCTCCACACCTCCACACTTTTGCCCTTCAGCACAATCTGTTCTTTCTTGGCTGCGCCCTTCACCAGCGTAAAGGGCCGCTTCACGCCCATCACTTCCACACGGTCGGCCTGCCCCAAGGCCTCCGCGCCCTTCAGTCGCCAGGAGTAAACCGCACTCATCGCATCGCGCATCATGCCTTCCCACGGCACCGGGTCGGCCTTGTCGTAGTCGTGCAAACGGTTCTGGTAGGTCACTTGTTTTTTCACCGCGTCAAAGGTCATCACCTTGTCGGCGCGGTAGCTGTTCTCGTGCTGCACCACCACGTAGCGGTCGGGCACAAAGGGGCGCGCCGCGCTGTGGTGGCCTTCGCTGCGCCAGCTGTCTTGCATGTCCAACAATATGCTGCTGTCTTGCACACGCACTTCCAGCACGTAAGGGGTCAGGCCGTTTTTTTCCACACCGGGGGTATATTCAATATCGGCCTTGCCGGCGGTCAAAAAGCCCCACTGCACGGTGTAGCGCAACACTTCATGCTGGCCCACGTCAAAGGCCCACGCGCTGCCCGCCGTGCCCAGCAGCCACAGTGCTAAAATCAGAATTGCCCGTATCATGTGCGGCATCCTACCAAAGGCGCCCATCTCCTGCCACACTGGAAATCAATAAAAAGAATGCCATGGCCGTCAAAACACGCGCACACACTTTGCTATTGCTGCGCAGCCTGCTGGGGCTGGCGGCGGCATTGGCGCTGGCCGCCTGCCTGTTTGCCCCCTCGCCTGAAAAGATCAATGACCTCATCACCAGCGGCCAGGCCGTCAAAGCAATAGACGCCCTCACCTCCCAGCTGGCCAAAAAGCCAGATGACCCTGCCCTCAACCTGCTCGCCGCCAAGGCGCACCTGGCGCTGTGCGCGCAGCGCAACTGCACGCGCGGCTCGGCCGCTCCCCTGGCCGAGATCCCCGGCTACTTCAGCACCTCCCCCAACCCGGTGCAGCTGTCTAATGCGGGCCCCACCCTCTCACCGCAAAGCGTGGTGGAAGGCGCCATTCCGGCCTTCACCGCGCTGGAACCCCAACCCCAAAGCCTGCTCGCGCTCTACCGCATCGCACCCACCGCCACCCGCCCGCAGGTGCTCTCGGCCATGTTCCAGCCGGCGCTCAATCTGGCCCGCGGCGGCAACTACAAACAAGCGGGCGAAGAGCTCAACCAGCTCTCTCAGGTGGCCGAGCTTCCTGCCCCGGCCACCGCTTTTGCCGCCGCACTTTCCGGCATGTTCACCAACCAGCCGGAAGCCGCGCAAAGCCAAATCATCGGCCTGCGCTCCCTGCAGGGAGAGATCCCCCCCACCGCCGCCGCCCTCGTGCCCTGGGCGCTGCTGGCCCAGGCGCAGGCCACGCGGGAAGAAAATCCCAGCCAGAACACCCTGCAAACCCTGCCGGATACCATCCAGGGCTGGAAGCTCTCCAACATCATCGATGAGCGCGCCAAGGCCGGGCTTACGCAAGAGCTCAACACCATCCGCACCACCAACGCGCTGCTCGAGCCCTGGCGCCAGGGCTCTGCGCAATCCGCCACCTGGCTCAACCTCACGCTGCAACAACTCAGCCTGTCGCTCAACCCCAACCAGCCAGATGTCTGGGGGCTGTACCTGCCCGCGCTCATCCGCGCCCAAAGCAGTGCCGGCACCAGCGGCACCACGCCGCTGCCGGGCAATCTTTCGTTCGATGATTTCTCCCCCGCTTCACTCACCAGCAGCACGCAGCAGCAACTGGCCACCCAGTTGCTCGGCTCTGCACACCAACTGGCCGAGCAACCTTCCGCCGCCACCCCGCTGGTCATCCTCGCCGGTTCCCTGGCCCTCACCAAACCGCAACAGATCGATCTCGACAAACTCACCCAAGACCTCATCCTCAAAGCCGCCGCGCAGTCCGATATCACCGCCACCACCCAACTGGCCAAATTCAAGCCGGAGGTGGCGCTCAATAACCGCCAGGTGGTGGTGCCGCTGCTGGTCACCAACATCCGCACCAACCTGCGGGCCGAGAACTTCAAGCAAGCCGTCGATACCGCCGAGCTGCTCGAGAACACCCTGCAGATCGACGTGCAACTCGAGCCGATCATCCTGCAAGAGTTCACCGACGCCATGCGCCGCCGCAACATCAACGCCAGCCTCTCCGCCGACAAACCCGACGTGCTGCTGCAACCTGAAGACGCGGTGGCGATAGACCTCGGTCCGCTCTACTCCTTCATGGCCGACTACTTCGCCGATAAGCCAGAAACCATCAGCGCCCAACTCACCACCCTCATCGCCAACGCCCACGGCATCTACGGCCCGGCCACCGCCATGTACCGCCTCAGCCACCTGTTCCCCGACAACGCCATGCCGGCTGAAAAACGCCAGGACTGGCTCAACCAGGCCATCACCGACGCCGTGCTGTCCGACGACTCCCTCTCCGGCCCGGCCATGGCCACGCTCACCGCGCAACTCATCGCGCTGCACCCCGGCCTTTCCCCCGCCCCGCTCATCGAGGCCTCCCTGCGCCGCGCGCCCGAGCTGGAAGAAGCCCGCCAGATCTGGCTGGAAGCCCCCCCCGCCATGCGCACCATCATCGAGAGCGTGCGCCCGCAATTCACCTCACTCATGCACGCGGTGGATGCCCTGCAGGCGCACCGCTACAGCGCGGCGGCCAAGGCCCTGTCCGAGGTCACCGACCCCTACTGGTACGAGCGCGCCAAACCCTACCTCTCCATCCTGCAAGGCCGCCTGGCCGACCTCACCGGCCTCTACGTCCCGGTCAGCGGGGTGCAAACGCTCAAAACCGCACTCATCGGCATCAGTCCGCAGGGGCTGTCCGGCGGGCCGCTCACCGCGGTGTCGCTCACCTTCATCAACCGCATGGGCACCCTCACGGAAAGCGACCCCGCCACGCTGTCCTCCACTCCCGCCGCGGTGCGCCGCCTGTCCTTCCCGGCCGAGATAGACTTCGACACCATGCGCATCGCCATCACGCCCGATGTCCTCGCCTCCATCCCCGAAGGCGGCGAGTTCTCCCGCCTGTTCGGTCCCATCACCACACTGCAGATGGAAAAGGCCCGCGCCAACGGCACCGGGCTGATGCAGGTCACCTACCGTCCCGCCGGCGGCACCCCCACGCAGGTCTCCTACCTGCGCGCGGTGGCCTCCATGGATGCCCCCCTCACACCTAACGGCACCTACCTCATCCAAAGCCCGCTGGGCCAGGCCGTGCCGGGCACCGAGACCATCCTCCCCACCGGCAGCATGCTGGTGCTGCACACGCAAAGCTCCCTCCCCGGCGCCACTTCCATCCCGCTCACCGGCAGCATCTTCCACCCGGCCAAGCCGCAACCGATTTTGCTGGAAGGCACCTTCGATCCCAACCTGCTGGTGGGTGAGTTCACCTTCAGCTACCCGCTGCCTGAAAGCGGCAAACCGGTCACCGCCGCGGTGCGCTGCCAGGCGCTGGCGGGCCCCATCATCTGCGGCGCGCACCACACCCACAGCGCGCGGCTCAAATACGCCACGCTGGTCTCGGGCATGCAAACGCGCGAGAGCCTCACCGCCACCGCCAAAGCCCGCGAGGAAGCCAACACCACCCTGCGCGCCGAGCAACTCAAAGCCGCCGCCCAGTACCAGCCGCTGCAACCCCTCAGCGCCGAGGCCGAACCCATTTTGGTAGATACCCCTCCCTCTGCCACCCCCCCATCCCCCACCGCTGTCTCTGCCACCACCAGCACCACCAGTGTGTCCAACACCCAACCCACCCCCCAACCCAGCGCGGCCCCGCAGCCAACGGCACCTTCCACCACCGCACCTGCTCCGGCCGCCATGCCCTCCCCCACCACTTCCCCCACGGCCGGGGAAACCTCCCCCACACTGGAAGACTACGTGGAGGAAGAACCCACCCCACCCGCAACTTCTCCCAGCACACCCGCCGCCCCCACGGTCACCACCATCACCCTGCCCACCAATGCGCCCATCAGCGGTTCCATCCCGGCGGGCGTGTTCATCCATAAAACCAACGCCAAACCTGCGGCCCAGTAGCCGCGCCCGCGCGCAGCTGCTACGCTTTGGCCCATGGCACCCGCGCTCAAACTCCTCGGCGGCAAACTCACCCTCACCGGCCCGGTGCTGGGGGAAGATGCCCTGTGGCTCGCCGCCTCCATCCCGCAACTGCCACCCGATACCCTGGTGCTCGATGCCGCCTGCGGCAACGGCGTGGCCGCGCTGGCATTGCTCACCCGCCAACCACAGCTCACCGTCACGGCGGTGGATATCAACCCCGTGCTCATCGCCCGCGCCAAGTCCAACGCCAAGGCCAACAAGCTCAACCTGTCACTGCTCACCACCAACCTGCTGGCACCTTTTCCGCTGCAACCTTTCACCGTGGTCATGTGCAACCCGCCCTTCCACGCGCAGGAACGCGGGCACATCGGCAGCCCCTCCAAAACCATGCCTAAAGGAGATTTCCCGCGCTGGCTGGCAGCACTCACCAGCCTCACCGCCACGGGCGGCGCGCTCTACCTCATCCTCCACAGCGCCTGCCAGAACGAACTCACACACTTCGCCCAAACCCACCCGGCAGCCCTCACCCTCACGCCGCTGCAAACAGCCCCCGATAAACCCGCCAAACGCCTCCTCGCCACCCTGCACCCCACCCAACCCTTCTCCCTCACCGAAAACCCACCCCTCCCCGCCTACCAAGAATCTCTCCGCCAAAGCATCCTCCACAACGCCAAAGGCCTCTAAACTCCAACTCCACGCTGCCGCAGGCCAGAAACCAAGCGAGGCCGAAGGCCTAGCCCTTGGTTTCCGGAAGGGGGTCAGGGGGGAACACCGTTCCCCCCTGGAGAAGGCAAGCAACCGCGCCTTCCCGGAGAGGGGGTCCAGGGGGAGAACCAGAGGTTCGCCCCCTGGTCGCTGGGCCGGGATGATTTTTGCGTTTCTTCGCAGGCCGAGCACCGCAGCGTACACTTGTACGTGAGGAGCGCAGGACAAGAAAAACGCAAAAAGCACCCGGCTCCAGTAGAACGACTCAAAATTCTTTGGTTCTTTTCTCTCTACATAAAAGAAACCGGATCCACATCCACAACAACACGTACCCCTTTGGGCACAGCGGTACTCTCCACCCAACTCTTCACAATCCCCTGCAACACACCGGGCCCCTTCACCAACAACCTCCACCTGTACCTATCCCGTATCTTCGCCACCGGCGCCGGCGCCGGCCCCAACAACCTCGCTACCTCGTTCCTCGTTCCTCGTTCCTCCCATCCCCGCGCCAGGCCCCGCGCCCCTTCCACCACATCAGCCTCATCCAACCCATCCACGATCACCGCCACCAATCTCCCAAACGGCGGGTCCCCCCACGCCTTGCGCGCCTCCAACTCCAACGCATAAAAGCCATCGCGGTCATGGTTGAGCAACGCCTTAAACAACGGCTGCTCCGGGTCAAAACTCTGCACATACACCGTGCCAGCCGCACTTCCCCTGCCCGCACGCCCCGCCACTTGCGTCAACAACTGGTAGGTGCGCTCCGCCGCGCGCAAATCACCATGCGCCAACCCCATATCGGCATCGATCACGCCTACACAGGTCAGGTGGGGGAAGTGGTGGCCCTTGGTCACCATCTGCGTGCCCACGATAATATCCACCTCGCGCGCCTCCACCGCGCGCACCAGCTCACTCAACTGCTTGGGCGTACGCACCGCATCGCTGTCCGCCACCTCCACCCGCGCCTGGGGGAAGGCCTTCTGCACCTCCTGCACCACCCGCCGCGTGCCCGGCCCATACGGGCGCATATCCGTCCCGCCACACACCGCGCATTCATCGGGGAAAGGTTCAGAGAGCCCGCAATGGTGGCACTGCAACTTGTCGCCATGCACCACCAGTGTGGCGTCACAGCGCGGGCAGTCGCGCCGCGCGCCACACTCACGGCATATCAACACGGGAGCATTCCCCCGCCTGTTCAAAAACAGCAAACTCTGTTCACCCCGCGCCAGCGTCTCCGCCATCGCACGCATCAGCACCCCACTCACAAATTCCTCCCCCCTCTTCAATCCACGCCGAACCGAAGGTTCCCTAAGGCCCGCCGAAGGCTCCTTTTGGCCGACAGCCGCAGGCGCTGGGGCAGGGGCCCCAGAAGCGAGGATGGCACGCGCAACAAACCCTCGTTCCTCGCTACCTCGTTCCTCGTTCCTCGTTCCCCCTTCCCTTAAGTCCACCATCACCAACTTCGCCATCCCGGCATCCCCCACCCGGTCGGGCAGCACCAGCCGTGTGTACTTACCCTCCAGCGCGCGCTGCCAACTCTCCAAACTCGGCGTGGCGCTCGCCAACACAACAGGGCAGCTCCATATCTTCGCCAACTGCACGGCTAAATCCCGCGCATTGTAGCGGAACGCCTCCTCCTGCTTGTAACTGGGCTCATGCTCCTCATCCACCACCACCAAACCCAAATCGCTGAAAGGCAAAAACAGCGCACTCCGCGCCCCCACAACAACTCTCCCGCGCCCGCCAGCCTCACCCCCCGCACCCTCCATGGTGGAACCCCCGCCGGCATCGCCGACAACAGAGTTACCATTCGTTTTTGCAAAGCGCCGAGCCTCCGGGGTGGTGGCCCCAGAGGTAAGGATGGCACGCGCAGCAACCCCTCGTTCCTCGCTACCTCGTTCCTCGTTCCTTTCCGCCAACTCCCACCAGGTCCTGCGCCGCGCCCCCTCCGCCAGCCCGCTGTGCCACACCAGTGGCTTTTCGCCAAAACGCTGCTCAAAACGCTTCAGCCATTGCGGCGTCAGCGCAATCTCCGGCACCAGCACCAGCACCTGCTTGCCCGCCGCCAATACTTTTTCCACCACATCAAAGTAAACCTCGGTCTTGCCGCTGCCGGTCACCCCGTCCAGCAAAAAGGGGGCGAACTGGCCCAACTTGCCGCCAATTGCCGCTTCAGCCGCCTTTTGCGCCGCGTTCAGCACCACTTTTGCCGCCCCACCGCCGCTTTTCGCCGCTTTTTGCAGCGTTTTGCCGCCCACTTTGGGCATTTTCGGCACCTTGGCCCGCGGCATCGCCACCCGCAGCGGCTCACCCGGCGCACTCAAGGTATAACGCCCCGCCCAGCGGTAAAACTCCAGCATTTTCAAGCTCAAAGGCGGCACCTCCGCCATCACCCGCGCGGTCTTCAAGCTACCAAAGGGCGAGCTTTCAAGCACCTCCGCCACCACCCCATGCACCCCCTGCCGCCCCACCGGAACATCCACCCAAGTCCCTGCTTTTGCAGGTAAATCCGTCCTGTAATCCAGCATCGTCGGCAACGCCAGGGGCACCAGCACCCTTACCACACTCCCCCCGGTCTTCTGCACTTTCCCCATAGCGGCAGCACCTTAGCACAGTTAAACTGCCTATAAACGCAAAGCGCCCCCGGAAAAGGGGCGCCAAATGCGGCAAGAGGGAAGCCAAGTCCCTGCAACTGTCAGGGTTTTGGCGGAGTCCTGCGGGTGGTCACCCCTCGGCTCCAGGCTTCCTATAACCCGCCCCACAACCAAGGCGCCTGACACAATGCCCCAAGCCACCAAAAAACAAAGCAAAAGCAAAAAGTTAACCCCGTCATTCAAGCCGTCCGAGGTACTCGCCTACCTGCAAGCCCACCCGGCTTTTTTTGAGCAACACAAAGAGTCCCTGGCCAGCCTCTCGGTGCCCAAAAAATCCGGCAACATCCTGTCTTTGCACGCTTTAAAGTCCGATAAACTCACCCGCCAGAACCAATCCCTGCAAACCCGGCAGATGCAACTCATCAGCACCGCCCAGGCCAACGCCATCGTCGCCTCCACAGTGTTCACTGCCGCGCTCAGCCTCATCCGCTGCCGCACCCTGGCCGCCCTGCGCAAATACCTGCAAACCGGCCTGCCGGATGACCTCGCCCTCTCCGCCGTGCGCCTGTTCACCGTGGCCGAGACCGAGTCCGCCACCACCCTCACTACCCAGCAAATCAGCCAGTTCTGCCCCTCACCTCTCACCCTCGCTCCCATGGAGGCCGGGCTGCACCGCGCCCTCTTCGGCCCTAAAACCAACGGGCTGAAAAGCGTCTGCCTGATGGCCCTGACCGACTCCTCCGGCACCGCCACCGGGCTCTTGGCCCTCGGCAGCGCCGACGCCACGCGCTTCCACGCCGGCCAGGCCACCGAGCTGGCCGAGTTCCTGCGCCAGGTCACCTCCACCGTGCTGGCCCATGCCTAACGCCACGCCCAACCCGCTCATCGCCCCCTACTGCGAGTGGCTGGAGTCGGTCAAACGCTTCTCCCCGCACACCGTCAACGCCTACCGCCGCGACCTCACCGGCATCTTCACCTTCCTGGAAGAACATATCGGCACCCCCCTAACCCCCACCACCTTCAGCACCCTCACCACCCCCGATGTGCAGGCCTACCTCGCCCACCGCCTGGCACCCAAGGGCCGTCTGCGGAACGAATCCACCAACTCCAAAACCAGCCTCAACCGCCAGCTCTCAAGCCTTCGCACCTTCGCGCGCTGGCTGGCCACCCACCACAATGCGCACAACCCGGCCATCCTTAAAATGCGCGGGCTCAAAGCACCGGCGCCCACCCCCCGCGCCCTTAACCACGACCAAACCTGGGCCCTGCTGGAAGGCCTCGCCCCACCTCCCGCCGCCCACACCAGCACCAAAGAGCAACGCCGCAATTTCGCCCTGTTTCTCACGCTTTACGGCCTGGGCCTGCGCATCTCCGAAGCCCTCTCCCTCACCCGGCAGGATGTCACGGGTGATACGGTTACCGTCCACGGCAAAGGCAACAAGCAGCGCCAACTGCCCCTGCCGCTTCCGGTCAAATCCGCCCTCAACCAGTGGCTCAACGCCTCACACGATGCCCCACCGCACGCACCGCTGTTCCCCAACCCGCACGGCAAACCGCTCACCCCGCGCTTCGCGCAAAAAATTCTCCAGCAAACCCGCAAAGCGTTAAATCTCCCCGCCCATCTCACGCCCCACGCCCTGCGCCACAGCTTCGCCACCCACCTGCTGGCGGGGGGCGCCGATCTTCGCACCGTGCAAGAACTCCTTGGCCACAGCCAACTCGCCACCACCCAACGCTACCTGGCCGCCGACGTCCAACGCCTCCTCGACGTCCACGGAAAATCCCACCCGTTGGCCAAATAACCTACTCTTCGCGCGCCCGCACCAAAGCCCCCAACTCCTCCACCACCGCATCCACCCCCGCACCGCTCTGCGCACTCATCGCCAGCGCCGCCACCTTGGCCTTTTTCTTAAATTCTTTCAGCACTTTCGCCATCGCATCAACCGCCAGCGCATCGCCCTTGCTCAGCACCACCACTTCCGGCAAGCCACTCAATTCACTGCCAAATTCCTCGTCATAAGCCGCCAGTTCCGCGCGGATAACCTTATAAGCCTCCCAGGGCTTCTCCTGGGTAATGTCCACCAGATGCAGCACCCCCGCGCACCTGCTCACATGCTTTAAAAATTTGTGGCCCAGCCCGGTGCCCTCGGCAGCGCCAGCCACCAACCCCGGCAAGTCAGCCACAAGGAATTCCTTGTTGCCGCGCCGCACCAACCCCAGCGCAGGCTGCAAGGTGGTAAAGGGGTAGTCGGCAATCTTCGGCTTGGCGCGGCTCACTGCCGCCACAAAAGTGCTCTTGCCGGCGTTGGGCAAGCCCAGCAGGCCAATGTCGGCCAACAACTTCAGCCTCAACCGCACGCGCATTTCTTTGGCCAGCGCTCCGGGGGTGAATTCGCGCGGTGCCTGGTTGGTGCTGGTCTTGTAGCTGGCGTTGCCACGCCCTCCACGCCCGCCCGGCAGCAGCAAAAAGCGCTGCCCCAGCTCGGTCAAGTCTGCCAAAACCTCACCGCTTTCTTCTTCAATCACTTCCGTGCCGGGCGGCACCCGCAACACCAGGTCCGCGGCCGCCGCCCCTGTGCGGTTGCGCCCCATCCCATGCCCACCAGTTTTTGCTTTAAAAACAGGCTTGTAACGGTAATCAATCAGGGTGTTCACATTGCCCACCGCCTCCAACCACACGTCACCGCCCTTGCCACCATTGCCGCCATCCGGCCCGCCAAACTCAATCGAGCGTTCGCGCCTAAAGCTCACCGCCCCGGCCCCCCCGGCACCGGATTTAGCCTCAATCACCACTTCATCCAAAAACTTCATACGCCACCCATACCTTAAAAGCCAAGCCAGAGCAAAGCCTTACCACAAACAACAAGGGCTCCGAAGAGCCCTTGTTGAATTCGCCTCCTCCCCGAGGGAACAGCTGTATGCCTTACTGCGGCAAAACATTCACAAACCGGCGGTTCTTGTAGCCGGTTGAAAAATTCACCACCCCGTCGATCAGCGAGAACAACGTGTGATCGCGGCCCATGCCCACGTTGGCGCCCGGGTGATACTCGGTGCCACGCTGGCGGATGATGATGTTGCCGGCGATGGCCTGTTGGCCGCCGTACAGCTTCACACCCAACCGGCGGCCGGCGCTGTCGCGTCCGTTACGGCTGGAACCACCTGCTTTTTTGTGTGCCATGGTCTACGCTTTCCTTAAATATTCAATTATTTCGCGGCTTCGATGCCGGTGATCTTAATCACCGTCATCGGCTGGCGGTGGCCCATCTTGCGGCGGCTGTTCTGGCGCCGACGCTTCTTAAAGGAGATGATCTTCGGCCCCTTGAACTGGTCCACCACCTCGGCGGTCACCTTGGCGCCCTTCAACAGCGGGCTGCCCACGGAAATCTTCTCACCGTCGGCCAGCAACAGCACCTGCTCCAGGCTCACCTTGCTACCCTTGTCACCGCTTTGTTTTTCAACGGTAATTTGGTCGCCCTTGGCCACCTTCAGCTGCTTGCCGCCGCACATTACAATCGCGTACATGGCCGTTAATCCTCAATTCAATCGTTTCGCCCCACAACGGGGGCCACTGCGGCCTTCTAAACACGCCTGCCCTTTCTGTCAACACCTTTCACCCCTTTTTTCTCCCTGTCAGCCACGGGTCAGCCTATACTTCCGGGGCCCTCTATAAAGAATCAAGGGAAGGAGGTCGCGCCCACGCCATGATATTCAAACTCATCAATTACACCGTGATGGGTATCGCCGTATTCTACGCGGCTGAAGGCGTTGGCCTGATCGAAAAAGGTAAATATTTTCCAACACTTCCCCGGCTCGAGTCCTCCGCCTCCGACCCTATGGCCTGGCTCGGGGCCGCCCAATGGGGCTTTTCGCAGTTGGGCACCCTGGCTTCCAGCCGCGGCGCCGATTTCAGTACCGGCTCCGTCGCGGGCATCACCGGCAAAGGCTTCAATTCCAGCACCTTGCAAAGCTATGCCGAGCGCCTCTCCGCCCAGCGCGGCAACACCGCCCGCCTTCTCTCCGCTTACTATAAATAAACCAATAACTTAATTAGTTGCGCACGGCGTATTGCTTACGCCCGGCAGGCTCATGGTAAATGCGCACCAGCAGCTCGGCCAGCACCCCCATGCCCAGCAGCTGCACACCCATTAAAATCAGCATTACCGCCAGCATCAGCAACGGCCTGCCGCCAATATTATCCCCAAACAGTTTCAACACCACCAGGTAGGCGGCAAACAGCCCACCCGGCACCAGGCACACCAACCCGGCATAGCCAAAAAAATGCAGCGGCCGGTGCAAAAACTTCTGGAAGAAATACAACTGGATAATATCCAGCATCACACGCACGGTCTTATCAATGCCGTACTTGCTGCTGCCAAATTGGCGCGCATGGTGGCGCACTTCCATCTCTTCCACCTTGGCACCGTACTGCGCCGCCACCACGGGAATAAACCGGTGCAACTCACCGTAAATCTTCAATTCACTCAACATATCGGCACGGTAGGCCTTCAGGCTGCACCCCAGGTCGTGCAGCTTCAGGCCCGAGAGCTTGGCGATCAACCTGTTGGCCACCCTGCTGGGGAAGTTGCTGGTCACCGCATTGTCCTTGCGGTTCTTGCGCCAGCCAGAAACAATATCCGCCCCGGTCTCCTCCATGCGCGCAATCAACGCCGGAATATCCTGCGGGTCGTTCTGCAAATCGCCATCCATGGTCACCACAATGGCGCCCTGGGCGGTGTCAAACCCTGCCTGCATGGCGGTGGCCTGGCCGTAGTTGCGGCGCAACGCCACCACGCGCAGTTCCTTGTACTTTTTGGCCAATTTGGCCAGCACCTGCGGGGTGGCATCGCGGCTGCCGTCATCCACCACCACCATTTCCCAACTCTTGCCGCTGGCGCGCATCACTTCGGCCACCTTTTCCACCAGCAGCGGCACGCTTTCTTCCTCGTTAAACAGCGGCACCACCACGCTCACATCCAAGCTCATCTAAAAATCCCTTATGTTGCCAAAACTTATGCCGCCAACCGCCACCGCTGTCAACGCACCGGCACATTCACCGCATCGGCCTGCCCCACCATCAGCAGGCAGTACCCACCATCGCAGTCTTCTGCCAAAATCACCCCCCGCGCCGCCGCCAGCTCGCTGCGTATCCCGGCCACTTCCGTCACTTTGGTCAGCACCAGCACATCCACGCCGCCATGCAGATAATCCGGCAGCTGCAAAGGCTTTTCCAGCTTCACGAACGGCCGTTCATCAATGTACAGCACGCTGGGCTTGTGCACCCCAAGGTGGATCACCGGCACCGCCCGCGGATACCCCTCAATCTTCAGCGCCAGCCGCGCCAGCGGCGCCTGGCTATAGGCCCACACCACCGGCACCACGCCCCACACGATCACTCCCAGACATAGCGCCCACACACCCGCCAGCGCGGGTAACGCGCCGCGCACATTGTTAAGCGTGGCCACCAGCAGCGGCACGGCCAGCAACAACAATACCCCCGCCAGCGGCACGGCATGGCCCAGCATCACCGGCTGCTGCAATACGGCAAAGGCCAGCGCATCTTTGGGCGGCCATTTAAAGTCCAGCGCTACCTGCAACCACCCCAGCCAACCGTGCAAAGTGGTGCCGCGCAGCCCCTCCAACAGGGGGTTGGCCACCAGCGCCAACCCGGCCATCAACAGGCCTATAAGCGCCGCCATGCCCACCAGCCAGCCGGGCATGCGTCCGCGCGGCACACGCGTCAGCCACCACCCCACCAGCACCGCCAACGCCGGGTAGGCGGGCACAATGTAATGGGCCAGCTTGGTCTGGCTAAGGCTGAAGAACACCACATAAAACACCGCCCATATCGCACACAACGGCGGCAACGCGCGCACCACATCCTTGCCACCCAGGTTGCGCCACCAGTTGCGCAAACCATCGCGCAAGGCCACCGGCACCACACTCACCCAGGGGAAGAACCCCAGCGCCAACACCAGCACGTAGTAAAAATAGCTGTTGCTCTGGGTGTTACTCAATCCTCCGGCATAGCGCCCCACGTTCTGCACCACAAAAAATTCATAAAAGAACGCCCCCCCATGCGCGCGCACCAAAAGCAACGCCCATGGCACCACAATCGCCGCTGCCACCAGCATGCTTTCCGCCACGGCAAAGGCCTTCCACACCTCGCGCTTTTCGCGCCGCGCCGCCAGCACCAGCAGCGCCACCACGGCGGCGGGCACCCACGCCACCGGCCCCTTGGCCAAAAAGCCCAACGCCGCCAACGCGCCGGTCATCCACCCGCGCCACCACGGCAACTTGCGCTTGCCACGCACTCCTTTGGGCGCAAACAACAGGTAGATCAGCCACAAAACCAACGCCAGACTAAAAAAGTTAAGCACTCCATCCGCGGTGGCCGCGCGCCCCTCCACCAAAAAGCTCAGGTTCAGCGCCAACGCGGCGCTGGCCGCCAATGCCCACATCCTGTCGCCGGTCATGCGCCACAGCCATAAACCCAGCAGCAGCACGCACCCCAACGCGGCAAGCGCACTGGGCAGCCGTGCGGCATAAAGCGAGCCCTCGCCAAGCCACGCCATCGCCGCATCCTGCAACCAGTAAATCAGCGGCGGCTTGTGGTAACGCGGCTCACCATTGTAGGTGGGCATCGCCAGGGCCGAGATCCCCTCGCTATGGTGCGCCCGCATCTCAATGGTGGCCTGGGTGAATATCGCCTCATCCACGTCAAACAAACCATAACGGTCGTGCCCGGCCAGGTATATCCAGCCGCACAGCAGCGCCAAACCCACCGCCAGCAGCAAGCTTCTGCGCTGCACCTCACCCAACTCGCGCCACCAACCGGTCATGCCTTCACCTTTTTCCCATAAGTCTGTTTCTCAAGGCCCATGGCTTGCCACAAAGCCAGGGCCACGGCGGCACCCAGGCCAGCCCCAGCCACCACATCACCTAAATAATGCGGCGTCACCGATAAAAACCTGCTCACGCTCAACACCACCGCAGCGCTCCACAACACCCAACGCCAGCGCGGAAAAGCCAACCCCAACCACACCGCCAATACCCACACACTGGCGCTGTGGCCACTGGGCATGCTCCACCAACTTGCATGCATGCCAAAGGGGTGGGCGGTGTAGGGGTCGGCACCGTTAAACAAAATCTCTTTGGGCCGCGGCCGCCCGATAATAACTTTAAGCACAATCTGCGCCAAACCTGTCAACGCCAGGGCGGGTATCGCCGCCAACACCATCCGCGGCCCGCGCTTCACGCCCTGCCAGCGCAAAGCCCAACGCCACTTGCCGCGCAACCATAACAACACCTGCTCACCAATGCCCACCAGCACGCGCGCCACAAACGCCACGGCGGGCTCGCGGCTTTTGCCGCGCCCCATGCAAGCCCACCCCAGGCCACCCAGCACACAGGCCCACAACAACGTGCGGCCCAGCGCCAGCCACCCCAGCACGCGCATCACACCGTTAAAATGTTGATTGTAATCAAGCCACAAACGCTGCTGCAAGGCCACATCCAGGCCACTTCCCCACAACGCAAAACCCACCACCAGCCCTCCGGCCAGCACACTTAACGGAAGCACAAACCCACGCAAATCCATACTCCTGCTTATACCCATTTCTTCGCGCGCGGGCCACCTCCATCTAACTTCTAACTTCTAACTTCTTCGCCACAATGCTATAACCCCTGCCTGAAAACCACACCATGAGCACACCCACCTCCCTCAACGCCACCTGGCCCATGCTCCAGCGCATCGCGCGGCACTACCTGTGGGCCCATAAGAAGGACCTCACCTGGGCGGGCATGGCCATGCTCATCATCGCCGCCGCACTGGCCATGCAGGCGCGGCTCATCCAGCCGCTTTTCGACAACGGCCTCATCCAGGGCAAGATCGGCGTTATCAACACGGTCATTTTCGTCATCGTGGCACTCACCGTCATCCGCGGCGTGGCCAGCTACTACCAGCTTTACTTCATGGAGGCGGTGGGCCAGCGCATCATCGCCCAACTGCAAGAGCAAATGTACGCCCGCACCCTCGCGCAATCCCTGGGCTTCTTCGCGGTGCACCCCAGCGGCACGCTGACCAGCCGCTTTATATCAGACCTGCAACGCCTCAAATACGCCGTCACGCAAATCTTCAATTCCGGCCTGCGCGATTTCGGCACCGTGCTCGGCCTGTTCACCAACATGCTGGTGCAAGACGCACGGCTCACCCTCTTCACCCTGCTCATCGTGCCGGCCACCATCGTGCCCATCCGCCGCTTCGGCCGCCTCACCCGCAAATACTCGCGGGTCAACCAGGAAAGCACCGCCCGCCTCGCCCACCACCTCAGCCAAACGCTGCAACACATCCGCCAGGTGCAATCCTATGCACAGGAAGGCCACGAGCAACGCCGCATGCACGGCCGCATCATGGAGGTGCTCACCTCCACCCTCAAAGCGGTAAGCATCCGCGCCATGTCCTCTCCGGTGGTAGAGCTCATCGGCACAGTGGCCATCGCCGGCATCATGCTCTATGCCGGGCAACGCATTGCCTCGGGCACGCTCACGCCGGGGGCCTTTGCCAGCTTCATGGCCAGCCTGGTCATGCTCTCACGCCCGCTCAAGGGCCTCACCAACCTCAACAACAACCTGCAAGAGGGCCTGGCCGCCGCCCAACGCGCCTTCGAGCTCATCGACGCCCCCATCGACCTCACCGACGCCCCCCACGCCAAACCGCTCACCATCAAATCCGCCGCCATCAACTTCAAGGGCGCCACCCTCACCTACCCAGACGGCACCGTGGCGCTCAAAAACCTCACCCTCTCCATTCCCGCCGGGCACACCGTGGCCATCGTCGGCCCTTCGGGCTCGGGCAAAACCTCGCTGCTCAACCTCATCCCACGCTTCTACCACCTCTCCGGCGGCAACCTCTCCGTGGGCGGGCATGATATCGAGTCCGTCACCCTCAAATCGCTGCGCCGCAACATCGCGCTGGTCACGCAAGACGTCGCCATTTTCGATGACACCATTGCCGCCAACATCGCCTACGGCAATCCCAAAGCCCCCTCCTCGCTTATCGAGAAAGCCGCCAAAGCCGCCTCGGCGCACGGCTTCATCACCAACCTGCCGCAGGGCTACGCCACCATGCTGGGCGAGAACGGCCTCAAGCTCTCCGGCGGCCAGCGCCAACGCCTGGCCATCGCCCGCGCCATTTTGAAGGACGCCCCCATCCTGCTGCTCGACGAAGCCACCGCCTCGCTGGACACCGCCAGCGAGAAAGAGGTGCAAAAAGCGCTGGAAACCCTCAGCCAAAACCGCACCACGCTCATCGTCGCCCACCGCCTGTCCACCATCACCCACGCCCACACCATCGTGGTGCTGGCCGAGGGCGAAATCGCCGAAAAAGGCACCCACGCCCAACTGCTCAAAAAGAAGGGCCTCTACCACAAACTCTGGTCCATGCAGGCCCAGACGGAATAGCCACTGTTGCAAACCCCCCTCACCCCACCCGCCATCCTTCCCAAACCCATTGCCTAACAAAATCAACAGCGTAAAATCCCCGCCAACCTTCACAACCCAATAAAAAGGACTCTCCCCCATGGCTCCCAAGAAAAAAGCCGTCCGCCGCCCCGCTAAGGCCAAGGCCCCCGCGCGCGCTGCCGCCAAACCCGCGCCCAAAGCCGCCATCAAACCTGTCGCCAAGCCCATGCCCAAAGCCAGCAAGCCTGCCATGCCCATGGGCATGTCCTGCTGCACGCCCGACCATACGGAATTCTGCGCCACCGCGCCTTGCGGCTGCCCGCTGTTTGGCATTATGTCCACCAAGGCCTTCTGGGCGTCCACGGTGCTGGCCTTCGTGGTCGTTTTTGTGTTCGACCTCTGGGCCCGCGCCCTGCTGATGGGCGGCCTGCCCCCCAAACCGCTGATGCTCCTCGACATGGTCGTCGTCGGCCAACTGGTGCTGGCCATGCTCTACACCGCGCTCATCCTGCTCATGGGCCGCACTGCCAGCTGGTGGGGCGGTTTCATCACCGGCGCGCTCGCCGCCGCGCCTTCGGTGGTTCCCTTCCTGTTCTACCCGCACCTGGGCATCGCCATCCCCATGATGATGCTGCTCACCCCCGTGCTGCTCACCCTGGCCAAGGGTGGCCTGGTGGGCCTGGCGGTCACCGCCGTCACCCGCTGCAAGGGCTGCCGCGGCAAGTAACGTGGCGCCCGCCAAAAAGCCCCGCCTGTGGTGGGGCTTTTTGCTGCACTGTGCTACATTCCCCTCCCATGAAGCGCGCCCTCCGCCACCCCGCCACCCAGCGCCTGCTGGTGCATCTGCTCACCTTTTATGGCCGGCTGGTGCTGGCCACCTGCCGCACGCGCCTGGCCACCCCCTTGCCGCCGCAGCTCACCACCGCCCCGGCCCTGCTGGCCCTCTGGCACCAGCACATCGTCGCCGTGCCACCGCTCACCCGTCCTTCCGGGCGCCCGCTGCTGGTGATGATGTCCCCCAGCCGCGACGGCCGCCTGATGCGCGCGATCGCCGCCAACTTCGGCATCGGCGCGGTGGCGGGCAGCTCGCACCGCGGCGGCTTTACGGCGGTGCGCCAGCTTATCCGCGCCACGCGCCCGGCGCGCGGGCAAACCGCGCCGCACCTGCTCATCACGCCGGATGGCCCGCGCGGCCCCGCGCGCAAGGCCAAACCCGGCGCCACGGAAATTGCCCGCCTCACCAACCTGCCGCTCATTCCCATGGGGGCCTGGGCACGCCCGGCGTTCACCATCAATTCGTGGGATAGCTTCCGCCTGCCGCTGCCCTTTGCCACCATCACCGTGGCTTACGGGGCGCCGATGCAACACCCCACGCCGCAACAACTCACCAAAGCGCTCAATGCGCTTACCGCAAAGGCACAAGCGGCCGCGGGCGCTTGCCAAGGCTAGGCCGCGCTTCTACGTTACCCCACCATGTCATTGCTTCTCTACCGCCTCATCAAAGCCGTCCTGTCGCCGGTCATCTTCCTGCTCATGGCCTGGCGCATCTTCCGCGGGCGGGAGGACCGGGAAAGTTTCTCCCAGCGCCTCGGCCAAGCCGATTACCCGCGCCCGTCGGGCAGCCTGGTGTGGCTGCACGGCGCCAGCGTGGGAGAGGTCGTCAGCCTGGTGCCCGTGCTGCGCGAGCTTCGCCGCCGCGCGCCGCACCTGGCGCTGCTGCTCACCACCGGCACCACCAACGGCCATAAAATGCTGGAGAGGCACGTGCCGCACCTCACTGGCACCGGCCCGGCGTTTATCCAGTACGTGCCGCTGGATACCAAATCCGCCACCACCAACTTCTTTAAACACTGGAAGCCCGACCTCAGTGTGTTCGTGGAAAGCGAGTTCTGGCCGGAGCTTCTCTCCAAGGCCCCGCGGCCGGTGCTGCTCAACGGCCGCGTCTCCAACCGCTCGTGGCCGCGCTACCGCCGCTGGGGCTGGTTCTTCCGCCCGTTCATCCGCCGTTTTGTGCTGGCGCTGGCACAAAGCAAGCGCGACGCCGAGCGCATCGGCGCGCTGGGCGCCCCCAAGGTGCAAATCGGCGGCAACCTCAAGTTCGACGCCGACCCTCTGCCGTTTGATCCCACCCAGCTGGAAAAGTTCCAGGCCGTGCTGGCCGGCCGCCCGGTGCTGGTGGCGGCCTCCACCCACCCGGGAGAGGAAGAGATCGTCGCCCAGCTGCACAACGCACTGAAGGCTTCGGTGCCCGATCTCCTCACCGTCATCGTGCCCCGCCACCCGCACCGCGGCACCCAGGCGGCCAATGATGTCGGCCGCCACTGCAAGTCGGTCAAACGCCGCGGGCTGGGCGAAATGCCGGTGCTCGGCGGCCAGCGCCACACCGATATTTATATCGCCGATACGCTGGGCGAACTCGGCCTGTGGTACCGTCTCGCCACCGTTGCGCTCATCGGCGGCAGCCTGGTCAAACACGGCGGCCACAACCCGCTGGAACCCTTAAAACTCGGCATCCCTACCGTCACCGGCCCGCACATGTTCAATTTCCAGGATATGGTCCCCGCGCTCACCACCGCCGGGGTGCTCACCATCAGCCCCAACCTGGCCTCCCTCACGCAGGATATCCAGCGCCTGCTCACCAACCCGCACACGCTGGAGCAGCAAAAAGCCCTGATCCTCCAGCAAATGCCCAAACTCGGCGGCTCAGCCCACCTCGCCGCCTCCCACATCCTCAACTTGCTTTAGTTCCCCTCGCCGCAGCGAATTGCCGCTTGCCGCCACGTCCTTGCCGCCTTTTCGCCGCCCCGCCGCCGCCTTTTGCAGCGTTCGGCAGCGTTTTGCCGCCTGGCGGCAAACGTCCCATCAGCCCCTTAGCACCCCCGCCGCCTCGCCCAGGCGCAGCAACAGCCCGGCCACGATCAACCCATACGCCAGCCACCCGTAAACCGTTAATTTTTCACCAAAAATCAGCCACCCGCACACCAGCGAGGTCACCAGCAACGTGGCATACCACACCGGCACCACCATCGTCAGCGGCGCCCGCGCCACCACCCACACCAACCCCCCAAACGCACTGCCGTAAAAGAACAAAACGCCACAATAAACCAATATCTTAATAGCACTCCATCCGGCCATCCCCTGCCCCACTTTCAGCAGCACCGGCGCCAGCGCCCCCGCCACGCCCAGGTACATCATCATCGCCACCGGCGGCATACTCTTTCCCTTTCCGTTCAATCTGTTGTATCATAGTTTGATGAACAGCCCAAGCTTCTGGTGGCTCCCCAACTCAACCTTGCCTGCCCGGCTTCTTCAGCCATTATCATTTATTTACAAATATTTAGCCTCACTCCACGGCCAACTCCGCGCCGCCCGCGCCTATTACGCCAGCGTGCCGGTCATTTCGGTTGGCAATCTCACTCTCGGCGGCGCCGGCAAAACCCCGGTAACTATCTGGTTGGCCGAGCATTTTTCCAGCGAGGGCCACCAGGTCGCCATCGTCAGCCGCGGCTACGGCGGCACAGAAACCGACCAACCCCTGCAAGTCAATCCTGCCCAGCACACCGCCGCCCAGGTTGGCGACGAACCCCTTGAAATGGCACACCGTTTTACCTCCCAACCGGTCATGGTATGGGTCGGCAAAAACCGCCCGGCGGCGGTCAAACGCGCCGAGCAAGCCGGCGCCACCCTCATCCTGCTCGACGACGGCTTCCAACGCCGCGATATCTCACGCCAAATCAATATCTTGGTCATCAACGGCGCCAACCCCTTCGGCAACGGCCTGCCGCTTCCCGCCGGGCCTTTGCGGGAAGACCTCTCCGCCGCGCGCCGCGCCTCCTTCGCCATCGTCCTCAACGAACCTTCAAATAAAATCAACACCTTCTACGGGGTAGAGGCCTACCGCCTCAGCATCACCCCCACCCCGCAAAGCCTTGCCGCGCTCAAAGGCCCGCTGTTGGCTTTCGCCGGCATCGCCCACCCGCAAAAATTCTTTAAAACCCTTAAAGACCAAAATCTTAACGTGCTTGAAACCCACCCCTACCCAGACCATCACCGCTACACCCGCTCACAACTGGCCTTCCTCCATGCCCGCGCACAAAGCCTGGGCGCCAGCCTGGTCACCACCGCCAAAGACGCCACCAAGCTGCCACGCCACTTCGCCCACGTCCTCACCACCACCCTTACGGGCGAGGATACCCACAACATCATCGAAGAGCTCAACCTGCGCCTGCGCTGAAGAAAAAGGGCTTAACGAGCCGAGGTGATTTTTACGTTTTTCCGCAGGTCCGAGCACCGCAAGTGTACAAACTACGTACATGCGGAGCGCAGGGCCAAGGAAAACGTAAAAAGCACCCGGCCCGTTAAGCCCTAAGTGTTGTGCCCGCCAGACATACTGTGCCAGAAGTAATGCATCACCCTGTCCAGCCCAAACAACAGCACCCCCAGCACCACTCCGCCAATGCAATACAGCAGCGGCCCGCCCCCCAGGTACACCCCCATGCCGTAAGCGGTCACGTAGGGCCACATCTTGCCCAGCGCCATGCCCAGCCCCAGCGTAATGCCCAGGCGGCAACCGTCTAAAAAGCCACCGGCGGCCACACCAAACAGCATGCCGCCGCACAGGTGCATCACCGCCCAAAAGGCCGGCACAATCAGCACCGCAATCAGCACGGCGTAATACACCCCCTCACCCACGGCGTGCCACTGCTGGCCGCCACGGGCATAAAAGTTGGCGGTCACGGCCATTACCAGCAACGCCACAACAGCTTGGAAAATGCGGCGGATCGTGGTCATGCGCTACTCCTCACCATGCACCGCGCCCTGTGGCGGTGCCTTCACCCACAAGATAGGGTCAATCGGGTGGTTTTGCCAATACATTCCCCAATGCAGGTGGGGGCCGGTGCTGCGCCCGGTGGTGCCCACCCGCCCAATCACCTGCCCGGCGACCACCTTGTCACCCACTTTCACGTTCATCTTGGCAAGGTGCGCGTACACACTGGTCACCCCGGCCCCATGGTCCAGCATCAGCAGGTTGCCGGTCAAAAAGGTCATCCGCGCCAGCCGCACCACTCCAGCGGCGGGGGCACGCACCTCGGTGCCACGCGGGGCCGCCAGGTCATGGCCGCGGTGCCAGCTGTGCTCCTCGCCGTTGTAGGTGCGGCGGCTACCAAATACCCCGCTGGTTACCCCCCCTTTCACCGGCAGCAGAAACGGCTTGGCAAAGTCGCCATACTGTTTCTCGTCGTGTCTCTCCGCCACCACCCGCGCCGCGCCGATCGCCTTGTTGTCGGCAGCGATCATCGCTATCTCTTTCTTATCCGGCTGCACGGTACGGGGCGGAACACCCACCACGTTCTGCGTCACATATTCACGCGGCTTCACTTCCAGCAACACCTTGCGGCAATCCTTGCCCACACAAAGCCGCAAGGTGTTGTGTTCCTGCTGCTCACGGTCAAAACCCACCACAAAAATGCCATCATCCCCCACCGCTACCTTCTCGTCGTTAAAGCGCACCTGCGTGCCACCGGGCACCTTGGCGATGTAAAACCCGGCCTGCTCCAAATTCTCACGCAACACCTGCGGTGCCTGCACTTCCGCATGCACCACACCTGCCAGCAGCAATGCCACCGTCACCATGTATTTCATCGCAACTCCGCCTCCCTTTCTCCGTCTTTAAAATGCACCGTCACCGCCCCGGCCTTGGCCGTGGCGCTGCGCACCGTCTCCGCCCCACGGGTCAGGTACACAAACCCTTTGTCCAGCGGCATCATCGGGTTATGCGCCCGCAATACACGCTCCACACCGTCCAGCTTCTCACGCGCCTGGCGCAACCGCTGCGGGCCCAAATAGCCTACCCGTTCCGCCAACCCTCCCAACCGTTCGTGCGCCTGCAACAGCAAGCGCCGCGGCTCGGGCAACAACCTTGCCAGCATGCTCAAACGCTCTTGGTGGCCATCCAGAAGCTCTTCCATCATCTGCGCCAGCCGCCGCTGCGTATGGGCCAGCCCAAACAGCACATCATCACGCACCGGCACCACCAGTTCCGCCGCCGCACTGGGGGTGGGCGCACGCACATCCGCCGCCAGGTCGCACAACGTCACATCCGGCTCATGCCCCACGCCCGAGATCACCGGAATATCACTCTCCGCCACCGCCCGCACCAACACTTCGGCATTAAACGCCATCAGGTCCTCCAGGCTGCCGCCGCCACGCGCCACAATCAGCACATCCGGCCGCTGCTCGCCACGCATGCGGTTAAAACCCTGCACCGCCGCCGCCACTTCCGCCGCCGCAGTGGCCCCCTGCACCGCCACCGGCCACAGGCTCACGTTGCGCGGGCAACGGTCTTCCAGCCGGTGCAGCATGTCACTAATCACCGCCCCGGTGGCACTGGTGATGATCCCGATCCGCCGCGGTAAAAACGGCAGCGGCTTTTTGCGCCCCGCATCAAACAAACCTTCCGCCGCCAGCTTTTTCTTCAAGGCCTCCAGCTGCTGCATCAACGCTCCCAGCCCGGCGGGCTCCATGCGCTCGATCATCAACTGGTAGGTGCTGCGCTGCGGGTAACTGGTCAACTTGCCGGTGGCCACCACCAACGTGCCCGGCGGCGGCACCTCCACCCAGCGCGCCACCGTGCTGCGCCAGGCCACGCCGTTCAACACGGCATTCTCATCCTTCAAATCACAATACAAATGCCCGCTGGCCGGTATCTTCACCGCGCTCAGCTCCCCTTGCACCACCACCCGGGCAAAGTTGCCTTCCAACTGCCCCTTCACTGCGGCGGCCAGCTCGCTCACCGTCAGCACCGCGGTCTTGGGCCGCGCCGGCGCGGTGTCTTCCACCACGTCAAACAGCGGCCCGCTGGCCATGCTACTTGGCCTCCAGCGCGGGCCCGTTGCCTACCACCACCAGCACCATCTTGTCCGGGTGCAACAGGCGCTTGGCCACGCGCAGGGTGTCCTCGCGCTTCACCGCGGCAATGCGCTTGGGCCACTCTTGCATGTAATCCATGCCCAGCCCTTCGCTTTGCATCAGCGTCAACATCGCCAGCAACTTGGCATTGCTGTCCAGCCGCAGGGGGAATGAGCCAATCAAATACGCCTTGGCATCATTAAACTCTTCCTCCGTCACTTCCTTCTCACGCATGCCGTTCAAATGCTTGCGCACCAGCTCCAGCGCTTTTTCCACCTTGGTGTTGTCGCTGGCCAGGCTCACATAAAACATCGAGCCCTTGGGCAAGGGAGAGTTCACACTGCGCACGTCATACACCAAACCATGCACCTCGCGCACATCCAGCCCCAACCGGCTGGTCAGCACACCACCCCCCAAAATCTCGTTCATCACCAGCAACGGGTAGTAGTCCGGGTCTTCGCGGGTCAGCCCCAACTGGCCCATCAGCACGGTGCCCTGCGGCACATCCATCTTGGCGGTCTGCACCACCGCTTTTACCGGCTTGGGCTCGTCCTTCACCGCGTTGCGCAGCGTGCCTTCAGGCAGGCCGGCCAAAGCTTTGTCCAACAAACCGGCCAACGTGGCGGCATCAATATCCCCCACAACCGAAATCACCATGTTCTGCTTCGTCAACTGCGTATCATGCCAGGCCTTGGCATCAGCGGCGGTCAACGCACCCACCGTCTTCAAGGTGCCCTCACCGCTGTTGGCGTAGGGGTGGTCGCCATACACCAGCGGGCGGAATTTCCGCCACGCCACCACACTGGGCTCTTCATCACCACGGCGGATCCCCGCCAGCAACGCATCGCGTATGCGCGCCACCGCCTCATCCTCAAAGCGCGGCTGGCGTATCGCCATCCCCAGCAACTCAAAGGCACGCTCCTTGTGCTCGCTCAAGGTCATCAGGTTCACGTCCAGGTCCACGCTGCTGGCGCTGCCGCTCAGCCTTGCGCCAATCTTTTCCAACTCATCGCGGTATTCCTTCGCCGCATACGGCCCTGCCCCTTCGTCCAGCAAACTGGCGGTAAAGGTGGCCACCCCTTCCTTGTCCTTGGGCTCAAAGGCGGCCCCGGCCCTAAAGCTTATCTCTACAGAGATCATCGGTGCGGCATGGTTCTCAATCAACCACGCATGATACCCCCCTTGGGTTACCACATCCTGGATTTTCCCCTCATCGGCCATAGCGTTCACACTGTATCCCCCTGTTAAAATTGCTGCTATTGCCAGCCACACTCTGTGCAGAATCATAGACAAGCCCCTTCCTGCGGCGCATCCTAGCCCAAACGAGAGAAGCATGAAACTCAGTTTCGCCGAGCGTATGTTCGTCAACAGCCCAATCCGTGGGCTCAGCCTGCGTTTTGTCGAGCCCAGAATTTTCGACAACCTGGCCCCCTTCCCGCGCGGCGCCCACGTGCTGGATTTAGGCTGCGGCAACGGCACCGGCCTGGTGGCACTGGCGCGCAACCACGCCCCCGCCAGCCTCACGGGGATAGACGAAGACCCCGCCCAAATCGCCCTGGCCCGCACCCGGCTTGAAAAATCCGGCGTCACCGCCCGCCTGATCGAAGCCAATGCGGAAAAAATAACCCTCCCCGCCCACACTTACGATGTCATCACCTGCACCGGCTGCCTGCACCACGTGCCCAAATGGAAGTCTGCCCTGGCGGAAGTCGCGCGCCTGCTGCGCCACGGCGGCCTGCTTTATATGTTCGAGATCTATCCCCCCCTCACCGCCTTCATCAGCCTGTTCGCCGCCCACCCCAAAAACAGCTTCACCCACAAAAGCCTGGTGGAAGAACTGCCGCGCCACGGCCTCACCATCCTCGGCCAGCGCAACCTGTTCAACCTGGCGGGCTTTGTGGTGGCGCGCCGCACCGGCAACTCTAATCTTTACGATTAATCAACCGGTCGCCACCGCCACCGCAATAGCCCCCGCCAGCAAGGCAATCCCCGCCCACCAGTTGTTGCGCTCACCGCGCTGCCACCAGCCCAGCACCGCCAGCCACAAGGCCGAGAGCATCGTAATCGCCGCCACATAACCCGGGTTGGGAGAAAGCGCGATGGCCATCAGCATCACCACCAGCCCACTCAGCAGAATCGCCCCGAACAACACACTTTTCAGCAACTCCTGCCGGGTGAATGAAAACCCCTTGCGCCCGCCCATCGCCACCGCAAAGGCCGAGCCCGCGGTGCTGCTCACCGCCAGATAAGCCACCGTGTGCCCCGCCACCAACGCCAACCCGGCCAGGGCATCCGGCTCGCTCAGGGCTTCCTTGGCCACCACATCACCCACAGCGTAAAGCGCGGCCACCGGCACCATCGCCAACAGGGCCACCCAGCTGGCATCCACCCGGCGGATAAACATCAACGCCCCGCCGCACAAACCAAACCCCGCCGTCAGCATCCCGGCGCGCCACGGCTCGCTCAGCAGCGGCAACAACGTCTGCGGCTCAAACAACGCCCACAGGGTAAAACCCATCAGCATTTTCATCGGCACGTAAAGCGCGGTCAAACGGCCACCATGCCTGGCGGCGGCGTTAAACAGCAAGGTGTCGGTGTAGGCCAGCAACACACCCATGCCCGCCGCCACCACATAAAACATCACTTCCTGCGGCCACGGCCACACCAGCAAACTCAATAGCGCCAACGGCCACACACCCCCCACGCGCAACACCACCAGCTTACGCCCATCCACCTGGGCCCACTGGTTGTAACCAATAATCACCGCGCCGCAAAAGCTGAAGCCGAACGCCAGCAGCACCCACAGGGGCAACGCGCCGGTCATGCGGCCAGCACCATCAAAATAATCGCCACACCAACAACCACCGTCCCCGCCAGCGGGCTGGCGTCATCCTTCACCCCCGCCAGCTTGTGGTAGGCCAGCAACCACACCGGCGCCAGCAGGGCCAGCATGCTCACGTAGGCCGGGCTGGGCCCCAGCACCAGCGCGGTAAAAAACAACACCTGGTTCAAGGTCGATCCAAACGCCGCCCAACCCGCCGCACGCATCAGGCTGGGCGTTACCAGCGGCAACTCACGCTTGGGCCGCCACGGCAGCAACATGGCCGAAAAACTGGCGCTGGAAAGGCTCACCATAAACAGGTAGATCACCAACTGGTCACTCAGCAGGTCGCGGTTCACCACCAATCGCGCCATAATGTCCCCGGCGCCATAAAGCACCACAATCGGCAACACCGCCTTCAGGCTGCTCCAGCTCACGTCATGCCTGCGGAAGGAAAGCAGCGCCACCATCATCGTCACCATACACACCGCAATGCCAAAAATCTTCAACGGCTGCGTCATCAAATGCTCGCGCGCATGGGCAGAAAGCACAAACCACACCGCAAACACCGCCATCGCTTTCAGCGGCATGTGCAGCACCGCCACGCGGCCGTTGTGTTTTTGCGCCAGGTCCTGGGTGATGGTAAACCCCACGATCATCGCCGCTCCGCCAAAAATCGCTGCGATGTAAAACATCGGCTCGCCCGGCCAATTCTGCAGCAGCGCCAACGGCAGCCAGAATATGGCCGAGAGCATCATGCGCCACATATTCAGGCGGAAGCCCTCCTGCCCGGCCCTGCGGTTCATCTCCACATTCTGGGCGGTCATTATGCTGCTGCCCAGCGCGGCCAACACCCACAATGCACCCATGGCTGCGGCTCCTAGTTGTCTTTGGTCGGTTGCAACGTCCCCAGTTGGGCAGGCTTGCCCACCAGCACCGCCAGGGTGCTGGCTTCGCTCTTTAAGTATTTCTTCGCCACCGCCTGCACATCCGCCGTGGTCAGGGTGCGCAGTTCGCCCTGCCAGTCGTCAAAGTGCTTCACATCTCCGCCGGCGGTCACCCACACACCCAGCCGGTACATGGTGTTGAACACATCGTCGCGGCCGTAAATTTCATCGGCCAGCAAGGTGGTCTTGGCCTTGTCCAGCTCAGCCTGGGTCACGCCGTGGTCCACCACGTCCTGCAACACCTGCCACACCACCGGGCCGATCTTGTCGGCGGTCACACCATCCTTGGGCTGCACGCTCACGTCCCAGGTGGTCTCCCCTACCCTAATGGCGTCGTACCCGGCACTGGCATCATCGGCCAAACCGTCCTTCACCACCAACCGCTGGTAAAGGCGCGCACTGTCGCTGCCGCCCACAATCTCCGCCAATGCCCACAACGCGGTGGCCTCACCCTTGGCCGGCTTGGCGTCGGCCACACCGTGGAAGCGGCTCGGCGCCCTGAACAACACTTCCCACAGCGGCACCTTCACCTGCGCATCCACCGCAATATAGCTCAGCGCTTCCTTGCGCACCGGCTCCACCGGGCTCTTGCGCGCGGGCACATCGGCGGGCTTCACCGCGCCGTAATATTTCTCCGCCAGCGGCCTGGCCTGGTCGGCGGTAATGTCGCCCACCATAATCAAGGTGGCATTATTGGGGGCGTAATGGTGGTGGTACCAATCCAGCGCGTCATTCACCGTGTAACCGGCAATGTCCTGGCGCCAGCCGATGATCGGGTGCCCATAAGTATGGTGCGCATAGTGGCGGCGCATCACCTGTTCCATAAAGCGGTCGGCGGGGTTGCTGTCGGTGGTCAGCTTGCGCTCCTCGGCCACCACCTTGCGCTCGGGCTGGAACACCGGGTCCGTCAGCGTCAAATGCGCCATGCGGTCACTTTCCAGGTCCATCATCACCGGCAGCTCCTGCACCGGCACCTTCTGGAAGTAGGCGGTAAAATCATAGCTGGTAAAAGCATTCTGCACGCCGCCCTTGCGCTGCACGATCTTGTCCATCTCGCCCGCCGGGTGGCGCGGCGTGCCCTTAAACATCAGATGCTCGGTCATGTGCGCCAGGCCGGTCTTGCCCGGCACTTCGTCCATCGCGCCCACGTTGTACCACACGCTGTGGGTCACCACCGGCACGCGGTGGTCGGGCACCACCACCACATTCAACCCGTTATCCAGCTTAAATTGCTGTATCTCCATCGCCTGTCCCTCATTCATCATTAACATTGCGGCCAGCACGGCCACTGCCCCCAGGCGCCCCATGGGCTATTCCTCGTCCTTGCCGAACCAGCGCTTAAACAAGCTTTTCTTCGGCTCCTCAGCTTTGGCGGCTGCGGCTTTATCCAGCTCTTCACGCACGTTGGGGTCGGCCACGGTGCCGGTCTGCTGCAGCAGCCACTGGTCGCCGGCGGGCACCTCCGCGGCGCTGCCGCTCACCGCCTGAGTGCCGGAAACTCCGGTTATCAACTCATG
The DNA here is from genome assembly GCA_016125035.1 of Pseudomonadota bacterium. GTDB lineage: Bacteria > Pseudomonadota > Alphaproteobacteria > UBA2136 > UBA6156 > RFNJ01. The sequence goes on from WGMN01000008.1 coordinate 59,092, forward strand.
CGCTTCCATCGTCTGCTGGCGGTTCAGCATCGCCTCGTAATCACCTTTTCCGTCGCTGGGCGGGCGCAGCTGCATGTCGGGCGGCACCGCCAGGCTGGGGCCGTCAATCACCTGGGTTTCATCGGGCAAGGTGCGGCTCAGCAACGGCTTGCCGCCACATCCCGCCAGCGCGCTCATGGTTGTTAAGGCCGCCAATCCCAAAAGAATATTCGCCCGCATGTCTTACCCCTTTTTGTTAAAAAACGCGTCGAGCAACAGTAAGCCCACACCCACCGTGATGCAAGCATCCGCCACATTGAAGGTATAGGGGAACCACCCCTTCGGGCTCGCCAGGATAAAATCCACCACCGCGCCATGCACCACCCGGTCGGCCAGGTTGCCCAGCGCGCCGCCGATCACCAGCCCCAACCCTGCCTGGTGCCAACACCAGCCGCCTTTTTCTCCCAGCCAGTGGATAAACCACCCGCTCGCCGCCACCGCCACCACCCCCAAAAGCAGCGGCGCATATGGCACACCATCCAGCATGCTAAAGCTCATCCCGCGGTTCCAGGCGAAGATCAACCCAAAGTCACCCGCCGCGCCGTGCATAAACCACAGCGGCAGCCACCCCGCCGCCGCCGCATGCAACGCCAACGCCTTGCTGGCGGCATCAGCCAGCAACGCCACCGCCGCCACCCCCAAACCCGGCAAACGCCGCCGCACATAACCTTGCTTTTTCATATCACCTCGTCCTCCACCACCTCTGGCTGATAAACCAGCGGCACTGCCCCTTCCCCCGGTTGCACCTCGGTGTAAATCTGCGCCATCGCCACCGTGCTCATGCGGTCCACCACCTGCATGGTCTCGGCGCTCCATTTGCCAAAATCATCCGCCAGCAACGCATCCAGGTCGCGCTCCAGCCCGCGCGTGGCCACATAAAAATTCTCGCCCAGCTCTTCCACGTAAGCATCATGGGCCTCGTCCAAAAGCACCATCGCAGTGGCCAACACTTCCAGCGCATTGTCGTCGTCCAAACCCACCGCCTCGCCCAACTCCTTCCATTCGTCCAGCATCTCTTCGTCCACCGGCAAGTCAAAGGTCAGGCCGTCACCGGCCTCATTCAACAAGGTCTGTGCTTCCACCAGCGCCCGCTCGGGGTGCCAACCGCTCAGCGTAAACAATTCACCAATCTGGTAGTGCGGCATCAGCTCATCACCACGCGCATCGCGCAGCTGCACCACCACCAGGCGGCACTTATGCGTGCGCACCGCCATCAACCATTTCCAATGCCAGTAGGCGTGCTCCATGGCCTCGCCCACTGCCATGCTCAGCTTGTCATCCTCGGCTTCTTCCCACCCTTTCAGGCAGGCCTCCAGCACCTTGGCGGGCAAAAAGACTTCCTTGGTGTCCAGGTCTTTTTTGCTCAACGCGCCGGGCCTTGCTGGTTCATCGCTTCCTCACAGCGCAAGCATACGCCAGAGGCCTCCAACTTCCCATAATAACGCCAACACCGCGGGCACTTGTGACCAACGGCTCGGGTTGCCCTCACAACAATTTGTTCATTCTTACTATCAACAACTTTCAGCCGAGAGACACCCATAACCGTCCGAAATTCTTCTTCATCCAGCAACCCGGCAGATTTACTCACGCGGGATACATCCATTTGCACTTCCACATCCGCTTCGGCATTCGGGCCAAAAATACCTTTTGCCCTTTGTGCCTCCAACTCAACGTTTATTCTGCTACGCGCCGTTGTATAAAAATGCCATCGTTTATCAAATTCCTTATCGATTTCGTTTCCATCCACCTCCTCAAACCGCGCCAGGTGAACACACTCACTCTCCCCATACCGCTCACGCCAAACCTCATCGGTGGTGAACGGCATCAGCGGCGCCAGATGCGTCGCCAACCCGCGCAAAATCTTCACCAGCACGCTCTGGCAAGCCCGCCGCACTTCCCCATCCTTCGGGTCGCAGTAGAGAACATCCTTGCGCACATCAAAGTAGAAGTTACTCAGCTCCACGCCGCAAAACTCATACAGCACGCGGTACCCCTTATGGAACTGGAACGCATCAAAATGCCCACGCACCTCGCTCAGCACCTTGCCCAGCCGATGCAACATGTAGCTCTCCAGCTCCGGCAGATTCTCCAGCTTCACATCATCATCACTAAAGCCATGCAAATTCCCCAGCAACCAGCGGAAGGTATTCCTGAACCGCCGATAAGCCTCCGACATGGAATCCATGATCTGCGGGCTGTACCGGATATCCTCGCTGTAATCACTGCTCGCCACCCACAAACGGATGATATCCATCCCATACTTGCCCAGCAGCTGGCCCGGCTCCACGCCGTTGCCCAGGCTCTTGGAAAACTTCCGCCCCTCGCCGTCCACCACAAACCCGCTGGTCACCACGCTCTCATAGGGCGCATCACCATAGTTGGCCACACTGGTCAGCAGGCTGGAGTGGAACCACCCGCGGTGCTGGTCACTGCCTTCCTGATACAGATCCGCCGGGCGCTTGCCATCCTCGCGGTGGAAGCGCTGGCCCGGCGCACTGTCCGCCCGCAGCACGTGCGCATGCGTGGTGCCGCTGTCAAACCACACGTCCAGAATATCCTGCACATAGTCAAAATCACTGGCCTTCACACCATGCTTATCCAACCACCCATCGGGGAACAATTCCTCCTTCCGCCCGCTCTCAATCCGGGTGTCCCACGCATCAATCCCCTCACGCTCAACCAACCCGGCAATGTGCTCCCACACCGCGGGGTCAACAACAATCCCACCCCTCACCACCTTCTCATCACCGATCAGCGATAACCGATCACCGATCACCGTAATCGGCACCCCCCAAGCCCGCTGGCGGCTAATGCACCAATCCGGCCGATGCTCGATCATGCTGCCAATGCGGTTGGCGCCATACTCCGGCACCCACTGCACGCCGCGCACGCCCTCGCGCGCATAGATCCTGTCCAAACTGCTCTGCCGCAAATCCTTGCCGGTCTCGGGTATCTTCACCCCATCCAACGCAATGAACCACTGCTCCGTGGTGCGGTAGATCAACGGCTTCTTGCTACGCCAACTAATCGGATATTTGTGCACCAGCTCGGCACGGTGCAGCAACCTCCCGCTCGCCACCAATTCAGCAATAATCTCTTCCTGCGTCTTCCAAATGTCCTTGCCCGCAATCTCCACCCCCGTTAGCGGCAACTTCTCCACCCACGCCTCATACTTCCCGCTGCCATCCACCGGGCACACCAGCGGCAAATCAAACTGCTTCCCAATTTGGTAATCCTCCGGCCCATGCGCAGGCGCAATATGCACCAACCCCGTCCCCGCATCCGTGGTCACGTGGAAACCCTCCACCACCGGCTGCATCACCCCCACATACAAAGGGTGTTCATACATCCAATCTGTTAACTGAGAGCCCTTGAGAGGGCTGCTCTCTTTACTTACCTGGAAACCCGTCTGTTTAATAAAGTCTGAGGCCAAGGCCTTGGCAACCCAAACCGTTCCACCAAGCTTGCGCGCCGCCGCCGTTTTTTCAAAACTTTCGGTGTCCTGCCGCGAAATCTCTATGGGGTTCACCATCCCGGTCAGCCCCACATATTCCTCATCCGCCTTCACCGCCACCGCCCGGTTCGCCGGCAACGTCCAAGGCGTCGTCGTCCAGATAACGAGGAACTCGTTATCCCCCGCGACCTCGCGACCCCGTTCCCCGCTACCCTTCTTCACCGGCAACCCCACATAAACCGCCGTACTCTTATGCTTTTCATCATACTCAACCTCGGCTTCCGCCAGCGCGGTCTCCTCCACCGGCGCCCACAGCGTGCTGCGCAAGCCTTTGTAAACCAGGTTGCGCGCCACCATCTTGCCCAGCTCGCGCACAATCCCCGCCTCGTTGCCCGGCGCCATGGTCAAATACGGGTGGTCCCAGTCGCCCAACGCCCCAAAACGCTGCCATTCGCTCTTTTGCACATCCACCCATTTTTGCGCGTAGGCCCGGCAACGCGCGCGCAACTCGGCCTTGCTCACATCGCGCTTGGTCTTGCCCTCGGCGCGCAGGTCCTGCTCCACTTTCCATTCAATCGGCAACCCGTGGCAGTCCCAGCCCGGCGCATAGGGGCTGTCAAAGCCACCCATAAACTTGCTGCGCACCACAAAGTCCTTCAGCACGTAGGTCAGCACGTGCCCCATGTGGAAGTTCCCGTTGGCATAGGGCGGCCCCAGGTGAACAATATATTTTCCCGCCCCCTCTTCCAGCCGCCGCTCGCGCAACCGCTCATAAACCTTGCCGTCCAGCCACCCGGCCACCCAGCCCGGCTCGCGCGCCGGCAGGTTGGCGCGCATGGCAAAATCGGTCACCGGCAACTGCAACGTCTTGCCGTAATCGTTGCCCTGCGCCGCCGCGCCCTTCTTGTCCGACATTTCAGCCATGCTAAATCGCTAACCCCTTCAAATCCCCAAAATTCGTAAAAATCAGGGGCCACCCTATCCAAAAACCCTTCCCCCCACAAGCGCCGCCTTGTATAATCCTTGGGCAAGGTAAAGAGTGCCACCGCGTCAACATCAGGGAGTTTACTTCCATGTCTGCGCACAAGCCCGCTTCCGAACATACGGGTGTCTCTCCGCCCAGGGTCTCCGTCCACCAGGCCGGATTTCTGGCTAAAAGCTCCATCCTTCAACTCCAAGAACAGGTCGCCAACGGCAACCAAGCCGCCACCCTTGAACTCAAGGAAATCACACGGCTGGTCTGCCCTCCGGCAGCCTGAATAAGGACTATCCCATGCCAAATTCGGCAGAAGATATAATCGAAACGACGCCTCACCGTCGGTGGCCCCGTGCAATCTCGCACAAAGCCCCGACGGTGTTCGCGCGCCCAAGCCCGGCAGAATTCTTAAGTCTAATTACCAACAACTAATTACCAATAACTTCTTCCCGCAACCGCCCGCTGCTCACCACCCCGCCGCCATCGCGCACCAACCCCACCGAGGCCACCTCAAAGCGCCCGTCCTTGCGTAACGTCGCCACATCGCCGCTGGCGCGGTACCCAAAGCGGAAGTTCTCACCCACCACCACCATCTTCGCATCCAGCCAACCCACCAGCACGCGCTCAATAAACTCCGCCGGCAACCACGCCGCCACGCTCAGGTCAAAATCCACAATCGCCACGCCGTCGGCACCGGCCTGGCCCAGCAACCTCACTTTTTCATCCTCGGGGGTCAGGCGCAGCAATTTCTGTTCGGGCATCAGCACCGCGCGCGGATGCGGCTCAAAGGTCAACGCCACCACCGGCAACGCCCGCAGCGTTCCGCCTTCTTTTGCCGCCTGCAGCACCGCTTTATGCCCCGCGTGCACCCCATCAAAGTTGCCAATCGCCACCACACTGCCGCTTTTCGCCGCTTTTTGCCGGGGGTATCTCAAGGTCCAAACCATGCGCTAAGGGGTACCACAGCGCCAACCCTCTTGCCAACGCCGCCTCATTCCGGCATACCGCCCCCGCCAGTGCCGGTGTGGTGAAATTGGTAGACGCGCCGGACTCAAAATCCGGAGGGGAAACCCGTGTCGGTTCGAGTCCGACCACCGGCACCACTTTGTAATTATTAAGCAACCTCCAGCCTGTCCGCCTTACGCAACTGGGGGAACATCCGCATCCACAGCCCCGCCACCAGCAGCGTTCCCACACCGCCCAACACCACCGCGGGCACGGTGCCCAGCAGGGCGGCGGTCACCCCGCTTTCAAACTCACCCAACTGGTTAGAGGTGCCAATAAACACAAAATTCACCGAGGTCACCCTCCCCCGCACCTCATCAGGGGTATTCAGCTGCACCAACGTACCCCGCACCACCACGCTCACCACGTCCGCCGCGCCCAGCACCGCCAGCGCCAGTAGGGAAAGGGGGAACCACTGCGAAAGGCCAAACACCACCGTCGCCAGCCCAAACAACGCCACCGCGCCGAACATCTTCAACCCGGCATGGCGCCGCAAGGGGTAGCGGGCCAACACCAGCGCCGTCAACAGGGCACCCAGGGCAGGCGCCGCGCGCAGCATGCCAAGCCCGCTCGGGCCCACGTGCAAAATATCATGCGCAAACACCGGCAGCAGCGCTGTGGCGCCGCCCAGCAGCACGGCGAACATATCCAGCGAAATCGCCCCCAGCACCATCTCATGGTTCCATATGTACTTAAAGCCGGAGGCCATGGAGCGCAAACTCACCGGCGCCCTCGCCCCCGCCGCACGCCGCACTTTAATGCTGGTCAAAAACACTGCCGCCAGGGCGTAGCACACCGCCACGGTGGCATAGGCCTCTGCCGCCCCCCACAGGTACAAAAAGCCGCCCAACGCCGGGCCGGCAATGGTGGCGGTCTGCGTGGCGCTGGCGCTCAACGCCAAGGCCTGCGGCAACTCACCCGGCGTCACAATGCCCGGCAGCAGCGCCATACTGGCCGGACGCTCAAAAGCCCGAGCCACCCCCACCAGCGCCACCACTACCAGCACGGCGGTTACATTCACCCAACCCCCTCCATTGGCCAGCGCCAACACAAATACCGCCACGGCTACAATCACCTGGCAGGTGCGCGCCACCAGCCTGCGGTCAAAGTTGTCGGCCACGTGGCCTGCGGGCATGGTGGCCAGCAGCAGGGGCAAAAACTGCACCAGCCCCACCATGCCCAGCATAAAGGTGCTGTGCGTCAGGGCGTAGACCTGCCAGCCCACCACCACCCCCAGCATCTGGTAACTGCCGATAGAGAACAACACCCCCAACCAGTAGCAGATGAAGTCCGGGTTGTGCCGCAACTTGGCTTTGGTCTGTAGTGCGCTGTCCATGGCTGTCCTTTTTGGGGGGTTAACCACCGCCCTTTACCAGAAGTCCCCCTCCGGCGCCATGGCCATGGGCACGGCGTGGGCGCCCACCTGATTCCAACGCAAAAAGAACGGTTTATGCAAAAATACCACACAGGTCACACTGCTGTGTCTTTCAGGTCTTCCCAAACCCGCCAGGGCCCGCTAGTCTCCCATCCATCGGCGCCTCCTCCCCCCCCCCACCCCTCGGCGCCGACCCTCTTCAAGCCCGCCACCCCGGCGGGCTTTTTCTTTGGCAAACGCTGCCCAAGCTGATAAACCTCCCGGCCATGAACACCCTCCTGCCCTTCTCCTTCGCCAACCTGCCGGTGCGCGGCCGCCTGCTGCAACTGCAAGGCCTTACCCAGCACGTGCCTTCCTTTAACCAGGCCAACCAGGCCTGCGCGCAAACCCTGGCCGAGCTCCTCGCCGCCGCCGCACTCATCGCGCATGACGCCAAACACACCCTCGCCGTTTCGCTGCAGATCCAGCATCCGGCACTGGGCGTGCTGGTGTTCGCACACTCCAGCAACCGCGGCAGCCTCAAGGCCTATGCCAACGCCGCGGCGCAGGTCACGCCGTTTTCCCAGCTCTCCAAGGTGGAAGGCGGCATCTTCGCCGTCACCATGGAGCCCGAGAACCTCGAGAACCGCTACCAGTCGCTCATCCCCCTCACCAAGCCCTCAGCGGCAGAGAGCCTGGCCGACTACTTCGCCACCTCGGTGCAAACCGCCACTTATTTCGTGGTGTTCGCCAACGCGCAACGCGCCTTCGCCCTCATGCTGCAATCCCTCCCGCATGAAAAAACCAACGAAGATGACTGGACCCGCCTCGGCCTGCTCAGCAAAACCCTCAGCGCGGAAGAAGTGCTGGCAGAAGACCTCAACCCTCAGTCTCTGCTGGAAAAACTCTTCGCAGAAGACGACCTCACGCTCTACCCGGCAGAAAATCCCACCTTCGTGCAAGAAGACCCGCGCCCGCGCATGCTCGCCGCACTGTCCTCGCTGCCCAGGGCAGAACTCACCGAGCTGATGTCCCAGGGCACCGTCACCCTCACCGACAACACCACCGGCCAAACCATCACCTTCACGCCTGAAGAACTCGCCCACCTCGCCGACGACACCGGCACGCAATAACGCGGCAACCGGCCACCACGGGGGCGTATGGGCCACACCCCCTCCCCCCAACGGGCCTCGGTGGGTTGAAACCTTACAACCAAGCCCGCACAATCCCCCCATGCAATTCCGCCGTACCCTCTTTCTATACCTGCCTGCCGCCTTGCTAGCTTCTTGTGCCAACCCCATGCTGCAATCGCCGGAAGTCACGCACATCAACCCCAAAACCGGTCAGGTGGAAACCTCCGGTTCCGCCAAGGAGATCGAAGCCGGGCTGCTCAAGGCCTTCCCGGATATCCCCATTCCCGCCAGCCATAAAATCGATCTCGAACGCTCGGTCATCTTCACCTCGCCCAACCAAACGGTGGGCAAACTCACCACGGAAGGGTCCGGCGACGTCGGCAGCATCTACGCCTTCTATACCCAGCAGATGCAAACCAACGGCTGGTCCCTGGTCAACAGCTTCCAGTCTTCCACCTCCAGCCTGTATTTCTCCAAGCCGGGGCGCTTCGTGGCCATCATTATCGAGGCCGCCAGCCGCACCACCTCCCGCGTCACCATCAACGTCGGCCCGGAATAGCCCTTGCCTTCGGGCAAATCTTCCCCTAAGGCTGGCGCATAGCCACCTTCCTTGAGGTTTCCTCCATGAACACACCTTCACTTGCCACGCCCGTGGTCAAGGTTTGCGGCATCCAAAGAGTTTGGGAAGCCGAAATGTGCGTTTCCTATGGCGCCAACACGCTCGGCTTCCTCGTCGGCCTCACCCATGAGGCCACCGATGAAATCGCCCCGGAAAACGCCCGCCACATCATCCAGAGACTTCCGGCCTCCACGCAAAAATGGATGGTCACACACTTGCTGGATGCTAAGGAAATCAGCCAAAAGGCCACTTACATCCGCGCCACCGGCATCCAGATACACGATGACCTCAGCGACGAAGGCATCAACTTTCTGCGCAAAAAGATGCCGCAAACGTCACTCATCAAGGCCATCCACGTCACCAACAGCCATGCAGTGGAAAAAGCTCTCCACTACAACAAAATGGAGGCCGTCAACGCTCTGCTTCTCGACAGCCGCACGTCCACCCGGCTAGGCGGCACCGGCCAAACGCACGACTGGAACATCAGCCGTGAAATCGTCAACGCTTGCACCAAACCGGTCATCCTGGCCGGTGGTTTAAAGCCCGAAAACGTGCAACTGGCCATCGAGCAGGTCAACCCCGCCGGAATTGACGCCAACTCCGGGCTGGAAGACGACTTTGGCTTCAAAGACTCCGGTAAGGTCGAAGCCTACGCTGCCTGCGGGCTCAAAATCCCGCCACGACCGTAAAACTGCCTTCTCGGGGCCCTGCCATTGCGCAGGGCCCCGCTTTTTTCGCCTTTCCCCTTGCCATCCCCCCCATTCCCGCCTATAAGCCCCCTCACGGAGTACCCCCCACCACCTGGCGGAAAAGGGGGAAAGAGTAACCAAAACAGAGAGATAATTGGCCCATGCCAACCATCAACCAGCTGGTGCGCAAGCCGCGCATCCTGCAAAAATCCCGTACCAAGTCGCCCGCCATGAAGTCCTGCCCGCAAAAGCGCGGCGTGTGCACCCGCGTTTACACCACCACGCCTAAAAAGCCCAACTCGGCGCTGCGTAAGGTGGCCAAGGTGCGCCTGGTCAACGGCTTTGAAGTCATTGCCTATATTCCCGGTGAAGGCCACAACCTGCAAGAGCACTCCGTGGTGCTCATCCGCGGCGGCCGTGTGAAGGACTTGCCCGGTGTGCGCTACCACATCATCCGCGGCGCGCTCGACACCCAGGGCGTGAAGGACCGCAAACAGGGCCGCAGCCTCTACGGGGCCAAGCGTCCCAAGGCCGGCGCTGCCGCCAAGTAATCAAGGGATTAAGGAGAACACACCATGCGTCGTCGTCGTGCTGAAAAACGCGTTACCCTGCCGGATCCTAAGTATGGGGATATCGTGCTCACCAAGTTCATGAACAAGGTGATGCTGGCGGGCAAGAAGTCGGTGGCCGAGTCCATCGTCTATGGGGCCCTGCAAGCCATTGAAGATAAATCAAAATCCAACCCGCTGGAAACCTTCCATGCGGCGCTGAACAACATCAAGCCTGAAATGGAAGTGCGCTCCCGCCGGGTCGGCGGCGCCACTTACCAGGTACCGATGGAAGTACGCCCCGAGCGTGCACAGTCTCTGGCCATCCGCTGGCTGGTCGACTACGCCCGCCTGCGTAACGAGAAGACCATGACCGATCGTCTCACCAACGAGCTTCTCGATGCCGCCAACGGCCGTGGCAACGCCTTCAAGAAGAAGGAAGACATCCACAAGATGGCCGAGGCCAACCGCGCCTTCGCCCACTACCGCTGGTAAAAAACCACGGTTTCTTGCAAGCCCCGGTCTTCCGGGGCTTGCTTATTGGCGGCCAATCCGCTATACGCGCCAAAGAGTTTAAAAGCAGAGGAAACCACACACATGGCCCGCACCATCCCCATGACCAAAATGCGCAACATCGGCATCATGGCCCACGTTGACGCCGGCAAAACCACCACGTCCGAGCGCATTCTGTACTACACCGGCCGCACCCACAAAATCGGCGAAGTGCACGAGGGCGCCGCCACCATGGACTGGATGGCCCAGGAGCAGGAACGCGGCATCACCATCACCTCCGCCGCCACCACCGCCATGTGGAAGGATTACCAGATCAACCTCATCGACACCCCCGGCCACATCGACTTTAACATTGAAGTGAAGCGCTCGGTCCGCGTGCTGGATGGCGTTATCGCGGCGTTTGACGCCGTGTCGGGTGTAGAGCCGCAATCGGAAACCAACTGGGGCCACGCCTCCAACTACGGCGTGCCGCGCCTGTGCTACGTCAACAAGATGGACCGCGTCGGGGCGGACTTCGAGCGCTGCGTCTCGATGATGAAGGACCGCCTGCGCGCCAACGCCGTGCCCATCCAGTACCCGGTGGGCAAGGAGGACTACTTCCAGGGCATTATTGACCTGGTGGAGATGAAGGCCCTGATCTGGAAGGGTGAAGAGCTCGGCGCCAAATGGGACGTGGTGGAAATCCCCGCCGACCACATGGAAAAGGCCACACAATTCCATAACCAGCTGGTGGAAGCCGCGGTGGAATACGATGATGACGCGATGAACGCCTATCTGGAAGGGACCGAGCCAGACGCCGCCACGCTCAAGAAGTGCATCCGCAAAGGCACCGTCACCATGAAGATGTTCCCGGTCCTGTGCGGTTCTTCCTTCAAAAACAAGGGCGTGCAACCCATGCTCGACGCGGTCATCGATTACCTCCCCTCCCCGGATGAAATCGCCGACGCCAACGTGCTCGCCACCATGGAAGACGGCACGGAAAAGGTGCTCAAGATCGGCGACGACCAGCCGCTCGGCGCCCTGGCGTTCAAAATCGCCACCGACCCCTTCGTGGGCAGCCTCACCTTCGTCCGCGTCTACACCGGCGTCATCTCGTCCGGTTCGGCGGTCTACAACGCCACCCGCTCGCGCACCGAGCGCATCGGCCGTATCGTTAAAATGCACGCCAACAAGCGCGAGGAAGTCACCGAACTGCGCGCCGGCGATATCGGCGCCCTCATCGGCATGAAGGACACCCGCACCGGCGACACCTTGTGCGATGAAAAGGATATCTTCACGCTGGAAACCATCAAGGCCATGGAGCCGGTCATCGCCCAGGCGGTGGAACCCAAATCCAAGGCCGACCAGGAAAAGATGGGCATCGCGCTGGGCAAGCTGATGGCCGAAGACCCGTCCCTGCGTGTGTTCACCGATGAAGAATCCGGCCAAACCATCATGGCCGGCGTGGGCGAACTGCACCTGGAAATTATCGTCGACCGCATGAAGCGCGAGCATAAAGTGGAAGTCAACGTCGGCGCCCCGCAAGTGGCGTATCGTGAGACCATCACCAAAGCGGCAGAATGCGAAGGCAAACACGTCAAGCAAACCGGCGGCCGCGGCCAATACGGTCACGTCTGGGTCAAGTTCGAGCCGAATGAGACCGGCAAGGGCTACGAGTTCGTCAACGCCATCGTCGGCGGCGTGGTGCCCAAGGAATATATCGCCTCCATCGGCGAAGGCATCGAAGCTTCGTTGAAGAACGGCATGATCGCCAACTACCCGGTGGTGGATGTCAAAGCCACCTTGTTCGACGGTAGCTACCACGACGTCGACTCCTCGGAAATGGCCTTTAAAATGGCCGGTATCCTGGCGGTGAAGGAGGCGGCCAAAAAGTGCGCCCCGCAACTGCTCGAGCCGATCATGAAGATGGAAGTCACCTGCCCCACCGACTACATGGGCGACGTGATCGGTGATTTGTCCTCCCGCCGCGGCATGATCCAGGGCACCGAAGACCGCTTCGGCCAAACCGTTGTCAAGGCCATGGTGCCGCTGGCCAACCTGTTCGGCTACGTCACCACCCTGCGTTCCATGACCCAAGGCCGTGGCTCGCCCTCCATGGAGTTCGACCACTACGACCCGGTCCCCTCCAACGTGGCGCAAGAGATCATCGCCAAAAGAGCAGCCTAATACTCTTGCAACGTAATGCAGAAATGGGCGGCATATGCCGCCCATTTTTAATACCATCTATCCTTGACATACCAGTAACTTACCATCACCTTGTCCACAACTTTCAGGGAGCCATCGCATGAACAAACTTGATATACGCACAGCCGTGCTGCTGCGCAACCGGGGCCGCACGCACACTCTCCTGCTTCGCCGAAGCCTCTCCAAAAAACTGCTGCCGGGGCTTCTCACCGGCGTCGGTGGAAAGGTCGAACCGCTCGAAGGCGAACTCGATAATATCCTCGCTTCTCTCCTGCGCGAAGCTGGTGAAGAAGCGCCTCAAATCAACTGGGCATCCATCCCCGACCTCCGTCCCCGCCTCATCACGCACGATACGCGGTCAGATAACACCACCTACGTTATCTACTGGTACACCGGCACGCTCACAGATGAGCTTACCGACTTCTCCAGCAGCGAAGGCAAGCTGGAATGGTGCGAGGACTCCAACCTGCCGCTCAGCGACATGACACTGGCAGCCAGTGCGGCGATCCCCTTCGTCCTCAACCTTCCGGCCGACGATATCCGACTGTACGACGGCATCCTTTTCAAACAGCAGGGAGCCACCAAACTGCTCACGCCTCGCTAAAAAGTACAGCGTCCACGTAAAAAGGCGGCCCTACAGGGCCGCCTTTTGCATAGCCACGTGGCCTACTTCTTACCCTTGTCCCCACCCTTGGCATCCGCAGCCGGGGCCGCAGCGGCACCTTCAGCGGGCGCTTTCTGGTTGGTGGCAGGCACTTCACTTGCAGCCGGGGCCGCGGCCGCTGCTGCAGCGGCATCAGCCGCTTCATCTTCAGCGGTAGAGCTGGTGCGAGTGCTCACCACGCTCACAATGGTCAGGTCGCGGTCGGTCACAGCGGCCTTGGCGCCGGCGGGCATCACCACTTCGCTCAAGTGCACCGCATCACCAATTTCCAGCGCGGAAATATCCACGGTAATATCTTCGGGGATGCTATCCGCACGGCACACCACTTCAATGGTGGTCTCCACCAGCTGCAGCACGCCGCCTTCTTTAATGCCGGGGCTGTTTTCCTGGCCGACGATCTTCACCGTCACATCCACGTGAATGCGGCTGGAGGCGTCGTACTTCATAAAGTCGATGTGGATCGGCTGTTCGGTCAGCGGGTCGCGTTGAATATCGCGCGCCAGCACCTTCAAACCACCTTTGTCGCCCATCGCCAGCTCGTGGGTGCGGGTAAAAAAGTGGCCTTGGCGCAGCGCCTTGTCCAGGTCCTTGGCGTTCACGCCAATTTCCTGGCTGTCGTGGCCCTTGGCGTAGATCACGCCGGGCACAAAGCCCTGGCGACGCATCTCGCGGGCGGCACCCTTGCCGTGGTTGGTCTTGTTCATCGCCTTCATGGCGAAGCTGTCAGAGGAAGTATGCGCGTTCATCGCTGCTCTCCTTGGTCTGGTTCATTTCCGGCCGCTGGGGCAAATTCCCCGGCACCCGTTGCCCTGAACACGAGCCCAAGGCTGGGCCGTATTCAATGCCGCTTTCTAGGCGTCATAAGCCTGCAAGTCAAGCACTTCCCGCAGTTTTTTCAGCATTTTAAGGCCCTTATCCGGGTAGGGGGTCACCTCTCCTTTGCCCCACACCGGCCCGGGCCAGGCCTCATCTCCTTGGAACCGCGCGATAATATGGATATGCAGCTGCGGCACGGCATTGCCCAGCGCGGCTATATTCATCTTGTCCGCCTTGGTAACTTCCCTAAGCTTATCATGCACATAACGCACTTCCTCCATCACCGGAAGGTAATCCTGCTCGGGCAAATCGGTCAAATCGCGGCAGCCTGTGCGCCGTGGCACCAAAATCAACCACGGATACTGGCTGAACTGGCCAGAAAGCAGCACCCGGCAAATCGGCAAATCGCCCACCAACAAGGTGTCAACTTCCAACTGGGGATGCAAGGTGAACATACCTCCATCATACCCCACAAATACCCCAAATTCCCAAGGGTTTTCATACGTGCCAAAGTGTGCCAAAACCCAACCATGGCCAATCCTCAAGCCGCGCCGGAAGATAAAAACTTCGCCACCCTGCAAACGCTCGGTGAGCTGGGCGATTCCTACAAATACGGCTTCACCACCAAGGTAGAGGCCGAAACCCTGCCCCCCGGCCTCACGGAAGAGACCATCCGCTTCCTCTCCGCCAAAAAGGCGGAGCCCGAATGGCTGCTCCAATGGCGCCTCAAAGCCTTCGCCCGCTGGAGCACCATGGAGCACGAACCCACCTGGGCCAAGATCCACCACCCGAAAATCGACTACCAGGCCATCTCCTACTACTCAGCGCCCAAAAACTTCACCGAAGGCCCCAAATCGCTGGATGAGATCGACCCGGAGATCCGCAAAACCTACGAGAAGCTGGGCATCCCGCTGGCCGAGCAGGAAATTCTGGCTGGCGTGCAAAACCCGACCAACCAGGCCAAAGCCAACCCCATCGCGGTGGACGCGGTGTTCGACTCCGTCTCCGTGGCCACCACTTTCCGCGCCGAGCTTGAAAAGGCGGGCGTCATCTTCTGCCCCATCTCCGAGGCCGTGCACAAACACCCGGGGCTGGTGCAAAAGTACCTGGGCTCGGTGGTGCCGGCGGCAGATAACTTCTTCGCCGCCCTCAACTCGGCGGTGTTCACCGACGGCTCGTTCGTTTATGTGCCGGAAGGCGTGCGCTGCCCGATGGAACTCTCCACCTACTTCCGCATTAACGAGAGGAACACCGGCCAGTTCGAGCGCACTCTCATCATCGCCGAGAAGGGCTCTTACGTCAGCTACCTGGAAGGCTGCACCGCGCCCGTGCGCGACGAAAACCAGCTCCACGCCGCGGTGGTGGAACTGGTGGCGATGGAAGACGCCGAGATCAAATACTCCACCGTGCAAAACTGGTACCCGGGCGATGAGAACGGCAAAGGCGGCATCTACAACTTCGTCACCAAGCGCGGCGCCTGCCGCGGCGCACGCAGCAAAATTTCATGGACCCAGGTAGAGACCGGCTCCGCCATCACCTGGAAGTACCCCAGCTGCATCCTGGAAGGCGACCACTCGGTGGGCGAGTTCTACTCGGTGGCCCTCACCCGCAACCACCAGCAGGCGGATACGGGAACCAAAATGTTCCATAAGGGCAAAAACACCCGCAGCATCATCATCGCCAAGGGCATCTCGGCAGATAACGGCGACAACACCTACCGCGGCCTGGTGGATATGGCCGCCACCGCCACGGGCTCGCGCAACTACACCCAGTGCGATTCCCTGCTCATCGGCAACAGCTGCGGCGCCCACACCGTGCCCTACATCACGGTCAAGAACAGCACCTCCAAGGTGGAGCACGAAGCCACCACCAGCAAAATCTCCGACGACCAGCTCTTCTACTGCGCCCAACGCGGCCTGGCGGAACAAGACGCCGTGGCGATGATCGTCAACGGCTTTGCCAAAGAGGTCCTGCAAAAACTCCCGATGGAATTCGCCGTGGAAGCGCAAAAACTCCTCGGCATTTCCCTGGAAGGCTCGGTGGGCTAATGTTATTTTTCAAGATTCCAAAAACGCCGAAGGCCCCGCACAAGGCGGGGCCGTCGTCGCAGCGGCGCATCCACCGCAAATCTCTCTTGGCCGTGGCCTCACCTCACAGGTGCGCCATGAAGGAACCGAAGCCCTTCGCCACAACCGCGGCCAACTCTTCATCGGTCAGGCCGCCACTGGCGGCCGATGCCGCGCAGGCCTTTCCACCCACAACCCCTTCCGGGGGCTTCACCTCCGTCGTGGTCGCAGCACGCGGGCGCTTGGGCCCACCGTTCAAATTGAGAAATCCGAAGTCGCTCATCGCCGTTTCCCCTCAAGGTTTTCTCTTGCCAGCGGCAAGGTATTTTATACGGAAGGCTCTCAGATCGTCCCCACAACCTAGGTACTTCCAGTCCAAAAATCAACCCACAAACAAGTAACTGATATGCTTAATATTTCCAACCTCAACGCCACCGTAGAAGAAGCCAACAAGGCCATTCTCAACAACTTCAGCCTGTCCATCGCCCCGGGCCAGGTCCACGCCATCATGGGCCCCAACGGCGCGGGCAAGTCCACCCTGGGCTACACCCTGGCGGGCCGGGAGGGCTACACCGCCACCTCCGGCACCGCCACCCTCACCACCAATCACGAATCACGAATCACGACCTGCTGGAGATGGAACCGGACGAACGCGCCCGCGCCGGGCTGTTCCTCGCCTTCCAGTATCCGGTAGAGCTCCCCGGGGTCAACACCGCGCAATTCCTGCGCACGGCTCTCAACGCCCACCGCGCCGCACGGGGGGAGGCCGAGCTGGAAGCCCTGCCCTTCCTCAAACTGGTGCGCACAGAAATGCAAAAACTCGGCATGAGCGAAGAGTTCCTCTCGCGCTCGGTCAACACCGGCTTTTCCGGCGGCGAGAAAAAGCGCTTCGAGATTTTGCAAATGGCCCTGCTGCAACCCACCCTCGCCATCCTGGATGAAACCGACTCCGGGCTGGATATCGATGCCCTCAAAGTCGTCGCCCAGGGCGTCAACGCCCTGCGCAATCCGCAACGCTCGTTCCTCATCATCACCCACTACCAGCGCCTGCTCGACTACATCAAGCCGGATGTGGTGCACATCATGGCCGCAGGCAAAATCGTCAAATCCGGCGGCCCGGAACTGGCCCAACAACTTGAAGCCCAAGGCTACGATGCCGTCATCCGTAACCCGTAACTCGTCACCAGTCACATCCCATGCCGCACACACATCTTCTTCTCACCACCAACCGCCCTCTCACTCCAAACGGGTTACGGGCCACGGGTTACGGGTTACGGTAATGCAACGCACCCCCGCCACCATCCCGCTCGGCCTTCCCACACCCAAAGTGGAAGCCTGGAAGTTCACCAACCTCGCACGCAAGGTGGAAGAGCTGCGCTGCACGCCGCTGTGCACCACCGTTGGCTGCCTGGAGGCCGCACTTCCCGTCGTCGCCGGTCCCCAAGCGGTCTTCCACAACGGTACCTTTGCAGAAAATCTCTCCGAGTCCCTCACGCTGGCGCCCGGCGTCACCCTCACCACCGTCAGCGCACAACAACCTGCCCACCCGCTGGATAAACTGGATGAGCTCACCGCCCCCGCGCACCACACCTTCACCGTGCAGGGCACGGTCAAGCTGCCGCTGCACCTCATTCATGTCATGAGCGGCCAGCCCAGTGTGGCCCGCTTCACCATCCAGCTCGCGCAGGGCGCCTCCCTCACATTGGTGGAGCATCACGTCGCCGCCCCGCGTTTCGCCAGCTGGCAGCACACGGGGGTGGAAATCCACTTGGCCGAAGGCGCCTCCCTCACCCACTGCGTACTGCAAATCCTGCCGCCCGCCTGCATGCTCAGCCGCCGGGAAACCTTGCAACTCGCCCCCACCGCCAGCGCCACCAGCACCCAGCTGCAGGTCGGCGGCGTGTTCTCACGGACAGAGACCCACACCCACCTCTCCACGCAAAACAATTTCAAGCACACCGGCCTGGCGCTCACCCGCCACAACCAGCAGCACGACGCCACGCTGGTCACGCACCACACCGGCGAGTCCAACCAAACCCACATCCGCCAGCGCAATCTTATCGACGACCAGGGCCACGCAGTGTTCCAGGGCAAGTTCTACGTCGCCAAACCGGCGCAGAAGACCGACGCCTACATGCACTGCCACAACATGCTATTATCCGACCACGCCCGCGCCTCGCACAAACCAGAGCTCGAGATCTACGCCGATGACGTCAAATGCTCGCACGGCGCCGCCACCGGCGGGCTGGATGGTGCGCAATTGTTCTACCTCCAGGCACGCGGGCTTAGCGTGCCGCAGGCGCGCGCTCTGCTGCTCACCGGCTACGCGCTGGAGTTCATCGAAGAATTCCCCGAGCCCCTGCGCGCGGGCCTCACCACCCGCCTGCAATCCTGGCTGGCCGAAGTCCCCTTTAAACCGGAAGAAGACGCAGACTTCGTGCCCATCGAAGGCCCCTGGCTGGCCGAACGCGCCGAGCAACCCCACGCCATCGTCATCCCCAACCACGAAGAAATCCTCGATGAATAAAATCGTAACCCGTCACCCGTCACCCGTTACCCGTAAGGGTCTCGGCATGGCGTTGCGCACCACGGGCTACGGGTTACGGATTACGGGTTACGGTCTATGAGCTGGCACCACCTCTTCCCCGCGCTGCAAGCCCAACCCCACGGCCAGCGCCTGGCGTTCCTGGATAGCGCCGCCTCCGCACAAAAACCCCACGCCGTCCTCACCGCCCTCACCCAAACCCTCTCCGGGCCGTACGCCAACATCCACCGCGGGCTGTACCACAACAGCGCCGTCACCACCCAAGCGTATGAAGACGCCCGCGCCACGCTGGCCCGCTTCCTCGGTGCCCCCGCAAACAGTCTCATCTTCACCCGCAACAGCACCGAGTCCATCAACCTCGTCGCGCAAACCTGGGGCCGCCAAAACCTCACCGCCAAATCCGTCGTCACCCTCAGCGAAGTCGAGCACCACGCCAACATCGTCCCCTGGCAACTCCTGCAAAGCGAGATCGGCTTCACCATTCGCGTCATCCCCGCCACCACCTTCCTACAACCTACAACCTACAACCTACAACCTCTCTTACAAGGCACCACGCTGCTCGCGCTCACCCAAATGAGCAACGTCACCGGCCTTAAGCCGGACCTCACCCACATCATCCCGCTGGCCAAACAACACGGCGCCCACGTGCTCATCGATGGCTCCCAGGGCGCCGTCCACAGCCCGCAAAACCTCACGCAACTCGGCGCGGATTTCTACACCCTCACCGGCCACAAACTCTATGGCCCCACCGGCATCGGCCTGCTCTACGCCCGCCCGGAAATCCTCGCCACCATGCCACCCTACCAGGGCGGCGGCGACATGATCGAACAGGTTACTCTCCCCACCGGTACCACCTTCGCCCCACCGCCCGCGCGCTTCGAGGCCGGCACCCCCGCCATAGCAGAAGCCATCGGCCTTGCCGCCGCCGCGCAGTTCGTGGAATCCCTCGGCTGGCCCGCCATCACCAAACTGGAACACAGCCTCGCCACCCACCTCACCGAAGCACTGTCTTCCCTGCCCTTCATCCAAACCTACTCCCCCGCCGCCACCGGCATCGCCGCCTTCAATGTCAAAGGCTGCCACCCGGCCGACATCGCCACGCTGCTCGACCAACAAGGCGTCGCCGTCCGCAGCGGCCACCACTGCGCCATGCCGTACATGAAGGCCCTGGGCATCGAAGGCTGCCTCCGCGCCTCCATCGCGCTGTACAACACCGAGGAAGACATCACCCAACTCACCACCGCCCTCACCAAAGCCCACAAGATGCTCACCTAGCCATGCACCAACTTCTCCACAATCCTCAAAGCATGGCGAAGCCTAGCTATACAGGCCTGTTCCTTTTTGCCGGAGGCCGAGCTTTTGGGGCAGGGGCCCCAAAAGGGAGGATGGCACCGCAGGCAAACCTCCGAATCACGAATCACGAATCACGGATCACGGTTTCCCATGCCCATTAAAATCGAAACCGCCGAAGACCTCGCCCACAGCACCGGCACCCTCCCGGCCGATGCCAGCGTGGAGCAAAAAGCCATCCACGCCCTGCGCCAACTGTATGACCCCGAGCTCCCGCTCAACGTCTACGACCTCGGCCTCATCTACAACCTCGCCTTCAACGACTCCCAAAAAACCGCCCACATCACCATGACACTCACCGCCCCCAACTGCCCAGTGGCCGAGATCCTCCCCAAACAAGTGCAAGAAAAAGTCGCCGCGGCCACCGGCTACACCACCACCCTCACCCTCACCTTCGATCCCCCCTGGAACCGGGAGAACCTACCGCTAGACGCCAAACTCGCGCTAGGCCTGCTCTAAACCCGCCACCCCTTCGCCTTTTCTTCCGGCTCCACATGAATGGTCACTCGCGCCCCCGCCACCACCTGCTCCAGCGCCGCCTCAATCCCATCGCAAATGCCATGCGCCTCGCGCACCGTCAGCCCACCCGGCACCACCAGGTGGAACTCCACAAACACCACCGCCCCGGCACGCCGCGTGCGCAAATCATGCGCCTCCAGCGCCACCCCTTTCTTGCGTTCAATCACCTCACGTATCTGCGCTAAAACCTCCGGCTCCACCGCCTCATCCATCAGCCCGCCAAAGCTCTCGCGGATCAACCGCCACCCGCTCCACAGCACGTTGCCGGCCACGGCAAACGCCAACAGCGGGTCCAGCACATGCCACCCCGTCGCCATGGCCAAACCCACCCCGGCCAGAACCCCCACACTGCTCACCACATCCGCCCACAAATGCCGCCCGTCGGCCACCAACGCGGCCCGGCGCATCTTCCCTCCGCGCGCAATCAACACCCATCCCCATGCCCCGTTCACCACACTCGCCAGCAGGTTGGCCCCCAAACCCACGGCGTTGTAGTCCACCTCACGCTCCACCCACAAACTCCCCCACGCATCGTGCATAATCAACGCCGCCGCCAGCACAATCAGCGCCCCCTCCAATCCCGCGGCAAAGTACTCGGCCTTGGTGTGGCCAAAGGGGTGGTCGTCATCCGCGGGCATCACCGCCACGCACACCGCCCATAGCGCCGCCAACGCGGCCATCACGTTCACCACACTCTCCACCGCATCGCTGTAAAGGGCCACACTGCCGGTCAGGTGGTAGGCCACCGCCTTCAGCGCCAACACCAGCAGGCCCACCGCCACACTTCCCATTGCCAGTCGCTGCGCCGTCATCATCATGCCGCCAGCATAGCGCAAAAAGAAAAGGGGCCGAAGCCCCCTCCCCAAACCACAACCCTATTCAGCCCGCACAAAGCTGTAAACCACCTGGCCCTGGGGAGAGAGCATGCAGTGGAACCTCACCGCCCGGTACTCTTTCTGGCCATACCATTGGCCTTCGCCATCATAAACAGCGCCCACCGGCTGGCTGCCCACCGGCAACTTGGGGGCGGTCAGCACCAGGTTGTCGGTGTTCAGGCTCAGCGCGTTAAAATCGCTGCCAAAGGCCGCTTTTTGCGCACCTGCGGCATGGTCGGCGCAAGCTTGCAATTCGGGGGTCACCGGCAGCGCGGCGGGGGTAGGCACCGCCACAAAATAGGTCTCGCCGCAGCCGCTCAAGGCCGCCGCCACTGCAAAAACACTCATAAAACCAATATAGTTACGCATAATTCCCGCTCCCTTTGCGCAACTGTATACTCCTTTTAAACCCCGCATTCAAGCCACTTTATGGCTTTTTTTACTCTCCGGCTGGGGCGGGCGGCACCGGCCCCAACTTGCCCTCAGTCGCCGCAATTGCCGCCTTCAGCACTCCCGGCACATCCAGCTCACTGGCATCAATAACCACCGCATCAGGGCACTGGATGGTATTATCCACATCCCTCGCATCACGCACCCGCATCTCTTCTTCCACTTCGGGCAGGCTAATCTCCTTGCCGCGCGCGGTGTATTCCAGCCAGCGCCGCCGCGCCCGCACCAACGGGTTGGCGGTCAGGAATATCTTCACCTCCGCATCAGGCGCAATCCGCGCCCCTGTGTCGCGGCCATCAAAAATAACCCCCACCAGCGGCTTCCATGCCTTGCCGTAATTTACCTGAAAATCCAGCAACGCCTGACGCACCTCCGGCTGGGTGGCCACCAGCGGCGCATTTTGCGAGATCAACGGCGTGCGTATCTCATCCGTCACTTCGCGCCCATGCACCCACACACCAAACACGTTGTTGCCTTTGTGGTGGAAGTCAAACTCCAGCGCACGCGCAAGCCTCACCACCTGCTCACGGTCACGCACATCCACCCCCTGCTCCAGCACCCACCAGGCCAGCGCACGATAAAGCGCGCCGGTGTCTAAAAATTTCAGCCTGTAGCGCCGCGCCAGCGCCATCGCCAAGGTGCCCTTGCCGCTGGCGTAAACACCATCCACGGTCAACGCCACCCCGGCCAGGGGGTTGCGTGTCTTGTCAGCCGGGAATCCGCTCATGCGGCGCCACTCTAGGGGCAGAACCCTTCATACACAACCAGATAAACCCCAAAAAGCTCACTACGCTCAACAAAGTATCAAACGGCAACCCCTCCGCGCCCAACGCATCCACCACACCATAAACCGCGGTCAGGTTAAACAGCACCGTCAACACCACTTCCGGCCAACCTGTCCAGCCCATGTCGCGCAACCTCATACGGCACAGCGGCACCATCGCCAGCTGCAACAGGGCGTTCACCAGCCCTCCCCAGTCCACATGGTGCACCACCGGCGCCGCCGCGCCTCCCCCCACACCGTCCTGCAGCTGCTGTAACTGCTGCTGCAACGCACCCAGGTCTCCACCTCCGCCACCCAGGGCACTCTGCGCGGAATGCATGGCATCCATCAGCCCCATCACCGGCGCCAACCAGCCAGAGGCATTCTCCACCCCGCCCACAAAAAAGAAGATCATCCCCGGCACGCTGGCCACCGCCAGAAACACTCCAAACTCCACCCGCCCCATCCGCCGCCAGGGCGCCAAGTACCAGCTTAAAAGTTCCTGCGGGTTCAGTTCAGCCTCGGCTTTACCAGGTTGCCGTACACCAGTTGGTAGCCTTCCACCGCGGTGTCGGCCAGCACGCGCTTGCCCACCGTCTCGGCCAGCGCCGCCAACAAAATGCAGTCAGATACAAACGCATCACATTTTTGCTGGCCCTTGGGGTCCAGCGGCTGCCCATCAAGGGGGAACGGGTCCTGCGCGGTGGCATTGCAAATGCTCGCCCCCACGCGCTGGCGCTCGTCGGCGGGCATATGCGCAAAGTCGCGCACCAGCTTGCGCCATTCGGCTTCGGGCAGCGCCAGGGTCAGCGCGTGGCCTTCCACCACCAGTTTCATCTGCAAGGTTACCATGCGCACATCCAAAAGGGCCTTCCCGCCCTGATCTTCATGCGCCGCCATACGTGTTTCATTCATCATGGCGCAAACCGTAGCCGAGTCCGCGCACCCGGTGCCAGCCCCGCCGCCCAAAGCATTGGCAGCGCGGCTCATACAAGTGCTTACCAACCCACCATGCGTGTCAAAGCGGGCACAGTTCTGCCCAAAGGCAGGGCAGGCAGAAGCTGGCGGAGGCTGTAAGAAGTTGAAAGAAGCTGATAGCCACGACGCTCCGCGCCGAACATCTTTCAGCTTCTTACAGCTTCTACCAGCTCTGATTCAGCAGCCACGCCAGCACCACCACCTGCGGCACGGTCAGCAACGGCAGCAGCAACGGCACCTTCCACCCTCCGGTCATCTGGCGCAATACCAGCATGGCGGTGTAATTGGTGGCCACCCCGGCCATAAGGAATGCAAAGGCATTGCCCGGCGCATGCGCCTTGCTCACCAGGTCGGCCGCCACCGGGGTGGTGCCCTCCGAACATATCTCCATCACCGAGGCCAACAGCAGCGTCAGCAACAACCCCATCGCGGTGGGCCCCAAGTACTCGCCGTACATGCCGCCATCGCCCATCACCGCACGCAACACTCCGGCCAGCAACACACCCACCAGCAGCCAGCGCACCACCATCTGCGATTCCTTCACCCCATCCACCACCACACCGCGCCAAAAGCCAACACCCAAATCCGCCTGGCGCAGCCCGCGCCGCACTTCCGCTGCCAGCTTAAAGCCTTTGGGCAAGGTCACTTTGTTGGGGTTGGCACCCACCCAACCCAACGCCACCATGGCGTCCAGCACACCCCCCGCCACCACCGCCACAATCAGCGAAAGGCCAATAAACACCGCCGTCAACTTCCACCCCATCAACCCGATCATGATCAATGTCATGGAGAACGAATTCCACGGGCTGGCCAGCAAAAACGCAATCACCTGCCCGGCGCTGGCCCCGCGCTCATAAAGCTTGGCGGCGATCAGCAAAATGCCGTGGTTGCACAAATCCAGCAACACCCCGGCCCCGGTGGCACGCAATATCCCGCCCAGGGTTCCACCGCGGCCCAGCACCGCCATCATCATGTCGCGCGGCACACGGCCCATCAGGCCCACAAAAAAGGCCCCCACCAACACGCCCCACCACATCGCGTTCATCATCTCAAAGCTGGTCTGCGCCATCGCCACCAACCAGCCGGGCCCACCCAGCCGCTGCCAGCCCATCACATAAAGGGCGCCCACCACCAGCACACCACCCCACATCAGCCAGTCAAAGCCGCCTCCGCTATGGCAATCGTGCCCCCCACCGTGGTGAGAAGCATGCTTGGCCCTCGTGTGTCCGCAACAATCTGCGCTCATGCCCCCAACACTACAGGGTAATCGCGCATATGCCAAACAGCCATAGCAACGGCGCCGGCAGCCTCCACCATCCGCCCCAACCCGCGCGCCACCTTTTCGTTGCGCACCAAGGTCAACACCGCCGAGCCCCCGCCGTAAATAATCCTCAAGCAGCCCAGCTGCACAGCGTCATCCAGCGGGGTGGCAAAACCCAGCACGCGCATCGCCCCCCACAGCGACACAAAGCGCAAATGGCTGTAAGCGGCCAAAAACAGCCGCAAACCATCTTTTTCCAGCACCAGCGGATAATAAACCTCGCGCAACGCCTCCATCGCCTCGCGCTGCACACCTATAAGTTGAAGTTCCCGCCCCGCAAAGTCCTCCGGACGCGCATCAAGCAGGGGGAAGAACACCTCCTTTTCCAGGTACTCCATAAGTGAAATACAGGTCATTTTTTTTGCATCCGTTCTTATTGTAATAAGAACACCCTACCACGGGAGTATTAATATACCAAGGTAAAACTTATATAAGTTTATGAATTATAAGCTTATTTTAGAATACGTCATACAATATGTATATAATATAAACCGCTAACGATAATAGCACCCGTCCCTATCAAGCATATATAGTATCATTTTGTGGGGATAGTGCTACATTAGGTAGTATGCACACTCTGCTAGAACCCGGCGAAAAGGGCTTTCTCCTCACCGATATCGGGCGGCTTATCTATAAGGTATTCGAGCGCAAAGCCTGCCTGCTCGGCTACACACGGCCGCAATGGCACATCCTGGCCTACCTGTCGCAAACACCGGGGCTCACCCAGGTGGCGCTGGCACAGCTGATGGAGATCGAGCCCATCACTCTCTCGCGCCACCTCGACCGCATGGAGGGCGAGGGCCTGCTCGAGCGCCGCGGCGACCCTAACGACCGCCGGGTCAAGCGCCTCTTCCTCACCAGCAACGCCGCTCCCCAGCTCACGCAGATCCAGGCCGTGCGCGACGAAGTCCTGGCGCTGATGTTCCATGGCGTCCCCGCCACCAGCGAATCAGCCTTCAAAAACACGCTGGAATCCATCCGCAAAAACCTGGTCGACCAAGCCAAATAACCACCAGGCCATAGGCCCAGACCTCTGGCTTAAAAAAACAAAAATCCCGCATCACGCGGGTTAATCAGCTTAAACAACAAAGCCCTCAAAATTCGCTGGGCCGAGCATCGCGCGTGTACTTCTATCAGTACACGCGGAGCGCAAGACCGAGAAAAAACAAAAACCAAAAAAAGCGGAAAAACCGCCCACCCTCACGCCAAAGCACATAAAATTCGCTGGGCCGCGTGGATTTTTGGTTTTCTCCGAGAGGCTGAGCACCGCAAATGTACTTCTATCAGTACACGCGGAGCGCAAGACCGAGGAAAAATCAAAAAGCCGCCGGGCCAGTAGAATTTTGGTGGACCTAAGCGGATTCGAACCGCTGACCTCTTGCATGCCATGCAAGCGCTCTACCAACTGAGCTATAGGCCCACAACCCGGCCTGTTTAAGGGCAGCCGGGGCTCTTGTCAACGCCCAGTTTAATGGCGCTTGGCCTTTTCCACCGTAATCCCCCCCTTGTCGGCACTCACCAGCACCAAATCCCCTGCCTTCACCGTGCCGCCCAGCAGCATCTGCGCCAGCCTGTTCTGCACTTCGGTCTGGATAACCCGCTTCAGCGGCCGCGCCCCATAAACCGGGTCATAGCCCCGCTCACCCAGCCAGTCTGCGGCCTTGTCGTCCACCCCCAGGGCAATCTGCTGGCCGGCCACCAGGTCTTCCAGGCGCTTGATCTGGTTCTTCACAATGCCGCGCATCACACCCTTGTCCAGGCGGTTGAACAGCACAATATCGTCCAGCCTGTTCAAAAACTCCGGCCGGAAGGCCCTGCGCACCACCTCCATCACCGCGTTTCTGGCCTTCTCTGCGGGCTGGCCGTCCTTCAACGCCGCCAGCGCCTCGCTGCCCAGGTTGCTGGTGAGGATGATCACGGTATTGGTAAAATCCACCGTCCGCCCCTGCCCGTCGGTCAAGCGCCCGTCGTCCAATACCTGCAAGAGGATGTTGAACACATCCGGGTGCGCCTTCTCCACCTCATCAAACAGCACCACGCTGTAGGGCCTGCGCCGCACGTCCTCGGTAAGCACGCCACCCTGCTCGTAGCCCACGTAGCCCGGGGGCGCCCCCACCAGCCTGCTCACCGCATGCTTTTCCATGTACTCGCTCATATCAATGCGCAGCAACGCCTTGTCGTCATCGAACAGGTAGTTGGCCAGCGCCTTCGCCAACTCGGTCTTACCCACGCCGGTGGGCCCGAGGAACAGGAACGAACCAATCGGCCGCTGCGGGTCCTGCAACCCGGCGCGCGCGCGCTGCACCGCCTCGGCCACGGTCTTCACCGCAGCTTCCTGCCCGATCACCCGCGCGGCCAGAATCTCCGGCAGCTTCAGCAATTTCTCGCGCTCGGTGGAAAGCATCTTTTCCACCGGTATCCCCGTCCACATCGCCACCACCCGCGCAATGTCGTCTGCGGTCACCACCTCTTTCAGCACACCCGTGTCCTGGCCCTGGCTGGCCTCAATTTTCTTCTCCAACTCGGGGATCTTCCCATAGGTCAGCTCCGCCACCTTGGCCAAGTCGCCCGCGCGCGCCGCCTGGTCTTTCTCCACCCGCGCCTGCTCCAAGGTTTCCTTCAAGGCCTTGGCGCCCTGCACCAGGCGCTGCGCCTCCTGCCACTGCTTGGTCAGCTTGTCGCTGTCCTTTTGCAGCACACCCACCTCTTTTTCCAAGTCCTTCAAACGCTGCTTGCTCGGTGCATCGCTCTCTTTCTGCAGCGCCTCGCGCTCGATCTTCAGCTGCAGCAATTTGCGGTCCACCTCGTCCAGCGCCTTGGGCTTACTGTCAATTTCCATCCGTATCTGCGCGGCGGCCTCATCCACCAAATCAATCGCCTTGTCCGGCAAAAAGCGGTCAGCGATGTAACGCTTGCTCAGGTTGGCCGCGGCCACCAGCGCACCGTCGGCAATGCGCACCCCATGGTGCACCTCATAGCGTTCCTTCAACCCGCGCAGAATGGAAATGGTCTCGCCCACGGTGGGCTCTGCCACAAACACACTCTGGAAGCGCCGCGCCAGCGCCGGGTCTTTCTCAATATGCTGGCGGTACTCATCCAGCGTGGTGGCACCCACGCAGTGCAGCTCACCGCGCGCCAGCGCGGGCTTGAGCAAATTGCTGGCGTCCATCGCGCCCTCACCGCCGCCCCCGGCCCCCACCAGCGTGTGCAATTCGTCAATGAACAGAATCACCCCGCCGCCCAGGCCCTCGATCTCCTTCAAAATGCCCTTCAAGCGCTCTTCAAACTCACCGCGGAACTTGGTCCCCGCCACCAGCGCGCCTAAATCGAGCGAGAGCACACGCTTGCTCTTCAGCCCTTCCGGCACATCCTCGGCCACAATGCGCTGCGCCAGGCCCTCCACAATCGCCGTCTTGCCCACCCCGGCCTCCCCGATCAGCACCGGGTTGTTCTTGGTGCGGCGGCTCAGCACCTGAATGGTGCGGCGTATCTCCTCTTCCCGCCCGATCACCGGGTCCAGCTTGCCATTGCGCGCCAGCTCGGTCAGGTCGCGGGTGTACTTGCCCAGCGCGCCCTGCGCCTCTTCCGCGCCCTGGCTCTGCGCGGTCTGGCCGCCGCGCTGCTTTTCAATCTCGGCCTTCAGCGCCGGCAACTTCACCCCGGCGTCCTTCAGCACCGTCGCCGCCTCACCCCCCTCTTTGGCGAGTGTCAGCAGCAACCCGTCCGCGGCCACAAACCTGTCCCCCAGCTCCTTGGCGGTATCTTCGGCCTTGGCCAGCACCCGCGCCAGGTCCTGGCTCAACCCCACCTGCACACCTTCGCCGCTCACCTGCGCCAGCTTGCCCAGCCGCCGCCGCGTTTCGCCTTCCATTTTCCCCATATCGCCGCCGGCGGCAGCCAACAGCCGCCCGCCGTAGCCCTCGCCGTCGTTCAAATAGGCCGCCAGCAGGTGCAGCCCGCCAATCTGGCCGTGGCCCTCACGCAGCGCCAAACCCTGGGCCTCGCCCAGCAGTCTCAATACTTTTTCGGTCAGTTTTTCCGGGTTCATTGCCTGTTCTCCCTTGCTGCCTCAGTAAAGCGCATTAGCACTCACACGTCAAGAGTGATAGAGCTAGCTAAGTCATTGAACAATAATGTTCATAATTACAACACCCCCTGCTCCAACCCTTCCCCTGGCCACATCTTGCCTTGTCAGTCCGGCTCGCAAACCCCACCATATATTTAAGCCAACCCCCGTAAGGGCAACCGCCCCCAAGGGATATTGCAAGGAGGGCGAGCATGAATCAGCACACAACGAAAGGAGGTGGTCCAATGTCTAGCATCACAAATGAGGGTATCTCAAGGCAGACGGTCACTTCCGACGGAGCTCACGTTCGTTAGGTAAGCTCCGGCAAGGTCACTTCTGCCTTGCCTCAGAGATGCGGGGGCCCCGGCCGAGCGCCGGGGCCCTTTCTCGTTCCGCACTTGTTTCGCTCCCACCTTCTGGTATACAGTAAATCAAGCCTCACGGGAGACATCTGCCATGATATCCGTCACCACAGTCATTATCCTCAATAGCGCGATCATGCTGGCTCTGCTGGCCAAACACTATATCGCCGACATTCCGCTGCAAACGCTGTGGATGGCCCTCAACAAGGGCAACATCCGGCACCCTGGCGGCTATGTCCATGCTGGCATCCACGCGGCGGGCACCTTGCTGGCCCTGCTGCCCTTCCTCTTCTGGCTGGGCAAAGGCATGCTACCACTGGTCATCACCTGCACTCTGGCCGACCTGGTCATCCACTACCTCATCGACTACACCAAGATGAACATCGACAGGCACTTCAAGTGGTCGCACCTGGTGTACGAGCAAGACGTGCTCAAGGGCCGTATGGTCACTAGCAACACCTACTACTGGTCCCTGGTGGGCGACCAAATTGCCCACGTCATCACCTACGTCGGCATCACCGACTTCCTGCTCATCCGGGCAGTCGGCTAAAAGCCCCATAACCGCGAAAAGAACCCCGGCGTCAAAACCGGGGCTCTTTCTCGTTTTCCTGTCCACTTCAACGGGCTTAAGTGAATTCATCAATGCTGATATAGTTGAAGGGCGGCGCCGAATCGATGTTTAAGGCCGTCACCTTAAATTCCGCCTCGTGCTCCATCTCGTCGTTGAGAAGCTCGATACGGAACCTGGCGTCAAGCAGCTTAAGGAAAAGGCCCTTCAGCTCCGGGTCCTCCGCCAGGTTAATGTTGCTTTCCCCGCTGCGGTCAAACCCCGACGACCCGTGCTGTTCTGCGAGCAATCGCTCGATCTCCCTCATCAAGTTTTCCCTCAAACGGGCATTGCCAAACGTTTCGGTCGTCATCACCCCACTCCGGTGTTGTGTACGGTGCCCCTTTATCGCATATTGCAAACCCATGGCCCAGCACAAACCCCAAAACCCCACCAAGCCCTGCAAATACTGCGGCGAGCCCATCGCCTGGTCGCGCAACCTCGCGCCCATTTGGGATGGCGTGATGTTCTGCGACAACGCCTGCAAACGCCGCTATAACCGCGAGAACCCGCCCGAAGCGCCAGAAGGCTTCAACCTCAAAGGCCCGGCCGGCCAAAAAAAGCGCCGCCGCCTCGCCGCCTCCTAGGGCGCGGAAGGGTTTGGCTTGCCAAACCAAGCCCTTAAGGCTAATTTTCCCGCCCATGCCTGAAAAAACCACCCCCTCCAAATCCGCCCCCGCAGGGGGCCCCGAATTCCGAATTCCGAATTCCGAATTCCGGCAACGCCACCTCATCACCTCCGCACTGCCCTACGTCAACGGCGTCAAGCACCTCGGCAACCTCATCGGCAGCCTCCTGCCGTCGGATGTCTTCGCCCGCTATCTCCGCGCCCAGGGCCACGAGGTCCTGCTCATCTGCGCCACCGACGACCACGGCACACCCGCCGAAATCGCCGCGCTGAAAGCCAAGCAACCCGTCGCCCAATTCTGCGCGGAACAACACGAAGTGCAAAAACGCATCTACCAAAACTTCGGCCTCTCCTTCAACCACTTCGGCGCCACCTCGCGCCCGCAAAACCACGTCATCACCCAGCGCATCGCCCGCAGCCTGTGGGCCAACGGCATGTTCGAGGTCAAAGCCATCAAGCAAGTCTACTCCAAGGCCGACGCCCGCTTCCTGCCCGACCGCTACGTCGAAGGCACCTGCCCCCACTGCGGCTACACCAAAGCCCGCGGCGACCAGTGCGAGAACTGCACCCGCGTCCTCGACCCCACCGACCTCATCTCCCCGCGCAGCGCCATCTCCGGCAGCACGGAACTGGAAGTGCGCGAAACCAAACACGCCTTCCTCAAGCTCTCCACCATGGCGGAAAAACTCCGCACCTGGGTGAACACCCAAAAGGATTGGCCCAACCTCACCCGCTCCATCGCGCTGAAATGGCTCGACGAAGGCCTCAACGACCGCGGCATGACGCGCGACCTCAAATGGGGCGTGCCGGTGCCGGAAGAATTCGGCCCGGAGTTCAAAGACAAAGTCTTCTACGTCTGGTTCGACGCCCCCATCGGCTACATCGGCGCCACCGCGGAATGGGCGGACCTCGACCCCAAAACCCGCAACTGGGAATCCTGGTGGCTGAACGCGAACGACGTCACCTACACAGAATTCATGGGCAAAGATAACGTCCCCTTCCACACCATCATCTTCCCCGCCATGCTCATGGGCAGCGGCGAACCGTGGAAGCTGGTGGACCAGATCAAATCCTTCAGCTGGATGACCTACTACGGCGGCAAATTCTCCACCTCCTCGCGCCACGGCGTGTTCACCGACCAAGCGCTGGAAGAGATCCCCAACGCCGACTACTGGCGCTACTACCTCCTCGCCCGCGCGCCGGAAAGCGACGACTCCGCCTTTACCTGGGCGGATTTCCAAGCCGTGGTGAACAAAGACCTCGCCGACGTGCTCGGCAACTTCGTCAACCGCACGCTGCAACTCACCGCCAAACACTTCGGCGCCACCATCCCGGAAGCGGAGGACTACTCCGACGCCGATATGGCCTGCGCCAAACGCCTGGATGAAATCCTCGCCCGCTACACCGCGCACATGGAAAAAGCCGAGCTGCGCAAAGCGGTGGAAGCCCTGCGCGAACTCTGGGTCGCGGGCAACGAGTACCTCGCCTCGCAAGAGCCCTGGCAACTGGTCAAAACCGATAAACCCCGCGCAGCCGCCGTGCTCAAGATCGCCATCAACATGATCCCCATGTACGCCCGCGCCATGGCCCCCATCATCCCCTTCTCCGCCGCCAAACTGATGGCGCTGTTCCCCAACCCCCAAGCCTTCATCAAAGCTCCAGGTTCCCGGAGCGCGGATGGGTCGGGTTTGGAACAAACCCGGGGCACCCATCCCGCATCCGGGACCGGCCCAATCCCCGCACCGCACCTGCCCGCCTCGCTGCACACCGCCTGGCTGTGGCCGTCTTCCCTCTCCACCTGCGCCCCCGCCACCGGCCCCTTCACCCTGCCCACCGAGGTCCTGTTCCCCAAAATTACCGACGAACAGCGCGAAGCCTGGGAAGCCAAATATGGCAACCAAAAAGCCTAGCCCGGCCGAAGGCCGTCATTGCGAGCGCAGCGCGCCAATCCCTGCCACCATCGAGCAACGCCTCGCTGCCATCGAATCCCGCAACGCCCGCGTGGAAAGCAACAAGGCGTGGGAGACCTCTCTCACCCGGCGCCTCACCGTCAGCGCCATCACCTACGCCACCGCGTCCGCCGTGCTCTACACCCTGCTGGTGCCGGATTGGTACCTCGGCAGTATCATCCCCGTCTGCGGCTACTGGCTCTCCACCCTCTCGCTGCCCATCCTCCGCCGCTGGTGGGAATCCTCATGGCGTTAACCTGGCGTCCCCACCTCGCCCAGGCCGCCTTCCCGCTCACCAACGCGGTTCTCCTCACTATCTTCGCCCTCGCCGCACCCTCTCTCGGCATCCCGGAACTCGCCGAACTCACCACCACCGCACAAACCTGGTTCGCGCACTACGGCTTTCCCATCCTCTTCATTAGCGCGTTCTTGGAAGCGCTGTACATGGTCAACTTTTACTTTCCCGGCTCGCTCATCATCGTGCTCGCCGTCCTGCTCTCCCCCAAAACCTTCTCCGCGCTGGCGCTGGTCACCGCCATCTGCTGGCTCGCCTTCATGGCGGCCAACCTGGTCAACTATGCGCTCGGCCGCTACGGCTTTTACCGGCTGTTCAACTTCTTGGGCGCGGAAGACATGCTCCGCCGCACCTCCAAATTCCTCGCCCGCTACGGCCACCTCACAACGTTCCTCGCCGCCTTCCACCCCAACTGGCTGGCGCTGGTAATGGTCTGCTACGGCATGAGCCGTTTCCCGCCCACCCGCGCCTTCCTCTACGCCGGGCTGTCCATGGCCGTCACCGGCCCCATCCTCACCACACTGGTGGCCACCACCACCTTGTTTACGCAGCACGGCGGCGGCCTGTTCATCACCCTCATCGCACTCTTCTACCTCTGGGCAGCGGCAGAGGTCGCAGCCTCCATCTGGCGTTCCCGCACAAAAAGAATGAGGGTACCACCAACCAGAAAATCCAGCGGGGGGATGCAAGGGGGTCGGTAGACCCCTTTGAGGCCGAAGGCCGTCATTCCACCCCCCATGCTCCAGCAGGCGAGGCTCTTCCGCGTTGCCATGGGGGGTAGGAATCCACGGGGGGCAACACCCATGATGAGGCCTCACCACTGCAAATTTCGGCCTCCGGCTGCGGGAGCTGTCATCCCGGAAGCTAGGTGGGCCGAAAACGTCCTTCACGTTTTCGGGGCGCCCACCTGCTGTCCGGGACAAGCCCTCCCTACGCATGGGCTATCCGTTCTGCGCGTTTGCCAGTGTATTATTTTGGCCTCCAGCCATAGCGCCGGCCTAACCCAAAACCCGCCTTCGTCTGGGTTTTGGGTTGGCCTCGCATGCGGCCTGCTACTGGCGCAGCGACGGCCTCTTTGGGGCCATGCCCCAACCCCCCCTCTATAGCCAGGGGGTAAACCCCCTCGCACTCTCCCGCACTCCGTCGCACCGGCCGTGGGGCCCCACCCCTCGCTACCTCGCTACCTCGCTACCTCGCTACCTCGCTACCTCGCTACCTCGCTACCTCGCTACCTCGTTCCTCGTTCCTTCTTCACCCACACCCGCGCATACCTGCCGCCGCTCACCATCAGCACCACACCCGCCAACAACATGCCGCCAAAAAACCAGAACGCATCCGCCGCCGGGTCATACACCACCTGCAACCCGCTGTAGCGCCGCAGCGTAAAGGTCTGCAACATCAGCAGGTGCGTCAGCCCCAATTGCTTCACCACCTTGGCGGCGTTCATCACCGCCACACCTTCCGCCACCCGCTCGCGCTCGTCGCTGATCTCTCTTAGCACCGGCGCCATCACTTTTTTGTAATCCTCACCCGCCGCCACCCGCGCCACCAGCGGCCACAACTCGGCATCATCAATGCCCAGCCACACCGGCCGGTACACCACCGCACCCTCATCCATGCCGCCCTTCTTCACGCCGTCTGCCACCCCCACAACCTCCGGGTGGCTCAGGTAGGCACGCAGTTGCATCGCCGGCTTGTCCGGCGGCTGCACCAGGTAGTCCACGCTCGGCCCCACATCTGTCGG
Source organism: Pseudomonadota bacterium (assembly GCA_016125035.1). Taxonomy (GTDB): domain Bacteria; phylum Pseudomonadota; class Alphaproteobacteria; order UBA2136; family UBA6156; genus RFNJ01. The sequence goes on from WGMN01000008.1 coordinate 93,604, forward strand.
CCGCTCACCGGGAAAGGTCTCCACCGTAAACGGCCTGAAGTCCAGCAGCTCAATCCGCGTGCCGTCATTCAACACGCTGTGCTCATACACCCGCGCCACCACCGGCGTGGTCTCACCGGTTTTCACATCCACCCCTTCGCCCTGGATAATGCTGCCGCCGTCGCCAAAACTCGCCTGATAAAACCGGTAAGCGCCAAACCGCACCGGCTTGTTCACCTCCACCTCCCGCACCGCAACCCCCTCGCCACCTCGTTCCTCGTTCCTCGTTCCCTCTTTCCCAAACCGCAACCGCGAGGCAAAACGCTTCGGCATGCCACTGTCGTAATAATCGATCACAAACCCGTCATTGGTCACCGCAAACGGCAAAAAGTGCGGCGTCGCCTTACCGGCCTTCCACACCAGCGCAATGTGGTCGGTTTCGCCCTCACGCAGGTTCATCGTGCCGCGCCACCCCACAAACCCGGTCACCAAACCGCTCACCGCCACCCCCAGCACACCTATATGCACCAAAAAATATCCCAGCCGCGTCCACCGCCCGCGCACCCACAACTCGGCCTTGCCGTCTTTTGCCGCTTTTACAAATCCCGCCGCCGCCAATTGCCGCTCACTTGCCGCAAAACTGTCGCCAATTGCCGCAAATCGCCGCGTTTTGCCGCCCCAGAATTGCCGCCATATCACCGGCCCATTCCGCCACAAACACGCCACCACGCTGGCCAGCATCACCCCCAAAACCAGCAAAAACCACCACGCCCGGTACACATCAGTAAGCCCAGTAAAAACAAATGCCTGCGCCCAAAAAACGCCCCACTTGGCCACATAATCCTGCAGCGGCAAACCCTGCGGCAACACCGTCCCGGCCATGCTCACCAGCGCGCAAAACGCCAGCAGCAGCACCGCCGTGCGCATCAAACTCAGCTGGTAAATCAGCGCCTTAAGCACGGCGCGCGCCCTAAATATCCAGGTTGGAAACATTCAACGCGTTGTTGACGATAAAGTCCTTGCGCGGCTCCACCACATCCCCCATCAACGTGGTAAAGATGCCATCCGCCACAATCGCGTCTTCAACTTCTACCTGCAATAACACACGGTTATCCTGGTTCAACGTGGTCTCCCACAGCTGTTCGGCGTTCATTTCACCAAGGCCTTTGTAGCGCTGAATCTGCAGCCCCTTACGCCCCTCGGCCAGCACGGTTTCCACCATCTGAGCCGGAGAACTCCAAGCCAACTCCTCCTTACCCACAAACATGCCGCCCTTCAGCAACGCACCCAACTCATCGCTCATCCCCAGCAAACTGCGGTAAGCGCTGGCGTGCAACATGGCTTTATCCAGCGTCCTGCGTTCAGGTATCCCCGCCAGCTTGCGCTCCAAAACCAGCCGCGGCTGGCCCTCAGGGCCGGTATTCTGCTCCACCGTCCAGGCGATCGAATCCGCCTCCAGCGCACCACTGTTCAGCGCTTTCAACAACTGCGCGGCCAACGCTTTGGCGCTTTCCTCACTGTCCAGCGCGTCCACAGGCACCTTTTCACCCACCAGCGTCCACACCAAAAAGCTTGGCATATACACCTGCCGCTCCAGCGTGCTCACCAGGCTTCGCGCCCGGCTGGCAGCCTTAAAGGTCGCCTCAAAATCCTTACCGGCTCGCACTTCCCCACCGGCCAACTTCAAGCTCGCACCCTCCAGCGCACTGCGTGAGAGGTAATCCTCCAACGCCGCATCATCTTTCAAATAAACTTCGCTCTTGCCTTTGCCCACGCGGTAAAGCGGCGGTTGAGCAATGTACAAATGTCCGCCGGTGATAAGCTGCGGCATGTTGCGGTAGAAGAACGTCAACAACAACGTACGGATGTGGCTTCCATCCACGTCCGCGTCGGTCATGATGATAATCTTATGGTAGCGCAGTTTCTCAAGGTTAAAGTCTTCGCTGCCAATGCCTGTGCCCAACGCTTTAATCAGCGTTCCCACTTCTTGGTTGCCTAACACTTTGTCAAACCGAACTTTTTCCACGTTGAGAATTTTCCCACGCAACGGAAGAATCGCCTGAATGGAACGGTCGCGCCCCTGTTTGGCAGAACCACCCGCACTGTCCCCCTCAACAATAAACAGTTCACACTTGGCAGGGTCTTTGTCACTGCAATCGGCCAATTTCCCAGGCAAACTCGCCACTTCCAGCGGGCTTTTGCGCCGCGCCAGCTCACGCGCCTTGCGTGCGGCATCGCGCGCCACGGCGCTTTCCATAACCTTTTGCACCACCGCCTTCGCGTCGGTGGGGTTTTCCTCAAAAAAAGCTCCCAACCATTCATTCACCACACTCTCCACCACCGGGCGCACTTCGCTGGAAACCAACTTGTCCTTGGTCTGAGAACTGAATTTTGGGTCGGGCACTTTCACACTCAACACACAGGTCAAACCTTCCCGCGCATCGTCACCTGTCAGCCCGCTTTCCAGCTTCATTTTTTTCAGCAGGCCACTTTCATTGGCATAGCTATTCACAATCCGCGTCAACGCCGCCCTAAAGCCCACCACGTGCGTTCCACCATCGCGCTGAGGAATATTATTGGTAAAAGGGTAAACATTCTCCGTATAGCTGTCGTTCCACTGCAGCGCACACTCTACGGTAATGCCATCCTTACCGCCGCTGAAGTAAACAATCTTGCTCATCACACTGGTGCGGTTACGGTCCAAGTGCTCCACAAAGGCCCTTACACCTCCCTCATAAAACAGCACGGTTTCCTTGGGCTTATCGTTGTCATCCAACGCCCGTTCATCCACCAGGGTAATGTGCACACCGCTGTTCAAAAACGCCAGCTCACGCAAACGGTTCAGCAAGGTATCGTAAGAGAATTCGGTCTGGGTAAAAGTCTTCGCGCTCGGATAAAACCGCACCTCGGTACCGCGCTCTTCAGTCGGCCCAACTTCCTTCAGCGGATACTTAGGTTCGCCATCGGCAAATTCCATCATATACGCCTTGCCGCCGCGCCAGATCTTCAACACCAACAGGCTGCTCAGCGCGTTCACCACACTCACACCCACCCCGTGCAAACCACCAGAAACCTTATAGCTGTTCTGGTCGAATTTCCCACCCGCGTGCAGCTTGGTCATAATCACTTCAGCCGCGCTCACACCTTCTTCGGCGTGGATATCAGTCGGGATCCCCCGCCCATTGTCGCGCACACTGGCCGAGCCATCGGCGTAAAGCGTTACCGTAATGCGGTCGCAATACCCCGCCAGGGTTTCATCAATGGCATTGTCCACCACCTCATAAACCATGTGGTGCAGGCCGGTGCCGTCATCAGTGTCACCAATATACATCCCAGGGCGCTTGCGCACGGCATCAAGCCCACGCAAAACTTTAATGCTATCAGCACCGTAAGCGGCCTGCGCCGCCGCTATATCCTTCTTCTGGGTCGCCTTGTCAGCCATCTTCTGGAATCTCCGTATTTGAACGGAGCCAATCTACCCCAAACACCGCAGAAAATCAACGAAATCGCGCTACAAACGCTCTAAAAAACAGCTTTCACAAAAGGCTACTTAGCCATCACAACCTTCACCGTCAGTGCCTCCAACGGAAGATCCCTCACATAACGCTCAACCGGCTTGCTGGTGTCTATCGGCAGCTTCCATACCTGCTCACGGCTTTCACCCGGCGCAAGGTCGTCTTGCACTGCCACGCGTGAAATCTTTAAAGGCTGTCCGGCCGCATCCGCAAACGTCACCAGCAACTCGGCATTTTGCAAAACCTTGGCGCCTGCATTGGTTATCCGCATGGTGACCGTAATCCCGCCTTCAGCAGATTTGCTTTTTTTAATATCCTCAACACGCAACGCGTCTTTCCCTGAAGCCTGCTTTTCCGGCCCGGCCGCAGGGGCAACCGCAGCCGCCCCATTGCGGCTCATGCTATCCAATACTGCGGCAAAGTTCGGCATATCCACAATTTTCCAGTCACTGCCACTACCGTTAAGGTTGCGGCGCATCACAACCTGCAGCGGCAAAGTCAAACCCAAATCTTCACGCTCCAGCGGCACTTCCACCACCGCCATATTTTCATCCTGCATGGCAATGTTCACCCTGCCCACACCCAGGCTGTCCCCACCCATGTTCTGCCATATTCCCAGCAGTAGGTTCTTCTCATCATCGGCCGGCTTGCCTTCGTGGGCCACCGCATCCATCACTTCATTTTTCAAAGCCGTCGCCAGTGCTGGCTTTGCCGTAGCCTGCTGCGCCTCCACAGGCAAAGCACCCGCATTCATCTGTGGCGCCGTAAAAAGCTGGTTCACCACACTAGCGGCTACGGCATCCACGTCCACCCGGCGGGCAAAGCCATCCACATCCCCCTTGCGTACAGCCACAAAAGCCTGATGAAGCACCAACCCCGGGTCAGCCGGGCGCTGGGCCACCATTACCATCACCACCACCACAGCCAGCACCAGGGCGCCAACCACCGGCCACACCCAGCGACGACGACGTCGCATCTGCGGCAACACCACACTGCGGAAGGGCTGCCCCGTCAGGCGGATGCCCTTCTGCGCACTCAAAGTCTCAAGCTCATGCATCACCCCGGCCTTCACGGCAGCCATCTGTTGGCGCATTTCTTCATCGCGCACGGGTGGGCTCACCTTCTCGCGCAAGCGTTGCCAAAGGCCCTTGTTCTCCTTTGCCGCCGCCACGGTTACAGGGTTGGCCCGCACCCGCGGGGCCGCAACCTCAGCAAACGGTTCCACCGGCGCGGCAGGCCGCACAGCCACACGGGTCACCGGCGTTCCTTTGCGGGGGGCCTTCTTGCGCGAGGTCTTAGCCATGGCATTCCTTTTCCGTTCGCGGTTTACTGGCCATAGGTATACTGCATACTCACAGTATTCAGCAACAGCCCCGCACGGGGCTTAAGCAATCATCAATTGCCACTCGATCTGGCACCCCTGCGCCCCTATCCCCGCATAAATCACTATCTGCCTGCAGGGCAGCATCACTCCCAACTGCGGGGCGTACATGCTTTCCTTCACGTCCATGCGCCCTTTATCAGCCTTAAATTTAACTTTGCGCCCCCCCGCCAAGGTTAGCTCCGCCTCCTGCTCCGAAATCAACCTCACCGTAACATCCGGGTGCAGGTGGAAGTGCGCCGTCACACGCGTCCTTAACAGGCGCCGCACAAAGCGCGGCCGCACCTCAATCACATCCTCTCCCCGCAAGCGGCTTCCGTCGCCCGCCAGTACCAGCTTGCGCGTGTGCGTAATGCCTTTATGGGCATAACCGTCATGTTTGCCTTGCGCCACGGCTTCTCCGCCGTCCACACCACTTACGCTCAAGCTTACGCGCCGAGGGCGCCGCCCCACCCTAAACACCCCCCAAACCTCGGCGCTGTCCTCACCATCCACCTCTACCGTAGAATGCGCCGCCGTACCTCTCAACTTGTTACGCTGCCGGTGTTGATACCCATACGTCCCGCCATTCACAATCACCCGCGCCCCATCAATCGCCATCTCAAAGCTCAAGGTGTCGGCATGGGCGTGGCCAGGGTTCTCATCGGGCCCTATCAGCCCCGCGTCAAACACCACAAGGCTCAGCCCGCGCTCTAACCTTGCATAACCGCTCACAGGCAATACTGCCGCCGCCTCTTCCGCACCGCTCAACCGTAACAACTGCGCTATATATTCAGGTTCCAACTGGGCAGAATCGTTAAACAACGCCAACCCCCCGTCAGGCAACCGCACTGTCGCCAACGCCGTTCCCATGTCAGCGCAAAGCTTGTCCAGCAAACGGTTGTCATCGCCGGTGGCCTTGCGCAGCACCGCACGTATTTCCAACAAGTCACGCAACACCTGGGCCTGATACAACGGGCTGCGTTCAAAGTGCCCCCCATCACTTAGCACCTGCACTTTCAATTGGCGCAGCAACCCGCTCATACCCTTTTCAAACAGGGTGCGCTGTCCATCCAAAGCCAATCCGCAATAAACCAATGCTTTGAAGTTCTTCAGCAAATGGTTACCCCCTAGGTCCCACTCACAGTTAGCGGCCAAATACACCGCCTGCCGCTGCAATGCCGCCGCAAACGCCTCTTTAAAGTCCTCATCTGCCTCTTCCAGCAGCCATTGGCCGTAAGTCAACCACGCCACCAGCCGCAAGCTGGTGGGGTAAGGGTGCCATGCCACGGGGTGATAACTGGCAAAGTTCAGCAACCAGTCACCCACCAGCGCCTGGGCAGCTTTGCGGGCTTTGGCGGCCTTCAGGTCGGCCAGCCACTCCTGGTAATGCAAATGGAAGGTCCACAGCGCGCTGGCCTTTCCATGAAACCATTCCAATGGCGGTTGGCCAAGCACGTACGCTTCACCCGCAAAACAAAAACTGCCGCCCGCCACGGCGCGCCCGGCACCAACATCTCCTCCCACCAACACCACACCCGGCCACGCTATTTCCGGGTTAACGGTTTCTGTTGCCAACCGGCGGGCCCCATAAAGCGGAGAAGAATAATACCGCCGCATCACCATGCTGCGCACCCGCCAGTAAAGCGCATGGGGCGGCACGTAGCGCAACGTGCGCAAAAGCCTCATCAGGTTATCCATCAACTGCACGCCCTCACTCTAACAAACTGGCGTACACGCCTCCACTCAAATTGCCGCCAGCCAGGCCTTCTATACCTTAATGCCCATTTGCTCCAGCACATGCTGCACACCAGCCTTCATTTCGGCAAAGGCGCCCTGCACTTCCTGCGAAGAACCATTCACCTGGTCAGCGGCCACTCCCGTATCATTCGCAGCCTGTTCAATGCCATTCATGTTTTCATCCACCTGCTGCACGCGGTTGGCGGCATCCTTCACGCTGCCAGAGATCTGCTTGGCCACGCCACTTTGCTCTTCCACAGCGGCCGAGACAGTGGTCGCGTTGTCGCGAATACGGTGGATCGCCTCCACCACCGCCTGCAACGCCACCACGCTCTTCTCCGAGACATCCTGGATGTCCTGAACCTGTTCCTTAATATCCACCGTGGCCTGGCTGGTGTGGCTGGCCAGCTTCTTCACTTCGTCTGCCACCACGGCAAACCCGCGGCCTGCATCGCCGGCGCGCGCAGCCTCAATGGCGGCATTCAGCGCCAGCAGGTTGGTTTGCTCGGCCAGGTCGTTAATCAGGCCCACCACTTCGGTGATCTTCTTGCTGGCTTCGCCCAGGCTGCGCACCACCTCGTCGGTTTTTTGCGCTTTGCCCACGGCATCGTCAATCAGCACATTGGTCTCGCCAATGCTCTGGCTGATATCGTTAATGCTCACGTTCAGCTCTTCCACTGCGGTGCTCACCGTGTTCACATAGCCGGCAGCTTCGCTGGAGTTCTTCCGCACCACCTTGCTCTGCGTGCTGGTTTCCTCGCTGGCGGCCACCATGCTGCTCACCGCCTCACCCACCTGCCCGGTCGAGCGCGCCACCTTCTCGGCGCTCTCGCCAAAGCGCTTGGCCAGCTCCATGATCGGCTTCACCGATCCATTGGCCAAAAACGCGCCAAACAAGGTGGCCACCACGGCCATGCCTATCACCACGGCCAGCAACATATACATCAGGTGGTAGGTGCCTTTCAGCATTTCCGCCTTATCAATTCCCACCACCATGCCCCAGTCAATGCCGTGGCCCAGGTCCATGTGCTGCATGGCGCCATACATCGGCCCGCCATCCGAGCCATTGTAAGCAAATACGCCGGCGGTCACACCACCCTCAAAAATGTTCTTCAGGGCGTCCGCCAAAGCGGGGTTAACTTTTTCCCCACCCTTGCCCTCTTCAGCAGTCTGGTCGCTGCGGAACACTCCGTCACTCCCCACCAAAAAGCCGTCCACGCTCTCGCCCATCTTCTTCAACGGGGTAAAAAAGTCCTTAAAGTGCCCGGTGGGGATCTGGAACGCCAACGCCCCAATGGTCTTGCCATCTTCCATAATCGGCGCCACCACAAACATGGCGCCTTCATTATAACTGGGCAAATAGGGGCTCATGTCGGCAAACTTTACTTTGTCTTCGTTGCTTGCCAAAACCGCACGCACCGTTTTGCCAAATGGCGTTTCGGCTTCCGGGCCTTCCTTCACACTGCTCTGGAAGTCAATTTCCTTAAAGTTGGTGTAAATAATCCGGCCACTCTCGCCATCAATCAAAAAGTAGTCGTAGTAGCCAAAGTCATCCACAAAGTTGCGCCGCGCATCCTGGTACTCCGCATGCAGCTTGGAATACGCACTTCCATCACCCGCATCGTCCAGCTTCTGCTTCTCGCCAATCGGGTTGCTGTTGGCAGCTATATAAAGGTACTGCAGTGCCCGTGCCGTCGGGTCAGTGGGCATCCAGGCGTTCACTTCGTCGGCATGTCCGCCCGGGGTCTTTTCCACCTGGGTGGCATAGCGCGCGCGCAGTTTTTGCATATCCACTTTCACGCTGTCGGGGTCAAAGGCCTTTTCCGCCGCCGCCAGTTCCTTAAAAAAGTGGATGATCTGCGGGTTATGCGCCTGGTCTTTGGCCTGGTTCTCCACCAGCTGGAAGTAGTCGTCCACACGCAAACCGGTGGATTCCTGCACCGATTCCAACGACTGCTTCGCCGACTGGATGGAGCTCGTGTAAGCCAGGTAAATCGCCGCACCACCTGCCACAACCAGCGGCAAAATACCGGCCAGCATCACGCCGCCGATCAAACGTTGTTTAAAGCTCAAAGCCATAGGAGCGGGCCTTCTTCTTGTTGTTGGGGGCGTTCGCCCCTTGTTATCAGGCACCTTAATCAACTTTCGCGGTGCGGTCACCTGTCCTTTGTAAGCCGGACGCGCACTTATGCACAAGCTGTGTTCATTTTACCCAAAAGTCATACCTGAAGCTAAAAAAGCCTCCCCGAACGGGGAGGCTTTTTAACACGGTGAGATCATCACACTAGTTAATAATCTTCCAGCTACCGTCGGGCTGCTTGCAGGCCGTCCCATAGGCACGCTCTGTCTTGCCGCCAATGGTCACCGTCTGCTGGTACTCGCGGCAGGCATAACCTTCGCTGGTCTGGCCGGTGCGCACCGGGGTGATCGTCCCTTGCGCGCCGCTGTTGGGGTTGTACCAGGTCACTTCCTGGCCCACCGGCACAGTGGCGGCTTTGGTCGCGGCGTTGTTGTAGTAGCCTTGGTCTTGCGCAGTCATGCCTTGGGCCACTTTGCTACCTGCCCAGGCACCCAGCAGGGCGCCGGCCACACTGGCCACCACCTTGCCGCTGCCTTCACCAAACTGGCTGCCCAAAAAGCCGCCGGCCACACCGCCCAGCCCCATACCAATCTGGTCATTGGTCAAACCCTGCTCGCCGCAGGCCACCAGCGGGCTGGCCAAACCGGCCAGCAGCGCAAAGGTGATAATCTTGTTCGCGTTCATCATCTGCTCGTCCTTCTCGTTTTTACACCACAGGAACCTGTAACCCGGGGCATCGCAATCCACCCCTACAAGCTAACAGCTCTACCAGCTATCAGCTCTCCTTACAGCCTGTCAACGCCCAACCTTACCACCGCCTAACCCTCCCTTGCCCTAAAATTTACCTAAAAAAGTGAAGAAGAGGGCAAAGCCCCCTCACCCCTAGCCCCTAGTCCCCAGCCCCTAGCCCCTAAGGCCTGCACACCTGCATCCGCATAGCGCCCCCACTCAGCACAAAGCGCATCTTACCGTAAGCCCCGGCAGCGCAGCTCTCAGCCCCACTGCCTCCCACCTGTACAGTACCGCTCACCTGCATGTTCCGCGCACTTGCTTCTATTAAGAACAAACTGCTGCCAGAAACCTCGCCGCTGGCCCCTTGGTACTGGATGCTCCCAGCCACCCCCGCGGCACTCAACCCGCCTGCACTCACACCGGTCAGCCCGCTACCATCACCAATAAACTTCGCCGCACTCACATTCCCCGTCACACTCACGTTCTGGGTGGCACTGATGTTATTCACCGCAAGGTTACCAATCGCGGCGCTGCCCGCAGTCAGCCCCCCGCCAAGGGTGGCATCCCCGCTCAGCGCAAGGTTGGTCGCACTCACCCTACCGCTCACATCCAGCTTGGTCGCACTCACAGCCGCCAACACGCTGTTGCCCGTCACCGTCAGCCCGCCAAAGCCGCCTGTCGCTGCGGTCAACCCGCCGGTCACCACACTGCTTCCACCCACCGTCAGGTTATTGGTCACG
>WGMN01000002.1 GCA_016125035.1 Pseudomonadota bacterium
CAAAACCCGAAAAGCCATATAAGTATCTTTCTTTTTATATAAAAATATTAAATGAAAATATTTTTATGTCAATAGTAGGATAGGCTTATCGTGCTGCTGGTGGCCACCCTTTTGCGGCAACCTGCCGTTTCAATATGGCAATACTTCACCCATTAGCCATCGGGGCACACCTCGCACAGGCCCCACAAAAAACCCCGGCACGCGGCCGGGGTTTTTTGCGTTCATCGCCTACCGCGCCACACGCGCAATCGTCGCCAACACATCTTTGTTGAACTGCCCGCCCATCGCCTTCAACGCCGCCTCCTTGCCCAGTGCACTGCGGTGCGCCCGCGCACTGGTCAAAGCCACATAGGCGTCACACGCCCCCAGCACCTTGCCCATGCGGCTAATTTCCGAGCCCTTCAAGCCCTTCGGGTGGCCGCTGCCGTCCTCACGCTCGTACATTTCGCCAATCACGCTGGCAATCGGCAGGTCAAAGTCCAAATCACCCAAAATCCCCACCGCCTGGCTAATGTGCGTCTCCAGCGCCTTGCGCTCGGGGTCGGTCAATTTGCCTTTCTTGGCCAGCACCGCCTGCGGCACCAGCATGCGGCCCACCGCCGCCAGCTGCGCGGCATAGAACAACGTCGCCCGCTCACCCACGCCCATGCGCATGGCATTGGCCACCTGCACACTCAGCCTCGCCACTTTGCCATGGTGGCCCGCAAGGTAAGGGTCGCGCGCTTCCACCACGCGCACCAACGCTTCCATGGTCTGGCCCAGCAACCTCACGCGGGTCTTGTTGCGCTGGCCCATCAGGTGCAGCGTCAGCGCCAGCATCATGGCGGCCAACACCACCATCACCAGGCTCACAATCAAATACAGGCCGGGCTTATACAGGCCGATGATCGCCAGCGCCTTATCCGCGGTGTATTCCTGCAGCAGCGCAAGCTGCGTGCCGGGTATCTCCTTCAGGCTGGCAAACACCGGCGTACGGTCCACCACACTCTCCTGCACCACTTTCCCCGCGTCCAGACGGTTCTCCAGGTCCATGTAGCTCTCTGCCAGCGGCGCCAGCGCGGTGCGCCCAACCACCACCGCAGTGCCATCCACATTTTCCAGCATGGCGGTGCGCTCACCTGCCCGGTCCAGCGGTGTCGCCGCCACCAGCTCGGCCAGCTTTTCACCCACCGGCATGGTAAACCACAAAATCCCCACCACCGGGCCGCTCTCGCCCACCGCCGGGGCCTCAATGGCGCGCAGCACATCCACCACCACACCATCACGGCCCATGCGCACCGGCAGCACAGTTCCGCTGCCGCTGGCCGCCACCGCCGCCATGGCACGCTTGTTCTTCAGCATCTCTTCGGGCACCGCGCCTTCGCTCAAAAGCATCTGGCCGTCGGGCGTCACAATATGCGCCCCGCTCAAATGATACTTCACCACAAACTCATGCAGCATCTGCTCCATGTAGGGCTTTTGCGCCTCCACCGCATGGCCCAGGCCCCGGTCGATCAAGCCGCCGGCCTTCACCGTTTCCTCAATGTAAAGCTTCACAATCTCCGCCTGGGCGATGCTATCCCCCAGCTGTGCCACGCTTTTGGCCCACTCGCTCACCACGGCGGCACGGCCCTGGGCCTGCAATTGCACCCGGGCGGTGGTTTCTTCCACCAGCTGCGCGGTGCGCTGGTTCACCAGCAATTTTGCGGCCATAAAGCCCACCAGCAGGGCGGCCAGCAGCACCAGCACCACCCAGCCCACAAAACCCTTCATCGGCACGGCGCCCTTGTAGGCCACATTTTCAGCTCCAGGCACCACCACCGGCCCTTCGGCGGTGGGGCTGGCCACGGTGGTCGGCCGCGCAATCTTGGTTGTGCGCGCATGGGCCTTGGGGGTTTTGGCGGCAGGCTTGCGGGTGGCTTTGCGGGGCATCTTTGGGCACCTTATGTTTATTGCGGTTTAATAAAAACCCAGCGGCTATAAGCATTCACCGCGTAGTACGGAGTATATTGCTTCACATAGCGGTCAAGCAACGGTTCCGTGGCCAGATTATCCAGAATATAACTGTTTTCGCCCAGCCGCACCGCCAGAATCGCATGCGGGATGTTCCGCACCGTATCCTGCACCACCGCCATGCGCAAATCGTTCTCGTCCCACCCCAGGCTTTTCAGGGTGTAATATTTGGTAATGGCGTAATCCTCGCAGTCGCCGCTCCTGTCCACAAACTGGCCGGGGGTCTCCCAGTAATCGCTCTTGCCCCACAGTTGGTCGTCGGTAATGTAGGGGTGGTTGTTCACCCAGCTGTTCACCGCGCGCATCTGTTCTTCAGGTGTCATGCCGCGCGCGCGCTGCACCATCGCAAACCAGCCTGGCCGGCGGCCTTTGCAGGCGCTGTCCCCCAGGTTGCAACGGTCATAAAGGTCTTCACTGCTGGTGCGCTCCAGCACATCCACCCACTTGGGTATGGAGTCAATCCGGTTGGCCTTAATCTCCACCATGCCAAAAAGCCCGGCGGCCATAGCCTGCGCGGAAACAACCACCCCCATCCCCACAAGGGCAATCAAAAGCCTCATCGTTCGGTCAGCGCCCGCTCCCTGGCTTTGTTGATGGGCTTAAGCAGGTACTGCAACACGGTCTTGCGCCCGGTGATAATATCGGCGGTGGCCACCATCCCGCTCTTGATGGGCAATTTCTCGCCGTAACGCGCCAGATAATTCCTGTCGGTGCGCACCAGCACCTTAAAGTAGGTCTCGCCCTGGCCGTTGCGCGCATGCTCGTCGGTAAAACTGTCGCCGGAGATACTCTCCACCACACCGTCCAACCCCCCGTAAATAGAGAAGTCGTAGGCACTTATCTTCACTTTCACCGGCAACCCGGGGCGGATGAACGCCACGTCCTGCGGCTTGACCTTGGCCTCGATCAGCAGGTTCTGCTCCAGCGGCACCAGCTCCACAATATTGGCATTGGGCTGCACCGCCTGGCCCACGGTGTTTACTAAAATCTGCTTCACCTCGGCGCGGATGGGGCTCTTCAGCACCGTGCGGTCGGCACGGGAGATATCCGCCTGCACCCCGGCCCCCAAACGGTTGTACTCATCGGTCATCTTGCCCAGGTCGTCGCGTGATTCGTTCTTGAACTTCAGGCTCGCCTCTTCCACCTTCTGCTGCGCTTCGCGCACCGCCGCCTCGGCTGCCGGCACGGCCGACTGCGCGGTGTTGTAATCCTTCTGCGCCTCCACCACCGCACGCTGCAGCTTCAGCACGTCCACCTTGGAAATGGCGCCGCTGTCCAGGTAAGGCTTGGTCATGTCGTATTCCTTCTGCGCCAGGCCCAACGCTTCACGCAGGCTGGTCAGCTTGCGCCGCGCATCGTTCAATTCCTGCTGGCGCTGGTCCTGCTGCTCGCGGAACACCTGCGTGCTCGCCTGCAATTCCTGTTTGCGGCTCTCATACAGGGTTTGGGTCTCGGCCACCAATTGGGGCAACTTGGCCTTCATATCGTCGGGGAACACCAGCGGCTGGTCGTTCAACTCCGCCTGCAAACGCAAAATATTGGCCTGCAAATAGTCGCGCCGCTGCACCTTTTCGCCCACACCGGCGTTGGCGGTGGCATCGTCCAGCCGCACCAGCTCCTGGCCCGGCTGCACAATGTCGCCGGCCTTCACCAAGATCTCCTTCACCACCCCGCCTTCCGGGCTGCCCACCTCCTGCACCTTGCCGCTGGGTATCACCTGGCCTTGCCCGTGGGTCACCTCGTCCAGCGGCGCGATCGCCGCCCACAGAAAAAACAACGTCACCAACGAGAACATGCAGTAAAACAACAACCGCGCCGCCGGGTGCGCCCCGCGCAAGGTAGCCTGACGCACATCGTTCATAAAATCGCCGTCATGCCAGGCGTCACTTTCAAACACATCGTGCCACAACTTTTTGGCCTTGGCGCCCATCGCCTCGCGCTCGGCGCTGCCCACCCCCACGCCCAGCTTATGCGCCAGCTTGTTATCCAGCAGATCCACCCGGCCGTTGCCGCTTTCGGCCGCTTTTTGCCGCTTTTTGCCGCTCGCCGCAGCCAGCTGCTCCTCAATTTGCCGCGAAATATCGTTGTTCTGCATCGTTTTGCCCCTTATTTCTTCACGCCCAGCTGGGCCATCACGCGCTCTTTCGGGCCGTCAGCCACAATCCGCGCGTCATCCACCACAATCAGCCGGTCCACCAGCTCCAGCATGCTCGGGCGGTGGGTGATCAGTATAAGTGTCCGGTCTTTAAGCCATTTTTTAAGCCGGTCCTTCACCCAGTTTTCGCTGGTAGCGTCCATTTCGCTGGTCGGGTCGTCAAAAATGGCAATCCGGCCGTCGTGCATCAGCGCCCGCGCCAGGCCGATCGCCTGCCGCTGCCCGCCGCTCAACAACTCCCCCCGCTCCCCCACCGGCAGGTCAAAACCCAGCGGGTGGCGGCGTACCAGGCGATAAGCGCCGCTGGCCTCCACCGCATTGATCAGGTCCTGGTCGCTGGCATCGGGCTTGGCCAGCAACAGGTTCTCGCGCAAGGTGCCGCGGAAGAGGTGCAGGTTCTGCGGAAAATAACAAATCTGCTGGCGCAATTCCGCCGGGTCCAGCTGCGCCAGGTCCAGCCCGTCAATGCGCACCCGGCCCTGCACCGGCTCATAAAGGCCCAACACCAGCCGCGCGGTAGTGCTCTTGCCGCTGCCGGCGCGGCCGATAATCCCCACTTTCTCGCCCGGCGCAATGGTAAAACTGGCCTGGTGCAAACTAAGCAACCGGCTGCCGGGGTAGGCAAAGTCCACGTTATCAAACACAATCTCGCCGCCCACGCGCGGGTGGTGCACAAACACCTTGCCATCCGGGCGCTCCACCGGGCTGTTCATAAAGCGGGTCAATGTTTCCAGCGCGGTGGCGGTGTGCGCCCAACGCACGTAAAGCCCGGCCATCTGGCTTACCGGGGCCAGCGCGCGCATCACCAGCATGCTGCAGGCCACCAGGGCACCGGTGGTCATGTCGCCGTCCACAATGCGGTAAACACCCCATATAATCAGCGTCACATACACCACCTGCCCGGCCCAGTAGGCAAAGTTCAAGGCCAGGCTGTTCAAAAAGCGTATCTGCGTGCCCACCTTGGCGCTCGCCCCGGTCACCAGCTCCCACACCCCTTGGGCATGGCTGGCGCTGCCAATGGCCTTAATGTTCTCCAACGCGTTAATGGTTTCCACCAGATGCCCATGCTTCAGGTCACTTTCCCGCGCAATTTCGCGGCTCAGCGCCATCATTTTACTTTGCAGGGCGCTGCACACGGTCAACACCACCGGTATCGCCAGCAGCGGCAACAGGCCCAAAGGCCCGCCCAGCATAAAAATAATCACCACAAATAGCAGCATAAACGGCACATCCACCAGCGCCACAATGGTTCCGCTGGTAAAAAAGTCGCGCAGGCTGTCATAGTCGCGCAGCTGGTTGGCCATCGCCCCGGCGCTCATTGGCTGCTGCTGCAGGCGTATGTTCAACAGGTGGCTGTAGATCTTGCTGGCCAGCAGCACATCTGCGCCCTTTCCGGCCACATCCACAAAATAAGCCCGCAACTGGCGGAAGATCGCATCAAACGTGTAGGCAACCGCCGCCCCCAGCGCCAATACCCACAAGGTCTCAAAGGCGGCGTTGGGCACCACGCGGTCATATACGTTCATCACAAACAGCGGCGCCACCAGCGCGGTCATGTTAATCACCAGCGCCGCCAGGCCTACTTTATAGTACAGCGGCTTAAACTGCCGCAACGTGCCCCAAAACCACTGCTTGGCGGGGCTGCTCAGCTCTTCTTCCACCACCGTGCGCAACGTCGGACGCACCAAAATCATCACCCCGCCGTAAACCTTGGCAAAGGCTTCTTCATTCACCGCCTCTTCCGCACCGCTGTAAGTATCCACCAGCACAAAGTGGCCATCGGGCTGACGCACCTTCAAAATCACGGCTTTTCCGCCTTCCAGCATCACCACCCCGGGCAACACCTGGGCCGAGATATCCCCCACTTCGCGGCGCACCACGCGGCTGTCCAGCCCGGCGCGGGCGGCAGCGCGGGCAAACAACTCCGGCGTCAAACGGTTTTTCACCAACGGCAAGCCGGTTACCAGGCTGGTCAGGGTGTGGGTCAGCCTAAAATGGCTCACCATCCACATCAAACAGCCCTGCAAAGTGTCTTGGGCATGGTCCTGATAAGCGGTATGTGCCGCCTGCTCGGGGTTGTGGCCCAGGCGTGTTTCCAGCTCGGCGGTGGGCTTGCGGGTGTCGCGCATTAAAAATTTCGTCCTTTTAGCTACCAATGCCATATGGGCCATTTTGCCGCCATCGCAAGGGTTTCGCCCCTATGGGGCAAGGGCACCCCCGCATGGCAACATTTGGGTAAGATATAGCATCCCCCGCAAATTTACCTGTCACCCCCGCACTTTGGCGCCCTTTTGGTGTGTTTCCCGTTACCCCCCGCGCCCCCCTCGCCACAGTTCGCCGCCCCTTTTTTATATCCCTTACGGCCACACTTACTTCAAACTTACAAAACGGCCCGGCCAAGCCGTTTTTTCTTGGTGCTGTGGATTTTTTTTCACACACCCCCCTTGCCAATACTTGGGGCGGCTTCTATATGTGTACACAACACAAGGCGGGCGTAAGTCATACGTTTGGCCTCAAGTTTGGAAAAGGGAGATAAAACATATGGCTCGTCAACTACTTACCATGTCGATCATCGGCATGGCCGTCGCCACCAGCAGCCTGGTGCACGCCACCAGCATCCAAGAGGCGATGGAAAAAGCCATCACCACCCACCCCGAGGTCATGGCCGCCGAGCACAGCCAAGCCGCCATCGGCCACACCATCGATATGGCCAAGGCTGGCTACAAGCCCACCGTGGATTTCGCCGCCGGCACCGGTTATGAATGGAGCAAGAACCAATCCACCCGCTTCCGCGCCGCCCGCACTCCCAGCTCCGGCAAGCAAGGCAGCATGGATCTCTGGCGCCAGGAATCGCGCATCACCGTCACCCAAATGCTGTTCGACGGTTTCCAAACCCGCTCCCGCGTCGCCCAGGCTGAAAACCGCTACGCCAGCGCCAGCTACCACGCCATGGACGTGCGCAACCAAATGGCGCTGCGCGCTGCCGAGGCCTACCTCGGCGTGCTCCACGCGCGTGAAATCCTCGCCCTGGCGGAACAAAACCTCGACACCCACAATTCCTACCTCGGCAAGCTGAACGACCGCCTCTCCAGCGGCCGCTCCGCCCGTGCCGACGTCGAGCAGGTCCAAGGCCGCCTGGCCCTGGCCCAGGCCAACGTCATCGCCGCCAAGGGCGATCTCAAAAAGGCCGAAGCCGGCTACCTCGAAGCGGTTGGCGAAATGCCTGCCGACCCTGTCAAGGGCGCCACGCCGTTCAACGCCATCCCCAACACCACCACCTCCGCCATCCAGCGCGCCATGGCCAACAGCCCGGTCATCGCCTCTGCCATGGCCGACATCAAAGCCGCCAACGCCGAGCTGGCCGAAGCCAAATCGGTGTTCTGCCCGCGCATCACGGTGGAAGGCGGCGCCTCGCGCAACTGGAACCTCGACGGCATCAACGGCCCCAATCACGACATGAGCGCCATGCTGATGTACCGCCAAAACCTGTACAACGGCGGCCATGACGTCGCCCAGCGCGCCGAACGCGTCGAACGCGTCAAGGAAGCCCAGGACATGCTGGAGAAGGAACGCCGCGAAGTCGAACAAGCGGTGGTCGAGTCCTACGCCCGCCTGGAGCCCCTGGCCCAGCACGTGCAGGCCGCCCAGCAAAGCCGCGATGCCTACCTCGGCCAGTTTGACCTCGGCCAACGCACCCTGCTCGACCTGCTCGACAGCGAAGTTGAACTCACCGACGCCAAATCCGCGCTGATCGACGGCAAGTACGAGACCGACGCCGCCGCCTACGCCGTGCTCGCCCACATGGGCGACCTGGCCCCGGCCGCCGCCACGACGCAAATGGCCAGCAAATAAAAGCTGGCCCCTGGGCCGGCGGGGGCTTGCAGCGCCCGCCAGCCCGCCCCATCTCTTCGGCACGCCGGGTTTTGGGGCAAAGTCAGGAAAAGCTGCTCTTTGGCTCCATAAAGGCCAGGCCCCACGGGCCAAGCCTTTATAACGGAACAAAATTGCCCCTCACCGGGCAGACATGGGGAAGGAACTAAAATTATGGCTCAAAACACCACCACCAGCACCGTCCAGGGCGCCGCTGCGCCGTCGGCCACCACCGCTGTTCCCACCCCGCCGCCCGCCTCGCTGGCTGCCACCGCCACCCCATCGGTGCAGGCCGAGACCTACCAGGTGGTGGTCAAAGCGCCCGAAGGCACCGGCATGCTGGCCTACCTGGTCGGCCCGGGCGCCCAAATCGTGATGAACGGCATCGACATCAACCATGCCACCCTCACCGAAGAAGCCGGCAACCTGCGCATTCACCTGCAAAGCGGTGGCGAGATCCTGCTGCTCGACTTCGCCGCCAGCGCCCACGATCCCAAAACCACCATCGTCACGTCCGAGGGCACCCTTCCCGCCCAGCAACTGCTGGTGGCGGTCGAGAATTCCGAGCAAGTCGCCCAGGCCAACGCCCAGGTGGAACCTGCGGCCGGCCCGCAAGTCGCAAATGGCGACGGTCACGGCGGCATCACTCCCCCGCAAATCCTCGGCACCGGGGTGGGTGAGGGCGCGGCCGTGTTCTCCTCGGTCATCGATCCCTACGCCATTCCCATCAGCACCGACGCCATCTCCACCCAGGATTTCCCCTTCCAACCGGGCGCCGGGCCGGTCCAGCTCATCCCGTCGGGCAACCTGCCGCCTTTTGCGCATAACGATACCTTCAGCACCTACATCAACCACGCGCTCACCATCACTCCGCCGCAACTGCTGGCCAATGATACCGACCCTGAAGGCGACACGCTCACCGTCATCAGCGTGCAAGGCGCCGCCCACGGCACCGTCACCATGAACGGCGGCAACGTGCTCTTCACCCCGGATACCGACTTCACCGGCACCGCCAGCTTCAGCTACACCATCACCGACGGCAATGGCGGCACCTCCACCGCCGACGTGCTGATCCAGATCGACCCCACCTTCCCCGGCCAGAACACCGTCATCGCCGCCGATGACGCCTACACCATCTACAACCCGGGCAGCTCCAAGGTGCTCAACGTGCTCAGCAATGACTCCGACCCCCAGGGCGACGCCCTGGTGCCCGGCTCGGTGCGCATCATCAGCGGCCCCGGCGTCGGCACCGCCGTGGCCAATGCCGACGGCACCATCACCTACACCTCGGTGCCCTCCAACACCGACTACTTCACCACCCTGGTGTATGAGGTCCACGACGCCCGCGGCGCGGCCGACACCGCCACCGTCACCATCGAGGTCAAGGCCGGCAACAGCGTCGACGCCATCGACGATACCGGTTCGCTGGTTCCCGCCGGGGCGGCCAAGGTGTTCAACGTCACCAACAATGACTTCGACCCCCAGGGCGACGCCTTCCACATCACCGCCATCACCGCCGGCCCGGCGCAAGGCACCGCCACTTTCGACGCCGCCACCGGCACCATCACCTACTACTCGGTGCCTTCGGCCGTGGCCTACACCGAGACCATCACCTACCAGATCACCGATGACCGCGGCGCCACCGATACCGCCACGCTCACCATCAACGTCAGCCCGGCCACCGGCACCAACAGCGTCATCGCCGCCGACGACACCGCCGACCTGCTGGCCGGCCAGGACGTCCGCATCGAAGTCCTCAACAACGACTCCGACCCCCAGGGCGACAAATTCACCATCACCAGCCACACCGACCCGGTGGATGAAAATGGCAACGCCCGCGGCTCGGTCACCGTCAATGCCGACGGCACCATCACTTATACCGATACCCCCGGCGCCAACAACGCCGGCCAGGTGCACTTCACTTATGAGATCACTGACGCCAACGGCGCCACCGATACCGCCGTGGTGCGCGTCACCATCGGCACCGGCATCAACGGTGTGGATGCCAACAACGATACCCTCACCGTGGCGGCCAACTCCGGCGCGCATGATATCACCTCCACCCTGCTGGCCAACGATTTCGACCCCCAGGGCGATAGCTTCTCCATCACCGCGGTGGGCCCCATCACCACCGGCCAGGGCATGGTGTCGCTTGCCGGCGGCCACGTCACCTACACCACCGCCAACGGCTACGATGGCCCGGTCACCTTCACCTACACCATCACCGACTCCAAAGGCGCGATGGACACCGCCGAGGTCACCATCAACGTGCAAGAAGCCCCGTCCACCAGCCTCAACGCTGGCGATGACACCTTCTCCACGCCGTTCAACACCAACCTCACCATCACCCCGGCGCAACTGCTGTCGAACGACTACGACCCTCAGGGCACCACCATCAGCATCATCGGCCACACCGATCCCTCGCACGGCACCCTCACGGTCGATGGCTCCGGCAACTACATTTATAACCCGGATGACACCTTCCGCGGCACCGACACCTTCACCTACACCATCCAAGACCAGAACGGCGACACCGACACCGCGGTGGTCACCATCCGCGTGGCCGACCCCAACTCGGTGGATAACCCGGTCGACGCGGAAGATGACTCCGCCACCCTGGCCGTGCGCCAAAGCTACACCATCAACGTGCTGAGCAACGACAGCGCGCCAGACGGCGGCCTGGCCTTCGACCACGTGGTCGGCACCCTGCCTGCCGGCGTGGTGGATAACGGCAACGGCTCCTTCACCTACACCGCCGGCCCCAACGACGCCGGCAAGGTCATCACCTTCGACTACGTCGCGCGCGACATCGACGGCGATACCGACACCGCCACCGTCACCTTCACCGTCACCGGCCCCAACAACAGCGTCGACGCGGTGGACGATTCCACCACCACGCGTGAAAACACCCCGGTCACCATCAACGTGCTGGCCAACGATACCGACCCTGAAGGCGACAGCTTCTCCATCACCGCGCACACCAACCCGGCGCACGGCACGGTGGTCGATAACCACGACGGCACCTTCACCTACACGCCTGCCACCGGTTACTACGGCTCCGACAGCTTCACCTACACCATCACCGATGCCCTCGGCGCCCACGATACCGCCACGGTCACCATCGGCGTGCAACAAAACACCGTCGATGCGGTCGACGACGCCACCACCACGCGCGAGAACCAGCCGGTCACCATCAACGTGCTCAGCAACGATACCGACCCCCAGGGCGATACCTTCTCGGTCACCGCGCACACCAACCCGGCGCACGGCACGGTGGTCGATAACGGCAACGGCACCTTCACCTACACGCCAGAGCACGACTACGTCGGCAACGATAGCTTCACCTACACCATCACCGATTCCATGGGCGCTCAAGATACCGCCACGGTCACCATCGGCGTGCAGCTCAACAACGTCGACGCGGTGGATGACTCCGCCACCACCGGCCAAGACAAGCCTGTCACCATCAACGTCATCAACAACGACGTCGATCCCCAGGGCGACAGCTTCTCGGTCACCGCCCACACCAACCCGGCACACGGCACGGTGGTGGATAACCACGACGGCACCTTCACCTACACGCCCACCACCGGCTTCTCGGGTAACGACAGCTTCACCTACACCATCACCGATGCCCTGGGCGCTCAAGATACCGCCACGGTCACCGTCGCCGTGGCCCCCAACACCGTCGACGCCCAAGACGACTACACCAGCGTGCTGCGCGGTTCTGCCGTGTCCATCAACGTCCTGGCCAATGACTCCGACCCGCAAGGCGACACCTTCTCCATCGTCGGCCACAGCAACCCGGCTTACGGTACGGTCGCGCAGGTGGGCAACTCGTTCGTCTACACCTCCTACTTCGGCGGCGGCAACTCCGACAGCTTCACCTACACCATCCGTGACTCCCGGGGCGCCACCGACACGGCCACCGTGCACATCAACGTCCTGTCGCCTCCTCCTCCTCCCCCCCCTCCTCCTCCCTTCGTCAACACCGGCGACGGCGACGGCGGCGGCGGCGACGGCTGCCCGCTGGTCATCGACCTCGACAACGACGGCGTCACCCTGGTGCCGCTGGCGCAAAGCAACGCACACTTCAACCTTAATGCCGACGTCACCGGCGATACCATCGCCGAGCACACCGCCTGGTACGGCGCGCGTGAAGGCATCCTGGCGATGGACTACAACGGCAACGGCACCATCGACGACGTCAACGAGGTCTACGGTGGTACCAACCTCGACGGCTACACCGAGCTGCGCATGCTGGAAGACACCAACCACGACGGTGTATTCGACGCCAACGACGCCAACTTCAGCAAACTGCTGGTATGGACCGACACCAACCAAGACGGTATCAGCCAGGCGTCCGAGCTGCACACGGCCGAGAGCCTGGGCATCCAGTCGATCGACCTGAACAACCAGGCGGTCAGCATCCAATACCAGGACGCCTACATCTCCAACACCAGTACCGTGCACATGGCCGACGGCTCCACGCTCAACTCCGCGTCGGTGTTCTTCACCAACCACGGCGACGGCGCCATCCACGGCACCTCTGGTAACGATGTCATGGTCTACAGCACCGCCACCGACAGCATCGACGGCGGCCAGGGCTTCGACACCATGAAGCTGCTCACCGCGGCCGACATCATCGTCGGTCACGATGTCACGCTCAAGGGCACCGAAGCCATCGACATGGTCAACAACGCCGCCGACCATCTCACGCTCAACGTCAATGATGTGCTCAACATCTCCGACACCGGCGTGCTGGCGGTACGCGGCGACGCGGTCGACCAGGTCACCCTCACCGGCGACTTCCACCAGGAAGCCAACGTGCAGCAGGGCGGCGCCTCCTACGCCAACTACGTGGGCGGCAACGGCGCCCAGGTGCTGGTCGAGCTCGGCGTCACCGTGCACACCGACGCCACGCACCACGGCTAACCCCCGGCCCCGCAAGGGGCCCCCCTTTCCAACCCATGGAAAAAACAAAACCCCCGGCCCGGCCGGGGGTTTTGCGTTAGGCCTCTTGCCTTGCCCAACGCGCCACTGTCTGCCTCAAGGCCTGGGGGTATGGGAAGGGTTCACCAAAATCACCTGGTCGCCGGGCATAATGTAGCCCAGGTCGTGGCGCACCAGCTCATCCACAAAGTCCTTGTCCAACTTGCCCACATTCATGTCCTTCAAGTCGGCGGCCTTGCCGTCTGCGCCGGGCTTGGGCTTTAGCCTGGCAATCTCGCGCTTCAACCGGTCAATGTCGGCCTTCAGCTTGTCGTTCTGTTCGTGCAGGCTCTCTAACTGGGTCTTCATCACCCGCCAGGTCACAATGCCGCGCTCGCCGGTCAGCAGCTGGTCGGCGGTGTAGGCCAGCAGCAGCGCCACCGCCGCCGGCAGCAGCCATTTTTGCACCCGCACCTGCACCCGCCACAGCGCCATCGGCTACAAGCCTTTCCGCAGCTTATCCAACGCCACCAACGGGGTTAAAAACGCTTCCAGCTCATCCAGCGGCAACTGGGTCTCCTTGTCAGAAAAAGCCTTGGCAGGGTCCGGGTGCGCCTCCACAAACAGCCCGGCCACCCCCACTGCCACCGCGGCCCTGGCCAGCGGCGCGGCAAACTCGCGTTTTCCCCCGCTGGCATCGCCGCGCCCGCTGGGCTGCATAATGCTGTGGGTCACGTCATAAATCACCGGCAGGCCAATCTCCGCCATAATCGCCAAGCCACGCATATCCACCACCAGGTCGCCGTAACCAAAGGTGGTGCCGCGCTCGGTCAGCATCACTGCCTCGCTACCCCCTGCCTTCACCTTCTCGCTGGCCGGGCCCATGTCGGCGGGGGCCATAAACTGCCCCTTCTTCACGTTCACCGCCTTGCCCGCCTGTCCGGCCACGGCCGCCCCGCAGGCCAGCAGCAGGTCGGTCTGCCGGGCCAAAAAGGCCGGTACCTGCAACACATCCACCACTTGTGCCACCGGCGCCACCTGGGCCACTTCATGCACATCGGTCAACACCGGCATGCCAAAATCCCGCCGCACTTCGGCCAGAATCTCCATTCCCTTCTCCAGCCCAATGCCGCGCGCGCCCTTGGCGCTGGTGCGGTTGGCCTTGTCAAAGCTGCCCTTGTAAACCACCCCGATCCCCAGCTTTTCGGCAATTTTCTTCACCGCTTCAGCGGTGCGCAGGGTTATCTCGCGCCCTTCAATCGCACATGTGCCGCAAATCAGGCTCAGCGGCTTGTCCGCACCAAAAATCACTTTTCCGCAGCCTTGGCCACCCACACTCACATCACGCATCGTCAATCTTTCCTTTATGCCGCATCCTGCCGCGTTGCCGCCGTCTTGCCAAGGGCAGCCCCCAAGCGGGCACCGCCCTTGGGTGCGCCCCTGCCACAATCATCACCTTACAAAATATCCTTACCTCTTGCTTACGTAAAAAACCGGGAGCACACTTCCCCTCAATCTCAGCTCCCGTAGAACCTTCCCCCAACCCTGTCCCTAACGAGGCGAACATGAAAAAAACAAGCCTGCCCGCCGTCGTTGCGCTTACCGTGTTTGCATTCGCAACACTCGCACAGGCCCAGCCGCCTGCGCCCTCTGCGGTGGAAAAAACCTGCAACGGCACCTACGCAGCCTGTTACCAGCACGCCACCAAGGTGCTCCAGGCCGCCTTTGCAGAAGTCGCTGCCGGCAACGTGCCTTTGCCCCCTCAAGGGCTCAAGGCCAAGCTGATCTGGGATGAATACCACTTCACCGACGGCTCCAAGGCCACCTACATGACCCCCGGCCTTTCCGGCCCTCAGGTGGCCAGCCAGGCCCCGGTCATCAAGTAAAGGCCCCCTCGCGGCCTTTAAGCCAGCCTCTCCCATCCGGGAGAGGCTTGGTTTTTGGCCCCTTCCGCCCCCCAAACCTTACAAAAATGTAAAAACAACCCATTGAAACCAAACATTATTCCCCCCACCCCTTGCATCCCCCCAATCCCGCCCTATAACTCTTCTACGACCCGCAAAGGTATGGCTCAAGCCAATGCCTGAGCCACCTTTCATTATTTCACCACCAGCCGGCCGAACACGCATGGTTCAGCCGGCAAACACAGGAGATTCGCATGCGCAAATCCTTCATCACCTTCGCTGTCGTTGCCGCCCTCGGCCTCGCCGCCACCGCCGCCAACGCCGGTGGCTGCTACAACCGTAAAGGCCAAAAAATCGGCTATGTCGGTGGTAGCAATGTCGCCGCCTTCGATGCATCCACTCGCGATTGCATCCAAAAGGGCGGAAGCTGGGCCGGCCTCCGCGGCAGCTTCAGCAGCCCGAGCCTCGCCTTCGACGGCCCGTTCAAGGCCATCGCCATCAAGGCCTTCAAGCGTGACGGCTGCGACGGCCAGATGCACGCCTGCAAGCGCTGATCTCGATCGCCCCAAGGCGAAAAAGCGAAAGCCCCGGTAACCCCGGGGCTTTCGTCATTTCATCTTCGTCTTCAACTGCCGCAGCCGCGCATCGCGCCCGCAGCCAGCGCGGTAGAGCTGGTACTGGAAGGCGTGCTTCTCAAAATAGTCCTGGTGTTCAGCCCCGGCGGGCCAGAACTTGGCCTTGGGCAGAATATCCGTCACCACCTGCTGCCCCAACTTTTTCTGCAGCGCCGCGGCACTGGCTTCCGCCGCGCGGCGCTCGTTCTCGTCCCCCACAAAAATGGCGGCCTTATATTGCTCGCCCTTGTCGCAGAACTGCCCGGTGGCATCCATCGGGTCAATATTGCCCCAGAAGATCTCCAGCAGCTTGTCATAA
This sequence comes from Pseudomonadota bacterium, assembly GCA_016125035.1. Classification (GTDB taxonomy): domain Bacteria; phylum Pseudomonadota; class Alphaproteobacteria; order UBA2136; family UBA6156; genus RFNJ01. The sequence continues at coordinate 15,787 of WGMN01000002.1, forward strand.
CTCACCTTGGCCGGGTCATAAATCACCTCCACCGCCTCGCGGTGGCCGGTGCCGCCCGCACTCACCTGCTCATAGGTCGGGTCGTCCACATGCCCGCCGGTAAAGCCGGAAACCACATCCATCACCCCCGGCTGCCCCTGGAACTCACTCTCCATGCACCAAAAGCACCCACCTGCAAACACCGCCGTGCGGCTCGCCACATCCTGCGCCATCACTGTTCCTCCCATCATCGCCAATATTGCACTAAGCAGCCAAAGTCTCATCGTGCACCTCCAGTCCCTTGGCGTAATGGTCGGCCAGCCGCGCCCGCGCCGCAAGCTTTTTGCCGTGCAGGGCCTTGTCCAGAAAGCACCCTGTAAGCCGCCATGCCCGCATAAAATCCTCCATCTCGCTGCACGCCGGGCCCCCCATGCACGCAGGCAACGCCAGCAACTTCGCTTCCCACCCCGCCGCCGCCGCCCGCGTCACACTCCGGCCGGAACTCGGCGAAACCCACACCACCTCCCCCCCTCGTTCCTCGCTACCTCGTTCCTCGTTCCCTCTTACTGTGTCCCCCAGCCGCAACCCATAACCCACCACCTCCAGCACAAACATCTCAAAGGCCACAACCTCGCGCCACAACGCGCCGCCGTCCACCAGCGCCACCACCCGCTCGCTTAAGCCTTCATAAGGGTGCTCTTCGGGCAGAACCGCCGCCAGCAACTCGCTAAGATAGGCCGCCACATAGCCGCCGCGCACTTGGCCCAGCCAGCGGGCGGCGCGGCTCACGCGCAAATCCAGCGTCAGGGTGCCCAACTGGCCTTCCAGCCGCCGGTAATGGTCATACCCCACGGTGTTAAAGGGCTGCACCATCGCCGCCTTGCCCTTGCCGCCCTTCACCAAACCCGCCAGCAACCCGCGCTCGGCGCACAGCACGCGCACCAGCGCATCGCGCTCACCAAACGGCACCGCGCCGATCACCAAACCTTCTCCACAACGGGAACTCATGCCCACCATCCTACCCCCAGCCCTGGCCCCTCCCCACCCCCCATGCCCACAATCCCCGCACCCCTGTTGCCCCCACCCCCCAACCTTGACAAAATGCATACACTGCCCCTATAAATCCCCACTTTCCAAGCATCCAGTTTCCCAGCGGCCCAGCCGCCAACCCAGGGGGTTCCCTTGAAAATCGTCATCCTCGCCTCAGGCGGCGGCAGCAATGCCATGGCCATCATGCAGGCGTGCAAAGATCCCGCATACCCGGCCAAAGTCATCGCTGTCATCTCCAACGTCCAACCGGCGGGCGTCCTTACCAAGGCGATGTCCATGGGCGTGCCGACCTACGTCATCGAATCCAAGAGCAAATCGCGTGAGAAATTCGAAGCCGAACTCAACGCCCGGCTCATCCTTCTCAACCCGGACCTCATCGTCATGGCCGGCTTCATGCGCATGCTCTCGGCAGAGTTCGTCAACGAGTGGCTGGGGAAGATCCTCAATATCCACCCAGGCCTCACGCATCTCTACCCGCAGGTCGGCGGCCCGGGTAAGCACGGCCACCACGTTCATGAAACCACGCTCGACCTCAAGGTCAAAGTCTCCGGCGCCACGGTGCATTTCGCTATACCGCAGGTCGACGGCGGGCCGGCCATCATCCACTCGGTCGTCCCGGTGGAAGAATCCGACAACGCCGACACCCTCGCCGCCCGCATCCTGCCCACCGAGCACCAGATCTACCCGATCGCCATCAAACTGCTGGCCACAGGCAAGGTCAAATTCTTCGCCGTCAAAGATGAAAAAGCACCCGGTGGTACCCGGTACGAATGCTGGGTGAATGAAAATACCACCAGCGTCCTCCCCCTTCCCGTCGGCGGCATTCCTTGGGAACTCCCCCAAGCCGCCTAGCCTGAACACAATGGCAACACTCCAAAACCCGAACCGGGCCCGCAAGGGCCCGGCTTCGTTTTATACCCCCATCTCCCGCAACCACTCCTCGCGCTCCGCCCAGCGTTCAGCCACCTTCACATGCAGCTCCAGCCGCACGCCGCAACCCAAAATCTCTTGCATCTCCGCCCGCGCCTGCATGCCTATCTTTTTCAGCATCTGGCCGCCCTTGCCCACCACCATCGCCTTGTGCTGCTCACGCGCCACCAAAATCTGCTGCTGCACCAGCATCGGAGCCTCTTCCTCGTTCCTCGTTCCTCGTTCCTCGTTCCTTCTATCTTCCACCTGCTCGGTCACCACCCCCACGCCATATGGCACTTCCTCATACAACAGGCGCATCGCCTTCTCGCGCGTAATCTCAGCCAGCCGCAGCGGCATCGGCATGTCTGTCACCTGCCCGGCGGGGAACAACCACGGCCCCTCCCCGGTCATGCGGTCCAGCTCGTTCAGCAACGCTTTCAACCCGCCGTCATGCTTCTCGGCGCTTAGCGGCACCACACCGTCCACCCCCCAACTGCCCACTTCGGTCAGCACCGGCAACAACAGGGTCTTGTCCTTCACCTTGTCCACCTTGGTCAGCACCACCAGCAGCTTTTGGCGCTTGTTTTGCCGCTGCATGGGGCGGAATTGCTGCTCCAGCATCTCTTTTTGCCGCACTATTGCCGGGCTCAGCCCCTCTTTGCCGCCCTTAATTCCACCCACATCCACCAAAAACACCACAATATCCGCCTCTTGCCCGGCCCCCTCGGCCTGCTGCACCAGCCGCCGGTCAAAAGCCTTGCTGCTACGGTTCAACCCCGGCGTGTCCATAAAAACAAACTGGGTCTCCCCCTGCGTAAACACCCCGCGCACGGTCACCCGCGTGGTGTTGGGCTTGTCCGAGACAATCCCCACCTTCTCTCCCACCAACGCATTTAACAGGGTAGATTTCCCCACGTTGGGCAACCCCACCAGCGCCACCAGCGCGCAACGCATTTTTCCTGTTTCCGGCTTACTCATCACGCGCCTCCAATATCTCCATTAACCGCTCGGCGGCGGCCAGCCCGGCAACCTGCTTGGTCTTGCCTTCGCCTTCGGCTTCGCCGTGCACACAACTCACTTTCACCTTAAACCACTTGTCGTGGTCGGGCCCATCCTCGGCCACAACCGCATAGGTGGGCAGGCCCAAGCCGTAACGCTGCAACCATTCCTGCACGCGGGTCTTGGCATCTTTCTCATCCTTCGCATCCAGCATGTGTTCCAGCTCACGGCGCACCAGCAACCGCACCTGCTCCAGCCCGCCGTCGCGCCACACCGCCCCCAGCAATGCTTCCACACCATCTGCGATCACACTTGGGGTCGGCACCTCGCCAGAAGCCAAACGCAAATGTCCCGCCAACCCCAGCTCATCACCAACTTTGGCCAAAGTGCTCTCACGCACCATGGCGGTCAGGCGGCGGCTCAGCTCACCTTCATCCGCCCCGGGGAAGCGCTCAAACAACCACTCGCCCACCACCAGGCCCAACACACGGTCTCCCAAAAACTCCAACCGCTGCCACGCCCGCGCGCCGCCTTCGCGGTTCAACGCCTCGCGCAGCAGCGCCTTGTTGGCAAAGGTGTAACCAAGGCGGGCTTCCAGCGCGTCAACCATTACTTGGCGGCAGGTTCGGTGGAAGACACAACCGGCGCCACCACCCCTGCATCCCCATGCTCGGCGGGCACACGGGCGGCGTCATGGGTCTTGCGCAAAATGGTCCCTATGCGGCCAAAGCGCGGCACCCAGTTGTCATCCCAACTCCAAAAGATGAACTCCGCACGGCCCATCAAATCGGCCTTGGGCACAAAGCCCCAGCTGGGCCACTGCCAGTAGCGGCTGTCTCTGCTGTTGTCGCGGTTGTCACCCATCATCACGTACATGCCGTCTGGCACCACGGTCTCGGCCACTTCCGGGCCGGGCTCGCCGGGCTCGCGCAAAATGGCGTGGTGGATGCCTTCCAGGTTCTCGTCATACATATCCGCCGTCACCACCGGGCCACCTGCGGGGGTTTGCAGCTGGTAGGTGCCAATCTCCTGCTCGGGCACGGGCTTGCCGTTAATAAACAAGGTCTGGTCATGGTAGGCAATGGTATCCCCCGGCACACCCACCAGACGCTTAATAAACAACGTGTCACCCAAGCCAAAAAAGCTCCCCGGCAAACCGCTGCCCTTGCGCTTGAACACCACAACGTCGCCGCGCTCCGGCTCTTTTTGCCAAAAAAAGTAATCGGTCAGCGGCAACCGGTTGCCATAGGCAAACTTGGTCACAATCAAAAAGTCGCCGATCAGCAACGTCGGCATCATGGAAGAACTCGGTATCTTAAAGGGCTCAAAAATAAACCCGCGGATGCAAAAGAACGCAATAAACCCGGCCAGCGCCAGCGTCTTGATAAAACTCCACATCCCCTTCACAAACTCCATCGCGGTCTTCCTTTTTCCGTTGCAACGCACTCTTATCAGCCTAATCCCCGCCGTTGGCAATGGCTTTACCGCGCTTTCGCGCTTGCGCCACGGCCTGCGGGTCACAGGGCCGATACACTTCAATGCGGTCTCCCCCGGCCACCACGGTCTCTGGCTCCACCTTCTTGCCCCACACCCCCAGCGCCATGCCGCGCAGCTGCGGGTGCAGGCCGTAAAGCCCGCTGGCATTCACACACCAACCAATGGTCTGCCCCACCGGCACATCCATTGCTTTGGCAAAACCCAGCCCCCCGGCCACACACACCACCTCAACCTTCACCCTCCCCGCCTGCATCTTGCTAATCCCTTTTCTCCACCACCGCAAAGGCCAGCGCCAGGCCGGCATCGTCGCTCACGCTGCCCCACACCTTCAGCCCTTCCGCTGTCCCGCGCACCTGCACATGCGGCGCCTTCGCCGCGTCATAACGCACTTCAATGTCATGGAAGCCCACCGCTCCGCCAATACCGGTGCGGCAAGCCTTGGCCACCGCTTCCTTCAGCGCCCAACGCCGCGCCAACGCGGCGGCGTTCCATTCTTTCTGCTCCCGCTCGGCGGGCGTCAAAACCCGCTGCAAAAAGCGCGTGCCGAACTTTTCCAACACCCGCTCCACCCGTTCCACCCGGCAAATATCGGTGCCCACGCCCACAATCATTTTTTCTTCCCCGCCATGCGCGCGCGCCGCAGCTGCCAAAATTTCTCCACCTCCCAATAAACCGTGTAATACGCCAGCGTGGCAAAGATCAGCCCCATAATGGTGCCGCCAATCACCATCGGCATAAACACGTTGTGCGCCAGGGTTCCCAGGTTGGCCCACACAAATTGCAGGCTCAGGCCGTGCTCCATCACGTTGGGGTTCATGGCTTTGTGCACCGGCCACAGGTGCTTGCCCAACTCGTAGGTGCTCCAAAATATCAACGGAAAGGTCCACGGGTTTCCCACCATCTGGCCAACCACCGCAGCGGCAATATTGGCGCGGAAGATCCACGCCAGCAGCACCGAGGTCGCGATCCCCAACCCCGGTATCGGCCAAAAGCTTATGCCCACTCCCACCGCCACGCCCAGCGCCACCTTGTGCGGGTCTTCGGCCTGACGCTGCAACTTCAACCACACCAGCCTGGCAAAGGCCTTCCAGCCCATGCTCGGCCACAAAAGTTCCCACAGCTGTTCGCTTTGTGTCTTGCGCCTGCGGCTGTGCACGCCGCGCCTGCGGCCCTTGGGCACGTGCAACCAGGCGGCCAGGCGGCTTTTCAGGCTTTTGCTCATAAGTGTTGTTTTAATTCCAGCCGTAAATTTTCTCAACCGAAAGCATAACTTTCAAAGCCGAAAGCTGGCTGATGAGCTTATTCAAATGCTCCTTGTTGCGTATCTCAATCTCGCAGCGGATGCTCATTGCATCCACGTTGCGCTGCTCGCTGGCGATCTCAATAATGTTGGCATCGCTGTTGGCGATGGTGCTGGTAATGGTGGCCAGCGCGCCATGGTCGCTTTTCACATGGAAGCGCAACCGGCACACAAACTTGCGCAAATCGCCATGCAGCGCGGCCTGGCTCCACGCCACCGGCAGCCAGCGGTCGGGCTGTTCGGCAAACTGCTCCAGGTTGCGGCAGGTGCGCATGTGGATGGAGATCCCCCGCCCGGTGGAAATGATCCCCACAATCTCCTCCCCCGGCAACGGGCTGCAGCAACGCGCGTAGTGCACGGCCATGCCCTCCATCACCCCCTCCAGGGCGATCGAGTCCTCCTTGCTCACCTGCTCGTCTGCACCGGGCTTGGCGCCCTTGGCGGCCTTCTTGCGCTTGGGCGGCACCAGCTTGCCCTCGTCCGCGCGCGGGGCCCCGGCGGTGGGGAACAACAAATCGTGGATCTGCCGGGGGAACAACCTCCCCTGCCCCAGCGCGGCAAACACATCATCCACGTTGGCCACCTGGTGCACGGGTATCTTCTTCAACACTGCCTGCAGGGCGTTAATGTCCCACTTCCAGCCGTCGCGCTTGGCGGCCTTCTCCAAAATCTCGCGGCCCAACTTGGTCAACTCGGCCTGCTCCTGCTGGCGCAAATAGCGGTTGATGGCGCTCCTTGCCCGGCTGCTCACCACCAACTCGCGCCAGCCGGGGTTGGGGTGCTGGTTGGGGCTGGTCACAATCTCCACCATGTCGCCGTTGGCAAGAGCGCGACGCAGCGGCACCACGCTGCCGTTCACCTTGGCGGAAACCGTCTTGTTGCCCAAATTGCTGTGCACCGCATAGGCAAAGTCCAGCGGCGTCGCCCCGCGCGGCAGCTGAATGACATCGCCCTTGGGCGTAAACGCGAACACATTGTCGCTGAAAAGCTCCAGCTTGGCGTTCTCATAAAACTCGGCCGGGTCGTCCACGCCCTGCAACTGCTCCACCAGGCTCTTCAGCCAGCGATAGGGCGCGGCTTCCCTGGCCTGCACTTCACCGCTCACCAGTTTGCCGCTGGCGGCCTCGCCGTCTTTGGCGGGCTTGTAAAGCCAGTGCGCGGCCACGCCGTTTTCGGCCACGTCGTGCATTTCGCGGGTGCGTATCTGCACCTCCATGCGGTTGCCGAACGGCCCCACCACGCTGGTGTGCAAACTCTGGTAGCCGTTGGGTTTGGGCGCGCTTATATAGTCCTTGAAGCGCCCCGGTATCGCCTTGAAGCGGTCATGCAGCATCCCCAGCACCTCGTAGCACCCGCGCTTGTCCGGCACCACCACGCGGTAGGCCACAATATCGGTCAGCTGGTCAAAGGCCAGGCTCTTCTTCACCATCTTCTGGTAAATGGAATAAATCGCTTTCTCGCGGCCACTCACTTCGGCCTCAATCCCGGCTTTTTTCAGTTCCATCTGCAAGGCGCCCATCACGCGCGGCACCAGGTCATCCTGCGCGCGCCACTCGGCCATCTTGCGCGCAATCATGCCGTATTCATCCGGCTCCAGCACCTTAAAGGCCAAATCCTCCAGCTCGGCTTTAATCACATGCAAGCCAATGCGGTCGGCCAGCGGCGCGTAAATATCCAGCGTCTCGCGGGCGGTCTTCTTCTGGCTCTCGCTGCCCTTGGCACCCAGCGTGCGCATGTTGTGCAACCGGTCGGCCAGCTTAATTAGCAATACCCTTATGTCCTTGCTCATCGCCAGCAACAGCTTGCGGAAGTTCTCGGCCTGCTCGGTGGCCTTGTCCTCAAAACTTATCTTACTCAGCTTGGTCACACCCTCGGTCAGCTCGGCCACTTCGGCGCCGAACAACCCTTTAATCTCGTCGTAAGTGCTCAAGGTGTCTTCCAGCGTGTCATGCAGCAACCCCACGGCGATGCTGGCATCGTCCAGCTGCAAATCGGCCAGAATCCCGGCCACCGCCAGCGGGTGCACCAGGTAGGGCTGGCCGCTGGCGCGCTTCTGGTTGCCGTGGGCCTTCATGCTGTAAACATAGGCGCGGTTGATCAGCCCCACATCCGCCTTGGGGTTGTAAGCTCTAATCTTTTCAACAAGTTCATACTGCCTGATCATATCCATTCATTGTGGCCCACAACCGCCTGAAAAACAAGAACTCCGCCAAAAAACGCAAGCCCCGCGTCAGCTTTACAACACCTCGCCCCCGGCCTTGAAGTCGGCCATTTCCTCCGCCGTTAATAGTAACTTCCCCCAACACGCAAAACCGCCCGGTCCCAAAAAGGGAACCGGGCGGCTTTTTTCTCACTTCTTCCAACAGCTTTCCGCCGTGCAAAGGGGCTTAAAATGCAAGGCCTTCCAGTTTTGCACCGGCCACGGCGCCAGCAACATCTGTGGCAGGCTCCACGCCTGCGCCTGCGGCGGCAACTGCGGCAAGTCAAAAACGCGGATATCGGCCATCGCCACATTCAACGGCCGGGGCAAAACCGGCACCGACGAAACATTCGCCCGCGCCACACCGGCCATCACGCTCAACGCCAGGATACTCGATAAAAAAGCGGCAAATCGGTAGCGCATCGTCAGCTCCATCGGCAACAAGGGGGGGTGTCGCATCGTCTAGTCCTTCATTCTCCCAAACACAGGCCCCACCGTCAACATCCTTACCCAAACCCAACCTTCCCTCACACCCCCCTTCCCCAACTTTGATTTCCGTGCAATAAATCCCCCATGCCCAAAAAATCCCCGCGACCCCGCGACCCCGCAACCTCGCTCCCCATCTCCCCCACCACCCACCTCATCATCAAGGGCGCGTCCGAGCACAACCTCAAACACGTCTCACTCACCATCCCCAAGCACACGCTCACGGTCATCACCGGCGTCTCCGGCTCGGGCAAGTCCTCCCTGGCGTTCGACACCATCTACGCCGAAGGCCAGCGCCGCTATGTAGAAAGCCTCTCCGCCTACGCCCGCCAGTTCCTGGAGCTCAACCGCAAGCCAGACGTCGAGCGCATCGAAGGCCTCTCCCCCGCCATCGCCATCGAGCAAAAAACCACCTCCAAAAACCCGCGCTCCACGGTCGGCACCATCACGGAAATCTATGATTACCTGCGCCTGCTCTTCGCCAACGCCGGCACCGCCCACTGCCCCAACCACCCCAATATCGAGATCACCGCCCAAACCATCCAGCAAATGGTGGACCATGTTTTGGCCTGGCCGGAAGGCAGCAAGATCATCGTCATGGCCCCGGTGGTGCGCGGTCGCAAGGGCGAGTATCTTAAAGAGCGCCAGCAGTGGCAGGCCCAGGGCTACACCCGCGCGGTGGTCGACGGCGAATTGATCGAACTCGCCGACAACCCCAAACTCACCAAGAATGATAAGCACGACATCTCGCTGGTGATAGACCGCCTGGTGGTCAAGCCCGACTCCGCCCAACGCCTGGCCGACTCCCTCGCCACCGCCCTCAAGCTCGCCGAAGGCCTGGCCGAAGTGGCGACCCTCAACCCCACTGCCCCCACAACCCATAACCCACAACCCACAACCCCCTTCCAAACCCGCCTCTTCTCCGAACAACACAGCTGCCCCCTCTGCGGCCACGCCACCCAACTGGAGCCGCGCCTGTTCTCCTTCAACAGCCCGTTCGGCGCCTGCGCGGAATGCGACGGCCTGGGCGAGGTGATCTTCTTCTCGCCGGAACTGCTGGTGCCGAATGAGTCGCTCACCATCAATCAGGGCGCCATCCACCCCTGGGCGGAAAAAGCCGATTCCCGCGGCGGCCTGCGCCTCAACAAAACCGGCGGCTACTACATCAAGGCGCTGGCCCGCCACTACGGTTTCTCGCCCGATACCCCCTGGCACAAACTGCCGGAAAAGATCCGCCACATCCTGCTCCATGGCTCGGGCTCCGAGCGTATCGAGTTCACTTTCGAGGGCGGCCGCGCCACCTACCGCACGCGCAAAAGTTATGACGGCGTGCTCGGCATCCTCAAGCGCCGCTGGGAAGAGTCCGAGAACCCCTACGCGCGTGAAGACCTCAACCGCTACCGCGCCGCCGCCCCCTGCCCCACCTGCCACGGCGCCCGCCTCAACCCCTCCGCGCTGGCCGTCACCATCGGCGAACAGCGCACAGGCCCCCGGAAGGCAGTTGGGTCGGTTTTGGAACAAAACCGGGGCACCCAACGCCTATCCGGGGCCGCCCTCCCCCCCACCAACATCGCTTACTACTGTTCCCTCCCCATCACCGAAGCGCTGTCCTTCACCGAGCACCTGCAAAAAACCCTGCACGGCGCGGCAGCCCAAATCGCCACCCCTATCTTGCGCGAGATCTACGCCCGCCTCGGCTTCCTCAACCACGTCGGCTTGGGCTACCTCAGCCTGGAGCGCACCGCAGGCACGCTCTCCGGCGGCGAAGCCCAACGCATCCGCCTGGCGTCGCAAATCGGCTCCGGCCTCACCGGCGTGCTCTACGTGCTGGATGAACCAAGCATCGGCCTGCACCAGCGCGATAACCACCGCCTGCTGGAAACCCTCACCAAACTGCGCGACCTCGACAACACCGTACTGGTGGTGGAACACGACGAAGACGCCATCCGCATGGCCGACCACGTCATCGACATGGGCCCGCACGCGGGCACCCACGGCGGCGAGGTGGTGGCCCAAGGCTCGGTCAACAATATCATCGCGGAAAAACGCTCCCTCACCGGCCAATACCTCTCCGGCAAACGCGCCATCTCCGTGCCCAAAGTCCGCCGCAAGGCGCAAAAGGGCAAAGCCATCACGGTGGTCGGCGCCCAGGGCAACAACCTCAAAAACCTCACCGTGGAATTCCCCATCGGCCTGCTCACCTGCGTCACCGGCGTCTCCGGCTCGGGCAAATCCACGCTGGTGATGGACACCCTCCACAACGCCCTCGCCGCACGGCTGAACGGCAGCAAGGAGTACGCCGCCAAACACACCACCATCGAGGGCCTGGAACACATCGATAAACTCGTCAACATCGACCAATCGCCCATCGGCCGCACCCCGCGCTCCAACCCCGCCACCTACACCGGCATCTACTCGCCCATCCGCGACTGGTTCGCCCAGCTGCCTGAAAGCAAGGCCCGCGGCTACGGCCCCGGCCGCTTCAGCTTCAACGTCAAGGGCGGCCGGTGCGAGGCCTGCGAGGGCGACGGCGTCATCAAGGTGGAAATGCACTTTCTGCCAGACGTCTACGTGCCGTGCGAGGTCTGCAAGGGCAAACGCTTCAACCGCGAGACGCTGGAGGTGAAGTACAAAACCAAATCCATCGCCGACATCCTGGACATGACGGTGGAGGAAGCGCACACCCACTTCGCCGCCGTGCCGCGCATCGCCCGCGCCATCAAAACGCTCATCGACGTCGGCCTGGGCTACATCTCGCTGGGGCAAAACGCCACCACCCTCTCGGGCGGCGAAGCCCAGCGCATCAAACTGGCCAAAGAGCTCTCCAAAATAGCCACCGGCCGCACGCTCTATATTCTGGACGAACCCACCACCGGCCTGCACTTCGCCGATATCGACCAGCTCCTCAAGGTCCTCCACCGCCTCGTCGATTCCGGCAACACCATGATCATCATCGAGCACAACTTGGACGTGATCAAAACGGCCGACTGGCTCATCGACATCGGCCCGGAAGGCGGCGCAGCCGGCGGCCAGCTCCTCGCCGAAGGCACGCCAGAGCAACTCGCCAAAGTCAAAGCCTCCCACACCGGCCAATTCCTCAAACCCCTCCTCAAATAAAAATCCGGGCCGGAAGGGTCTCCCCTCCGGCCCGGTCTGTTCTCTGGTCACGCGTCGCTCACTCACTGCGCCGCGCACCCTGGCGTTTCAGCTCTTCCCGCAACTCGCCGTCCTGCAGGTGCGGCAAATCCAGCGGGCGCTGCCCCCGGGCATTGGGCCTGTTCAGGTCCTCTCCCCAGTCTTTCAGCATCTTCACCGCCAGCATGGCGTTGCCGTTACGCTCGTTGTAGGGCCGTTCTTTAAAGCCGCTGCCCAGCACATGCACGGCGCCGTTGCCGTCCACGTCCACCGGGCAGGTGGCGCCCCAGTTTTCCAGCACCGCCATCACTTGGGGCTGCACCATCGCCAGCGCCTCCTCCAGCGCCGCACGCAGGTTCTCTTCGGTCAGCAGCCCACGCTTTTGCAGGGCAGCCTGGCACTTGCCAACGCTCCACCCGCTGTTCTGCACGCAAGCATTGGCAGCCACCGCCACCAGGTTAGCCTTGGCGTGTGCCTCCTCGGCCTTGCACGCGGCAAGGCCCAGCAACCACACAAAGGCTTCTTCCGTGTCGTTGGTCTCGCATTCCAGCAGCGGCGGAAGAAACCCCAGGTTCACGTCCGCCCCCAGCGTCTGCGAGTGTTGCAGCACCTTCACGGGCTCACCGCAAAGCACCGCCATGCCAAAGCAGGTGCGCTCATCGATGCCCAAGGCATTGATGTCAAACCCCGGCAACGCCAGCACCGCCTGCTTCAGGTTTTCGTCTTCAAGCTTCAGCGCGATCACCAGCGCCTGACCCATCAGCGAAGCCCGCTCAAGCTCATCCATTTCTTTGGCGAAGCCATCACTTCCCAGCCCGCGCACGGCGGTTTCGGTGCCTGTCATAACCATCCTCCATGCCCCGCAAACCGGAGGGGCTGCGGGGCCGCAAAAACGGCCGGTAAAATTAAGGTTACCCAAAAGTATACATTTTACGCCCCACCGTCAACCGCCCTCTCCCCACCCAACGCAAAGCGGGCAGCGGGAAGAATCTCTTCTCCCCGCCGCCCAACGTTCACCGTCTGCGCCACCCCCTCATAACCCTCTCCGCAGCTTTTTCCCGCCGTGCGGCTTTGTCCGCTTTGGTCTGCGCCACCAGGTCGGGCGCGGCCTCACTGCCCCTCGGTTTACCGGGGGGTAACTCGGGCAACATCCCCGCAAAGGGCCGTTTTTTCTTGCCACGCAACAACATGCTTGCCCAGCTCTGCACGGTAAGAACCCCCAGCAGCGCCAAAAAAACCACCGCCGCCAGCCATAAGACCCAGTCCCCCAACAGACCCAAAAAGTTCCAGAACCCAGTCATCCCGCGTCCTCTCAAAAAGTAATATCTTTAACACCGTGTATACGTTAAACCATCCACTTCATCAACCCCCCAACGCAAACCGGGCGGCAGAGAGGGGGAAACACCCCATCCCCGCCGCCCGGCTCGTTCCCGTCATCAGCAGCCAAGCGCCATGCGCAGCTGCGCTGCCGTCATCGCCGCCACAATCGGCGTCAGCATCTCCCGGTCATCTCCATAAACGCGGTGCTCGGGCTCTTTCAGCAATCGCCGCAGTTGCTCAAGCAAGTTCTCCCGCGGTAGCTCCATCTGCGCTGGAGACACTTTTTCACCAAGCTTCCCCCGCAACACCCGGTTCAAGTGCTTAAGCAGGTAGGCTTCGGGTCTAAAGCACGGCGCGCTCATCACCAACGCAGTATACGCGTTGGCATTTCCTCCGGGCCCGCTGTAACGCACCCGCCATTTTCCCTCTCCGGCGGGGGTGGCCACGGTGCAGGTGGCGTTCCTCTTCTGCGTTTTGCGGGCGTCTGGCCCGGTAAGCAGCTCCAGGCAGGTCACATCCTGCTCCTCCACCGCCCCCCACACGCGCTCGCCGGTCACCGTCTTGCGCCACGTGGCTCCCACCTTAAACCGGATGCCAACCTTGGCGGAATTCACCGGCACCCAAAGCCAACCGCTTGGCCCGCTCCTCAGGATATCTCCTGGGGGTGAGAGGATCCGTCGCGCAATCTCCCGCACGGCGTTCCACTCCACCTCACCCGACAAAACCAAATCAGCGTTGCCGCTCATTCTCAACCTCCACAAGGTTCGTAAAAAGGCCCGTTCGATCCAGCAGCGCGTATACTTTATTCCCCGTCCCCCAACAAGCCTCTTTCTTTCTGCCGCGTTTTGCCGCTTTTCGCCGCTTTTTGCCGTTTTGCCGCCACCCTCCCCCTGCCAAAGTGGCACAAAATCGGCCCCCTTGCCGCGCACCGCAGCGTTTCGCCGCCCCGCTGCAAGGGCCACACCTTCACAAAATCAATAAGTTATTTATTCAAGCGTATAAAGCTCGCTGCCCAGGTGCAGCACCTTGCCGTCAAAGCACAAGTAGCGCACGCCTTGGCTACCGTCGGGCTTCACCGTCACTTTAAGCTGTTGGTGTTTAATGCCAATTTCCTTGCAGTCGCGCTGGCCATCGCCCCAGGCCACCGGCCGGTTTTCCACCTGCTCCATGCGCTGGGCCAACTGCTTCTGCCCCGCCTGCACGTTCATCACGTCCGTGTTTTCAAGGCGTTGCATCGCATCCGCCACTCCCTGCGCCCGATCATTGGCCACTTTCACCGCATCGGCAAGCTCACGGTTCTGCCGCTGCAACTCTCTGATACTGCTCTGCAATTGGGTGTTCTGGTTCTGCAACTTGCCCAGCGCCTGCTCATACCTGCTCATCAGCAGGCTCATGTCGCGCGCTTCGCGCCCGCTCTCCTGCGCCACCGCCGGGGTCGCCAAGAGTGCCATAACTAACAAAGCCTTGCGCATGGTGTTCTTCCTTTTGCACCATCCTAGCAAAAGCCGGCCACCGCCGCCGCCCCCCTGCCCACTAAAGCGCCAACGCATCGTAAAGCAACTTCAACGCCAACACGCTAACCAGCCCTTTAAAGGCCAGGTCAAACCACTCATTCGTCATGCGTTTCATCACCTTAACCCCCACATAGGTCCCCAGCAAACCCGCCACCATCATGCCCGCCACCAGCGGCAGATAAGGCCCATACGCAAACCCGAACAAGCCAAACACCACCACCTTAATGGCATGCTGGAACAACATGATCGCGCTCTGGTCGGCCAGCACTCCTTCCTTGCTCCGCCCGCCGCGGCGACGAATCGCATTAAACAACGTGCCCGCCGCCCCCATCACCATGCTCACCATGCTCACCACCATCCCCATAAGCAGGGTTTTCCCCGGGAAATCGGGCATTTTCATCTTCGGCATCCACACCAGATAAAGCAACCCGCCGCCTAAAACCACATGGCCCCAAAATGGCGAGACATTCACCGCCACCGGGCCAATCAACATCGCTCCCACCAAGCTTCCAACCGCCGCCACCCCCACAAAACGCCAATCCACGTACTCCCATAACATGCTCAGCCGCCAGCTGTTTTGCGCCCCCTGCACCAGTCCATGAATGGGGATCACCGCCGTCACCGGCAACGCCAGCGCCATAAGCCCCAACAATAAAGAGCCTCCCCCGGCACCGGTCACAGCAGTAATCAGGCCGGTAAAAAAGGTGGCTGCAACCAGCCACCAGTCTTGTGTCAGAAGGCCCATAAGGTGCTGAATGCCTAGGCTTTAAAACGCGGGCTGGCCTTACGCGCCAGGCACGCCTGGGTGCGTTCTTCCACCATTTCCCAGTTCACGTTGGCCATAAACGCGTCAATGTACTTGCCGCGCTCGGTCACACCGTAATCAATAAGGAACGCATGCTCCCAAACATCCATGCTCAACAACACCTGGTAGCCGGGCATGTGGCCATCATTATGCAATTCAATGAAGTGGTTGTTCACGTCATGCGTCAACGGGTCCAGGTAGCAAATCGCGTGGCCCACGCCGCGCGTGGCCCCGGCGGCCTTAAAATCTGCCATCCAGGCCTCAAAACTGCCAAATTTGTCAGAAACAACGCGCATGAATTCCTTCGCCACCTCATGCCCCACATTGGCTTTCAGGTTCCCAAAGTAATAGTCGTGCACCAGCATCCCGCACATCTCAAAGCCCAGGCGGCGGCGCCGGTCGGCATATAACGGGTTGGCAACTTCTCCGCCGGCACGCATATCAGCCAGCTGCTTAATCAAGGTGTTGGTATTGCTCACATAGCCTTCATAAAGCTTCCAGTGGGCATCAATCTGTTTGTCAGAAATCCCCACCAACCCCGTGGGCTTGAATTCCGTGCGGGCCACATAAACCATCATCCATCTCCTTACATTTAACGCCGAGACTCTACCACCAGCGGTATAAAATCAACATACCCAAACCTAGGCCTGCCGCTTGGCATCTTCCTTACCCATGCGCTGATACCACTCTTCCAGCGCCAAAAGCACGGCACTGGCCACAAACACGCTGGAATACGTCCCAAGCGCGGTCCCCACAATCAACACCATGGCAAAATCGTGGATAACCTCGCCTCCCCAAAAAAATAAAGCAACCAACACCAGCAACACCGTGCTCACCGTCATAATCGTGCGGCCCAGAGTCTGGTTCACGCTCAGGTTCAAAACTTCCGGCAACGGGCGGTTCGGGTAGCGCCCACGGTTTTCGCGCACCCGGTCAAAAATCACAATGGTATCGTTCAAACTATAACCGATGAGCGTCAAAATCGCCGCCAGCACCGTCAAAGTAACCTCCGTGTGCAACAGGCTCATAATGCCTATCGTCAAAACCACGTCATGCACCAACGCTAAAATAGCGCCCAACCCGTAACGCATCTCAAAACGCAACCACACATAAATCAAAATGGCTAAAATACTAATCCCCATCGCCTGCAACCCTTTAAGGCGCAGCTCTTGTCCCACCTGCGGGCCCACAAACTCCACCCGGCGCAACTCTACCGCGCTCACCTTACCCTGCAGAGCAGCCACTACGCCGGCTTCCGCGCTGGCTTTTTGCACTTCGGCATTATTACCCGGCAGGCGGATAATAAAATCCCGGTTGCTGCCAAATTCCTGGATCGTCGCCCCCTCAAAGCCAGCACTATCAACTGCCTGGCGGATCATCCCCACCTGTGCAGGCTCAGCTGTCTGTACTTCAATCAACTTGCCGCCCACAAAATCAATGCCGTAGTTCAAGCCCTGGTATCCCAGCAGCGCACATGCCAGCAACCCACCAATAAAGCTGCTCCACAGCCAAAAGGTGCGCCAACGCATAAAGTCCAGGTGGGGCACATGCTCAAAGGGGCGGATAGGGAATCTCATGGTCTAAGCCTTTCTCGTCTTATACAAACTGTAACCCACCCCACTGCCCAAAATGGCAAAGGTCACCACCAAACTCACCACGGGGGGGAAGTGCGCCAGCCCCAGCATATCCACCACAAACATTTTGCTGCCAATAAACACCAGCAGCAGCGCCATCGCGTATTTCAAATACTCAAACCGGTCTATCAACGCCGAGAGGGCAAAGTACAAACTGCGCAAGCCCAGCACCGCAAAAATATTGCTGGTGAACACAATATACGGGTCGGTGGTAATGGCAAAAATTGCGGGCACGCTATCCACCGCAAAAACAACGTCTGCAAATTCAATCAAAATAAGCGCCACCAGCAAGGGCGTCATATATGTCGCACGCCGTCCGGTCACACCATCCACCAAGCGCACAAAAAATCTACGCCCATGCAATTCCTCAGTCACACGGCCATAGCTGCGCAAAAAGCGCAGAATAGGATTTTTACCAATGTCGGCATTTTCCTCACTATTCCACACCAGCATCTTAATCCCGGTAATCACCAAAAAGGCCGCAAAGATATAAAGCACCCAGTGGAATTGCTGGATCAACAGTGCCCCCGCCCCAATCATCACCCCACGCAGCAGCAGCACTCCCACAATGCCCCAAAAAAGCACCCGGTGTTGGTATTGGCGCGGAATGTGAAAATACCCAAGTATCAAAGCCATCACAAACACGTTGTCCATGGAAAGGCTCATTTCAACCACATAACCGGTCACATATAAAAAAGCGCTCTCCGCACCAAGCTCATATCCCATCCACACCGCAAACAAACATGCCAAGGCTACGTAAATAGCCGTGGTCACCAGGCTTTCTTTCATCGAGACCACATGGTCTTTGCGGTGCAAAACAAACAAATCCACCACCAGCAAAACCCCAACAACAAGCAAAAACACCAACCAAGCCCAGGCCGGTTTCCCCATCCACAAAGCTCCAAGCATGTCCATTCAGCGCACTTTACACCGGCAGCGATTGGGGTTTCGCCCAACGCAGCCAGCTCAACAACATCCAGCGCACCAGGGTAATAGAGGTAAACAAACTTGCCAGCAACCCAATGGTCAGCGCCACAGCAAAACCCTTCACAGGGCCTGTCCCCACCGCAAACAACACCACCGCGGCCACCAGGGTCGTTACGTGCCCATCAATAATGGTGGAAAATGCTCCCTGAAACCCCCCGACCATTGCCGCAAATGGTTTCTTGCCATGGTCTATCTCTTCACGCATCCGTTCAAAAATAAGCACGTTGGCGTCCACGGCCATCCCCAGGGTCAACACCATCCCGGCCATTCCCGGCAAGGTAAGGGTAAAGCCCATCGCGCTCATCACCGCTACCAGAATCACCAGGTTGGCCACCACCGCAATATCGGCTGCAATTCCAAACAAACCATAGAAGATTCCCATAAACACCAGCACGGCCAACAACCCAATGGCAATCGCCAACGTTCCCGCCTTCACACTATCAGCCCCCAGGCTCGGCCCCACCGTGCGCTCTTCAACCACGTGCACAGCCGCGGGCAAGGCTCCGGCGTTCAAAATAGCCGCAAGGTCCTGGGCCTCTTCAGTGCTGAAGCTTCCGCTAATCTGTGCCCGCCCGCCCAGAATGGCCTCTCTAAAGACAGGCGCCGAGTAAACTTTGCCATCCAGTACAATGGCAAAACGCTTGCCGATATTCTGCGTGGAAAGCTGGGCAAAAATCTTCGTCCCGCGGGCATCAAAGGCAATATCCACGGCAGGCCCGCCATACTGGTCAAATCCGGCCGAGGCACTGGTCAGCATTTCTCCCGTCAAGCTCGGCCGTTTCTGCACCACCAGGGGGCGCTTTACGCCGTTCATCTCTTCCTGGAGCATCATTTCGCCGTACGGAACAGTCCCATTACTGGCGCTGTCATCCACCAAATGGAAGGTCAATTGCGCGGTCTTACCAATCGCAGCCTTGGCCCGTGCCACATCCTTCACACCCGGAAGCTCAA
The DNA here is from genome assembly GCA_016125035.1 of Pseudomonadota bacterium. GTDB lineage: Bacteria > Pseudomonadota > Alphaproteobacteria > UBA2136 > UBA6156 > RFNJ01. Next base: position 34,556 of record WGMN01000002.1, read on the forward strand.
CAATCACCCGGTTATCACCTTGCTGTTGCACCACCGGCTCCGCCACCCCAAATTGGTCAACCCGGCTGCGCAATACTTGCAGGGTTTGCGCCAGCGCGCGGCGGCGCATTTCCTGCAAGGCACTGTCGCCGTAGGTCAGGCGCACTTCCCCATCACTGCCGGTGGCAATATCAACCCCTTCGCGCGCCAGGCTCTGTCTCAATACGGCTAGCTGCGCCGGGTCGCGCAAAACCAGTTCAAGCCCGTCATCCACCGTGCGCAAATTCACATATCCCAGGTGTTGCTCGCGCCCAAGCACTCGTACCTGGTCTTCCAGGTTTTCATAGGCCCGCTGCATCACATCTTTCAGCTCCACTTCCAGCACCAGGTGGGCGCCGCCTTGCAAATCCAGCCCCAATGTCATTGCCCGGTCAGGCATCCAGGCCGGCAAATTCTGCCTCTGGGCTGCGGTTAACACATTCGGCAGCGCATACAACACGCTAAAGGCCAAAACAGCCAAAATAAACAATCGCAAGGGCAGAGAAAGCTGGCTCATGCGGTCTTAACGCTTCTTCGCCGCAGCCGTTTGGCTGTTTTTTCTCATACTTAAAATTTTGGCGTCATCGGCGGTTAAAACACGCCCGATAGCATCTTTCGAGAAGGTCAGAACCACCCCATCACCCGCCTCCAGGTGCACCGTCTTCTCATGCACATCCAGCAACGTCCCCCACACACCGCTTTGCGTAACCACCTTGTCGCCCTTTTCAAGCTTCTTAATCATGGCAGCGTGTTTCTTGGCTTCTTCGTTCTGCGGCCGGATGATCAAAAAATAAAACACCGCAAAAATCAAAATAATCGGCAAAAATCCAAAAAGCTGCCCAGCCAGTCCCGGTGTGGCAGCTGCGTCCTGTGCCCATGCGGCAGAAATCATTTTGCGTTCCTCTCCTTAACCGGCGCAAGGTATGCCACAAGCAGCGCTTGCGTCCAGTGCTTTGCCGGTTTTGTATCCTCTAACCTTAAAGTTTTGGCAACTCGCGCAGCGGGTCAATCGCGCTGGCATGGCGCCTAAGCTCAAAATGCAGCTGTGGTTTGTCCACATTTCCACTGGCTCCGCTGGCCGCAATAATCTGGCCTTTTTTCACTTTTTCACCCTTCCTCACCAGCAAGTGGCTATTGTGAGCATAAGCACTCACCATGCCGCTGTCATGGCGGATCAACACCAGTTTCCCATAAGTCTTCAAACCATCGTCCGCATATAAAACGGTCCCGTTATCTGTCGCCAACACCGGCGTGCCCACCGGCACCGCAATGTTAATGCCGGTATGGGCCACGCCGTTTCCTTCTTCACCAAAACGCTTCAAGATCGTGCCTCTCACCGGCCACACCTTGCCCACAGCTTTGGCGGCAACTGGGTCCACCTGCCCACGCTTCATTTCCGCGCGCAACTCATCCCCCAGGTTGGTGGGGGTATCTTTCACCGGGGTCTCAGCCACAGCTTCATCCGTATCCCCACTGCTCTGCCCGGCAATCTCCTCGGCATCTTTTACCTCGGCCACTTTCACCTGTGCCTTTGCCTCAGGCTGCCCGGGCTTATCACTGTCGCTAATCTCTTTTTTGGCGGTGGATACCGGCGTACGCGCCACCACTCCGTCATCAGCTGTGTTTTTCAAAGCCACATCCTGGTTCACCGGCACCTTTACAATCGTCCCCGCCTTCAAGTCCTGCGGCTTCTCAAAATCATTGGCCGACATAATATCCAAAACCGAGGCATCATAAGCCTTTGAAATCCGGTAGATCGTCTCGCCCGCCACAACCTGATGGTCAACCAGCGTCACTGCGCTTTTCAGCTTGGTCTGCGGTGCCACTCCCGCCGCCGGCTCCACCGAAGCCAAACTTTTCTCCTCGCTCTCAGCAACCGCAACCTTAGATACCTCCGCGCTCTTCGCCACCGGCACCATCTTTTCCCGGGTCAGGCTGTAGCGCATGCCAGCTGGCGGCGCAGCCGCTCCCGCCGCCGGTTCCACATCCGCGATATTCTGCGCCACCACCGCCCGTGGCTGCGCCGCAGACGCAGGCGGCTGCAACATCGCCTTCATCTGCTCCCAGGCAGAAACCCTGGGGTGCGAATTCGCCGGTATCTCCAGCACCTGCCCCACACGCAAATCGGTCGCGGCAATGTGGTTGGTCTTCAAAATGTCGTCCACACTGCTCTCATACTGGCTCGCCAAACTATAAACCGTGTCCATCGGCTGCACGGTGTGCTTTACCATAGAAGCCTTAGCCACCGCGGCCGCCGGCTGGGCAGGCCCCCCGGCGGGCTCAATGTCTTCATAGGTCACACGGCCTTCGGCGCGGCTGGGGCTGTTAAGCGCCACCGGCTTGGCAACAACGGGTTTTTGTTCTTGCACTACCGGCTGTTTTTCCACTTCAAGATTACCGTTATAACCGCTCACCACGGGGGCGGGAGTGCTTTGGGTGCACCCCGCCAACACCACCACCAGCGCCGTAATTCCCCAAGCCTTCAACATCTGCATTCCCTTTCTCCCTATGCCGTCTGCACCAATAACAAAACCATCACAAAAAACAGCAACAGCCCCAGCGCCATCACCATGGTCAACCCCTGGAAGTACCTATCGATCCACGCCTGATACCGCCCCCCTCCGCGCCACAACAGCCACGCCACAATAAAGTAGTGCGCCCCGCGCGAAACGATCCCCGCCATAATGAATGAAGGCATGCCCGCCCCAAAAAACCCGCTCAACAACGTCACAATCTTGTAAGGCACGTTGGCCAAGCCTGCCGCCACCACCAAAATCACGTTGTAGTCGCCAAACACGTTCTGCAAAAACTCGTATTCTTCCACCACGCCATAGCGCACCACCAGCCCGTGCCCCAACGCGCCGAACACGCTCAGCCCCAGCATATAGGCCACAATCCCGCCTAAAACCGAGCCCGCGGTGGCGATCATCGCATAACGGAAGGCCCGGTCAAAGGTCACCAGCACCATCGGCACCAGCAGAATATCGGCGGAAACCGGCACAAAAAGCCCTTCAGCCAGGGCGGCGGCAAACAGCGCCATTTCGGCCTCCGGCCGGCTGGCATATCCCAAAATGCGTGATTGCAGCGTGCTCATGCATACATGTTACGGCGCGCGCACCTTAATTTCCAGAATAAACCCCGGTTTTCCGCCAATCTTACCACCAATTCCCCCACCCCCTGTGGCACCGCCGAAACAACTCAGGCGCGCTTCAGCGCCACACCTTGCTCTCCCACCAGGGGCACAAACACCACGTTGCCCAAAATCTCCTGCTGCAACTGGCCGTCCATGCCCTTCACCACCCGCACCAGCTGCTGCACATTTTCCTGCGGCCCAACGGGTATCACCAACCGCCCGCCGGGGGCCAACTGGTCGGTCAACGCAGTGGGTATCTTCGGCCCGGCGGCGGTCACCACAATCGCATCAAAGGGCGCTTGGCTCGGCCAACCCAGGGTGCCGTCGCCCACCAGCGGCGCAAAATTGGTGTACCCCATGGCCTGCAAGCGGGCCACCGCCCCGTCGCTCAACGCTTTGCGCCGTTCAATTGAAAATACGCGCCGCGCCAACCGGCATAAAATTGCCGTCTGGTAGCCGCAACCTGTGCCTATCTCCAGCACTTTCTCCTTGCCGGTCAATTGCAGGGCTTCGGTCATGCGCGCCACCACCGTGGGCATCGAAATGGTCTGCTGCTCGCCAATCGGCAGGGCCCTGTCGTCATAGGCCTCCGCCGCCAAACTGCGCGAGACAAACAACTCACGCGGTACCCGCGCCATCGCCTCCAGCACCAACGGGTCACGCACGCCATGGGCGCGCACACTGTCCAGCAGGCGCTTCATGCGTGTGGCGTTGGGCTGTATGTGGCGCAAGTGCATGCCCACCACTCAACCGTTCCCACGCCCCCACGGCAAGCGCTAAACACGCCTCTTTGGCGCTTTACCTCTGGGGGGTGAGTTTTTTCAGTCCGCCCATATAAGGCTGCAAAACCTCGGGGATCTCCACCGTGCCATCGGCCTGTTGGTGATTTTCCACCAGCGCAATCATCGCGCGACACACAGAAAGGGCCGTCCCGTTCAACGTATGCGCAAATTGCAACTTTCCCTGCCCATCCCGGTACTTGATATTCAAGCGCCGTGCCTGGAAGTCAGTGCAGTTTGAGGTGCTGGTAATTTCTCCCCATGCCCCTATTCCATTCCGCGCCGGCATCCACGCCTCAAGGTCAAATTTGCGGTACGCGGCTGCTCCCAGGTCACCGGTGGCAATCTCTAATACCCGGTAGGGGATGCCAAGGTTGTCAAAAATCTCCTGTTCCAACCGACGCAACTCCATATGCACCTTCTCAGCATCCTCAGGCAGGCACACCACCACCATCTCGGTCTTAGTAAACTGGTGCACCCGGTAAATGCCGCGCGTGGCACTGCCGTGTGCACGTTCCGAGCGAAAACAATGCGAGAGTCCCGCCAGCTTTAACGGCAGTTTAGAAGTTTCCACCACCTCATCAGCCACCATGCCCACCAGCGTAATTTCCGAGGTGGCAATCAGGTTCAAGTCCGAGTCCTCAAGATGGTAAGTGTTCGATTCATTCCCCCGCGGCACAAAACCCGCCCCTTGCATCAAGCTGTCACGCGCCAGGTCGGGGGTAATCACTGGTGTGTAACCGGCCTTCATCACGTAATCCAGCGCATAACGGCTCAGCGCCAACTCCAGCAAAGCCCCCTGCCCAATGAAGTAGTAAAACCCCCCACCGGCAACCTTTGCTCCCGCAGTCAGGTTCAAAATCCCCAGGTCTTCCATCACATCAATGTGGTCCCGGGGCTTAAAGTCAAATTGGCGCATCGGCGTCTTGCCTTCAGCAATGGTCGCGCTCGCATCTTCTCCCCCCACCGGGCTGCCTTCATAGGTCAGGTTGGGGATGGTCACATAAATGGCCTGCGCCTCTTCTTCCACCGGTTTAAGCTTGGCAGTCAGTGCACCTTCCTTTTGCTTGCACACAATCCCTTGGGCGCGCCGCTCATCAACGGTCAAACCTTTTGCCTTGGCCACGGCGTTGCCTTCGGCACGCACAGCCTCCAGCTCCTTTTGCAGCTCGCGCCGCTCATATTCCAGCTCTAAAAAACGGTCAAAATCCACCTGAACCATCCGGTTTTTCAGGTTGGTGCGGATAACCTCTTGGTTCTCCAGAATGTAGCGACGATCTAGCATTCCCGCACCCTGCCCCAGCCCTTAGTCAGCGTCAAGCTTCAGCAACCGCGCGGCAATAATCGCCGCCTCATAAAGCAGGTAAAGCGGCACCGCCATGGCAATCTGGCTAAAGGGGTCGGGCGGGGTCAAAATCGCCGCCACCACCAAAATCAACACCACCACAAAACGGCGGTAACCGCGCAAGGTTGCCAACTTCACCCAGCCGGCCTTCACCAGCAGCAGCAAAAACACCGGCAGGTTAAAGGCCAGGCCAAAGGCAAACGCCATGGTAAAGAGAAAGCTCAGGTACTCGGCCAAACTCGGCTGCGCGGTCACCCCCGGCTGATCAAACCCGAAGAAGTATTTCAACGCCACCGGCACAATCACCCCATAGGCAAAAATCCCTCCCACATAAAACAGCACCGGCACCGCCGCCAGCAACGGCCCCACCAGCAACCGCTCTTTTTTGTAAAGCCCGGGCGCCACAAAGCCCCACGCCAACCACAACATCAAGGGCAACGCAATAAACACCCCTCCCCAGGTGCTTATCTTCAGGTAAAGGAAGAACAACTCCGGCACCCCGGTATAAACCACCCGCAAGTAACTGTCCTGAACCCCCTGCAACGGCCACAACAACGCATCCATCACCTGCGCCTTCACCATATAAAGGCCGGTGGTGGCAACCGCCACCGCCGCCAGGGCAATCATCACCCGCCGCCGCAGGTCGCGCAGATGCTCCAGCGCACCGGGGCTTAAAATCTCCATGCTAAAACCTCTTCTCCCGCCACCCGGCCCACATGCCGCTCACAAACTGGCGCACATGCGCGGTCAGCACCCCCAGCTTGTGCATCACCGTGGGCAGCTCTTCTGGCTTCACCACCAGCACAGCCACGGCCAACACCACCAGTATTTCCCCCAGACCGATATCCGGCAGCACCTATTTGCCCTTCTTTGCCGCCTTTTTGCGCTTGGCCGCAGGCTTTTTCTTCGGCGCAGGCTCGCCGTCCATACCTTCTTTAAAGGCCTTAACCCCCTTGCCCAGATCGCCCAACACCCCCGGCAGCTTCCCGGCGCCAAAAACAATCAGCACCACCACCAATATCACCGCCAGTTCGCTAAAGCCTATCCCCATGGTCACACTCCTGCTTGGTTATAACTTAAATCCGAGAAATTGATCTTCCCCGTCAACAGATAAAACGCCAACGCATAAACTTCGTAAAGGGCATCAGTGGTAATCCCCAACCCATAAACCGAGGGCAAATAGTACCGCACCCCACTGTCATAAGGGATATTCATCACCGGCATCGGTATGGCATCCACCCCGCGCGCCCTAAAGGTCGCCAACGCGCGCAGCATATGCACGTCGCTGGTCACCAGCAGCACGTTCTTGGCGCCACGCTTGGCCAAAACCGGGGCCAGCTGCAAGGCGCTTTCATAGCTGTCGGTGCTCACTTCCTCCAGCTCGGTGGGTGTCACTTCACTCCTTATATCGGCAAAGAACTGCGCCACCGCGCGCGCCTCACTGGGTGCGCGCACACCGTGCGTAAACCCGCCAGAAACAATCACCGGCACCCGCAAGCCCACCTTGCGCTGCAGCTCATAGGCCACCGCTAGGCGGTGGATACTCTCCGGCTTGGGCATCCACCCCTGCCCTGGCCCGGCGTTCAAAATCCCGGCGGTCAGCACCACAATGGCATCCACGTTCTGGCCTTCCCCCAGCACGCGGCCTTCCACCTGATTAAACAACATCGCCTCAATGCCGCTGCCCACCGCGGGGGTGGCGGCCAGCCAGCCGAACACAAACAGCAGCAGCAACACCATGCTCGAGGCCCCTCTCCGCAGGCTGCCATAAATGCCCCGTTCACGGCCGCGCCATACCATCACCGCGGCGGTAACAATGCCCAGCAACAAAAGGCCAAAGGGCAAAAACAAGGTCATGAAGAGCGTTTTCACAGCGCCAGAGAATATCCCATCCGTTCAGGTCCGTCAGCCCAAAGCTTTTTCAGCCGCGCCCGCGCCTTGTCCAACGCCTCTGCACCTGGCGCCTCAGGCAATTTCAAAGCTTCCAGACGGGCCAACGCCCCCGCCTCCATCTGCGGCAGGTCTCCTTGTTGAAGGGCGGCAAAGCTCTCGGCATCAAACACCGTTCCGGCCATGCCATGCTTCACCACGCTCAGGGCCGCAATCACCAGGTCGCAACCGGCGTGCAAGGCCTGCTTGGCACGCTGCACGTAGGGCCCGCCAAGCGCCTGCATGCCAATGTCATCGGCCAGCAGCACCCCGCCAAAACCCCACTCCTGCTTCATCATCTTCACCAAACGGGGGGAATACGTCGCCGGGTTCTCGGCATCCAAAGCGGCGTATTTTATATGCGCGGTCATCATAAATTCAGCCTGCCCGGCCAACGCCTTAAAGGGCAAAAAATCCTGCTCCAATTCTTCGCGCGCGGCATCCACCTGCGGCAACCCAAAGTGAGAATCCGCCGTGGCCCGGCCATGCCCGGGCGCATGCTTAATGCACCCCCAGCAACCGCCCTGGGCCACGCCGCGCAAAAAGGCCTCTCCCAGCTCGGCCACTGTTTCCGGTCGCGCGGCAAAGGCGCGCTCACCAATCACCGCATGGGTTTCCGCCAGACCTAAATCCAGCACCGGCCCCAGCAGCAGGTTGGCCCCCACCGCGCGCAACTGTGCCGCCAGCAGCAGGGCATTCAGCATGCAACCTTCCAAGGCATGGGAAGGGTCTTTGCCGAACCACTCGCCAAACACCCGCGCCGCCGGCAATTTTCCGCCAAAGCTCAAGCGCTGCACCCGGCCACCTTCCTGGTCCACCGCCACCACCGGGGTGTAATCACCGCAGGCACTGCCCAGCTCATCCACCAGCGCCCGCACCTGGGCCTCACTTTCAATATTCCGCGCAAACAACAAAAAGCCCGCCGGGCGGCGCGCTTTTATCAGGGCCTTCTCATCAGGGCTCAGGCGCGTACCGGCCAAACCCAGCAGCAGGGGCAACAAAGCTTTCATGCGCCGCAACTATAGCAGAGATTCCAACCCCGTCAGCGCTTTTAGTGGGTGGGGAAGCACGCCTGCTTGCCCAGCTTGGCACACACCGCGGCGGCGGCCTCACGGCTGGCCACACCTATAAACTGCACGCGGTAAGCCTTGCCATCCGGCGTTGCTTCAATGTTCGGCCGCAGATCACGCAGGGCCGCATATTGCTTTTGCGCCTTGTCGGCAAAACGCTTGCCGTCAGCCGCGCTGCCCACGGCAGCCAGCTGCACACCCCAGCTGCCGCTGGCGGTTTTGGCGGCGGGTTTTTCCACCGGTTTTGCCACTGCCTGCTTTTCCACAACCGGGGCAGCTGCCACGGGTTGCGGCTGCGGCGCTGCCGCGGGCACTTCAACTTTTTTAGGTTCTTCCACCTTCACCGGCACCTCGGCTGCCACGGCAACCGCCTGCGGGGCGGTCACACTCACCTCCGCCACAGTGGCCGAGGTCTCATCCCCTTCCCCGGCAGCGGGCTCAGCGGTGTCATCGTCTGCGGCATCCGCCATCATCGCCATCTGGCCACTGTCACCACTCACGGTGGAATTACTGTCCAACAAGTCAAACACCAACTTGTCGCGGTTGGGTATCTCCATCCCGCCGGGCTGGTCGGGGCGGCGTTTCAACGCCTCATCCTGGGCAGAGATCAGCGGTGGTTCAATCTGCGCATTGCGTATTTCATCACGCTTCACAAACGCGTAGATAGCCATCGCCAAAAACCCGCAACCGACCACGGCCACTAAGGTAAACTTCATCCATTTCACTAAAAAGGTGCTCATAAGCCGCAATCTGCCACGCCCAACCCGAAAGGGGTATCCTGAATACAACCTGCTTAAAAAATCTACATACTCTCTGGTGCAGCAACGCCACACACCGCCAGCACATTGGCCAGCACACCGCGCGCGGCGCGGGCCACTGCCAGCCTGGTGCGGGTCCCGGCCACATCCGCCGCATCCAGCCATTTTTCCGCACCGTACCAACGGTGCACGGCGGCGGCCAGCTCCATGGCAAAAAAGGCCAACCGGTGCGGCTCCAGGCTTTGCACCGCCTGCTCAACCACCCCGGGGCAGAGCATCACCTGCCGCAACACCGCGCGGGCTTCCGGCCCCACCTTGCCGTCATCCAGCGCCGCTCCTGCGCCACCATCCACCCCAAGCTCTGCCCATTGGCGCTCCACGCTGCACAGCCGCGCATGGGCGTACTGCACGTAAAACACCGGGTTATCCATGCTCTTTTCCACCGCCTTGGCCAGGTCAAAGGTCAGGGGCGTGGTGGGCTTCACCGTCAGCATGGTAAAGCGGAAGGCATCCACCCCCACCTCATCCAGCACATCTGTCAGCAGCACAATATTGCCCGCGCGCTTGCTCAACTTCACCGGCTGGCCATCGCGCAGCACTTTCACATTCTCATAGGCCACGGGGTGGTAAATGTCGGCCCGCCCGGTCAACACTTCAATCGCCTTGGCCAGCGGCTTAAAGGCCCCGGCCTGGTCGGCGCCGATCACCGTCACCAGCAGGTCGTAACCACGCTTCAACTTGTCGTAATGGTAAGCAATATCCTGGCCAAAGTAGGTCGGCACCCCGGCACGGTTGTAAATCGCCTGGTCTTCCGGCAGCCCCAACTCACTGGCCTTGAAGAGCGTCAGCTCCACCGGCACATAACCTGCCGCCACCTTGCCGTCCTTGCCCTTGGGCGGCGGCAGGGTGCCTTCATGCACAAAGCCCTTGTCGCGCAGCATTTGCACCACGTCCTTCATCGCGCCGGTCTGGTGCATCTCATATTCACTAAAGTAACGGTCAAAGTGGATACCCAACGTCACAATATCGGCCTTGATCATCGCCAGGCAGCTGTCCACGGCAAACTGCCGCAACCCGCGCATCAACTCTTCCTCGTCATGCACCTTCAGCCATTTGTCACCGTCTTGCGCCTTCAGCTTGTGCGCAATCTCCACCAGGTATTCTCCGGGGTAACCGTCCGCAGGCACCTCCACCTGCTCGCCAAACAACTGGCGGTAACGTGCCGCCAGGCTCTTCACCAACACCCGTATCTGCCCGCCGGCGTCGTTCACCAGATACTCCCGCCATACCTCAAACCCACCCTTTTCCAGCAGGCTGGCGATCACATCGCCAAACACCGCATTGCGCCCGTGCCCAACGTGGATAGGCCCGGTCGGGTTAATGCTCACATATTCCACCAGCGCCTTGCGCCCGCCAGATACATCCACCCGGCCATAATCCCCGCCAGCCTCCACCGCCGCCCGCGCCTGCGCCAGCAAGCTCCCGGTCTTAAGCCTAAAGTTGATAAACCCCGGCCCGGCCACCTCCACCGCATCCACCGCTTCGTACTTTTGCAACTCCGGCACCAGCAGGTCGGCCAGCGCGCGCGGCGCCATCCCCATTTTCTTGGCCAGCACCATCGCCGCGTTGGTGGCCAGGTCGCCGTGGGCCTCCTCGCGCGGGGCTTCCACCACCAGCGCGCCAAGGTCGGCCGCTGTTATGCCCTTATCCGCAGCGATCCGCAGCACCGCGGCCCTTACATGGGCCCTGAAATCAAAGAACAAATTCTCCACCGCCCCCATCACTTGCCCAACATGGCTTCAAGTTTGCCCACGTTTTCAGCCAGTTCAGCCATACGCGCACGGTTGGTCTCCAACACTTCGGCGGGCGCCCGCGCGGCAAAGTTCGGGTTGCCCAGCAAGCCGTTGATCTTCTCCATCTCCTGGCGTTGTTTGTCCAACTCCCGTTGCAGCCTGCCGCGTTCCGCAGCCATGTCCACCAACCCTTCCAGCGGCAGAATGTACTCTCCCCCCTCCACCACCGCCACCGCCTCGCCCACACCTGCAGGCGCCTCGCGGGTGGCCAGCTCGCTCACCCCCGCCACCGCCCGCAGCAAGGTAATTTCCCCTTGCAGATCAGCCAGTACATCCCCCGCCACGCCGCGCGCAAACACCTTCAGCTCGGCCTTCGGGCTCAACTTATTCATCGTCCGCGCCTGGCGTATCGCGCCCACCACGGCCACCAAACGGTCCACCTTGCGCTTGGCCTCGGCATCCACCGGCCACGCCGCATAATGCGGCCACGCCCGCAGCATCAAAAACTGCCGCTGCTCAGCCACCACATGGTGCTGCCATAACTCCTCGGTAATAAAGGGAATAAACGGGTGCAACACACGCAGCAGCTTCTCAAATCCCCAACCGGCCACCGCCTTGGTCTCGGCCTTCACCGCATTGTCGGCGCCCTCACCCAGCAAGGGCTTGGTCAACTCCAGATACCAGTCACACCAGGTGCCCCAGGTAAACTGGTAAACCAGCTGCGCCGCCTGGTTGAATTCATAAGCATCCAGGTGCCTATCCACCTGTTCGCACAAAGCTTTCAGCTCACCCAGCACCCAGCGGTTCACCACGTGCTTCACCGCCATTGGGTCAAACGCTTTTTCATCCTCCATGCGGTGGCGGATGTCCTGCATCCCCATAAACCGCGCGGCATTCCAAAGCTTGGTGCAGAAGTTACGGCTCTGTTCCACCTTGCTGATGCCAAAACGCATATCTTCACTGCTGGAAATCGTCGCCATCGTCAGCCGCAAAGCATCACTGCCGAATTGTTCAATCAGCTCCATCGGGTCAACCACGTTGCCCTTGCTTTTGCTCATCTTCTGGCCGTGTTCATCCAAGATCAAGCCGTGGGTAAAAATCGCACCAAAGGGCGCCTTCCCCGTCAATTCAAGCCCCATCATCATCATGCGGATATCCCAAAAGAACAAAATATCCCGCCCATTCATAATCACCTTGCCGGGGTAGAACGCCCCCAACCGCTCACCGCCATTCGGCCAGCCCTGGGTCACAAAAGGCCACAAGGCGCTTGAAAACCAGGTGTCGAGAATATCCTCATCCTGCACCCAGCCCTCACCCTTGGGCGCCTGCTCACCCACGTAAATCTCATCGCCCTTGTACCAGGCCGGTATGCGGTGCCCCCACCACAACTGGCGGCTAATGCACCAATCCTGGATGTTCTCCAGCCAATGCCGATAAACCTTCTCATCCCGCGCATTCACAAAGGTCACGTCGCCTTTGTCCGCGGCTTCCAGGCACTTCCTGGCCAGGGGCTCGCCCTTCACGTACCACTGGTAGGTCAGGTACGGCTCCAAAATGGTGTCATCACGCTCGGCATGCCCCACGTTATGCACATGGTCTTCAACCTTCATCAGCTGGCCCAGGCCGTCCAGGTCGGCCACGATCTTCTTCCGCGCCGCAAAACGGTCCATGCCCACATACTCTTTCGGGCAGTTCTCGTTCATCTTGCCATCCGGCGTCAGCAGGTTGATGAGCGGAATATCATGCTCCCCCTTATGCCGCTGATAAAACCCGAAGTCGTTAAAGTCATGCGCGGCGGTGATCTTCACCAACCCGCTGCCAAACTCCGGGTCCACCATCTCATCCGCGATAATCTCAATCCTCCGCCCGATCACCGGCACCAGCACATGCTTGCCCACCAAATCCTTGGCACGCTTATCTTCGGGGTGGATCGCCAACGCCCCATCCGCCAAAATCGTCTCCGGCCGGGTGGTGGCAATCTCCACGCCGTCTTGCCCTTTGTATTTAAAGCCGTCTGCAAATTTGTAGCGCACATGCCAAAGGTGCCCGTTCACCTCCTTGTGTTTCACTTCAAGGTCGCTCACCGCGGTCTGCATCTTGGGGTCCCAGTTCACCAGCCGCTGCCCGCGATAAATCAATCCGCGTTCATGCAAATCCACAAAAACCTTATTCACCGCCGCACTATAAGCCATGTCCATGGTAAAGCGCTCATTGCCCCAATCACAGCTGATGCCCAACCTGCGCAGCTGGCTGGTAATCACGCCCGCCGAGTGGTCTTTCCACTCCCACGCCTTTTCCATAAATTTTTCGCGGCCAAAATCAAAGCGCGTCTTGCCTTCCTTAGCCCATTGGCGTTCAAGCACCACGTGCACCGCAATGCTGGCGTGGTCGGTACCGGGCTGGTAAAGGGCGGCCTTGCCCTGCATGCGCGCGCGGCGCACCAGAATATCCGGCAGGGTGTTGTCCAGCGCATGGCCCAGGTGCAACGTCCCCGTCACATTCGGCGGCGGCATCATCACCGCAAACGCATCGCGCCCATCCAGGGGGGGGGTAAAACAGCCATTTTTCTCCCAGGTCTCACCCAGGCGCGGTTCAATGGCGGCAAAGTCGTAACGGGTCTCTAACATGCGGGGCTCCTTAAAAGCGCGTCAAACAGGGCCAAATTAGCCGATTTCACGCCACAAACGCAAGTATTTTAGAGCTAAGCCCCTATAATTTTGGGCTAATTCTGCGAAAGTTTGGTGATTTCTTCCTTCACCAGCCCGTTCACCACATCCGCCAGGTGCTCTTGCAGCCACTCCTGCACCAAGGGGCGTAACGCCATCGCCAATATCTCCGCCGGCAAGGCTACCTTCATGCCTTCCACACTGTCCATCATTTGGGCACTCACCGCCGCTCCATTGGTGGGCTTAAGCTCTACAGGCGCGGCACTGGCTTCAACAACCTGCTCAACATCATCATCTTCCAGCAAAGCTTTCTTTTGCTCTTCCGCGGCGGCCAAGGTCTTTTCCTGGTCCTGAGAAATCTGCGCCAGAAGTTTATCAAACTCGTCGGCACTTTCCCCGCCTTGGGCAGGCGCCTCTTTCTTTTCCGCAGGTTGGGGGGCGGCCTCCGCGGTTGGCGCTTGCGGCTTGGGCTCTTCCTGGGGCGCGGCAACCTCAACCTTGGGCTCAGGGGCGGGCGCGGCTTCCGTGGGCGCTGGCGGGTTCTCTCCCAACAAGTCTTCCTGGGCGGCATTCACTTTTTGGGCATCGGCAACTTTAGCCTCACCGCTGCTGGCAAAGGCGGCAATATCCACCAGGTCATCCTCACCTGCTTCCTCAGCTTTGGCGGGCACCGAAGCCGGCACTTCCACCATTTCCTCCGAGGTCAATTCAAGCACGTCATCTTGTTCGGCCGCTGCATCAATCAAGTCTTTGCTCCCGCCGCCCACCTTGGCAGTTTCCTCGGCCAGCGTGGTACGGATTGAGGAGATGATGTCCTCCATCTCAGCCTGCTGGGCAACCATGGGTGTGTGTTCTCCGGCAACTTCTTGGTTTTGTTTCGTTAGCGCTAACGTCTAACATAGCGGAACACACTTGGCAAAAGCTACCGCAGCTTTTTCAATCCCCCTTCCCCCTGTGGCCCCCTTGCCGCTTAGGCCCTTCCCCCCTTTTCAAACGGGCGGAAACCAAACCAAAAGGCCAAAATCCCGGCCACAATCGCATAATCTTCAGCCCCCAGGTCAATGCCCGCAACCCGCGCATACACGTACCAGAGAAATGCGGTAAAGGTAATCACCGGCCGCACCATGCCCCGGCACAGGTTCACAACCGGCGGCATCGGCACACTGTTCATCGCGGTGTCGTGCTCACGTGCCTTGTCTATTTCGCCCATCAGCACCTGCATGGCCTTTTCGTCTTTCATCAGGTAGGCCTCCACCGCATCTCCCACTTTGCCCACCACCGTTTCGCTCACACCACTGTCCTTGGCCACATCGGCCTTGCGGCTCCTGAACACCTCAATCAGCCCGGCCAGTAAAGGCACCAGATAAGCAATCGCGTTCACGGCAACACCTCCCGCACCTCAAAGTTGGGGCAGGTCTTGTGGGGGTTGAAGTCCCGGTGCCCATAAAAAGCAATGCCGGGGAACATCCCCGCCAACATGGCATGCACGCGCTTCAACGCAGCAAACTGGCCCGCGCTAAACTGGTCAACCCCCACCAGGCAGGTGCCCACACTGTCCAGGTTATGCCCTTCGCAGTGAGCGCCCACTACATCCAGGGTGCGCCCCACCTCAATCTCGCCATCGGTGCGGATAACAAAATGGTAGCCAATGTCATGCCACCCGCGCGCAATATGCCAGCGCCTTATCTCCGCCACATCGCCGTGCGTACTATCACTGCAGTGGATAATATGCTTGGTAATCACTCGCATCATCCTACCCTTTCAAAATACCCCAGATAAACCCAACCGCTCCCGCCAGGGCCGAGAGCCCCCACGCCGCGCCCACCACAAAGCCGCGGTAATGCCCCATATCCTCGCGCAATTGGGCAATGTCGCCGCGTATCGCGCGCAGCTCTTCCACAATTCCTTCCACATCCATGTCATTCACTTTCGCTTGTTATACGGGCAGTTGTCTTGCTTGACGGCTGGGCAACAGCTAAGTTGAACCCATGAGCTCAAGCAAACCCGGCCAGCCTGAAGGCGTGGAAAAAACCATTACCGCCACTGCGCCGCTTACGCCGCAGCGCTACAACATCCTGCTCACCCGGCACGGAGAGGAAATCGACTTCGACTTCCCCCCCGCCACTGCCGACCTCATCACCCGCTTCGGCTACCTCGTCCCGCACGATGTCCGCTGCAAACCCGGCCTGGTGCAGAATGAGGAAGATCTCTACGCCATGCTCGAGGCCGTGCTCGGCCGCGGTTACCGCGGCAACCTGGCCTACCACACGCGCAAGCAGGTCATCATTTCGCTGCACGATACCGCCATCCTCGGCTACCAGCGCCAATCCATCATCGATCCCCGCCTCTCCAACGAGGTCGCCTTTTTCTGGGAGATCTACCTCGACCAACGCATCTTCCCCCAATCGCAGGAGGAAGACTGGCAAAACCTTCTCGGCGAGCTCGTCACCAACGAGAAGACCGACCCGGAGGCCGATAAAAAACTCGCCGAAGACATCAAAAACCGCCTGCTCGACCAAGCCAAGGAAGACTAATTTCCTCCCGGCGCGGCAGCCGGCGCAGCTCCGCTTCCCAGCAGAGACTCCAACTCCTTAATCAGGTCATCCATGCGCAGCACCTGCACATGGCCGTCACTTGCCTTTAGCGTCAAGGCTTGCCCGTCGCCGCTCAACTGCAGGTCCACCAGCTTGGGGTGCAGCTGCAAGGCATTCCAGGCCATCATCGCCTGGCGGTTTTTTCCGTCCAGCAGCAGGCCCACTATCGTTTGCAGGCTCTCGGCGTTGTTCTTTATTTTCTCCATGTTCCCCTGCTGCTCTTGCAGGTATGCCACCACACTTTCCTTCCATGGCCGATAAACTTCGTCGCGCCATTGCGCCACGGTCATCTTGGCCGCCGCCTGGTTTTTCACTTCATTCATGGCTTTTCCTCCCTATCGTCCAAACAGGCTGCCAAGCAGCGTGCCCGCCACGCCGCCCACCGGGCCGCCCAGCGCTGTTCCCACGGTGCCGCCCAGGGTTCGTCCCAGGCCGCCGCCAAAGGCATTGCCAAAGGCGGTGCCCCCGCTGCCTTGCGCGTTGTAATAATCCAGCAGGCTCGCCTGCCGTTGCAGGTTCATCGCGCTCATCTGGCTTTGCTGCTGCGTCGCTGCCTGCTGGGTCTTGGCTGCGTTTACGCTGTTGGTGGAAGACGCCAGGTTGTACAAGTTCTGCTGCAAAGCCAACTTGTCGCTGCGCACCTGGTTGGCCAGCTCATCTTTTTGCAGCTGCAGGTTTTGTTCGGTTGTCTGCTGGTCCAGGCTGCGCTTCCGGCGCACCTCCAACGCGGCGGATGAATCGCTCAACCCGCGCTGCGCCAAACTCTGCTCCTCTTGCTGTGTCCGTGCGCGCGCCTGGTCTGCCAGCAGTTTCTCCTGCACCCCCTGCCATTGGTCCAGCACCTTCTGCGTGTCGGCATCGGGCGTATACCCGGTGGCAGAAAGCTCCTGGATCTGCGCCAAACTGTCCTGCATAATTTTATCCAGCTCGTCCTTTTGCGCCTGCTGGTCAGCGGTCAGGGGTATGCTCTTTGTCACATAGGTCACGCTGCCGTCGGCGTTTGTCACCGGCACCTGCTCCACCCCGTTCACCTCGTCGCGCAAGGTGCTTGGCGGCGGGGCGGGCGGGGCACTGGGCTGCTTCACACTGCCAAAAATACTTCCCATCGTTCTAGTCCTCCTGTTTGCTCTTCAAGCGCCGCGGCATGGTGCGCGGCGTCATTGCCAGTATCGGCTCCTTCACATCCAGCGCGGTGGCGGGCACAAAGCCTGCCTGCAACGCAGCGTGCAGGGCCTTCTTGTTCTTCGGCTGCACCCACACGCAGCGCAACTTCAACACCTCAAAAGCCAGCCTGAACAACTCTCTCAACACTCCCGGCGTGGCCCACATGCCCTGGCTGTTGGCACGGCAGATCACATCAAAGAACGCAATCCCCTCCTCCGCCTCGCCAAACACAAAGCCCGCGGCAAGCTCACTGCCGTGCAGCAATCCGTACAGGCTGGATTTTTCAAAATACGGCTTGGCCTTGTCATACCTGTCCGGCACGTCGGGGAAGTTCCTGGCCACCATCAGCCGATACAACTCAGGCCAATGCGCACGCCCCAGCGCCATCACCTCACAATTTTTCATCATCCACCTCAGGTTTTAATCACGTAGTTCAACATCAGGGCGGGCGGCATGTTCTGGCTGTTGCCGCTGCCGCTGTTGGCAAGGCCTATCCCGGTGGTGGCCACCGCCGTGTTGGAAGGGTCGGCACTAGAGTTGGTGGTCTGCGAATTATCCCACGACTTATACCCCCCGGAAGACCCATTCCACTTGTAAAGCTGCGCACCAAAACTCGCGGTAGAAGTACTGGTCTGCCCGTGCGCGTGCCCGGGGTCGGTTACCGTGTGGGTATGCTGGTGCATGCTTTGGCTGCCCCCGCTGGCACCCAGGCTGCTGCCGTTAATACCGCTCACCCCGCTGGTCACCCGGCTGGCTGCCGTGCCGCCCATGTTATCGGTGCCGAATACACTGCGCCCGCGCAAGTCCGGCAACGTAAAGGTGGTGGAACCATCCCCCGCACCAAAGGCGGTCCCCACCACCGCAAACAAGCCCGCATAGGTGGTGCGGCTCACGTTCTGGCCGTAGCACATCAACCAGCCGCTGGGCGCGCTGGCGCCGGCAAAGGGCATCACCGCTCCGGCAGGCATGGTCAGCAGGCTCAGCAGGCCGCCGGTCAGCTGCGCGGTGTCCACACTGGCGGCGGCCAGGCCGCTCACCCCGGCGGTATTAATCCGCGCCACCTCGCTGCCGGCGCAAAGCACCACCAGGTCGTTGCTGTCTGCCTGCAAGCTGTAATCCACACTTGCCCCGGCCACCACCACACCATCACTGCGGCGCGGCATGTTGCCCAACCTGCCACTGGTCACCGGCCCGTAACCCACCTGGGTCGGCGCCGCCGCAATCACCGCGGCGGCCCCGCTTTCGTCCACCAGCCCGGTCAGGGTCACGGTGGTCAAACCACCGGCATAAGCGGCACTCACCACATCCCCCATCAGCGGCACACCGCTCACCGTCACCTGCACGCGGCGGTTGGCACGGTAAATGGCGGTAAAATCTCCACCACTCATGCTAAACGCACTGTCACTCACCCGCGCCAGGGTGCCCGCGCCTGCCTGCACAATCCACTCGTCCAGCGCCCCGGCGGTCGAGAACTTCAACGTCCCGTCACTGTTCAAAGCCACATTCAACCGCTCGGCAATGCTGCTGCGCGAGCCGCTGGCCTCATCGATCGCATTCAGCGCATCCACCACATAGTTCATGTCGCCATCCACCTTGGTCGAGGATATCGCCCGCTTCGGCACAGCGGTGGAATCGTCACGGTACTTGCTGCGGTTGGCCAAACCGCTTGCGCCGCTGTAATCGCCGCTCGGCCGTTGATATTTCGTCGTCATTGCTCAGCCACTCCATATAGTTTCAATCCAAACAGCGTCAGCGGCCCGTCGGTGGAGCCACTCTCCACCGCATAAGCCAAAGCCTCCGCCACCACGTGGTCCCGCGCCACCGGCAACACCGTTTCGCTGCTGTCCCACAACCCTTCTTCCCACTCGCTGGTGTCCCACAGGTCGGGCACACTGGGCGGCAGCAAACTCATCACCGCCGGGTTGGCTTCGTCGTAATCGCGGTAACGCCTCACCGTCAGCGTCGGCTTGCTGCCCGGCGCCACCAGCAACTCCACATACTTTCCGGCCCAACGCTTGCCTTTGCCTGGGCTCAGCCACGGCAACCACCAACGCGTCTGCACCGCTTCGCCGTCATCGCTCCACACCGTTTCGTCATAGGCATAAAGCTGGCCTCCCTTGGCCAGATAAAGCACCCCGCTGGGCGCCGTATGCGCACCGCTCACCCCCGCAAAGGCTCCATCAAACACCACCCAGCCCTTGCCAAAGGCGCCCACCTGCCACACCAGCGTGCGGTCACTCATCGCCACTCCCAGCCAACCTTGCACGTCGTGGTGCATGGGCACCACCCGCCGGTAAAGTTCGTCATCCGCCATCACCGCCGCCACCAGCTCGGTCACTGTCGGGTCAAGCTCGGCCCCCACATCGCTCACATCAAGCTGCTCGGTCTGCACCGTGCGCGAGAGGGTCCGCGCCCCCCCGCGCGTAAAAAACAGCAGGTCGTTGGGCAGCTCCAGCACCGCATCGCGGTGCATCACCCCCAGCGGAATAGTCTTGCTCCACGCAAAATCCCCCTCCGCATCCGGCACGCTGCCGGTCCACAACTGCATCTGGTGGCGCCCCAAAAACACGGTAATATTATCCTTCACCGCCATCGCCATCAACTCATCGGCCACACCGGCCTTATCGGCCAGGTTAATGCTTGGCACCACGCCGGTTTCGGTATCCGGCCACGCGGTGTGGTCGTTCACCCCAAACGTGTAATACACCCGCAACCTGTCCACATCACCACTCATCACACGGCTGGGCGCCCCGGTGCCAAAGCCCCACAAGCGGTCATGCGCCACGGCCAGATAAGCCACCCTCGGCGGCTTCACCGTAAAAGCCACGGCACTCAACGTGCTGTCCAGCACCCCCGCGTCCAGCGTCACCGTCACCACACCAGCACTGGTGCTCACAGCGCTCACCAGCGCCGTCACCTCACCGCTGTCCAGCGTCGCCCGCACGGTGCTCCCAACCGGGTAGAACACCTCATCGCTCTCAATGGAAAACTGCGCCGCCCCAACATAGGCCAACCCCGCCGCAACATCTGTCACCATGGTCGCAACCACGCTCCAACTTGCACCGTCATAGGCCAGCACATCATCCACGCCATTGCACAGCAGCAGCTTTCCGGCAAAGCTCACCGTGCGCACCGCCCCACTGGGGTCCAGGCCGCTGTAAATCTCCTCCCAGCCATCACCATCTTGCCGATAAATCTTCCCCGCATCGCTCACCACCAGCAGCTGGTATCCGCCACTGGCCATAAAGCCGGTCACCGCCACAATCGCTTCACCATCCAGGGCATCGCCCACACGCACCACACCGTTGCGCTTGCTGCCGGCGCCATCGCTGCCCATCAACATGTTGCGCACTTCACGCGCAAAGGTGCTGGGCATGGTCAGCGCGCTGCGCGCTGTGCTCATCAACCCGTTGGGGAAGGGCGCCACCACCGTGCTCAAATCGCTCTTCATTTTCCATCTCCTTCAAACCAAGGCATAGGGCTCAACCCGCAACACCTCACCGGTGTTGGTCAATAGTGAAAGCTTCACCCGCTCTTTCGCCTCCGCCCAATTGCGCTGATAAAGCAGCAGCTCGCCCTGGGTGCCAAACCCGCGCTCAAACAGGCTGCTCCACACCATGCCACCCCACACCAGTGCGTGGTGGTGGGCTTTGGGCAGCAAAATGCTCGCCTCGCTGCCATCTTCCGCCAGGTCGCTCACCGCGGGCACATACAGCACGCTCAGGTTCGCCACCCCGGCCGGATGCACCGTCAGCACCGCCCCATCCACCGTGCACCGCTGCGGGCTGCCGCTGGCATTTCCCATCGGGTCCACATCCAAAATAACTGCCGGGCTCACCACTTCCAGGCTTGTGCCTGTGCCTTTGTCCACCACACGCAAAGTGCGGTAGGGCGTGCTCGCCAACGTCACCGTTCCGGCAATACTGGTGCTCACACTTTCCAGCCGCTGCAAACTGGGCGGAAGATAAGCCACCACTTCGTCCATCAACTCGTGGTAGGCCGCATTCAGCCAGCCAATGGCCTTGCTTTCCACTTCGCCGTCCACGGCGGTGTCGTGGCTCAATTCCACAATCCGGTCGCGTATGCCGTTCACATCCATCCCGCCATCCTCCAAATTTCCAAAACAAAAAGAAGGGGGCATAAGCCCCCTTCCCTCACAGCCTTAGGCTTTCACTTAGTCAGCCACACCAGCCGTAAACAGGTGCACAACACCGTGGTCAACGCTGTTAAACACCAGCTTGTCCACACCGCGGATCTCATCAATGGCAAAGCCGTTCTGGTGGCCGTAGTCATCAATGTCTTCCTTGTAGTTGGTGCGCTTGCCGTAGGCCAGTGCGCAGGCTTGCGCGCCGCACAACACGTTGTGGGCCACGTCAATGCTGCCCGCCCCGGCGCCGCTCACCAACGGCATCTCGGTTTCAAAGATCATCACCCCGTCCCACATGCCTTTATAGCGCTGCCCATGCACCAGCACGCTGTCGCCAAAGGTGGTCGGAATGTACGTGTTCAGCGCTTTAAAGTCGGCATCCGCCAGCAGGTCGCGCACCGCGTATGAATGTGCAAACAGCACATATACCTCTTCCACCTTGTTGCCATCCTTCAGCATAAAGGGGCGCACCTTGCGGTCGCCTTCCAGCAACGCTTTGCGCTTGGCCTTGCTAATTGCCGTGGTGGTCAGCTTATCGTTGGTGGCATCCACGTTGGCCAGCGCGGTGGCGTGCGTGGCGTTCCAGTTGCCGTCGGTGGCACCGTAAAGGTAACGGCTGCGATCACGGCCGCTGCTGGTATCGGTCAGCGCGGTCACAATGTCACTGCGCAGCTTGTCGGCCGCCCAGTCCACCAGGGCTTCACGGGCCTGGTTGCGCAGGTCAAAGGCCACACGCTTTTCACTCATCTCACCACGCAGGGCCACCGCATGGCGCAGGGTGTCCACCACCAGGCGCTGGTCGTAAAACACCAGGTCTTCCTCAGCCCCTTTCAACACGGTGTTGCCGCTCACGCCGGCACCACTCAGTTTGGCCCGCAGCTGCACGGTAATGGCATCACCGGGCGCCTTGGTCAGTTCCTCTTTCACCTGGATGATATTACCGCTCCCGGTGCCCATAAAGGTGAAGAACGGGTTCTGGCCGAGATACTCGGCAAACACCTCATTGCTCCACTGCTCGGCACTCACGCCATGCGTGGTGTCGATCGTCGGTACAAACGTCGTCATTCATGTTCTCTTTCGTTCATTAAAAAAACCGCCTCCCGGCGGCACACCAGTCACTGTTCACTGGTCACTGTTCACTATTAACTGTTCACTAACGGCCAAACACATCCTTCAAACCGGCCGCCTTCTTCGTGGGCGCCGCCACACTGCGCGCCCCTCCCTGGGTGGAAAATACCGGCGCCGCCGCCTGCTTTCTCACCGGCACGGCATTTTCGCCGCCCTTGGCTTCGGCTTCCATCTCGGCCTTAATAGCGGCCTTAATGTCCTCCGGCGTCGTCCCGTATTTCGCCGTAAAGTCGGCCACCGGCTTAAAGCCCATCGCCACCTTCAACGCCGCCACCACCGGCTGCGCAGCACCCGCAACCTCCGCATTCAACGCGGGGTTGGCCTGCACCGCCTGGGCGTAAACACTGGGGCTACCGTCTGCCGTCTGCATGGCAATCAACCCGTTGTAGTCCACACCAAACAACGCCAGCGCATCGCGCACCAGCGCCTCGTCATGGAGAATACTCTCCGCTTTATTGGCCGGTATGCCCCCATCGTCGGTAATGGTTTCATTCGCCGTCGCGGGGCCGCCGCCAACCTGTGTCGCACCGGGCTTGCTGCGCCGGGCCAATTCCTTCAAATGCTGCCGTAACTTTTCAAGCTTCGAGCCCACCCCGTTGGGGTTGCCATCCTGCCCGTAACGGCTGCCAAAATTAAACTTCATCATCCCCATCCCCTTCACTGTTCACTGTTGACTGTTCACTGTTTACTGGCCCTCAACGCGGCCAGAATAACCTCCTTATTCCGCACGCCACTTGCCTCCACCAACACTTCCGGCGGCACCGGCACCCCGGCCTGCACCAGCAACTGCAACTGCTGGGCCTCCATCTCGCGGGCGCTGCTCACATCGCGCACTTCTTCCACCACCACGTCAAATTCGGCACTGGCCAGGTCCGGCACCCTCAACACTTCGCCGTCCTCGCCCTTCACCGCTTTGCCATGCTCGTCCAGCACCGGCGCGTTCAGCGCGATCTGCCGCCCGGCCCCAAACTGGTCGGTAATGTGGATCACCATCTCCTGGGTAAAGAACTGCCGCATCAACCCCAACACCTGCTCGCCCAGCTGCTTCTTCACCAACCGCAGGGTGTCGTAGGCAAACATCTGGTTCAGGCTGCCGGCCATCTGCCGCTGCTGAATGGCCACCCCGCTGGTGGCATTGCTCTGCTTGCCGATGCTCTCATCAAACACGCCGATCGCTTCCTGGATATCCTTGCCCGCCTGCTCCATCACATTCACCTGGCTCACCGCCAGGTCGGTGTTGCGGATAATGCGCAAATCCTTGCCGCTCTTTTTCAAGATGATCCCATCCGGCCGCGCCGCTTCCCGCGCCAGCACATTGGGGTCATCCACCGCATCCACATCGGCAATCACCTGCGCGGTGCTCAGCAAATGCATCGCCTTGCTTCTGCGCTTGTTCAACTCGCGCTGGGGGTCCAGCGTTGCCCGCACCAGGCCGTAGGGCCGCCCGTCCTTGCGCTGGCGCTTATACACAAACGGCACCAACGTAAAGCGGTTGTGGCGATAACTCAGCGGCCGGTTGTCCAGCAGCACATCACCTGCAAAGTAGGCCACCATCACCCGCGGCACCTCATTCACTTCTTCCACCACCGCACCGGGCACCTTGGTCTCCTTGCGCTCAAAGGTGGTCACCAGGCGGCCGTCTGCCAGGCGCACGCGCCATTGCCTGGCCGGATCCTTGTACTGCACCTCCACCAGGCGGAAAAGTTGCCGCTGCTGGTCAAAATACCCCATCTCGCTACCGCGCCCGGCCCTGCCAATGCCGTAAAGCGCAGCGCCCAGCCCGCCATTGCCGCTCAGCTGCACCAACACCTGATCGGCCTGGTCGGGGAACAACCCACGCACCTCACCCTCATCCATCCAACGCTCGCGCGCCACAAAGCGCGCATCGGCAAAGTCCATGCGCCGTGCCATCGGGTCCCACACCACGCTAAATTCATCCTCGGCGCGGGCAAAGATCTGCGCCCCCTCCCCGGCCTCCTGCACACCAATGTCCAGCCACCCAATACCGGCCACCAACCCGGCGCGGAACACATTGCTTATCTCCAGCGCCTGGTCACCACGCTCGGCCACATAAAGCGCCAGGTCGGTCAACACCCGCGCGGCATCCTCCTCCTGCGCATCGCCGCTGCGGCTCTTGTAAACCACCCGCGTGCGGCCCACCACTTCACCACCTGCCAGGTTATCCACCTTGGCGGCAATCTTGTTGATCACAATCGCCGCCTGCCCATTTTCCGCCAACTTGCTCGCCTCCTCGGCGGTCCACTGGTTGCCGTCGTAAAAGTCCCAGGCGGTGCGTGCCTCCGCCCGCCAGGTGGCGTAGGCGGTAGATGTCACCGCCGCCTCAAACCACCCCTTCACTTTCCCCAGCACTGCCGCGTTATCATTCGCATCCATCATTGTCGCTCTCCTGTTCCAACACCAAAGTCACCCAGCCGTCCAAGCGGCCAATCACCACGCGCAACGCGGTGGCGCCATGCACACCACCACCTTCGCCCCCCTCAAAATCCAGCCACTGTGCCCCGCCCCTGCGCAACTGCTCGGGCGGATCATGGCTCACCTGCACACGCACCTCATCGCCGGCATGCTTGTTCAAACTAAAGCGGGCCACCGCACACTCCGGGCACAAAAAAACCGGCCTCATCCGGCCGGCACTGGCATAGATATACTCCCCTCGCAGTCTCATCTCAGGTCTCCTCACTGGTTACAGATTACGGGTCACGGGTTACGGTCTAAACCGTTCGCCAGTCACTCAACTTCGCCCTTGGCCTCTCAACCTTGCGCAACTCGCCCTCGGCCCTGGCCAACGCCAACCCGCTCACCAACGCATACCTGGTGGCATCCATCAGGTGGTCATCGCGCTTGGCCACACGGCCCTTGGCATCGCGGGCATAAAGGCGGAACTCATGCCACCACGGCAACAAATCCGCAAACACCTTCAAGCGCCCACTGCGCATGCGCTCCAGCACCTGCATCAGGCCACCCTCCACCGCGTTTTCCGCCAGCGAAAAATTCACCCCCGCAGCAGCATAACCCTCCACCAAACTGGCCCCGTCGCGCGCCCCCACTGCCTGCCCGGCGGGGTCGCACACAGCGGGTATCCACGCCCCTCTGCGCAAAATCTCCGCCGCATGCTCGGCGGGGATCCTCTCACTCGCGCAATAAGCATCCACCACATAAACCACATCGCGCGCCACATCATGCGCCAACCACACCGCAGCGGTGGGGTTGGCCCAACCAAAGTCCACGCCCACGCACCAGCGCCAATCTTTGGGGATGTCAAACCGCGGCACCGCGATCTCACTTTCCTCAACCGGATAAACCCGCCCCCTCCCCACACTGGGCTCACCAAACTCGCGCGCCCTCACCTCAAAGGGCCGCAGGCTTTTGCGCAACCGCGCCACGGCATCTTCTTCCAGGTGTGGGGCGTCACACCACCCGGCCTGCACCACCGCCTTGCCTTCCAGCCGAGAACTCTCGCTGAAATGCCGCACCATCTCGGTCAACCCGTTCAACGGCGTCATCGTCAACATCACATGCCCTCCCACGGTTAAGGTTCGCAACAAACACTCTTCATAAACACCAATCTCCGGTTCTTCATCCAGGTGGATAACCTCGCGCGCCGTGCCCTGGAAGCTCTCCCTCCCCTGGTCAAAGCTCTTAAACGCCAGCACACTTTTGCCGCCGCTCACATGCCGCACCTGCACCACGTCCACCGCGCCGCTCAACCCGCTCTTCATCGTCACCCCCAGCACCAACCGCTGCGGGATCACCCCCTGCGACCCCAAATAAACCTCCTGCAAAATGTCGCGCGTCATCTCGCGTGTCACACTGGCGGCCCAGGCACGCACGGGGCTGCCAAAGCGCGCGCCGCGCCACCATGCGGGGTAACGCCCGCTCAGGTGGAAGGCCAGCTCACACGCCCCGGCCAAGGTCTTGCCCACACGGTTACCGGCCAAAAACAACCGCTCCTTCGCCGCTACTCCGGCGGCATGGAAGTCCCTCTGCCTGGCATGCGGACGGTACCAAAAAAGCGGGTCCCCCCGCACCTCCTGCACCGCCCGCGCCAGCCACCGCCTGCGCTGCCTGTCATCCATTCCGTTCTCCTTGTTTTACCAGTCTCCCTTGGCATAAGGCGAGGCAAACACCTCCCCTTTGCGCTTTTTCATCTCCTCATCATAACGCTGTTTAGCCTCAGCCTCCTGATCCGGTGTGGTGGGGTAAGGTATCGATTCTCCCATCAAAACACTGCCCCACGAGCGGTCGCGCAAAAACTTCTCACGCAGTTCTCCGGCTTCCTCGTCCGTCAGCTCGGGGTTGCGCTTGCGCTGGACAGCAACGTAAAGGTCGGCCTCCTGCCGAACCCGCAATCCAATATCATTGTTCACCACATCTGCCTGAGAGTCCGGCCTGTTGATCCCTTCCAATCTTTCTCTTGCATCCCCAAAAAGTCTAGCGGCACCTTTGCCTATGCTGTCAGCTAACTTTGCTGAAACATAGACATGTTGAAACGCATCCAGTTGCCGTGGATCGTCCATTCCATAATCCTCGCGCGCAATTTTCTGGGCTTGCTGACGCATGTTATCCAGGCTCACCGATACCTCAAAAGGCTGTCCTTTACCGGCTGGCATATTCACTATTCTCCTCTAGATGAACAAAAAACCGGGTTAAAACCCGGCATCCCGCATACGCAAGATAAAATCCCACGCCAAAATAAAAAAGCTCAATGGCACCAGAACACTCCCCGCCAACACCGCCACAAGGAATTTCCACGTCATAACTTGTTTTAAAAAAGCCATGTGAGCTTTTCTATCCCTACCCAATGCTGGATATACATCCACTGCAAATTAAGCGAC
This sequence comes from Pseudomonadota bacterium, assembly GCA_016125035.1. GTDB lineage: Bacteria > Pseudomonadota > Alphaproteobacteria > UBA2136 > UBA6156 > RFNJ01. The sequence continues at coordinate 61,933 of WGMN01000002.1, forward strand.
TTCCACTCAAAGAACATGGCCTGCCATAAACACCCCAACCCCAGCGCCAGCGGCACACCCACCGCCCACTGCACCCACTTCACCAGTTTCGCATTTACTTTCGCCATTTTTGTCATTTTACCGCCTTTCCCTTTTCACTCCAATGGTATTTTCTCCCGCAACGCCTTCACCTCGGCTTCCAGCTCTTCAAGGCTCGGCACGGAGGCCTCTTCGGGCTTCACCGCCCCCAATCTCATATAAAGCAACCGCGCCGCCGCCACACTGCCCGCACGCGCCTTGGCCAGCATGGCACGGTCCACTGCCAGCAACTCGTCGGCCTCCACCGGGCGGCCTTTCAGGCGCGCCTCAATCTGGTCCTTCACTTCTTCGGTCAGGTAATCGCGCAGGGTCCTCACCCCCACCCGCGCCCGCGCCGCCAGCGCGCGGTGGCTCAACCCCGTGTTGGTCACATCCCCGGCCACGCTTAAGATCCTCTCCAGGGTCTTCGGGTTCATCTGATACCCGCTCTTGGTCAAGCCCATCTCCACCTCCCTTATAAGTAGCAAACCTCCCAACGGCAAAAGGCCGTGCTGTCGCCAGCACGGCCCTGCCTTTTATGCACCCCGTAAAAGCAAAGCGCCAAGGGGGTACCTCGGCGCGACTATATCAATTTCTAGCATAAGTTGCTGCGCAAGTCAAGCACAAAATAACGTAGTGCCATCAAAAACAAGTCGGGGCCCGCGGTTTTAAGCTGCGGGCCCCTTCGTCATATTTCAACCTTCGCCGGCTTCAACCGCCACATGTCGCAGTTCACCAAGGCTTCCACCTGGCCATCTTCACAAGCCAGGTCAACGCGGGCCCCTCCAGACTCAATTCCAAAAGGAGACCACCTGCGCAGCTTCAGCCACTCGGCGATCGCCAGCGCACGCGCAACCGCGTCGTTGGCAACGCCGTCCGCCTCCCACGCCGTACTCATCGCCAGCTGGCGCTGGCGATTATGCGAGAGCACAAGCAACGCCTTGTAGGGGAAGTCGCGCATAAGCTCGGCGTCCGCCTCGAAGACCCGCCGCGCATGGTCGCTCTCCACCCACACCACCAGCTCATCGTCGGCGGTCACATGGGTCTTGATGATGCCGAGGCTCGGCAACCCAGCCTTCAAGGCTGCCTTGCGGCGCTCGCTTTCGGGCAGGTCTTTCACCCCGCCCACCGGGCGTTTCAACACGCAGTCACGTCCACGCACGCAGGCTCCTGCCTGCACAGGGTAGTCCACGCCGTCAGGCACAAAGTCCACAAAGACACGGCCCCCTTTTTGTTCCGCCAGGCAAGCCGCCGCCGCCAGCGCCGCACAACCGTAAAAGCTGGCTTCCGCCCCTTTCCGGTCGTAAAAGCTCAGCGCGTAGCGCTTCCTCCCCACCGGGGAGAGGAACACGGTCTGCGGCGACTTAACCTTGATCTGCCGCAACACCTCCGCCCGCACGTCCGCGGGCAGCGCGGCGTCGGTCAGCACCACCGCCACTTCCACACCTGCAACCGTCAGTCTCGGTATCGTCAGAGCCGTCATGGTTATGGTCTCCTGCCCGCATCCGCCGGGGCGTTGCGGGGCCAGGCCCAAACATCCAAGTTACGCTTTCTCGTGGGTTTTATGTATACCTTAAAGAACCCCCAAGCAACCCCTCACCTGAACTCCCCACGCCGCACCTCACGTCCCCCCTCCTCTTCCCAGGGCATCACCGGCGCCACCACCACCAGCCCGCGCGCCACCAGCACCCGGCCCACCCCCTCCAGCGCCACCTGCAACCGCCGCCACGCGGTGCCACGGTCGCACCCCAGCAACCTGCCCAGCTGGGTGGTGGAGTACCTGTAACTTAAGCGAACATGCACCCCCTGCCGCCGCAATTTTTCCTTCATCGCCAAAGCCGCCCACAAGCGCTTTTCATCAGCCCAGTCGCCCCATGCCCACAGGCGCAGCAAGCGCGCGGCCTCGCTATCTGCCCGCGCCAGTTCATCCAGCGCGCCTTCCACCTTCAACGCCAGGTCAAGCCGCTCCACCGCGCCGTGCGGCAACTCCACCGCTTTTTCTCCTTCCCAGGCCCGCGCCACCGCGTCGGCTTCGTCACTCACTTCCTTCCATAAACTGCTCAATTTCGGCAGTCGCCGCCGCCGCAATACTTCGCAGCTCCACTGCAAGGCATGCTCGGCATCGGCAAAAACAGACGCTTGGGGGGTCGGTTGCATCAGGTTATCCTCCAGATTGTTGCTTAAGGGGCACGCACCCCCTGCAACACAAAGTAGCAATTTATCCGGCACTCCCAACCATGAAGTGCCAACCCACCACGAGAGATCAATACCTTGGCAAAAAATAACCCCCATCACGGGGGTAAATATCGTACATATTACATTCCACCCCTCCGCTAGGCCGGCTCAATAAACACCGCCGTGCCCTGCACCGCCACCATCAGCATCGTTTTGCCGCTGCCGGAGATCTCGCCGTAGTCCAAATCAATGCCGATCACCGCATTGCAGCCGGCCTGCTCGGCCTGCTGGCTAATTTCCCGCAAAATCAACTCCCTGGCATCGCCCAGCGCATTCTGGAACGAGCCGGAACGCCCGCCCACCACATCGCGCACCTTGGCAAAAAAGTCGCGGAAGATGTTGGTCCCCATCACCGCCTCCGAGGCCACTAAGGGCCCGTATTTACGGATCCTATAGCCCTCAACATAGGGTGTGGTGGTCAGCAGCAAGCGGCTAAACCCGCTTGGCCTTCAAAGGCTTCTGCGCCGGCAGCTCGTCCACCAGGTCAAAGCCCATATCTGCTAAAAAATCATCGGCATAACCGCCAAAAAACGGCTCGGCCACCTCGTCCATCACCGGCTCCTGGACCACCTCGATCACGGCACCATCGGCAGCGCCAATCAGCTGCATCGGCAGCTGCAGGTCTGCAAACACGTTGTTTTTCATAGCTTCATCCTCGTTATGGTCTCCATGCTACCGGCCTACCGGCAACCGGTCAATCCACGCAAACATGGGTCTGTGGCCACCCCACCACAACCCCCTGGCCGTTACTTTTCTTCCCCGGCCGCGGGGTAACACCCCAAAATCTTTACCGATTCACTAAAAAACCCCAGCTCCTCCAGGCTCTGCCGCATCGCCGCGCTCTCCACATGGCCGCGACAATCAGCATAAAACTGCGCCACCCTAAAGCTCCCCCCCAAAATATAACTCTCCAACTTCGTCAAATTCACCCCGTTGGTGGCAAACCCGCCCAAAGCCTTAAACAAGGCCCCCGGCACATCCCGCAGCCTAAAAATTAAAGTCGTCACACAAGGCACCTCCAGCGGCGGCTGCCACTGCTCACGCCCCAGACAGATAAACCGCGTGGTGTTGTGGCCCTCATCGTTCAGGTTGCCGTCCAGAACCTCCAGGCCATAAACCTCGGCGGCCAACCTGCTGGCCACGGCAGCCTGGGCCTTGTCGCCAGCCTCCGCCACCATGCGCGCGGCACCGGCGGTATCAGCAGCGGCCACCGCGGCAATCCCCATCTCCACCAAACGGCGGCGACACTGTTCCAACGCCGGCGGCTGGCTTAGCGCCCGCTTCACATCTTGTAATTTCGCCCCTTTCACCCCCAGCAAGCAGTGCCTAACCGCCAAATAGTGCTCGCCTAAAATACGCAGGTCCGTGCGCGGCATAATATGATGAATATCCGGTATCCGCCCCATGGTGGAATTCTCCACCGGAATCACCGCCCCCTCGGCCCCACCACTACCCACAGCCTCAAGCGCCGCCTCAAACGTGGCGTTGAACATCACCTCTGCCTGCGGGCAAATCTGTCCTGCTGCCATGTGGGAATACGACCCGGCGGCCCCCTGTATCGCCACTTTTTTCCACTGTTTTACCGGCCACTCGTTCATGCACGCCTCCGTTATCAGGCCTGCACCTTAATCTCCACGGTGGAAAAACGGAAGGTGTTCTTACCCGATTGCTTAGCGCTATACATGGCATTATCGGCCTTTTTCATCAAATCCGCGGCCTGGGCGCCGTCCTGCGGGTACAAGGCAATGCCAATACTGGTGCCCACCTTGCTGGCTATCTTGCCGCTCAGGTCGTAGGGCTCACGGATGGTCTTCAAAATCTTCTCGGCCACCTGCTCCGCATCCCTCCGGTCGCGAATGGCCAGTATAATGGTAAACTCATCCCCGCCCAACCGTGCCACGGTGTCGGTCTGGCGCACGCAGGTCTGCAACCGCTGCGCCACCTGTTTCAGCAACATGTCGCCGTAGTCGTGGCCCATCTGGTCGTTCACCTGCTTAAAGCCGTCCAGGTCAAGGAAGAACAGCGCCACCTTCCCCAACTGCCGATAAGCCTGCGCCAAAGCCATATTCAACCGGTCGTTAAAGAGCTGACGGTTGGGCAAGCCGGTCAGGGCATCGCTATAGGCCAGCGCATTCTCGCGCTCTTCCGCCTGAGCCACCTGCTGACGCAACCGCACCGCGTCGGTCATATCCATAACGGTGAAGATATACCCTCCCAACCGTCCTCCGGCATCGTGCCACGGCCTTATATGCCAGTTCAGCACCACCTCACGGCCGTTCATCACACGGGGTTCTTCTTCGCGCCCCACCAACTGGCCATGTGCCAGCTGGTTTTCCAGCACTTGCACATCTCCGGGGAAGTCCGGCACCACATCGCGGTGGTCTTTACGCAGCAGCGGCAAACCCGCCGGCAAGCCCATCACCTCGTGCCACTTGCGCGATACATACAGGTAGCGCCACCCGGCATCCAGCACCGCCACCGGGCGCACACTGTCTTCCACCAGCTGGCGCACCAACGCCTCGCTGCTTTGCAAAAAGCCGTGGTCACGGTGCTGGTGGGTCACGTCACGCAACACAATCGCTACTTCGGTCCCAAGGGGGAACATCCACACCAGCAACCATTGCTGCAAACTCACGGCATGGAATTCCCCTTTCCACACCCGGCCATCCAGCATCACTTCAGCCAACTTGCCCATTAACTCTCCGGCGTTCACCACGCTGGAAAGCGGCCGGCCTTCCAGCGTATCAATCAGCGAGTCTGTACGCTGCGCCAGTTCCATCGCGGCGCGGTTCCAGCGCCTTATACCCTTGGCATTGTCCACCACCAGCCAGGCTTCGGGGGTGGCCTCAAATAGTTCATCCAGCTTGCGGTTCAACACTTCCCAGCGGCCGCCGTAGTCATCGGCCCGCTCACGCGCCTCGCGCAACGCCTGTTCCACCATGTGGATGCGTTCCAGATAAGCCGTCAGCTCCTCATCATTGCGGCTTTGCCAGGCCAACCACATCCCCAAAATACCAAACAGCGGTATCACCCACAAAATCCACACCCGGGTCAGCATAAACATCACATAGCCCATGTGCCCTTCAAGGGTTCCCTGGCCGCCATAAGCGTATTCAGTCCAATAAATTTCGGCCAATTCACCCACATTGGGCAACGGCAAAAGCTGGAACATCTCCGCCAGCCCGGCCACCGCCACGGCAGTAAACAAGATGCCAAGCAGCACCATCAGCAACCGGCGGGTAAGGTTATTCATTGTTCTTGGTTGTGTTCTCCGGGTTGAAAGGTAGAATATCCCGGTCATCAGCTCAACCGGAAAAGGCCCATGCCCCGCTTTATCCTCGCCCTCTGTCTGCTTCTCGCCACCACCTGTGGCGCCGCCCACGCTCAAACCAGCACCACGGAAGACACCCCGGCGGATGATTCCCTCGCCGCCCCTGCCACTTCGGTCTCCGACCAGAACGGCAACCCGGTCATCCAAACCCAGCTCATCGCCAGCCACAGCAGCGCCACGCCTGGCCAGACCATCACCCTGGCGTGGTCGTTCACGCTCTCGCCGCACTGGCATATTTACTGGAAGAACGCCGGCGACTCCGGCCTACCGCCAGAACTCTCGGCCGAGGAAGGCTCGCTGGGCCCGCTCACCTTCCCCCTGCCCAAGATCATCCCCATCGAGCCCCTCACCAACTACGGCTATGAAGATGCCGTCACCTTCACCATCCCCTACACCGTCCCAGACAGCATCGACAAAGGCGACCACACCCTCAACTTCGCCGGAAACTTCCTCTATTGCAATGATATCTGCCTGCCCGGCACCGTTAAGTTAGAGCTCCCCCTCACCGTCGCCTCCACAGCTGAAGAAAACCCAGATTTCCACCCCGTGCAAAACCTCGCGCAGGCCATGCCGGCGGGGGCAAGCGCCTACCAGACCTCCACCACCATCCAGCTGGTGCTGCCGGCCACCGTGGCGGCCTCAAGCCCGCATTTCATCCCGTCCGAGAACGGTATTATCGAGGACGCCGCCCCGCAGTCCCTCAACGGTACCACCCTCTCCATCCGCAAAGACCCTACCTCCACCCTGCAGGTAGATTCCCTCCACGGCCTGGTGCTGGCCGGCGCCACCGGCTATACGGTCTCGCTGCCCTTCAGCGCGGGCTTCCCGCCTTCTGCCGCCGCCCCCATGGATATCCCCACCATGCCCGCCGCGCTGCTCTTCGCTTTCCTTGCCGGGCTCATCCTCAACCTCATGCCCTGCGTGCTGCCGGTGCTCAGCCTCAAAGTGCTGCACCTCATCCGCCACCACCATGGCGCCGACCGTATCCACCACACGCTGGCCTACACCCTCGGCGTGCTCGGCAGCTTTTGGGCCTTTGCCATCCTCATCGCCGTGCTCAACGCCGGCGGTGCCAATCTGGGCTGGGGCTTCCACCTGCAAAACCCCACCTTCGTCGCCGTACTCTCCGGCTTCATGGTGGTCATCGCCCTGCTGTTCTTCGGGGTGTTCGAGCTCGGCCGCACCTTCACGCGCCTGGGCGCCACCGGCAACCGCAAAGAGCACACCTGGGCCAGCTTCGCCACCGGCGTGCTGGCGGTGGTGGTCGCCACACCTTGCACCGTGCCGTTCATGGGCGCGGCCATGGCCTATGCGCTTACCCAATCCTTCGCCGCCAGCCTGGCCATCTTTACCGCCATCGGCCTGGGCATGGCCGCACCTTTCCTGCTCACCGTGGCCTTCCCCCGCCTTCTCAAGTGGCTGCCCAAACCCGGCGCCTGGATGGAAACCTTCAAACACCTCCTGGCCTGGCCCATGCTGCTCACCGCGCTGTGGCTCATCTACGTCTTCGCCAACCAAACCGATACCTTCTCCACCTTCCTGCTGCTGCTGCTTCTGCTGGCGGTCAGCTTCCTGCTGTGGCTCTACGGCCTTAAGCACAAGGGCTGGCAGGGCCTGGCCGCCACGGTGCTCATCGTCACCGGCTTCATCGGCCTGCACCAGCACATCACCATGCCAGAATCTGCCGACATGCCCTGGCAAGACTGGTCGGCCCAAACGGTGGCCGAAGCCCGCACCCAACGTCCGGTGTTCGTCGACTTCACCGCCGACTGGTGCATCACCTGCAAGGTCACCGAGGCCACCGTGCTCTCCACCAACCGCGTCAAGGCGCTGTTCACCAAGTACAACGTGCTGCCCTTAAAGGCCGACTGGACCAACCAGGATTCCGTCATCACCGAAGAGCTCGAGCACCACGGCCGCAAAGGCGTGCCACTGTTCCTGCTCTACCTGCCGGGCGAGGCCTCGGCGCGCATCCTGCCGCAACTCATCACCCCCGGCCTGCTGGAAAAAGCGCTCTCAACCAAACATTAGGCCCGCTCAGCGCGGCGCCACCGCCACCGCGTCACCCACGGCCACATGGTGGCGCGCGGCCCAGCCACCGTTCATCTCCAGCACGCTGTCGCTGTCCACGCCCACATCAATGTTGCTCTCGTCGTAGGGTTGCGCCTGGGCTTTCACGCCCACCACTTTCCCCCCGGCGATAAAAATCATATCCAACGGCAAGGGCGTGTCCTTCATCCAAAAAATGTGCCGGTCTGCCGTGTCCCACACAAAAAGCATGCCCTGGTCTTCGGCCATCACCTGGCGCCCCATCAAACCATGCTCACGCTCGGCGTCGGTATCGGCCACTTCGGCCTCTACCTTGGCCTGCCCCACCTGCACATGCACCTCAGGCAAGGCCTGCGCTTGCTCTCCGCAACCAGCCAGCAGCAAACCAGCCACCACCCAACAACCTGCCGCCGCCCTCATTGCGTCAACCCCCGCCAGATGTCCTTCAAAAGCCCGGGCGTTAAAACCGAGAGCGGCCGCACATTAATCTGCGGGTCGGCGGTGGTGCCCTTCAATTTAAAGTCAGCCACCACCACGCCTTCCTGGCTGCCGGTCAAAATGGTGCCGATCAGCGGTATCTTGCTCACCAGCCTGTTCAGCGGGATCGCCGGCGCCAACCGGCCATCCAGGTCCATCTGCTGGCTGTCGCGCACATAGGTACCATCCAGCCCCAGCGTCATGCTCGGCCCTTCAAAGCTGGCATGGTCAAGGTGCAAAAGGTTGCCGTCCAGGCGCAGCGGCACCACCGCGGTATTAAACAAAATGGTATCCGTCCCGGCCACCAACTGCTCAAGGGAAATAAGCGAGAGCAAGCGCATCAAAAGCGGCGGGTCCTTCAGCTCAAATTTCTCAATGTGCAACTCACCCTTGCCCTTGTCGGGGGTGTCGTAGGTTATGTCACCCCACAACTTACCGCCGCGCAAAGGCTCATAAAGCCCCATGGTGTTCAAGGCCGCGCCCAGGTTATCAATATTCAGCATCAGTTTGCGCTTGCCGCCAGCCAACCCTGTGCTGCGGATATTCACCTTATCCGCTCCCACATTCCCCACAAAACGCTCAATGTCCCACCGTCCGTCCACCGCTTTCAAGCGCGCATCAACACCTGTCAACTGCCCGCCCTTCATCACCAACGTGTCCACCTTCAATCCCAACGAGAGGTTCTTAACAGCATCCGCGCCCTTGTCATCACTGCCGAACAAATCCGCCCCGCTCAAATCCAGCCGCTTACCACTCACATCCGCTTTCTGCGCGGCGTAGTCCACCACAACATCGGTCTTGCCGTAACGCAGCGGCTTAAGCTTCACGGTGGTGTCATCCGGCTTACTGGGGTCGTAACTCAAATTGCCTTTGGCCTGCAGATCTTTTCCTTGCAAATCCAAACTGTCCACGCGCATGCCGCCCCCCTTGGCCACCACACCTTGCACTGCGGCATCAAAGTCGTCGCCGCGGGCCTTGTCATAAGCCAGGCTCGCCACACTCAACTGCGCCCGCGCGGCATCGGCCTTCACCCCAAAGCGCCAATTGCCACTGGGGGTCTTCACCAGGTTGGCGGCCACCTTCACCACACCTGTCAGGCTCACCCCCTTGGGGTTACCGGCCTTGGCCAGCAACCAGGCACCATCCACCTGCCCGTCCACGTTCAACATCATGTCCTTGTGCAGGTCGGGGTTAATATTCTCCTGCCACACAACCTTCATCGGATTGTCGCCAAACTTGCCATCGCTTTCAATGCGCAAACTCTTGTCCGCAAAAAGCGAAACATCCGCCCGCTCGCCGCTAAAGCTCTCACCCGCCAGCTCGTCCATGCCGCTTACGCTAAAGTCGCGCACGGTGCTGCTCACGGTCACCAGGCTGTCGGCAAAGGTGGCTTCCTTGCCGTGCTCCATGGGCACATCCACGTTTATCCCGGTCTGATGGGTTCCCCCGGCTTTCTTCGGCAAACGGTCTTCGCCTTCCTCCAGTTTGCGCAACTGGTCCAACGCGCCCTGCAAACTGCCCGCCATGGTGCCAGAAACCAACACATGCGTCGGCTCAGGGCTGAACATCTTGGTCAACGTCACATTCACCGCGCCAAGCTTCTGGTCGGTAAGGGTGCTGCCCGCCGGCGCCAGCACACTAAACTGCTGCCCACGCCACACAAAGGTGGCCGAGGGCACCACCGCCACATCCAGCCCCGGCAAAAAGCGCACCTTGCCTCCGTCCACCTGGGTGGTTATCTCAATCGTGCCGCAGGCATCCTCACAGTGGGGGAACACACTCGGCCGCCCGGCAAAACGCGCCTGCAGGTTATGATATTTCCCCGCCACAATATTCGGCCGCAACCACTCCAGCGCCTTATGGAAGCCGCGCGGCTCGTCGGGGAACAGATCAAACACGCCCTGCATCTCACCTTCCTCACTGCTGGCGGTCACGTCAAACAACGGGTCGGTGGTCACGTTTTTCACCGTGCCCTGCACCCGCCAAACATTGCCGCGCTTGCTCATAAAGGCCAGGTCTTTCACCTCCAAAATATCCGTTGGGCTGGGCTGATAAGCCGCGGTCAACGTCAAACGGGGGAAGGTCAACGCCTCGCTAAAACCCTCCGGCGGCCGCACTGTCACCTTGCTCAGGCGCAAGGTCACCCACGGGCGCCCCAGCACGTTGCCGGGCAACAACGTGGTGCCAACCTCCACGGTGCCGCGCGCACGCAAAAGGTCTTGCAACTGGGGGGGGAAGTAATCCGCCAGCAACGCCACATCGGTCTCATCAAAGCGCGCGGTCAAACTGGCATTGTCGGCATCCGCCGGGTGGTCAAAGGTCACCAGCACCGGCATCGGCAACACCACGCCGTGGTTGGCACCATAAAGGCGCCGAACCCGGGCGGTCAGGCTGCCGCGCTCTCCGTCGTCGGGGTAACGCGTAAACACCAACCGCCCGTTTTCCATTACCCACTCGGCATCTTGCACATCGTCGCGCAGCAGCAGGTTCACCTGGTCAATCTTCACATCCTTCATGCGGCCCCACATGCCGTTCAGCTGCAAACCGTTCAACCATTCCACCAGGCCGGGCTGGGCCGCGCTGCTCTCTTGCTGCTTCATTCCCGCCAGGCCCACACCGTCGGCACCGCGCACCAGGCGCAGCGTCACCCCCTTCGCCTCAATAATCTTCGGCGCCGCCTGCAATAAAAACAACCTCCGGTTGGCAAGCTTAATCGCCGCCTGCTCCACATACACCGCGGGCTCGCCGTTCTCACCTTGCACCGTCACGTCGGTCACCCGCACCACCGGCGCATCGTCGTAGAACACCTCCATGTGGCCAAAGGTCACATTCAACCCCTGCCCGGCCAGATACTTCTCAATCCGCGGCAGATAAGGCGCCATGTCCAACGGGTGCGCACGGCTGTAGCGCGCCGCCAGCCAAAACAAACCACTGCCCACACCTGCACACACCAACGCCGCCAGCAACAGGCTGGTCCACCCCGCCCATTTTATCGCGTGCCAGTGCCAGCGTTGCAGTTTCATGCCTCGTCCCGCTTGTTTCCCACTTTGGCGGCCAAGGCGGCCCTAATAAAATCATCAATATCCCCGTCCAGAACGGCACCCGTATTGCTGGTCTCCACACTGGTGCGCAGGTCTTTCACCATCTGGTAGGGCTGCAACACATAGCTGCGTATCTGGTGCCCCCAACCAATGTCGCTCTTGCCGGCCTCCACCGCATCGCGGGTTTCCTCCTGCTTGCGCAACTCATGCTCGTACAAACGCGCCTTCAGCATCTGCATCGCAATGTCCTTGTTACGGTGTTGGCTTCGGTCCTGCTGGCTGGCCACCACAATGTTGGTCGGCACGTGGGTTATGCGTACCGCGCTCTCCACCTTGTTCACGTTCTGCCCGCCCGGCCCGCTGCTGCGGTAGGTGTCAATGCGCAGGTCGGCGGGGTTTATTTCAATGGTAATGCTGTCATCGATCTGCGGGTAAACAAACACACTGGCAAAGCTGGTATGGCGCCGCGCATTGCTGTCAAAGGGGCTTATGCGCACCAGGCGGTGCACACCGGTTTCGGTTTTAGCCATGCCGTAGGCAAACATCCCTTCCACCAAAATTGTCGCGCTTTTTACTCCCACCTGGTCACCTTCCATGCGGTCCACCATGCTCACCTTAAAGCCTTCACGCTCGGCCCAGCGGGTGTACATGCGCAGCAACATGCCCGCCCAGTCGCAACTCTCGGTGCCCCCCGCCCCGGCGTGGATCTCAACAAACGCATTGTTGCCATCGGCCTCGCCGCCCAGCAAACACTGGGTCTCCAGCTTGGCCGCTTCGGCCACCAGGGCCTGCAATTCCTTCTCCCCCTCGCCAATGCTTGCCGCATCGTTCTCGGCTTCGCCCAACTCCAGCAGCGTCACCGCATCGTCCAGCCGCCGCACAATCCCGTCGTAAGTGCCAAGCTGGGCTTCCAGCCTGCTCTTTTCTTGCATCACCACCTTGGCCTTGGCGGCATCTTGCCACAACGCACCGTCGGCCGCGGCAGCTTCCAACTCCTCTAACCTTCCCCGCGCACGCTCCAGGTCAAAGAGACCTCCCGAGCAGGCCCACCGCCTGTTCAATCTGCCCAACCAAAGCCTTGTGTTCCGCCTGCATAGCGTCTCCCTTTGCCCTTTAATCTAGCACTTGCGCCCTAAAAGCTGAATCAGTAAATGCCGAAAGTCTTCAGCAGATTATCCAAGGCGCCACCCCCTTCGCTGTTGGTGCCGCCGCCAAAAAAGCTGCCGTTCTCGTCGTTGCTGTAGGCGGGCGTCACCTGGCTCGGCGCGGTTCCGGGTATAAACGCCTCAGTAATGGTGCGCTTGGTGGTCGGCCCGGGCAGCAGGCCGCTGTCAGCATCAATGCGCACAAAGTCTATGCCGTCGGGCACGGCAAAGCCCTCCACCGGCTGGTCCTTGGTGGCGGCGGTAATAAAGTCCTTCCAAATCGGCAACGCCGCGCGGGCGCCGGTCTCGCCGTGGCCCAGGCTCTTGGGCGTGTCATAGCCCACCCATACCCCCAGCGCGATACTCGGCGTATAGCCGGTAAACCACGCATCCACAAAGTCATTGGTGGTGCCGGTCTTGCCGCCCATCGGCCGGCCCAGGGCGTTCAGCGCATAACCTGTCCCGCGCTGCACCACACCTTGCATCAGGCTCACCATCTGGTAGGCCACCTGCGGGCTCATTGCGCTGCTGGCGGGCACTTTCGGCGCCGGCGGCGGCACACTTTCCTTGGCCCCCAATTGGGCCAGACATTCCTCGCAAGCCGGATGAGCACGGTAAAGCGTCACCCCCTGCGCATCCTGCACACGGCGCAAATAAGTCGGGCGCACATACTCACCACCACGGGGGAAGGTGCTGTACGCCGCCACCATATCAATCAAGCTCTCATCCACACTGCCCAACGCCACCGAGAGGTCGGTCACCGGCACATTGGTGATGCCAAGCCGCCGGCATAAATCCGAGACATTGCGCATGCCCACATCCTGCGCCAAACGCACGGTCAGCAGGTTGCGGCTTTTTTCCAGCCCCACACGCATGGGGGTCAGGCCGCCAATGCTCTCATCATAGTTCTGCGGCTTCCATTCCTTGTCTCCCATGCGGAACACCACCGGCGCATCCAGCACCGTGGTGGCCGGGGTGTAGCCATGCTCCAGCGCGGCGGCATAGATAAACGGCTTGAACGAACTCCCCACCTGCCGATGCGCCTGAATCGCCCGGTTAAAGCCAACCCCTTCGCCCAAACCTCCCACCATCGCCAGCACTTCGCCACTTTGCACGTCCAGTGCCAGCAACGCCCCCTGCACGGCGGGTATCTGTTCCAGGCTGTACTGGTGCGTGCCGTCCTTGCCGTCACTGCCGGTGGGCTTGACCACCACCACGTCTCCCACCTTCACCAGGCTGCTCATGGCCTTGCGGCCGGTCCACTTGGCGGTGCTGGCGGCCACGGTGCCCTGGGCACCTCCGGCAAAGCCCACGCGCGCCACATCGGCACTCACCTTCAGCACCACGGCGGGCACGCCAATCTTTTCGCTGTGGGCGTAGGCATCCATCACCGGCTGCAACTGCTCTTCCCAGTTATCCAGGGTTTTAAAGTGCTCCATCGGCCCGCGCCAGCCATGACGGTGATCAAAAGCGCGCAACCCGTCATAAACCGCGTCTTCCGCCTCGCGCTGCAATTTCAAGTCCAGGGTGGTGTAAACATTCAGCCCGTCGTTATAAAGCGCATCTTCACCGTACTGGTCGGCAATCATGCGGCGGATAAACTCGGCAAAGTGCGGTGCATCCTCCCCTTGCTTCAAGGTGCTCACACGCAGGCCAAGCGGGGTCGCCTGGGCGGTCTTGGCCTGATCAGCGGTAATATACCCTTCGTCGCGCATGCGCCCGATCACAATATTGCGCCGCGCGGTGGCGCTTTTGGGGTTTTTCACCGGGTTGTAGCGGGTGGGGGCCTGGGGCATGCCGGCGATCATCGCCAGCTCCTGCGTATTCAGTTCGGCCAAACTCTTGCTGAAGTATGTCTCTGCTGCGGCGGCCACGCCATAAGCGCCGTTGCCCAGGTAAATGCGGTTCAGGTAAAGCTCTAATATCTCGTTCTTGGTAAAGGCATGCTCAATCCGCCATGATAGGATCAGCTCTTTAATCTTGCGCGTATAAGTGCGCTCATTGCTCAGCAGATAAGTCTTGGCCACCTGCTGGGTGATGGTGCTGGCGCCCTGGGTGCGGTGGGTCAGCGCATTCACCAGCGTGGCCCTTATAATGGCTTTCAGGTCGTAGCCGCCATGCTCATAAAAATGGCTGTCTTCTGCCGAGAGGAAGGCCTGCACCACCGGCTTGGGTATTTCATTGATCGGCACCCACACGCGGCGCTCGTTGGCATATTCGGCAATGATCGCGCCGTTGCGGTCATAAATCTTGGTGATCAGCGCGGGCTTGTATTCGCTGATCATGCGGAAGTCCGGCAACTGGGTGTTGAAGTACATGATCACCGCGCCAAACAGCACCGAGCCGAACAACATCCCCAGCGCCACCAGCCAGGCCAGCCACACCAGCCAGCGGCCGCGGTTCTTGCCGGCGCTGCGCGTACTACCCTGCCTGTTCATAACCATGCGGCGTTAGTTCCTTATCTTTACCAACAGGGTGGTCAGCATCTTCTGAACTTCCTCAAGAGTTGCCATCGTTTTGGCAAAATCCACCGCCGGGTAAAATTCGCCCGCCAGAATAAGCTGCGTTTCCAACTCGGCGGCCGAGCCATTGGCAACATCCAGAAAACGCGCGTAATCCGCCTTGCTTCCGCGTTTTTTGCCTTCGGCTATATTGGAAGGTATCGAAATTGCACACCTGCGCATCTGCCCGGTCAGGCCAAACTTCTCCTCCGGCGGCAAAAGGGCGCTGGCATGATAAACGGCCTTCACAACGTCCATCCCCTTCTGCCAAACCACAAGGTCCTTAAAGTTTTTTACCGGCGGCAAGCTCTCTCGCATGGCGCCCACCCTACCACCTACCACCTACAACCTACAACCTCTCTAATAGTGCACGTGCTGGTTCAGGTAGTCCTTAATCCCGCTGGCGATCGCCTCAGCCAACTGGTTGCGGAACTTACTGCTGTCCAGCTGCCGCTCTTCCGTGCGGTTGGAAAGGTAGCCCATCTCCACCAGCACACTGGGCACATCCGGCGCCTTCAGCACCCTAAAGCCGGCAAACAGCAGGTGCTTCTTGCGCACATCGGTCACCGTATCCACTTCATTGAGCAACCCCTGCCCCAGGTAGGCGCTGTTGTTCATGGTGTCGCGCTGCACTAAAGAGATAAGAATATTCCGCACCTCCAGATTTTCTTTCTCCAACCCTACACCTGCCAAAATATCCCCGGCGTTTTCACTGTCGGCCAACCGCGCGGCTTCACGGTCACTCGATTTCTCGCTCACCATATAAACCGTGGCCCCCTTCACACTGCGGTCGGTGGGATGAATATCCGCATGCAAACTCACAAACACATCTGCGTTGTGTTCTTGCGCCACTTTGGGCCGGTCCGGCAGCGGAATGTACACATCGCTGTCACGTGTCAAAATCACCTGCACCCTGTCACTCTGCAATTTGTCGCGCACCAGCTTGGCCATGGTCAGCGTCAGGTTCTTTTCGCACAGGTGGATGGTCTTGCCGCACGCCCCCGGGTCCACGCCGCCGTGGCCGGGGTCTAGCACCACCACCATGTGGTCGCGCTTGGTCTTCACCACCTGGCGCGGCACCACCGGGGCGGTCTCATTGGCCTTTTGCGCCGGGGTCACGGCGGGCGCCTTGCCTTGTTCCACCACATCTGCGGGCGGGGGTATGTCGGTGGGCTTCTGGCCAGGCCCCACCGTCAGCACATCAATCACCAGGCGCGCCCCCTTCTCCGGCCCGGCGGGGATGGTGAACACATTCACCCGCCCGGGCTTGTCCAAATCCAGCACCATGCGCACCGTGCCGGGGCGGAAGCGCCCTGCGCGCATGCCTTTAACCAGGCTTGTGGGCGGCAGGTCCAGCAGGTTGGGCGCGGTCACAAAATTTATGTCGCCAAAATCCACCACCACACGCGCCGGGTCGGGCAACGTAAACCAGCGGTAATCAATATCCTTGCGCGTCATGTCGCCGGCAAACTCCAGCACAATGCGGGTGCGCCCGCCATCCTGGCCCACACGCATCTTTTCCACCAACCCGCTGCCGTGGCTCTCCGGCGCGGCGCTGTCCTGGGCGCGGCCGGTCACCGGCGGCACAAACAGGCCGCCCACCACGGCAACCATAAACACCAGCAGCAGCATCACAGCGATAAATTTCTTCATGCTGCGCCCTCATTGCCACCAGCAACCCTGCGGCGCAACCCCTCGGCCACCATATTCACCCCAACGGTGAGTCCTATCAGCACCACCGCCGGGTAAACCACCAGCAACGGCGCCACCAGCAACAGTCGCGTGCCGTCGCGCAACATGCCGCCCAGGCTCGGCAGCTCCGGCGGCAACCCCAATCCCAAAAAGCTCAACCCGGCTTCGGCCACCATGCTTCCGGCCACCACCAGCAACGCCTCCACCACCAAGGGCGCGGCGCAGTTGGGCAGCACGTGGCGCAACCAGGTTTTCCAGGTCGGCACACCGGCCAGCTGCGCGGCCTCCAAAAAAGCCAGCTGGCGCAACTTCTGCACCTGCACGCGGGTCAGGCGGCAAAAGCCCACCCAGCCCAGCACGCCCAACGCCAACATCACGGTGGCCATGCCGCCGCCCAGCAGTGCCGCCAGCGCCAGCGCCAGCAATAAGCCGGGGAAGCTCAGCACCACTTCCGTCACCTTCAAAATCACTTTGTCGGCCCAGCCGCCATACCATCCGGCCACCAGCCCCAGCGGCACGCCAATCGCCACGGTAATCGCCAGCACCGCCAACCCCACCAGCAAACTCACCCGCACACCCCCGGCCAACCGCGCCAACACATCGCGCCCCAGATCATCCGCCCCCAACCAGTGCACTGCACTCGGCGCGGCCAGCACATCGGGCAACACCACGCGCACCGCATCTCCGCCACTCACCGCCACCGCCAGCCACAACCCGGCCACCACCAGCAGCAGCAACCCGGTCCCCCAAACCTCCATCCGTGTCACCAGCTGTCGTACTTTCTCCATCTGATTTCTGATTTCTGTTTTCTAGTTTCCCACCCGCGGGTCAAGCCACGCGCTCAACATGTCGGCCAGCAGCAGGCTTACCATGTACACCAGGCTAATCAGCAGCAGGCAGCCCTGCATCATCGGGTAGTCACGCTGGTGCAAGCTCTCCACCAGCAGGTTGCCCAACCCCGGCCAGCCAAACACCGCCTCGGTCAGCACCGCCCCGGTCAGCACCATCCCCACCTGTAAAAAGAATAACTGCACCACCGGCAACAGGGCATTGCGCAACGCGTGCCCCAGGCGCCGCCGCCGGCTGCCGCCTTTTGCCGCCACCAGGCGCACATAATCGGCACGCAATTCACCTCTCAAACTGGCGGTGATCATCCGCGCCAGCACCGCCCCCAACCCGGCCCCCAACGTAAGCGCCGGTAAAATCACGCTTTCCCAACCCTCATTGCCGCTCACCGGCACCCACCCCAAACCAATCGCCACCACCACAATCAGCAACGGGCCCAACACAAACGTCGGCGTGGCCATCACCACCAGCGTCGCCAAATTCACCAACCTGCTCAACAGTTTGCTCTTACCCCACAAGGCCCGGCCCCAAATGCCGGCCACCCCCAGCAGCGCTCCGCTGCAAATTGCCACCACCATCGCCCACAACGCCAACCACGCGGTGGCCGGCGCCCGCTCCAGCAACACTTGCAAAACCGGCCGCCCGCTCACCAGGCTCACGCCCCAATCTCCCACCGCCAAACCGCTGACATAATTCACAAACTGCTCACCCAGCGGCAAATTCAGCCCCAACGCCACGCGCAACGCCTCCCTGTCCGTGGGCGTCGCCCGGTCGCCCAAAAGCGCATCCACCGGGTCTCCCGGCACCATATGGATCAACATGAAGACCAACCCCACCACCAAAATCAGGGTCGGCAACATTCCTCCAACACGGTAAGCAAGCACGCGCAGCACCTGTGTATGCTATCTGCCCCTGCCCGTTCTTCAACCCCCAAAATTAACTTCTCCCTCAAATCCGCTTGCCCTTGTGGCGATAAAACCCTATAGTTACGGCGTTGGAATGGTCCAACACGCAACAAGTTTTCGCCATTAAGCCAATAGCTTAAATTAAAAAATTAAAGCTATTCCTTAAGGCCCAGAGTAACCAGGCGCGCCGCGCCGGCAGCAATTGTAAGTTCGTTAAAGTGTTTGTGATGCAAGGTTTATCAACAAGGTCAACCGCAGCCCGCGCGTAAGCTTACGCCGGGCCACACAACTCGCTGCCGTCCCGCGCCCTTTAAATAAAGGGAGCACTAACCCCATGAAACGCATGCTCATCGATGCAGCCCACGCCGAAGAAACGCGCGTGGTCATCCTCGACGGCAACAAAATCGACGATTTTGAAGTCGAGACCCTCGGCAAACAACAACTTAAAGGCAACATTTATATCGGCCACGTCTCGCGGGTGGAACCCTCGCTGCAGGCGGCCTTCATCACCTACGGCGGCAACCGCAACGGCTTTTTGGCTTTTGGCGAAGTGCACCCCCAGTTCTTCGCGGTCAGCAAATCTGAAAAAGAGCAACTGCTCGAGGAAATGGCCGAGCAAGCCGCCCGCCGTCGCGGCGCCGACCACGACGAGGATGACCACCCCCACCCTCACCGCCCCATCCGCCCCACCGCCGCAACGGCCGATGATACTCCCCCCTCGGTGGTGCAGGCAGAAGCCGGCGCGGTCGAGGTCGACGCCATCACCCCATCCGGCAATTTAACAGAAGACGAACGCCTGGATGCCGAGGCCGCGGCCAAAGCCGCCGCCATGGCCGAAGCCTCCGAGAAAAACGCCTATGCCGACCCCGACGCCGCCCCCCGCGCCCGCCGCGGCCGCGGCGGTGGCCGTGGCCCGCACCGCGATCGCGACGGCGGCAAACGCACCTCCGGCGGCGCCGAGGGCGCCACACGCCGCCGCCCCAAACGCATGGAATCACGCAACGGCCAGCCCCAACGGGCGGAAGGCCGCAGCGAGGGCGGCGGCCGCGAGCGCAACCTGCCCATCCACCGCCGCTACCGCATCCAGGATGTGCTGAAGGAAGGCCAGAAGATCCTGGTGCAAGTGGTCAAGGAAGAACGCGGCTCCAAAGGCGCGGCCCTCACCACCTATTTCAGCCTGCCCGGCCGCTACACGGTGCTCATGCCCAATACCCCTTACGCCGGGGGCATCTCGCGCAAAATCACCGACGCTGAAGAGCGCCGCCAACTGCGCGACGCCTACGCCAAGCTTAAAGTGCCCGATACCATGGGCCTGATCATCCGCACCGCCGGCGTGGGGCAAGAGAGTTCGCACATCAAGCACGACTACGAAAATCTCACCAACCTCTGGCAAAACATCACCACGCAGTTTGAAGAGAACGACGACATCCAATGCGTGCACGAAGACGGCTCGGTCATCGTCCGCGCCCTGCGCGACATGATGAGCGACGACATCGAAGAGATCATCATCTCCGGCGCCCGCGCCTACAAAATGGCCAAGGATTTCGCCAAGACCATCACGCCGGAAGCCGTCAAGCTCATCAAGCAGCACAAAGACGACACCCAGCTGTTCAATGACTTCAAGGTGGAATCCAAACTCAACCAGCTGCACCACAGCCGCGTCACGCTGCCCTCTGGCGGTTACCTGGTCATCAACCCCACCGAGGCTCTGGTGGCGGTCGACATCAACTCCGGCCGCGCCACGCAGGAACGCAACATTGAGGAAACAGCCCTTAAAACCAACCTGGAAGCCTGCGAAGAGCTCGGCCGCCAGATCCGCCTGCGCGACCTGGCGGGGCTGATTGTTGTGGACTTCATCGACATGGAAGACCACCGCAACGTCCGCAAGGTTGAAAATGCCATGCGCAAAGTGCTGCGACGCGACCGCGCGCGCATCCAAACCGGCAACATCTCCGACTTCGGCCTGATGGAGATCTCCCGCCAGCGCCTGCGCCCCTCATTCTCCGAGAGCTACTTCGTGCCCTGCGCCCATTGCCTCGGCACCGGCCTGGTGCACAGCTCCGCCACTTCGGCCCTCATGGTGCTGCGCCGGCTGGAGGAAGACGACATCCGCGGAGCAGATAGGGTCATCGTCACCTCCAGTGCCGACCTCGTGCTGTGGATCCTCAACCACAAGCGCGATCTCATCCGCACGCTGGAAGAGCGCTACAAGTACCAGCTGCAATTCCGTGAAGACCCCCTGCTCATCGCGCCAGACCACCGCATCGAGATGCTCTCGGTCAAGGCCGACGGCTCAGAAACCTCCGAAGTCATCGAGGTCACCCTGCGCGAACAACCGGAACTGCCGCCCGAAAAACGCAACTATAAGGAAGGCCGCCGCCGCGAGCGCGACGACGCCCCGCGCGAAGCCCGGCCACAACGTGAGGAACGCCCCGCGCGCGAAGAACGTGCCGATGCACAACCTCCCAAAGCGCCAGGCAACAGCCGCCGCCCGCAACGCGAGGAACGCGCCGAGCGCCCCGCCGCCGAGGCCAAGCCCGCCAAAAAAGCGCAACCCAAGGCCGAGGCCGCGCCGGCCAAGCCCAAACCCGCCCCCAAACCGGCGGTGGATGAGCCGCTGGCGGTGCAAAAGGTCGCGGTGGAAAATGACGATGCCCCGGCCGTCACCGCCGCGCCGCGCCGCAAGTTCGAGATCAAAAAGCAGGCAGATACCGACGCCACCGACACCCCCATCGCGGTGGAAAAGGTCACCGCCGCCGATAAGGTGGAAAAATCCTCCGCCAAGGGCAGCAAAAAAGCAGCCTCCACCAGTGGCGGCATCATCTCCCGCCTCATCGGCCGCTAGCGCCACGGCGGTTCAAAGGGGGCCCGCAGGTTATGCCTGCGGGCCCTTTTCCGTCTTGACGCAGTGCACAAAAAGTCGCACCCTAGCGCCAACAACAAGGCACCAGCACCCATGGCCCAAAAGCTAGAAAATCCGTACCTTACCTGGCTGCAAACGCTGCAGAATTCCGGCACCGGCTACCAACAGGCCCTCACCAACTGGCAAAAGGCGGTGGCAGATGCCTGGCAAACGCCATCCGCCTACTGGCAAACCGTCGGCTCCATCCAGGCCGAGCGTGCCGATGCCCTGGCCCAGTGGTGGTCTCAGGCCCCGGCGCATGCCGCCAAGGTCATGCAGGCCCAGGGCTGGCCGCAATGGGTGGGCGCCACCATGGAGTGGCAAGGCCACACCATCGCCCAGGCCATCAACCTGTCCACCAGCACCGATGCCTACCGCGCCAACCTGTGGCAACAATGGGTCAACCTTGCCATGCGCAATGCCCCTGCCATGCCGGTTTCCGCGCAACCTGTGCCACAATCCGCCCCCCGCCAGCAGCCAACAGCTCAACCCAGGGCCCAAGCGCAGCAGGCTGCCCAGCCGCAGGCTTCGGTTCCCGCGCCGCAACCGCTGCCCCAACCCGCGCCTTTCAAGCCGCAACCTGCCCCCACCCGCCGCGATGATCAACCCTCCGCCCCCCCGGCCAAACCGGTGGTCAACGTCGCCCACGTGCAGGTGCAGGCCCCGCGCCCGGTCTTTGCCCAAACAACCGCCCCTGCGGCGCAGGATATGCCTTTGCTTAACAGCGCCACCGGCACCCACGGCTCTCCGTCTCCGGCGGCGGTCATCAGCCCCACCGCTACCAGCGTCATGCGCAGCAGCACCGGCAGCACCATCGCCGCCGCGGCCGCGGCCCGCCGCTCAGTGGTGGCCCGCCGCCAATCGCGCCGCCGCACACCGCGCTAAAGCGCAGTTATTAGTTATTAGTAATGAGTGGTGAGTTGGTTTAATCTTTCGTATGCGGCGCTTCCTTATCTTACTCATTACCAACTACTTATTACTAATTACTCCCCTGGCCGCCCAACAACTCATCCTGGATGAAGAATTCTCCCAGGCCTGCCAAACCCTCACCAACCCGCTGCGCGGCAGCCTCGCGCCCAACACCTCGGTGCACTTCGTGCTGGTCAACAGCCCGGAGATCAACGCCTTCGTCACCGGCGAGAACATCGTCTTCGTGCACTCCGGCCTGGTGCTCAAGGCCAAATCGGCGGCCGAGCTGCAAGGCGTCTTGGCGCACGAGCTCGGGCACATCACCGCGCACCACCTGTTTCAGGGCGAGACCAACGCCCGCAACGCCACCATCGGCGCGGTGGCGGGCGCGGTGGTGGGCATGGGGGCGGCCATCGCCGGGGCGCCGCAGGTGGGCTCGGCCATCATGATGGGCTCGCAGGCGGGCGCCATCACCGGCCTCCTCGCCCACACCCGCATGCAAGAGCAAGAGGCCGACAGATACGCCGTCAATGCCCTGCATAACGCGGGCTATTCGGCACAAGGTATGGTCGGCATGTTCACCACCCTGCGCACCGAGAGCCAGCTCTCGTACGATTCTCCCCCCGCCTGGCTGGTCACCCACCCGCTGCCGCCGCAACGCCTTGCCACCTTGCAGGGCATCGTGGCGGCAGAAAAAACCGGCCTCATCCGCCAACCCACGGGGGTGGATTTCGCCCGCCTGCAAACCAAGGTCGGCGCGCTGGCCAGCACCCCGGCCTCGGTGCTGCGCGGCTTCACCGGCAAGGATGACCTCGCCGCCTACGCCCGCACCATCGCTTACATCAACCTGGGCAAATTGCAGGATGCCTCCACCCTGCTCACCCCTCTGCTCGCCGCCCACCCGGATGACCCCTACTACCAAGAGCTCGCGGCCACCCTGGCCACCCAACAGGGCAAGCTGGCAAGCGCGGAAACCATCCTCGCCAAGATCATCGCCGCCCACCCCACCTTCCAGCTTATCCGCTTCGAATATGCCGAGATCCTCCGCGCGCAAAACAAGCCCGCGCTGGCCCTGGCACAATATACCCGTATCACCACCGCCTGGCCGGAATGGTCCGAGGCCTGGTACGGCCAGGGCATCACCTATGGCCAACTCGGCCGCCTGGCAGAAAGCCACCTTTCCCTCACCGAGGCCTCGCTGGCCGCCGCCGACCCTATCAGCGCCAAACAAAGCCTGGAGCTGGCCAAACATTACCTGAAGGAAAAACCCAACGCCGACCTCCAGGTCTGGGCCGACGCCCTCTCCCACCGCCTGGAAAATACATCATCCCAATAAAAATGGGCCCCGAAAGGGCCCAAGTTTAAAAGTGTGAGACGCGGTGGTCGTCCCACGTCAGGGTACAAGCCTCCTGTTCATCCCGCAGTGCAGCCCGCTGCGGCGCTGCCTGACGTTTCGGCATTCCTGATCATCTCATTGCCGGTTTGTACCAAGGGGCATGCACACCCCCCGCCGGATGACTGTCGCAGTCCATGTGGCCCAGTCTCACTCTTCCACACCCAGGAAGGGAGCATTCATAGCAAGGCTTCTGTGGCAGCCTTCAACGCGGTTCGAACACGCGCCGCAAGGGGCCTGCCCGGTTCATATGTTACCGGCCAGAGCAGCAGCCCTTAACAACACCGCCACTTTCAGCCTTTAAAAGGGTCCTTCACATGTCTACGCCACCATTCTACGCTTTTTCTCTTACCCCGCAAACCAAGCCCATTTGTCTCCAACCCCATTTCCCGCTATGGTAGCCCCCATGGCCACGCCCAAAGCTCCTGCCCGCCCCGCCGCCCCGCGCCGCAAGCCGCGCCCCCGCGCGTCCGAGGCCACCGCCGGCAACCCGCTGGAAGGCACCCTGCCGCTCCGCCCCCGACCAGAGTTCAGCCCCTACCCGGATCTCTCCATGGCCATTAACATGTTGGAAAGACGCAAAAAAAATGTTAAGGGAGAGCGCTTGGCCATCATCACCCGCTGGCTGGAAGCCCTCGGCAAAATGCAGGCGGAGATGCAAAAGCTCCATAAGCTTGAAGTTTTCGCCGACCGCCTTACATCTACCGAGTAACCAAGGAACTTACAATGCCCGCAAAAAAGCCCGCCAAACCGGCCAAATCCGCCCCCACGGCCAAATCCACCCTGCCGCTGGCGCAACTGGATGAGCTCGCCGCCTGGCTGCAATCCGCCCCGGTCAATGAGGTGGAGGTCGAGCAAAAGGGCATCCGCCTGCGCCTGTCCAAGGCCGGCACCGCCGCCGCCCCTGCCGCCATTATGGCCGCCCCTGCCGCCGTCGGCAGCGCTCCGCAGCCTGTTGAGAGCGCAAAAAACACCTTCAAATCCCCCATGGTCGGCACCTTCTACCGCGCCCCTGGGCCCGAGTCCAAATCCTTCGTCGAGGAAGGCAGCCGCGTCCAATCCGGCCAAACCCTGTGCATCATCGAAGCGATGAAAACCATGAACCAGATCGCCGCCGACCGCGCCGGCATCGTCAAAAAAATCCTGGTAGAAAACGCCATGCCGGTGGAATTCGGCCAGCCCCTGTTCGTCATCGAGTAGCCATAAGCCGTTATTATGTTTAAAAAAATCCTTATTGCAAACCGTGGTGAAGTCGCCGTGCGCATCCACCGCACCTGCCGCGAAATGGGCATCGCCACCGTCGCCGTGCACTCCGAGGCCGACGCCACCGCCCTGCACGTCAAACTGGCCACCGAATCCGTGTGCATCGGCGGCCCCCAGCCGCGCGACAGCTACCTCAACATCCCGGCCCTGCTCAGCGCGGCAGAAGTCACCGACGCCGAGGCCATCCACCCCGGCTACGGCTTTTTGGCGGAGAACGCCAAATTCGCGGAAATTACCCAAAAGCTCGGCTTCACCTTCATCGGCCCCAACCCGGAGCATATCCGCCAGATGGGCGATAAAATCGAGGCCATCCGCGCTGCCCAAACCTTCGGCCTGCCCACCATCCCCGGCTCGGGCGGCGCCCTGTCTGAAATTGAGGAGGCGCTCAGCGTCGCCGAAAAAATCGGCTACCCGGTCATCGTCAAGGCCGCCGCCGGCGGTGGCGGGCGCGGCATGAAGGTGGCGCACAGCGCCCCGGCCCTGCGCACCGCCCTGCACGTGGCCATGAACGAAGCCGGCGCGGCGTTTGGCGACAACCGCGTGTACCTGGAAAAATTCCTGGAAAAACCCCGCCATATCGAAGTGCAGGTGCTGTGCGACTCCCACGGCAACGTCTCCATTTTGGGCGAGAGGGACTGCTCGCTGCAACGCCGCCACCAGAAAATTATCGAGGAAACCCCCTCCCCCGCCGTGTCAGACGAACAACGCCAGACGCTCTTCGCCAAGGTCGCCGCCGCCTGCAAATCCATGGGCTACCTCGGCGCCGGCACCTTCGAATTCCTCTACGAGAACGGCCAATTTTATTTCATCGAAATGAACACCCGCCTGCAGGTCGAGCACCCGGTCACCGAAATGGTCACCGGGATAGACGTCGTCGCCGAACAGATCCGCGTCGCCGCGGGCGAAAAGCTGCGCCACACCCTGCCGGTATTCACCCCGCGCGGGCACAGCATCGAATGCCGCATCAACGCGGAAGACCCGCAAACCTTCATCCCCTCACCGGGCAAGGTGACGGAATATTTCGCCCCCGGCGGCCTGGGCGTGCGGGTGGACAGCGCCCTCTACCCCGGCTACTCGGTGCCGCCGTACTATGACGCCACCGTGGCCAAGCTCATCGTCCACGGCGCCACGCGCGAGGAAGCGGTCACCCGCCTCAAACGCGCACTGGAAGAGTTCGTCATCGGCGGCATCAAAACCAACATCCCGCTGCACCGCAAACTGGTGGCCACCCAGGCCTTCATGCGCGGCGAGTACACCATCCACTCGCTGGAAGCCTTCCTCGCCGAGAACCGGCTCTAAAAGAAGTCTCTAAGCCCTTAACATCGTTTGACCAAACCCCCGCCCCCGCCTAAACTCGCCCCATGATGAAGATGCTCTACTCGGCCGAAGCCATCGCCGGACGGGTGAAAGACCTCGCCGACACCCTCAACCGCTCTTTCAAGGGCGAGAAGGCCATTCATACCGTGGTCACGATGAACGGCGCACACATGTTCGCGGCCGATCTCTGCCGCCAGCTCAACGTGCCGCAGGTCCTGCACTTCACCGGCGGCAGCTATTTCCAGGGCGCCATCAAGCAGGAAATCGCCATGAACCCTGAAACTTTGCCCACCAACTTCAACCTCGCCCCGGTGCTGGTCATTGAAGATATCCTGGATAGCGGCAACGGCATCCGCCGCCTGCGCCAAATTTTGGCCGAGCGTGGCGCCGGCCCCATCACCGTGGTGGCACTGTTCAAGCGCGTCGGCAGCCCAGCTATTGCAGAGCACGCCGCCTTCTCGCTGCCCAAAGAACTCTTCGTCGTCGGCTACGGCCTGGATATGGACGGCCGCTACCGCGAACTCCCCGCCATTTATACGTTCGAGACCACCATCACCGGCGGCCAACAAGGCATCTGCTGAAAGACGTGATTCGTTATTCGTGACTCGTTATTCGTAAGAGAGTGGGGCCTGCGGGCCCCACTCTCTTGCCGTCACGAATCACGAATAACGAGTCACGAATAACGCCTACAACAGCGCATCAATCGCCCGCGCCATTTTCCAATCTTTCTCGGTCACCTTGTCACCGGCATCGTGGGTGGTCAGCTTAATCATCACGCGGTTGTAGCTGTTGCTCCAGTCCGGGTGGTGCTGCATGGTCTCGGCCACTTCGGCCACCTTCTTCATAAAAGCAAAAGCCTCGGCAAATGTCTTGAAGGTGAACTCACGCTCCAGCGCCGCATCGGTGTTCACCCATTGCCCCAAATCGCCGCTTTTGTTCTCCGCCATCACCTGTCCTCCTACTGGCCGTCCATCATCTCATGCAATTCGTCCTGGTCACCTGCGGGGGCGGGCTGTTCCTGGGGGGCGGCGGCAGGTTGCTCCACCGCACGCTCCGGCAAGGCAGCGGGCTCGGCATCCGCCGGCGCCGGGGTTTCTTTGGCCGGGTTTTCCACGCCGGGCACATAATAAGGGTCAGCTCCCGCGGGCGCCGCATCTCCGGCCGGCGCTTCCTCATCGCCCGCCGGCGCATCATCCGGCGCTTCGGTGTCGGCGGGCGGCGCAGCTGTTTCCTTCATCTGCGCGGCGGGCACGGTGGCCACCGGCTTGTGGCGCGGTCCATCGCCGCAACCGATCAACTGCATGTTGTAACGCGGGTGGTCCAGCGTCGCCACTTCGGGGAAGGTATTGAACATCCAGCCCTCAAACCACGGGCTGTCACGGCCATCCTCGCTCACCGTCAACCAGGCCACATCCTGCAGCACGGTGTCGCCGTAGTCGGCCAGGCACTTGCCCAGGCTCACGGTCATATCGTTCAATTTCAAAGGGGTCCCGGCCTTCACCACATAATCATCCAGGCGGCTGGTCTGTTTATCCAGCCAGCGTATGCGCGCACTCTGCATCAACGTGCCGCTTGCCGCGCTGCTGGGCGTGGCGGGTGCAACCGGCGCCTCGGTCTTGCTGTCTTTCAGGCCAAACCAATCGGCCCGTACCACCCCACTCAGGCACATCAGCACCAGCAGGGTCGCCAGCAGCCTCATCAACCACGGTCCTCCAGCAAGGTGGAAATATCGCGCAACTCGGCCACCACCTGTGCCGGCGTCAAGGGCATCTGGCCCAGTACCGCACGCAGGTCTTTGGGCTTGGTCTGGCGCAAGGTGCTCTGCACACCGCGGATAGTATAACCCTGATCATAAAGAAGCCCTTTAATGTAAAACAGCAGCTTCACATCATCCGGGCGATAAAAGCGCCGCCCGCCACGCTGCTTCAGCGGCTGCAAGGTGGGGAACTTGCTCTCCCAAAAGCGCAGCACATGGGTGGCCACGCCAAGCTCGGCGGCCACTTCGGCAATGGTCTTGTAGGCGGCGGAACTTTTAGCCACCACCTTCACTTTAGGCGGCGGTGCCTTGCCACGTTTTGCCGGCATGGGCCCGGCCACGTCAGCAGCGCTGGTCATCGTGGTCATACCTTATTATTTAGCAACGGGTTGAACAACGGTCTCGGTCCAAGCCGCCACCTGTTATTTTTTACCGTTCATACGGTCCTTCAAAATGTGGCTCGCGCGGAAGCTCAGCACACGACGGGGCGTAATCGGAACTTCCACACCGGTCTTGGGGTTGCGGCCAATGCGCTGACGCTTGGCACGCACCGAGAAGTTACCAAAGGTGGAAAGCTTCACCGTCTCACCCTTTTCCAGCACCTTGCTCAGCTCTTCAAACACTTGGTCCACCAGGTCCTGCGCAGCTTTGCGGGTAAGCCCCACCTCATGGTAAACCGCCTCAGCCAGGTCCATGCGGGTCACGGTCTTGCCTGCCATTTGGATATTCCCCCCGTTTCTCAATTCATTCAATAACGTTACTGGGCAACCTAAACCCAGCATCTGGGCCCCGTCAATCCCATCCGCCCATAATTTTCAGCGCGTTAGCCTAAAATTTGCGCTTGCCAAACCCGCCAAAACGCGTTCCAGCCGCGCAAATCCGGGCTTTTTCTACCAGCGCAGCAGCCCGGTGCTCCAGGCAAACCCCGCCCCAAAAGCCTGCAAAAGCACCAAATCCCCGCGCTTAATGCGCCCGTCCTGCACGGCGGTATCCAACGCCAGCGGTATACTCGCCGCACTGGTGTTGGCATGCTTGTCCACCGTCACCACCACTTTTTCCATCTGCACCCCCAAACTCAGCGCGGCCGCCTCCAAAATGCGCAAATTCGCCTGATGCGGCACCACCCAATCCACATCGGCCAACCGCACCTTGCACTCGGCCAGCAAGGGGGGCACCTCCCCCATCTGCCGCACCGCGTGCTTAAATACCTCACGCCCATTCATCTGCACCACACCCGCCACCCGGCCCTGGGCCACACCGCCGCTACTCTTCAACATCTCCACACAAGCCCCCTCAGCCCCCAAGCTCACCCCCAACACCCCCCTCGTTCCTCGTTCCTCGCTACCTCGTTCCTTTCTTATCACCACCGCCCCTGCCCCATCGCCAAACAGCACGCAGGTACCGCGATCACTCCAATCCACCACATTGCTAAAGGTCTCCGCCCCCACCACCAGCGCATAGTGCGCGTGGCTGCCCGCCAGCAAGCCCCGGGCCACCGCCAGCGCGTGGATAAACCCGCTGCACGCCGCATTCACATCCAACACCGCACACTCGGGCGGAAGTCCCAAATCGCCATGCACCAGCGCCCCCACACTGGGGAAGGTTAAGTCCGGGGTGCAAGTCGCCACCACCAGCACGCCCACATCTTTGGCGTCTACCCCTGCCCGGCTCAGCGCCTGGCGCACGGCATCCCGCGCCAAGGTGAATGTGCTCTCCCCCTCACCTACTATATAACGCTGCTTGATGCCGGTGCGGCTCACAATCCATTCATCGGATGAATCCAGCCCCTTCTCGGCAATCAGCGCGGCATTGCTCCACGCCTTCTTCGGCAAAGCCGAGCCAGTCGCCAAAATGGGGAATGAAAATGCACTCATGCGTCTCTTTTACCTGCCTTTGCCCAAAAAGCAAAGGCTCACCCTCCAGGGGTGAGCCTTTGCCGCCAACCGGCTGCTTACACCGGGTTGTAAAGTTCGGGGTGATAGTAACGCCCGGCCCTGTGCGTCAGGCAATACTCGGTGTAGCCGTTGCCATCAGTCAGGCAGTAGGCTGCCTTTTCCTCCACAAGATCGTAAAGCGCCTCCAGCTCCCCGTCAGAAAGTTGGGGCTCTTCACGAAGGAACTCGCCCACATTACTCGGCACACCGCCCCTCGCCATCACCAGCAACATGCGCTGACGCGGCGTAAAGGCCACCAGCACCCCGCCTTCATCGCGGGGCATTTCCGAATTCTCATGCCGGGCCATAACCTCGGCAATTTCCAGTACCAGCTTCTTCCGCGGCCAGCAAAAGAGACGAAACCACGCCATCAAAACCTCCCTGGATGCAAATGCTGTGATGCCTCATTTCCCCCAACAGTACACAATCTGCCTCACTTCTCCAACAAGAAACCCCGCCTCAGCGGGGTCCTTCAAACCTAGCCGGAGTTACTCGGCAGCGGCTTCAGCCGAAGCCTCGGCCTCTACCTTAACCTTACCCTTCTTGATCTGGCGGCCACGGTACCACATGCTGCCATCGGCCTCGCGGGTGGCGTGGTGGCGCTGGGCCATGGTGCCGGTATCCGGGCTTTCGGTCATCGCACCGGCCACCGCGCGCGCATGGCGCTGCTGGCGCATGCCCTTGCGGCTGGGGGAAGTTTTACGCTTTGGAACGGCCATATCCGTGACTCCTTCATTCAAATCTTGCCTGCGTTTACCGCACTTTGCCCCCACCCGCAACACATTTCCGCACTTTTGCCGCCACTTTCGCTTCCACGCCATGGGCTGCCAGCGCCTGCGCCAAGTCTTCCCACTTTTCCTTTAAAATCAAAGGCTCATAGCGCAAAACCCGGCCATTCATCGCCGCCGCGTAGGTGCGCACCTCGGTGCCCACCTTCACATCACTCACCCCGGCCTCGCGCAGCCCCACTTCCAGGCGGTCCACCATGGTTTCCAGGGCGGCACGGCGCTCTTTCCCGGCTTTCCCGGCCACCGCCGCGGCTAGGAAGGCACACATATGCTCAAATTTTGCCTGGCGGGCGGGCTCAGCGCGGCTGTCGGCCTCAAAAATCCTCGGTGCTGCACCGGCGGCGGCATCAAACACAGCATCCACCAAGGCAGTTGCCTCGCTTGCCGCCCCGCCGTAAACTCGCCCCCAATGAAACAACATGTCCTCACGCTCCTGCTTGGCCTCACCGTCATAACCGGTTGTTCGGAAACCATCAACACCCACGGCCAGGTGGTGCTGCCTTCGCGGCTGGCGCAGATCACCCCCGGGCAAACCACGCGTGACGAAGTCCTGCAACTGCTCGGCAGCCCCAGCACCTCTGGCACCATGAATGACTCCCGCTGGTACTACATCACCAGCATCGTCGGCAGCAAGGCCTTCACCCCCCACGATCTCAAAGACCGCCATGTAATCATCGTGGATTTCGATCCCTCCGGCACGGTGGTCGGCCTGCAGCAGAAAACCGCCGCCGACGGCCACACCATCACGCCGGATGACTCCATCACCGAAACCCACGGCGAGAGCATGGGCGTGGTCGAGCAATTCATCGGCAACCTCGGCCTGGGCCCCAAATAACCGGCCATGCACGCCCCGCAACCCCGCGACCTCGCTACCCCGCTACCCTCTTCCCAATCCGGTGCCCTCTTCGGGCTCGACGCCCGCATCGCCCTGGCCATCTTCGGCCTGCTGGCGGTCATCGTCGGCTACACCGCCTTCGGGCGCATCGACATGGCCCGCCACGCCGCCCTTATCTCCGAGCTCGACGCCTTCGACAACGCCCTGGCCAACTACCAGGCCGACATGGGCACCTTCTACCTCTTCACCCTTAATAAGCAAGAGGATGACCCTTCAACAGAAGACGACATCACCGCACTGTGGAGCACCGACCCCATCAAACCCGGCTTCGTAAAAAACTGGAACGGCCCCTACCTGCACCGCCACAGCCGCAAACACCTCAGCTACGGCACCTTCTCGCTGTTTTACGCCCAGCCCGACCGCCAGCAGGCCTGCACTTATAATAGCCCCTGCGCGGTGTGGCTCTCGCTCTCGGGCGTGCCCACCAAGGTGTGGGACGAGGTCAACAGCTACTACGACGAAGCCTCCGGCAAAGCCAGGGAAATGCCCGGCCAGCAAATCTCCACCGGCCGCGTGCAGGCCGACGGCGCCACCAACCCGCGCACCCTGTTCTTCCGCACCGTAGAAAGGCCCGGCTCATGACCTCCTCCCCCCTCAACACTCAACACCCAACACCCAACACTCAAAGCGGTGCCCTTTTCGGGCTGGACGCCCGCATCGCACTGGCGGTGTTCTCCATCATCAGCGTGGTGGCGGGGGTGGCCATGGTGCTCAACATGGATACCACCAGCGCCAAATCCCTGGCGTCAGAGCTTGCCGACACCAGCCGCGCCATCGAGACCGCCCACCACGACCTCAACACCGATATCTTCCAGGCCCTCGACGAACCCTCGCCCAAACACGCCTTCCAGGCGCTGTATGACTCCACCATGCTGCGCGACGAACTGCGCGGCCGCTGGAACGGCCCCTACGTCACCTTCACCACCACCCGCAACCCCAAATACGGCGAGATGTACCTCGAAAAAGCCGGCGATAACCACACCGACGGCTGCCAAAACGCCCCGGTCTGCTACCTCTGGCTGGTCTACGACGACGTCCGCCCGGCGGTAGCGGAAGCCGTCAACGAGGTCATGGACGGCGCCCACGAAGACGCCCCCGCCACCAACGGCCGGTTGCAGTGGTCGGCGGGCACGGCGGGCAACAAGGTGCTCTACTACCGCATCGGCCCGGCCCTCACCCCCTTCACCGGCGAATAAAGCCCAAGGCCCCCGGGCCCACCCCAACCCGGGGCCGCCCGCAATCCTCTCCGTCCTAAAAGAATCCGGCGCATAGCGCCGTCCTACCAGCTACTAGCTACTAGCTACAAGCTACCAGCTCTCTAACCTTTAATCTTCCGCCCCAGCACATCCAGCATGCGGTTGGCAAAACCCACCTGGTCTTCAGGCAAAAAGCCCTTGGCGATGTTCACATACTCGTTGGCCACCACCGCAATGCTCACCTTGGTGTTGGCGGTCAGCTCGGCACACCCTGCCCACAGCAGGGCGCGCAGCACCGGGTCCAGGCGGTCCCAGGTCCAGGCATCGGTCAAACTGCCCGCGATCATCTCCTGGTAGCGCCCGGCCCCTTCGGCGGCCTCGCCCACAATCAGCGCAAACAGCTTCTTGTCGGCCTTGCGCGCCGCCAACCGCGCCAGCTCAAACTCCTTGGCCACATCGCGCGCATCCAGCTTGCGCAGCTGGGCCTGATAAAGCGCCTGCACCGCGCAAACACGCGCCTCGGTGCGCTTGTCGCCGGTCAACGGGCCGTTTTCGTGCGGAAAGGCGTCGTCGCCCTTATCCCAATCAAATTCAGTGGTTTTCATGCCCCCACCCCTGCCCAATCCCCGGCTGGGCGTCAAGCTTTTTGCTTATCAATCGCCATCAGGCGCATCACATCCTCGGGGCCGGAAAAGTCATGGTACACACTGGCGTAGCGCATATAACCGATAAAATCGACCGCCTTCAGCGCCGCCAGCACGGCATCGCCCACTTCCTTGCTGGTCACTTCGCTGCGGCCGTTTTCGGTCAGCTGCTGTTCAATATCACTCACCATCTGCGCGATCTGCTGTTGTGTCACCGGGCGCTTGCGCAGGGCGGTCATCAGGCTCTTGCTCAGCTTCTCGCGCTCAAACAACTCTTTGCGGTTGTCACGCTTGGCCACCAAAATCTGCTGTACCTGAAAGCGCTCAAAGGTGGTAAAGCGCCGCCCGCAGGCCGGGCACTCACGGCGCCGCCGTATGCTCCGGCCATCGTCGGAAGCCCGGCTGTCCTTCACATTGGTGTCTTCATGGCTGCAAAACGGGCACCGCATGCCACTTATCTGGCTGATTTCACGCTAAAAGTCCACCCCCACCACCAAATATTGTGCCTGCGGAGGCTTTTATGCACCAATCGTCTCAAGCTTAACGGCGTGCCTGCAAATCACGCCTCAGCTCCTTGCGGTACAAATAAAGGATGTAAACCCCCGCCACCATCTTGGAACTCACCGCCAGCAACACGGTGAACCAGTTGAAGATCTTCACCCCCGGCACAATCTCCAGCCAATCGAACAACATGAAGAACACCACCGTATCCACCACGCCTGAAATGGCGCTGCTCACAAACACCCGCTGGTAGAACGGCTTCTTGGTGTAAGTATAGATCGCCCAGTCGGTCAGCTCCCCGGCAATCCCGGTCAGCCCTTCGGCTAGCGCATACTTCAGGTTCAGCAACGTGGTTAGGGCAACCCCTAACCCCATCGGAACAAACACCCGCCTGCTGCCCACCTCGCGCTGCGCATAGTCCCGCAGCACAAACCACAGCCCCACCAGCGCCGTCCAGGGCGAGAACGTCACCCCCGGCGCCAGCGTCCATATCATCGGCCAGTAGGTGAACAGCAGGCACACCGCCAGCACGGCCAGCAGATACGCCAGAGAGAACTTATAACGCAGCACCAATGCCATTTTTGCCTTCTCCTTATCTAAAGCTCCGGATAAATCGGGAACTTCTCACACAGCGCCAGCACCTCGCCCTTCACCTTGGGCACCACCTGGTCCTTCTTGCCGTCACGCACGGCGGCACACACCTCGCCTATCCACCGCCCTATCTGGCGGAATTCCCCCTCGCCAAACCCACGCGTAGTCCCCGCCGCACTGCCCAAACGGGCCCCGCTGGTTTTGGCCGGCGGCTCGGTGTCGTAGGGCACCATGTTCTTGTTGCAGGTTATCTCCACTTCCTCCAACGCATCTGTCACCACGTTGCCGGTCAGGTTGTAGGGGCGGAAGTCCACCAGGCACAAATGGTTGTCAGTGCCGCCAGAAACCAACCGCAGCCCGGCCTTGGTCAGCTCGTCGGCCATCGCGGCGCAGTTGGCCACCACGTCTGCTATGTACTGCTTGTACTCCGGCCGCAGCGCTTCGCCAAAAGCCACCGCCTTGGCGGCAATAACATGCTCCAGCGGCCCGCCCTGCAACCCGGGGAACACCGCGCTGTTGAACTTTTTGCCCAACTCCTCCTTGTTGGTAAGGATCATCCCTCCCCGCGGCCCGCGCAACGTCTTGTGGGTGGTGGTGGTGGTCACATCTGCGTAGGGGATGGGGCTGGGGTGCGCACCCGTGGCCACCAGCCCGGCAATGTGGGCGATGTCTGCCATAAAGTACGCGCCCACCCCATGCGCAATCGCCGCCATACGCTCAAAATCGATAACACGCGGGTAGGCGCTGGCCCCGGCGGTGATCATCTTCGGCTTCACCTCGCGGGCCTTCTTTTCCAGCGCGTCGTAGTCGATGCGCTCATCCTGCTCGCCCACGCCGTAAAACTCGGCCTTGAACCACTTGCCGCTCACGTTCACCGGGCTGCCATGGGTCAGGTGCCCGCCCTGGTCCAGCCGCAGGCCCAGAATGGTGTCTCCCGGGTTAAGCAACGCCAAGAACACCGCCTGGTTGGCCTGGCTGCCGCTGTGCGGCTGCACGTTGGCGTAGGCGCAACCGAACAACTGCTTCGCCCGCTCAATGGCCAGTGTCTCCACCTCATCCACCGCCCAGCAGCCGTTGTAATAACGCTTGCCCGGGTAACCCTCGGCATACTTGTTGGTCAGCACGCTGCCCTGGGCCTCCAAAACCGCCCGGCTCACATAGTTCTCGCTGGCAATAAGCTCAATCCCCGCGCGCTGGCGCCCCAGCTCATGGCCGATCGCCTTGGCCACGTCCGCATCCGCAGCCGCCAAACCCTTATTGAAAAAATCCTTGGTGTTCATATCCGTTAATCCCTGTTGGTTAAAATGCACGTCAAAACTCCGGCCCCTACTCGCCGGTGCACCAACAATCCATACCGCTCCTAAAACCGTACATGGGCCTTGTCCCCTTCTCTACCTTTCATCCTATAAAAAAACCGGCCCACCGGCCAGCCACACGCCTACACCCAAGGCACTCTTAAGCCACCATCTCCACCTTGTGGCCGCTGTTTTGCGCTGGCTGTGCTTCACCACCCGCCGCCGTCTGCTTCACCACCACCTGCACCTGCTCCATGCTCACTCCCCCTTCCTTGCGCGCCACCTGCTCCAGCTTGGCCTGGGCGCTGCGCGCCACTTCCACGCCGCTGCCACCCACTTGCTGGTTGGCTTTCAGGTTCAGGCCGTAGGTGCGCAGGGCGGTCAACACGTCCCAACGCGGCCAACCTTCGCTCTTGGTCTGCGAGAAGTACACCCCCAGCCCGCCCACCTGGCTCATCAGATCACTGCGCAAGCTGCTTTCTCCCACACTGTCGGCGGCAGCCACCGCCTGCACCAGCTCGGTGCGCACCTGCGGGCTGATGCTGGTATTGCCCGCAATGCCGGCCAGAACCTGGCGCGTATCCGCGGGCACCACAGGCAACGCCGCAACCGGAGCAACCGCTGTTGCTCCTCCAGTCTGAGTCGATGTCCTTATGTCCATCATCAGTCTTCCTGACTGTCTCTCTCGTTCACCCTCGGGCGGCCCGGTCGGCAATTCTCCCAAATGCCGGCTTGGCCACTTTGCCCAAGGGCCCTTGCCATCCTGGCTAAGGCTTAGCTGCAGGATAGCCGCACGCACGCGCGCGCTACAAGGGCAAGTGCATCACATCGCAAACTTATCCACAACCCCTGTTGCTCAACCGCTACGCACCCACCCACTAAAGGGAAAAATCATTTCTACGATGAAGTTACAGTTTTATGACTTACATCCAGGCTTACATCTTTCAACCGCGCCACCAGGTCGCCATAACCGCGCTCAATCCTCTCCACGTGAGTCAGGGTTGTCGTACCTTTGGCCATCGCCGCGCCAATCACATAGGCCAATCCGCCGCGCAAATCAGGTACTTCCAGTGTCTCCTTCAACGCGCTCAACGGCGTGGCGCCCATAATCAGCGCGCTGTGCACATGGCCCTTGTGCTGGAAGCGGCACGGCCGCCCCAAACACTCGGTGGAAAGCTGTATCCGCGCGCCCATGTCGTTCAGCGCACTGGTGTAGCCCAACCTGTTCTCATACACCGTCTCGTGGATCACGCTCACCCCTTCGGCCTGGGTCAGCAGCGCGGCAAAGGGCTGCTGCCAGTCGGTGGCAAAGCCGGGGTAAACATCGGTCTCGAGCATAATCGGCTTGAGGGTGCTCTCGCGGTAAAAGCGGAAGCTCTGCTCCCCCACCATCTCAAAGCCGCCGCCCACCTGGCGGTAGTAGGCCAAAAAGTTGTTAAGCGTATCGGGCAGAATGCCATGCACGGTCAAATCACCATCGGTGGCACAGGCCAGGCTGGCCCAGCTGGCACCTTCAATGCGGTCGCCCAGGCAGTGCATGCGCGTGCCGGTCAACCGCTCCACGCCTTCCACCCTTATCTCCCGCTCGGGCGAGAGGAAGATCACCGCCCCCATCGCGCGCAACATGGTGATCAACGCCACAATTTCGGGCTCGATCGCCGCGTTGGTGATCACGCTGGTGCCGCGTGCCAGCACGCTTAAAAACAGGCAGGTCTCGGTGGCGCCCACACTGGGGTAATTCAGGTGGAAGTGGCAGCCCTTAAGCTTCTTGCGCGCATGCATGTGCAAATGCTCCCGCGTGGCTTCCACCTCGCCGCCGTAGGCCACCACCGCCGCTTCATGAATATCCACCGCCCGCGCGCCAATGTCGCACCCGCCCACACGCGGTATCTCGGCCTTGCCAAAACGGTGCAGCAGCAGCGGCACCAGCAAAATAGGAATGCGGTTGGTGCCGCTGTCCGGGGTCTTCACCTGCCACTGGTCAATCGGGCGCGGGTCAATTTTCAGGGTCTTCTCGTCCACCCATTCAATCTTGGCGCCGATGCTCTCCAGCAAGTCGCGGGTAATGTCCACATCGCCGATCGGCGGCACATTGGTCAGCAGGGTGGGCTCCGCCCCCAGGCACGCCGCCACCATCGCCTTGGTGGCAAAGTTTTTGGCCCCGTAGCAGGTCAATTCGCCCTTCACCGGCTGCCCGCCGGTAATCGTGTAAGATTTCATGCCTCCGTTATGGGGCAATCCCCCCGCCCGCGCAACTCACCGGGCAACAAAAAAGGGGCTCATGCCCCCTTCCCTAGTGCAGTGTCCGCCTCAGGGCCTCCATCTCGTCGGCCACCCTCAGCTTCCTGGCTTTCAGCTGCTTCACCTGGTCCACATCCACCAGGGCCCCCTTTTGTGCCAGGGCAATCTCCTCTTCCAGCCGCTCATGCTCGGCCAGCTTGCGTTGGTACTGCTTATCTTCCAGCAAATCTTCCATTATCGGATGGTTCAGGTGCTGCATGGTTTCTATCCTCCCTATCGGTTGGTTGTTCCCGGCACGTTCATCAGCGTACGCTCTTCATCCGCGCCGTCCATTCGGTTTCTCTGCAACAAAATTATGCAACCGCGCCACAACCCAACCTGACAGCCTAACCTTTCCGGGGGGTTATCCACAAACGGGGCCTAAACCGCCTCATAACTGCGCGTTTCCCACGCCGCCGCCAGCACCCGCTTCACCAGCGCCGCATCGCCGGAATGATCAAAGTGGCTAAAGTCCGGCACCTGGGTAAAAGCCGCGGCAAAAGTGCCCATCGGCACAAAGTGCACTTTGGGGGCCTTAAATGCGGCGGCACGGTAGGCTTTGCGGTAAGCCTCGCAACGCAAGTCCAGCTCCACATGCAGGCGCCGGGCCACACTTTCCAGCACGCCGCCGTCCACCTCACTCAACGGGCGAGAAACCTCCAGCACCCACACCGGCGCCCGCTCGGC
>WGMN01000016.1 GCA_016125035.1 Pseudomonadota bacterium
CGAGCGCTTCTTTGCACAAATACAAAACAAATTCAGAAGGCTAGCTGACTGCTGGGAGAAACGCGAAGCGGCCCGCTACGGGCTAACTCATGCTGCTTTTTTGAGATATTGGTTGAAATACTTAATACTGGGATAGGCTTTGCACAATGTTGTCGTACCATGTCTGGTGGAAGGGCTGGTGCGGCGGGGTGAAGGGTTCGCTCAGGTCGGGTGTACGCGGGGGCACATGCAGGTGCACCACATTATCCGTGGCATCTGTGTCGGTGGCGGTCATCGTCGTGTCCTCTCGGCGCGGCGCTAAAGAAGGAAAGGGGCGGGGTGTTACATTTTTTCAGCCCCACCCATACCCCCAAACCCGCCCAAAAGCCATCCCCCAAAAAGCCCAACGCCCCCCACCCAAAAAAGGGCAGGGGGCGAAAAGCGTGAGGCTACTCCTTGGGTGGTTTAAGGAGCAGCCTGCGCACCCTTAACAACCCGACAACCAGCGAGATCTCCAGCCCCAACAGTGCCAGCAAGCTCACCGCCAGCAGTACGTAAAGGGCCAGAACCATCGGCTGGTCCTGTCCCTCCAAGGCCGCAAGCTGGAAGCCGGCGATGTAAATAACCTGCGCCGCCGTCACGATGGTCGCGCACAACAGTACGTTATAAAAGGGGCGCCGAATGGCAGCAAGCTCACGCTCGTTCTGTTCGGTAATCTTGATCACAGTCAAACTCCGTGGTTGGCAGGGGGCACCCGCAAGTAAAGTTATGGGGCATGCCCCGGTGTTTCGTTTTCTAGTGAACGGTCTTTTCTCTCAAGTAGGCACTCCAGCACCCTTTATCAACCCCCCCGCCGCCTTTTGCCGCGTACCGCCCCTTACTGCCCCGCCGTTGCCGCTTTTTGCCGCCCCGCCGCCGCCAATTGCCGCAAATTGCAGCGTTTCGCCGCCCTTTTCGGCACTGGCCACACTCTCCGCAATCGCCTAAACTCGGCCCATGCCCGCACCCCTTTTCGGCCACGCCCCGGCCCAGCAGAACCTTGCCAACCTCTTGGAAAACAACCGTTTTCCCCACGCGCTGCTGTTCCACGGCCCGCGCGGCATCGGCAAACGCCTCCTCGCCGAGCACCTCGCTCACCGCCTAATCATCGGGAAAGATTACGATTTTCCCCTGAATCCGAATCCCGAATCCCGAATCCCGAGTTCCGTTCTTGCCGCCCAGATCGCCGCCGGCTCCTGCCCAGACTACCACATCCTCACCGCTGAAGACGGTAAAAAGTCAATCTCCATCAAACAGGTACGCGAACTTCTTGAAGTCCTGCAACGCAGCGCCGACACCGCCCGCACCCTCATCGTCGACGCACTGGAAGACCTCACGCCAGAGGCCGCCAACACCCTGCTCAAAACCCTGGAAGAACCCCGCCCCGGTATCTATTTTATGCTTATTTCCCATCAGCTTAGCGCGGTTTTGCCCACCATCCGCTCGCGCTGCCGCCTGCTGCCCCTGCAACCGCTCACCACCCCACAGGTCGAGCAAGTGCTTGTTTCCCAACATCAAAATCCCAGCCTGGCGCCGCTGGCCCACGGCGCCCCCGGCCTGCTGCTGGGCGAGGGGGCCGAGGCCCGCCGCAAACTGCTGGAGGCCCTGGCGCAGAATCAATCCATCCCATTGAACACACAAGGTTTATTGCCCACCCTGCTGCAATACCTGGCCGACCAGCCGGCCAACCTTGCCACCGCGCAAACCTACGCCAGAATCGCCCAACTCCTTGCCAAACAACAACAAATCAATCTGCCGCAAGCCCTGGTCAATGAGGCCGCCCTGGCCCACCTCCCTAGAACCTAGCTCCCAGCCCCCATGCTCATCGATACCCACTGCCACCTCCTCCACGCCCGCTACGCAGACGAACCCGCCGTAACGCCCACGCAACTCATTGAAGAGTCAATAAAAAACAATGTACTCCAATGCATCGGCATCGCCTGCGAACGCGCCGAGTGGCAGCCTTACCAGGCCCTCGCCGCCGCCCACCCCGCGCAGGTTTTCCTCGCCGTGGGCATCCATCCGCAAAGCGCCGGGGAAGGGGGCCAAACCACGGAAGAAGAACTGCTTTCCCTCGCGCAAAACCCGCAGGTGGTCGCCTTCGGCGAAACCGGCCTCGACTATCATTTTGAGGACAACGCCCCCAAACCCGCGCAACAAACCAGCTTCCACACCCACCTGGAAGTTGCCCAAAAGGCTGGGCTTCCGGCCGTCATCCACACCCGCGACGCCGAGGCCGACACCCTCGCCATCCTCGCCGAGCACCCCCACGCGCGCTTCGTCCTGCACAGCTTTACCGGCAGCCGCGCGCTGGCGGAAAAAGCCGTAGAGCAGGGGGGCTACATCAGCTTTTCCGGCATTCTCACCTTTAAAAAATCCACAGAACTGCGCCAAATCGCAAGCATTCTCCCGCGCGAAAAAGTGCTGGTGGAAACCGACGCCCCCTACCTGGCGCCCGAGCCCGTGCGCGGCCGCCGCTGCACTCCCGCCATGGTGGCGCACACGGCGGCGGTGCTGGCGCAGGTGTGGCAGTGCAGCACCGCCGAGGCCGCCCAAATCACCAGCGCCAACGCGCGCGCGCTGTTCACGCGCCTCGCCGCCGCCTAAACTGGCCGCCATGGCCAATAAGCAGAATTCCTCCGGCAATAAAAAACCCGGTTTTTTCAAGTCGATGACCGGCGCGCTCGACGACGTCATCAACGAGATCAAAGCCGACGTCCAATCCATGACCCCGCCGGACGCCGGCAAGGAAGACCCGCGCCTGGCGCGCGAAAAGGCGGAAGAAGCCGCGCGCATCGCCGCCCTGGTCAACCAGTCCTCCATGGGCCTGGCGGTGGGTGGCGCCGAGGACGAGCCCTACAGCGAGCCGCCGCCGGAAGAAGATGACCGCCCCCAGCCGGCCAAACCCAAGGCCCTGGGCCTGCCCAGCGGCAACCTCTGGCAGGCGCTCAAAAATCCCGAGCTCACCACCCGCTTCCACGCCGATATCGCCTTCCACGCCCTCACCACCGGAGACCTCAAGCAATATTACGAAGCCGTCGCCAGCGAAAGTAAAGCCCCGTTCACGCTCGGCCTGCTGGCCATCAATCTGTCCCCGCTCACGGCGGAAGAACTGGCCGATCCGGCCTACCAGCCAGATAGCTTCTCCTATCTCATGTCGCGCGTGGTGCAAGACGAACCCCGCGTTTTCGGCGCCATCGGCGCAGGGCCGCGCCACCTGTGGGACGATCTCGACGTGATGGACGACTACTTCACAAACTTCCTCAACAACAACGCCAAGGTTATCGCGCTGGGCCCCGTTGGGCTCGACGAACCCTTCGCCCCCTACAGCATTGCCCAGCAGCAGGCCCAGCTGGCCCGCCAGCTCGAGATCGCGGCCGATTTCTCGCTCCCGGTCATTCTCACCAACCGCAACAGCCACGCCAAGCTGGCTGAAATTCTCGCTGCCTCTTCCAACCTACCGCCACTGGTCTACTACCCGCCGCTGGTGGCCGAGGCCGACCTCAACCTGGTCAAGCAGTTCAACATGTACGCCGTGCTGCGGCCAGAGATCACCGCCCCCGATTTCGCCGGCAGCCCCTATTACCAGGCTATTCCAGCCAACCGCCTGCTCATGGCGTCGGGTAGCGCGCTGGTGGCGCCGCATGGCTTCGCCGGGCATTTCAACCAACCCAAGTACATGGCCACCACTCTGGAAGCCGCGGCCAAAATGCTCTCCCGCAAACCGGCAGAACTCCAAGCCCAAACCAACCGCAACCTCACCACCCTCTTCCCGCAGATCTCGTAAGCACAGCATGCCGCTGCCCTGGCAAATCTTCACCGTACTGGCCGCCGCGGGCCTTTCCATGGGGGCGTTCGGCTACCGCGTCGGCGGCACCAGTGGAGACCTCCTGCTGTTCATCATCTTCATGTCCGTGGGCAACCTTGCGGGCCATCTCATGTCCATGCCGGTGGTGGTGGGGAAGGGGGGCTGGGCGCGCCTGCAGCTCAATCCGCTCGCCATACGCATGGCCCTGGGGCTCGGCACCGTCTACACGGTCAATGAGCTTCTGGTCATGCTGGCCTACAAAAACGGCGCGGAAATGTCGGTGTTCTCGCCCGTCGGCACGGTCAGCGGGCTTATGCTTTCCGTGCTCATGGGGGTGTTCATGTTCAAAGAGCATCTCTCCCGCCGCCACATCGCCGGCCTCGCCCTCGCGCTCTCCGGCATCATCTGCATCAGTGCCGCCTCATGGTAAATTTCCTCACCACCCAACCCTGGCCGGTGTACCTGGTGCTGTTCATCTTTTGCGCGCGGCTTGGCGCACTCACCCTCAAGCTGCTGCCGCCGCACATCAACCCGTCGGTGTTTTCCTTCCTCACCACGGCGGTCAGCCTGGCGCTCTACCTCGTCGGCTGGCTGGCCGCGGGCAGGGGGGCGGAACCCTTCACCTCCTTCCTGTTCAACCCGCTCGGCTGGCTGGCACTGGCCACCGGTTTTTGCATGGCACTTTATGATGTCTCCAGCATCCTCATGTACCGGGCAGGTGCCCCGTTTGGCCCCAGTTACGCCCTTATCCGCGTTTTCACCATCCTCAGCGCCACCGCCTTCGGCCTTTTCCTCTTCGCCGAGGGCATGCCCCCGCTCAAAATCGCCGGTATCGCCCTGTGCCTGGCCGGCATCTTCCTGCTGGTATCCCCCGCCAAACCGCAAAAACCCGCCAAAACCCGCCGCCCCAAAGCCCAAGGGCAGGGGGCTTGACCCCCCGCCCAACCCCCTGTAAACACGTATACATATAAAGCATTTCCATCACAGGCCAACCGGAGGACTCCGCCATGCCTGATACCCAAGCCCCCACGCTTGAAAACGTCGACATCTCGCGCGAATCCAGCTGGTGGCGCCTGCAATCCATCGCGCTGGAACTTGCCCGCCGGCCATACCTGGCCGACCGGAAACTCACCGCCAAGCACCTTCTGCCGCTGCGGCCAGAGTTGCAGGAGACGGTGCCGCCGCAGGCGGAGCTCAAGTGTGTCGGCACCACCAAGGCCGAAGAGCCCCCTGGTCGCCTCGAGGTCAACTGGTACAGCAGTGAAGGGCTCAAGGAGGTCCGCTGGATCAGCCGCGAAACCGGCAAGCCTTACTTCACGGCCACCTGGCTCAAAGGCAATCGCACGCACAGCCGCTGGCTCTTGCGCTACACCGGCCTGCCCACGCTGGAGCACAACGCCTACGTCACGGTCTGCGCCTACATGTCATCTGTCGTCCCGCCGATGGATGCCGCCGTGGCCCATCTGATGCTGGCAGTGCGCAAAACCACCCAAAAGGGGCGGCAAGCCAGGGTCAAACGCTGGGTGGATGCCATCGCCGCCAGCGATGCCGATCCCATCGAGGTCCTGCTCACCTTGCACCAGAAGTTCCCGGCCTACCTCAACAGGGCGGTGAACGAAACGGGCACCGTCACGCAGCAAATCCTGCGCGACGGCCTGCTGGAATTGCGCACCATCATGCGCAAGCATCAGGCTCAAGCCGCAACCTAGGCCTGACCAGCCAACAACCAGGCCCGGGGGCAACCCCGGGCTTAACTCATTCCAAAGCCCCAACCGGCCAATGAACCTTCATAAGGGGAGTCCCGCCAAACCCATTCCCAGCCCGTTCTGCGCAGAGCTTTATTTAACATAATATAAATTATACGAACTAACGCGAGGGCAAAATCGGCAACCCGCCGCCATTCCCCGGCATGCCCCTTTTACGGGGTTGAAAGTTTTTCCACATGCGTTCCCCCCTTAACCCTTGTCGTTTTTTTATCCGTCCGCGCGCATCGTCGGTGCCATCACCAACAAAAGGATGACAGATCATGAAGACCACTTTCGCAATTCCCGCACTGGCGCTTTTTGCCGCCGCTGCGGCAC
This sequence comes from Pseudomonadota bacterium, assembly GCA_016125035.1. Classification (GTDB taxonomy): domain Bacteria; phylum Pseudomonadota; class Alphaproteobacteria; order UBA2136; family UBA6156; genus RFNJ01. The sequence goes on from WGMN01000016.1 coordinate 5,908, forward strand.
TTCCCGCCTATGCGGCCGATGTCTCCGCGCACACCAGCGCCCAGGTCGGCAGCATGGCCGGCACCAATACCGGCATGGAAGGCAAAGTCTACTCCGGCACCTCCACTCCCTCCGAGGCCAGCCTGCACACCATGCTGCCCGCCGGCACACATAGCTATACCTACTACTCCACTTCCCGCGTCTATTACGCGCCAGATACCCAAACCTACTACTACCCCGCGGCGGGCAACGTGTGGGTCACCGGCACCGTGGCGCCCGAAGGGGTTAAGCTCGGCAACGGCACCAACGTGCAGCTGCAAGGCCTCGGCGCCACCAACGAGAACACCATCAGCAAATAACGCGGGCCTTCCATTCCCAAAGCAAAACGCCGGCTGCAAGCCGGCGTTTTGCTACCGAATCAACAACTACTTCCGGCGCCCGTGATCAGGGCTGTCCGGAGTAACGTGAACGGGCTTCCACGTATGCCCGCTCTCGCTCGTCGGCGGCAACCGCCTGCCGTCCGAAACGGTCACATAGTTATCGATTTTCCCGCCGCGCGGGCCGATCTCCTGGTAGATGCCGCCGCGGTTGCCGACTTCACTGCCAGGGTTCTTGGGGGTGTTCGCCATGTTAAGCGCTCCCTTTGTTTTCACATTCCGCCACACACCCATGACCAAAATTTGGGTGGGACGGGTTGTCATCTGGCAAAGGGCTGCTAAATTGCAGGGGCAGAGAATTCAACTGCACTGTAAGTTAGAGCCTGGTCTCTTTCTTAAAGCCGAATGCCATCCGTTGCTGCGGGTGGCATTCTCCTTTAGGGAAGCTTCACCATTGCCTTCACCATAGGCCCCTCATCCCCTCAGGCAAGATGTTGTAAGGCGCTGAGGTTGCCGATAAACAGCTGATAAAACGCCCGCCAGCGCCCCGTTTTTAAGCAGTTATCCACACCCATGTGTGTCTTTTGTGTCACTTAACCTTCCCCTGCCACCAACACGCCATGCAAAGCGCCAGCACGGTATAAGCCCCATCCACCTTGCCCTCACGCGTGCGCCGCCAAAAATCTTGCACCGCCTGCGCATCAAACCACTCCGCCTGGCCGCCCATCAACGTGTCTTCCACCAGCGCACGCCCATCCCCCACCAGCCAGCTCCTAATCGGCGCGCCAAACCCGCTTTTGCTGCGGGTTAAAACCCGTTCCGGCAAGCGCTCTTTCTGGCTTTCCTTAAACATCGCTTTGGCGTCAAAGCCGCGCATCTTCACTGCCGGGTCCACGTCCGCCATCCACGCCAGCAGCCTGCGGTCGGTAAAGGGCACGCGCACCTCCACACCCGCCGCCATGCTGGCTTTGTCGCCGTAGTTCAGGTTGTGGTCGGGCAAAAAGCCGAACAATTCAGCATAAAGCAAACGGTTCACCAAATCCTGCCCCGCGCTTTCCTCCGCCGCCAGGTCCAGGTCGGTGTGCCAGCCGGCAGCCACCTGGGCGCGCAAATCCGGGTGCAGCAATTCCCATGCATCGGGCTGGCTGTTGGTCATAAAGGCCTCGCGCAAAAAGCGCTCTTCGCTTACCCCCAAAAGCCTGGCCAGCCGCCCTGCCCGGCGCTGTTTTGCCCCTTGCGGCAACATCTTCGCCGCGCCTTGCAGCATGGCCGCCGCCGGGTGCCGCAAAGCGCCCAGCCGCTGCCGCAGCCGTGCGGTCACATGGCGCCGGTAGCCGCTCATCACGTCATCACCGCCGGTGCCGCTCATCAGCAACTTCAAGCCGTCGCTGCGCGCGGCACGCGCAATGTCTTCCACAAACAGCGGTGCGGGGTCGGCGGTAGGCTCGTCCAGCAACTCCGCCAATCCCGGCAACCTCCCCAACACCCCTGCCGCATCCACCCGCACTTCGCTTAACATAATATCATAACGCTCCGCAACTTCGCGTGCATAATCAATATCTTCTCCAAATCCCTCGCTGGCCATCCCCGCCCCGGCAAAGCTGATGCAATACGCCCCCGCCACATCCACGCCACTCGCCGCCATGCTGGCCACAATCGCCGAACTATCCACCCCGCCGGAAAGGAACGCCCCCACCGGCACGTCGCTCACACACTGCTCTTTCACCACCGCGTCAAACACGTCGCGCAAGCCTTCGGCAGTTTTGCTGCCATCATAAGCCGGCCCTTCGCTGGTCAAGGGCGCCTGCGGCGGCGCATACCAGCGCCCACCTTCCAGCTTCACTCCCCCCTTCCCGGCCCTGGCGCGCAGCCAATGGCCCGGCCGCAGCTTCTTCACGCCGCGCACCATGGTGCGCTCGCTGGGCGTCCACAAAAAGGTCAGGTATTCGGCCAGGCCGTGGGCATCCACTCCGCGCTCCAGCCCCTCCACGCCGGCCAGAGCCTTCAGCTCGCTGGCAAAAACCAGGCCTTTTTCGCTATTCGCATAATAAAACGGCTTAATGCCCGCATGGTCGCGCGCACAAAAAAGCTCGCCCTTCTCGCGGTCCCATATCGCAAAGGCGAACATCCCCTCCAACTTGTCCATCATGCCTTCGCCATACAGGTCGTAAAGTGGGGCCAGCACGGCGGTGTCGCTGTGTTCGTTAAAGGCGTAGCCCTGCGCGCGCAGCACCGGCACCAGGCTCTGGTAGTTATAGATCTCACCGTTAAAGGTCACCACATAACGCCCATCCACCGCCTGCATCGGCTGGCTGGCGGCGTTGCTCAAATCAATAATGGAGAGCCTGCGGTGCGCTAAGCCCACGCCCGCCTTGGCGTCTTTCCATACACCATAACCATCGGGCCCGCGGTGGGCCAGACGCTCGCAAAAATCCTCCAGCAGCGCGGGTTTAAAGCCGCCTAAAAATCCGGCGATGCCGCACACGGGTTACTCGCCGCCCTCGGGCGCGGGCTCATGGGCGTTAATGCGGTGCAGCCTCTCGCCGCCTTGCTTCAGGTCGTTGCCGAAGCCTTCCAGCGTGTGCCCGCCGCCCAGCAGAACAATGCCGCCCAAGATCACAATAATAATCACTGCCGCCATGGTGGTTCTCCCCCGATTTTATTGGTTGTTAAAACGTGCGGTCCATCGCTTCGCCGGTGTTTTCAATATCCTTGCCCACGCCCTTCACGGTTTCGCAGGCAGCCAGGCTTACGCCGGCAATCGCCAAAGCCATCAGCACCATCACAACACGCATCGTTTTTCCCTTTGTTTCAATTTCACCCACTCTACAACCTCCCACCTGCAACCTACAACCTTCTCCTAAACCTTCACAGGCTTCCCGGCCGAGATACTCTCCTCCGCCCACAACACCACACGAGAAGAGTCGCACAGCTCACCAACCCCCGGTATCCCCTGGCTACCTTGCTCCGCGTTCCCCGTTCCTCCCAGGGCGCAACCTTGCAACCACGCCGCAATGGCGGGCGCATGGCCTTTTTCCTGCCCGCCGAACATGCCTTTTTTGTAAAGGGTGCTCTTGCGGCCACCTTCGCTCCACACCGTGCTCATGTAGTTGTCCATCACGCCTGTGGCGCCGCCGCCGAACACTTCCACCCGCTCCTTGGCAAAACCGCTGTCCCCCTCGCTGGAATAAAACACCGTGCCCACGCTGCCGTCGGCAAAACGCAACGTCACCACATAGTCGTCCTGCCCTGCCCCTTGCACCGCATTTACACTCTCCAACCTGGTCCCTCGCCCCTCGCCCCCAGCCCCTATCAACCACATGCACACATCGGTAAAGTGGCACACCTCGCCCAGCAAACGGCCGCCGCCCTCATTGCTGTGCTGCCAGCCGCCATCATCCAGCCGCCCGGCATTCACCCGCACCAACACCTGCTTGGGCCCGCTCACCTTGGCCAGCCTGGCCTTTAACGGCAGCAGGGCTGGCGAGAACCGCCGGTTAAACCCCACCATCAGCACGCGGCCGCTCTTTTCCGCCGCACTTTGCACCGCATCAATGTCCTTCAAGCTCAGCGCCAGCGGCTTTTCCACCCACACGTTCTTGTCGGCCTTCAATGCCGCCAACACCTGCGCCGCGTGGGCGTTATGGCGGGTCATCACCATCACACCATGGGTGTTGTCGTCGCTCAGCACCTTCTGCATGTCGCTGGCCGCCCACGCCGCGCCGTATTTCTCCGCCACATGGCCGGCGGTCAAACCGCCCTTGCTCACCACGCCGCGCAACACCCAGCCGCTAATCCCCTGCATCGCGGGCAACACCACACTCCGCGCAAACCCGCCAACCCCCACCATGCTCACGCCCACGCGGCCCCGCATCTTCACCGGCTTGGCCTGGCTACCTGGTTCCTGGTTCCTGGTTCCCTCTTCCTTATAACCCAGCACCACGCCCAAACACGGCTTTCCGGCGGCGATCAGCTCATAGCCCTTCAAAGCCTGGTCCAGGCCAAACTCATGCGTGGTCAGCAGGCCAACCTTCAGCTTGCCCACGGCCATCAGCCGCACCACTTCGCCCAGGTTTTCGCGTTCGGTCCACGGCACAAACCCCACCGGATAAGCCTCGCCGCGCGCCTCAAACGCCGGGTCGTAACGCCCCGGGCCGTAGCTGCGGCTCACGCGCACGGTCAGCTCTTTTTTCATGTAACTGGCGTAGGGGAAGCGCGTGCCCACCTTGCCCACCAAGATCACCTTGGCCCTGTCGCGCGCCCACTCGGCGGCCTGCTCGATCGGGCCGTCGCTGTCGGTGGCGGCACAGATCAATATCGCGTCAAAGCCGCGCCCGTCTGTAAAGGTGCGCCAACCTTCCTCCAGGGCCTTGGGCGATGTCGCCCACGCCGCTCCGCCCTGCTTGGCCAGCATGCAACGCTCGGTGTTGGGGTCCACCCCGGCCACGCGCGCCCCTGCCGCCGCTGCTAATTGGGCCACCAACTGGCCCACCAATCCCAAACCCACCACCAGCACGCGGTCGCCCAGCTGCACACCGGCGTTGCGCACACCATGCAGGGCAATGGCGCCCAGGGTGGCGTAGCAACCTTCGGCAAAGGGCACCGCATCGGGCAACTTCACCACCAGGTTCTTCGGCACGGCGTTAAATTCCGCATGATTGGCCAACCCTGCCCCGGCCACCGCCACGCGGTCACCCACCGCAAATTCGCTGGCCAGATCATTGCCCACCTTCACCACCACGCCTGCGGCCGAGTACCCCAGCGGCATCGGCTCTTCTAACCGGCTGAACACGCTTTTTAACGTATCCGCCACCCCGTCCCTGCGCATCTTGGCCACCACCTTGCGCACCAAATCCGGCCGCTCCTTGGCCTTGCCCGCCAAACTCTTGCCGGCAAAATCCATCATCATCCGCTCGGTACCGGCGCTAATCAAACTGGCCCGCGTCGCCACCAAAACCTCACCCCGCCCGCAGCCCGGCGCGGGCACGTCGCGCAGCTCCACCTTCCCGCTCTTCAAATTCTGCACCACTTGCCGCATGTTCGCGTTCTTTCTATTTTCAATAACCCGCGCACCATACAGCAAAGCCCCCGGCGGCAGCAACCGCCGGGGGCTTACTCGTCAATTTGTTGGCGTTTGGGCAGTTTCTTCCTGCGCCAGCAGCCAGCGCCCGGCCATCTCGTCCACCGCCAACATTGCAAGGTTGACGAGGGGAGAACCCGGGGCGGGGTCTCGCCTTATCGCGGTTCCCATGCCAATCTGCACGCAATAGCGTAAAGGTGCGGTGGGATGCCGTTTGTGATACGCCAAGGTGTGGCGGGTAATTTCTTCGATCATTTCCTCGAGCTGCCTATCCGCGTCCGCTACCGGCGCGGTTGAAACCTGAGTGCGTTGCTGTAACACGAGTGTCTCCTTGAAAATCCGCAGTAAGCGCAATTTACCAGCCACGGCCAGTGTACACAACAGCTAAGTTGCCCGCTTCCGCGCCCGCTTGCGCAAATCATTCGGGCTCAACGCCCAAGGCCGCAGCAAAACGGTCTGGCTTGGCATAATCCACAAATCACGGCGGGTGTTGGCGGTCACACCGCACCTGTCCAGGCGCAGATGAGACATGCTCTCGCTGTCGGTCAATTTAATGGTGGAAGGCGTCACCCGGTGGATCAACGTGAAGTGGTTGAAGGCCTTCTGAATTCCTAAAATAGCCACCTGCCCGCCTTCATTCACCTCTTCGCGCAGTTTCTTGATGTAAGTATCCACGCGCCACGCTGGCCCATTGGCCGGTTTCCTGAATTCCTTGTGGCGCACTTCCAGCCGCAACTTGGCGGGCACGGCGCGGTTGGCCAGGGCAATCAGGTCCAGCAGCTCATGGTAAGTCAGGCCATCAAACACTGCCAGCGGCGCGGCTTTGGCCATGCGCTTGAACAACCGTGCCGCGCGCTCATGGGTAAAATCATCCCCCCACAGCAGCCGGTAGGCATTGATCACCGCATATATCCCGCAAAGCCCGTCCAACTCACCCTGCGTAAAAGGCTCAATCCCCGGCGCCACCCAGGCCGCGGCCTTACCCTTCTTGCCCCGCCCCAGCTTGCTTCCCCGCAACCCCGCGACCCCGCGACCCCGCGACCCCTTTTCCCCCTTGTAAGGTATTGCCTTTAGTTTCACCATTTCACGCCTGAACCTCTTGTGAAACAGTGGAACTAACATCCCCGCGCCTGCGGAAAACCCCACAGCTGTCCACCACCGCCTTGCCCGCAAGCGCCCCCTCCGGCAGCTCCTTAAACACCTTGTGCCCGGTCAGCGCCACCACCACATCAGCTTCCTTAATCGCTTTATCAAGCTTGGTTAAAGGTTTGTCCCAGCTCTCAATATGCGGCTCAACGATCATCAGCTCCAAGCCCTCATCACCGGCCAATTCTTCCACCACCGCAATGCTCGGAGACTCCCGCAAATAATCGACATCAGGCTTATAAGCCAACCCCAAACACGCCACCTTCACCCGAGACCCTGAGACCCTGAGACCCTGAGACCCTCTTACCCGTTTCACGCTTTCACGCACCTTCCCCGCCACAAACGCCGGTTTGCTGTCATTCACCTCGCGCGCAGCCTTCATAAAAGGCGTCACCTTCGGCGCGGCGTGGATGATAAACCACGGGTCCACCGCAATGCAGTGCCCGCCCACCCCCGGCCCGGGGTTGAAGATGTTCACCCGCGGGTGGCGGTTGGCCAGCGCAATCACGTCCCAGGCATCCATGCCCAGCTGGTCGCACACCAGGCTCAGCTCGTTGGCAAAGGCGATCTGCGCGTCGCGGCTGGCATTTTCCACCAGCTTCACCAGCTCGGCCACACGGGCCTGGGTGGGTATCACCGCGCCTTTGCAGAAGGTCTTGTAAAGCTCCACCCCACGGGCGGTGGCGGCCTCGGTCAGCCCCCCCACCAGGCGGTCGTTGTGCACCATCTCGTGCAGCGTGTTGCCGGGTATCGCCCGCTCGGGGCAGAAAACATACGCCACCATGCCCACCAAGTCCGGGCGCAGCTTCTCAATAACATCCCGCACATTGGCCTCTGTGGCCCCCACCGGGCTGGTGCTTTCCATGATCACCAACTCGCCGCCCTTCAGCACCGGGGCAATGGCTTTGGCCCCCGCTTCCACAAAGCTCATGTCGGCCTTGTGGGTGGTGTGGTCAACGGGCGTGGGCAGGCTCAAAATAAAGGCCTCGGCGGCCTCGGGCTTAGCCACCGCGCGCAAACGCCCGCTCTTGTGGGCTTCGGCCACAATTTCCGGCACACCGGGCTCGGCAAAGTGGCATTTTCCGGCGTTTACGGCGTCCACCGCCTTGGGGTTGATATCCACCCCCACCACCTCATGCCCGGCACGCGCCAACACGGCCGCCATCGGCAGCCCCATATAACCCAGCCCGATCACGGAAATCCGCATGAACCTATGCCTCCTCCCCTTTGAGAATGCCCCAGACCCTAACGTCCCCCACCCCCTATGGCAAGCCGCAAAATCAACATTTTTTCCACCCCAAAAACGCCATTTCAATAACTTAAGCCTGTGCCACCCCCCTTCACGGCTTGCCCCTCCCCCTTCATCGTTGTATGCAAAGTGCAGAGATACCTCACACCGGAGCACGCCCATGCCCAGCAAAAAGCCCGTTTCCAATACGTTCTCTGTCCGCGGCAGCAGTATCAACCCTCTCCACGTCCTGGAAATCACCGGGGTGGAAGCCAACGGGGTCCCCTTGGTGACCTTTTCCTGGAAGATCGTCTTCCTCGGCGGCACCACCAAAGTGGTGGAGAGCACGCTAAACATCCCGGATAACGTCTATAAGAAGATGGATCTCCAAAGCTACGAGGGGCTCAAAAAGAAGGATACTTTTCTCGGCAGCCCCAAGGCAACGGCCAAGCTTGTTAAAGCCGCCAAACGGTGGGTCGATGACCACCCAGCGGCGCAAAAAGCCCTGGCCGAGCGCGAGAAAGCCGTCGAGGCCTGGCAAAAGGCCCTCGCCGCGGCCATCACGCTGCAAATCGCCGCGGCATGACGGAAGGTCATCAACAAGGCCAAGCCCGCCAACACCTAAGTGCCAGGCGCGACAAAACGAGGAAAACCCGGCCATTAGCCGGGTTTTCCGTTCTTCTCGCTCTAGGGAAAGGGCCACCCACCGGTGTCCCTTTCTCCACCTTATCTGGCCGTCGCCGGGAAGAGGCACAACCGTATGCCTTCATCTGCGCGGGGGACCATCTGCTCTTTCCAACGGGCGATCATTTTCTTCCGCTGGCGCTCACCCCAGACTTCGAAGTCCGTTTTTTCAGACTCCATCAAGGGGTAGTATGCCTCCATCAACTGGTGGGTGCGGTCCCTCCACGCCTGCCAACTGGGTTTGTTCCTCCACGCCGCCCACAACCCCGGATACTTGTTCGCCCCCTGGCTGAAGGAATGGTCGAGATACGCCTGATAGGCGTCACTCAACGTCGGCGACAGAGGGCAGGTGAGTTCAACCTCGCACCGAGCCTCGCGGATGAAGGGACGCAAACGCCTCCATTTCAGCAATGGCTTTTGGCCAACCTGGAAGGCGGCAGAAAAATGCCAGCTCCCGTCTTTTTGCAGCGTTTTTGTTATCCCTAGGGGATAAATCGCCACGATAGCTTGGATATCGATCTTGCCCTTCTCTAAAGTCAGCCCTTCGGCATCCGTAAAGGTGGGGGTCTGTTCAGTCATAGGGCCCTCCCAGGTCTAAAATCAGCCCTTACGGGCCAGGTGTCGCATTTCGTAATCTGTATACACCGAAACCTCCCAACCTGTAAACCCTACTCCCCCCGCAAAGCCTTAATCCGCGCCCCCATCTCCCCATAATCGCCCTTAAAAAGCGCCGTCCCCGCCACCAGCACATTGGCCCCGGCGGCCACTGCCCCCGCTGCGGTTTCGGCATTCACCCCACCATCTGCCACCAGCGGCAAGTCCGGCCCCACCATGGCACGCACCCCCTTCACCTTCTCCAGCATGCTGGGCAAAAACGCCTGCCCGCCGCGCCCTGCCTCCACGGTCATCACCAGCACCTGGTCCACCAGGCCTTTAAAGGGCTCAAAACGGCCCAGGGTTTCGCCCACGTTCAGCGCCAAACCGGCCACCACGCCGGCCTCACGCAGCAGCTCCAGCCGCCCCTTGGGGTTGCGGCTGGCACTGGGGTGGAAGGTAATGCGGTCCGAGCCCGCGCGGATGTACTCCTCCATCTGCACCCCCGGCTCCTCCACCATCAGATGCACATCCAGCGGTATTTTTACGCGCTTTTTCAAGGCTTTCACCATCTCGCTGCCAAAAGTTATCTTCGGCACAAAACGCCCATCCATAATATCAACGTGGATCCAGTCCGCCCCGCTGGCCTCCGCCGCCACGGCCGCCGCCACGCAGGCTTCAATATCCCCCGCGCTGGCATCCCACACCGCCAGAATACTCGCCGCCACCAAAGGTCTACCCATCGCAAAAATCCTTCATTCCGGCCACTTTACCCAGCAAAAGCCCCCCCGTCACCTTCAAATTTCTCATTCTCCGCCCCCAACCTTAATGACCCCCTTGCCAAAACGCCGGGTCACCCCATATTTCCTCCAACCCAACTCCCACGGAGACATCGCATGACCAACCTTCCCGAAATCCCGGAACGCGCACTCGTCCGTTCGCCTGAAGGGGAACCTTACCTCGACCACCTTACCCTCACGGGCTGTGGCCCGGCCCAATATCTGGCGCGCCTCCTGCATTATGGAGGCGACTCATGGCGCAACCAGGGTTATCCGAATTTGGCTTTTGATGCCGAATTTGGTCCCCCCTTGCGTGTAGCGATTCTCCAGTACAAAGGTGAGAAGCGTTTTGCCCAGCCCATCAACGGCGCTGATGATCCGGCACTCCTCAACCTGCACGATTACCACCCGGTCACTATTCACCGGGATGATCGCGAGGAGTTCCGTAAACGCTATCAAGCCTTCGTTATGAAGCGTCGGCGCGGCAGTTAGCTGAACGACGGTAAAAGCAAGAGAAACGGCGGGCCTCCAAGCCCGCCGTTTTCGTGTTCTACCCCCTACTCCCAACATAACTCATCCACCCGCTGCCACACCCGCCCGCACGCCACTCCGTGCACCTGCCACCGGCCACCCACCTTCACCGCCCAGGCAAACCTCCTGCCCTTCAACTCCTCCGGCAAACGCTCCTGCCAGTCACCCCCCTTCTCGGCCCCCTCCCCCACCACGCGCCACCCTGTCCCCCGCAACAAAAACCGCGCATTTCCGGCATTTTGCGCCCATACCACACGGTAGAAGTCTCCCCCCTTCCCTGGCCCCTGTTCCCTCTCCACCCCCACCTTCCCCCCATCCAGCAAAGCCATCTCCACTTCCGGCTGCATCCGCCCCGCGCCCCACGCCAGCGCCGCCGTGGCCGCCACTCCCACGCCCACCAGCGCCCACCTGCGCAGCAACACCGCCGCCAACACCCCCAAGCTCAACACCAGCACCACCGGCCACCAGCGTGCGTCCACCGCAAAACCGCCCTGCCACCCGGCCAGCAGCAGCGCCCAGGCGTTCACCAGCCCCACCACCTGGCCCATGGCCCACAGCGCCGGGCCCTGCCAGCCCAGTGGCCACAACGCCAGGGCAGCCATGCCTATATAGGTGGCCAGCGCGGTCAACGGCACCGCGGGCAGGTTGGCCAGCACCCCCACCGCGCTCAACTGGCCAAAGGTCACCAGCACCAGCGGCGCGGTGGCCGCCCCGGCCACCACACTGCTTAGCAGCAGCCCGCGCAACCAGCCCCAAAAGCCCTCGGGCCTGCTCTCGGTTATCCCCCAGCCGATCAACGCCAGCACCGCCACCACACTCAGCTGAAAGCCCGCACTGGTCACCAGCGCCGGGCTGGCCAGCACAATCACCATCACCGCCAACCCCCAGGCGCGCAATCCATGCCGTATGCGGCCGCCAATTGCCGCCAGCAGCAGCAATCCCAGCATCAAAAAGGCGCGCACAACGCCCACCGTCGCACCGCTCAGCAGCGTATAGCCGCCGGCGGCAAGCAATCCCGCCAAGGCCGCCCAGGCCTTGATGTTCCACCGCAGCGCCGCCCCCGGCACCCAGGCCAACAGCAATCTTATCAACAGGTAAACCCCACCCCCCACCACACTCAGGTGCATGCCGCTAATCGCCAGCAAGTGGCTCAACCCCGCCGCCCGGTAAGCAGTTGTAATTTCATCAGGAATTGCCCGTTTATCGCCCACCAGCAACGCCGCCGGCACCCCCTGCCCGTAGCCCTCCGCCCCCGCCGCCACCTTGGCCCTAACCCCTTCAACCCACAGCCAAAATTGCCCCACCCCCTGGGTTTTCTCCAGCCCCGGCGGCGGGGCGGTCTTCTCCACCTTGCCCCGCGCGTAGCCGTAAACCACTTTGTTATTCAGGTACTTCCACAACCTGTAATCGCGCATCCCCGGCGCCCGCGGCCCTTCCGGCCGCATCAGCAACACTGGCGCCGCCACCGCCTCCCCCACCTCTAAGTCCTTCACCTGGCTGGAATAAACCCCGATCCGCGCCTCGCCGATCCCCCCACTCCCCGGCAGCTGATAAAACCGCACCGGCGCCAAAACCAGCATACTCCGCAAGGGGTTATCTGCTTTCTGTTGCACCTCCACCACGTTTCCCGCCACCCAGTGGGCCTTCCAGCTGGCGGCCTCCCAGCTAAAGGTGGTTTGTGCCCGCTCCACCTGCATTCCGGCCAGTGCAAAGGCCAGCCCAAAAGCCACCACAAAACCACCAAAAATGCGCAACCAAGCAGCAACCAGCAGCCCTACCCCCACCCCTATGATGCCAAATTGCCACAAAACCTCATTTGGCCAGCTGAAATAGAGTATACTTCCCGCCGCGCAACCCAAGGCCACGGCCAAAATCCGCCGGTCCCGCCACAGCGCTTGATAAAGCAGGTCCAAGTGGTTAGGTTGCACGCCTTGAAGATAACAGGACCCAACGCCTAATGTCAGCCACAACCGCTATAAAAGTGCGGTTTCCCCCCTCGCCAACTGGCAAGATGCACCTGGGAAACGCCCGCACGGCGCTGTTCAACTGGCTGTTTGCCCGCCATGCCGGTGGTCAATTCCTGCTGCGTATCGAGGATACCGATAAGGAACGCTCCACGCCGGAGAACATTACCTTCATCCATGACGCGCTGAAGTGGCTGGGCCTTGGCTATGATAACGAGCCCTTCCTGCAAAGCACCCGCCAGTCCCTGCATGTCGAGGCCGCCACCCGCCTGGTGGAACAGGAACTCGCCTATAAAGACACCGAGGGCGTCACCCGCTTCAAAGTGCCCGCCGGCGCCACCACCTGGGCCGACCTCGTCCAGGGCGAAATTACTATTGAAAACAAACAGGTGGAAGACTTCGCCCTGCTGCGCTCCGACGGCTCTCCCACCTACCACCTCGGCGTGGTGATGGACGACATCTTCCAGGGCATCACCCACGTCATCCGCGGCGACGACCACATCAACAACACGCCTAAGCAAATCATGCTCTACGCCGCACTGGGCGAGCCGGTGCCCGCCTTCGGCCACCTGCCGCTCATCCTGGGGCCAGACGGCGAGAAGCTCTCCAAGCGCCACGGCGCCGTCTCCATCCAAGATCTCCGCGCCGAGGGCTACCTGCCCCAGGCCATCTTCAACTTCATGCTGCGCCTGGGCTGGGGCCACGGCGACCAAGAACTCTTCACGGTTGAAGAAGCCACCGCCGCCTTCGATATCTCCAACGTCTCCAAGGGCCCTGCCCGCTTCGATGCCGCCAAGCTCAAATGGTACAACCAGCACTACCTCAAAACCCTGCCTTTTGGCCAAATCCTGCCGCACCTGGTGCCTTTCCTGCCCGACGGCGCGCAAACCCATAAGGCCGACCTGGAGCGCCTCGAGGCCCTGTGGCCAGATCTCACCGCCCGCGCGCAAACCCTGCCGGAAATCGTCACCGCCGCCACCGCCTTCATTACCGACCCCACCCGCGCCTATACGGCCGAGCACACCGCCATCCTGCTGGAAGGCCACGACGCCCTCCACCACCTTTACGACGCCCTCTCTTCCCTGCCGGAATGGCAGGAAGAAGCGCTCAAAGCCGCCATCCACCACCAGGTAGAGCACATGGGCGGCAACTTCAAAGCCGTCGGCCGCCCGCTGCGCGTGGCGCTCACCGCCGCCACCGGCGGGCCCGACCTTGCCCGCATCATGGCGGTTCTCGGCCAGTCAGAGGTTCTGCGCCGCCTCAAGGTTTCCCTCCACCACATCCATGAAAACGGCGGCCACCACCACTAATCATGGTCTTTGCCCTTCCCCGGTGGTGCAGCGCCAGCCCAAAAGGGCCTCGCCGCAACGCTTTCCCTCAGCACTTGTACACAGTTTTAGTGTATGTAAATCAGTAAGATAAACGAAAAAGGCTTGTAAAACACCTTTGCGCCCCTATCTCACCCCCATGAATCCGCTTACCCGCGTCGTCTCCGCCCTGGTGGCCCTGTTCCTCACCACCTCCTGGGCCCATATCACCACCACCTCTGCCGCCACGCCAGACGTGCTGGGCTATACCGGCGTCGTCGGCGCCAAAGCCAAGGGCCTGCCGCTCTCCTGCGGCGGCAAATATAACCCCGAGGCCCCGGTGGCCTTTCATGCCACCCTGCCCTGCGGCAGCAAAATCACCCTGCTTAACCCGCAAACCGGCGCCCAGGTCATCCTGCCGGTGGTCAACAACAACGTCATGTTCACGGCGGAGGACGGCCGGGTGGCCGATATCTCCCCCGCCGCTGCGCGCCAACTGGGGCTCGACGACCAGGCAGACGAAGCCGCCCAGGTGGTGCTGCGCCAGGGCGCCAGCGTCATGGCCATTGCCCCCGCGCAGGCCCTGCCCGCTCCGGCCGCCCGCAAGCTCAACCAGCGCGATTTCAAAACCCTCACCAACACCCTGCTGGGCGAGTGCGCCTCCTGCGGCCAGCTCGGCATGGTGGCGGTGGCGCAGATCATCCAAAACCGGCTGGATTCCGCCTTCGGTGGCGCTTCTTCCATCCACGCCGTGGTGCACCAGCCCAAGCAATTCAGCTACCTGCAACTCAACCCCAGCCTCAAGGGCATGGCCGGCGCCCGGCCAGAGGCCGAGCACACCGCGCGCCTGTTCATGCAGGGCCGCCTGTCGGGAGAAGCTCTGGCCGTGCAGTACCGCGTCGGGCCCAACGCCATGTTTTATTACGCTTTTAACATCATGAAGACGCCCAAATGGGGTCGCAGCGCCAAACTGCAAATGGTGGTGATGCCGCAAAAGCTTGAAAATGAGCTCGGCCACCGCTTCTACGCCCACCGCCTGGCCGCAAATACCCAAATCGCCAGCCGCTAACCACCTCCGGGCTTGAAAAAAGCCCCTCCCGCGCCTATCTATAACCCCAACAAGGGCCCCTCGCCCTTAGTGCCACATTTGTGTTTTGTAACCCGCGTACCTTGGGAGTAACCCTATGCGTATCTTGCGTAAAATCTTCTTCGGCCCGGAACTCGCCTATGAGGTCCGGAAAGTTGACAAGGGCAATGTGCTGCATTGCAAAAAGCCCTCCAAAGCTTTGCGTACGAGCCTCCACCTTGCAAGTCACTTGGCCATCGCCGTCATTGTCGGCTTGCCGATTATGATGGGTTTTCTGCAAATCCGTGCCAAGGCCATCCAAAGTCGGGCGGATGAAGCTCGTGCGACAGAACTCGCGCACCAGCAGCAAATCGCCAAGGATAGCTACTGCCTTGCGCGGACGCTGTACTTCGAGGCTTCCAGCAAGCCTCACAGTGAAGGCGACCTCACCGACATGTTGGCCATCGGCCAAGATATCGTTGAACGTGTGGCCTCCAACGCCTACGCCGAAACTGTTTGCGGTGTGGTGAATGAGGTTCGCACTAGCAAAGTGACGGGGGAGGACGTGGCCATGTACAGCTACACCTTCGACCGCCGCGGCACACCGCAAGGCCATAAATGGGTAAAGGCCCAAATCGTGGCCAAATACCTGTTGAAAGACTGGCAGACGAACGGTCGCAACTTCCAGTACTACCCGGAAGTTCGTCGTCTGGCGTCTCACTCTGTCAACTACCACGCGGAAGGCGTTCGCCCTTACTGGGCCAAGGCCGACGTAGACAACTGCCGTCTCTTGCCGCTTGGCAAGATCGGCGCGCACTACCACTATGCCAACTTCCGTGAAGTGGATAAAGCCGGCTACGAAGCCTGTCGTGTCCGCCGCTATGCGACTTACAGCCGTAGCCAGCACGTCGCTGGCCGCTGATTGAATCCGGGAAAGACAGAAGTCTCCCCCGAACCTCGACAAACAAAACAACCACCCAGAAGGGTGGTTGTTTTGTTTTCCAAGCCCTACCGTTTCGGCAAAGGCACCACATCACGCCGCACCGGCCCGGTATAAAGTTGCCGCGGCCGGCCGATTTTCTGTTCCGGCTCGCCGATCATCTCCATCCAGTGCGCAATCCACCCGGTGGTGCGGGCCAGCGCAAACAGGCAGGTGAACATCGGCGTGGGGATGCCGATGGCCCGCAAGATGATGCCAGAGTAAAAATCCACGTTGGGGTAAAGCTTGCGCTCAATAAAGTACGGGTCGCTCAGCGCCACTTCTTCCAGCCGCAACGCCACATCCAGCGCCGGGTCGCTTACATTCAGCTCCTTCAACACGTCGTGGCAGGTCTCGCGCATAATCTTGGCGCGCGGGTCAAAGTTCTTATAAACGCGGTGACCAAAGCCCATCAGTTTGGTGTCGCTCAACTTGTCTTTTACTTTGTCGATGAACGCCGGCACGTTCTTCTCGTTCTTAATCTCCTGCAACATCTTCAGCACTGCCTCGTTGGCGCCGCCGTGCAACGGCCCCCACAGGGTGGCCACACCTGCGGCAATGCACGCAAACGGGTTGGCGCCGCTGCTGCCTGCCAGGCGCACGGTGCTGGTGCTGGCGTTCTGCTCGTGGTCGGCATGCAGGGTAAAGATGCGGTCCATCGCCTGTTCAACAATGGGGTTCACCTCATAGTCCTTGGTGGGCACGGCAAACATCATGCGCAAAAAGTTCCCCGCGTAACTCAGGTTGTTATCCGGGTACATAAACGGCTGGCCCATGCTGTACTTGTGCGCCATCGCCACCAGAGTCGGCATCTTGGCAATCAGGCGGTAGGCGGTCACCTCGCGGTGGCGGGGGTTATGGATGTCGGTGCTGTCGTGATAAAAACTCGCCAACGCCCCGGTCACCCCGCACAAAATGCTCATCGGGTGCGCGTCTGGCCTAAAGCCGTGGTAAAAGGTGGCCACCTGCTCATGCACCATGGTGTGGTCCATCACGGTGTCTTCAAACTCTTCCAGCTGGGCGCGGTTGGGCAGCTCGCCAAACAACAGCAGATAGCACACTTCCAGGTAGCTGCTCTTTTCCGCCAACTGCTCGATCGGGTAGCCGCGATAAAGCAACTCGCCCTTGTCGCCATCAATGTAGGTAATGCCGCTCTGGCACGCGGCGGTGCTCATAAAGCCCGGGTCATAGGTAAATTTTCCGGTGTTCTTGTAAAGGGCGCGCACGTCCAGCACATCAGGGCCCACGGTGCCGTGCAAAACCGGCAGCGTCACGCTCATGTCATTGCCAGAACCCTTATTGTCCCCTGCCCCGCCATTCTTCAACTTAACCACATTCGCCATAATCCAGGGGCCTTTCTTATCTTCTTGTGTTGGGCCATCCTACGCTGCACTGCACAATATGGTCAACTGTTGCCAAACCCTGCTGCTCAAGTTATCTCTTTTGCTCTGCATTATGCGAAACACCCCTCCCACCGGAGGACTCCTTTGTTGATAAGCCCAGCCAGGTACTTGCCCTGCGCAAGGCCTCCCAGGCAACAACACCCTTCCGGTGGTGCCCTCGGCATCAGGACGTCGGCGGCGGGCCTCCAACCCCGCCGCCTGTGAAGAGCCCTCCCTTGGAAAGCACCGCCCATAAGCGGCTGCGGAAAGGGAAGCGGATCTCCTGAAAGGCGCGGCGCCAATGCCGCACCTTACCCTTCTGCAGAAGGGCTGTGCGAGGGCGAAGGCCCGCGTGATGAAGGACGTAGTACGCTGCGAAAAGCCGTGGGGAGCCACGAACACGCATTGATCCACGGATATCCGATGGGAAAACCTAACCGAGAGACGCAATCCTAAGGTTCGTCCCAGGTGCGCTATCTTCCAATCGGTTACCGGCCGGCCTGCGGGCCTGCCGGAAGCACGGGCCTGCAACGGCGCCACCCCACGCGGTGGCGCCGTTCGCGCGTTTAGCGCACTCCCACCCCACTCAGCCCGCGCAAATTTGCCAGCATGCTGGCACTTACCCCCAACGTGCCGGGCAGCTTCACCACCGCCTCGCCCTGGCCGCTTGCCACAATCAACTTCACCCGCGTGGCACCTTTACCCGCGCCGTCCAACAACCCCTTCACCTGGCCCATCACTTTCGGGTCGGCCACGGTAATCACCAGTTCGCGGCGCTCGCCCAGCACCTCTTCCAGCAACCGCGCGCCGTCGGCACTTATGCGCAAGCGCTCGCCGTCCTGGCTCACCTTCACCGTCACCACCAGCGGCTGCCCGCCCTCCAGCAAGCGCTGGCAGGCGGCGTATGTCTCGGGGAAGAACGCCACCTCCCCCTGCCCGGTGGCATCGCTCATGGTCACAATGCCCATGCGGTTGCCGGTCTTGGTCTTCACTTCCCTTATGCCGTGCACAATCCCCGCCACGCGGCAACTGCCGCCGCCGCCCGCGGCAAAATCGGCAATGTCGTGCCAGCCCTTCAGGCTCGCCAGCCGCGCTAGTTCGTCGGCAAAGGCACTCATCGGGTGCGCGCTTAAATAAAAGCCCACCGCCTCTGCCTCGTGCTGCAAACGGGTCAGATAATTCCACGCCTCTCCCGCCACACACGCCGCCTGATAAGGCGCCGCATCCACACTCACATCCCCGCCGCCGAACAAACTCCCCTGCCCGCTTTCCCGCGCCTCGGCACTGTCTCCACCATAAGCCAGCAACGTGTCCATGTTCGCCCACAACCAGTCCCGCCGAGGCTCCAAACTGTCAAACACACCACCCTTAATAAGCACTTCCAATTGCCGCCTGTTCAAGGCGCTGGGCGCCACCCGCGCCATCACCTCCCACACACTCTTAAACGGCCCGTTCTTTCTCCGCTCCTCCACCAACACCCGCATCGCCTCCTCTCCGGCCCCCTTCAAAGCCGCCAAAGCATGCCGCACAGCCTCTCCCCCCTGCGACCCCGCGACCCCGCTACCCCGCAACCTTTCCACCGCAAACATCACCTCACTCGCATTCACATCCGGCGGAAGCAGCGCAATGCCCATCTTCCCCAGTTCCACCTTGTAGCGCAGCAGCTTGTCGTGGTTGCCGCGGTCATAGGTCATGGTGGCGGCCATAAACTCATGCGGGTAGTGCGCCTTTAAATAGGCTGTCTGATAACTGATCAGCGCATAGGCCATGCTGTGCGCCTTGTTAAAACCATACCCCGCAAAGGTCTCCATCAACCCGAAGATGCGCGTGGAGGTCTCCTCATCCACACCATGGTGCTCCTTGGCACCTGCCACAAACTTGGCCTTCTCCTTGGCCATTTCTTCGGGCAGCTTTTTCCCCATCGCGCGGCGCAGCATGTCGGCACCACCCAGGGTGTAACCACCCATCACGCGCGCCATCTGCATCACCTGCTCCTGATAAACTGCGATGCCAAAGGTCACCTTCAAGGTCTCCTCCAGCAGCGGGTGGGGGTACTGCGCCTCCTCCTGCCCCAACCGCACACGCAGGTACTGCGGGATAAGGTCCATCGGTCCCGGCCGGTAAAGGGCAATCAGCGCGCTCAACGCTTCCATATCGTCGGCGCGCATCTTCTTGGTCAGCTCGGTCATGCCCGCGCCTTCAATCTGGAAAACCCCGGTGGTCGCGCCTTCCTTCAGCATCTCAAAGGTGGCTTTGTCCTTCAAATCGACGTGCATGATGTCAAACCCGGGCTGCTTGGTCTCCCTCACCATCACCTCCGCGGCGCGGATAACACTCAGCGTCTTCAACCCCAAAAAGTCGAATTTCACCAGCCCCGCATACTCCACGTCTTTCATGGAAAACTGCGTCACCGGCATGTGGCTCCGCGGGTCCACAAACAACCCGCACACTTCGGCAATCGGCCGGTCGGTAATAATCACTCCCGCCGCGTGCGTGCTGGCATGGCGGTAGCACCCTTCCAGTTGCAAGGCGGTGTCTACCAGGCGCTTCACATCTTCTTCGTTGTCGTAGCGCTCGCGCAGACGCTCGTCGTTTTCAAACACTTCGGCAATCGGCGGCGGGTTGGCGCCGTCGGGTATCAGCGCCGCCACCTGCCCCACAAAACCGTAGGGCAAACCCAGCACACGCCCCACATCGCGCAAACACGCCCGCGCTTTTAATGTCCCAAAGGTTATAATGTGCGCCACCCGGTCATGGCCGAACCGCTCACGCGTATAGGCGATCACCTCATCCCGCCTGTCTTGGCAAAAGTCCACGTCAAAGTCGGGCAGGCTCACCCGCTCCGGGTTCAAGAAGCGCTCAAAATAAAGCTCCCAGCGCAACGGGTCCAGGTCGGTGATCTCCAAACTCCACGCCACCAAACTTCCCGCCCCACTTCCGCGCCCCGGCCCCACCGGTATGCCATTACGCTTCGCCCAGCGGATAAAGTCCGAGGTGATAAGGAAATACCCCGGGAAGCCCATCTTGATAATCACATCCAGCTCATAAGCCAGCTGCTTCTCATAATTCTCCTTCGCCGCCGCCTTGGCTTCCTCGCCATCACACCGTGGATAAACATATTCCTCCAACCGCCGCACCAACCCCGCCTGCGCCTCGCGGCGGATAACCTCTTCCACCGGCGTATCACCGTCAAACTCCCACTTGGGCATAAACATCTGCTTCACCTTCACCTCGGGGATGAGGTAGGCGCAGCGCAACGCAACCTGCACGGTGTTGGCGCAGGCTTCGGGCAGGTCGGCAAAGGCCGCCAGCATGTCCTTCTCGCTGCGCAGACAATGGTTCGCGCTAAACCTCCTGCGCGCCGGATCATCCATGGTGGTGCTGTCTCCAATGCCCACCAGCACTTCAAAGGCTTCGCGGTCGGCGGGCTTTAAAAAGCGCACGTCATTGGTGGCCACCAGCGGCAATTTTTTCTCCGCCGCAAAGGCGCGCAGCACACGCTCCATCTCTCTTTCGCGCAGGGCCATCTCGGCAAAGCCGTCTTCTTCCTGCCCGCGATAATGCCGCTCCAGCTGCACATAAAACCTGTCGCCAAAAGCCGCCAGCAAGGGCGCCATGTAGGCCTCCAGCCGCCCCTCCTTCACCCCCAGCGCACTCAACCCCCGCCCGTAGGCACCACTTAGCGCAATCAACCCCGCACTCAATTCAACCACACGGCCCAATTCCACGCCCGCATCCCCTGCGGTCAACTTGCGCTCCTGGCTCTCGCTCACCAGCCGCGCCAAATTCTTCCACCCCACCTCGCTCTGCACCAGCAAAGTCAAAAATCCCACCGGAGCCCGGGCCGCAGGCCCGTCCCCGAATCCCGAATCCCGAATTCCGACCACCGGTAACTCACACCCCAAAACCGGCTGCACCTTGTTGGCGGGCAACGCCTTGCTCACCTCCACCGCGCCAAACAAATTCCCCAAATCGCAAACACCTGCCGCCGCCCACCCCTGCTCGCCCAGCTTCTTGCCCAGCTTTTTAACCGGCACCATGCCTTCCAACAGGCTAAAACTGCTCTTGCACGTTAAGTGAATAAACCCCGGCATCCCCATCCCTCCACTCTAACCGCAAACCCCCACCCCACCAAGCCGGAAACACCTTGCTCTAAGCCTTTTATTTACCTTTGCTCACCGGTGTGTTAAATCACGACCGTCAGGTCCAGATGCATCAGAACGAGGGATAGCATCGTTTCAAAGGATGGGCGGCTGCGCCACACAGGGCAAAGAGCCCTCGGTACAAAAGCCCATTGATATTCTTGCGGTATGGCCCGCCTTCTCCTGAGCGTGCTGCGCACACGTTCTATCGAGGGAGGCCTTTCTCACCGCAGGAAAGAACACACCGCCCGCCACAGCAATGTGGTCGCGGCCCTAAAAAGGGCGGGACGGCACTTGTGTTCTACGCGTCGGGCAGTCCCCGTCGTGATAACCGCTCAAACAGTGCCAGCCGGCATCGAAGGGGTATTTCCGGGTCGCTCCCGGGGACGTCATCGATGCCGGCCCCTCATTTTTTAAACCAGCCGCCCTTCTTCCATCCGCAAAATCACATCGCAGCGCTCCGCCAACGCCACATTGTGCGTCACAATCAGCGCACTCAGCCCTTCATTGCGCACCAGACCAAACAGCAAATCCACCACACTTTCTGCGGTGTGCGGGTCCAAATTCCCCGTCGGCTCATCCGCCAGCAACAACTTCGGCCAGTTCATCAACGCGCGCGCCAACGCCACCCGCTGCTGCTCGCCACCGCTCATCTGATGGGGGTAATGCTCCACCCGCTTGCCCAGCCCCACCGCCTTCAAAAGCTCCTCCGCGCGCAGCTTCAACGCCCTGCGCTCTCCCTTGCCGCCGATCAACGCCGGCATCATCACATTCTCTCGCGCATCAAACTCGCGCAGCAGGTGATGGTATTGATAAACAAACCCGAAGTGCGCATTGCGTATGGCTGAAATTTCCGCATCACTGCGCCCGGCCGCCGCCACGCCCATCACCTTCACCTGGCCTTTGTCCGGGGCGTCCAGCAACCCCGCCACATGCAGCAGGGTGCTCTTGCCAGAACCACTTGGCCCCACAATCGCCACGGTCTGCCCCGCACGCACACTCAAATCCACCCCATGCAAAACATCCACCTTGGCCGCCCCATCACCATACCAGAGCTGCACCCCCTCCAACTCCAACACGGCTTGGCCTGAACCCGTCCCCATTCCTTTTCTCTTACCCACGTGCGTTCTCCCGCCGTTTCATTAAAGCCTGAATCATTTTTGCAATTTCCCGATATTCTTCCGCCCAGCTCTCATACTTTTTTCGCGGCCAGTATTCCAGGTCTACCCCAAACTCAAGCCATACCTGCATTTCCTCGCATGAGCCCAGCGATAACCCCAAAAAGCGACGTTCTTCAACCTTGCTGGCGTTTTTACTCAGGCCCTCGGCAAGGTTAGAGCACACACTTTTGCTGGCTCTGCGCATCTGGTCGGCCACTCCGGCATATTGCTCAATCTGCGGCAGCTTAAGCGACACTTTATGCAGCCCCAGCGCCATGCGGTAGGCACGGCGGTAAACATCCAACTGCCTGTAACTTACAAACATGGCACCACCCGGGGGTTAACCCACCCTGAGAGCCTGAGACCCTGAGACCCTGTCATCCTCTCCTCAACAGCTCCACCGGGTTAAACAAACTCGCCCTCCACGCCGGATAAAGGCTCGCCAGCACCGTCAGCACCAACGCCATGCCCACCACCATGCCCATGTCGGTGGCGTTCAGGCGGCCCGGCAACTCACTCAAAAAGTAAACATCCTTGGGGAACAGATCCACCCCGGTCAGCGCCTTCACAAACGCCACGATCTTATCCATCCGCCACACAATCAACATACCCAACCCCACGCCGCCGGCCACACCAATACCGCCCAGCAACAAACCGTTGAACAGGAAAATATTCCGCACCTGCGCCTTGGTGGCGCCCATGGTGCGCAAAATGGCAATGTCGCTGGTCTTGTCGTTCACCAGCATCATCTGGCCGGTAATGATGTTAAACGCCGCCACCACCACAATCAGCGAGAGGATGATAAACATCGTCACCCGCTCCACCTGCAACGCGCGGAAGAACTCGGCATTGGTCACCGTCCACGGCACAAAGCGCACATCCACCGGGCTTTCGGCAAAGCGCATGGCCACCTGCATAATCTGCGGCGTCAGCGCCTCAATTTTCTGCGGGTCGTCCAGGCGCACTTCCACCGCGTCCACCGCATGGCCACGGTGCAAAAACTGCTGGATGTCCCCCATCCGCCCCAGCACCAAGCCGTTGTCGTAGGTTACCATGCCCACGTCAAAGGTGCCGGCCACGCCAAAGCTGCCGATGCGCGGCACAAAGCCCATCACCGTGCGCGCCCCCTCGGGCGAGATCAGCGTCACCCCACCCCCCGGCAAAGCCCCCACCATCGCCGCCAGCCCGCCGCCCACCACCAGCTCTCCTTGCGGAATCACCAACGGCCGGCCCGCATCTGATTTCTGATTTCTGATTTCTGATTTCTCAAACACTTCCGGCAAAGCATCCCCCCCCACACCACGCACATAAGCGCCGCTGGCACTGCCGTTGGCACTTACCATCACCTGGCCGCTCACATAGGGCACGGCATCCACCACGCCGGGTATCTTCTTCAACTCGCCGGCCAGCACTTCCGCGTCTTTGTCCACCAACCCGGCAATTTCCAGGGTGCCATGGCCACTCACCCCCAAAATGCGCCCCATCAACTCCTGGCGGAAGCCGCTCATCACCGCCAAAACCACAATCAGCGCCGCCACCCCCAGCAAAATGCCCAGCACGCTGAAAACCGTCACCACGCGCGTAAACCCGCGCCTGCTGCCCAAATACCTCCCCACCACCAACGGCACAAATCCTGTCATGGCAACCTTGCTACCACACCCTTGCCACCCGCCTCAATGTATACTATTAAAAAGATAAGAAAATCCGGCCAAGCCACCCGTAACCCAAGGGATGCCCGGCCACCATCCCGCTTCCCACGTATGAGGCTTTCATGCCGAAGAAACCGAAACGCGCCCCCCGGGCGCGCACCTACCAGGGCTACACCCTGCCCGTGGAAGAAAAACTCGAAGGTTTTGCCCGTGCCGCCATCGATCTGGCCTTGAAGAACACCTCCAAGGGCAGGCGCAAGCCTATCTCTCCTCAGTTCACCTCATGGTACCACGTGGAGGTCGACAAGCCGAAAGACGATCTGCTGGTCGTGCGCTACGGCAACTTCACGCGCATGGCCCACATCGGCGAGCCTGTCATGTACGTGCTGCTGCACAAGCAAAAGGCCCATGTCTTCAGCCTGTCTGGTGCCGGCTTGCCCGACCACCAGCCGCGTAAAGAGCTGCTCGAGATGACCTGAACCAACGGAGTCCCCACAATGACCATCTCCAAAGGCGACCCGGTCATCGTGGTGGATGTCCGGGCCTTTTCCTCCAACCACTACCGCGAGTTCTTCGCCCAAACGGTCAAAGGCCGCATCGGCCTGGTCACGGAGGTCCTTCCCGCCACGGAAGATACCGGGCGCCTCCTCTGGCGCCAGGTCAAAAAGCTCGTCGGCCTGCACGCACCTGCC
Organism: Pseudomonadota bacterium; assembly: GCA_016125035.1. Classification (GTDB taxonomy): domain Bacteria; phylum Pseudomonadota; class Alphaproteobacteria; order UBA2136; family UBA6156; genus RFNJ01. Next base: position 30,647 of record WGMN01000016.1, read on the forward strand.
CCGCCCCCGCGGGCGCTGGTGCGCTGGAAGCTCCAGGGCGAGCACGGAGAGGTCGAGAACTACGCCGCCAACCTGCCGGTCACGGCGGTAGAACGGCGCTTCCCACCCGGCACAACCATCATCGGTCCCTGCGGCTACGGCGCCGAAGTGGCGGAAGACTGCGGCGCCCCGGTGATCATCATCGAGCACTACAACGGCGACCGCGAACCCCTCAGGCGCAGCCTGGTGGGCCAGGTCATCAGCGTGCCGGACATCCCGGCCTAAAACGGCCCCAACCGGCGGAGAGCACCAGCTCCCCGCCGGTGCGCCATTTTTCCCATAAAATAAGGGCCTTGCCCCTTGCGGCCACCAACTTTGTATACTATTTTATCCCCAAGCCTCATTCCCCCGTGTTTAGAAAGGAATTGCCCCATGGCAATCGAACAAACTGCCGTTTGTGCGGTCTGGGGCAACGAATGCTCCAAACTCGCACTGGATTTCGCCATCCAGCTGTTGACGGAATTCGCCAAGCTGGCGGTCATCGCCACCATCGTTGGCATCGTGCTGCGCTTCACCAGTTGGCGCAACCTGGTCAAGGGGCGTGATAACAAAAACGTCTCCTTCTCCGTCAACTTCATCAACAAAAAAGGCGTGCTGTGCCTGCGCCCCATCGGCAAGCAGGTCTCCATCGATGAACTGTTCCCGGATATCCTGGTTGCTAACGAGTTCCGCAAGGCCGTCAAACGCAACGCGGAAACCCCGGGCAATCCCATCATGGAGTACTCCTCCATAGACTACGAGCGGGCCATCAACAGCACGCTGCAAAGCTGGATCTCCGACGACTTCAGCAAGGAGTTCCTGGCCGAGGCGGCGGGCCACGATGCCAAGAATGAGGAGTTCGTGTTCATGGCCACCTATGAGCGCACCAACACGCCGCTGCAAAAGGTCCGTGTCATCATCACGCACATGCCGATGATCATGAACCGGGTCGACCCCGACAAGGTCACCTACGAAAAGCCGCATCAGCGCCACCGCCTCTCAACGGTGGAGCAGATCGGCACCCGCTACCGCTTCCTTAAACCGGAGGTCCAGCGTCTCTACTGGGTGGAACTGCCGTTCCGCGTCTTGCAATCGTAGCTTCGGCTAAAACGGCCAAGCACCGGCGAGAAGAACACTCTTCTCGCCGGTTGCGCGTTTCTTCCACTCAATCTTGCCTTCCGCCGCGCTCTTGGGCCCCACCACCGCCTGCCACGGCAACCCCAGCAGATCCATCTGGGCAAACTTCTCGCCCGCGCTGGCCTCACTGTCATCATAAAGCACCTCCACCCCGGCCTTTTGCAGGGCGGCGTAGGCTTCGTCGGCGGCCTTTTTGCAGGCTTCGTCGCCGGGGCGCAGGCACATCAGCCCCACCTTGTAGGGGGCAATCTCTTCGGGCCACACCAGGCCGTGCTCGTCGCTCAACACTTCTGCAACCGTGCCCATCAGGCGGCTCGGCCCCAAGCCATAACAGCCCATCACCGGCACCTTGCGGCTGCCGTCCTTGTCGGTGTACTCAAAGTCAAAGGCGCCGCTGTACTTGGTGCCCAGCTTAAAAATGTTTCCCACCTCAATGGCCTTGGCGGTCTCCAGCTTCTTCTCATCACCGGGCTGGTAGTTCGGCAAAATGCTCGCCAACGCTTCCGGGTCGTCGATAATCTCCTTGTTGATCGCCACCCGCCCTTTGCCGGGCACAATGTAAATCAGGTCCTCGCCACTGTCGGTCACGGTCTGGAACTCATGGCTGTACTTGCTGAACGTCCCGCCGCTGGCATAGGTCAAATAGGTTACGTCACCCAGCCCGCAACGGCGGTACACGTTCACGTAGGCCTCAATGCTGCGCTCATAAAAGGCGTCCAAATCGTCCTGGCTGGTGTGGAAGCTGTACATGTCCTTCATGCGGAATTCCCTGCCCCGCAGCAACCCGCTCTTGGCGCGCGCCTCGTTGCGGAATTTGGTCTGTATCTGGTACACCGCCTTGGGGAAGTCCTTGTAACTTTGCAGCACGGTCATGCCCAGAGGGGTCACCACTTCCTCGTGGGTGGCGCCCAGGGCCAGGTCGCGGTCTCCGGCACCTTTCAGCTTAAACAGCACGTCCAACCCGTCCCAGCGGCCGGTGGCCAGCCAGTTTTCCTTGGGGTGCAGGGCGGGCAGCAGCAACTCCTGGCCGCCCATGGCGTCCATCTCTTCGCAGATGATGCGCTCAATCTTCTGCAACACGCGGTAACCAAGCGGCAGGTAGCTGTAAACCCCGGCCATCAACTGGTTCACATACCCGCCCTTGGTCAGCAACTGGGCATTCTTGCTCACCTCATCCTTGCTGATGTCGCGGGTGGTCTTCAAAAACAACTGGCTCAGTCGCATCGGGGGCTCCTTGTAAAATCAGCCGCCACCATGCCGCCAAACCACCGCAAAATCAAGGCCAACCCTTTACACCCACCCCCCTCGTGTTAGAATAACCCCGTTCCAATCCGGAACATCTCCAACCTCTTAGCGCCAAAGGACGCACCCTCCCAATGGGGATCTCGTAAAGGCGATGCGGCAAACCGCCACAATGTTTGCCACCAACCGCCACTTAGACCTTGAGCCCTTCGATGAGTCGAAGGTGCTCGCGGTCTCGGTGACCACCGCCGTCGACGCCCTTCTCGGTGCCAAACACCTGGAAGCGGTTTTCACCGGCGATACCGAAACCAACCTGGCGTGTACGCTGGCCCGTTCCGCGGCCAAGCCATCACGGGAGGATCTGCTGGCCCTGTGCAAACGCTTCCGCGAGGAAGCCCTGCTCAAGCCGGTGGTCAAGGTCGAAGTGCAGCTTCTCGACGTCTACCGCGAGAAACGGCACTGGAACCTCACCCTCCGCAAGGTGGAATGCGCCGCCCGCAGCCCGGCTTTCGCCGAGATGCGCACGGCGGCTGAAGAACGCGGTTTTACCACCGCCTTCAACGGCCAGCACTTCCACAATGCCCATGGTCACCTGCGTGTGAACCTCAGCTTCCTCTTCCACCGCAGGGAAAAGGGCGCGGGCCGCACCTACACAGAGGTCATGAACCCATGATTGCGATTACCAGCTGAAGGCTGTCGGGTTCCCCCCCGGCGGCCTTCAGCCATTTTTTCCCAACGATCCCAGCTATCAACTCTAAAGAAGTGGTGACGCCTCCCAGACTCGAACTGGGGACACGCGGCCAAAGTCATACAAGCCCGATTCCGCTGCGGCGGAATCATAATCAGCACTAATGAGAAGCAAAGCGGCTAAAAAACCCTGGTGGCGCCTCCCAGACTCGAACTGGGGACACGCGGATTATGATTCCGCTGCTCTAACCAACTGAGCTAAGGCGCCACGCGGGCCGCAACCTAGTGGTCGCGCACCCAACTGTCAACCGGTTGGGGCATTTTTGCGCCTCGTTCCTACGCGCACAGCCCGCTCCCCTCCAACCTGCCACCTACCGCCTGCAACCTTTCTTCCCGCTTTCTTCCCTATCGAATTTTTATACGCCCCCCGCTACGCTCTGCCTCAGATATCAGCCGTTCCTGCTGGGGGGCAAGGGGCGGCTGGTTTCCACACTGGCCGCGGGTTTTACCCCGGCAACAATAACAACAACCGTTGGTTATTCTGGCGCGCCATCTAGGCGCGCGTTCATTTTTTTACAATCTTTCCCATTGCAAAACCGCCAAGGCCGGCCATCTTGCGCGGGTAAGTCGTTCACCCCGTGTTTAAACAGGTGAAAGAACCACCGCACCCGTTTTCTCCCCTACCCTGGAATAAAGAGGATACAACATGACGACCCACATCGGCCTGGGCATGGCCATTGTCGGCGGCCTGGCTCTGGCTGTCAGCATGGCAGCCTGTCCCCGGCACGGCACCGCCGCCAACGCGCTCCCCGCCACTCCCACCATCCCGGTGGCTGTCGGCTGGCTGGGGCCTCCCGGCCTGCCGCTGTGCGGCGCGGTAAAAGCGCGCCCTTGCCTGGTCAAGGCCCGGCGGCCCGACCCCTCCGGCAACCCCCAATACCGGGTGCGTCGGGCCCCGCGCTAAAGGCCGCCCCTGCCCTGCGCTCCGCAAAGCCGCCCGGCCTCAAAACCGGGCGGCTTTGCCGTATCTGCCCTTGCAAAACCGCCCCCCAGCCCCACAACACCGCCCGGTTTTCCGGGCGGTGTTGGCATTTTCCGCTTGCAAAACCTCTCCGCCCGCCCCATCTCCCAACCACGATTTATCACCCGCCCCAAAAACGGGGCATCGCCCCGTTTCACCCTCCGGCACTCCCGGAGAGAAAGGAGAGCCCCATGGCTCGCCAAACCATCCTCGCCGCCCTGCTCGCCATTATTTTGGCGCTGGGCTTGCCCCCCCCGGTCACTGCTCACGCCAACTCCTCCACAGTCACCTGGGCCGGCCCCACCGGGAAGGCCCAGCGCCTTAATGCCACGCAAGTCACGTGGCTGCTGGCCGACCCCATGTGGGCCCGCCTGCAAAGCTTTGCGGCGTCGCTGCCGGACAGCGACGAGAAGTCCGCCGCCCTCGACTTCCTCAGCGACACCAAGCGTGCCGTTGCCCAGGGGCGGACGGACACCGCGCAAGCGGCCTTCGTCTGGGTCATGCGCATCCTCCCCAGCATAACGCCGGAGGATAAGATTCGCCCGCTCGTCGATATGCTCAATGAGATGAGCGACAAACTCAAAGACCGCTACGGCAAGTAGCCCCGCCCCCCTGGCCCGCAAGGCCGGGGGGGCGCGGTTTTCCAGGGCACACTTTCAGCCCTCCCCCCTCCACCCCCGCTTGACGCCCTGCGCCCCAACCGCCATCCTTCCCCCATGCAACGCCCGCTCCTCACCGCTTCCCTTGCCGCCACCGCCGTGGCCCTTGGCGCCGTCTTCGCCACCCTCACGCTCGCCCAGCAGGGGGGCGGCTGCGTGGCCGGCGGTGGCTGGTGGGGGTGCACGGGGCCGTTGCAACCGGCCAGCCCCATGCAAACCCAGGCCGCCTGCAACGCCCCGCAATGGCAAAGCCTGCAAGGCTCCGGGGGCTATGCCCCGCAGCTGGAATCCGCCCGCCAATCCGCCTGCCGGGGCGATATGCCCACCGCGCAAACCAGCCTCACCCAGGCGCTGCCCGCGCTGCTCGGCAACAGTGCCGACGCCCAACAGGTCGCCGCCCTGGCCGACCAGGTCAACACCCTCTTCAGCCTGCTCGCCATCCACGGCCAGCAGGCCCGCCCGTAAGGCTCCCGCCGGGCCCTTCCACCTACGCAATCATCTTGCCGCTTTTTCCTTGCCAAAAAAGCCCCGCTCTTGCATAAATGCAAACATGGATACCAACCTCGCTTCACGGCTGAAAACTCTTATCCAGCAACGCGGTCTCACCGCGGCTGGCCTTGCGCGCCAGGCCGGGCTCTCGGTGGCCAGCCTCTCGCGCATCCTTTCTGGCCAAACCAACCCGTCTTTTCAAAGCGTCAGCCGCATCGCCGCGGCCCTGGGCGTGGGGCTGGAGAGCCTCTCCCCCGCCCCCACCCAGGCCACTGCCCCTCTGGCCGAGAACACCGTCCGCGCCGTCTATACGCTTGAAAACACCGACCATTCCACGCAAGAAGCCGGCCAGCTCATGCTCCAGGCCGCCCTGGGCAGCTGGAGCCACAGCTGGATGCACCCCTACGTCGCCGAAGGCATAGAAGCCCCCACCCTCGCCTCGGCCAGCCAAAGCGGCAGCCACCGCCAACAGGTGCAACTGGCCTTCCCCCACCAATTGGTAGAGGGCGGCAGCGTCGCCAGCCTGCTCAGCGTGGTCACCAGCGCGCTCTCGGGCACCGGCGCGCGGCTGCTGGATGTCACCGTCCCGCCCACCCTCATCCGCACCTTCTCCGGCCCGGCCTTCGGGCTGCGCGGCCTGCGCGATACCTTCAACAAACACGGCCGCCCGCTGCTGGCCTGCACCATCCGCCCCATGCACGGGCTCTCTCCCCGGCTTTACGGCCGCGCGGCGTTCGAGGCCCTCATCGGCGGGGTGGATATCACCGTCGATCCCGCCCTGCTGCACTCCATCCCCTCCAACCCGTGGCGAGAACGCTTCCGCTTCGTGGCGGAAGCCGCCGCCGCCGCCTCGCGTGAAACCAATGAGTTTAAAACCCACGCCGTCAACATCACCGCCCCCACCATGGAAGACATGCTGGAACGCGCCACCTGGGCCAAAGAGCTGGAATTGGCGATGGTGATGGTCGACACCGCCGCCATCGGCTGGTCGGCGGTGCAAAGCTTGGGGGCATTCTGCGCCAAAAATGAGCTCATCCTGTGCGCGCTCGGCACCCGCAGCCTCAACGGCTCCATGCTGTCCGAGCAACTCCAGGCCAAGCTCCTGCGCATCTGCGGGGCCGATGCCGTCTCCACCGGCTCGCCGCTGCGCGGCAACGTCTCCAACCGCCGCTACGTCACCGGGGTGCTCTCGGCGCTGCGCGATGATTCCCTCCCCGCCCAGCCAGAGGCCGGGCACCACCTGCCCCAACCTTTCGAGGGCCTCACCGCCGCTATCCCGGCGGTGGGCGGCGGCCACAACCCGTGGCAATTCCCCCGGCTGATCGACGCCATTGGCGATAACGCCCTCATCCAGTGCGGCGGCGCGGTCATGAGCCACCCCTGGGGCGGCCAGGCCGGGGCCACCGCCTGCCGCACGGCTATCGAGGCCCTGGTCCAGGCCCGCGGCGAGGGCCACAACCTCAACGTGGAAGGCCGCTCCATCCTGCTCAAGGCCGCCAAATACAGCCCCGACCTCAAACAGGCGCTCGATACCTTCCAGGAAGGCTCGTTCCTGTTCGGCGTGGTGCACACCCTCTCCCGCCCCACGGAAGGCTCGATCCTGCCGGGAACCAACAACCCCAGCCCAACAATAACCCCCTTCCGCCGCCCGGAGCCGACCAATGAAGACTAGCGCCGATATACTGCAATTGGCCATGGAGCAAGCCGTCCAGGCCGCCGCACAAGCCGAGTACCCCTTCGGCGCGGCCATCGTCAAAGAGGGCCGTATAATCTGTGCAGAAGGTTCCGGAGCGGCAGAAAATGAGCCCGACCCCACCGCACATTCCGAGGTCAACGCCATCCGTAAAGCCGCCAAAATCCTCGGCACCGCCAACCTTTCAGGCTGCACACTGGTCTCCTCGTGCGAACCCTGTCATCTGTGCTTTGGCGCCATGTATTACGCCGGTATCCGAACGCTGGTAACCGCAAGCTCGATTAAACAGATGGAAACCATCGGCTGGAAATGGCCGGAAAAAGACTTGGCCACCCACCCGGAAACCTACAAAACCGTAAACATCGCCCTCACCGAAGGACTGTTGCACAATGAGGTGATGGCCATGTACCGCCAGCATCCCCAGGCACGAATCACGAATAACGAATCACGAGTTACGATATGAGATTTGAAACCTTCGCCTTCCTCCCCCCGCTCTCCCCCCAACAGGTGGAGGCGCAGGCCAACCATATCCTCACCCAGGGCCACCTCCCCACCATCGAGTTCGCCGAGAACCCCAGCAGTGCCGATTTCTACTGGCGCTCATGGCCCATCCAACCGGGGCGCATCAACAGCCTCACCGGCAAGCCGGAACCCCTCACCGCCGCCCACCTCACCAACCAGCTGGAAGCCTGCGCCCGCCGCCACCCCTACGCCTTCATCCGCCTGTCGGCCTATGATCCCAAAACCCGCCAAACCACCCTCTCCTTCATCACCAAAACCCCGCAGGAAGGCCAGTAGGCAGAGCCGTTAGCTGGTAGGTAAAGAGCAAACCGCCAACGGGGCGGCTCCGCATCCCTCGGCCCTGCGCTGCACCTACCTGACTCCACCCCCAACCCCTCGCGCAGGGTCGGGGGTCCAGGGGGCCCGCACGAGCGGATGGAAAGAACGCCGTGCCTTGCGGCCAGCCTGCCCCAAAATGTTCTTCACATTTTGGCCGGCAGGCTCCGACCAGGCACCACCCGCCATAGCAACCCGCCAGCCCGGTAAATCAAAACGCCCAAAAACGCAAAAAAGGCGGCCCCACCGGGCCGCCCTTTTCGTTCTCGCCACTCGCCCCTACCCCACCATGTGCCTGCAAATCAAGACGTGCCCTACCGCCCCACCGCCTGCAAAACCGCCAATAACTCGGCGCGGCGCCTTTTGTTCTCCCACCAGAACAAATGCCCCCCACCCGGCACAATCACCAATCTGGCCTTCAGGTAGCGCCTTAGCGCACGTGCCTCCCATGGCCAGCACAGGCGGTCCTTTTCCCCTTCAATGATGATCGTCTTCGCCGGGTGCTTCCACGCCCATTTCCATTGCATCACCCCGCGCCTCAGGTCGTTAAGGTGCGCCCAGCGCTCGGGGCGTTGATCTTTAAGCGTCTGGGCATAGCCCAGCAGCTCTTCCAGTGTGTGCTTATCCATGCCTTTTTCACAAAACATCAGCCGCAACGGCCGCCGCCAAACCCATGGGCGAATGGCATAATTCCCCCCTGCCCATAGCGCACTTGCCAGCATGGCATGCCCCTGGCCGCAGGGCGCGCACAGCAGGGCTCTAGCACCAAACTCTCCCGCCAAACGGTAGGCTATCCCGGCACCAAGCGAGTGCCCCATCACCACCTGCGGTTCCAATGTCTGCTCACGCAAATGCTTGGCGGCATGGCCGCATATCCTGCCCAACCCCATCCACCAGGGCGCGTGGCGCCAATCCAGCACGGCCACCCGCCATTGTTGCTGCAGGTCGGGTAACAAGTTGTCCCAAAAGCGCGCGGTGCACCCCATGCCGTAAACCAGCAGCAACAGCGGCTTGCCCTCGTCTCCGTGCAGCTCCAGCCGCACCCAGGGCGTGCGGCCGGCCATGCTAAGCTTCGGCCGCCGCCAAAACCGCCCCCTTCAAAGCTTCCACCTCAGCCAGCATGGCGGCCTCCTCTTTGGCCTCCACCATCACGCGAATAAGCGCCTCCGTGCCGCTCTTCCTCACCAGCACCCGCCCGTCGCCGCCCAGCCGCTTTTCACTGGCTTTAATGGCGCCCTGCAAGCCTTCGCTCTCCATCACCGCCGCGGCATCACTTCCGGCGGGCAGCTTAATGTTCTCCAACTTCTGCGGCCAGGGGGCAAACAGCTGGCGCAAACTGCTCGCTTCGCCCTGCACCTCCTGCAAATAGGCCATCACCTGCAAGGCCGCCAAAATACCGTCGCCGGTGGTGGCATAATCGCGGAAAATAAGGTGCCCGCTCTGCTCCCCGCCCAAATTATAGCCGCCTTCACGCATGGCTTTTTCAACATGATGGTCGCCCACCGGGGTGCGCACCAACTTCAACCCCATCTCGTCCAAAAAGCCTTCCAACCCCATGTTGCTCATCACGGTGGCCACCACACCGCCTCCCTTCAGCGCGCCGTGGGTCTTCAAATGCCGCGCCATGGCGGCCAGAATGCAATCGCCGTCCACCACCTCGCCTTTTTCATCCGTCACAATCAGGCGGTCGGCATCACCATCCAGCGCCACCCCCAAATCGGCACCGTGGGCCACCACCGCCTTGCCCAGGGTCTCCGGGCTGGTGGCCCCCACGCCACGGTTGATGTTAAACCCATCCGGGTCGGTGCCCATGCGTATCACCTGCGCCCCCAGCTCCCAAAAAATGCGCGGGGCGATCTTATAGGCGGCACCATGCGCGCAATCCACCACCACCTTCAGGCCTTTCAGGCTCAACCCGGCGGGCACACTGGTCTTCACAAACTCAATGTAGCGGCCCACCGCGTCTTCCACCCGCAAGGCCTTGCCAATGTGGTCGGCCTCCGCCAGGGGGATGCGCTCGGGGTGCTCCAGCAGCTCCTCAATGGCCTCCACAAACCCCCCGTTCAACTTCACCCCATCGGGGGTGAACATTTTAATGCCGTTGTCGGCATAGGGGTTGTGGCTGGCGGTGATCATCACCCCCAAATCGGCACGCAAACTGCGCGTCAGCATCGCCACCGCCGGGGTGGGCAACGGCCCCAGCAACAGGCAGGTAAAGCCCACGCTGGTCAACCCGGCCTGCAGGGCGCTCTCAATCATATAACCACTCAGGCGCGTATCCTTGCCAATAACCACCGTCGGCTTGCCGCCATGGCGGTAATGTGCGGTCTTCTTGGCCACCACATGCCCGGCCGCCTGGCCGATGCGCACCACCATTTCGGGCCGCAAAACCTCGCCATTGGCCACGCCCCTAATGCCGTCGGTGCCGAAATACTTGCCAGAAGCCATCAAAATCTCCCCATCAAACCCCGGCACCTTAGCAGAAAAGCCGCCTCCGGCCACCAAACCGGCGCCATTTTCCCGCCCAACCTTGCGTCAGCGCCGCCACCTCCCTTGCCACGCTCAATGTATACTGTTATGTAGGGCCATCCTCAACCACAGGGAGCCCCCGCGAAAGCGGGCCGAACCATCATGAAGAACCTTCCCGCGGGCGTTTGCACCATCAGCCCCAGCAAAGGCCGCATCATCAGCGGTGTCTTCGAGGTCTACAAGGCCACGGGCAACTTCGGCGAAGACGTCGCCCTCGCCGCCAAATCACTGCTCGATGAAACCCGCAAGGCCTACAAAAGCCAAACGCTCGACGGCACCATCAAACTCTACGGCTTCACCTTCCGCCTGTTGGACGACGGCCGGATGATCTACATCCAGGCCACCGCGGTGGAGGTCTAAGCCATGCTGCTCCCCGCAAACGTCTTCACCACCTCCCACCCGGAAATCTCCGTGGGCCAGACGCTCGCCATCACCTGCACCCTTCCGGCGGACATGCCTGGCGACAGCGCCGCCCGCATCGCCTACGCCGCCGAAAAGCTGCTGGAAGACGCGCACCACTACCTCAAGCCCACCCGCCGCGGCGAAACCTTGCGCATCTACGGTGCCAGCTTTCAGTAGCTGGATAAAAACCGGGTCCTCGCCATCGGCACCGCCATCCTCGCCAGCGACTAAGCCCCCGGCGCGTCGCCCCGCACCAAAAACCCCCGCCGCAGCCCTAAAAAAGCCGCGGCGGGGGTTTCCGCTTGCCCGCCTCAATGTATACTATTAAACCTTGGCACCTTCAAACAGGGAGGGCCCAACCTCGGGCCGCCACACCATGTTCCTTCCCAAAGTCTACGCGGCCTCACCGCCGCCGAATCTCCAGCGCGTGGGTACCCTCGTCGAGTTCATCATCTGCAAGGGCACCGAGGTCCTGCGGCTCCTGGACGTCACCACCCAGGCCTTTCGCGAGTTTGCCAAAGACGCCACCGGCATCGATGAACTCTACGACTTCCGCTACGAACTCCAGCCCTACCGCAACGAGCTGGACATCCTCAAAGTCTCCGCCTGTGTGGTGCAGGCGCAAAAATAAGGCCTCTTTCTCAGGGGCAAAGCCAAAACGCCGCGGCCAAAGCCGCGGCGTTCGCCTTTTCGCCGTCACAGGCGGCCTAGCGCCGCCCGCCCTTAATGCCGTCCCGCACCCACGCTTTTTCACGTTCCATTACGGTAATGATGTGCGGCGGCGGCTGGCTTTCGTCAAACACCACCGTCACCGGGCGGTGTCCGGTAATCCGCACCGCGGCATGCCGCGGCTTCATCTCGCAAGTCCCGAAAAAAGGGCCCGCAGGCCCCTTCCCTAACCCTTCGCCTTGCGCAACCCCAACCGCCGCCTCGTTCCTCGTTCCTCGTTCCTCGTTCCCTCTTCCTTGGCCACCACCTGCTTGCGTCCCACCCGGTCGCGCCGCACCACAACTTTCCCCGCCAGCAGGTCCTTAATCTGCTCCACATCCAGCGTCTCATGCTCCAGCAACCCCTTGGCCAGCTTGTCCAGCTCCTTGCCGTGCTTCTTCAAAATCGCCTTGCAGCGCTCAAAGTTGCGCTCCACCAATAGCTTCACTTCGTCATCCACCTTGGCCGCCATCTCCTCGCTGATCTGGCTCTTGCTGGTAATATCCCGCCCCAAAAATACTTGGCTCTCCTTCTCGCCGTAGTTAATCGGCCCCAGCTTGCTCATCCCCCACTGCATCACCATGCGCCGCGCCAGCTCGGTGGCGCGCTCAATGTCGTTGCTGGCGCCGGTGGTCTGCTGGCCGTTCAAAAACAGCTCTTCTGCCAACCGCCCGCCAAACAGCATGGCGATCTGATTCTCCAGGTACTCCTTGCTGTAAGTGAATTTATCCTCGCTCGGCAAACTCATCGTCACACCCAGCGCCCGCCCACGGGGGATGATCGTCACCTTGTGCAGCGGGTCCTTCTCCCCGGCCAGATAAAGGCTCGCAATCGCGTGCCCGGCCTCATGGTAGGCGGTGGTTTTCTTCTGCGCTTCGGTCATCACCGTGCTGCGGCGCTCTGCGCCCATCATCACCTTGTCCTTGGCCATTTCAAAGTCGGCCATGTCCACCAGGCGCTTGTTAAAGCGCGCCGCCATCAGCGCCGCTTCGTTCACCAGGTTGGCCAGGTCGGCGCCGCTAAAGCCGGGCGTCCCGCGCGCGATAACACTCACATCCACATCACCGGAAACCGGTATTTTCTGGATATGCACCGCCAAAATTTGCTCACGCCCCTTAATGTCGGGCAGCGGCACGGTCACCTGGCGGTCAAAGCGGCCGGGGCGCAGCAGCGCCGGGTCCAGCACATCCGGCCGGTTGGTGGCGGCGATGATGATCACCCCCTCACTGGCATCAAACCCGTCCATTTCCACCAGCATGGCGTTCAGGGTCTGCTCACGCTCGTCGTTGCCGCCGCCAAGCCCGGCGCCACGGTGGCGGCCCACCGCGTCAATCTCATCAATAAAGATGATACACGGCGCATGCTTCTTGCCTGTCTCAAAAAGGTCGCGCACCCGCGCCGCGCCCACACCCACAAACATCTCCACAAAGTCACTGCCGGAAATGGAGAAGAACGGCACCCCCGCCTCACCCGCCACCGCCTTGGCCAGCAGCGTTTTGCCGGTTCCGGGGCTGCCCACCAGCAGCACACCCTTGGGCACGCGCCCGCCCAAGCGCTGGAATTTATTCGGGTCCTTCAAAAACTCCACCACTTCCTGCAATTCCTGCTTGGCCTCATCCACCCCGGCCACGTCATCAAAGCCAATCTTCACCTTGGCTTCACCCTGCATCTGCACCCGCGCCTTGCCAAAGCCGAACGGCCCGCCCGCGCCACCACCTCCTGCCCGCCCCTGCATCTGGCGCATAAAGTAGATCCATATGCCAATGAACAGCAGCCACGGCGCCCACCCCACCAAAATCTGCAACAAGGGGCTCATTTCCGCCGGTTTCACCACCTGGATATCCACCCCCTTGGCGCGCAATTCCGCCACCAGGTCCGGGTCATTGGGCGCCAACGCCTTCACTTTGGCCTCCAACGGCTCTTTGGCTTCTTCGCTGCCCTTGGCGCGGGCAATCGCCTGTTCCAGCACGCTCAAGGTGCCTTCGGGCTTGGCCTCAACCTCCGGTTGCGGGGTTTCTTCAACCTTTTCATGCTGTTGCATCACTCCCACCAGAGTATCACCATCCATTTCCACCCGCGCAAACTGCCCGGCCTCCACCCGGCCCAAAAATTCCGAATAAGAAATTTCCGGCACTTTTTCCACCTTGCCCCCGGTCTGGTACAAGCTCACGCCGGTCAACACCGCAATAAAGATCATCGCCCAGATCAGGCCCTGCTTGAGCATCCCGTTACCCATGAAATATCAATACCTTACGTGTAGTTACCATCCTTCCCCCACCCTACCACCGCCAAGCCGCCCCCCGCAAGGAAAACCGCCACCAACCCGCTCTCCCTTCCCACCTCCACTTGCCCATTCCCCTCCCCCGTCAGCCCCTTGTAAACCCCGCATCCACCCCCCATCTCATAATGAAGTAAGCCCCATCCGGGGCCCGGCTTTCTGTAAACTGGAAGCGGGCCTCACCTCCCGCTTCTCCCGTAAACCCGGCGCGGCCGCACTCACGCGGCCACCAACAGCCTAGGAGGCTTTCATGCGTCGCATCTCTCTCGCCCTCGTCGCCTTCGTGTTCGCTGCCCTCATCAACGGCGGCACTCCGGCCAAGGCCGAGTGCATCCAGAAGTTGTTCACTGATCGTAACGGCAACGTCGTCGGCACCGGCAAGGTCAAATGCCGGGTCTACCCCGGCTACGCGGCCCCCGCCCCGACCCCGCTGCCGCCGATGGGCGGCTACGGCGCTTACGGCTACGGCTATCAGCCGCACCACGACAACGACGCCGCCGCTTTCGGCGGCTTCGCCCTGGGCCTGATGCTCGGCGCCGCCGCTGCCGGCCACTAACCGCACGATCCCCCCCGGGGGGAACCAATGTCCCGCTCCGGCGGGACATTGTGTTTTTCCACCCTTGCCAAACCCCATTTCCCGGCATAGTGTACACACAATCCTACCCGCCACCAGAAGCGGGATCCCCCCATATCGTTTAAGCGCCCATCATAAGGAGACACCGTGATGCGCTGGATTATCAACTGTGCCCTCATCGGCGGGTTGCTGCTCAATGCCGCCACCCTTGGCCCCCTGGCTTACGGTGTCGCCATGCTGGTCGTCAGCATTGCCGACGCCCAGGCGCAGGAATCGCCGGACGAGCCGATGCTCCAGGTGTGGAGCCAAAGCCAACGGGCCTGGGTGCTCATCCCGCTCAGCCAGTTTCTGGCCCTGCGCGAGCAACCCCGGTCCACCGGAGAAGACCCGCCGCCCTTCTTCTATGGCGACGCTTCCTACGGCTACGGCTATACCGAAGAGCCGGAGGTCTATCCCTACCAGGAGGGTCCAACTCCGTTCTTCTACGGCAACCAGGGCTACCGCCCCAACGGCCGTGCTCGCGGCGGGCGGCCGCCCTTCAACAACGGCGCGGCGGCCGCTCCACCTCCACAGGTGCAGCAACCGGGCGGGCAGGGAGGCGGCAACCGGCGGCACAACCGCCCGGCGCTCCAGCCTCCCACCGGGCAAGACCGCTGGGGCCAACAGGTGTGGACCCCCCGCCCACCAACCCATAACGGCGGCGGCGGCTCCCGCCCCCCCGCCCGCAACAATGGCGGCGGC
Organism: Pseudomonadota bacterium; assembly: GCA_016125035.1. Taxonomy (GTDB): domain Bacteria; phylum Pseudomonadota; class Alphaproteobacteria; order UBA2136; family UBA6156; genus RFNJ01. The sequence continues at coordinate 45,662 of WGMN01000016.1, forward strand.
GGTGGGCGCCACCACCACCACTAAGCACAAGCGGCCATTCCCTCTCGGGGCAATGGCCGCTTCGCTGTTGGGGCGGCTTACTCCTCCTCCGCGCGCAAACTGGCCTTATCCCAGATAAACTTCACCCCGCCCAGCGTCGCCACCCCTTTGTCATGGCCCCTCACCCGCTCCAGCAGCGCCAACCTCTTGCCGGTGCGCGGCACCATCTTGCCGTCCTCCTCGGCATCCCCCAACCACAACACCCGCTCCAATACCCGCAACGCCACTTCTTCCGGCGCGGCCAGCAACGCCGCCCGGTCAACCGCCAACCTGGCAAGGCCGCGCTGCACATGCTCACTCCAAAAGTCATTGGCGGTGGCATTCAACGCCTTGTTGGCCCGGCTCAAGGCACCAATGCTCGCCGCCACCGCCTCTTCCTCGATCCCCGCCTGGGCCAGCGCCGGCAACAACTTGCGCACCCGCGCCCGCTGGTTCTCACCCGCCGCATCATGCGGGTCATCCAGCCAGGGTTGGCGCAATGTCTTCAAATACGCCCGCAACTGCTCCCTCCCCACCCCCAGCAGCGGCCGCCAGATGCACTTGCCCGGCACACCGTACATCGGCCTAAAGCCCATCCCCGCCAACCCCGCAACCCCACTGCCCTTGCCCAGCCGCATCAGCAAACTCTCCATCATATCCGTGCGGGTGTGCGCCATCATCACCCCTTGCAACCCCCGCGCCGCCACTTCGCCCATTAACCACTCCCGCCGCCCCAACCGCGCCTTGGCCTCGGCGTTGGTTTTGGGCTTGCCCTGCCCCTGCCCCACCACCAGCTCCACCTTCAACTTCTTGCACAACGCCACCACAAAGGCCTCGGCCTCATCACCCCACTTGCTCCATTTGTGGTTGTAGTGGCCCACCACAATGCGTTTGCCGTAACCCTCCGCCACCAGCAATTTCAGCAGCGCCACGCTGTCGCCGCCACCACTCACGCCCACCAGCCAACGCTTTTTACCCGCAAACCCGGCCTTCAGCGCCGCCCTTGCCTCTTTTTGCCAATCCTTGCCCACCTGCTGCCCCTTTGTGGCCTTCATTTGTGCATATTCGCCGCTATCCGCAGCGTTTCGCCGCCTTTAGCCGGCCTTTTTCGCCAGCGCCATCTTGTCCTTGGCGCGCGTGGCCTCCTGGCTCTTGGGGTAGTCGCGTACCAGCTTTTCCCACGCGGCCTTGGCCAGCTCAGGCTTCTTCAACTGCTCCAGCGCCACCCCCATTTTAAACAGGTTTCCCGGCGCTTTCGCCCCCTGCGGAAAAGCCTGCAACCCGTTCCTAAAGCTCACCACCGCCCCGGCCGGATTGTTCTGCACCAGCTGCGTCTCACCCAGCCAATACCAGGCGTTATCCGCCAATTTGTCCTTCGGGTAGCGCTTAAGGAATTCACTCAACCACGCCTCCGCATTGGTGTAATCGGTGGCGGTTAAATAGGCATAGGCTTTGTTGTAAAGGTCGGTGGCCTTCAACCCGGCAGGAACAGGCTCAGCGGTTTTTTTTTCAGCCGGCGCCGTGGCCTCGCCACTTCCGGCACTCAGCGTCACATCCTTGGGCCCGGCGGCGGGGCTGGCTGCGGCCACCGGCGGCGCGGGCTGTTCTTGCAACTTGGTCACCTTGGCTTCCAGATCGCTCAGCCGAAGGTCCATGTCCTTGGTGTAATCGTCAAATCTCTTGGCCAGCTTCTCAATGGCAAACTGCATGCGCTCATTGGCGCCGTTGCCCTGGCTCATCTCACGTTCCAGCTCGGCCATGCGGTTTTCCATATCCGCCACCGCGTAGGGGCTGGCACTGGTGGTGGCGCCGGTATTCAAGCTGCTGCGGCCTTCCACGGCACGCAGACGTGTCTCCAGCGATTCCAGCCGCTTGGTTAAACTGGCTGCATCAACGCTAACCGCCTGCGCCCATCCGGCGGTTGAAGCAAAGGTGCCAAGCACACTCACTCCAACCAGCACAAACAGGTGCAGGCGGTTTAGCATCGTCTCGTGTTAACTATTGCAGAACGATAACGCCGCGGCGGTTCTTCGCCCAGGCAGCTTCGTCGTGCCCATCAACAGCCGGGCGTTCCTTGCCGTAGCTGATGGTGGTGATGTTGGCCGGGTTCATGCCCAGGCCCACCAGGTACTTCTTCACCGCAACGGCGCGACGGTCGCCCAGCGCCAGGTTGTATTCGCGGGTACCACGTTCATCGCAGTGGCCTTCAATGGTCACGCCGGCAACGTTGTTTTCCTTGGCCCAGCTCGAGAACTTGCTCAAGGTGCCTTCGGCGTCGCTGCGGATGGCGGCACTGTCGTAGTCAAAGTAGACAATGTTAAAGCCACCGGCCACAAACTGTTGTTGGAACTGGTCCTTCACGCCACCAGCGTTGGGGCTGCCGGCCATGCCTTTGCCGTACGCGCCTTCGCCGTACTTGCTCTTGCTCATAACAGGGGCCACATCCAGGTCGGGGCTCTTCAGGCACGAGCAAGCGCTCAGCGCCGCCACAACGGCCAGAAGACCAGCTTTCATCGGGAGCTTCATCGGTATTATCCTTTTCGTTTTAATTCGTTTGCCAAAGGTGATTGGTCAGCCGCAGTACTCCTGCAAGCGCCTAAACCTTAGCATTCCCCTCAAGTGCCGCAACTGAAATCATATCGTATGCATAACTTTGCCGCACCATCACGGTAACTTATAAATCCCCTGTTGCGGCGCCGCAACCAAAAAGGGGGCTTGCCCCCCTTTTCTCCTTACAATCACCTTACACGGCAAAAACCCTCTATACTCTGGTTATACCCGGGCTCTTTTCCTTAAGGGTTTCTTAACACTTATTTGCCGCTAAAACCGGGCACATGGTCAAAGGTGTAAAGGTTCTCCACCATCACCCATTCCAACCCCAGCGCTTCCAGGTTGTGCAGCACATTCCTTATGTCGGCCACCGCCACATCGCCTTCACCCCCCATAAAGCGGCAGGCCCACAGGTCGGTCACCGGCGCCACTTCCGGCTTAACGGGATAAATCTGCATGCCCCTGCTGCTCACCATCTTCAGCGGCAGGCGGGCGGTGCCGCACTGCTCCACACGGGCGCCCAGGCCTTCCACTTCGCCGTCAAAGTCCACAAACACATCCACCCCGGTCAAACGCTTCACGCGCACACTCTGCGTGGTGTCCTCCGGGCGCGGCAACACCACCGGCCTGCCATTGCCTTTTTCAAAGGGCTTCAATTTGCTCGGCACCTTGCCCAGGTTGGCGGCCACCGCCTCGCCAAACTGGCTGGTAGAGAGCGCGCTCTTCTTATCCTTGGCAATGTCACCTGTGTGCTGCCCGGCCTCCAGGGTGTAAAGCAAGGCGTTGCCCAACTTGGCCGCCGCCTCGCTCTGCCCAATGTGGTAAAGCATCAGCACCGCGGCATTAATCAACCCGCTGGGGTTGGCAATGCCCTTGCCTGCAATGTCCGGCGCACTGCCGTGCACCGCCTCAAACATGGCGCAACCGTGGCCGATGTTCATGCTCCCCGCCAGCCCCACGCTGCCGCTCACCTGGCTGGCAATATCGCTCACAATGTCGCCGTAAAGGTTCTCTGTCACCACCACGTCAAAGCGCTCGGGGGTGTCGGCAATGCGCGCCATGCCAATGTCCACGATCAAGCTGTCGGCGGTAATGTCGGGGTACTCCTTGGCGATCAGGTCAAACACCTGGTGGAACAACCCGTCGGTGATCTTCATAATGTTGTCCTTCACCAGGCAGGTCACCTTTTTGCGGCCGTTGGTGCGGGCATACTCAAAGGCGTAACGCACGATCAACTCCACCCCGGTGCGTGAAATCAACTTCAACCCATGGCAGGTGTCGCGCGTCTGACGGTACTCAATGCCCGCATAAAGGCTCTCTTCGTTCTCGCGCACGATCACCATATCCACACCCTGGTGCTTGCTGCTCACAAACCCGTCGTAGGTGCGCACCGGGCGCACGTTGGCAAACTGGCCAAAGGCCTTGCGCATGGTCACGTTCACGCTGCGGTAACCGCCACCCTGCGGGGTGGTGATAGGCGCCTTCAAAAACAACTTGCTCTTGCGGATGCTCTCCCACGCATGGGGCTCAATCCCGTCCATGATGCCGCGCTTGAAAACATCCTCCCCCACCTCCACAAAGTCGTACTCCAACCGGGCCCCCACGGCCTCCAGCAACTTCAGCGTCACCTCCATAATTTCGGGGCCGATGCCATTCCCCCGCGCCACCGTCACCAAAGTCTTCGCCGCATTCGTCGCCATGTTTCAAAACCTCAAACCTGTTTTTAATCTTGTTATTTCTCACCATAGCAAATCCCCCGCGCCCGCGCGCGCAAATCATAAACCCTGCAAACCTTTTATATTCCCCGCGTGTCGCCGCCCCCACAAACACAAACAAGGGCGAGAGGAATCATCCCCCCGCCCCGCAACGCCAAAGTCAGTCTTCAAGCTTCAGCAATTGAATGCCCACCAGGTTAGAGTCCGTCCTTCCGTAAGGCTTAAAACCAAGCGGCGTGGCGCGGATGTAAAACCCGTCGCACAGAGGCCGGAACAAAAAGAGATCGTAACTCACGCTGACAATCCCCAACGTCGCCGGTTCATGGGTAAGGAAGTAAAAGAAGCCCTCCCCTTTCCGAGGCTGTGGGTCTACCTCCTTGCGGCTCACCACCTGCACGCCAAGTTCCAACAGGTAGCTTCCAAAGGCGGGGATGAGCTCTCGCTCAACCCATTCCCCCATCAAGGTGCTGAAGTATTCCTTCACCAGCTCCTCGCTCACCGGAAACGCGGGCAAGTTGCTGGTGAACGTAACCGTAATCTTCTCTTTAAGCTCGGCCATCACGGCCTCCCTCGTTCGCCGGTCATACCGGCCCCAAAACGCAATTATTCCGCCACATGTATACCCTTCCGAACACCTTCCGGCAAGCCCTAAAGGCCGCTCCTCCCATCCTCCACCGGCCCACTCCCCTCCGGCCCCACCAGCGGCTCCGCCCTGGGCACAAACTTCAGCTGCGGCAACGGCTGGCCACGCTGGTACCAGGCCGAGTTCGGGTCGTAATTCCCCTGCGGCGTGTCGCTGTCTTCATTGGCAAAGGGGTCCACCCGCACCGGCTGGCCGTTGCCGGGCACGGTGGCGTCCTGGCCGCCCTGCACCGCCGGCGTGGGCACCGGCGCCACACCGGGGGCGGGCTGCACCGGCTGGGCCTGCAAGGTCTCGCGGGCTTTCTCCAGCTTCTGGCCTTCCTCGCCCTGGACCTGGGTCTTGGCGCGTTTTTCCACGTCGCGGGTCAACGCTTCGGCCTTGTTGTAGGCATCAAAGTTGCTCGGCGCCATGCTCTTGCCCCGCGTGGCGTCTTCTCCTTCGGGGATCAAACTCTGGCTCACCACCGGCAGCGGCACGATCGGCTTGATGCTCTCCGGCGCGGGCGCGGTGTTCAACTCGGCCGGCAAAGCCTTGCGCAACACATTGTCTTCCACCGGCCCGGCGGGCGCGCTGGGCGGCACGGCCAGGCCTTCGCCGCCAACCCGCGCGGGCACGGCACCGGGCGGCGGCAACACCACCGGGGCGCTGTTGGTCACGGGGGTCCACTTGGTTTCCGGGCTGGGGGCCATAATCGGTTTGTAGGCTTCTTCCTCCAGCAAGCCTGCGCCGCTCGGCACCGGCGCGGGCAGGTCTTTTTGCTCGCTCACCGCCATGCCCTTCACCCCCACCAGCGTGCGGCCGTTGCCGGTCACGTCCAGCTCGCGCATCGCGTACTGGCCCTTGTCGCTCAAACTCACTTTCACATCCACCGCGCTGCCTCCCCAGCGGCGGGCGCCGTCATCCCAAAAGGCCTGCAACACCTGGCCGGAAATACTCGCCGGTACAAAGCGGCTCACCACAAAGGTCAAAAACTGCTGGGCGATCATCGCCTCGCCCGCATTGGGGTTCACACTGGGCTTCCAGTCGCGGTACATCAACTTCACTTCGCCCACACCATCTGCCATGCCATCGGGCTTGTTCAAAAACAGGCTCACAGTGGCAAAGGTTCCGCCCTTGCACAAAAAGTCGTAACGCCCGCCGGCAAAGGTGCCGCCCACGCTGATCCACTTGCACGGCAACTGCTTGCTCACTGCCAGTTGCTCGGCCTGATAGGTGGTGAAGGGGATAACCCCGCCCTGCGCCAAAGCCGCCCCCGGCACAGCCAGTGCCAGGCACAAAAGGGGCAAACCGCGGGTAAGCTTCATCGCCGCCCAGCTTACGGCAAAAGGGGGGCCAAAGCCCCCTTCCGCGCAGCCTTTGCGTCACACCCTGTTGCGGCTCGGCAGCAACCCTGCCTACCCTCTAGGCAATCGCCCCGCGCCCGGCCGCCAACCCCGCCGCCAGCTTGCCAGCCACACCACCGCCCATCGCCAGCTCCGGCTTGCCGCCCCCGCGGCCGTCCATGGCACCACACGCGGCCTTCACAATGTCCCCGGCAGAGATCTTGCCGCTCACATCCTTGGTCACCCCGGCCACAATGCTCGCCTTGCCATCCAGCTCACTGCCCAGCAAAACCACTCCGCTGCCCAGCTTGCCTTTCAGGTCCTCCACCGCCAGGCGCAACGCCTCGCCGTCGGCTCCCTTCACCTCGGCCACCACAAACTTGTAGCCCTTGCCGTCTTCGGCCTTGCCCAGCAGCGCGGCCACATCCACATTGCCGCCGGCCGCCGCTTTTTGCCCACCCTTGGCCGCCTTCTGCAAGGCCTCCACCCGTTCCACCACATCGGCAGGCTTGGCCTTCAACAGCCCGGCCACGGTCTTCACCACAGTGGCATCAGCATTAAAGCTTGCCAGAGCCGCGCTGTGCGTCACCGCTTCAATGCGCCGTATCCCGGCCGCCACGCTGCTCTCCCCCACAATGCGCAGCAAGCCTATCTCTCCGGTCATGCCCACGTGCGTGCCTCCGCACAGGTCGGCGGTAATCAGTTCCACGCTGTCCGGGTTACCCATGTAAACCACGCGCACCTCGTCACCGTATTTTTCGCCAAACTGCGCCGTCGCCCCGCTCTTCACCGCTTCATCCTTGGCCAATATCCTCGTCACCACCGGCAGGTTCATCCAAATCCGCGCATTCACCCAGGCTTCCACCTTGGCCAGCTCTTCAGGCGTCACCGCCTTGGGGTGGCTGATGTCAAACCGCGTACCGGCATCATCCTGGCGGCTGCCGCGCTGTACCACATGGTTCCCCAAAATCTCACGCAACCCGGCAAACAGCAGGTGCGTGCCGCTGTGGTTGCGGGCAATGGCATCACGCCGCGCATCATCCACCGCCAGCTCGGCATTTACGCCAACCTTCACGGTTCCTTTCTCCACCACACCATGGTGCACCCACACGCCGTCCAAAACCTTTTGCGTATCGTCCACCTCAAAGCTCCAACCTTCACCAGAGATACTCCCGGTATCCCCCACCTGTCCGCCGCTTTCGGCATAAAAGGGGCTCTGGCTGGTCACCACACGGCCTTTTTCTCCGGCCTTAAGGCTGTCCACCATCTTCAAGGCACTGCCCTCACCTGCCACCAGCGCACCTACCACCGCTTCGGCGTGGGTCACCTTGTAGCCCAAAAATTCGGTCTTCCCCACCTTCTCCTGCACGTCGTACCACACGTCGCTCAGCCCCTTGTCGCCGCTGCCCTTAAAGGCCGCGCGCGCGCGCTGCTTCTGCTCTTCCATGGCACTCTGGAAGCCCGCGTCGTTCACGCCAATCCCGCGCACCCGCAACGCATCCTGCGTCAGATCAAGGGGGAAGCCATAGGTGTCATAAAGCTTAAACGCCACCTCGCCTTCCAGCATGTCGCCACTCTTCATGCCTTTGGTTTCGCTTTCCAGCAGGCTCAACCCCTGCTTCAGCGTGCGGCCAAAACGCTCTTCTTCCATTTTAATCACATCCGTGGCCATCGCCGCGCCGCGCTGCAACTCGGGGTAGGCTTCGCCCATCACACCCACCAGTGTCGGCACCAGGGTGTTGATGAACGGCTTGTCGCACCCCAGCAAATAGCCATGACGCATCGCCCGGCGCATAATCCGCCGCAGCACATAACCACGCCCTTCGTTGCTGGGCATCACGCCGTCCACCATCAAAAATGTCATCGCGCGCAAATGGTCGGCCACCACGCGCAGGCTGGCATCGCTGCCCTGGTCGCTGCCGTATTTAGCCCCGGTGGCATGGCTCGCCGCGCCAATAATGGTCTGGAACACATCGGTGTCATAGTTACTGTAAACCCCTTGCACCGCGGTCATCACCCGCTCCAGCCCGGCGCCTGTGTCAATGTTCTTGGCCTTCAAGGGCACCTTGCTGCCGTCCGGCTGCAGGTCAAACTGGGTGAACACGTGGTTCCAAATTTCCATCCAGCGGTCGCCGTCTTCCTCAGGCGTGCCCGGTCGGCCGCCCGCCACCTTTTTGCCGCTGGGGTCCAGGTCGTAGAAGATCTCACTGCACGGTCCGCACGGGCCGGTGTCGCCCATGGTCCAAAAGTTGTCGCTGCTGGCAATGCGGATGATATCCTTCTCCGCCATCCCAATGCTCTTCCAAATTTTCACCGCCTCATCGTCATCGTGGTACACGGTCACGCACATCCGCGCCGGGTCCAGGCCCAGGGTCTTGGTCACCCATTCCCAGCCCCACTCCAGGCTCTGCTGCTTAAAATAGTCACCAAAGGAAAAGTTCCCCAGCATCTCAAAAAAGGTGTGGTGCCGCGCGGTGTACCCCACATTCTCCAAATCGTTGTGCTTGCCTCCGGCACGCACGCAACGCTGCACACTCACCGCACGCTTCAGCCGCGTGTCCACGCCGGTGAAGTTGTTCTTAAACTGCACCATCCCGCTGTTGGTGAACATCAAGGTCGGGTCATTGTCCGGCACCAAACTGCTGCTCGGCACCACCACGTGGCCCTTGCTGGCGTAATGCTCCAAAAAGCTCCGCCGGATCTCCGCCCCCGTCATCATCGTCTTAGCCATCACCATCAATCCTTTTTTCTATAACCTGAAACCTCTTACCTGCCACCCCGCCCCCGGCTCTTTCTTTACCACCAGCAGAGGGGAAAAACCATGAAATGCCGCTCAAGCGGCAGCCGTAGCGCACATAGCTCGGGCGTTCATCATGCGGGCACTCTAACGCGGCGCAGGCTTGGTGGCAACGGCAAATCGGCCTATCCCGCCCTCCCACAGATCACCCCCTTAAAGGGTTGCCATCTTCTCCCCACGCCCCTATACCCTACTCTCAACACCCAATGACACCCAACCCGAAAGGATTGACGTCATGAACCAACCACTCGCGTTTCGCCAACCCAAGCCGCCCAAGCCGGCACCATCATCCGGCAATGGCTCCAACCATCGTGGCCCTTCTTGCCAACAGGAAGAGCCCGATGAGACGCTTCCCCGCTCCAGCGAACCCTGGCCGGGCGAACCTGTCCCCGCCCGCTGCTAGCCGGGCCCACGGTTTCAAAAGACGGGCGGCCCCAGGCCGCCCGTTTGCGCATTCCTGCCGCCGCCGCAGCAGCGTTTCGCCGTTTTTTGCCACTTCATCGCAGCCTCTCCGCCGCTTTCTGCCGCCTGGCGGCAAGTCGCATCATTGATACATCAACGCGTTGGCAAGCCCTGCTGCAGCGCTTTTTCCAGCGTGGCCCGCGTCTTTTCCAGGTACATCGTGCAGTAGTCCGCTTCATCCAGCCGCGCCACTGCCTCGGCCCGGCTGGCAATTCCGGTCCCCGGCAGGTCAAAGCCTTTCCCATCGTGCAAGTTGTTCAAAAGCGTAATCTTTTTGCGGTTATATTCCTGCACCAGCCCCCAACTGAAGATCTTCCTGTCCACCATCCCCAACGCCTCGGCCGGGCTCATCGCACACTTGGCCTCGGGCATGCAGCCCGTCGCCTCGCCGGTCTCCAGCCGCCCTTTGTTCTGCGTAAGCTTAGACATTTCAGCCACATAACCAGGCTCCTTCGCATCCGCACTTATCGCCACCCCGCCCTTCAGCCAGCACCGCGCCTCGCCAAAACCCCAATTCACCCACGCCGGTTCAACCAGGTAGGTGTAGGCCGCACCTCCCGCAATCACCAGCAGCCCCACACTTTTAAACACCGCTACAGCCCCCGCGCCTTCATCACTTTTGTGTAAAACTCCAGTATCTTATCGCGTGCCTTGTCCAGCGTGAAGGCGCTCATGTCATACTCCACCCTGTGTCGCCCCTTGGCAAATTCGTCACGCAAAGCGCTGGTCATTCCGGCCAGTTTGCCCTTCTCCACCCAGCGCACCGGGTGCCCCTGCAAATACTCGCTGGGCCCCTCGCTGCGGCTGCAGATCAGCGGCAAACCGGCATCCATCGCCTCCAAAATACTCAACCCGAAGGGCTCATACCGCGCAGCACTCACATACACATCAAACCCGGCGTAATAAGGCCCAATTTCCGCCACATTCCCCGCCAGCACAATCCGCCGGTCACCCTCACACAGTGCCTCCAAATCCTTGCGCTGGTCTCCTTCTCCGGCAATCACCAGCCGCACATCCTCGCCCTTGTTAAAAGCCTGGCGGAACGCCCGCACCAACACATCCATACCCTTGTTGGAATGCAACCGCCCCACACTGCCAAACACCACGGTTTCCTTGCCGCAATCCAGCTTCTTGCGTAGCGCCTTGCCATCTGCCTTGGTGCCAATTTCCGGCAGCCAGTTCCACACCACCCGCATCATGCCGCGGTAGGCGTGCGGCACTTCCTTCCTCTGCCACCCGGCAATGCAGATCAACCCATCGCTCCCCATCATCTCCTTGTCTTTCCAGCGCAAATGCAGCGTCACCACCCATGGCAGCTTCAGCTTTTTGGCCACCCGGCCGACGCGCACATTGGCCCGCCCCAAATGGGTGTGAACCATCTGCGGCACAAACCCGCGCATAAACTTCTCGATAACCCACTGTTCCATAAAGCCCGGAACCCACCACGGCACACACAAAACCTCCGCCGGCGCCGCCTCTGCCCGCCACCTGGCCACCCTCGTTCCTCGTTCCTGGTTCCTCGTTCCTTTTATTACCACCCGCACATCCATCCCCGCCCGCGCCTGCGCCCGCGCCAAACTGGCGCAATAGCGCTCACTGCCAAAAAAAGCCTTACTCAGGTGGGCGTGGAGAACTTTCATACCGGGGCTAAACTTGCCCCACCCGCCGCTTTTCCACAAGCTCCGCATAATACCTATCCGCATGGAAGCTGCTGCGCACCAGCGCCCCACTCGCCACCATAAGGAATCCCTTCAGCTTCGCCTGCTCCTCATAATAGGTAAACACCTCCGGCTCCACATATTCCATCACCGGGTAGTGCTGCAAACTCGGCCGCAGATATTGCCCGATGGTCAAAAAGTCCACCCCCGCCGCGCGCAAGTCATCCATCACCTGCAACACTTCGTCTTGGGTTTCGCCCAACCCCACCATCAGCCCACTCTTGGTGAACATCGGCGCGCCCAGCTCCGCCGCCTGCTCCTTCACCCGTTGCAACAGCCGCAGGCTGCCAAAGTACCTCGCGCCCGGCCGCACGGTGCGGTAAAGCCTCGGCACCGTCTCCAAATTATGGTTGTAAACATCCGGCCGCGCGGCCACCACCGCATCAATGCACTCCTCGCGGCGGCGGAAGTCCGGCGTCAAGATCTCCACCGTCGTCCCCGGCGCCTTGTCCCTTATAGCCGCAATGCACGCCGCCCAGTGCCCCGTCCCGCTATCAGGCAAATCATCACGGTCCACACTGGTGATAACCATGTGCTTCAGCCCCAGCTCCGCCGCCATCTGCGCCAGGCTCTCCGGCTCATGCGGGTTCACCTCGTTGGGCTTGCCGGTCTTGATGTTGCAGAACGCACACCCCCGCGTGCAGGTATCGCCCAGGATCATCACCGTCAGGTGCCCACTCGCCCAGCAATCCCCAATGTTCGGGCAAGCCGCCTCCTCGCACACCGTGTGCAGTTTCTTCTCCCGCACCCGCTCCACCAGCTCAAAATATTTGGGGCTTGTCGGCGCCTTCACCCGCAGCCACTCCGGCTTGCCGCTCATGTGCTTAATGCCGCCCTCAACCTCTTCCGCGCGCCCACCACCGCCGCGCAAGCCGCTAATGCGCTTCCCCTCCAGCTCCTTCAATTTCTCCTCGCGATACAAACTGAAGGCCTTCTTCGGCGCATCCGGCACCGCCTCATACCCCAGCTCCGCCACCCCATCGGTGGGGATGCCTTCACGCTCCAGCTCAGCCCGCACCGCCTGGCGGTCATCACTCAACGTAATCTGTACCTTCAAAATTTAGCCCCGCCTTTTTTCAAGCAACCCAAAGATCATCTGGCAAACCCTGGAATATTCCTCACGTAATTCCACCACTGTCTCTTTTTCAAGATATTCCAGTTTTTCCATAAATGACAGCCAAACCCTGGTCTCTTCCGCGCTTCCCAACGCTATCGAGAGGAATTTACGCTCATCCGCCAGGCTCATATGCTTGCTTAAACCTTCGGCCAGATTTGCGCATATCCCCTTGCTGCTGCGACGTATCTGGTCGGCCAAGCCACCATACTGCTCAACCTTTGGAAGTGGTTCGGCAAGCTTATGCACACGTAAGGCCAGACTAAAAGCCAACTTATAAACATCCAGGTCTTCATAGCTTTTAATTGTCATCCCGCCCCCCCGAACACCGATAACCGATTACCGAACACCGCTTACCCATTCAACGCCTTCCCATCCGCAGCCAAAGCTGCCTCGCCCATCATCTCACTCAGCGTCGGGTGCGGCAAACAAACCGTTTGCAAGTCCTGCTCCACCGCCTCCATATGCCGTCCCAGAACGAACGTGCTGATCATCTCAGTCGCCTCCGCCCCAATCATATGCGCCCCCAGCAATTCACCGGTCCTGGCATCAAACACCACCTTCACCATCCCGTTCGGCTCACCCAGTGCAATCGCCTTGCCGTTGGCCTGGTAGCTGTATCTTCCCACCTTCACCTCATGGCCTTTGGCCTTCGCGGCAGCCTCGGTCAACCCGGTGCTGGCCACCTGCGGCGTGCAGTAGGTGCAGCCGGGGATGTTATCATAACGCATGGCATGTGGCTCATGGTTGCCCTTGCCCGCCGCAAACGCCATGTGCTCGGCGGCGATCACCCCCTCGTGGCTGGCCACGTGCGCCAGCCACGGCGCGCCGATCACATCGCCAATGGCATAAACATTCGGGCAGGCCGTGCGGTACATCTTGTCCACCTTCACCATGCCTTTTTCCGGGAACACCTTCAGCCCCTCCAGCCCCAAACCCTCAACATTCCCACTCACCCCAATGGCCAAAATCGCCCGGGAAAAAGAACGCTTCTTCCCATCAATAACCACCGTCACCTGAGACCCTGAGACCCTGAGATCCTGACATCCTTTCCCCACCACAATCTCAATCCCAAACCCCTCCAGCTCCTTCTTGAGCAGCTTGGAAATCTCCTCATCCTCCGCCGGAACAATCCGCTCCTGCGCCTCCACCAGCGTCACCTTGCAGCCCAGCGCGTTATAAAAGCTCGCAAACTCCACCCCAATGGCACCGCCGCCAATCACCAGCAAATCCTTCGGTAAAGCCTTCGGCACCATCGCCTCCCTGGCGGTCCAGATGTACTCCCCATCCGCCTCCAGCACACCCTTGATCTGCTTGGCACGCGCCCCCGTGGCCACCACCGCATACTTAAACGCCACGCGCTTGCCACCCACCTCCAATTCCGTATCGCTCACAAACTTGGCGGTGCCTCGCACCACTTCCACCTTATTCTTCTTCATCAAAAATTCCACGCCTTTGCTCAGCTTGCCCGCCACCTCACGGCTGCGCTCGATCACCCGCGCAAAATCGATCTTGGTGATCTTCGCCTCAAAGCCAAAATCCGCCGCATGCTCAATGGTGCGCTTCACCTCACCCGCCTTCAGCAGCGCCTTGGTGGGGATGCACCCCCAGTTCAAGCAAACGCCCCCCAGCGCATCCTTCTCCACCACCGCCACCTTAAACCCCAGCTGCGCCGCGCGGATGGCACAAACATACCCCCCCGGGCCGGCACCCACCACCACCACATCAAACGTCATATCAGCCATTGTTTTTTCTCCATTCCAGATAAACCTTGATTGCATCCGCAAAGCCAAAAGAGAGCAGGTAGGGGAACTCTTCCACCAGCTTCTTCACGTCTTCTACTTTTTTAAACTCGATAACATTCATTTCCTGCTTATCAAAAGCAGGGATCACATCGCTATATCCTCTAAAAATCACCACACGGCCATAATCCCCATGCATTTCAAACATGGCTTCCAGCGGCACATCAAGCCCAAGCTCTTCTTTCAACTCACGCGCCGCACAGGTTGCATAATCTTCACCAGAGCTCACATGCCCGGCACATGCCGTATCCAGCAGGTTGGGGCGGATCCTCCTCCCCGCCGCACGCTGCCCCACCAGCAGTTCACCTTTGCTGTTAAAAATCCACACCTGCGCATACTTCAGCATTTTTCCTTGCCGTATGGCTTCCATACGCTCCAGAACTTCCCCCGTCCTGGCGCCTGTAGCGTCGATAATATCCACCATCTCATCCATAGCGTTTACCCCACCATGCTTTTCGGTTGTTCCAAATACCCCACAATCGCGCCCAAAAGTTCCGCCCCCAGTGCCCCATCAATCACCCGATGGTCCACACTCAACGTCAACTTCATCATGCCATCCCGCCCCGTCGCGCCCACCGCCAGAATCGCCGCCTGCGGAGGATTGATAATCGCAGAAAATTCCTCAATCCCATACATCCCCAAATTGGAAATGCTAAAGCTCCCGCCCTCATACTGCGCAGGCTTCAGCTTGCCCGCGCGCGCATCCGCCGCCAGCTGCTTCACCTCGCCACTGATCTCCCCCAACCCCTTGGCATCGGCGTTGAACACGATCGGCGTCACCAACCCGCCCTCAATTGCCACCGCCACGCTAATGTCCACGTTACCGTAAGTGGTCACCTCGCCACCCTCTCCCCAACTGGCGTTGGCCATGGGGAAGTCCCGCAGCGCCAACCCGCACGCCTTCACAATAAAATCATTCACCGTCAGCTTCTGCCCACTCGCCGCCAGCATCTCGTTCAGCTCAGCCCGCGCATCCATCAAACGCCGCATATCGGCACTGCGCGTCAAATAGAAATGCGGCACCGTCTGCTTGCTCTGCAACAACCGCGCGGCGATCGCCCTGCGCATCGGCGCCACCTTCTCCACCCGGTCACTCCCCCGCACCGCGCCAGAACCCGCCAGCAACGCCATCAGCGGATGCCCCCCACCCCCGCCACTGCGCTTCACATCCGCCGCCACCACGCGCCCCTGCGGCCCGCTGCCGCGCACCAGCGCCAAATTCACCCCACTGTCCGCCGCCAAACGCTTCGCCAAGGGGGAAGCCTTCACCCGCCCACTCCCCACCACCGGTCTGATTTCTGATTTCTGATTTCTGATTTCTTTTTTCACCGGCACCACCACAGGCGCAACCGTCACCACCGGCGCCGCCTTCGGCTCCTCTTTCTTCACCTCAACCTTCTTCTCCGCCACCTTGCCCTTGGGCTTGTAATCCGCAGCCACCTTCTCATCCTTGCCGCGCAACACCGCAATAGGCGCACCCACCGGCAAGTCCGCCCCCGGCTGGCCGATGATCATATGCAAAATCCCATCATCAGAAGCCTCAACTTCCATCGTCGCCTTATCCGTCTCCACCTCCGCGATCACATCGCCAGCACTAATCTTATCGCCCTCTTTCCTGGTCCACTTGGCCAAACGCCCCTCGGTCATGGTGGGGCTAAGCTGCGGCATCAACACATCAATCGGCATTATCGTTTCTCCTTAAATCCATTTTAACGCGTTAAGTTTATCGTAGACCAGTCCCGTCATCTGCTCATACCCCTTGGCATTCCAGTGTAGATCATGCGATCTCCACTCATCCCGGGCAAAGCTTTCCGGCACTGGCAAAAATTCAACTCCCACACCACCACATGTGCGTTCAATCAGCGCCACATGCTCCACAAAATCCTCATGCAGCGGCCCGTTACCATCCACATCCACAAAGTCACGCTCCAAAAAAGCTCCGGGCGTCACCAAAACTTTCGGGCATATGTTCTTGGCGTTTTTTAACACGATCGGCCAAAAACGCTCCCGGTGATAAAGCGGCAAATGCGGGTTAAACCCATCTGCCTCCTTAAAGCGCGTAATGTCATTCACGCAGCAACCGATGATCAGCACATCCGGCCGCCGCGCCAACACCTCCCCCAGGCGCAGGTCGATATCGCGGATAGTATCCCCGGCAATTCCCAAATTATAAACATGGCGCTCTTCCATGCCCCAACTATGGTAGTCGGCGGCATACTGCGGGTGCGTGTCAGGCAGCAAACGCTGACGCAAACGGCCCACCCAGCCCTCCATGCCCTGCATATCGCCCTCGCCTTCCACCAAGCTGTCCCCCAGGCACACCAACGTCTTCATGCCAATTGGAACTCCCCGCTCGCCAACCACGCCTTGTACATCCCCAACGCAGTGGCCGAATACCCAAACATCCCTTTAAAAGCCGTCACCGCCTCATCCACTTCCACCCATTTAAACGCGCTGTGCTCATCATCCCCCAGCGCATCGCTGCCCTTCACCTTCACCATAAATACATGGCTCGGGCTCTGGATCTCATGCCCATTCGGGTACTTCAGCGTGGTCTTCACCGGGTCGGTAATAACCCCGATCATCCGCACCTCAACCGCCTCCACCCCCAGCTCTTCCTTCACCTCACGCCGCGCGCACCCTTCGGCACTGTCCCCAAGCTCGTAATAACCCCCCACAATGCTCCATGTCCTGGTGTCCGTGCGCAACCCCATCCACACCTTGCCTTCCTCATTCAGAACCACGGCGGTAATCCCCGGCCACACCAAAGGCCCACTGCCCCACTTTTGCCGAACCTTCCACAAATCGCTGCCCACAAACGGCATTACACGCTCCTCACTTTCCACAGCACCACCGCACCTAGCACCAGTAAAACACCCGCCGCCAGCACAAACCCGCGCGCCAAAAGCGTCCAGCCAACCCAGTCGGTGTTCGGCGCCGCGCGCCATATCATCACCGCCCACACCAGCGTAATCAGCGCCAGGCCAATCGCATCCGCCACATTCACCATGGTGCCGAGTATCCCCACCGCCTTGGGCAACCCCCCGCCCATCTCAGCCATGCGCTCACGCACACCGCCCAACGCATCAAAGCTCAATTTGTACATGGCAATATAGGCAGCCAGAATCACCGCATAAACCCCCTGCCCATAAACCCAGAAGGCCACCCACAAAGGCAACTCCCCGCGCCACAATACTCCCACGAGATTCTGCAACGGCTCCATTAGCGCCCCAAAACCTTCTTCACTTCCCGCACAATATCCACCACCTGCGGCACACACAAAACCTCCAAGTTGCTGGCATAAGGCAACGGCACCGGCAGCTGGCTCATGCGCACCACCGGCCCATCCAATTCATCCCAGCAATTGTCACTAATCACAGCCATCACTTCCGCCCCCACACCTGCCGCCGCCCAAGTCTCTTCCAGCACCACCGCACGATGGGTCTTGCTCACACTCTTCACAATCTCCTCCACATCCAGCGGGCGCAAACTGCGCAAATCCAGCACCTCGGCATTAATACCCTCTGCCGCCAGTTTCTCCGCCGCCTCGCGCGCCTTCACCACCATCATGGAATAACCAATAAGCGTCACATCCGTGCCCGCGCGCACCACCTCGGCCTTGCCAATCGGCAGCACAAAATCATCGCCCTCCGGCACCTCGGCAGAAAGCCCATAAAGCACCTCATGCTCCAAACACACCACCGGCGCATTGTCCCGAATCGCAGCCTTCAAAAGCCCCTTCGCATCACGCGCATTGGAAGGCGCGATCACCTTCAATCCCGGAATCCCCATATACCAGTTGGCGTAGTCCTGGCTGTGCTGCGCCGCCACGTGCGCGGCCACGCCGTTCAACCCGCGGAACACCATCGGGCAGCTCACCTTGCCGCCACTCATGTAATAGGTCTTGGCCGCGCTGTTGATGATATGGTCGGTCGCCAGCATCGCAAAGTTCCAGGTCATGTATTCCACAATGGGGCGCAACCCGGCCATCGCAGCGCCCACACCAATGCCGGTGAACCCCAGTTCCGCAATCGGCGTATCCACCACCCGCTCCGGCCCAAACTCCTGCACCATCCCCTGGCTGCACTTGTAGGCACCTTGGTAATCGGCCACCTCCTCACCCATCAACAGCACGTTCTTGTCGCGCCGCATCTCCTCGCTCATCGCATCGCGGATAGCCTCACGGTAAGTCATCATCGCCATCGTTAAATCTCCTTATTCCGGCACCACATCGGTAAACAATTCGCCCACATCCGTGCGCGGCGCAGTGGTCGCAATCTCCGCCACCTTGTTCACCTCCGCCTTCACTTCGTCGTCGAACTTCTCAAACTCCGCCTCCTTCATCCCCAGCGCATCCATCATGTATTTCTGCATCCGCGCGATAGGGTCACGCGCCTCGCGCACACAGTCCACATCCTCACGCGTGCGGTACTTCGCCGGGTCGCTCATGCTGTGCCCACGGTAGCGGTAGGTGTCCATCTCCAGCAGATAAGGCCCCTTCCCCGCACGGCAGTGCTCGGCGGCCCTGCGGCAAGCCTCCACAGAGGCAAAAAAGTCCATCCCATCCACCTTCTCACCGGGTATGCCGAACGGCTCGCCACGCCGCCACAACTCCCCCGCCGCCGCACGCGGCACGCTGGTGCCCATGCCCCACTGGTTGTTCTCGATCACAAACACCACCGGCAGCTTCCACAGCGCCGCCATGTTAAAGCTCTCAAACACCTGCCCGGCATTCACCGCACCGTCTCCCATAAAGGTGAAGCACACCCGCATTTCCTCCCCACGCGGCGAAGCCGCGCCCGAATCCCGAATCCCGAATCCCGAATCCCGTGCCTGGTACTTCCGCGCAAAAGCAATCCCCGCGCCCAGCGGCACCTGCGCCGCCACAATCCCATGCCCGCCCCAAAAGCCTTTGCTGGGCTCAAACATGTGCATGGAGCCGCCCTTACCTTTGCTGATCCCCAACTGCCGCCCGGTCAGCTCGCCCATCACCTGCTCGCCACTCAACCCGCACACCAAACCCAACGCGTGGCAACGGTAGCTGGTAATGTAATCATCGCCTTCTTTCCCCCCCGCCTTGGCACCCGCCGCCACCGCTTCCTGGCCAATATAAAGGTGGCAGAACCCCGCAATCTCCCCCTGCTGATAAAGGCTCGCCGCCTTCTCTTCAAAACGCCGCATGTAAAGCATCTGGCGATACCACCCCAGCAAGGCTTTTTTATCCAGGCCCAACACCTCATGGGGCATGTTTTTGCCTTTCACTACTTTCAAGCCATCGGCGGGGGCTTTCCCCGCACCTGCATCCTGTTCACGCGCGCGCATGGTCTGTCTTATCCTTATTAAGATGCGCGCATCCTGCCCCAACCACGCGCCGCAACCAACAAAAAAAGTTTGTGCAACGCAGCAAAAACCCGCAGATTTCCAAGCATTTCGTCATACCATGCAACAAAAAGTTGCGCCGGAGGCTGCAAAAGCGTGGCAATTTTAGCACTAAAGCCCAGCACTCCTCCAAAAGCTGAGCACAACCATACGTTTATCTTCCCTTGCTCAACCAACAGGCATCCACCAACATAATGCCGATCTCAGTGCCATTTCGGCCCATTCCCCAGGGGGATAAAGGAGTACCGCATGTCGTGTACCAATGCGCGCCCGCTTACCCGCAAACAACACCTCGGCCGCATGCGCCAACGCATAGAGGAACGCAGCAGCGCCATCAACGGGCTCGTCACCATCGGCATCAAGCCTATCCCAGTATTAAGTATTTCAACCAATATCTCAAAAAAGCAGCATGAGTTAGCCCGTAGCGGGCCGCTTCGCGTTTCTCCCAGCAGTCAGCTAGCCTTCTGAATTTGTTTTGTATTTGTGCAAAGAAGCGCTC
>WGMN01000004.1 GCA_016125035.1 Pseudomonadota bacterium
CAGCGAATCCTTGCGGGGGAGGGAAACGTTGCCTTCTCGCCTTTGGCGCTTGGCGGTCTCCGCTTCGCTACGGCTCCCCCACACCCCTACCCGGGCCTCGGCTGCGCCTTTGGAACGAATGGCCTTTGGCCATGGCTTTATATTCTGCTAGTGTGCACGAATGATTTTTATTGCCTCTTTGTTGGTGGTGCTGGGTGCGGTGCTGGTGGCGGCGCCGGCACAGCGTGGCGGAGCTGAAGAGCTGGGCGCCAGCCCGGCGGTGACCAGCCCGGCCGCGGATACCCAGGGCTTGAGCGCTTATTTGCAGGGCACGGTGCTGGATTTATCGGGCAATGAGCAGGCGGCGGCCAAAAGCTACCTCTCGGCCCTGGCGGAAGACCCCGACAACATGAACCTGCGCCAGCGGGTGCTGGACTTGAGCCTGACCAACGGCGACATTGCCACCGCCGTGCGCCTGGCCAAGACCCTGCCGGAAGTGGAGCAAAGCACGGTAAGCCGCATGTTGCTGGCGGTGGACCATGCCCACAACGGCAAGATTAAAGATGCCCGCCGCGACATGCGTCTGGCCGCGCGCAGTGCGCCGGGGTTGTTGCAGTTTGAGCTGTTGCAGGCCTACCTGGATTTTGCAGACGGCGCCAAGGCCGAAAAGCTGGTGCACAGGTTGCAGGCCCTGCCGCTGCCCACCGCGCTGGAGGGCCGCCGCCGCTACCACGAGGCCCGGCTGTGGTTGAAGGAAGGTGATTACGCCAAGGCGCTGGAGGCGCTGGAGTTGGCGCAGGCGGCCGAGCCCTCGGCCATATTCACCACCTTGTTGCTGGCCAAGGTGTATGTGCACCAGGGCATGGGCGACAAGGCCGAGGTGTTGCTGAAGGCTTTTGACGTGGCCAACCCTTCGGTGGGGATGATCATGCCCGATGTGGCCACGCTGGAAAAACAGAAGCCCTTTGCCAGCACGCTGGACCAGGACATGGCCGCCAGCATGTTTGATTTTGGCCTGATGGTGTGGGCAGAAGGCGCGCTGACCCCGGCACGCCAGCTGATCAACATGGCGCTGTGGCTGGACCCCGAGCAGACCTACGACCGTTACTACCTGGGCGTGTTGCTGGAGATGATGGGCGACCTGCCCGCAGCCAAGGCGCAATACAGCGTGTTGAAGGACGACCCGGCGCTGGGCGATGGTGTGGCGTTGCGGTTGGCGGAAGTGAACTTTAAGCTGGGAGAAAAGGCCGAAGGCTGGCGTGCTGCCAGTGCCCTGGCGCGCGCGCACCCGCAGCTGGCGGTGGTGCACCGCTCGCTGGCGTTGATGGCCTTTGAGCGCGAGGATTATGCCCGCGCGGTGGAGGAATACGACATGTTGTTGAAAGACCCGGCGCTTACCAAAGCCGAGCGGGTGGAACTGCTGTTTGCGCGTGGTGCCGCCTATGAGCGGGCGCATATGTACGCCAAGGCCGCAGGGGATTTGCAGCAGGCGTTGGAGCTGGACCCCGCCAACGCGCAGATTATGAACTACCTGGGTTACATGTGGGTGGACCAGGGAGAGAACCTGGAAGAAGCTTTTAACCTGCTGAAGAAGGCGCATTTGCTGGCCCCGGATGATGGAGCCATTAGCGACAGCCTGGGCTGGGCCTACCACCGCCGCGGCGACGATGCCACCGCGTTGGAATACCTGGAAACCGCGGTGGAGCAGGACCCGGAAAGTGCAGAGATTTCCGACCATCTGGGCGATGCTTACGCCGCCCGTGGCAACCACGAAGCGGCGCGTAAATACTGGCAGCTGGCGCTGGATTTGCTGGATAAGGGCGATGTGCCGCCGCATGAAGGCTTCCGGGCAGAAGTGGAAGCCAAGTTGAAGCGTTGACCTTTGCAGGCTAACCATGAAGGGAGAGGCCGCTGGGAGCGGCCTTTTTTGTGCGTTGCAGGTGTCAGCTTTTGGGGGCGGGGAGGGGTGCGTTGCACCAAGTATGTTGTTTCAGCCCCTTAGCGGCTTAATGCATTGAATTACCATGTTTTTGTGCAGGAGTATTCAGGGGCTTACCCATAAGAAAAGGTAGGGGAGTAAAGACAATGAAAACCACGTTGACCATGACCAAGTTTACCGCGCTGGCGACAGCCGCGGGCTTGCTGGCGGCGTGTGCCAGCATGTTGCCGACCACCACCAGCAAAAGCCAGACGCCATGGGCGAGCTACGACGACGCCAGGAAGGCTTACGACAGCGTGGCCGAGAACAAGACCACGGACGACGAGCTGCGCAGCCTGGGCTTTGATGTGGAAGCTGTGCCGAATATCCGCGTGATCAACTATGTGGACGTGGCCGCGATGTTCGGCAGCGCCTTTACCCGCGAGACCATGCCCGAAGGCGTGCGCAAGTGCCTGGACGCCAAAGACCACTGCTTTGCCTATGTGGTGCGCGCGCAGAATGTGACCGCCAAGCGCAATGGGAATGTGGCGGCCGATTTGTTCGGCTTTAGGAAGCAGACCCACACCACCGGTTGGGAAATGCAGACCACGCTGGTGCTGGTGAACAAGGTGGTGGTTTACAAGTTGTGGAACGGGACGCCGGAGATTGATACCTTTGAGAAGCAGGTGACGCCGTTGGGGCCGATGCAGAATATGGGGTTTATCTTCCCCAAACCGTTCTAGTGCGTTGTTAGGATTCTACTGGATCCGGGCGCTTTTTGATTTTTCCGCGTTCCATGCGCTCCGCATGTACGTAAGTTGTACACTTGCGGTGCTCGGAACAGCGGAGAAAATCAAAAATCACCTCGGCCCAGCGAATCCTTGCGGGGGAGGGAAACCCTCCCCCGCGCCCCTACCCGGGCCTCGGCTGCGCCTTCGGAACGAATGGCCTTTAGACGGTGGCGACGGTGCGCAGTTTGGCGCGGGGGGCGATTTCCGTTTGCGAGAGGACCGGCACGGTGGGCAGAGTGCGTTCCACCAGCAGGCGCGCGAAGGGCCGCACGTTGGCCGAGGTGAGGAAGATGGGCGAGACGCCCGAGTTGAACTGGCGGTTGAAGGTATCTGATGCGTTGCGCAGGAAGGTTTGGATCTTATCTGGCGCCATGGCCAGTTGGCGCTCGGGGCTATCCTTCTCCACCTGGATGATGGAATCGGCGAACTCCTTCTCCCACGCAGGAGAGAGCGCGACGATGGGCAGCGTGCCGTCGGCCGACAGGTGCTGGTTGGTGAGTTGGCGCGAGAGCCGCGTGCGCACGTGCTCGGTGAGCAGGGTGAGGTTGCGGATGCCGGGCACCACTTCGGCCAGCGCTTCCAGGATGGTGGGGAGGTCGCGCACCGAGACCCTCTCGCGCAGCAGGTTTTGCATGACCTTTTGCAGCACTGCTTTGGAGAGTTTGTCCGGGATCAGTTCGTCGATGAGTTTGCCCTGGGTGGGGCGCAGTTCGTCGAGCAGTTTGTCGAGCTCGGACCGGGTGAGGAGGTCGGCCAGGTTATCCTTCACCACCTCGGTGAGGTGGGTGACGATGACGTTGGAGTTATCCACCACCGTGTAGCCGTTGAACTGCGCGGCCTCGCGTTGGCTCTCGTTGATCCACTTGGCGGGTAGGCCGAAGGTGGGTTCGGTGGTGAGTTTGCCCTCCACCGCCGAGGCGTTGCCGCCGGTGGGGTCCATGGCCAGCAATTGCCCGGCTTCCAGTGTGCCGGAGGCGGCTTTGGTCTCCTTGATGAAGATCTGGTAGTCGCCAGGTTTGAGCTGGAGGTTATCCTGGATGCGCACCGAGGGGATGACGAAGCCGAGGTCGCGCGCCATTTGGCGGCGGGTGGCTTTGATCTGCTCGGTGAGGCGGCCGCCTTTGGATTCGTCGATCAATCCGAGCAGGCCGTAGCCGAGTTCCAGGCGCAGGGTATCCACATGCAGCAGGCTGGCCAGCGGGGGCTCCGGCGGGGGGCCGGAGGCAATGGCTTTTTCTTCCTCCACCTTGGCTTGCTGGGCCTGGGTGAGCGGTTTGGGGAGCTTGCTTTGGCGGTAGGCGTAAACCCCCGCCGTGGCCAGGCTGCCTGAGAGCAGCCAGAAGGGGATGAGCGGCATATCCGGCAGCAGCGAGATGAAGAACATGAGGCCGGAGGCGACGAACAGCGTGCGCGGATTGGCGGCCATTTGGCTGAACACCACCGTGCCGGCGCCCTCGGTGGTGCCGGATTTGGCCACCAGCATACCGGCGCCGATGGAGATGGTGAGCGCGGGGATGTAGGCCACCAGGCCATCGCCCACCGTGAGCAGCATGTAGCGGTTGGCGGCATCGGCCACCGACATGCCGTGCTCGGTGGTGCCGACGATGATGCCCACCGCGATGTTGATGCCGGTGATGATGAGGCCGGCGATGGCATCACCGCGCACGAACTTGCTGGCACCATCCATGGCGCCGTAGAAGCCGGTCTCTTGCTCCAGCTCGGAGCGGCGGGTGCGGGCTTGCTCTTCATTGATGAGGCCGGAGTTGAGGTCGGCATCGATGGCCATTTGCTTGCCGGGCAAACTATCGAGCGTGAAGCGGGCCGCGACTTCAGCAATACGGCCGGAACCCTTGGTGATGACGATGAAGTTGACCAGGATGAGCACCGTGAAGATGACCAGCCCGATGACGAAGTTGCCGCCCATGATGACGTTGCCGAAGGCCTCGATGATATGGCCCGCCGCTGCGGCCGTGGTGTGGCCATTTTCAAGCACCAGGCGGGTGGAGGCTACGTTGAGCGCCAGGCGGAAGGTGGTGGTGACCAGCAGCAGCATGGGGAAGGCGGTGAACTCCAGCGCGCGTTTGACGAACAGCACGGTGAGCAGGATGAGCAGGCCCATGGTGATGTTGGTGGCGATGAGGATATCGAGCACAAAGGCGGGCAGCGGCACGAAGAACAGGATGATGAGGCCGATGACGCCCATGGCCAGCAGGACGTCTTGCTGTTTGGCGTTGCGGAGGAAGGCGGCGAAATTCATGCTATTCTACTGCCCCGGCCGCTTTTTGCTTTTCCCTTGCCCTGCGATGCTCACGTACTGAAGAAGTACGCTGCGCTTCTCGGCCTGCGGAGAAAACCAAAAATCGGCTCGGGGCAGCGAATACTACCCGAGGCGTATGGCAAAGCTGGCGGACGGAGGCCGAATGCATTTTTATGTTGTTCTCTCCCGTGCCGACTATGCCGAAATAGTGCGCAAAAAGGAAGCCCCGCTTGCGCGGGGGAAGTCCTTTTTTTTGGGCGGAGTGAACGGTTTACGAAACCGTGATGCCGCGCTGAGCGAGGTATTCGGCTTCGGGGGCATTTCGGCCGTATGTGCCCCGGTGGATGGTGGACAGGCGCCAGCTGAAGGGGACCAGGATAATGAGAGCCAACGCAGTGGCGGTGAACAGGGCGGGCGCCGAATAGGCTGGTGCCCACCAGAAGGTGAAGGCTGCCCCGGCTACCACCAGCATAGTGAAGATGAGGGCGAAAATGGTGCGCGGGAGGTAAGCCAAGGCCAGTTTCTGGCGTTGTTCCGGCGTGAGGGCGAGGGAAGCGGACATAAGGATGACTCCGTAAGGCGGGATGCCTTGAGGGTTTATGTAGCTGATTTTTATGGGGTGGGCAATGAAAAAGGAAGTTTGTGGGGTGGGAGGGCTCTTCTTGGAGTGGGTTTGACGGGGGGTATTGATTGGTATACATGGTGACAGGGGTATTTCCCTTCGACGCTGCACAAATTCCTGTTTTTACACTCAAACCCTGTGAGGGATGCCATGACTGAAGCGAAAGATACGGCGCAAGCCGGGGCGACGGAAGCGGCGGTGATCAAGGCCGTGGATGTTTCAACCACCGATGGTTTCTACATCTGGTTCGTGAAGGGTGTGGAGCTGGCGGCTATCGAGGCCGAGCTGGCCAAGGGCAAAAATCGGGTCAGGTTTAAGAGTGAGAAAGGCGATGGCGTCGAAGAAGTCTATCCTGACGACTATGTGATCCATGTCGGCGCCGACGGCGTGAAGAAGAGCTTCATCATCAAGGCCAACCCCGGCGAAGGCCAGGGCGAGGACGAGGCAGGCGTGCCGATGGTGCTGGAGGCGCTGGCGGACGGTGTGCCGGATGAGGCGATCGATGCCGAGAAGCTGGCGGCGGCGATGGAGGAGCTGGAAGCTGAATTGCGGGCGGCCGAAGCGCCGGCGCAGCCGGCGGCGGACACCGGCGCCTGACGACCGGTGAATGACGAGAGTGCCGCGGCCCACCCTGTGAGGGGTGGGCCGCGGTGCTTTTGGGGGTTGGAGAAGGACGCAGCGGCCCCGGATAGGTGGCGGGTGCCCGAACCGTAAGAACGGTTCGACCCGTCATCATTCCGGGGACAGTTCTCTGTGGTTAGGCGGCGAGGCCGGCGGCGGAGAGTTTTTCGGCCAGGATGGTGAGGGAGATGCCGAGCAGGTCGGCGGCATATTGGCGGTTACCCTGGGTGTAGGCCAGCGTTGCCACCAGGGTATCGCGTTCCACCTCCGCCAGGCGTTTGGGGATGAAGGTGGTGGGCGCGTCTTCATTGCCCGCGTTGCCGTAGGCGCGGGCGGCGGCTGCGATGGAGGATGAGGCGGGGGTGATGGAGGCGCGGGCGTTCTCGTTGTTCGACGCGGTGTTCATGTGCATCAGGGACATGGGTGAGAGGATGAGATGGTCGGGCGTGATGGTGGCGCCGGAGGGGCCGGTGAGGAGGAGGGCGCGGTGGAGGGTGTTCTCCAGCTCGCGGACGTTGCCCTTCCAGTAGCAGGAGGTGAGTTTGGCCTCGGCCTCCGGCGTGAGGGAGGGGGCGGCTTTGTAGCCGTTGGCGGCGGCGTGGGCGGCGATGAAGTGGCGGGCGAGGGGGAGGATATCGCCCGGACGCTCGCGCAGGGGGGGGAGATCCAGCGTGACCACCGAGAGGCGGAAGTAGAGATCTTCCCTGAATTTGCCTTCCGCGACGTAATTCTCGAGCTGGCGGTTGGTGGTGGCGATGAGGCGGATATCCACCGGCACGGGTTTGTCGGCGCCGATGGGATCGACCACCCGCTCCTGGATGGCGCGCAGCAGCTTGGCTTGCAGGGACAAATCCATCTCGGAGATTTCATCGAGCAGCAGGGTGCCGCCGGAAGCCTGCTGGAACTTGCCTTTGCGCTCGGCCAGGGCGCCGGAGAAGGCGCCTTTGCTGTGGCCGAAGAGCTCGGACTCCAAGAGATTCTCCGGAATGGCGGCGCAGTTGACGGCGATGAACGGCTTGCCCGCGCGCGGGCTTTGTTGGTGCACGTAGCGGGCGAAGACCTCTTTGCCCGAGCCGCTTTCCCCCCGTAGCAGCACGGTGGCCTGCGAGGCGGCGAACTGTTTGGCCTGCTCGAGCAGGTGGAGGGTGCGAGGGTCTTGGCCAATAGGGCCGGAGGAAGGCGCGCTGACGTGCTTGGCGATGAGCGCGGTGAGCAGGCGCGAATCCACCGGCTCGGTGAGGTATTCCACCGCACCCATGCGGATGGCTTTGGCGCCGGTGGCCGGTTGCGCCGGGCCGATGACGGCGACGGGCGTGGTGAGGTGGTTGGTGCGGATGAGGTTGATGAGCGCGGGGAGGATATCTGGCGTGGTGAGCGCCAGGCTGACCGGCTGGTTGGTGAGCGGGGCCAGCGCGGCCTCGGCCCCCCCCACCATGGCGGTGTTGGCAGGCAGGCTGGGAACGGGGCCGACGGCGAGAAGCATGGGAGATAAGATACTAGATACTAGATACCAGATACTAGACTTAACGGTGGAAAAATGCCCAAGCGCTAGCGGAAAACCGAGACGCGCAGGGCTGGCGGCAGTTGGGCGTTGAGGTGCAGTTGCAGCTGGCGCGGGTTCTCTTGCTTTAAATAACTGAGCACGGCGGTGGTGATGAGCTTGCGGGTGAGGAGGTCATCGGCCCCGGTGCGTTCCAGCTTGGTGGCCAACGGTGTGAGCACCACGTAGGACAGGATGGCACCGTAGAAAGTGGTGAGGATGGCCACCGCCATGGCCGGGCCGATGGCGGTGGGATCGGACAATTGGCCGAGCATTTGCACCAGCCCGATAAGCGTGCCGATGAGCCCCATGGCGGGCGCGACATCGGCAGCGCGGCGCAGCACGGCCAGGGCGCGCTCGTGCCTTTCCATGTAGCTGACGGTGTCTTGATAAAGCAGTTTCTCGATGGTTTCCGCCGGGGCGCCGTCGACCGCCAGGGAGAGGGCCTGGCGCAGGAAGGCGTTGGGCTCCGCCGCGACATCCTTTTGCAGGGCCAGCAGGCCGCCGGCCTGGCGGGTTTTTTGCGCGAATTGCAGCAGGTGCCGGGCCAGCGCCGAGAAAGTGGGTTGCTGGTGGGTGAGCGCCGAGGCCGAAATGGCCAGGGTGCGCACGACATCGGTAAAGGTGAACGAGGTGAGAGTGACGGTGAGCGTGCCGCCGATGACGATGAGCACGGAGGGGAGATCGACAAATGCCGGCAGGTGCCCGCCCACGGCGATGGCCAGGGTGATGAGGACAATGGAAGAAAGAAGGCCGATGGCTGTGGCGTAATCCACCGGGGAGCCCTGCCTAGGTGCTGCTCTTGACGATTTCGGTCATGGTGACGCCGAGTTTGTCATCCACGATGACCACTTCGCCACGGGCCACCAGCCGATCATTGACGTAGATATCGATGGCGTCGCCGACCTTGCGGTCGAGCTCTACAACCGCGCCGCGGCCGAGTTTGAGCAGCTGCGAGATGTTCATGGCCGTGGTGCCGAGCACCGCCTTGACGGTGATGGGCACATCGTAAACCGCCTCGAGCCCGGCCTCGGCACCCTTGCTGCCGGCGTTGGCGCCGCCCAGATCTTCCAGGTTGAGGTTTTGTTTGGGGTCGTTCATGCGGGTACTTTGCGTCTTTGTTAATTTTGTTGGGGTTTGCGCGGCTTTATTCTACGCAGAATCACTTGGGTTTTAAAGCATCCACCAGTTCTTCATCGCCCAACAATTCCGCAGCGCGGGACTGGCTGGCCTGGGTGGCTTGCTCGACCGCCGAACCGGTTGCTGCGGGAGGTGGGGTGGCGGCGGCCCCGGTGGCGGCCGCGGGCGTTGCTGGTTTGGCAGCGGGGGTGGCCTCGGTGGGCATGGGCGGGGTGGGCAGCAGGGCGGCGCCGGCGGCGGCGAGGAGTTGGTCGAGCGCTTTGAAGTGCTGGGCGACTTTGCTTTCCACCCCGCCGTTCTTCCACTCCACCACCGCATCGGTGAGGCCCAGCGAAGGATCGGTGATGATGTGCATGGGCAGGCCGAGGATGCTGGCCTGCGGCAGTTGCAGCTTTTCATGGTAGCCGCGCGCGGCGGGGTGGATGCGCAGGGTGAGCGATTCATCCGCCTTGATGAGGGGGAGCACGCTGCGCAGGTGTTGCTCGAGCAGTTCGTCCGGGTAGTGGGACATGAGGTCGCCCACCTGGCGGTAAAGGGTGGTGCGCAGGAGGGCGAGCATTTGTGTGGCGAGGGTGGACTCGCGCTCCTCGGTGGTTTTTTGCAGCGCGGTGAGCGTGCTTTGCAGGTGTTGTTGCAGCTGGGCGAGGTCGGCCTGGGCTTGTTGCTGGCCTTCCTTCAGCCCGGTGGTGTAGCCTTCATCGTAAGCTTTTTGCCGCGGGTTGGCGGGCATGGAGGCAGGCGCGCGGGTGGCGGTGGGCGAGGGGGATTTGGCATCGCCAACCACCTCGAAGAACTCGGTATCGAAGGTGTACTTCTGGTGGGTGGGGGGTGTGGGGAGATCGGCCATTTACGAAAGGTAGTAGGTTGTAGGTGGTAGGTTGTAGGGGAAGAAGGAGAGGGTCATGTGATGAACTCGTCCTGGCCCTCGGCGCCGCTGATGATGACGATCTCGCCCTTGTCGGCCAGCTTTTTGGCGGCGGAGACGATCTTGAGCTGGGCTTCGTCGACATCCTTGACCTTGACCGGGCCCATGGCGTCCATGTCTTCCTTGAGGATCTTGGCGGCGCGCTCGGACATGTTGGCGAGGAACTTGTCGCGCATTTCCGGCTTGGCGCCTTTGAGGGCCAGGCCCAGCACGTCTTTATCCACATCGCGCAGGATGGTTTGGATGCCTTTGTCGTCGGTCTTCATGATGTCATCAAACGTGAACATCAGGGCGCGGATGCGCTCGGCGTCCTGGGGGTGTTTTTGTTCCAGCAGGCCCATGAAGCGTTGCTCATTCGACCTATCAAAGTTGTTGAAGATCTCGGCCATAAGCTCATGACTATCCCGCGTATTTTTTTGCGCCAGGTTGCGCATGAACTCGGACTTGAGGGACTCTTCCACCGCGTTGAGCACCTCGCGCGGGACGTTGTCCATGACCAGGATGCGCTCCATCACCTCCATCGCCAATTCCTGCGGCAGCACGCCCAGCACCTTGGCGGCGTGCGACGACTTGATGCGGCTGATGATGACCGCCACGGTTTGCGGGTATTCATTGATGAGGTAGGTGGCCAAAGTTTCTTCATGCACGTTGGCCAGCTTCTCCCACATGGTGCGGCCGGCCGGGCCGCGCATTTCGTCCATCAGCTCCTTCACCCGGTCTTCCTTGAGGAAGCTCTTCAGGTAGCGCTCGGTGGTGCCCCAGCCGCCGGACATGCCGCCGCCGCCGCCGCCCACCGCCTCGGCGAAGTCGGTGAGGGTGGATTCGGTCTCCTCCGCGCTGATGTGGCCGAGCACCGCCATCTCGCGCGAGATGTCGCGGATCTCGTAGTCATCCATGAACGAGAACAGTTGTGCGGCCCGTTGCTCGCCCATGGCGAGCATGATGATGGCGGCTTTGCGGGGACCGGTGAGGGGCTGGGCCATGGCGGTTACCCGTTATCCTGCTGGCCGCCGGTGGAGCCGCCCATCCAGCCGCGCACCACGCCCAGCGATTCTTCCGGGTATTGGTCGATGATCTCGTTGACCTTTTTGACCGAGGACTCTTTGACGCGGCCCTGGACGGAGCGGATGTCAATCATGCTCGACTCCTCCGGGGCCGCCCCGATCTCCCCCGCGCCGACGGCGGCCACCCGCCCGCCGCCGCTGTTAACATGGATGGGGGCCGCGCTGGCCAGCGCGGTGTTAAGCGTGGCCAGTGCCGGCTTGACCACCAGCAGACCGACGATGGCCAATGCCGCCGCCATGAGGGCGTATTGGATGATGCTGATGATTTGCTCCTTGGTGAGGAAGGGCTCGGAGACGGCCTCGATCTCAGGCGCGGCGGAGAAGGGCATATCCACCACCTCGACCTTGTCGCCGCGTTCCGCATTAAAGCCGATGGCGGTTTCCACCAGGGTTTGCAGGCGGGATTTTTCTTCAGCCGTGAGTGGGGTGTAAGATGCCGCCTGGCCCTCTGCCGCCGGGGTGGATTTGCCTTCCACCAGCACCGCGACGCTGAGTTTTTGCACCTGGCCGGAGCCGTGTTCCAGCTGGCGCACGGTTTTGGAGATCTCGTAATTGGTGGTGGTTTCCGTGCGGGCCTCGTTGCTGCCGCCGCCGCTGCCGCTGCCGGCACCGGCGCCGCCGGGGGTGTTGCCCTGCACGCCGGTGAGACCGCCGTTGTTGCCAGACGAGGTGGTGTTGGTGCTTTCGGTGGTTTGCTCGGAGCGCACGACTTGCTGCGTGGGGTCGTACAGCTCGGACTGTTCGGAGATTTTGTCGGTGTTGATCTGCGCGGTGACGCGCACCGCCACTTTGCCCACGCCCACCACGCGCTCCAGCATGCTTGAGAGTGAGTCCTGGTAGCGTTTTTCGATGGCGTGGCGCGCGCTTTCTGCCCCCGCGGCGGCGGTGGTTTGCTCGGCACCGTTAAAGAGCATTTCGCCGCGCTGGTCGATGATGGTGACGTTCTCCAGCGAGAGGTTGGGCACCGCCGCGGCCACCAGGGAGGCGATGCTTTGCACCTGCTCGGGCTGCAGAGTGCGCACGCCGAGGTTAAGCGCCACCGCCGCCGAAGGAGTGACCTGCTCGCGGCTGAAGAGGTTCTGCTTGGGAAGCACCAGGTGCACCCGCGCGCCGGACACCGCGGGCAGGGTGCCGATGGTGCGCGCAAGTTCACCTTCCAGTGCACGTTTGGCATTTAAGTTGCTGACAAAATTAGTGGTGCCGAAGCTGCTTTGGTTGTCGAACAGTTCGTATCCCGCGGTGGAGCCGCCGACCATGCCCTGGCCCGCCACCTGCAGGCGCAGCTCGCCGACTTTATCGGACGGGACGTAGACCGCGCCCTCGCCACGGACCTCGTGGGCGATGTTCTGGCTGGAGAGGTAGTCGTCGATGCGCGAGGCCTCGGGCGCCGAAAGCCCGCCGTAGAGCAGCGCCATGCCGGGGGTTTGCGCCCGGTTGATGACCAGCGAGGAGATGGCGATGACCGCCGCCAGACCAACAAAAAGAGCTAAAATTCGGCCAGGGCCAAGACTGCGGAAGGCGGCAACGAGGGGTTCCACTCACAAACCTTTTTTATAAGCGTTATTCTTTTTTTGGGTCGCTTACATGACGCGTGGGGGGCTACTTGCCGGTGCCTTATTGATGGCGGAGTTGCGCGGCGAAGGCAAGGGGGCGTGGAGGCGGCATTGTGGTAAAGGTGCCGCAGGGGGAGGCAACGAAATCTTGTGGGTACAAACAACGTTGCCCCCAAACCTAGCTGCGGCCTTGCGGGGGGTAAAACCGGGTTTTGTGGTTAATGCAATGTTTTTAATTGTAAAAAAGAGAAAGCAAGTGGCGCGGGAGGCGTGGCGAGGTTGCGCCAGGGGTGGCCCGTGGGGCCCTATGGGGGATGGACATGTGGTTAAAAGCTGGGCAATCTGCCCGACGAGCCGGTATGTAGCCGGTTAAAAAATATCCTAAGTAAAGGACACAAAAATGACCATCACCTTTAATACCAACCTGTCGGCTTTGACTTCGCAGCGGTACATCGGTATCGCCTCGAACAACGCGTCGGGCTCTCTGGCCAAGCTCTCGTCCGGTTCGCGCATTCCGCAAGCCAAAGACGACGCGGCCGGTCTCGCCATCGGTTCCAAACTCAAGGCTGAAGTGGCCGGTTTGACCCAGGCTTCCAACAACGCCAGCCAGGCGGTCTCGCTGCTGCAGATTGCTGACGGTGCGCTTTCCACCATCGGCGACATGCTTGTGCGGATGAAGACCCTGGCGACGCAAGCTTCCTCCGGGCAGCTGGCCGACGCCGAACGTGGCCTTCTCAACCAGGAATTTACCAACCTGCGCTCGGAAGTTGACCGGATTGCCAACACCGCCAACTTTAACGGCACCAACCTGTTGTCCGGTTCTACCGTGGTGAGCTCTAACACCAACCACCTTTCCTCCGTGGGGACCTCGGTGGCCGTGGACGGCAGCACCATTGGCAACGCCGCCAACAGCCAGATCAGTCAAGGTGTGCAGAGTGTCAACTTTAACAGCACGGTGGACACGCCCGCTGTGAAGCTGGAGTACGACGCCGCCCACAACCTGATGACCATGACCGACCTTTCCACCGGCAACACCTCTTCGGCCACGGTGTCTTCCACCGCGATTGCCACCGGTTCCACCGAGACTCTCTCGTTCGCCGGTTTGGGTGCCACGGTTGTGCTGAACAGCAACTTTGACAAGAGTGCGAGCTCTTCCGTGACCAACGGTGTGCGCGAGGCGACTTATACTGCCGCCAACGGCGGTGGCGGTGGCTTGACCACGACCGCTGGCCTTTCCAGCATCAGCGCCTTCCGCCTGAAGCCGAATGGTACTGGCGGCGTTTCTGCCGGTAACTTTAACGGTGTGGCGTTTACCCTTAACTCTACCGCGAGCGGCGACGGTGCCCTTTCCACCATTACCGGCACCGTGGTGGGTGATGACGGCGCGAACCACGT
This sequence comes from Pseudomonadota bacterium, assembly GCA_016125035.1. Lineage (GTDB taxonomy): Bacteria > Pseudomonadota > Alphaproteobacteria > UBA2136 > UBA6156 > RFNJ01. The sequence goes on from WGMN01000004.1 coordinate 13,806, forward strand.
GTTCAGCGTGAAGAAGGCTGACGGCAGCACCGGCGGCACCGTGGACCTGAGCACCACCGGCGCCAAGACGGTGACCCTGGTGGACAGCTCTGGCAACGAGTTTGACCTGAGCTTTACCGTGGGTACCGCGTTTGCCAACAACCAGACCTCGACCATTACCGGTACGTTGTCCGGCATCAACACCAGCCGCACCGACGTGGCTGCGACGAGCCTGAACTTTGTCAACCCCACGGTTGGTGTGAGCACGGGTGCTGTTGACGGGGTGTCGATCCAGAACGTGGACTTCTCGGGCCTTAACCCCCCGTTGCTGAGTGCCGGTTTTGCCGCGCCGATCACCTTCAGCACCGCTGGCGGTAAGATTACCGCAAGTGGCGTGACCATTAACGGCCGGGCCTTTACCAACACCACTGGGGCGGTGGACTTTACCACCACCACCGGTGACCGGACGTTCACTTACGACGACGGCCAAGGCAACAGCTTTGACCTGGTGTTTGACATTGGCACCACGGCGCTTGCTGCCACCAGTACCCTTAGCAACCTGGCCAGCCCCACGCTGACCAGCACGCCGGCGGTGCAGAACAACAGCATTCACCTGCTGGCTGTGAACAAGACTGCGGCCAGCACCTTCGACTTTGGCGACCTTGACCGCGCCAAGGTGACGTTTAACGCCGGTACCGCCAACTCTTCCGGGGCGACGCTGACGCTGGGTGACGGTTCCACCTTTACCGCCAGCGCCATCAACTTGGCCACCACCGGGGTAAAGACCATTACCCTGGCAGGCCAAGGCCCTAATGCCGGTGCCAGCCTGACGTTCTCGTTCAACCTGACGGGCGCGCTCTCCAGTGGTGACTCCCTTTCGGTGGATATCGGTGAAATCGGCCAGGTGGTGGGCGTTAACTCGACCACCGGCGGCTCCACCAGCTTCTCCTTTAAAGTGGGGACAGGTGCGACCACCAACGACAGCATCACCTTCGCGTTGAACAGCGCCACCACCAGCTCACTGGGCATCAGCTCGAGCACGGTGGACACCGCCGCCAACGCCGATAACGCGATTGCCGCGCTGAACACCGCGATTTCGGGTGTGTCGAGCCGTCGTGCTGACGTGGGTGCCAACCAATCCCGACTGGGGTTTGCCTCGGCAAGCATCAGCGTGGCGATTGAGAACACCACCGCCGCGACCAGTGCTATCCTGGACGTGGATGTGAGCTCGGAAATTACCAACTTCACCAGCCAACAAGTGCTGCTGCAAGCTGGTATCTCGCTGCTCGCCCAGGCCAACCAGCAACCTGCGTTGCTGCTGCGCTTGCTCCAGTAGTTAAGGCGACAAGGTTACACAAAGGCCCCCGCAAGGGGGCCTTTGTGCGTGGTAAGCTACCTTACTGAATAAAGGGGGCTGGTAAGGGCAAACACTATATATAGTGTGTGAGTGCACGAAAAAGACACAGGGGGTAGCGTAAGGGAGGAGGTATGGCTGCTTAAAAGACGGGCAGTAAGTGTCCCTCAATCAAATGCTTATCGGCAACATCAGACAGTTGGGTGCCCTTGTGGTGGAAGGAGAGATTGTGAATGATGCGACATACCGGAGAGAGAGATATGGGGCTGCCCCCTGCTGGATGACCAGAGGAGGGCGGGAGGGTGACTCTGCTCTTTGATATTCCGGAGCTGCGGCGGAAAGTGATTTCTGATCTGCGAACCGGTAAGGCCGCAAGGCAACAACAGCCGCAGGGAAACCTGCCGGGCATAAAGGGGACCAACCCCCGCGTGTTTGGCCCACTGCGGTTGAAAGACAATAAAGACCCCGCGCTTTAGTTAGGTGCGGGCCAACATAACAAGAGAGGTCGCGTCATGTATGATGTGAAGGTTGACTATTCCCGTGACAGCTTGCTGACGGATTTTGGCAAGGCGACCCTGGCGGACCGTTACCTGCTGCCCAATGAAGGGCCCCAAGATGCATTTGCCCGCGTGGCCAAGGCCTATGCCGACAACGCCGAGCACGCCCAGCGTCTTTATGATTATATGAGCCATTTGTGGTTTGTGCCCGCCACCCCGGTGCTGGCCAACGGCGGAGCCACCCGCGCGTTGCCGATCAGCTGCTTTTTGAATGAAGTGACTGACTCTATGGGTGGTATTACCGGCACGTGGAACGAGAACATTGCCATCTCGGCCAACGGTGGGGGTATCGGCACCAACTGGAGCCAGGTGCGCAGCATCGGCGAAAAAGTGGGGATTAAAGGCAAGACCACCGGCATTGTGCCCTTTATTGTGGTGCAAGACGCCATGACCCGCGCCATTGACCAGGGCAGCCAGCGCCGGGGTGCCGCCGCGGTGTATTTGGATGTGACCCACCCGGAGATTGAAGAGTTTATTGAAATTCGCCGCCCCACAGGTGGCGACCCCAAGCGCAAGGCTTTGTATCTGCACAACGCGGTGGTGATCAACGATGCCTTTATGCATGCGGTGGAAAAAGACGAGCTTTATGACCTAAAGAGCCCCAAGACCGGCGCGGTGATCAAGCAGGCCAAGGCGCGGGATATTTGGATCCGCATTCTGACCAGCCGCATTGAGACCGGCGAGCCGTATATCCTTTACATTGATAATGTGAACAAGGCGTTGCCGGAATTCCAGCGCAAGGCGGGCCTGAGCGTGCGCATGAGCAACCTGTGCAGCGAAATTGTGCTGCCCACCGGCATTGACCAGTATGGCAAGGAGCGCACCGCGGTGTGCTGCCTTTCCAGCGTTAACCTGGAGAAGTTTGAGGAATGGAGCCAGGACCCGGTGTTTATTGAAGACCTTATGCGGTATCTGGACAATATTTTGCAGGACTTTATTGACCGTGCGCCCGAAACCATGGAGCGCGCCCGCTACAGCGCCATGCGTGAGCGCAGCGTGGGGTTGGGGGCGATGGGCTTCCACAGCTTTTTGCAGAGCAAGAACATCCCGTTTGAGAGCGTGATGGCCAAGGTTTGGAACAAGAAGATGTTCAAATTTATTAAGGAAGGTGCTGACCGCGCCAGCGTGAAGCTGGCCGAAGAGCGTGGGCCCTGCCCGGATGCCGCCGAAATGCTGGTGAAGGAGCGCTTCAGCCACAAGATTGCGATCGCGCCCAATGCCAGCAGCAGCATTTATTGCGGCAATGCCAGCCCGGGAATTGAGCCCTTCCCCAGCAACAGCTACAACCACAAGACCTTGGAAGGCACCTTTAACGTGCGCAACAAGTACCTGAAGGCGGTGCTGCAAAAATATGGCCGCGACGACGAAGAGACCTGGACCAGCATTACCGTCAACAGCGGTGGTGTGATGCACCTGGACTTTTTGACCGACGAGGAAAAGGATGTGTTCAAGACCGCGTTTGAGCTGGATCAGCGCTGGATTGTGGAGCACGCCGCCGACCGCGCGCCTTATATTTGCCAGTCGCAATCGCTGAACCTGTTCTTGCCCGCTGATGTGCACAAGCGCGACCTGCACATGCTGCACTACATGGCGTGGAAAAAAGGTGTGAAGAGCCTTTACTACTGCCGCAGCAAGAGCTTGCAGCGTGCCGAGGTGGTGAGCATGCCGCAGCAGGGCACCAAGGTGGCCCAGGCCGTGGCGCTGAAGGCCACCGGCACCGATGGCCCCGGCAAGTACGAGGAATGTTTGGCCTGCCAGTAGGCGGCAAGGAATTTCGGGCTGGCCAGTTAGGCCGGTACGGAGAGGGGAAGCCGGCGTGCCAAGTAGGTGGCGACGGCTGAAAACAAGGGGGGCGTCATGACGACAAACGTCATTAACTTTGAGCCCGCGGCCGTGCGTGTTGGAAGACAGGCGGCCGTGAAGAAACATGTAATGGAGGGAAGTACGATGCCGAATTTGATGGAAGAAAAAGTGGGTTATAAGCCTTTTGGCTACCCCTGGGCTTATGAGGCGTGGTTGCAGCAGCAGCGCATCCACTGGCTGCCGGAAGAGATACCGATGGCCGATGACGTGAAGGACTGGAACACCAAGCTGAACCCGGCGGAAAAGAACCTGCTGACCCAAATTTTCCGCTTCTTCACCCAGAGCGATGTGGAAGTGAACGGCGCGTATTTGAAGTACTTCACCCAGGTGTTCAAGCCCACCGAAGTGCTGATGATGATGAACAGCTTTGCCAACATGGAAACCGTGCACATTGCCGCCTACAGCCACTTGCTGGATACCATCGGCATGCCGGAGACCGAGTATTCCGCCTTTATGGAATACGGCGAGATGAAGGACAAATACGACTTTTTGCACAGCGTGAACGTGAACGACAAGCACAGCATTGCCGTGGCGATGGCGATTTTTGCCGCGTTTACCGAGGGTTTGAGCCTGTTTGCCAGCTTTGCGATGCTGATGAACTTTCCGCGCTTTAACAAGATGAAAGGCATGGGCCAGGTTGTGACCTGGAGTGTGCGTGACGAGACTTTGCACGTGCAGAGCATGATTAAGCTTTTCAATACTTTCATCCATGAAAACAAAGAGATTTGGACGCCCAAGCTGAAGAAGGAAATCACCGACGCCTGCAAGCGGGTGGTGGAGATGGAGGACAAGTTTATTGACCTCGCCTTTGAAATGGGGCCGGTGGAGGGTATGACCGCCGCCGATGTGCAGGGGTACATCCGCTTTATTGCCGACCGCCGGTTGCGCAGTTTGAACCTGGAGCCGATCTACAATACGGACAAAAACCCGTTGCCGTGGATGGACTTAATGCTGAATGCCGATGAGCATGCCAACTTCTTTGAGCAGCGTGCCACCGAGTACGCCAAGGCCGCTACCCGAGGCACCTGGGACGAGGCTTTTAGCGCCATGCTGGAGACCAGCACCGAGGAAACCGCGGTGAGCCCGGTGAATAACCAGCCGTGGGAAGAGAGTAAAATGGCTAACCGGTTCAAGGAGTTACAAGACCAGTTTGGCAAAGCCTAAGGTTGAAAGCAAAAAGGGGCCTGCGGGCCCCTTTTTGCGGGCTGTGCTTGACGGGGCGGTAGGTATGTGGCAAGGCGTTGATATGGCTTATAAAGTGACGGTGTTGACGTTGTTCCCCGAGGTGTTTCCCGGGGTGCTGGGGCATAGTGTGGTGGGGCGGGCGGCCAAGAGCGGGATTTGGGGTTTAGATGTTGTAAACATTCGTGATTTTGCGGAGGATAAGCACAAGACGGTGGATGATACGCCCTATGGTGGTGGCGCCGGGATGGTGATGCGGCCGGATATTGTGGCCAAAGCGATAAGATTTGCCAAAGAGCGGCAAAAAGGGGCAAAAGTTGTTTATATGGCGCCGGTTGGGCAGAGGTTTGTGCAAAAAACCGCGCGTGAGTTTGCCAGTGATGACAAGGGCTTGATTGTGCTCTGTGGGCATTATGAGGGGATTGACGAGCGGGTGGTGGAAAGCGAAGTAGATATGGTGGTGAGTTTGGGCGACTTTGTGCTTTCCGGCGGAGAAAATGCGGCTTTTTGCGTGGTGGATGCGGTGGTGCGTCTGCTGCCCGGCGTGCTGGGGGCCGAGGCCAGTTTGCATGAGGAAAGCTTTGATATTATTGATGAAAGTGGCGGGGCGCTGGTGGAGTACCCACACTATACGCGCCCGGCAGTGTGGGAGGGCAGGGCGGTGCCGGAGGTATTAACCAACGGAAATCATGCGGAAATTGCCAAGTGGCGGCTGGCGCAGGCGAAGGTGCGCACGGCCAAGCGGCGCTAAAAAACGGTGGATTTCTGCGGGGCTGCGGCGGGTTTTTCGGCCCGTTGATTTTGTTGGGGAAAGGGGCGGCAAAAAGCGGCGAAATGCTGCTGAAGGCTGCGGCGCGGTGCAAAAAGAGGGGGGTGGGTTGCCGCGTGGGCGGCGGAAAGCGGCAAGCGGCGGCAAAAGGGGGCGGCGGGTGGTGAGAGGGCCGGTTGGGGGGCGACACGCGTGCGCCCCCGGTGAAGGGGGCGCGGCGGTTTTGGCGTGGCCCGGGGTCAGGCAGGCGGGGGATGGGGTGGCCTTCCAGCACGGTGGCGAGGGAGGGGCGGCGCGTTGCAGAGGAGGGCAAGACGATTGTTGATGTATACGGGTTGTGGTACAGAGGGAGGAACGGCCCCCTCGGCGAGGGGTGGTTGCACCTGCATGACCTGTTCTTACACGTACCCTGGAGGTTAGGAGATGAGCCAGACGAACGCACTTACCGTGGTGGCCGAAAGTGCCGCCAACGACTTGCCGCCGCTGAAGATCGGCGCCGCGCAGATTTTGGTGGGTGCCCACCATATCAAGATCGAGAAAGAGGCGATGCAGAGGGTGTTGAACCATCTGCTGAATGGCGCCATTCCATCCGAAAAATATTCCTGCTTCGGCAACTATGTGAATATTGCCGAACACAGCTTTGGGCGGAGCTTTTCGTACGGTTCTGCAACCACCGCCCACGTGCTGATGATGTTTGAGCATATGCGCTGTGCGCCGGACGAGATGGTCGAGCTGCTGGCTTGCGGCGCGGCGGTGGGGTTGTTTCATCTCACGGCGAACATGAACTACGACAGCAAGCGCGAAACCGACCCCTACTGGGAATGGGCGAAAGCGGTTGGTCATATCCACATTCCGCAAGGCCGCTACAGCTTTGAAGTGACGGCCAAAGACCTGACGTTTGCGCGTATTACAGCCACCAAGCTGGTTTGGCATCCGGCACGGGCGGGGGTGGGGCTGGAGAAAGAGATTACCCAACTGCCCGTGGAGCTGGTGGCGACCAGTAATTACGGCTACGGCGGCGATTGAGCTGCCAGCCGTGCAACGAACGGCACATGCCCCGGCTTTAGGCCGGGGCATTGTGTTGGCTGAGGGTTGGCTCCATGCTGGGGCGATGGATAAAGTGCCCGTACCGGATGTGAAGACCCTGTTGCTGGAGCGGTGGCGCAGCGGCAGCAGGCCCGGTGCGCGCAAGGACCCGTGGGTGTTGGCGGTGATCACCGAGGGGGGGCATTAAAAGGTGTGAAGCCCGCCGCCTTTGCCGCGCGGCTGGAGGCCGAGGGGCTTGGCGGTTGTGTGGACATGTGGGGCGGCAGTTCTTCCGGTGGCATCAACATGGCTTTTGCCGCCGCCGGGTGCATGGGCTTGGGGGTGGAGGCTTATCTGGAGGCCCTGGGCCCGCGCGGGTTCTTCAATGACGGCAGGAGCCGGCGGTTTATTGACATCTGGCGCTTTGGCCGCGGGCAGGTGATGGATGTGGAAGGCATGGTGGAGGTGGTGTTCCGCCAGGTGAAGCGCCTGAACTTTGCGGCGCTTGCCGCCAGCCCGGTGCCGGTGTGGGTGACCGCCACCGAGCGGGGTGGCGCCCTGCGTGTGTTGCGTCTGGACGGCCGGGGAGAGGCTGAGGTTTGCGCCGCCCTGAAGGACACCGGGCGGATACCGTGGGTGGGGCATCCGGTGGGGGATGCCAGTGTGCTGTGGGACGGCGGACTGGCGCCGCACGCCAATATGCCGCTGGACGTGGCGCGGGAGCTGGGCGCCACCCATGTGCTGGCGTTGTGCGCCGGCGATGGGCGGTCTTCCACCCCCGGCAAAGCCCTGCTGGACCGGCTGGTGGGGCTGGCGATGGGCAGGCGCATGCCCGAGTTGCGCCGCGCGCTGCGTGCCCGCTACGCCTGGGGCGAAGAAGTGGAAGCCAGGCTGCGCGGCGACCCCACCGTGCTGCCGGTGCTGCTGGAGGGGTATCATCTGGCCTCGGGTGAGCAGAATACGGCCAAAATGCGCGCGGCGGCGCTGGCGGCGTGGGCGCATATGGGAGAGGTGCTGGGGCTGCCGCCGTTGGCCGCGCCGCAGCGGTGGCAGGGGTGAAACGCGAACGCGCGCCGGGTTCCCCGGCTTTAAAGTTTATATACTACATATGCTTAGATGTGTCAGGCGGGAGGGGAGCGGGGTGGGGTATAAGGGATCATGAAAAACCATCTTTGCAAGGCGGTATGCGCGGCTTTTTTAGTAGGGCTGCTGGTGCCGGGTATGGCGGCAGCGGCCGAGCTTTCTGCCGAGGGCGCGGCGGCGATTAAAGGCAAGGACCGCCCCGGTCGCGTGCCGATTTGCGGTGTGGATATTAAAGATGACGGCAAGCAGGTGTGTGAGCACGTGCAGTGGTGGTTGTGGAAGGGGACGAAAATAAACCTCCAGGGCCGTGACCCGGCGGATGTGGCAGCTGAGATGAAAACCATTGACCAAAACCAGAACTACCAGCTTACCCAGCCTGCCAAGTATTGGCAGGAGCTTGAGATTGCAACACAGCGTGCGCAGGGGACATCTGTCGCCGCCCCAAGGGCAGAGGATATGAATATGGAGCAGACAGATGCGGCCACGGACCCCTTTGCCGCCGCGGCGGCCCCGCCGCCCGCGGAGGGCTTTAATGATACGGCGCGCATGGCTGTCCAAGACCAGGTTGACCCCCACACCTTGCAGGCACCTGTGTTTGCGCCAGAGACAAAAGGCAGGCGTTAAGCCCTTTGCCAAAGCCAGAAAAAGCAAAATTGGGGCGGGAGCCCCTTTTTTGCGGGCAGAGGGGCTGAAAAGGGCTTGCGGCGGGGGGGAGGATGGGGTATTGGGTGGCCTGAATTTAAGGAGCACGGTTATGGATATTATCGCCCGGTTGAACCAGGAAACCATCGGCAAGGCCGCCAAATTGCCCGCTTTTGCCGTGGGCGACACCCTGAAGGTGTTTGTGCGCGTGACGGAAGGCGACAAGACCCGTTTGCAGGCTTTTGAAGGCCTGTGCATTGCCAAGCACAATGATTCCATCGGATCCTCCTTCACCGTGCGCAAGATGAGCTTTGGCGAAGGTGTGGAGCGTGTGTTCCCGCTGTTCAGCCCTGTGATCGACCACGTTGACGTGCTGCGCAAGGGCGATGTGCGTCGCGGCAAGTTGTACTACCTGCGTGGGTTGACCGGCAAGGCTGCCCGTATTAGCGAAAAAGCCCGTGTGTTTGGTCTGGCCGCCAACGAAGGCGATGTGGCCAGTGCTGCTGATATGCCTGAGGAAGCGGCTGCTCCGGTAGAAATGCCGGCGGCTGAAGCCCAGCCCAGCGCGTAAGCGGAGAAGACTTTAAAGGGCGCCTGCGGGCGCCCTTTGTTTTTGCCCGGGGCTTACGGTGAGGTTGCGGCGGCTTAAAGCTTTAGCGCAGGCCCGTTTTTTGGTGGGCGGAAAGGGCCGCCTTGCGGTAGGATGGTGACCATGCGGGGGGAAGCCACTTTGGCCAGCATTTCAAGTTTGCAAAACGCGGCGTTGCTGCTGGATCTGCACGCCGCAGGCGTGCATGCCGAGTTGGGCGAAGTGCCCTTTGACTGGCTGGCGGTGAGGAGCACGGCGCCAGGCATCCAGCCAGCCAGGAAGGTAGAGGCGGCGCAGGTGGAACAGCCCGCCCGCGCGGTGGTGCCGGTGTTGCCGCGGGCGGAAAAACAATTGGCGGCGGCGAGGGTACCCTCTGCCCGCGTGGCGCCGGTGGCCGATGCCAAAGTGTGGGTGGAAGGCCAGGGTGGCGGGTTGGTGCTGGTGGTGCACGGGCCGGGAATTGTTACCGGCCGCGCGCGCGAGTTGCTGGGCCGCATGTTGAAGGCCGCCGGCGTGGATGAGGCCGAAGGGGCCACCGCCTGGGTGGGCTGTGCGGGGGCCTGCAAGGGGGAGGATCTGGCCGCCGCGTTGAAGGCCCTGGCCCCCCAGCGCGTGCTGGTGCTGGGGCAGACCATTCTGGGCCACTGGCTGGGCAAGAGTTTGGGCGTGGAAGGCTGGCAGGCGGCGAAAACACAGCTTGCCGGGTGTGAGGGTGCGCGGGTGGGAGTGACTTACCCCCCCGATCTGTTGCTGGCGCAGCCTTTGTTCAAGCGTTTGGCGTGGCAGCATTTGCAGGCCTGGATGGAGGCCGCGTGATGGAAAAGGGCGTGTTGTGGCTGAGCCTTGCTTTGCTGGTGGCGATGGTGGGCCTGGGCGGTGATGAAGGGGCGCGTGCCGATGACCTGAACGATGGCACGGTGGAACAGATTGAGTGGGACAAGACCGCGACTTCCACCGGGCCGTTGGTGGACCATGCCGAGGTGGATGCCGGGGTGTTGAGCAGCGCCGACGTGAAGGCTTACAAAGCCTTGTGGCGCGACGCGTTGGCGGGCAAGAAGCCTGATGCGGCCAAAGTGGATGACAAGGTGTTGATGGGGCATGTGGAGGCGGCTTACCTTTTGGCGCCGGGGCACCGGGCCGGGTTTGACGAGTTGAATGGCTGGTTGAAGCGTTACCGTGATCTGGGTGAGGCGGATGATGTTTACCGCCTGGCGGATGCGCGGCGGCAGAAGCCGGAGCAGAAGTGCACCAGCAAGAAGGTGCCGCACAAGGTGAAGCGGCACGGCAAGACCAAGACCGTGATGCGCACGGTGAAGAGCTGCAAGAGCGTGGGCAGCTGGGGCCCGGCGCCGGTGAGGACCCTGGCGATGGAGTTGAAGGAAAAGCGTGCGGCCGACCGTTTGGCCGCGCAGAACGCGCGGTTGGCGAAGATGAGCGAGCGGGCGCGGCAGGTGCTTGGCGCGAGTTGGCGTGCGCGGGTGCGCGGGCGTTTTGACGAAGCATTGCGTGTGCTGCTGGCGCCGGGTGCGCGCGATGCCGCAGGTGAGGTGCCATGGCAGGGTGAGTTGGTGAAGGTGGCGGATTACTACCACGGCAAGCGCGACTGGAAGGAAGTGTTGCGCGCCGCCGCCCCGGCGCTGGATGTGCGCGGGCCCGACCGTGACGAAGCGTTGTGGCTGGCGGGTTTTGCCCAGTACCGCTTGGGGCAGGTGCGTGAGGCCGCAGACACCTGGGCGACGCTGGTGAAAGAAGAGCCCGAGGGCGGTGCGCACCATGCGCGCGCGGCGTGGTGGGCGGCGCGGGCCTACGCCCAGTTGGGCCAGCAGAGCAAAGTGAAGGCGTTGTTGCAGGCGGGAAGTGCCGACGTGGTGGGATTTTACGGCCAGTTGTGCGCGATGAAATTGGGCCAGCCCGCCGACTTGCAGTGGGGTGTGCCGAAAGTGAGCGACGGCGATGTGGCGCGGTTGAAGAAGATACCCGTGGTGCACCACGCCCTGGCGCTGGCGCAGCTGGGTGAGGTGGATCTGGCGCAGCGCCATTTGCGCAATGGCGACGACGATGTGCCCTACCAGTTGACGCGCGCCCTGGCCACGGTGGCGGTGCAGGCCCGCATGCCCGCCACCGCGTTGCGCGCAGGGCGTGATTTGTATGAGCGGGGAGAGGTGGTGGCGAGTGCGTTGTTCCCCGACATTAGCTGGCAGCCGCGTGGCGACTGGCGCTTTGACCGTGCGCTGATAACCGGGATCATGCGCCAGGAGAGCGCCTTCCAGCCGAGCATCGGCAGTTGGGCCGGGGCGCAGGGGTTGATGCAGATAATGCCCGCAACCGGCGCCTTTGTGGCGCGTCAGGCCGGGTTGCCGCGACCAGACCGCGAAGACCTGCACGACCCGATTTTGAATTTGACGCTGGCGCAGAACTATCTGCTGTATCTCTCTGGCCAGTTGGACGGCAACCTGATGATGGTGGTGGCCTCGTACAACGGGGGCATGGGCAATGTGCGGCGTTGGCTGGACCGTGGTGTGACGCCGGGGGATGACCCTATTTTGTGGCTGGAGAGCATCCCCTTTGATGAGACCCGCGATTATGTGGAGAAGGTGTTTGCCAACTACTGGGTGTACCAGCAGCGCGCCGGCAAGCAGATGTGGAGCCTGCGCGCGCTGGCCCATGGCGACTGGCCGCTGCGGCAAAACGCCATGGCCGCGCACCAGGCTGAAGGTGGCTGAGATGGGGCTGCGCCAGGTGCATGAGGATGCCATGCTGGCGCAAGGCTGCCGCGTGGTGGCCGGAGTGGACGAAGTGGGGCGCGGGCCCCTGGCCGGGCCGGTGGTGGCCGCCGCGGTGTGGGTGCCGGATGATGTGCGTGTGCGCAGGTTTTTGAGTGCCGAGGCGGGGGATTCTAAGGTACTAAAAGCGGCCAAGCGGGTGGCGCTGAGCGCGTTCATTCAGGAGCATTGCCGTTGGGCGTTGGGCGAGGCGAGTGTGGAGGAAATTGACCGCGTGAACATACGCAACGCGACGTTTTTGGCAATGGAGCGTGCGCTGGCGGGCCTGGAAAATTGTGACGGGTTGCTGGTGGACGGCAACGCCCGCGTGCCGGGGTGGAAAGCGCCGCAGCGCACGGTGATTAAAGGAGACGGTTGCGAGTTGGCGATTGCCTGCGCGAGCATTGTTGCCAAGGTGCACAGGGATGCGGTGATGGTGCGGTTGGGGCAGGACTTCCCCATGTATGGCTGGGCGAAGAATGCCGGTTATGGCACGGCGGTGCACCTGGAGGCGTTGCGCAAACATGGTGTGTGCGCCCACCACCGCGTGAGCTTTGCGCCGGTGCGCGCAGTGGTGGAAGCAGGAGGGGTGGCACGTGCGGCGTAGGGTGCTTATCAATGCCATGCACACCGTGACCGGCGGAGGGGTGACCTACCTGCGCGGGGTGTTGCCGGAGTTGGTGAAAGACGAAAGGTTTGAGTGGTGGTTGCTGGTGCCGCGGGAGGTGGTTGGAAGATTGCATGTGCCCGAAGGTGTGGTGGTGAAGACCGTGGGGGATTTGGGCTTTTGGCGCGGGCATGTGTATGAGCAGTTGAAGTTGCCGTTTTTGTGCCGCCTGTGGGGCATTAAGGCCGTGTTGTGCAATGCCAATTATGTGCCGTTGCTGGCGCCGAGGCCGCTGCCGGTCATCCACACCACGGCGCGCGCCGCCGGGCAGGCGCGGGGTTGGCGGATGAAGATTTATTGGGCGGTGTTGAAGGGGTTGACCAGGCTTTCTCTGCTGCGTGCGCCGCTGGCCTTTGCGGTGGCGAGGCATGTGATCGCCGACTATGCCGGCGCGCGGGTGGCGCGCAAGGTGCGGGTGGCCAACCCCGCCGTGGACAGCGGCCTGTTGAGCGCGCAGGTGGTGGACGGCGACAGTGTGGTGACGGTGGGGGATTTTTATCCGCAGAAGGATTACCCCACCCTGGTGCGCGCCTTTAAGGTGCTGCATGCGCGGCGCCCCGCCACGCGGTTGGTGATTATCGGCAGGCCGGTGGATGCCGGGGTGCATGCCGAAGTGCGCCGTTTGGTAAAGGAGTTGGGGTTGGAGAACGTGGTGACGCTGACCGGAGCCATGGCGCACGACGCGCTGATGAAGGTGATCGGCCAGGCCGCGGTGTATGTGAATTGCAGCCGCGCTGAGTGTTTTAATCTGCCGGTGCTGGAAGCGTTGGCTTGCGGAGTGCCGTGTGTGTTGCCGGATGTGGACTTCCAGGCCGAAGTGGCCGGGCCGGCGGCCCTTTACGTGCCGGTGGCCAAGGGGGGAGATGTGGCCGCGGCCTATGCGGTGGCGATGTTCGGCGTGCTGGAAAACGAGGTGGTGGCCAACACCCTGCGCAAGCAGGCGCGCGCGCGCGCGGCGGAATTCAGCTGGGCAAAAACTGCGCGCGTGCTGTGCGACGGTGTGGCGCAGGTGCTGGGGCGGTGATAAAGGCTGGTGCATGAAAGTATTGGTGACCGGCGGCGCGGGGTTTATTGGCAGCCATGTGGTGCGCGCCTTGCTGGCGCGCGGGCATACGGTGGTGGTGCTGGATGATTTTTCCACCGGGCATCGGGTGGCGCTGCCGGAAGATGCGCGGCTGGTGGTGCATGAAGGTGATGTGGCCGATGCGGCCGCCGTGGGCGCGGCGATGCAGGGGTGTGACCAGGTGGTGCATCTGGCCGCGTTGGTGAGCGTGCCGCTAAGTTTGCAGCAGCCGGAGGAGACGCGCCGGCGCAATGTGGTGGGCTTTGGCGTGGTGCTGGAAGAAGCGCGCGGGCTTGGGGTGAAGGGCAGAATTATTTATGCCAGCAGTGCGGCGGTTTACGGCGACAAGAGTGCAGGTGTGGTGCGCGAGGAAGATGCCCGGGGGGCCGTGCTGGCCAGCCCCTATGCCGAGAGCAAGGCGCGCAATGAAGAGCAGGCCCGTGCTTACATTGAGGCAGGTGGGCGGGGAGCGGGGTTGCGCTTTTTTAATGTCTACGGCCCGGGGCAGGACCCGAAGAGCCCCTACAGCGGCGTGCTGGCGCGGGTGGTTGAGTGTGCGCGCAAGAGAGAGACTTTTACCTTGCTGGGGGATGGCGAGCAGACGCGGGATTTTGTGTTTGTGGAAGATGTGGCGGCGGCGGTGGTGGCTTTGCTGGAGTTGCCGCAGGCGCAGGTGTTGCCGCCGGTGATGAACATCGGCACCGGGGGGGCGGTGAGCCTGAACGGCATGCTGGCTGAAGTGGGGAAGCTGGAAGGTTGCGCTATTGCGGTGGTGCGGGGGCAGGCGCGGGAAGGGGATATCCGCCACAGTTGCGCGGATGTGGCGTTGGTAAAGAGTGTGCTGCCGCGCTGGCAGGCGCGCGGGTTGGCCGAAGGATTGCGGGCCTGGCTTAAGGCGTGAAGGCGCGGGTGAGCGCCTTCTTCATTAACGTGGAAAGTGGCGGCAGGTTGCTGGGCGCAAATGCGTTGGCGGCGGGCAAGGTGTGCGGCGTGGTGGCGCGGATGAGGTTGAGTGTGAGTTTGAAGTGAGTGAAGGTGTGGGTGATCTCTCCCGCCGGGGTTTGTTGGGTGAGGGGGATGGCGGGCGGTTGGTGGGCCTCCCAGTTGCCGGTGTGGGGGAGCTCCCACAGGCTGGCGAGCAGGCCGGTGGCCGGGCGCTGGCGCAGGTAGAGGTTGCCGGAGGAATCGGTGATGGCGTAGGCGGTGGCGCTGCGCTGCGGCAGGGCCTTTTTGGCCGCCTTGACCGGGTAGGCCGCCGGGTTGCCCGCCGCGTGCGCGGCGCAGAACTGTTGCACCGGGCAGAGCAGGCATTTGGGGTTTTGCGGTGTGCAAATGGTGGCGCCGAGTTCCATGATGGCGTTGGCGTAAAGCCGAGGTTGTAGGTTGTAGGTGGTAGGTTGTAGGGGGCTGAGGAGCGCGGCCTTTTGGCGGATGAGGGGTTTGGATTTGGGGAGCGGGGCGTTGATGGTGTAAAGGCGGGTGATGACCCTTTCCACGTTGCCGTCTACCACCGTGGCGGGCTGGTTGAAGGCGGTGGCGGCGATGACCGCCGCAGTGTAAGGGCCCAGGCCGGGGAGCTGGAGGAGCTCGGCCTCGGTTGAAGGGAAGTGGCCGTGGTGTTTTCCGGCGATGGTTTGCGCGCATTTGTGCAGCAGGTGCGCGCGGCGGTAGTAGCCCAGCCCCGCCCAGAGGTGGAGGATTTGTTCGATGGGGGCGGCGGCGAGTGTTTGCACCGTGGGGAAGGCGGCGAGGAAGCGCCGGTAGTAGGGGATGACCGCCGCGACGGTGGTTTGTTGCAGCATGATCTCGGCCAGCCAGATGGAGTAGGGGTTTTGGGTGTCTCTCCACGGCATGGGGCGGTGGTTATGCGCGTACCACCCCAGGAGTTGCTGCTGGAAAGGTTGTGCGGGGATGGTTTGCGCGGCCATTACCCCTTATAGTGCGGGGATGAATGTGAAAGTGCAAGCTGGGGCCGTGCGGGTGAAGCGCGTGCGCAAGGCCAAGGCCGAAGAGCCCGTGGTGCGTGAGCCGGTGCGCAAGAAGCGCGCGTTGGCGGTGGGAGCTTTGGTGGGCAAGCTGGTGGAGCCGGCCCTGGCCAGGCATGGTGCCGCGCTGGCGCTGGTGTTGCCGCACTGGGGGGCGATTTGCCCGATGTTTGCCCGCTACAGTGTGCCGGAGAGCGTGAAGAACGGCGTGTTGACGGTGGCGGTGGCCACAGATGCGGTGAAGCAGGAGCTGCTTTACATGAGCCCGCAGCTGGTGGAAGGCGTGAACATGTTGCTGGGTTATGAAGTGGTGCGCAAAGTGCGCGCGGTGACCCGCAGCGATGTGGGTAAAAAGGCCGGGTTGCCCAAAGTTACCGCCAGCCTACCCGCGCGGGCGGGGGAAGATGACAGGGCGCAAGGCCTATGCAAGAATGTGCGCGATGAAGGCCTGCGCGCGGCGCTGGCCCGGTTGGGCAGCCAACTGTTGAACACGAAGAAAGGACGTTGAACATGGTGCGGATGGTTTTTGGTTTTGCCGGTGGTGCGTTGGCCGCCGGGTTGGTGGTGGGCGCGGCGCTGGCATGGGCAGAGGTGCCGGTGGCGGCTTCGGCGACGGTGGCGGCGCCTTCTGCCACCGTGGCGGTGGCGCCGGCGGTGGCCGCCGACCCGCTGGCGATTAACGCCAAGGACCGTGTGGAAGGCAGCATGATGGCCCCGGTGACGATTGTGGAATACGCCAGCTTGACCTGCAGCCACTGCGCCGACTTCAGCCGCGAGACCATGCCCACCGTGCGCAAGGAGTGGATCGCCACCGGCAAGGCCAAATACGTGCTGCGCGACCTGCCGTGGGACGACCTGGCGCTGGGGATGGCCAAGGTGGCGCGGTGTGTGCCGCCGGAAGAATTCAAGCCGTTGGTGCAGAGCTTTTTTGACCACCAGTTGGACATTATGAAGAGCAACCAGCCGCTGGCTGAAATTAAGAAGGTGACGCGCATGGCCGGGATGACGGATGCGCAAGTGGATGCGTGCATTAAGGACCCGGACCTGCACGCCCAGGTGCTGGCCAGCAAGGATACCGCCTTTAACAAGCTGGGAGTGCGCGGCACGCCGGCGATTTTTGTGAACGGCACGCTGGTGAGCGGCGCGGTGCCCTATAAGGACCTGAAGAAGACGCTGGATGCCGAATATGCCAAGGCCACCAAAAAGTAGGAACGACGAACCAGGAACGAGGAACGAGGGCGGGGGGGGCGCCGCCATGCGTGGCGGCGACATTGGCGTGCATTTGTTTGTATGTGTGGGGTTGGGCGCCGGGCTGGGCTATTTGCTGGACCGTTGGATGGGCTGGGGCGCGTGGGGGCTGACGGTGGGGTGCTTTTTAGGCTTTGGCGCGTGGTTGCGCGCGGTGTGGAAGGTGATGAAGCAGGCTTAAAAACGCAACAACTCCCCCGGCGGGAGTTGTGCGAGCGATTTCGGCAATATGTTGGCACCCTTAGGCATTGCCGATGAGCAGGCCCACGGTGGCGATGAGGGTGAGTGCGGCGGCAACCGCGGCTATTTGGGGGTTGTGCAGGCTTGTGAGGAAGGTGCGCATGGCAGGCTCCTTGATATGCAGGTGACAAATGGAAGCATGGCGCGTGGGACGTGAGGTTATTGTGGGATGTTGGACCGGGTTTGCAAAGCTTTTTGCCTAAAAAAATGCCCCCGCTGTGGCGGGGGCGGCGAGGGCGGTGTGCCGGCGGGGTTGGAAATCCGGCTGGCTGACCAGGTAGGCGGGGATTGAGGCAAAGATAAAGACCACCACCGCGAAGCTGAGCAGGCCCATGCCGTGCTTCATGGCCAGAAACGCCATGACGAACAGCGGGCAGAAGCTGGTGAGGTAGCACAGGGCCAGCCAGGTGAGCTGGCCGCTGGCGTCATCGGTGGCGTTGAGCCCGCAGGTGCGGCCGATGGCCAGGCCGAGCAGCGTGGCGATGGCAAGAATGCCGAGGTTGCGGGAGGTGAGGAAGTGTTGCGCGAGGGCGGGCATGGAGGGGCCTCGTTTGGGTGTGAAAAGGGCGGGGAGAAGGAGCCTTTTAGCCCTTTTTGGAGGGGTTGTCAGCGGGAAAACGACGTTTCCCCCGCGCTGGGCGGGGGAAACGTTGGGGCGGGGGTTAACCCGCCCAGGGAGTGGCGTAGAAGTAGACCATCAGCCCGCTGAGCAGCGAGAGGATGACCGCCATGCCGCGGTAGACGAACCAGCCTGCGTTGGCGATGCTGTAGCTCATCTCCCGGAGCATCTGCGCGCCGCCCAGCCCTTCGTCGCTGCTGAGCGGCGGCGGAGTGGAGGCTTCGTTGGTAATTTCTACGCAGCGCTTGATGTTGTAGATGATCAGCGCGGCCATGAGGGCCAGGCCGAGCCATTCGGCGTTGCCGCCCAGGTGGATGAGGAGATTTTGTGCCAGCAGGGCGCAGAAGCTCCAGAACATGTACCAGGGCAGGCTTTTGAAGAGGGATTCCGAAGAGGTGCGCATGCGGCAGTCTCCATGGGGGGCAAAGGAATGAATCAAACGATGGGACAGGTGCTACGTATACTATGGAGGCAAGGTGTTGGGAAGTGTTGACGCGGGAGAGGGGCGTTGGTAAGAACGCAGGCGTATGAACCCGCTGCACCAGTTTGAAGTTGCCCCGTTGTTCCCCCTTATGGTGGGCGGATGGGACCTTTCCATTACCAATCAGGCCTTGTGGACAGGCATTGCGGTGGCGATGGTGATTGCGCTGTTTAGCGCCGGAGTGGCGCGCATGCGCCTGGTGCCCGGCCGGTTGCAGAGCTTTGTGGAGCTGACGGTGGGGTTCATCCAGGACCTTTCCGGAGGCATTGTGGGGCCGAAGGGGGTGGCGTTCTTCCCGCTGATTTTGACGGTGTTCCTGTTCGTTTCATGCCTGAACCTGGTGGGCATGCTGCCCCATGCCTTTACCGCCACCAGCCAGATCACCACCACCGGCTACATGGCCGTGCTGGTGTTTGCCATGGTGCTGGTGGTGGGGTTTGCCACCCAGGGGTTGCACTTTTTGGCGATGTTTTACCCCCACGGCACGCCGTGGTGGCTGGCGCCGCTGATCGTGCCGCTGGAGTTGATCTCATTTTTGGCGCGCCCCTTTACCCTGGCGATACGTTTGACCGCCAACATGGTGGCCGGGCACGTGCTGCTGAAGGTGTTTGCCAGCTTTTGCATTATGCTGATGGGCTGGTTCACCGTCAGCCTGGCCGCGCCGTTTGTGATGTTGCTGGCGATCACCGCGCTGGAGCTTTTTGTGGCGTTGTTGCAGGCCTACATTTTTACCGTGCTGACCTGCGTTTATCTGAACGACGCCTTGAACGGGCATTAGGCCAGGTTGTAGGTGGTAGGGGGTTTTTGGCCCTTGCCTCTGGCCCGAGGGTTGGGTATAAGGGCCCAAGTTTTGCAAAAACCGTTAACAAACCGAGGATAAAGACCCCATGGAACCCACCGTTGTGACCCACGCCGCCGCTGCCGCCGATTTGACCATGCTGAAAGCCATTGGTGCCGGTTTGGCCGCCTGCGGGATGATCGGCGCAGGGATTGGTTTGGGGATCGTGTTCGGCAAGTTTTTTGAAGCCGTGGGCCGTCAGCCCGCCGCCGAAAACATTTTGAAGACCTACCTGTTCATCGGCATGGCGCTGGTGGAAGCCATTGCGCTGTTCGCCTTTGTGATCGCCATTATGGTGATGTTTGTTCTTTAAGGCCTAAAACAACCAAGCCAAGCACCTAAGAGGGCGCCCTTATGCAGCTGTTTGTGATGACCTACCTGGAAAGCCAGTACTTTTGGACCACGGTGGCGTTTTTGATTCTGCTGGGGGTGATGTGGAAGTTTGTGGTGCCGGCCGTGCTGGCCACCCTGGACGCCCGTGCCGCCAAGATTGCCGGCGACCTGGATGCCGCAGAGCGCAGCCGCCTGGACGCCGAGGGCGTGCTGGCCGACTACAACGCCAAGCTTACCCAGGCCAAGAAGGAAGCAGGCGAGATCGTCAGCCGTGCCCGGGCAGAGGCCGAGGCGCTGGCGCAGGAGCGCATCCACCAGGTGGAAAGCGACCTGGCGCGTAAGGCTGATGAGGCAAGGAAGAGCATTGCCGCCGCCAAGGCCGAGGCGCTGGGTGCCGTGCGCGCCGAAGTGGCCGAAATGGTGGTGCAGGTGAGCGAAAAAGTGCTCAAAGGCAGCGTGGACGCCAAGGCAGCCAAGAAATTGACCGATGAGGCTTTGCGTAAGGAATTGAATTAATTAGGTTATTTTGCAAGGCGGGGCGGAAGCCCCGTTTTTTGTTGACCCGGGAGGGGGTTTTGCCCTAGATGGGCGCGAAAAGCTTGGTCGGAACCAAGCGCAATGGAAGGATTTGACGATGAAGAGCGATATTCACCCGGTTTACCACATGGTTGAGGTGCAAATGACCGATGGCAGCACCTACAAGACCCGCACCACCTGGGGCCAGGAAGGCGAGACCCTGCAATTGGTGATCGACAGCAAAAACCACCCCGCCTACACCGGCGAGCGCAAGATTTTGGACAGCATGGGCCGCATGGAGAAATTCATGAAGAAATACGGCGCCAGCGAAAAGAACGTGGTTGCTGCGGCCGCCCCCGAACAGAGCGCCTAAGTGTGGAATTACAAAAAATGCCGCCCGAGGGCGGCTTTTTTGTGCGGGCGGGATTAGGAGGATTTTTCCAGCGCGTTGATCTCGTCGTGGCTGAAGACTTTGCGCATGTCGATGTGCACGATCATTTTATCTTCATGGTTGGAGATGCCCTTGATGTATTCTGACCCGATGGAGCCGGCCACCAGGGCGGGCGGCGGGTTGATGGTATCGGTGGGGATGCGTTCCACCTCGCGCACGGCATCCACAATAAGGCCGATGACCATGTTGTTGCCCAGTTCCACCACGATGATGCGGGTGTCTTCGCCGGCTTTCTCGGACGTGAGGCCGAAGCGTTTGCGTAAATCCACCACCGGGATGATCTGGCCGCGCAGGTTGATGACACCTTCCACGAAGGGCGGGGCTTGCGGCACAGGGGTGATGGTGGTCATGCGGATGATCTCGCGCACGTCGAGGATGGGGAGGGCGAAGATCTCGCCAAAGAGCTCGAAGGTGACCAGTTGCTGCAGAGCGGAGTTGCTGCAGAGCGGACATGACCTCGGTTTTATTACGCGCGGCCGGCGCGGTGTTGGCATTGAGCATGGGGCGAGCCTTTGTTTTTTTTGGCCCCTGGTGAAGAGCCTTGTTGCAAGTGATTGTAACGGCGGCGGCGGGGGTGGGCAAGTGGGCCCGAGCCGTGGCACCATGCGGTGTGGAATTGCAGCAACTGCCAGACCTGACCGAACGCCTGGGCAAGGTGCCCATGGGCCGCGTGTATGGCCGCGTTTGCGGTGTGGAAGGGCTGGTGGTGAAAGTGGCCGGGTTGGGTGAGGTGGCGATGGGCAGCCGCTGTAGGATATTGGACATACCCGGAGAGGGGCAGGGGGCCGCCCGCATGGGGGAAGTGATTGGCTACAATGACGGCACCACCTTGTTGATGCCTTACGGCGCGCTGGACGGCATTGCCACCGGCAACCGTGTGTACCCCGACCCGTTGCCGCCGACGGTACGCATTAACCACAGTTGGATCGGCCGGGTGGTGAACGGTTTGGGCGAACCGCTGGACGGCAAAGGCCCGTTGGCCCACCACGGCGGCGAAGACCGCGCGCTGAAGGCCGGGCCGCCGCCGGCCTTCCAGCGTGGCATGGTGGGGGCCAAGATGGACACCGGCGTGCGGGTGCTGAACACCATGTTACCGCTGTGCGAGGGGCAGCGGTTGGGCATTTTTTCAGGCAGTGGGGTGGGCAAGAGTGTGCTGATGGGCATGCTGGGGCGCCACAGCAATGCCGAGATTACGGTGATCGGGTTGATCGGCGAGCGTGGCAAGGAGTTGAACGAGTTTATTAAAGAACAGCTGGGTGAGGCCGGGTTGGCGCGCAGTGTGTTGATAACCGCCACCGGCGACGAGCCGCCGCTGATGCGCCGCATGGCGGCTTATCTGACCATGGCGGTGGCCGAGTATTTTAGGGATTGCGGCTTTAAGGTGCTGTTGATGATGGACAGTGTGACCCGCCTGGCCCAGGCGCAGCGCGAGATTGGCCTGGCCAGCCGCGAGCCGCCCACCACGCGCGGCTACACGCCCAGTGTGTTTGCCGAGTTGCCGCGGTTGCTGGAGCGTGCCGGGCCGGGTGTGGGCAAGGGGATGATCAGCGCCATTTTTACGGTGCTGGTGGAAGGGAGTGACATGGAAGAGCCGGTGGCCGATGCGGTGCGCGGGATTTTGGACGGGCACATTGTGTTGACGCGGCAGCTTGCAGAGCGCGGGCACTTCCCCGCCATTGACGTGTTGCAGAGTGTGAGCCGCATGGTGCCCAAGTGCCTGACGCCGCAGGAGAACGAGTTGGTGATGAAGACCCGGCAGATGCTGGCTGTTTATAATGACATGGAAGAGTTGATCCGCCTGGGGGCTTATGTGAAGGGCAGCGACCCGCAGGTGGATGAGGCGATTGCCAGGATGCCGAAGCTGGAAGCCTTTTTGTGCCAGAAGCCGGAAGAGAAAACCACCATGCCGGAGAGCTTTAAACAGCTGGGCGCAGCACTGGCGGGATAGCCTAGGCGATGGCGCAAAGCACGTTGCCGACGCTGATAAAAATTGCCGAGCGCAAGGTGGAGGATATTCAGCTGGAGCTGGGCCGCACCGCCCGCGCGCTGGAGGCTGTGCGCAATGACATGGCCACGCGGGAGGAAGCCATGGAGAAGGCTTTTGCAGACGCGGTGGGAAGCGATGACTTGAGGGAGTTGCAGGCGGTGGGGGCCTTCCGCGAGCGGTTGACGCGCGAGGTGAACCAGTTGCGCGAGATTGAGGCCGGGCTGGTGCAACAGGAGGCGGCGGTGCGCAGCCGCCTGCAGGAGGCTTTTTTGGAACAGAAGCGTTACGAGCTTTTGCAGCAGCGCAAGGAGATGGCCGAGAAAAAGGCCCACGACCGCAAGGCGCAGGCGGTGTTGGATGATTTGGGGCAAAAGAAAGTTATTGGTAATTAGTTATTAGTGATGAGTGGCAAGCTTCCTCAGCAAGCAGATTAACCGCAAGGCAGTGGAGGCTGCACTTACTAATCACTAATAACTAATTAACAATAACTCAATAGATTAGACGTTGTACTTGGGGGTTCCCGGCGGGGCTTTGGTGTAGGCGATGGCCGCGGAGTGGGTTTTGTCGGGCTTTAAGAGGTGGCGCTGGCCGTAGATGTTCTCGGAGTGGCCGAGCAGGGTGAAGCCGTCGTCCACCATGTTCCCGACCATGTTTTTGACCACCTTCTCTTTGCTGGCTTCGTCGAAATAGATGAGCACGTTGCGGCAGAAGATGATGTCGAACTTGCCCAGTGCGCCGGTGCGCGCGGCGTCGGTGAGGTTGCCCTCCTGGAAGCGGCACAGCGATTTGACCTCGGGCTTGAGGGCCCATGTTTCCGTGCCGACGCTGCCCGTGGATGTGCCGGCATCGTGGACGAAATACTGCTGCAGCAGTGCCGGAGGCACGTTGCGGATATTGTACTTGCGGTAGACGCCGGCGCGGGCTTTGGCCAGTGCGTCGTGGCAGATGTCGGTGCCCACCAGCTCGAATTGCAGGTCTTTGCCGATGAGGCCGAGGTCTTTGAGCATGAGGGCGATGGTGTAGAGCTCATCGCCGGTGGAGGAGGCGGCGCTCCAGATGCGGAACTTGAGCTGGCGCTGGGCGCGGCGCGCGAAGACCAGCGGCATGAGGATTTCATCCCGGAAGGCCTGGAGCTGGGGCTCGTGGCGGAAAAAGAAGGTTTCGTTGATGGTGATCTCATCGACCAGGAAGCCGTACTCCGCACGGCCGGAGGGGCTATCGAGGTAGGTGAGGTAGGCGTCGAACCCTTTGAGCCCCAGGGCCTGGACGCGGTTATCGAGCTTGGAGGCGAGGAAGTAGGACTTGTTGGCCTCGAAGCGCATGCCGGAGAGGTCGTACACCATGGTGGCGAACTTTTGGAATTGGGCGTCGGTGAGTTGGGGGCGGGGGGCGCTGGTGCGTGGTGCGGCCGCAGGTGTAGCGGCAGGCGCGGCGGCGGCCGCAGACGGGACAGGGGAAGGTGAGGCGATGGCCATGACTGGGAACCTGCGTGAGGCAAGTGTATTTTGCAAGGCCATGTACGGCTTTAGCGAGGGGGGTGTGGCTTTGCGTGGAGGCGCTTAGGCCGAGGTGGGCAGCGGGGCGGGACTGCTTTGCAGCATCTCGGCCAGGGGGTTGACGGGGAAGGGCGAGCCGACCTCTACCGTGATGCCGCCGGACATGCCGTATTGCCCTAAAGTGGCGGAAACCAGCGCTTGCAGGCCGGCGATGAAGCCTTCTTCCGGGGGGGTGGCGCGGCGCAGCTTGAGCCAGATTT
This sequence comes from Pseudomonadota bacterium, assembly GCA_016125035.1. GTDB lineage: Bacteria > Pseudomonadota > Alphaproteobacteria > UBA2136 > UBA6156 > RFNJ01. Next base: position 37,796 of record WGMN01000004.1, read on the forward strand.
CCGGATATGCAACGAGGCCGTCGAGCTGCACCTCGCCCATTTGGGACAGCGACATTTGCATGATGAAGCGGGTGCTGGTGGAGCTGCGGGGGTTTTCGTCCTTCTTCTCCCGGCGCCAGAAAAAACCGCCCTGCCGAGGGTCTTCCGCCGGGGATTCCACATAGGGGAAGAGCATGCCGCGCCAGGGGCTATCTGGCGCCGGCTGGTGCAGTTGGGCGAGGTGCTGGATATCGCCCGTGAAGGTAACGCCCATGGCGCGCAGGAGGGTGGTGGCTTCGCGGCCGAAGGCTTCTTCCGGCCGGTTGGTGCGCAGGGCCTCCATGAAGTGGAACAGCCCCGGCAACAGGGCAGACAGCTGGGGCAGACGTGCCATGAGGCTTTGCGCCAGTTGCGGCGATTGGCCTTGCAGCAATTGCAGCCCCTGGCTGAGCGCCGGCCATTGCTGCGCCAGGTGGGTGAGGGTGAGCGTGCGCTGCGCGGCGGGGGTGAGGTTGAGGCCCAGCACCGTGGCCAGGCTGGTGGCGCCTGCTTCTACCCGGGCGGAAAGTTGGGTGCCGGCGGGAAGCTGCCCGGTGAGCGCCGCAGGTAGGTTGACCGCCAGCGTGCGCCCGGCAAAGGCCTGCGGCTGTGCCACGGTGAGCAACGGTTGGCCTTGCTGGTTGGTGCCGGTGAGTGTGCCTTCCACCACCGTGCCCGGCGGCAGCGGCGCCTGGGTGGTTTGCGCGGCGGTGGGGGCGGGGCTGCCGGTGGGGGTTTGCGGTTGCGGCGTGTGTTGCGTGGAGGCCTGAACCTGCAGGACCTGGGCGGGACCGGTGACGGTGGGGAACTCGACCACGAGCGTGCTTTCCACTGGGATGGGTGTAGGGGATTGAAGCACGGCCTGGTGCCCGGTGGCAAGGCGCAGAAATTGCCCGGTAAGCCCTTGAGGGGTTTGGCCTTGTGGGCCGGGCAAGGGCTGCGGCTGGGCGGAGGTGACGCGGGCGGCCAGCGGCGTGTTGACCGGAACCGGCGCTGCGCCGCCGGGGTTGATGAGCACGTGCAGGGCAGAGAGCGCGGGAGGGGTGAAGGGTTGGGCCGGGCGGCCGGTGGCGGCGACCCCGGCGGTGAGCACGGCCACGGGCGCGGCCTGAGGGGTGGCGCGGTTGGGCAGCAGGGTGAGGGACAGAGGTTGGCGCAGCGGCAGGGGGGTGGGGGATTGCAGTTCTACTTCAATGGCTTGTTGAGGGGTGGCGGTGGGCGCCAGGGTGCCGCGGGTGGGGGAGGTGAGGGTGAGGGTGGAAGGCTGGTTGAGCGGGAGGTTTGTTTGTGTGAATGAAATTTCAAGCGGCCCAGAAGGGACTTTTTGTTGCGTATTTGTAATGAAAGTGGCGTTTATGGCGTTTATAATTTCGTTGGTGGAATTTGTTTGCGGGAAAAAGGTTGCCGTAGGGCTGCTGATCGCTGCGGAAAGCGGCGAAACGCTGCCGCCGGGGGAGTTGGCGGCGGTAGCAAGGGGAGCTGCCGCTGCGGTGGGTGGCAAGGCGGAGGAGGGGAGGGGAGATGAAGTCGGTTGTTGGACATTGGAGGAAGGGGTGGGGGCGAGGATTCGTACGACAAGTGCGGCCGAAAGGGAGGGGGTGGCGGCGGTGGAGCCGGGAGGCGTGGTGAACTGGGGCGGCAGCGGGTTGGGCAGGGCCAGCCGGGTGCCGGGCTGGGGCGGCGGCAGGGAGGTGGTGGTGGCCTGCACCTGTTGGCCATCTGGCGTGGAGAGGGTGAGGTGGCCATCTGCCGAGGAGGAGGTGACGGTGAGTTGCTGGCCGGAGGCCGAGGGCGGCAGGGGGGCGAGAAGCTTGAGTTGGAGCGAGGCGCCGGAGAGTGCGCCGGCCTGGGGTGGGATGGGCAGCGCGGAGAGGCTGATGGAGGTGCTCACGCAGCAAAGGTAGCATGGGGCGTGCCAGGCGGGGAGGTGGCTGCGCGGCGGAGTGGCGGATTTGTGCGGGAGGAGGAACGAGGCACGAGGTAGCGAGGAACGAGGGAGTGCCCCTGCTTCCCCGAAGAATGGACGGAGTGCGGTGGGGGGTGGGGGGCGTAGCCCCCGGCATTAGAGGGGGGACGGGGGTAACCCCCGCGAGGCCGCAGGCGCGAAGCGCCCGGCCGCACGCGAGGAGCGTGGCCTTGCCCCGAGCTTGCGAGGGCAAGGCACGCGACGGCGCTATGGCCGGAGGCCACACGACAGCGGTGCTGACCCACAGATGGTACTTGCCCCTGTGTGGGATGACGGGGATTGCCGGGCCTGGTGGGTTTCCCCTGGGCCCCCGGGCCTGCGCGGCAGGTTGGGGGGAGCGGAGAGGGAGTATGCGGCGCAGGGCCGAGGGACACGAAGGCCCTAGGCCTGCTGGCATGTGCAGCAAACAGCGGACGCCCAAAGCTTCAGGAGCGGGGGCCGGTTGCGGGGGCGGGGTTGGCGCCCCATATCTTAGGGATACGGAAATATCCGCCCCGGCACCCGTTCGGGGCGCTGGGGTTTTTTGCTGCCAAAAAGGGGGGAACCTAATATGGCAAGACGACCTTTGGTGATTCACCGGGCGGTGTCCGGTGGCCAGGAGAAGGTGACCTATTGGGGCTTGAAAGAGGCCCAATGGTTACCCTTCCGCCAACCGGTAAAGCTGCCGGAGCGCGGACCGCAGGGCTCTTATGCCTTGCGCCGCATGAAGGGGGATATTTACCTGTACCGGACCTCCGGGACGGGTAAGCCCCGCTGGGAAGTGCCTTTACCGCATGGCTACTCCACCTGGGACTCTGCGGGTGGGGGAGCTGTGACGCTGCCGTGGGAACATGCCGACCTGGCTGTTCGTGCGGTGGCGCTGTGCGGGATTGACCCGGAACTTGTTGTGCACCAGCCGGAGTCGGTACAAGGACTGGCTTTGGGACTGGGCCGTGGCGTGCGCGGCCTTGATGGCCACCCTTACGACGAATACGTTATTCGTAACGGGGGAGCGGGCGTTGAGGTTGAGCCCATGGTGAACATCCGCCAGGTGGAGTTTGTTGTGCAGTTCCGCTACTACGCGGCCTGGCAGAACTTCCGCGAAAAGCGCGAGGTGGCGTTCGTCCACCTGTGGCCGGTGTCTGACAAGAAAAAGAAGATCGTGGCGCAGCAACTGATGGAGGTTCTTCGCAAGAACAAGCTCTATCAGAATATGGCCCCGTGGGAGGAGGCCCTTTACCGCGAAGTTTTGAAAACGCGGAAGAAGTGACCTTCTCCAGACGAAAAACGAGGAAACGCCGGGCTTTGCAGCCCGGCGTTTTCGTTTGTTCAGTACTGCGGCGACTGGCGTTAGGCCGCTTTGAGGGCCTTGCCGATGGAGGTACGCTTGGTGGGTCTGCTCTGCGACATGGAGGCCGTGAGCTTGGCCAGCGGAGCTGCATCGCCGCCGATGAAGGAGGCCATGGCATTGAACCAGGCGAGTTGCCCGGTGCGCTTGCCGTGAAGGTGGCGCTCGGTGGCCAGGCAGCTTTGCGCGTTGTGCGCTTCCAACGGGTTATCGAGCGTGAGCCAGACCTGACGGTTGGCTTGCTGGAGGCCGAGGCGGCTGGCAGCTTGGGTTGCCTTGCGGCGACCGGCAACAATATCTTCGGGGCGATAAAACTGCCCCAGTCCCAGATCGGTCATGGTGCACTCCCGCAGTGAATATGATTGTGATGACGCAGACTTACGCCCTTGTTTACTAGCACTTTGGTGGGGGGGCGGCAAGCGGGAAAGGGGCGAAAAGCGGCGGCGCCGGGGCTTTTGGCCCCGGCGTTTGGTGGTTTGTGTGACAAGGCCGCCTTAGGCCGCGTGGGATGCGGCGGCCGTTTTGCGCCCGGGTTGCCCGCGCGCAAAGGGAGCGGCGCGGCGGGAGGAACGGCAATGAGGTTTGGCCGGAGTGATGGCGAGCAGCACCAGCCCATGGTCGCGGCCCTCGATGAAGTCGGCCATGGCCACCAGCCAGGCGTACTGCTGGGGCGTGTTGGTGGTGTTGAGGCGATGGCCGTCGAGGTAGCTGCCGGCATCACCGACGGTGAGCGGGTTGGCGAGGATCTTCCACAGGCTGGTATTGACGCTGGAGAGGCCAATTTGCCCGGCCACGCGTGTGGCGTGGCGGCGGAACAGCGCAAGGTATTTTTCGCCGTAGTGTTTGTGAAAATCTGGTGCGACGAACAGGGAGCGTTGGTGCAAGAACATCGCTTTTCCTTTCAGGCCCGTGCGGAACAAAGAGGTGGCGCGAAGTGTGTGTGAAGGGTTTTTAGCATTGCCCGCAGGTGTGGGCAAGGCTTAGTCGGCGGGGGAATCTTCCTGCGGGGTGGGGGCGTTGGCCAGGGTTTGGCCGGTGGGATGGGTGGTGCGGGCAAACGCGTAGAGCTCGTTCATATAACTGGGCACAATGACGCGGGTGGCGCCGGGCAGCACCACCGCGGCGTTGGTGATGCCCTCTGGCAGGGTGGCGGCGCCGGAGATTTGCAGGGTGGCGAGGTTGAGCTCGAGCAGGCGGCCGCCGGTGGTGCCAAAGAGCAGGGTGCCTTGCCCGGTTGGCACCGGTTTGGCCATGACGCGGGCGCCGGCGGGGACCTTCTTCTCCAGCGTGAGAGTTTGTAAATTGATGACGTAGAGGTGTTGGTCGTTTGACCCGCAGAAGGCGAATTTGCCGGAGATGAGCGGTGTGGTGTAGACCACCCCGGCGGTGGCGATGAGTGCGCGTTGGGCGCCGGTGGCGGCGTCGAGCACGTAGATGCCGCCGTCGAAGCTGCCGATGACGATGAGCCCGCGGGCGTCATCCACCGCGCCGGCGTGCTTGACCGGCCCGCGGGTGGGGACCTCCCACACCTTCTCGCCGCTTTGGGCTTTGTGCGCGGCGATGGTGTTCTCATTGGTGCCGAAGATGACGAGGTCGGCCGCCGCAAAGTAAACCCCGGAGCCGTGCTGGTAGGTTTTGGTGAAGACCTCCCACACCCGTTCGCCGGTATCCAGCCGGAAGGCGGCGATGCTGCCCTGGGCGCGCGGGCGGGCGTATTCCAGCCCGATGTAGAGCAGGTTGTGCTGCGGCACGATGAGTGGCGAGGAGCCCACCCACTCGCACAGTTGCTGCACCCACTGCTGTTTGCCGCTGGCGGCATCCAGGCAGTAGACGTTGCCGTTGTAGGCGCCGAAGTAAACCTTGCCGTTGTGCACGGCGGGCGAGGACAGGATGCCCTTGCCGTGGGTGCCCGGGCAGGCGAACTGCCAGGCCGGTTTGCCGCTGTGCGCGTTGAAGGCGACGAAGGTGCCGGAATCGGTGCCCATGAGAATGTTATCCTGGAACAGCAGGGGGGCTGATTTGGGCACGATGTAGAACGGGTTGGCGCCCTTGGCGCCCACGCGCCACAGCGGCTGGTAGGCGTGCAGGGCGGGGGGCAGGGTGGGGGCGGCATCGGCAAGGGAAAGGCCGAACTGGTTGAGAGTGAACAGGGAGGTGACCCGGATGCCGTGTTGGCCCGCCCAGGCCAGTGCCTGCGGGTTTTGGAAGTGCACCACGGCGAAGGCGTGGGCCACGGTGTGGCCTTCATGCGCCAGGACCGCGCGGCATTTTTCAAGGCTGGCGCCAGAGTTGATAAGGTCATCCACCAGCACCACGGGGTGTTGGTTAAGGTTGCCCTCGATGATGCGGGTGCGCCCGGTGGGCTTGCGCGCCTTGCGGATGATGAAGCCGTTGGTGGCGATGCCCAGTTGCTGCGCCTTGATGAGGATGGCGCTGACCAGCGGGATGGCCCCGACCTCCATGCCGCCGACCTGCAGCGGGCCCTGCGTGGCGTAAATTTGCCAGAACAGCGTGGCGATGGCATCCAGTGCGGCGGGCACCAGGGCCACCGCGCGGATATCGAGCAGCCAGAGGATCTTCTCGCCGGAGTTGGAGAGCAGGGGGGAATCTTCAGTGCCGCGTTGCACGCCGACCGTGGCGATGGTGGCTTGCAGGCTTTTGAGCAGCGCGGCATCCGGCTTGGGGGTGGCTGGTGGGGCGGAGGTTTTGCGCGCGGCGGGTTTTTTGTTTTTGGCCATGGCGAAAGGTAACCCGTAAGCTTTTGGGCGTAAAGGGAAGGCCTTGCGGGAAGAAGGCTTGTCCCGGACAGGGGATGGGCGCCCCGGAAAATGTGAAGAACATTTTCCGGCCCATCCGCCTTCCGGGATGACACCGTGCGTTAGGGCAGGTTGCGGGAAATTGCATCCAGCGCGGTGACCGCCGGGCAGTTGGGGAAGGCAGTGACCGCAAGCAGGTGCGATTTGACCGCGGTGGCGTAGAGGCGATCATGCGGGATGTTGCCGAGGTAAGGCAGCGGCGGCAGGTGGAGAAATTTTTCCATGGCGGTGGTGAGCCGCGTGTGCACCTGCGCGGCCTCGGCCTTGGATGCCTGGTTGACGATGAGCTGGGCGTTGGCGGTGGCGTTGTCCTGCCACATCAGCTTGACCAACGCGTAGGCGTCGGTGAGGGAGGAGGGGTCGGGCGTGGTGATGAGCAGTGTGGCGTGCGCCTGGGTGCACAGGAACAGGGCTTGAGGTGCGACGCCGGCGGCGATATCGAGCAGGATGACGTCGTAATTTTCAGACAGCGCGCGGAGGTCGTTCATCAGTTGGGTGAGGCGCGGCAAGGTGAGGTTGACCAGCGCCTGGTGCCCGGCGCGGCCGGCAAGGAGATCGAACCCCTGCGGGGTTTTGCTGATGACGTGCTTGAGCGCGAACTGCCCGGCGATGTAATGCGCCAGGTCGCGCTCTGGCTTCATACCCAATTGCACGTCGAGGTTGGCCAGGCCGGTGTCGCCGTCGAACACCAGGACGCGTTTTTTCTGCCGGGTGAGCAGCGTGGCAAGGTTGAGTGTGAGGCTGGTTTTGCCCACACCGCCCTTGCCCGAGGCGACGGCATAGATGCGGGTGGCGGGAGGAATGTTCATCGGCGGGCCTCGTGGGTTGCGAAGGGAAACAAGGTAGTAGGTGGTAGGTGGTAGGTGGTAGGGAAGGTGAGGTTTTTCATGAGGCGAAGTCCCAGGGTTGGTGGGGGAGTTGGGTGAGGCCCTCGGCCAGCCACTGCGCGGTGAGGGTGAGCGGCGGCACCGACATATCCGGGTTATGGGTGGCGATGCCGATGGGCAGGCGCGAGCCTTCCGCCGTGGTGAGCAGCGCACCGTAGCGGCTGGTGGCGTCGAGCTTGGTGAAGATGAGGCTGGAGATGTTGAAGCGGTGGCAGGCCACCGGCAGCGCGGTCATGTCGCCCAGGTTGAGCGGCGCGGGCAGCACCAGGTGGGTGAGCGCGGGGATGCCCAGGGTGCTGAGCTTTTTTTGCAGGGCGTTGAGGGTTTGCGGCGCGTAGGGGTTGAGGCCGGCGCTGTCGATGAGCAGCAGGTGGCGGGGGCCGAGCTCCTTACCCGCGGATTTGAGGTCATTCGGTGTGGTGATGAGGTGGGCGTGCTCGCCGAGGATCTCCGCCGCGATGGCCAGGGGCTCGAACCCGCCGATCTTCTGGTCGTCGAGCGACAAAATGCCCACCGTGCGGCCCTGCTTTTTGGCGTGGATGGCCAGCTTGGCCACCAGCGTGGTTTTGCCCGCGCCCTGAGGGCCGATGAACAGGTGCGCCTTGCCGGCGGGAAGGAGATCGCCCGGGGTTTTGAAGGTGATGAGTTTGGCCAGCAGCATCTCCAGCGCTTCCGGCTGCGAGAAGCCCGCGCTTTGCAGGCCCGGCAGCGCGGCGGTGATCTTGGCGGTGAAGGCCGCGGGCAGGCCGTGGGCCTCGAGCATGGAAGTGAACAGGTTGGTGGAGGGTTTGGCGGGGGCGGAGGAAGGGACTTCGGCCAGCGGGGTGGCTTCCACCGGTTTGCTGCGTGGTTCGTCCTCGTTCACCGCGGCGGTGATCTCCAGCGTGGGGAGGCCGTCTTCCCCCTTGATTTTGCGCGTGCTGAGGATCAGGGCCTCTGGCCCCAGCTGTTGGCGGATGATGCGCAGGGCATCTTCCATTTTGGGCGCGGTGAGGGTTTTGATGCGCATGGGGGCGGATGTTACACGATTTGGCCATGGAATGCCTAGTGCGGAAGCGTTGTTGGCGCGGCGGCACGGCCGGTGCGTTGGAATGGGCGGGGGCGGGGGGCCGCACCCTGCCTTGGCACAGGCTTTGCATATGAAAAGCCAACAGGAGACCGACCATGCCCCTTTCCATTGTGGCCAACCAGGCCGCCAGCTACGCCCAGGCAGGCATTAACGCGCGCAATGACGCGATGGTGAAGAACACGCAGCGCTTATCATCTGGCCTGCGGGTGTTCTCGGCCCAGGAAGATGCCGCCGCCACCGCCGTGGGCACCAGCTTGAAGATTGAAAACAGCACGCTGAAGGCGGCGACGCTGAATGCGTCTTCCGGTGCGTCTATGTTGCAGATCGCCGATGGTGCCATGGGCCAGGTGAGCGAACTGCTGACGCGCATGCTGACCCTGGCGCAGGCCAGTGCCAGTGGCCACATGGACGATGCCACGCGCAGCCTGACCAATGCTGAATTTTCCAGCCTGCAGAGCGAAGTGGACCGCATTGCGCGCAGCAGCGAATTTAACGGTGTGAACATGCTGGCCGGCAGCAAGACCTTTACCACCCCCACCGCCAGCGACCTGGTGGGTGCCGGGGTGACGGCCAGCCGCTTTGACCAGAACCTGGTGACCGGGGATGCCTCATTCCGCTTTACCTATGATGCCAGCACCGAGACCGCCACGTTGGCGCGCACAGATGGAACGGGGGTGAGCAGCCAGAGCATTCAGCTGACCTCTATTTTAAACACCATTGCCGGTACCGGCCAGAACCTGGACCCCTCGCAGGGCATGGACCTGGGCTTTGCCAGCCTGGGGGTGACCATGCACCTGGACAGCAACTTTGACCGTGGCACCGATATTGGGCCGGCCCCGGTGTTGACGGTGAATGCCTCTAACATTGCCATTGCCACGCCGGCCTTTACCACCCAGGCCACAGGTGTGCCGCTGGCCACTGTGCCCTCGCTGGGGGCGCTGACCACCGGCTATGACAACGCCAGCGGGGTGTTGACCGTGCCGGTGGTGAGTGATGGCACTAGCGTGAAGTTGGGTGCGTTGCCCGGAGTGAGTTACAAGGTGGGCAGCAACCCCCAAACCGCCAGCGGCGCGGCCAGTGACACCCTGGTGACCGCCGGCACCAACAGCGTGGGGATTTATGTGGATATGCCAGGAGGCGGCACCCAGCTGGTGGGGACCTGGACATCTGGCGCGGTGAGCACCACCAGTGCGGATACAGGCAGCCTGGCGTTGAGCCTGGGCAGCGGCGTGTTTGGCGCCGCCTACCAAGATGACAACGGCGCCACCCGTTTGACCTACAAGATTGGCACCGGCATTGAGCCGGGCCGTGACATTTTGTACGTGGATGTGCCGGCGGTAACCTTGAAAGCCTTGGGGCTTGACGCCACCAACATAAGCACCCAGGGCAGCGCCTTGGGCGCGGTGGCAACCTTGCAGGGGGCCATGGACATTTTGAACCAGGGGCGCGCCAACGTGGGGGCGCAACAGCTGCGCATGGAGCAGGTATCGAACAACCTGGGGGTGGTGAGCGAGAACAACACCAGTGCGATGAGTTCTCTGCTGGATGTGGATGTGCCGGCGGAGATCTCTGACTTCACCAACAACCAGGCGATGCTCCAGGCCAGTGTGGCGATGCTGAGCAGGGCCAACCGTTTGCCCGACATGTTGATGGAACTGCTGAGGAACTCGTAAGGTTGGCGGGGAAAGGAATGATGAATGACGGAGTGGCATAACCTTGGCAAAGATCGGTCTGGCAGCGGAGCTTGCCAAACAGGCCGCGCAAGCGGCGCGCGAGGAGATGGGCGAGCCCGCCAGGGAAGGTGGGGCGAAAAAGCCTGCCGAACCTTGGAAACCCGCGGTTTTGCCGAGCATGTTCAGCCTGGACCAGGCGGTGGGCACCGCCGTGACCAGGGTGGCCGCCTACTACCGCAAGGCGTTGGCGCACGAGGGGCTGGATATGGCGGTGGTGGCCGATACGTCACAGGGAGCGCCTGTTTTTCAGGCAGATTTGCGCGAGGGCGGGACGGGGAAGGTGGTAAAAGCCTACACTGCCCCGGATTTGCTCGGTATGTTTGCGGCGCAGCAGAAGGTTACCGGGGTGGTCGTGGATGGTCAGGTATGACGATGACGGCACACAATAACAGCAAGGCAGGACGGCCATGGCGCTAGGCAGTATCAACACCAGTGGGATCACCGTTGGCAGCGACGGTAAGTTGAGCGTATCCGGCTTTTCATCCGGCATTGACTGGAAGAGCCTGATCGACGCCCAGATCGCCGCCAAGCGCGCCCCCGCCGTGACACTGGAAAACAACATTAAAACCAACAACACCCTGGCCACAGCCTACGGTGATTTGAAAACCAAGGTGCAGGCGGTGACCACCGCGTTGGATGCGTTGCGCGGCGCGCCGGGATCGACCACCAATGTGTTTAACGCCAAGACCGCCAGCGGCACCACTGCGGCGCTGGATACCGCGCCTTCGGGTTTTGTGCCGTCTTCCGTGGACAGCCTGGTGCTGACTTCCATCAGCAATACCGCCCAGGCCGCCACCCACACCTTTACCATTGAGCAGCTGGCCCAGGCCCACCAGATACGCACCGGCAGCTTTAGCAGCACCACCACCGCCCTGAGCGGGTTGGGCGCCACCGCCGGGACTTTTAGCATCAACGGCCAGAACATTGTGGTGAGCGCGAGCTCTACCCTTTTGGATTTGAAGAGCGCCATTAACAACTCTGGGGCCGGGGTGACCGCCACCATTGTGAGTGCGGATGCCGCCACCAACTACCTGGTGCTGACCTCGAACACCACAGGTGAAGACAATGCCATGACCCTGGGCGGCGATGGCGCCACCCTGGACAGCCTTGGCCTGACCACCGGCAGCGGCACGGTGATCGCCAACGAGCTTAAGCCCGCCAAGAACGCGATTATTGATGTGGACGGTATTCCCGGCATTGAGCGTCAGACCAACCAGATAAGTGATGTGATTGACGGTGTGACGCTGAGTTTGCTTAAAGGCGAGCCCAACACCGAAATTACGCTGAAAATTGAGCCGGACCTGAACACCATTAAGACCGCTGTGGGCAACTTTGTGACCGCCTACAACGATTTGAGGACTTTTTACACCGATCAGCGCACCGCCAGCGACCGCAATGGCGATGGCACCGTGGACCCCAACGAAGTTGGCCCCCTGGCCTACGACAGCATGATGCGCGAAGTGATGGGCAAGTTGGGAGACATTATGGCCACCAGTGTGGACAGCGCCGCCGATGGCTACCAGAGTTTGAGCCAGATTGGTGTGGTGGTGCAGCAGGATTACAGCCTGGCGATCGATGACTCGATTATCGATAGCAAGCTTTTGACCAATGTGGACCAGGTGAAGAAGTTGTTCACCTTTAGCAGCAGCGTGAGCGACAGCCGCGTGACCGTGCTGGGCCGTACCGCCGACACCGCCAACGGTACTTATTACCTGAATGTGGCAGGTACCGATGTGGACGGCAACATTACCGACGCCAACCTGCAAACCAGCGCCGGAGCCGGAAGTGGTGGAGCCAGCGACGGCAGTGTGACCCTGGCCGGCAAGAGCCTGATTGCCAACGACACCACCGCCGCCAACGGGTTGCAGTTGTTTTTTAGCGGTGGGGCAAGCCTGGGCAGTGTGGACGACATTGCGGTGACCGTGACGCGCGGTGTTGCCGACCAGTTTTATGACTACTTTAACAGTGTGACCACTGCCACTACCGGGCGTATTGATACCCTGGTGACTAACTTGCAGTCGCAGAACACCGATTACCAGAACCGGGTGGACACCATTGATGCCCGCCTGGAAACCACGCGGAGCACCTTGGAAGCCAAGTTCACCGCCATGGAAACGGCGTTGGCCAAGTTGCAGAGCGTGCAGAGCACGGTGCAGGGTTTTATTGACGCCGGCAACAAGAGCAGTAACTAGGCATGACTGACCCGCGCAACCTGACCCATGAATACCTGCGGCGACAGATTGAAAACGCCACGCCCGCGCAGCAACTGGTGCTGCTTTATGACGGCGCGATTAAGTTTGTGCTGCGGGCGCGTGAGGCGATTGGCCAAGGGGACATTGAAGGCCGCTACAAGGCCAACCGGCGGGCGATGGAGATTGTAGGGTATTTGCTGGAAATTTTGGACATGGAGAAGGGAGGCGAAGTGGCCGCCCGCCTGCAGCGGATTTATACCTTTGTGTTGAAGAAGCTGATGGAAGTTGACTTTAAGAACGATACCGCCAGCTGTGATGAGGTGGTGGAACACTTGCGCACCTTGCGTGCCAGCTGGTACCAGCTGGCCGAGCGCAACGCCATGCAGACGGCGGTGCCTGCCGCGGCCCCCGCCGCCAGCCAGGATGAGGCTGTGCCGGTGCGGCGCAGTGCGGTGGCCTAAAATAATGTAATTTCAGCTATATGGCGGTTTGGCGGGCAGGGGCCTTTTTTTTATGGACTGCCTTTGGCACAATGCACAAAATGACAATAACAAGGAAAGCCCCCGTTGATGGCTGACGAAGCCACCCCCGCGCCGGAGAAACAGGAGGCCGCCGCCGAAGGCGAGCAGGCCAAGCCCGCCGGCGAAGGTGCCGAGGGGGCCGTGCCCGAAGATGCCGGCAAGGCCAAGAAAAAGCGCATGCTGATGATCGTGAGCGGCATTGTGGCCGTGGTGGGCATTGTTGTGGCGGTGGGCGTGGTGTTTTTTGTGGGCGGCGGCAAGCATGAAGACCAGGTTGCCACTTCTGCGCCTGAAGTGGCGATGATGGATATTCCCGAATTTACCGTGAATTTGCTGGGCGAGGAGCCTTCCACCCAGCACTTTATGAAAGTGAAATTGGCGCTTGAGCTGGGACGCAAGGAAGACGTTGCGGTGGTGGAAAAGCTGCTGCCGCGCCTGCAGGATGACTGGAACGGCTTTTTGCGCCAGTTGCGGCCTGCCGATTTGCAGGGCAGTGCGGCGTTGTTCCGCGTGAAGGAGGGGCTGTTGCGCCGCGCCAGCCAGAGCATGGAGCCCGCCACCATTAAGGCGGTTTACGTGCGCGAACTGGTGGTGCAGTAAAGAGCGCCGCACACCCTGTATATTGAAGGGATGGTATGTTAGACTGGCACACACAACAACAACCGTAGCCCCATGAGCGACCAGACAGACGCCCCGCAAAAGAGCGAAGAAGAGCTGCTGAAAGAGTGGCAGAACATGGCCAGCGGCGATGCCGCGGGCAGCGATGGCGCGCCTGCGGGGGAAGGGTCGGTTGAAGGGCAGAAAATTCTCGACCAGAACGAAATTGACAGCCTGCTGGGGGTGGACAAAGGCGCAGGTGACGGCCAGAGCCGCGGGGTGAAGGCCCTGCTGGACCAGAGTGTGGTGAACTACGAAAAACTGCCGATGCTGGAGGTGGTTTACGATAAGTTTGAGCGCATCCTCTCTACCAGCTTGCGCCACTACACCGCCGACAACGTGGACGTGACGGTGATGAACATGACCAGCGTGCGCTTTGGCGACTACCTGAACCAGATACCGCTGCCCGCGGGCATTGTGGTGGTGAATGCGGTGGGGTTGGATGACTATGTGCTGCTGGTTTATGAGAGCAGCCTGATCTATGCCGTGGTGGATGTGATGCTGGGGGGGCGGAAATCGAAGCCCGTGCCGATCAGCGGGCGGCAGTTCACCGCCATTGAGCGCAAGATTTTGGACACCTTGACCGAGATTGTGTTGAAGGATCTGGGAGAGTCATTCGGGCCGATCGCGCCGGTGCAGTTCAAGGCCGAGCGCATGGAAGTGAACCCGCGCTTTACGGTGATCAGCCAGGAGGCCAACGTGGCCATTTTGGTGACCGTGAAGGTGAACCTGGAAGGCCGCGAGGGCAAAATGCAGTTTTGTTTGCCCTATGCCACGTTGGAGCCTATCCGTGAGCAGCTTTTGCAGCAGTTCATGGGGGAGAAGTTCGGCCAGGACAACATCTGGGAAAACCACCTGAGCCAGGAGCTTTATCATACCACCATGCGGTTGGACGCGGTGTTGGACAAGATGACGTTGCCGCTCTCGGAAGTGTTGGAATGGCGCGTGGGTGACACCGTGGTGCTGAATGCGCGCGAGTACTCGCCGATACAGCTGGAATGTGGCGGTGTGTTGAAGTTGGTGGGGACGATGGGGAGGTCTCTGGATTTTAAAGCGGTGAAGGTGAACCATACCATTACTGATTTGAACAACATGAAGCAAAGTTGAGATGGATCTTTATCTGAACATTTTAAGCGTGGTGCTGTTGGGCCTGGTGGCCGGCCTGCTGATGGCGTTGTGGTGGCAGCTGCGTGACTGGAAGGCCAGTGTGCGCGAGGCCCCCTTGCTGGCCGAAACCATGGCCGAACAGCTGATGGCCGCGCGGCGCGGGCTGGAGGAATTGAAAAAGAACCTGGTTGCGCATGGGCCCGAGCTTTCTGGCCTGTTGAGCGAAGGTGGGAAAGTGCGGGTGGAATTGCAATTTTTACTGCAGCGGGCAGAGCAGCTGGCTGCCAAGCTGGAGGCCGGGCAGCCCCCACGGCGCGGTGAAGTGGTGGCAATGGTGGAAGAGGTGGCGGGGGCCAACGGCAAAGCGGTGCAGCTGAGCGAGCCTTCTCATGACCCGTTGGAAGACCTGCTGGCCGGGTTGCAGCAAAAGCCCGACAACGTGACGCCGATGCGCAAGCCCGGACGTAAGCGCATGGGGCCGGTGACCCAGGCGGAGCTTGAATTGCAGCAGAAAGTGGCCGGTTGATGTTGCGCCTGTGCTTGGCCTTGGTGCTGCTGGCAGGGCCATTGGTGGCCCCGTTGTGGGCCGAAGAAACAGCGGCCAAGCCCAAGGAAGGCGAAGCCGCCGCCAGTGCCGGAGATGCGGCCAAGGATGAGGGCGGTTTGCCCGCCAACCAGGAGCGGGTTTACAGCCCCACCGAAACCCAGCTGCTGATGGAGCTGGAGCAGCAGCGGGTGGAGTTGGAGCGCCACACACAAGCGGTGGAGTTGCGCGAAAAGTTGGTGGATTTGATGGAACAGCGCCTGAACGGGCGGGTGGCCGAGCTGCAGGCCTTGAAAACCGAGCTGGAAGGGTTGTTGAAGAATGTTTCGGGCAAGGATGACAAGGAACTGGACCAGCTGGCGAGTATTTACGGCGCGATGAAGCCCGCCACTGCCGCCGGGGTGTTGAACAAGTTGGATAATGCCATTGTGCTGGATGTGCTTAAGCGTATGCCGCCGAAGAAGAGTGGCAAGATCATGGAATCGCTCGATCCGGCCAAGGCGCGCGTGCTCTCGGAAATGATGGCTGACCAGACGCCGTTGCCGCAGGTGAGCCCCACCACCCCCCTCTAATGGGGAAAATGTAAGGTTGCCGAGGGGCCACGGTAGGGCGGGGGAACTGGTTGCGGGGCTGGAAAAGCCTCGCCACTTTGCTTACGATGCGGACAACGGAGCCCCTGTCAGGTTTGATTTGCGGAGGCCCCCAAGAGTTTACCAGAGGTTGCGCAGGCCCCCATGTTTGCCAACACCCAAGAACAATAAGGACGAGACTTATGCCCGTAGACAAGAATATGCGGATTCTGGTGGTAGATGATGCCCAGACCATGCGGCGCATTATTGTAAACCTGCTGCGCCAGTTGGGCTTTACCAACATGGTGGAAGCTGATGACGGCACCACCGCCTGGGACCGTTTGCTGGCTGAACCGGTGGACTTTGTGATTTCTGACTGGAACATGCCCAAGATGACCGGCATCGATTTGCTGAAAAAAGTGCGCAGCGAAGACCGCTTTAAAGCGTTGCCCTTTATTATGGTGACCGCCGAAGGCAAACGCGAGAACGTGATCGCCGCGGTGCAGGCCGGGGTTTCCAACTATATCGTCAAGCCTTTCAACGCCGCCACGTTGAAGGAGAAGCTGACCAAGGTTGTCGGTGATTTTTAACAACAACAAACCTGTAAACTTGTTTAACAAAAAGGCCGCGTAACATGCCCGAACTTACCCTTAGCCAGCGTATTGCAATGCTGGAAGCAAGCCAGACCGGCGATACCATCCCCGCCCAGCAGGTGTGGGACTTGGTGGAAGCGGTGAAGACCATGTTCGGCCAGCACGATGTGAGCAAGGGGGCGCAAAGCACCAGCCAGCTTTATCATGAGCTGGGAGAGCTGGCGAAGTTCATCTCTGCCGCGAAAAAAGAACTGCAGCAGGTGAAGGAAAGCGACATTGCCAACCAGCAGTTGCCCACCGCCAGCAACCACCTGGATGCCATTGTGCAGATGACCGAGCAGGCCACCGGCAAGATTATGGATGAGTGCGACAAGCTTTCCACCTTCCACAATAACATCCGCGAGCGTCTGGTGAATATGGACCCGCCGCTGGACCCCGATGCCCTGGCCGGTGTGGATGATGGCATTACCGAGGCGATGACCAGCATCACTCACATTTACGAGGCCTGTAACTTCCAGGACATTACCGTACAGCGTATCCAGAAAGTGGTGAAAGCCTTGCAGGAAGTGGAGCGTCAGGTATTGCGCATGGTGGTGGTGTTTGGCCTGATGGAAAACGAAGGCAAACTGGACGACGCCACCAAGGCTGAACTGCAAGAAGACGCCGCCTTGCTTAACGGCCCGCAGCTGAGCGGCCAGGGGCTGGAACAGGACGACATTGACGATATACTTAGTAAGCTTTTGTAATGGCTGAACCTATTCGCGTATTGGTGGTGGATGACTCCTCGTTTATGAGGGGGGCCCTGGTGCGCATGATTGAGCGTGATCCGCGCTTTAAGGTAGTGGATGTGGGCCGCAACGGCCGCGAAGGGGTGGAAAAAGCCCAAGCCCTGAAGCCCGATGTGATGACGCTGGATATTGAAATGCCCGAAATGAACGGGCTGGAAGCGTTGAAGGAGATTATGGCCAGCGTGAAGACGCCGGTGATTATGGTCTCGACCCTGACCGAAGCCGGCGCTGAGAGCACCATGAAGGCGTTGGAGCTGGGAGCGGTGGATTTTTTGCCCAAGGCGTTGAGCGACAAGGACAACAATATTTTTAAGGGTGCCGAGAATTTGCACGAGAAATTGCTGGCCGCCACCGGGGCGAGCAAGACCTCGCGCATAAGTGCGCCGGCGCCCTTGAAGGTTGGGTTGCCGCCGGTAAGCGGGGTGACCAAAGTGGATGCGCGGATTGTGGTGATTGGAAGCTCTACCGGAGGGCCAAAAGCCTTGCAGACGGTGATTAGCCAGTTGCCGAAAAACCTGCCGGTGCCGGTGGTGGTGGCGCAGCACATGCCCGCACAATTTACCAAGGCGCTGGCCCACCGTCTGGACGAAACCTGCACGCCGACGGTGAAGGAAATTGCCCACGGTGAGGTGATGCAGCCGGGGGTTGTTTATATTGCGCCGGGAGGCTACCACCTGCGGGTGGGTGCCACCGGGGTGAGCGTGGATGAAGACAAGGGTGAGAGCCCTTACAAGCCCAGTGTGGATGTGCTGGCGGAAAGCGTGCGCACCACCCTTGGCAAGCATGTTCTGGCGGTGATGTTGACCGGTATGGGCAATGACGGCACACGCGAGTTTGTGGCGTTGAAAAAAGCCGGGGCGCACGTAATTGCGCAGGACCAGGCCAGCAGCGTGGTGTACGGCATGCCGCGTGCGGTGCTGGAGGCTGGTGGCGCGGATGAAGTGCTGCCGTTGGAGAAAATCGGCATGCGCATACGTGCCCTTTTAGGGGTTTAGGTAAGACCTTTGTTGCGGGGCGGCCGGGGTGGCCGCCCTTTGTTTGTGCAAGGGGGTGCCGGGGGTGCGGGGGTTGGATT
Source organism: Pseudomonadota bacterium (assembly GCA_016125035.1). Classification (GTDB taxonomy): domain Bacteria; phylum Pseudomonadota; class Alphaproteobacteria; order UBA2136; family UBA6156; genus RFNJ01. The sequence continues at coordinate 55,658 of WGMN01000004.1, forward strand.
AGGATGGTGCTAACAATGCATAACAAAAGAGGAAACCCCGGGCCGTGAATATGGATGTGGGTGGCGACGAGCTGAACGAGATCCTGGAAGAGTTCTTTACCGAGGCGGATGAGAATTTAGATACGCTGGAACAGGACCTTATCCAGCTTGAAGCGTTGGCTGACGGTGGTGAAACCGACCGCGAGACGGTGGACCGTATCTTCCGCATGTTGCACACGTTGAAGGGTGGGGCTGGGTTCTTAGGGCTTGAAAAGATTGCTAAACTTGCCCATGGCGGGGAGAACTTGCTGGACGAAGTGCGCAACGACCGGGTGAATGTGACCAAGCCGGTGATGGATGCGTTGCTGCAAACGACTGATTTGTTGAAGGAATTGTTGGGTTACCAGAAGCGGCGCGAGGACGATGCGGGGGTGGATACCGCGCCATTGCGTGCCGTTTTGGAAGCGTTGGCGAGTGGAAAAGGGGCGGCAATAAGCGGCGAAACGCTGCCGCAAGCGGCAAAAGAGGCACCTGTTGTGGCCCCGCAGGCGGCCGCGCCGCTGCAACAAGCGGCGGAAAGCGGCAAAGCGCTGCCGCAGACGCCCGGCGCGATCAGCCTGGACGATGTGTTGAACGACCCCGAGTTGGCCCCCGAACGCGACAAGGATGCTGCCGGAGCCGCGGCGGCAAAGCCCGCACTAAAAGAAGCCGCGCCGGCGGTGGTGGCTGCGGCCGGTGCCAATGCCGATTTGCTGGCCAGTGTGCTGAACGACCCGACCCTGGCGCCCGAGCGCGACAAAGAGGCTGGAGGCAGTGCCGCCCCGGCTGCCGCACCTGCGGTGCCCGCGGCACCGGCGGCGGCGCCCGCGGCGGTGCCCGCCGGGGCGATGGCGCGCGAGGTGCCCGAACAGCGCAAGAGCGATGACCGCAGGCAGGGCGGGGATGACCGTCGCCAAGGTGGGCGGCGCGGCGAGGATGGCGGCAATGAGACCATTCGTGTGGAAACCAGCCGCCTGGACAAGGTGATGAACCTGGTGGGCGAGCTGGTGTTGGCGCGCAATACCTTTATGCGCCAGCTGAACCTGCCCGAAGTGAAGCGGGTGGTTGAGACGCTTGATAACGCGCCGATGATCTACGGCACCATGGAGCAGTTCAGCCGCGTGACGCAGGATTTGCAGATGAGCGTGCTCTCGACCCGCATGCAGCCGATCAAGAAGGTGTTCGACAAGATTCCGCGCCAGGTGCGTGAGCTGAAGACCCAGCTGAAGAAGGAAGTGAACCTGATTATTGAAGGTGAGATGACCGAGGTGGACAAGAGCCTGGTGGAGGAATTGGCCGACCCGATGGTGCACATGATACGCAATGCGCTGGACCACGGCCTGGAAGGCCCGGAAGAGCGCAGCGCCGCCGGCAAGCACGTGGAAGGCACCCTGGTGGTGCGCGCTTTTTACGAGGGCAACAACGTGGTGATCCAGGTGCAGGAGGATGGCCGGGGGATTGACCCGGTGCGCATCCGCAAGGCTGCCGTGGGCAAGGGCATTGTGAGCGAAGCGGTGGCTGCGGCGATGAGCGACGATGAGGCGATCCGGCTGATTATGGCGCCGGGTTTTTCCACCGCCGAGAAGATCACCGATGTGTCGGGCCGCGGGGTGGGCATGGACGTGGTGAACACCAAGGTGATGAACCTGCAAGGCAGCATTGAGGTGAGCAGCGAGTTGGGCATGGGGACCTGCTTTAGCATTTACATGCCGCTGACCCTGGCGATTGTGAACGCGCTGATCGTGGGGGCCAGCGACGAAGGCTTTGCCATACCCATTGGCGATATCTCGGAAGTGATCAAGTACCAGACGGCGAATATCCACCGTGTGAACGACCAGGATGTGATTGAACTGCGCGGCGAACCGTTGCCGTTGTTCTACCTTGGTAAGTTGACCAAGCACGGCATGGTGCGCGGCTACAACGCGCCTGCGCGTGGCAAGCCGCAGGCGCCGATTGAACCCACCGAAAGCCTGAGCCTGGATGATCTGGAAAAGGTGGTGGCGCTGAACCAGCAGGCGGTGGCGGCGCCCAAGAGTGCCAAGGGTGCAGACCGTGCCTTTATTGTGGTGGTGCGTGAAGCCGGCAGTGCCATGGGGCTGGTGGTGGACGCGCTGCTGGGCCAGGAGGAAGTGGTGATCAAGCCGGTGACCAATGCGTTTGAGTTCAACAAAGCGATCTCTGGCGCCACCATTACCGGCGACGGCAAGGTGCATATGATCTTGGATGTGCCGTTTTTGATGAAGGACATGGCCGTGACGGCCAGCGCCTAGAACGCACAAGGGGGGCACCATGGCGGGGTTGATGCAGGTACGGTTGGGGCGCGCGCCGCATGGCGGCGATGGCTCGCCGATATTGATGCTCTCGCTTAACTTTTTGCTGCTGGCGTTCTTCATCCTTTTAAACAGCCTGGCCACGCGCGAGAGCGAGCATGCCCGCGACGTGCTGGCGCAGGTGCGTGAAGGTTATGACATTAAAGGCCCCGCCACCGACCTGCAGCATGCCACCGCGCCGTGGGTGCCCAAGGACCGTTGGCAGGACAGCGTGGGCGCGCGGGTGCAGGGGCTGGTGGTTAACCGGCTGCATTTGCAGACCGTGCCGCTGGAGGTGGATGCCCAGCGGCTGGTGATGACCCTGCCCAGCGCCGCGTTGTTTGCAGGCGGCAAGTTGGTGCAGCCCGAGTTGGTGCGCAACCTGAAGGCGGCGGCGGGCAATGACGCCAAAGTGAGTTGGGAGATACAAGGCAGCCTGAATGATGGAAGCCTGGCCGCCAACGCCGCCGCCCTGGCCGCCGAAGTGGGGCTGGTGGGTATGCGCGATGGCGCGGACGGCGTGCGCATAACCTTTGTGCCGGGGGCCGAGACCGCGCCCGGAGCGGGGACAAGTTTGCAAAACCTGGGCCTGCAAGGCGGCGCCACGGAGATAAGGGGCGAAGCAGATGGGCAGCCCTGAAGCCGCGCCGCCCGCCACCGCGCTGTGGCAGGAGCTTGATGCCCCCAAGGCCGCGCCGCGCCGTGCGGCGTGGTTGTTTAGCTTTGTGGATCTGACCGGGATCCTGGTGGGCTTTTTTGTGCTGGTTTATTCCACCCAGGTGATTGATTTAGGCGCGTGGCACCGCCTCTCGGGCGGGTTCCGCGCCGCGTTTAACCCGGAGACGGCGGTTATCCCCGTTATACCTGCCGGCCAGGCCAACGGTGTGGCGGTGGTGGCGGTGCAGCGTGATGTGCTGCCCTACCTGGACAGCCTGTTGCGCAACCGGCTGAAAGGCGACCAGGTGTGGGACGCGTTGGCCGGGCGCGAGGACAAGGCGGCGGATGAGATGCTCTACACCGTGCCGGCCGCGTTGTGGACTTTGGACCGCGCCGCGCAGCAGGCCGCCTGGCAGCGTTTGGGTGCGGTGACCCGTGCGTGGAAAAACGACGTGGCCGTGCGCGTGAGTGTGGGCGAGCCCGCGCGCCTGCGCGACGGCGCCCGCGTGGCTGCAATTGCGGCAGCGGATTTGGCCGGAGTGGGCAATAAGGCGGTGCTGGGGGAGGTGGTTGGTGCTAAGATGGACGCCATTGAATTGGTGATTAAGGGGAACTAGTTGAAACGCCTGCTGGGATTGTGCGCGCTGGGTTTGGCCATGGCGGCCAATGCCCTTGCGCACGTGAGCGTGGACACCGCCGCAGGTAAAGTGGTGGTGAAGGTGGATGCGCCCCGCCTGGTGGCCTGGCAGCCCGACCACGACCACATGGTGATTTTGGCAGACGGTACCGGGGATGTTGAGATTGAAGGGCTGCCCACCACCTGGCAGGGGGATTATGTTTATCAGAACGGCATGCACGGGATTTCCCTTAAAGGGCAGATGGGCGGCTGGAGCGTGCTGCAGCAGGGCAACCAGTGGCTGGTGCGCGAGGGAGAACCGGCGCAAAAGAAAGTAGGCGCGCTGTTGCTGAAAGATGGTTGGCGCGTGGATGGCAAGGCGGTGGCGCGTCGGCAGATTGATCTGGACGGCAAGAGCTGGGTGGTGGCCACTGTGCCCAGCCCGGAATATGTGGACGGCAGCGTGGTGGGCGCGGTGAAGGCCGGCACCTTGCCCGGCGGGGGAAGCGAGGTATCTGCCAAGGTTGAGGGGGGAACCACGGGGGGAGAGAGTGATGTTTCCAAGATAACCGTGGTGAAGAAGCCCGCCGCCGAAGGCATGGCCCCGGTGAGTGTGGGGCAGATGCTGGCGAAGTTGGAGCCGGCATCCGGTGATGTGCAAAAAGTTGCACCTAAGTTGGAGGCTCCGGCAGGTGTGGTGAGTGCCGCCGTGGTGCAAGGCGATGAAGGTAAAGTGGCTACTCACGGTGCGGAAGCGATTGCCGCCACCCCCACCCCCAAGGCCGAAGGTGAAGCGGTGATGCAGGCTTATCCGGTGGGGGAAGTGGACGGCATTTATGTGCCCGGCACGTTGGTGAGCGTGACCGTGCCGGCGGATATTCTGCGCGGCGGAGAAACCCATGGCGCCCGCGCGCAGGTGCCGCCGGTGAGCGAAGAAGAGGTGGATGGCGCGGTGGTGGAGCAGTTGTTCCCCGCGCGGGAAGGTGATTACACCACCGCGTTGAGCGAGCGCATGCATGCGGTGGCGGAGGCTTCCACCACCGGGATGGCGCGCGATGCCAAGCGCGACCTGGTGGCTTTTTACCTGGCGTGGCAGCGCCCGCAGGAAGCCATTGGGGTGATGCAAACCATGGACAAGCGCGAGGATGGTTTGCCCGCCGATGGCGTGGCGCGCCTTTATTGGGGATTGGCGCAGTTGGCTATGCATCAGGAGGGGACCGCGCACGCCTTTGACCAGGGAGGAGCGTTGGCGCCGCACGCCCAGTTATGGAGGGCGGTGGCCGCCGCCGAGCGGGAAGATTATGGTGTGGCGTTGAAGGAGTGGCCCCGTCAGCGGGGCATTTTGCCGCAGTACCCGGATTATTTGCGGGCGTTTGCCCAGCAGGCGCAGGCGACCTCGCTGGTGATGGTGGGCGACAAGAAGGTGGCGGGCAAGGTGGTGGACACGCTGGTGAGCCAGTATCCGGTGGGGCAGGCGCCCGCGGCGCTGGTGCGGTTGCAGGGGTTGGTGCGCATGGGCACGCCGGATGAGCGTGAAGGGTTGAATGACCTGGCCAGTGCGGCGGAGGCCACCAAAGTGGACCCGGTGACCGCCTACCGTGCCAAGTTTGAGTTTGTGCGCATGTTGGCGCAGCGGCATGAGATCTCTGACGCGCAGGAGAAGAACTACCTGGAGCAGTTGTGGTTGGATTGGCGCGGCGACGGCCTGGAGCGTGATGTGCTGGGTGTGCTGGCCGATTTGTACGAGAAGGCCGGTGAACCGCGCGAGGCGCTGGAGCGCTGGCAGACGCTGGTGCGCGCCTACCCGAACATACCCGACCTGAATGCGGTGACCGACCGCATGACCCAGGCATTTGTGGATGTTTTTGACCCCGAGAACCCGCGCAGCTATGACACGTTGACGTACCTGGGGCTTTATTATGATTTCCGTGAACTGGTGCCCAACGATGTGCGCGGTGACAGCGTGCAGGAAGCTGTGGCGAAGATGTTGGCCGACAACACGTTGTGGGCGCGCGCCGCCCCCATTTTGGAGCAGCAGCTGGCCTACCGCCCGCTGGACCGGGCGGCGCAGGGGCGCTTGGCGTTGTTGCTGGCCGAGGTTTACCGCCGCGAGGGCCGTGCCGGCGATGCGCTGAAGTTGCTGGATAAATGGGAGAAGGTGGCCAGCGGAACCGACCAGCAGCGGGCATGGAAATTGGCACAGGCCGAAGCGTTGATGGATTTGGGCCACTACGACAGTGCCAAGCGCGCGCTGCAAGGCGTGGAAGGCAGCCAGGCGTTGCAGCTGCGCGTGGATGCCGATTGGCAGCTGAAGAACTGGAGCGGCGCGGCGGACGGGTTGAAACAGGCGCTGGACGGGGTGACGGATGAGATGTTGGCCAAGGACAGTGAGGCGCAGCTGGACCTGTTCCGCCTGGCTTATGCCTATGGCCAGATGAAGGATGGCGATGCGCTGGAGAAATTGCAGGCGCGTTATGAGAAAGCGTTGGCAGGTTTGCCCAAATTGGCAGACGGCGTAAACGCGGTGGCCGCCGGGACAGGTATTGCCAGCACCGAAGGTGGGGGCGTGATGGCGCCGCTGACCGGCGCACTGGCGGACATTAACAGCCTGACCGACCAGGTGAACGCGTTGCGTGCCCAGCGCAAGAAGGTGCTGGAAGAGCGCGAGGATTATGACAACAAGATGAAGTATATGGAGCTGTTGCCGCCGCCGGTGATTTAGGGGCTAGGGGCTGGGGACTAGGGACTAGGAAGAAAGGGGAGGAAAGTGAAGTATAATCAGCTTGAGGTTTATAAGAAGGCGTTTACTCTGGCTTTAGAGATCCATACCCTGGCGGAGGTTTGGCCGCAGAAGGAACAAATGAGGGGGCTTGCCGATCAGATACGGCGGGCAAGTAAGGGGATTTGCGCCAATATTGCGGAAGGACTGGGAAGAACGGGAGATGCGGAGCAAAAACGCTTTTTGAATATGGCGGCTGGTTCTGCGTCTGAAGTTGAGGTGTGGTTGGAGTTTGCGGTGGCGTTAAAATACATCTCTCCTGAAGACGGAAAAAGAATGGCGGAAGCTTACTGAGAAATTGGGCGCATGTTGGGAGGTTTGATGAAACGGCGCGCCCAGGTATAGGGCTTAGTTCTTACCCCCATTCCTCTTCTCTTATTGTGAAGCGCAGGAGCGCTTCTTTGTTTTTGGTGATGCCGATGCGCGGGGTTGTTTGGATGGAAGCCGGTGGTGGTGCGGGGTGGGCGAAGAGGCGTAAGGGCGAGGTTTCATCTGTGATGTTGAGCCCGTAGTGCTCTTTGGTGATTTGCAGCGTGCGGCAGAGTTTGCCGGGGCCGTGGAGGGCCGGAGTATGTGGTGGGAAGCCTTGGCGGGGCAGGATGCCGCGCAGCAGCACTGAGCCATGGGCGGTGACGATATCCATGCCGACGTAGGCGCGCATGGGGTGAATATAAAGTGTGCCCGGGCCCATGCGCAGCGCGCAGGTGGCGGGGGTGGGGCCGCGGGCGCTGTGCGCGGCGGGGTCATTCTGCGCGTGGTAGGCTTCGGCTTCCACGATCAGGCCGGAGAGGGTGGTGCTGTTTGGCAGGGTGTGGGTGAGTTCTTGCCCGAGCAGGGCGGGGGCGACGACTTCGGGTGGGCGGTTGAAGAAGGAGAGGGGGAGGAAGGGCATGGGTTTAGGATCCTCTTAAGCTATGCCTTATAAGGTGAGGGCTTGTCCCGGACAGGGGATGGGTGCCCCGGAAAACGTGAAGGACGTTTTCCGACCCATCCACCTTCCGGGATGACAGCCGCGCCGGCGTGGGTTTGGGTGAGCCATTTAAAGGTAGGCGTAATAGATAAAGGCCATTTCACAAAGGGGGTTGGAAGGAGGCGATGAGGGTGCCGGTGAGCAGGTACCAGCCGTTGACCAGCACGAAGAAGATGACCTTGAAGGGCAGCGCCACGGTGACAGGGGGGAGCATCATCATCCCCATGCTCATGAGGATGCTGGCCACCGCGAGGTCTATCACCAGGAAGGGTAGGAAGATGAGGAAGCCGATCTCGAACGCGCGGCGGAGTTCGGAGATCATGAAGGCGGGGATGAGGGCTTGCAGCGGCACGTTGATTTGCTCCGGCTTGATTTTGGGCCCCGGCAGCACCACGGCTTTGCGCTCGGCCGGTTGCAGCAGCGAGATGAAGAGGTCGAGGTCTTGCGGGCGGACGTTGGCGAGCATGAAGCGCGAGAAGGGGCGGGTGGTGCGGTCCCAAGCTTGTTGCTCGGTGATTTGCTGGTTGAGGTAGGGGGCCACGCCCTGTTGGTAGGACTGCGTGAAGGTGGGAGCCATGATGAAGCTGGTGAGAAACAGCGCCAGGCCCACCATCACCGCGTTGGGGGGAGAGGATTGCAGCCCCAGCGCGCTGCGCAAAAACGAGAAGACGATGATGATGCGTGTGAAGCTGGTGACCATGAGCAGCAGGCTGGGTGCCACCGACAGCACCGTGACCAGGGTGATGAGTTGGAACAGGCGTTGCGAGCTGAGGAGGTCGGACCCGATGTTGAGGTTGAGCGGCCCGGCGCTTTGCGCCATGGCCAGTGCCGGCAGCAGGGTGAGGAGGGCAAGGGCGGGAAGGAGGCGGGAGAGTTTGGTCATGCCGAGTTCTTTTTGGTTTTTGGCTTGTTGCCGCTGCCGGGCAGGGTGGCCAGCAGTGTAGCGTTTTGTGCGGTGGTGGCAATGAGGTGTTGGCTGCCTTTGACCTGCACAAGGTGCAGTGTGGTTTGGGCGTTGAGGGGGAGTTTTTCAACCAGTTGCATCTGCCCCGGTGCGCGCCGTGCGGGCAGCTTGAGGCCCAGGCCGTAATGGCGCACCACCCAGGCGGCGGTGAACAGCAGGCCGAGTGTGACCGCCAGGGCGGCGATGGCTTGCATGAGTTGCGGCAGCAGGGGCATTAGTATTGTCTCCTGTAAGATTTAAGGGCCTGGGATTTGGCGCGCAGCTGGGCCAGCTCTTCCCCGGTGGCGTTTTTGGCTTTGGTGAGGATGGCGATGGTGGCTTCGAGCTCGGCCAGCAGGGAGGGGAGCTCTTCCGGTGGCAGTGATTGCGGCAGGATGGAGGCGAGTTGCCCCACCGCGCGGGCGAAGGCCGGGTGGTTAGGGTTTTGCAGGATTTCCAGCAGCGGGGCGTGGGTGCTCATGGCGTGACCTTGGTTTTGTTGATGCGGTAAATGTAGGCGAAGATCTCGGCCACGATGGCGTAGACCTCGACCGGGATCTCGGTGTCGACCTCGACCTTATCCAGGATTTCCATCAGGTCGGCGTCTTGGTGCAGGGGCACGCCTGCGGCTTGCGCGGCGGCGATGATGCGCGTAGCGACCTCACCCCGCCCCTTGGCGGTGAGGGTGGGCGCGCCTTGCTTGGATTTATCGTATTGCAGGGCGGCGGCTTTGGGCTGCGGCGTTGGCATGGGCCTTGCATTTGTTGGTTGGACGCCGGCGCGCGGGTTGCGTGCACAGGTGAGATCGATTGTACGCGAAAGAGGGCCAGGTTGCCATGACAACAACTGCAGCGGTGATGACGGCATCGGCAACCGGGGCCGGCAACGCCGGGATTACACAGACCAGCATTGACGGCTTGTTTGCGTTGTTTCTGGGCGGTGCGGCGGGGGATGGCGGCGGCACGGATGCCGGTGCGGATTTGCTGGGGTTGTTGGGTGGAGACACGGCCGCCGGGGCGGCAGGATTGCAGGCTACCCAGGTGCAGTTGGGTGATGATAAAGCGGTGGATGTTCAAGGTGATAGCGACACGGTGAGTGCGTTTTTGCAGCAGGTTACGGCGGTTTTCCAGAAGGTGATCTTAGACGGTGGGGTGCATGTCGGGAGTAGTGACAAAACCGCCGAATTGGCCACCGCCCTGACCAAGCTGGGAATGGACCCCGACCAGGCGCAGCAGATGGCGCAGCGGGTTGAAACGATGATGGATCTGTTGAAGAAATCGGGGATGGATGAGGGACAGGGCGACACCGTGGCGGCGATGCTGTTGACGGCGATGATGAGCCAGCAGGGTGGGGCGGCGTTGCGCGTGGAAGTGGCCAGCCAAGGACAGGGCGTGCGGGTGGATGTGGCGGAAAAGTTTAAGATTTCCGGCCCGTTGAGTGGGGAAGACCTGTTGGCCGCGGTGGTGCGGCAAAACGCTGCGAAAAGCGGCGAAACGCTGCAAAAAGGTGCTGATGGAGCGGCAACAGCGCTGCCGCAGGCGGCAAAAAGCGGCAAGGGCGGCAAGGACATTGAAGGGAAAGATGCGCAGCCGCGCAAGGCGGTGGTGCAGGTGAGCAAAGACAGTGATGGTGCCAACGCGGTGGCGCTGGTATTGCCCGCGCCCGAGCAGGTGAAGGCCACGGCGCAGAGCGATGCGGCGGCGCCGGTGGCGGTGGCCCAGGCCGATGCCAAGCCGGAGGTGAGCCAGTTGGTGGCGGCCCCGCAGCAGGTGCAGGCGGTGGCCAAGGAAAGGGAACTGGAAAAGCCCAGCGGCGAGACGGTGTTTGCCTGGAAGGCCGACGACAACGGCCACGAGACCCTGGTGGCCGTGCGCCCCGCCCATGGCGGCAATGACGCCAGCTGGCTGGGAGCGCAACAGCAGGCCGCCGCGCAAAGCGCCAAGGTGGCGGATGCCGGGTTGGACGCCGCCGCGCAGGCCGATGCCTTCAGCCAGAAATTGGCCACCGCCCAGCATGCGCGGGTGGCCGAGCAGGTGGCCGTGCAGATGAAGCCGCTGGCCGACGCAGGTGGAGGCACCGTGCGCATGACGCTGAACCCGCCCGAGCTGGGGCAGGTGCGCATTGAGTTGAGTGTGCGCGACGGCGCGGTGCATGGTTCCATTTCCGCTGACAGCACGGTGGTGGTGGAACAGTTGGCACGCGAGTTGCATAGCTTACGCCATGGGCTGGCAGATGCCGGCATGAAACTGGGCGAACAAGGAATTAACCTGATGTTAAGCAACAACGGCCACCAGCAGCAAGGCCACGGGCAAGGCGGCAACGCCAACCCGCAGGGCATGGCCGGCTGGCGCGCGCCGGGTGAGGATTTTACCCCGGCAGGCGTGGAGGCTGAAGTGCCCGCGGCCGCCTGGGTGGCGCCCGACCGGGTGCTGGATATGAGCGTTTAACGGGGGAGAACGGGGATGACCACATCAACCAACGGCGTGAGCGGGGCACTGACCAGCCTGGCCACCGGCGGCAGCGATGCCGCGCTGAAGAATGTGAACTTTGACACCTTTTTGAAATTGCTGGTGACCCAGCTGAAAAACCAGGACCCGCTCAACCCGATCGACGGAACCCAGTTTACCAGCCAGATCGCGCAGTTCAGCCAGTTGGAGCAGACCATTAACGGCAACAACTATCTTTCTCAGCTGCTTGACCAGCAGGCTTATGGCCAGCAGACCCTGGCGGCGAGTTTTATCGGCAAGGACGTGCTGGTGCCCGGTGACCAGATTGAGAAGGCTGCCAGCGGTGACACCACCTTTGGCTACGCGGTGACGCCTGCGCCGGCGCAGGACGGTGGCGACGGCCCCGCGGCCCGCGACGTGAAGGTGAGCATTTACGACAGCAGCGGTGCCACCGTGCGCACCTTTGACGGGGACCCCACCACCGGCCGCCACCTGGTGACATGGGACGGCAAGGACGACAACGGCAACGTGCTGCCCGCCGGAAGTTATACCGTTGGAGTGAGCGCCGCAGATGCCGATGGCAAGGTGGTGGCCAGCAGCGCCTTTGCGCTGGGCAAGGTGGACAGCGTGCTGCTGGATGGCACCAACGCTTACCTCTCTCTCACCGATGGGCGCCAGGTTGGTATCAGCGACGTGATGGCGGTGCAAAACGAAGCAGGTGTGGTGAGCACGGTGAACAGCAACGGCACCACCACGCCTACCACCACCGGCAGCACCGACACCAGCGGCGACAGCAGTGGCAACGGCGGCACGGATACCAGTGCCGATGGCGGTGGCGACACCACGAGCGATAATTCCTAACCATTAACAAAGAACAAGGAAGGATAACGACATGGGTTTGTTTGGAGCGATGACCGCCAGTGTGAGCGGGTTGGGCGCACAGGGGCAGGCGATCAGTGTGATCTCGGACAACCTGGCCAACACCAACACCATTGGGTATAAGGCCAGCCGCAGTTTGTTCAGCCAGCTGGTGACCAGCGCCGGGGCCAACGGCACGGCCTATAACTCGGGCGGTGTGGGCACCAGTGTGCAGCGCGACGAAAGTGCGCAGGGGAGCTTTATTGCGTCATCGAGCAAGACCGACCTGGCGATTTCAGGCAAGGGGTACTTCCGCGTGGCGGACCAGGCGAGCAACGGCACCAGCACCAGCTACTACTACACCCGCGCGGGGAGCTTTAGCGAAGACAAGAGCGGCTACCTGGTGAACCCGGACGGTTACTACCTGCAAGGCTGGCGCACCGACACCGACGGCACCGTGCTGAACGTGCAGAACCTGCAGGCGGTGGAATTGCAGAGCGTGGGTGTTTCCGCCCAGCCGACCACCGAGTTTTCCATTGACGCGAACCTGACCAGCACCGCCGCGCTGAACACCAACTATGACACCAGCGGTTCGCTGGCCTCGAGCCTGGCGGCGATTCGGGCCGACCCGACACTGGCTGACTACACCACCGATGTGCGCGTTTATGATGCGCAAGGTGGGGCGCGCGACATGACCGTGGCGTTTACCAAGCGGGCCTCGAACGTATGGGATTGGAACCTTTACACAGACGGCGCCAACGTGCAGGGCGGCACCGCCGGCACCAACACGGCGCTGGGCAACGGTACGCTGGAATTTAACACCACCGGAACCTTGAAGTATGCCACCGGCACCAGTGTGACCGCCGATTGGTCGGGAGGTGTGACGCCCAGCACCATGACGCTGAACTTTGGCGACTACACCGGCGGCAACGTGGTGAGCAGCGCCAGCGCCGGGTTGAGCTTTACCGACACCACCGTGCCCGCGGTGGACTCTACCACCATTGCCGGGGCCAACGGCTTTGATGCCTTCAGCACCAGCCTGACCGCAGGCACCTACACCCTGCGCCGCATTGATGCCACGCACGTGGCGTTGTATGACTCCACCAACACCACTGCGGTGGGGACAGACGGCAGCGTGCTGCTGACAGGGAGCGACCCGCAGACGGTGAGCTTCCCCAGTGTGGGGCTTTCCATGACCACCACCACCGGCTTTACCGCCGGCGTGACCGGCACCGCTGACGGCAGCCCCGTGGGGACCTTTACCGTGGGCACCACCGATGCGGGGAATGTGCGCTACATTACCAGCGAGGACACCACCGCGCTCTCGGCCGGGACCTATATTATTAAAAAGACCAGTGCCACCACCATGGGGCTTTACGCCAGCAACGGAACCACCTTGCTGGACAGTGCCAGCATTGGCAGCAGCGGGACGCGCGAAGTGTATTTCTCGAACAGCAAGGTGCGCCTGACCGTGGGCAGCGGCTTTGACGAAACCGCCGGCACCTACCCCACCCAGATAGGCAGCTTTACCGTGACCACCGCCAGCAAGCTGAAGGAAGGTTTGGGCAGCGACGGCGTGACACAGCTGGCCGCCAACTACGACACCAACAGCATTAACCAGAACGGGTTTGGTGCCGGGACGATCTCTTCCATCTCGGTTGATGAAAACGGTTTTGTGAGCGGGATCTTCACCAACGGGGAGGTGAAGAAGCTTTATAAAATTGCGCTGGCGGTGTTCCAGAACCCCGGCGGGTTGGAAGCCCTCTCGGGCAGCTTGCTGCGCGCCACCGACAGCAGCGGCAACGCGCTGATGAAGGATGCAGGTGTGGGCAGCACCGGCCGGTTGGTGAGTGGGAGCCTTGAAGGTTCCACCACCGACATTGCCGGCGAGTTTTCCACCATGATTGTTGCGCAGCGCGCCTTCCAGGCCAGCGGCAAAGTGATTACCACCGTTGACCAAATGCTGGCTGATCTGATGCAGCTGAGGTAACGCGTGAGAAACATTTCGAGGTGGCCCAGGAGACCCCGGCCTTCGCCGGGGTGGTACTCGGCTAAGGCGGCAAGCCGCCAAGCCTCGTAACTAGTTTACGGCTGGCCGGAGTCTCTCTCTCCCCTTGTTCCATCCCGGCTGGTGCGTAAAGCGAGGGCGGTGCAGGTAGCATCGCCCTTAGTTTTTGTTAAGATGGGGGCAAGCAAGGACAAACGCCATGAGCAAAAAAACCCCAGGCCCCGTACGTATGGAAAGCGACAGCATGGGCGATGTGCCCGTGCCCGCCGACAGCTACTGGGGCGCACAGACACAGCGCAGCAGCGAGAACTTTAAGATCGGCGGGGCGCAGCGCTTTAGCTTTAGCCCCCGGTTTGTGCGCGGGTACGCCATTTTGAAAAAAGCCGCCGCGTTGGCCAATGGTGAGCTGAAGTTGCTGGATGCCAAACTGGTGAAGGCCATTTGCGCCGCCTGCGACGAGGTGATTGCCGGCAAGTTGGACGGGAACTTCCCCCTGGTGGTTTGGCAGACCGGCAGCGGCACCCAGACCAACATGAACCTGAATGAGGTGATCGCCGGCCGCGCCAACGAGATGCTGACCGGCAAGCGCGGCGGCAAGGCCCCCGTGCACCCCAATGACCATGTGAACAAAGGCCAGAGCAGCAACGATACCTTCCCCACCGCGATGCACATTGCCGCCGCCGAGGCGGTGGCGCGCGACCTGCTGCCCGAGCTGGCCAGCCTGCGCAAGGAGTTGGGCAAGAAGGTGAAGGCGTGGGAAAAGATTATTAAAATTGGGCGCACCCACTTGCAGGATGCCACGCCGCTGACGCTGGGGCAGGAATTCAGCGCCTTTGAGGCGCAGATGGCCTTTGCCGAGCGCGCGCTGAAGGATGCGCTGGCCTGTGTGCTGGACTTGCCGATCGGCGGCACCGCGGTGGGCACGGGGTTGAACACGCATGTGAAATTCCCCCCCATGGTGGTGAAGCAGGTGAGCAAGGAAACCGGCCTGAAGTATGGTGAGATGAAGAACAAGTTCTTCGGCCTGGGGTGCCATGACCCGCTGGTGCAGCTCTCGGCCAGTGTGCGCACCGCCGCGGTGGCGTGCATGAAGATGGCCAACGACATAAGGTTGCTGGGCAGCGGGCCGCGTTGCGGCCTGAACGAATTGAACCTGCCCGCCAACGAGCCGGGCAGCAGCATTATGCCCGGCAAGGTGAACCCGACGCAGTGCGAGGCGCTGAGTATGGTGTGTTGCCAGGTGATAGGCAACGACGCGGCGGTGGTGGCCGGTGGCATGCAGGGGCATTTGCAGTTGAATGTGTTCAACCCCGTGATCATCCACAACCTGTTGCAGAGCGTGCAGTTGCTGAGCGATGCGTTGCGCAGCTTTAACGACAACTGCCTGAAGGGTTTGACCCCCAACAAGGTGCAGATTGCCCGCCACCTGGAAAACAGCCTGATGCTGGTGACCGCGCTGAACCCGGTGATCGGTTACGACAAGGCGGCGCAGGTGGCCAAGAAGGCGCTGAAAGAGAATTTGACCCTGCGCGAGGCGGCGCTGAAGCTGGGCTTTTTGGACGGCAAGACCTTTGACGCCCATGTGCGCCCCGAGCGCATGATAAGCCCGGGGAAGTAGCCATGCGTTTTTTGGCATCGTTGATTTTGGCCCTGCTTTTGGGGGCGGTGGCTTATGCCGGGTTCTGGTGGTTCAGCCTGGCGTACAACGCCGCCGAGATGCGCGGCGCGGTGGAGCGCACGTTGAACGTTAAGTTGACACACGGCGAGGCGACCTGGATACCCAACCTGATGAATGTTCAGGTGCGTTGGGACAGTGCCACGGTGGACTTTAACCTGGGGCCGTTGGCGCAGGCCACAGCGCAGAATGTGGTGATGGTGAGCGGGTTCCTTTCCAGCGACAGGTGGCGGCTGGAGCTGCCCGACACGGTGACCCTGCGCATGACCAACGGCAGCCTGGTGATGATGCGCAGCAAGAACGCCGAGCTTTACCACCTGGTGGATGAAGGCGGGCGGTTGGTGTTCCGTGCCGATGAAATTACGCTGATGAACGAACAGGGCCTGCCGATTTTGCGGGCCCGCGATGTGGTGGTGGAGCAGCGCCCCGGCGACAAGGGAGTGCGTTTGAGCCTGCAAAGTGTGCCGGTTCTGGCCGGGGATGCGCGCACGGCGGCCGGGCAAATGGTGGTGCCCGAAGAGGTGCTGGCGGTATTGATGGCGGGGATTGGGAAGGACTCTCGGCCCGACCTGCAGACATTGCTGCATGTGGTGACCGACACCCTGCAAAAGACCGGAACCACCCTGACGCTGGAAAACCTGAGCCTGCACAGCGGTATGGCCAGTGCCGCCCTTTACGGCACCTTGCAGGTGGCGGGCGACGGGACATATGCCGGGCAGTTGCTGGTGGCGGCGCCGACGGCACAGCTGGCCGACTGGGTGAGCAAGGCAGATGTGGTGAAGCCGCGCGACGTGCCGGAGAGCATTGGTTGGCGCGCCGCGCAGCGCAAGATGGAAGGGGCCGAGCCTTCCATGCGTGTGGAAGTGGCGCCGGATAAGTTGCTTATCAACGGTTACTCGGTGGGGCCGGTGCCCCATGTGGCAGATGTGGTGGCGCGGTTGTTGCAGTAGGATGGTGCCGGACTCCCCCTTGGTGAAGGCCGTGCGTGAGAGCCCCAACGGCCGTGCGCGAAAGCCGGAAGAAGCGCTGCGTTTTGTGGTGGTGCACGGCACCTGGATGGGGAGCGATGAAGCTGCGTTGGAGAGGTTGTGCGACCCGGCGGCGGAGGTTTCCGCCCATTATTATATAGACCGCGCGGGCGTGGTGACGCAGCTGGTGCCCGAGGCGCGCGTGGCCTGGCACGCCGGAGTGAGCCGCGCCGAGCTGGACGGCCGGATGGTGGAGGGCTTGAACGGCTGGAGCATTGGCATTGAGGTGGGCAATGCCGGGCCGTTTAGAGGTGTGCCCGGCAAGGCGGCTGAGGCAGAGGTGAGTGAGGAACAGTGGGCTGCCGCAGAGGCATATAAGGATGTGCAGTATGTGGCGTTGGTTGCGCTGTTGAGGGATATTATTGCGCGCAACCCGGGGATTGGCCCCGCGCGCGTTTTAGGCCACGACGAGGTTGCGCCCGGGAGGAAGAGCGACCCCGGCAAGCACTTTGACTGGGCGCGGCTGGTGGATGCCGGAGTGTGTGGGGAGAAGCTGTAAGAAGCAGTTAGAAGCTGATAGATGTCTGGCGCGAGGCGCCGTGGCTATCAACTTCTGTCAACTCTATCAGCTCTTGCTGAGGCCTAGGCGGCGTTTGAGGCGCTTGAGGAAAGGCACTTTATCGGCGCTTTTGAGGGCCTTGCCCGCTGATTTGGAGACGGTTATCCACGGCGAGATTTTAAGCACGATGGGTGCCAGCACCGAGTAGACCGGCATGAGCAGCGTGCCCAGCCAGGTGCCCGCCACCCAGGTGAAGATGGAGGTGACCCAGCCGGCGAACAGAGCGGCGATAGGGGTGAAGATGCCGCCGATGAGGATGCCGAGCAGCCCGGTGACCGCCGCGATGAGTGCGGTGACGGCCCCGGTGATGAGCGCGATGATGGGGAAGATGAGTGTGGCGGCGATGAAGGACAGGATGGCGCCGATGAGCCCGCCGAGCACGGCAAGCAAGGTGGAGAGCGGGCCGTTGAGGCCGAGGAGATCGTACCCGGTGAGGAACAGGGCCAGGGCGAGGAGGGTGAAGGTGCAGAAGATCCATTCCCACCAGGAGGTGATGAAGTGCAGGGGTTTCATGCAGGTGAGTGTAACAGGAGCGGTGGAGAGATAAAAGAAGGGGGCTTGCGCCCCCATATGCTCCCTTTTTTGCACCGGTAAGCCGGGTTCTGTTCTGCATTGCTGCAGTGGCTGCCATTCATCTGCGTTGCCGGTTGCCCGGAACGTCAAGCTGCCAACCCGGGTGACGCGTGGACGCAAGCCGCGCCGCTGGCCACCCCTATTTGGCATTGCACCCTCCGGCAGGTTGCCTGGCCCGCGAACATCGCTGTTTGCGGCGGTGGGCTCTTACCCCACCTTTTCACCCTTACCCCTTGCGGGGCGGTTTGTTTCTGTGGCCCTGTTGGTTGCGCGTGGGATAACGCGCACCTGGACGTTATCCAGCCGGTGGCTTGTGGGTGCCCGGACTTTCCTCAACCCTTTCAAAGAGCTGCGGCAGCCTGGTGCGCGGCTTTTGTGGGCTGCGGGGGGCGGTTTGTCAAGGGGGTGGAAAAAGGATTGCGGTAAGGAGGGATTGGTTGCATAAGGCGCGAAACCGCGATGCGGGGGACTGAACTTTTTACTTGGAAAACCGGCCTTAGGGCCAGGAGGTGAGGGTGGCGAAGAAACCCAAAAACGATCTGGCGTTGCTGGATAACAAAATCAGCATGGCCATCAGGGCCAGCAGCCAGGCGCCAGGGGTGTGGAAGATGGCCTGGGCCCACGTTTATATACAAGCCAAGGCGTTCAAGCTGGCCTTGGTAAGTGTGGATGAATCGCGCTTACCGCCGGCGATGATTCAGGATCTGCGCGTTTTTTGGCTGACGCTGCGAGGAACGGACAAGCCGAGCAAGTGGGTTTCCCTGGAATTGACGAACCAGCTGGCGGTGAAGTGAACCGCCGGACAGGTGAGAAGGCCTCCCCCCATGGGGGGGGCCTTCTTTATTTTGGCAAGGTGCGCGTTTTTTGGGCGGGGAGGGGTGTGTTCCGCCCGGGCGGCGGCATTATCCACGAAGTTATCCACAGGTGTAAGTGAACTTTTTTGCGGGTTGGAGGCATTTTTATGTTGCTTTGTCCCATGACATCCCATATCTTCCCACTGTCGCCCAAATACAACCATGGGTGATCCAAAGCGAAGGTTCTGGAGGAGGAGGGTGCCGCAAGGTACCGCCAACGAGGGACCGCACCACGCCGGGGATGGGCGACACGGCGTGAACCAAGGGAGCGAGCAGGGACCAAGATGACGGTGTTTTTGTCCTCTTACCTTAATGGGGTCGATAAAAAAGGCCGCGTTTCGGTTCCTGCTCTGTTTAGAACGGAAATGGCCGCGCAAACCCGCCAGACTGTGGTGGTTTATGCGGCGCCAGAAGGAAGGTATCTGTATGGCTGGGCTTATGACGATTTTGTTAAACTCGCTGAAAAAATTCAACAGCTTCCGGCACTCTCACCGGTCCGCCAGCGGCTGGCGCGGGCGATTCTTGCCGCTGCTCGGCCACTGAACTTTGACGACACCGGGCGCATTATGGTGCCCGAGAACTTGCTGAAGGTGGCGGGGATTGACGGCGAAGCGCTGTTTGCCGGGGAAGGTGAGTACTTTACCATCTGGAACCCCGCGGCCTTTGAGGCGCAGATGAATGCCGACGGCAGCAACATTGAGGCTGATCTGGCGGAGTTGGCCACACTTTATAAATAGGTGAAGGCAGAGACTTTTCAGGCCTTTACTCGGGCCCTTTTTATTTGTATGCATTAAAGGGAAGGTGCCTGGATGGCAGGCCCAAACCCTGGAGGCTGTGATGGCCGCGAACGTTTTGCAAGTTGACCTGAATGATATGGGCGCCATAGAGGAGGCCATTGTGAAGCTGCAGGGCCGCATGAAAGAACTGCGGCTGGCCAAGCGCCGGGGAGAGATGGCGCCGATTGCGTGCATGGACCTGACCCTTAGCCTGAATGAGCTTAAGAAGCTGGCGGAAGAAGGTGGTTTCACCAAGTCGAGCGTTGCTAACCTTTGGAGCTGGATCGGGCGTTCTCTGTACAGAAAGAAGACAAAAAAGAGGGGGCGGTACACGCCGTTTACCCTTGGGTGGAATAAAGGCTTGCAGTTGGGTATGTTGTGCAGCAAGCACTTTAATAATAATAATTATTCCGCCCTGGAGTTTGTGGCGTGGGTGCGGCAAGTGTATGGTCTGGATAGCCTGAGTGAGTCTCAAGTGGCGGAATGGGAGGCCAACTTTATGCGGCAGCGCGGCTTGATTCACGCGGTGTAAGTTTGGCGCGATAGGCGACGAAAAGGTGCCCTCCTGGTGGGGGGCGCCTTTTCCGTTTGGCGGGGGGTGGGGGTTTGTGTAGGGTGCGGGCTATGGTTGAAACTTTGCATATTCCGGTGCTTTTTGAGGAGGTGATGGCGGTTTTTGCGCCGCTTGCCGGTAAGGTGGTGGTGGATGGCACGTTGGGCGGTGGCGGGCATGCGCGCGGGTTTTTGCAGCGCGGGTGTGCGCGGCTGGTGGGTTTGGATTGGGACGAAAAGGCGTTGGCGCGGTGTGAGGGGCTGGTGGCTGAGTTTGGCGGGCGGGTGGTGTTGCATCATGCCGCCTATGACCGGATCGGTGAGGTGTTGGGTGGCGCGTTGGTGGATGGCATTTTGCTGGATATGGGTTTTAGCAGCGACCAGCTGGAGGATGCGGCGCGAGGGTTGAGCTTCCATGCCGACGGGCCGCTGGACATGCGGTTGGACAGCAGTGTGCGGCGCACGGCGGCGGATATTTTGAATGGTGCGCGCGAAGAGGAGCTGGCGGATATCTTCTTCCACTACGGTGAGGAGCCCAAGGCGCGGGTGCTGGCGCGCGCGTTGGTGCAAGCCCGCAAGGTGGCGCGGCTGGAAACAGTGCGTGATTTGCTGCGGGTGGTGGAAGGGGTTTATCCACCCCGGGCGGGGTTGAAGCGGGCGCACCCGGCGGCGCGGATCTTCCAGGCATTGCGGGTGGCGGTGAACGACGAGTTGGCGGTGATTGAGCGCGCCTTGCCTGCCACCGCCGCGTGTTTGGCGGTGGGGGGCAGGTTGGCGGTGATCACCTTCCAGCCGTTGGAGGAGCGTGCGGTGAAGGCGGCTTTTAGGGCCTTGTGTGTGGATGAGTTGGACAGTGTGGGGCGGGTGGTGCGCGAGGCGCCTTACAAAATGGGGAAGAAGGTTGTGCCGACACAGGGCGAAGTGGAAAAAAACCCGCGTGCTAGGAGTGCCATTTTGCGTGTGCTAGAAAGGGTTGCATGAAAAACGGTTTGATGCTGCTGGCGGTGGGGTTGAGCGTGGCGGCGTTTGCCGGGATGATGCGCGTGAAGACAGACGTGCAGACCATGGACCGCGAGCGTTACAAGCTGGTGCTGGAGCGTGCCGACCTGCGCGAAAGCAAGCGCGTGCTGGAAGCCGAGTGGGCGTTGGTGGCCAGCCCGGACCGGCTGGAGGCGTTGGCCGCGGGGAGGGGGTACATACCCGGAACGGCGCTGGCGATTGTGCCGCTGGACCCCAGTGCGACGGTGGCGGTGAGCCCCTAAGCCGTGCTGCGTAAACGCCAAAGGAAACGGCGGGGATTTGCTCCCCGCCGTTTGCGTTTTGCGGGCGTTGGGGCATAGTGGGGGCATGTCTTTTTTGCGGCACTTTTGGAAGGATCAGCGCAGGCGCGGCGACCGCGAGGCGGGGCCCGTTTTCCAGCCGCGCAGGAGCCCGGTGCAGCAGCGGCGCATTAAGGTGAACCCCAGCAGGGGGTTGGTGGATTCCAGCGAGGCGGTGGTGGGTGAGCACTTTAGGGTGGTGGTGACGATGTTTGCGCTGACCCTGTGCTTTGCCATTGTGGGCGGCAAGTTGGCCTTTGTGGCGCTGATGCCGCCGGTGGAACCCCAGCCGAGCATAAGGGAAATGCCCAAAGAGGCCCTGCGCCGTGGCAACATTTACGACCGCAACGGCGTGCTGTTGGCGGCCACGCTTAAAGTTTACAGCCTGTATGCCGACCCCAAGCGGGTGCTGGACGCGGCCGAAGCCGCCAACAAGATACCCGCCGTGTTGCCCGGTGTGAGCCCGGTGCACCTGCTGGCCCAGCTGACCGACCCCACCCGGCGCTTTATATGGGTGAAGCGCCGGATGACGCCGGATGAGGCCGCCAAGGTGCATGCGCTGGGGTTGCCGGGGTTTGAGTTTCGCGACGAGTTTGTGCGCATTTACCCCCACCGCGGCATGGCCGGAAACCTGCTGGGTGGTGTGGACGTGGACAACAACGGCCTGGCCGGAGTGGAGCGTGCCTTTGACAGCACGCTGAAGGCCGGCGAGGACGTGCACCTGGCACTGGATGTGCGTTTGCAGGAGTTGTTCAGGAAGCGGGTGGAAGACGCGGTGGAAAAAAGCGGCGCCAAAGCCGGCATGGGCCTGGTGATGTACGCCCCCACCCGCGAGATTGTGGCGATGGTGAGCCTGCCCGATTTTGACCCCAACCACTTTGGCAAGGCCACCCCGGATGAGCGCTTTAACCGTGTGACGCTGGGCAGTTATGAGATGGGCAGCACCTTTAAGTTGTTTACCCTTGCGCAGGCGCTGGACGAAGGCAAAGTGACGCCCAACACCTTGATTGACTGCCGTGTGCCGATACAGATCGGCAAGTACACCATTAAGGATTATCATGCCAAGAAGAGCATTTTGACCGCGCAGGAAGTGTTGCGTTATTCCAGCAATATTGGTGCCGCGCACATTGCCGACATGAGCGGCCCCGAAGCGCAAAAGGAATTTTTGGCCAAGCTTGGCATGTTGGCACCCCTGCCGGTGGGGGTGGCCGAAGTGGGCAATGTGCGTTACCCCGACAATTGGGGGCGCATCCAGAGCTTTACCATTGCGTTTGGCCACGGGATTGCGGTGACGCCCGTGCACCTGGTGGCCGCCGTGGCGGCGTTGGCGGATGGCTACTTTGGCACCCCCAGCGTGCTAAAAGGTGGTGTGCTGGACAAGATTAAACCGGTGCGTGTGGTGGCCGCGAGCACGTTGGCGCAGATCCACGACCTGATGCGCGATGTGGTGGTGAACGGCAGCGGCCGCCAAGCCGAAGTGCTGGGCTTTGACGTGGGCGGCAAGACCGGCACCGCGGAAAAGATTGGCGCGCGCGGCTACGACCACAGCAAGAACATGGTGAGCTTTGTGGGCCTGTTGCCGGTGAAAAACCCCAAGTACGTGACCCTGGTGATGCTGGATGAGCCGAAGAAAGGTTTTGAGACCGGCGGCAAGAGCGCCGCGCCGGCGGTGGGGCTGTTCTATAAAGACCTGGTGCAGTTGGAAGGCCTGGCGCCGGATATGGAAGAAGTGGCCGCCTTTAAGAAAATGCTGGAGCGCAACCATTTGCGCGAGGACAACCCGTGGAGCATTTACATGCTGAGCCAGATGCGCATCCAGCGCGGTGAGGCGGGGGGCGTGCCGCTGAGTGCTTCACCCGCAAGTACGGAGGGATTTAATGACTAGCATGGATACGTTGTTGGCGAAGGTGAAAGGCCGCACCCTGTGCGATGACAGCCGCAAGGTGCAAAAGGGTGATGTGTTTGTGTGGGATAGCCGCATTGCGCCGGGAGCGGAGGCGTTTATTGCCGATGCGCGGGCCAAGGGCGCGGCGTTGGTGGTAAGTGATGTGGCGGCTGAAGGGGTGGAAGTGTGTGAGGATCCGGGGTTGTTTTTGGCGCGTGCGTCTGAAGCACAATGGCCTGGTCAGCCGGAGGTGATGCTGGGGGTGACGGGGACCAGCGGCAAGACCAGCGCGGTATGGTTTGGGCGGCAGGTGGCACAAGCTTGCGGGGTGAAGGCAGCCAGCCTGGGCACCTTGGGAGTGGGGCGCAAGGATGCGGATGTGGACACCGAATATACCGGCTACACCAGCCCTTCTGCCTTGAAGTTGCACCCCATTTTGCAGCAGTTGAAAAAAGAAGGTGTGGAGCTGGGGCTGGCGGAGGTGAGCAGCCATGCGCTGGATTTGCGGCGCATGGATGGTGTGCGTTTTGCGGCGGGGGGGATTTTGAATATCAGCCAGGACCATTTGGACTACCACAAGACCATGGATGTTTACGCCGCGGCGAAGATGCGGCTGTTTGCGGAAGTGTTACCCGACGGCGCTGCTGCGGTGGTGAACGTGAGCAAGCGTGAGGTTTTGCCCGCCGCGGCGATTGCCAAGCAGCGCGGGTTGAAGGTGCTGACGGTGGGCACGGCGAATGCTGAGATGGTGGTGGAAGTGTTGCATGCCGACGGGCATGGGCTGGAAGTGGCGTTGAAATACGATGCCGTGCCGGAGGTGGTGAAGTTGCCGCTGGTGGGGAGCTTCCAGGCCGAGAACATGGCGATGGCGCTGGGGCTGCTGGTGGCCGGTGGATTGCCGTGGGGCAAGGTGAGGAAAGCGGCCGAGGCGGTGACCAGTGTGCCGGGGCGGATGGAAATGATAGGAACGAGGAACGAGGAACGAGGAACGAGGCAGCCGGGGGTGGTGGTGGATTATGCGCATAAGCCGGATGCGTTGCGGAAGGCATTGGAGGCTTTGAGGCCGCTGGTGAAGGGCAAGGGTAAGCTGGTGGTGGTGTTTGGTTGTGGCGGGAACCGCGATGCTTTGAAGCGGCCGGTGATGGGGAAGATTTCGGCTGAATTGGCAGACGTGATTTATGTGACCGATGATAACCCCCGGCGGGAAGAGGCCGCGCCGATACGCGCGGCGATTGTGGAGGGGGTGAAGGCGGGCGGCGGCACGGCCAAGAATATTGGTGACCGGAAGAAGGCGATTGCCGAGGCGATTGCCGGGGCGGGGCCGGATGATGTGGTGCTGGTGGCAGGCAAGGGCCATGAGCAGGGCCAGATTGTGGGCGATGAGGTGTTGCCTTTTGACGACCGGGTGGTGGTGAGGGAGGTTTTGGGAGTGAAGGGCTAGGTTTTAGCTGTTTTTGGCGGCGGGGGGACTGGTGTTTGCGGGTGAGAAAGGTGATAGTGGCGCATGGTTTATTTGCTGCTTTACCCGCTGGCTGCCCATCTGAGCTGGTTTAACCTGTTTGGTTACATTACCGTGCGGGCGGGGGGCGCGTTGCTGACCGCTTTTACGCTGTGGCTGGTGTTTGGCCCCGGGCTGATTGCGCGGATGCGCGCCTGGCAAAAAGGCGGCGAGACGGTGAAGGCCATTTTACCCCACGCCGGCAAGGCCGGGACGCCGACCATGGGCGGGGTGGGCGTGGTGGGGGCGTTGGTGGTGAGTACGCTGATGTGGGCCAACCCCACCAACCCTTATGTGTGGCTGGTGATGTTTTTGGTGCTGGCGTACTTTACCATCGGGTTGGTTGACGACTGGATGACGGTGACCCGGCGCGGGCGCAACAAAGGCATGCCCGGCCGGTTGCGGCTGGCCCTGGGGGCGTTGGTGGCGACGTTGTTTCTGCTGGGTTATGTGCACATTAACGGCACCGCGGTGGCCACTGAGATCTACTTCCCGTTCTTGAAGGAGCTGGTGGTGGGGCTGGGCATTAGCGCGTTTGTGATTTTTGGCATTCTGGTGATTGTGGGCAGTGCCAACGCGGTGAACCTGACCGACGGGCTGGACGGGCTGGTGAGCATCCCCGCAGTGATCGTGGCCACCACGTTGGCGGTGCTGACTTACATTATGGGCCGTGCCGACTACACCAGCTATTTGCACCTGCCGCACATTGCCGGGGCAGGTGACGTGGCGGTGATGTGCGCGGCGTTGGCGGGGGCGATGCTGGGGTTTTTATGGTTCAACGCGCCGCCCGCGCGGATATTTTTGGGTGATACCGGTAGCCTGCCGGTAGGCGCCATGCTGGGTGGGGTGGCGGTGCTGGTGAAGCAGGAGTTTGCGCTGGTGATCATTGGCGGGTTGTTTGTGGTGGAGACCTTGAGCGTGATCTTGCAGGTGGCGAGCTTCCGCCTGACCGGCAAGCGTATCTTCCGCATGGCGCCGCTGCACCACCATTTTGAGCAGCTGGGTTGGCCGGAAAGCACGATTGTGGTGCGTTTTTGGATTATCAGTTTGGTGCTGGCGCTGGTGGGCCTGGCCACCTTGAAGTTGCGGTAGCTGCCCATGGATTACGGCTTTGGCGGCAAGACGGTTTATGTTTACGGGCTGGGAAGTTCTGGCCGGGCAGGCGCGCACATGTTGGCCGCTGCCGGAGTGCGTGTGGCAGTGTGGGATGACAAGTTGGCAGAAGAGGAAAAAGAACTGACGGTTGTGCCGCCCGACAAAGTGGATTGGCGCGACATGGGCGCCGTGCTGAAAAGCCCGGGTGTGCCGATGGATACGCCGTTGGTGCGGGCGGCGCAGGCGCATGGTGTGCCGGTGATGAGTGATATTGATTTGCTTTGCAGGCGTGAGCGCGGAAACCGGGTGCAGTTTGTTGGCATTACAGGCACCAACGGCAAGAGCACCACCACCGCGCTGGTGGGCCATGTGCTGCGCACAGCGGGCAGGAAAGTGGCCGTGGGCGGCAACATTGGCAACCCCGCGATGCTGCTGCCGGAGTTGCCCGAGGGGGGCATTTATGTGCTGGAGCTTTCGAGTTATCAGCTGGAGATGGTGAGTGAGCTGCATGTGGATGGGGCGGTGTTGCTGAACCTGACGCCTGACCATTTGGAGCGCCATAAGAGCATGGAGGCTTACCGTGACACCAAATTGAAGTTGTTTGACCTGGCCCGGCCAGATGCCGCGCGGGTGCTGGGGGTTGACCAGCCGCTGCTGGCGGCGGTGCCCGACCGGCCCGGGTTGGCGCGGGTGAGTGCCACGGGTGTGGAAGGGGCTGATTACAGTGTGCGCGAGGGAGCGATTTGGCGCGGCGACAAAAGGCTGGTGGGGCTGGAGGCCTTCCCCCATTTGCAGGGGCCGCACAATGCGCAGAATATTGCCTGCGCGTTGGCGTTGCTGGTGCCGCGTTGGGTGAGCTTGGAGATGTTTGTGGAAGCGGCCGCCACCTTTAAGGGGTTGCCGCACAGGTTGGAAAAAGTGGGCGTGGTGGATGGGGTGGTGTTTGTGAATGATTCTAAAGCCACCAATGGTGATAGCTCGGTATATGCGTTGCAGAGTTTTGACCATATTTACTGGATTTGCGGAGGCAAGCCCAAGAGCGACGGCCTGGGCGCCTGTGTGGGGGCGTTGGAGAATGTGCGGGCGGCCTTTACCGTGGGAGAGGCCGCGGATGCCTTTGCCGGGGTTCTGCGCGAGAAAAATGTGCCGGTGTTTGTGTGCCGCACCCTGGAGCGCGCGGTGGGCGAAGCCTTTGGGGCCGCGCGCAGCGAGCGGCTGGAGGGAGCGGTGGTGTTGCTCTCTCCCGCTGCGGCGAGCCTGGACCAGTTTAGGAACTTTGAGCATCGTGGCGATGTGTTTGCCAACTGCGTGCGGATGTTGAATGCCCCCGACTATTACGTGGAGCCGGCCCGCGTTGTACAGGAGCCCAACGCATGAGTGTGTTCCGCCAAAGCAGGCACCCCATTGTGAAGTGGTGGTGGGAGATGGACCGCATGAGTGTGGCGATTATCCTTATTATTATGCTGACGGGGGCGGTGGCGGTGACCACCACCAGTGTGGCGGTGGCCAAGACTTATAATGTGGGCCCGTATTACTTTGCGTTGCGTCATTACCTGTTTTTGGTGCTGGCGGCGTGTTTGATGCTGGCGATGACCGGATTAAAGCCCAATGGTGTGCGGCGCTTTGGCTTTATGTTGTTTGCGGTGGGCTACATAGGTTTGCTGCTGACCTTTGTGATTGGGGTGGAAGTGAAAGGAGCCAGGCGCTGGATAGACATTGCCGGGCAGAGTGTGCAGCCCACCGAATTTTTGAAGCCCGCGTTGATTGTGCTGACCGCCGCCTTGCTGGCGCATGAACAACGTGCGCGGCGCTTTTGGGGCTTTGTGGTGAGCATTGGGGTGGTGGCGGCGGTGGGATTCCCCGTTTTGGCGCAGCCCAACTTTGGCATGGCGTTGGCGATGGGCACGGTGTGGTTTGCCCAGGTGTTTATGGCCGGGTTGCCGTTGCTTTGGCTGGCGCCGCTGGTGGCCGGCGGGCTGTGCGTGATCGCCGGAAGTTACATGCTGTTGCCGCACGTGCGTGACCGCATGGAGCGTTTTTTGAACCCCGAAGGCAATGACACCTACCAGGTGGACCGTGCCACCGATGCGATTATGAGCGGCCACCTGTGGGGCCGCGGCGCGGGCGAGGGCGTGGTGAAGCATCAGCTGCCCGATGCCCACACCGACTTTGTGTTTGCCGCGGTGGTGGAGGAATTTGGCATTATTGTGGGCCTGGCGATCATGATGCTGTTTTTGACCTTGGTGTTGCGCGGCTTTAGCCGCGTGGTACAGCAGGAAGACCGTTTTGTGCTGCTGAGTGTGGGCGGTTTGCTGACCTTGATAAGCCTGCATGTGTGCGTGAACGTGGGGGTGAGTTTGCGCCTGGTGCCGACCACTGGGATGACGTTGCCTTTTATTAGCTACGGCGGGTCTTCCACCTTTGCCATGGCGATTGTTTTTGGCATGCTGCTGGCGCTGTTGCGCAAGCAGGGGAGGCGCTTTTAGATGAAGGCGGGTAAAGGCACGGTGTTGATTGCCAGTGGGGCCAGCGGGGGGCATTTGTTCCCCGCCCTGGCGGTGGCCAAGGTGATTGAGCAGCAGGGCTACAAGGTGCGTTTTGTGCTGGGGGGGGCTAAGTTTGCAGACGTGGTGCAGCGCGCGGGGATGGACTATGTGCGCCTGCCCGCCGCCGCCTTTAACGACCGCGATGCGTTGCGGCTTTTGTGGGCCGGATTTAACCTGATGCGCGGATTTGCGCGTGCGCTGAAATTGATGTTGCGCGAGCGCCCGGCGGTGGTTTTCGGCAATGGCGGTTATGCCAGTGTGGCGGTGATTTTGGCGGCGCGGGTGCTGGGCGTGCCGGCGGTTATCCATAGCATGGACGTGTTGCCGGGGCGGGCCAACATGCTGCTGGCGCGGTTTGCCGATGTGGTGATTTTGAACTTTGAGGAAAGCCGCAAATACTTGCGCCACGTGCGCGGCAGGGTGCTGGTGGGCGGCATGCCGCTGCGCGAGGATGTGCTGGCCGCGGCGAAGGTGCGGCGGGAGAAGGGGGAGTTCTTCCGTTTGCTGGTGATGGGCGGGAGCCAGGGCGCGAAGATCTTGAGCGAAGTGGTGCCCGAAATGGTGGCGCTGATGAGCCCCGAAGAGCGCAAGGAATTGGTGGTGGTGCAGCAGGTGCGTGCCGATGCCGCCGCTCGGGTGGCCGAGCATTATGCCAAGTTGGGCTTGGGCGGGTTTGAGGTGGCATCCTTTTTTGTGGATGTGCCGATGCGTTATGTGGCTGCCGATGTGTTGATAGGGCGCAGCGGCATTGGCACGGTGATGGAGGCGGCGGTGCTGGGGTTGCCGGCGATTTACGTTCCGCTTGAGCTGGCCGACGGGCACCAGAAGTTGAACGCCGGTTTGGCCGAGGCCGCCGGGGCGGCGGTGGTGGTGGAACAGCCGTACTTTACCCCCGCGAGCCTGCTGGTGCATGTGCGGGCGTTGAGAAATGACCCCGCGCGCGTGGAAGCGATGGGGGTTGCCGGAAAGAAAATGGCCAAGCCTGGTGCGACCGAGGCGGTGGCGGAGATGGTATTGGAAGCGGCGCGATGAAGGTTATGGGCAAGGATGTGAAGGGGCAGAAATTCCACCTGATTGGGGTGGGCGGGATTGGCATGCGCAGTATCGCCGAAATTTTGGCGCGGGCGGGCGCGGTGGTGAGTGGCAGTGACAGCGGCGCAAAGGGTGATTATGCGCGGCTGGAAGGTTTGGGCGTGACCGTGTTTAAGGGGCATGACGCCGGGCAGGTGCCGGATGGGGCGGTGGTGATTGTGAGCAGTGCGGTGAAAGGCGACAACGTGGAATTGGCGGATGCCAGGAAGCGTGGGCTGGTGGTGATGCATCGGGCGGAAGTTCTGGCGGAAATTGCTGGGGCTTATAAGTGCATTGCGGTGAGTGGCACGCATGGCAAGACCAGCACGACCGGGTTGATTTACGCCGCGCTGAAGGCGGCCGGGGTGCCGGTGGGTGTGGTGATTGGTGGCGTGTTGGCGGAAGAGGGAAGCACGGTGGTGCTGCCGCCGAAGGAAGGGCAGTGGCTGGTGGTGGAGGCCGATGAGAGTGATAAGAGCTTTTTGAAGTTCAAGCCGGCGGTTGCGGTGGTGACCAACATTGAGCCCGAGCACATGGAGAACTACGGCAGCGAGGAAAAGCTGGTGGAGGCCTTTGCCGAGTTTGCCGCGCGTGCAGATGTGGCGGTGGTTTGCGCAGACGACCCCAATGCGATGATTATGGCCAGCCGGTTGGGAGAAGAGGTTGTGACCTACGGGTTGGAGGACAGCGCGGACGTTTATGCCAGCATGTGGGCGCCGCAGGGGGCGGGCATGGCCTTTGATGCCAGTTTGCGCGGCGGCAGTTTGCCGGATGTGGTGGTGGCCTTGCCGGGTGTGCATTATGTGGCCAATGCGTTGGCGGCGCTGGCGGTGGCGCAGATTGTGAAGGCGGATGTGGTGAAGGCCGCCGAAGGGTTGGCGCACTTTAAAGGAGTGGGGCGGCGCTTTACGCGGGTGGGGGCTTTCCATGGAGCGGAGGTGATTGATGATTATGGCCACCACCCCACCGAGATCGCCACCACGCTGGAGGCCGCCAAGGCGATGGCCAAGGGCAAAGTGGTGGCGGTGATAGAGCCGCACCGCTACACGCGTTTGCGCGATACCATGGAGGCCTTTGCCACATGTGCCAAGGTGGCGGATGCGGCGGTGGTTTTGCCGGTTTACAGTGCGGGAGAGGAGCCGATTGCGGGAGTGAGCCATGAGGTTTTGGGTGAGAAAATGAATGCCGCCGGTTTGCCGCCGGAGGTGTTTGTGGTGGATGGCGAGAAGGGGGTGATCAAGGCGTTGCACACGCTGGGGGTGGGCGAGGGGGATATGATTGTGTGCTTGGGGGCGGGGGATGTGACGAAGGTGGCGGCGCATTTGGCGGAGCATGTGCACTGATGAAGGTGTGGGGGAAGCCGATTTGGTTGAAGGAGTTGCCGCCGTTGGCGGGCGGCTACGCGGTGAGTGTGGCGTTGGCCGATTACACGACGATTAAGGTAGGTGGCCCGGCGGAGGTGATGGCCACGGTGGGAAGTTGGGAGGAGATGGGTTCGATATTAAGGTGGAACGAGGAACGAGGAACGAGGAACGAGGGCAGGGTGCCGCTGACGGTGCTGGGGAAGGGGAGCAATGTGATGATCCGCGATGGAGGGGTGGCGGGAGTGGTGGTGGTGCTGGGCAAAGGGTTGGACAAGGTTGAGGTGAAGGGCGAAGAAATTTACGCCGAGGCCGGCGCGGCCAACGGCACCGTGGCGCGGGCGGCGCGTGAGGCGGAGTTGGATGGGGTGGCGTTTTTTGGGGGAATTCCCGGAAGTATTGGTGGGGCGTTGCGGATGAACGCCGGGGCTTATGGCAGCGAGACTTATGAGCGATTGGTGAAGCTTTGGGTGATGGACCAAGCGGGGGTGGTGCGCGAGGTGGAGCCGGGATTTGTGAAGCCGCGCTACCGGGGGACCGAGTTGCCGGAGGGGTGGCTTTATGTGGCCGGGCAGTGGCAGCTGGCGCGGGCGGATAGGGAGACCATCCGTGAAAAAATGCGTGAGGTGAACCGCAAGCGCAGCACCACGCAGCCGTTGCACCTGCCGAGCAGCGGAAGCTGGTTTAAGCACGCCGAGTGGAAAGGCGAGAAGACCAGCGCGTGGAAACTGGTGGATGCCGCCGAGTGTCGGGGGATGCGTGTGGGAGGGGCGATGGTGGACGTGCAGCATGCAAATTTTTTTGTGAATGTCGGCAATGCTTTGGCGAAGGATTTTGAAATGCTTTCTGAGAAGGTGGAGGCGCAGATTAAAGAGCGTTTGGGGGTGGTGATGGAGCGCGAGGTGCGGTGGCTTGGTGAAGCGGAATGAAGAAGGCTGAGCTATTGAAAGAGGTGGTGGCCGGTGGAGGCGGACGTGGCCAGTTGAGGCATGTGACCTACCGTTTTGAGGATGGTGTGGAGCAGCGGTATGACCTGTTTGATGTGCGTGCCAGCGGGCAGAACAGTGCAGGCGTGTTGCCGCTGGACGAAGAGGGCAATGTTTATCTGGTGGAAGAATTTTTGCCCGCATTGGGGCGCTTTGGGTTGAGCCTGCCGCGCGGCGGTATTGACCCTGGAGAAAGTGCCGAAGCGGCGGCGCGGCGGGAGTTGCGCGAGGAAGCCGGGCTGGAATGCGAAGTGATGGAGCCTTTGTGGGAAGGCTGTGTGCTGCCGAATATCAGCGGGTGGACGGTGAGCCTTTTTGTGGGGCGCGGTGTGCGGAATGTAATGCGCACGGGGGGAGATGAAGCGGGAGGAGTGCGGACGGTGAAAATGCCGGTGGAGGAAGCGTGGGAAGGGGTGCGTGGCGGCAAGATTGACGGCGCTTTGATTGGATTGGCCCTGGGGTTGGTGGCGCTTAAAAAGTGAATGATATGAAGGGGCGGGGAGGACACACCCCGCGCCTTAGAATATACGATGTTGGCTAACCTATTGATTTGCCCGTTGGGGGATGGTGGCGGCGGGGGGGGATTTCCGCTAAATTGAGGGGACAGGAGGCCCTTGTGGCCGTGCCCTGTGGAAGCTTTGGAACAACGAGGAACGCCCATGGTGCCCGACGCCCATGACGGAGATTTTAAGCGCAAGCCGGCGGCTACGCCGGATGTGCCGCGCTGGCGTGCGCGTTTGGCGAAGCTGGAGAACAGATTGATCGGGTTGCCATGGGCGCAGATCGGCCGCAGCGCGGCGATGGTGGCGGTGGTGGTTTTGGCCTGCGTGGTGTGGGTTTATCGGGCGCCGGTGGGCGACCATTTGACGATGTTCATCGCCAAGGCCACCGGCGCCACGGTGCAGAGCGTGGCCGTGGAAGGTGTGGTTTACACCGGAAAGGACGAATTGCAGCAGGCGCTGGGCCTGCAAAAGGGCGACAGCCTGGTGGGTTTTGATGCCAGCGCGGCAAGGGCGCGGATTGAGGCCCTGCCGTGGGTGCGCCTGGCCAGTGTGGACCGTGAGCTGCCCGCCAATGTGAAGGTGACGGTGTATGAGTACATCCCCCTGGCGCGGGTGGTGGCGGACGGGGCGATATGGGTGGTGAACCAGGAAGGCGACCGCATTGTGACAGACGCCGACAACCGGTTTGCCGGGTTGCCGCTGCTGGAAGGGGAGGGCTCGGCCACCGCCGCCGGGCAGCTGTTTGCCACCCTTTCTGCCTGGCCGCAGCTTATCTCTCAACTGCGTGAGGCCAAATTTGTGGGCGACCGGCGTTGGGATTTGCGGTTTGTTTCTGGCGTGACGGTGCAGCTGCCCGAAGCCACCGCCGATTACGGCCCGGCAGACGCCTTGCCGGTGCTGGCCAAGCTTGAAGAGGCGCGCCATGTGCTGACCCTTTCCGCCGGAGAGGTGGATTTGCGACTGCCCGACCGGGTGGTGCTGAGAATTCCCGACAGTGTGGCAGACACTCCGGTGACCAACCAACCTGCGAGCAGAGGATAAGACCATGGTGAAAACACGCAACCGGATCGTGGCGGTGCTGGACATCGGCAGCAGCAAGGTGGCGTGCTTTATTGCCGAGCTGGATGAATTTTATAACCCGCATGTTTTAGGCTACGGCCAGCATGTGAGCACCGGCTTGAAGCGCGGGATGATTGTGGACATGGACCGCACCGAGACGGCGATACGTGAAGCCGTGCATGCCGCCGAGGACATGGCTGGGGTGGAGATTGAGGGCGTGCTGGTGAGCCTGGGTGGCGTGCACCTGCGCAGCCACATGACCGACGGGCTGGTGGTGCTGAACAACCATGACATTACCGATGCTGACATTTTTAAGGTGATCGATGTGGCGCGGGCGCGGCAGATCGAGGGGGACCGGCAGATCATCCACGCCCAGGCGACCAAGTATGTGCTGGACAGCCAGAGCGACATACGCGACCCGCGCGGCATGACCGGCAGCCGGCTTGAGGCGGATGTGCATATCATCACCGCCGCGACCAGTGCGATACGCAACGTGGTGCGTTGCATTGAAAAAGCGAACTTGGAAGTGCTGGACATTGTGGTGCAGCCCTACGCCAGCGCGTTGGCGACGATTGTGGCCGATGAGCGCGAACTGGGAGTTGCCATGGTGGACATTGGCGGCAGCACCTGCGACCTGGCGATCTATGCCGAAGGGGCGTTGGTTTACACCGCGGTTATCCCCTTGGGAGGCCAGCACATTACCGCCGACATTGCGCGCGGGTTGAACACCCCGCTGGCCGCCGCCGAGCGTATTAAAGTGCTGCATGGCTGCGCGATGGCGAGCAGCATTACCAGCGACGACGAGATTGAAGTGCCCACTGTGGGCGATGACACCCAGAACGGCCAGGCAGAGCCGGTGCATATGAGCAAGAGCGCGCTGGCGGGGATCATCCAGCCGCGTTGCGAGGAGATGCTGGAGCTTATCCGCGACAAGATCGAGCAGAGCGGGTTTGAGGCGGCGATCGGCCGGCGGGTGGTGCTGACCGGTGGCGGCAGCCAGTTGAATGGGTTGCGCCAGTTGGCCGAAGTGGTTTTGGACAAGAGCGTGCGCCTGGCGCGGCCGACAGGGGTGCAGGGGTTGACCGACCTGAGTGGCACGCCGCAATTTGCCACCGCCGTGGGCTTGCTGATTTATGCCGCGCGTCAGGCGGCGCAGGCCAGCCGCGTGCGAGTGGCCGACAGCCGCGTGGCGCAGTGGGTGGGGAACATGGCGCGGTTGTTGCGCTTTGCGAGCTAAGACTTTGTAGATAAAGTGTTCTTTTGCCCTTGCTTGGAGGGCGATATTTGTATACTTTGCTGGTGCTTT
The DNA here is from genome assembly GCA_016125035.1 of Pseudomonadota bacterium. Taxonomy (GTDB): domain Bacteria; phylum Pseudomonadota; class Alphaproteobacteria; order UBA2136; family UBA6156; genus RFNJ01. The sequence goes on from WGMN01000004.1 coordinate 89,909, forward strand.
AACAGCGACATCCAACCGGAGTGACACCCTATGACCGAGACCGTTTTGCACGGCCAGGCGGGGCATAACTCCGCCCGCGCCAAACCTGACCACGTGACCTGCACACCGCAGGAGATGATCGACTATTATGGTGTGCCGAAGCTTAAGTCGGCGCGTTTGTTCGCCAACGGCATCTGCAAGCCCGACGGGCTGGCGCTGGAAAGACGTTACCGTGCACGGCAAGTGATTGCCCCGCCGGGACGGAACTTCCAAGGGCGCTTTTGCGATGCGGCGACGCTGCTGATGCTGGGCTACCCCCGCGAGGAGGTGGACCCGTTGATCCGCGAATGGCACGGCCACATTGACCGTAGCCTGGAGCGGGCGCATGCGCCGCTGCACCATAGCCATGCCGCTGTGCGTGAGGCACGCAGCCTCTTCCCTAAGAAGGTGAAGGTGGTGGAAGGCGATGTTGAGCTGCTGACCGATGCGAAGTCGAACGCCAAGGTGGGAAGCTACGTGGTGGACGGCGAAGGACATGCCTGGGGCAAGTCGTTCACTGTTGGGTGGGAGGAACGGGCCACTTGCCCGGCCACCTGCCACCACTGGCTGAACTGCTACACCAACAACAGCCCGTTTATGGTGCGCAAGCATTATGACCGGGCGCGGGAAGAGGAGATCCTTGACCTGTTGAAGGTGAGTGTGGAGAAGCGCTTGAGGCAGGTGCGGCAGCCGTATGTTTACGTGCGGCTGCACCAGAGCGGCGACTTCCCCACTGTGCGTTACGCCCAGTGGTGGAAGGAGGCGATTGAGCGTTATCCCCGGCTGATGGTGTTCGGCTACAGCCACTGGCCTGAAGACAGTGCCATTGGTGAAGTGCTGGCGCGGATCAATAGTCTGCACTGGTATGAGCGGATGCGCATCTACACCTCTAACGGTGGGAAGCGCAACCATTGCGCCAATACCTTCCACAGCGCCAGTGCTGCAAAAAAGGCCGGCAACATGCCGTGCCTGGAACAGGTGGGCCGCAGCCCGAGCTGCGGCGAATGCCAGATGTGCATGCCGGGGCCGAAAAGCCGCGGTTACCGCTTTGACGGAAGCATCGGCTTTATAGAGCACGCCGTGCCCGGCCATGCGGGGCAAGGCGAGTTTGACCTGTAAGCACCGCACACGAAAAGGGACCCGCCGGTGGCGGGCCCCTTTTTGCGTTGGGGGGTTAGCGCTTAAGTTTAACCTCTTGGAGGAGGGTGTGGCGCTAAGGGCGCAGGGGGTTTGGATTTTAAGGCTGCGCTGAGGAATTTGGGGGCAGGGGGGTGGCGAAGAAAGGTGGCGGCGCGTAGGATGTTTCCACGCTTTGCAGGACGCCCAAGAACAAGAGGGAGACAGGCATGTCACTCAATATCGCCATGGTGAAAGACACCGTTCACCAACCCAGAATTATGGTCATCGGAGTGGGTGGCGGCGGCGGCAATGCCGTGGAGAACATGATCAAGGCCAAATTGGGCGGCGCCACCTTTGCGGTGGCCAACACCGATCTGCAGGTGCTGGAAGCGCATGGCGCGGATGTGAAAATTCAGCTGGGCAAGCAATTGACCGAAGGCCTGGGTGCCGGTGCCAACCCCGAAGTGGGTGGGGCCGCGGCCGAGGAAAGCTATGAAGAGATTTGCGAGGCCATTCGTGGCAGCCACATGGTGTTTGTGACTGCCGGTATGGGCGGCGGCACCGGCACAGGAGCGGCCCCCGTGGTGGCGCGTGCGGCGCGCGAGATGGGCATTCTGACCGTGGCGGTGGTGACCAAGCCGTTCAGTTTTGAAGGCACCCGCCGCATGAAGCAGGCCGAATCCGGCATTGCCGAATTGCAGGATGTGGCGGATACCGTGATCGTTATCCCCAACCAGAACCTGTTCCGCGTGGCCACCGAGCGCACCACGTTGCAAGATGCCTTTAAGCTGGCAGATGATGTGCTTTACAAAGGTGTGCGCGGCGTAACCGATTTGATGCTGGTGCCGGGGATCATCAACCTCGACTTCAACGACGTGAAGACGGTGATGAGCGAAATGGGCCAGGCGATGATGGGCACTGGTGAAGCCGAAGGTGAGCGCCGGGCGATTTTGGCGGCCGAGCTGGCGATCTCTTCCCCGCTGCTGGATGGCATTTCCATGGCCGGTGCCAAGGGTGTGCTGATCAACATCACCGGCGGCGATGACCTGACGCTGTATGAAGTGGATGAGGCGGCGAACCGTATCCGCGAAGAGGTGGACCCGGATGCGAATATTATTTTTGGGACGGCTTATGACAAGGAAGTGACCGGGAAGATCCGCGTGAGTGTGGTTGCCACCGGGTTGGGTGAAGTGCGTGCGGCGAAGAAGAACACCGTGGATTTGAGCGTGCTGAAGAAGGCCGAGCCGATGCGCGAGGAAAGTGTTAAGGCCGCGGAAGTTAAAGACTTTGGCCAGGCGTTGGCGGCCAAGCAGCGCGACCGCGAGGACGACGCGGATGAGTACGCTAATTTGGAGATCCCTGCGTTTTTGCGGCGCCAGGCCAATTAGGTAGCCGCTTGTTGTGAAGCTTGCGGTGCAGCTGGCGCGGCACTTGTGGCCGTGGATTTTCTTCTTTGTTTTCCAGGGGTTCTTCCCCGCGCAGGAGGCGGTTCTGACGGGTTTGGTGGTGCTGATTATCGGGTGGACGTTTTGGCTGGAGCACCAGCGGCGGGAGTTGCTGTTGCTGGCCGTTGGTATTGCTTTGGGGCTGTTTGTGGAAGTGGTGTTGGGGTTGTGGTTCAGGACACAACATTGGCAGTATGCCTCGCTTTTTGGGGTTCCTTACTGGTTGCCGCTGGTGTGGGGCTACGGCTTTGTGGTGATGCGCCGGGTGGGGAATTTGATTGTTGAGGAAGGTTAAAAAGCGCTGCGGAAGGCTGCAGAACGCTGCGGTGGGGGTTGACGAAGGCTGCGGTGGGGCGCTTTTTAGCAGCATGGATACGGCGAAACAGTGCAGTTTGCGGCAAGAGGCAAGCACCCGGGGGGTGGGGGTGCATTCAGGTGTGGAAAGTAGGGTGATTTTGCGCCCGGCCGTGGCGGGGAGTGGAGTGTGCTTTAAAGTGGGCGGGAAGGTGTTGCCGGTGGCGCCGGGGTTGGTAAAGCCCAGCCCGTTGTGCACGTTGCTGGATGATGGGGCCGGGGCCAGCCTTTCCACCGTGGAGCACCTGATGAGCGCGTTGCATGCGCTGGGGTTGGACAATGTGCTGGTGGAGGTGGATGGGCCGGAGTTGCCGATATTGGATGGCAGTGCCCTGCCGTGGGTGGAGTTGATCGACCAGGCCGGGCGGGTGGAGCTGGAGGCAGAGCGGGTATGGTTGCGGGTGGAGAAGGGGGAAGTGGTGGAAGAGCATGGCCGGGTGCTGGCCGCCGAGCCGGATGCGCGTGCCGGGTTGCGGCTGGAGGTGCATGTGGACTTCCCCCACCCCCAGATTGGCAAGCAGGCGTGGCGCGGGGTGATGGACGAGGCGACCTACCGCCGTGAGATTGCGCCGGCGCGCACCTTTGTACTGGAGAAGGATATTGCCGCGGCGCGGGCGGCCGGGTTTGCCAAGGGCGGCAGTTTGGACAACGCGGTGGTGTTTGGTGAGAATGGCGCGGTGCTGAACCCCGGCGGGTTGCGCTTTGCCGACGAGCCGGTGCGCCACAAGGTGCTGGATGCGGTGGGCGACCTTTATATGGCCGGGCGGCCGGTGTGGGGGAAATTTGCGCTGACCATGCCCGGGCATACGGCGAATAACCGGCTTTTACGTAAGATATTTGAGGTGGGGCAGGGGGCGGTATGAAAATGGTTATCTTTCACGGGAGTATAGGGCACCCTTATGAGAACTGGTTCCCTTGGCTGGCCAAGCGTTTGACGGAAGAAGGCTGGGTGGTGCGTGTGCCGCAACTCCCCACACCGGAAGGTCAGAACCTTAAGAACTGGTTGCACCACGCTGAACGCCAAGTGGGCGATTTTGTCGACCATGAAACCGTAATGGTAGGCCATAGCGGAGGTTCCCTGTTATTGCTGAACTATTTACACCGCACAAAAACCTCGATGACGGGGAGTGTGTTTGTGAGCCCGCCTTTTGGGCCGTCAAATGTGAAGGAATTTGCGCACTTGGATACCACATTTTTGGAAACGGAGTTCGATTGGAAGCACATTCAAAAACAGGCTGGAAAAATCGCGATTTTCCATGGCGAGGACGACCCGGTGGCGCCGATGGTGCAGGCCCATGAGTTGGGCCGGAAGTTAAAGTGTGAGCCAACGATAGTTGCCCATGGTGGTCACTTGAATGCCCGCGCGGGTTATGAGGCCTTCCCCCAGCTTTATGGTTGGTTGAAACAGAATTTTTAGTGAAGAGAAGGCGTGGAGGGCTCGGCTGGTCAAGCCTATCCCAGTATTAAGTATTTCAACCAATATCTCAAAAAAGCAGCATGAGTTAGCCCGTAGCGGGCCGCTTCGCGTTTCTCCCAGCAGTCAGCTAGCCTTCTGAATTTGTTTTGTATTTGTGCAAAGAAGCGCTC
>WGMN01000011.1 GCA_016125035.1 Pseudomonadota bacterium
CGGAAGGATGATGGGTCGGAAAATGTTCTTCACATTTTCCGGGGCACCCATCACCTGTCCGGGACAAGCTCTCTCTACGCATGGCCTGGCGAAAAAGCGCCGTGCCTTGCGCCCCGGACTTGATCCGGGGCACCACCCGCCCTGGCAATCCCCCAGCCCGGTCAATCATCGCGCCTTGAGTTTTGGCCTCCGGCTGCGAGGACCTGTCATCCCGGAAGGATGATGGGTCGGAAAATGTTCTTCACATTTTCCGGGGCACCCATCACCTGTCCGGGACAAGCTCTCCCTACGCATGGCCTGGCAAAAAAGCGCCGTGCCTTGCGGCCAGCCTGCCCCAAAATGTTCTTCCATTTTGGTTGGCAGGCTCCGACCAGGCACCACCCGCCATGGCAATTATAAAGCCCGGTAAATAAAGCTCCGGCAAGAACGGAACCGCCCCCCGCATCCGCCGCCCCGCAAACCTCTCTCCCCAACCATCCCGCAGCCACCAGGCCCGGCCTTTGCCAACTGCTCTCAAACGCAAAGACGCCGCCGGGCAAAACCCGGCGGCATCTTCATCTCGTCATGCCATGGCGACAGTGGGCTTAAGGCGGCACTCCACCACGCGCATCAGAATCTCCGCCACCTTGCACAGCAATTGCCCCAACAGGCGCAGTAGCGTCGCCATCTGGCCGTCTTCCGTGCTCACCAGCTTGGTGCCCACCGTGTCGAAGTCGGAAGCCAGGCGGCAAGGCGTGCCGGCCCGGCTCACGTCGCGCACCGTGCCCCATACCACTCCGCCGTCGGCGGTCAGCGTCACTTCGGCGGCCAGCTCACCGCGTTCATGGCGGTAAAGCACCACCGCCGCCCGCTGCCGGGTGTCAGCGGTGGTGAACACCACCAGCTGGCCCTCGCGCGTCAGGTCAAAACCCACGCCCACGGGCCCGCCATCGTTGTTCAGCTCCTGCCGCACACCGCCCAAAAACGTCTCCACGCTCTCGTCGGGCCCCACCGTTGCCGGCGGCACCAAACGCAAATGGGGTTGCTCCCCGTTCGTCGGTCGTTGCATTTCAATTCCCCCTCGGGTCTTGCCGTAAAAGAATCAAGTACATCCCAGCACACAGTACTGTATACGCATCCTCCCCCAAACCCACCCCCCGCGTCAACCAAAACCCGTGCACCTGCTTCAAAAACCTGCTAAAAACAGCCCCATGACGCTCCGAGTAAGATTCGCCCCATCCCCCACCGGCCATATGCACGTCGGCCACCTGCGCGCCGCGCTGCCCAACGTGCTTCTCGCCCTCAAACAACAAGGCACGCTCATCCTGCGCTTTGAGGATACCGACCTGGAACGCAACAAAGCGGAATCCGAGCAATCCTTCCTGGAAGACCTCGCCTGGCTGGGCTTCACCTTCCATGAAGGCCCGTTTGAGGGCGGCCCGGTCGGCCCCTACCGCACGGTGGAACGCGCCGAACGCGGCGACTACGCAGCCGCCGTGCAAAAGCTCATGGCGTCGGGCCGCGCGTACGAATGCTTCACCACACCTGAAGAACTCGACCTCCTGCGCAAGATCCAAACCGGCAAAGGCGAGCCCCCACGCTATGACAACCGCCACCGCAACTTAAGCAAAGACCAACGCGAAGCCTTCCGCGCGGAAGGCCGCCCCTCGGTCATCCGCTTCAAGTTGGCCGATGAGCCCATCACCTTCCCCGATCTCATCCGCGGCGAGCAAACCTTCCAGCCGCAAAACCTCGGCGGTGATCCGGTCATCGTGCGCTCCAACGGCATCCCGCTGTTCACTTTCGCCGGCTGCGTGGATGACATCGCCATGAACATCACCCACGTCATCCGGGGGGAAGACCACATCACCAACGCCGCCACCCAGGTGCAGCTCTACCAGGCGCTGGGCGCCACGCCGCCGCAGTTCGCGCACATCTCGCTGATGCTGGACAAGGACGGCCATAAAATGAGTAAGCGCCTCGGCGCGCTCACCATCGGCCAACTGCGCAAGCAGGGCTATCTCCCCAACGCCATCCTCTCCTACATGGCGGGCCTGGGGCTGGGCGAGGCGCCGCGCCCCGGCGCCACCCTGGCAGAACTCGCGGAGAACTTTGATTTCTCGCGCTGCGGCAAAGCCCCGGTGCGGTTCGATGAAGACCAGCTCCTGCACACCAACACCCACGCCCTTCACCATGCGCAGTGGGCCGAGGTCGCGGCCCACGCCGCACCGTTCTTCCCCATGGGAGTGGAGGAACCGCAGCAGCGCACGCTATGGCCGCTGGTGCGTGAAGGGCTGAAGACCCTGGCGGATGTGGGCGACGCCACCCAACCCATCATCACCGCGCCGCAACAGGTCAACCTGCCCGACGCCGACAAACCGTTTATTGCGGATGCCCTGGCCGCCCTGCCCAAAACCTTCACCGACACCACCTGGGCGGAATGGACCACCGCGCTGAAGGCCAAAACCGGCCGCAAAGGCAAAGAGCTGTTCATGCCGCTGCGCCGCGTGCTCACCGGCCAGGACCACGGCCCTGAACTCGCCGCCCTCCTGCCGCTGTGGGGCCACGCAGAAGTCTCCGCCCGCCTGCAACGCTGCTTATAATTTTGGACAAACCGGATGGAAAGTCGAAAGAAGTAAAAAGGGGAAATGTGGCGGGGGGTGCAGGGGGTCGTTAGACCCCCTGAGGCCGAAGGCCGTCATTCCACCCCCACGCTCTGGATGTTGAAGTTCCACCAGTGTTGCCGTGGGGGTAGGAATCCACGGGGGCAGTCACAATGATGAGGCTCCGCCATCTAACCTCTAACGTCTCACCTCTAACTTCTGTATAGTGTTGCCCATGCCCAAACCTAACCTCACCCTCACCCTCACCAACACCCTCACGCGGGCCAAGGAGGCCTTCACGCCGCACAGTGCCAACAACGTCACGCTCTACGTCTGCGGCATCACGCCGTATGACCACGCGCACATCGGCCACGCCCGCGCCTACGTGGTGTTCGATATCCTTTTCCGCACGCTGCAACGTTTGTATGGTGACAATGCGGTGAAGTACGCGCGCAACTTCACCGACATCGACGACAAGATCATCACCCGCGCACAGGAAGTCGGCGAGCAACCCACCCAGCTCGCGCAAACCTTCATCGCGTCCTTCCATAAGGATATGGCGGCGCTTAACTGCCTGCCGCCCACCGCTGAACCGAAGGTCAGCGACCCCAAAGTTCTCAAAGGTATCGTCGCACATATCGATGCGTTGATTGAAAAGCAATTCGCCTACGTCACCGCGTCGGGTGATGTCATGTACCGCACGCAAAAGTTCCCCAGCTTCGGTGCACTCGCCCACCGTAAGCTCGATGAGCAACAACACGGCGCACGCGTGAAGGCCGACGATGAAAAAGAATCGCCGAACGACTTCGTGCTTTGGAAAGCCAACGCCAAATCGGCGACGAAGCTGGAGCAAGCCTTCTCCCCCAAAGACCTCGGCGCCAAACTGTTCTCCGCCCCCGGCCGCCCCGGCTGGCACATTGAATGCTCGGTGATGGCCAAGCAGGAACTCGGCACCACCATCGACATCCACGGCGGCGGCGAAGACCTGCAATTCCCCCACCATTGCTGCGAGATCGCCCAGTCGGAAGCCTTGCTCAAACCCGGCCAGCCGCTGGCGCGCTTCTGGCTGCACAACGGCTTCATCACCGTCGGCGGCACCAAAATGTCCAAATCACTGGGCAACTTCACCACCATTAAAGACGCGCTGAAGTCCTATAGTGCCGAGGCCATCCGCCTGTGGCTCTTACAAACCCACTACCGCAAGCCGGTGGATTACACCCCCGCCGCGCTCGCCGCCGCCGAGGCCTCACTTGCCAAACTCTACGCCACCTGGAACGCGGCGTTCAAAAAAGATCCCAAGCCAGCGGTCACCGCCTGGAAAGGCACCTGCTCGCGCCTCAACCCTTTCCGCCGCGCCCTGGCGGATGACCTCAACACCGCCGCCGCGCTGGCGGAACTTCACAGCGCCTCCAACTTCCTGGCGGAAGCCCTGCGCAACGGCGATGAACAGAAGCAACGCTACTGGCGCCAGCGCATGGGCTACATGGCCCACCACCTGGGCCTGCTGCAAAACCCGCAAGCGCACACGGCCAAACCTCAAACCCCGCTCTCCGCCGCCGAACAAGCCCTCCTCACCGCCCGCGAAGCCGCGCGCGCCTCCAAAAACTGGCCGGAATCCGACCGCCTGCGCGACGAACTGAAAGCCCAAGGCATCCTCATCGAAGACGGCCCCACCGGCACCACCTGGCGCCGCGCCTAAGCACAAGGGTGCGGCTGTCATCCCGGAGCCGAGCGAAGCGAGACCGCCGAGCGTAGCGACGGCAACGGATGGGTCGGAAAATGTTCTTCACATTTTCCGGGGTACCCATCACCTGTCCGGGACAAGCGTCCCCCACGCAAGCGCTCTCCTCAAGATCTCCCTTGCCACTTGCCAAAACCCAACCTACCCTCCGCCCATGGATTTCACATATTATGTTTACATCATGGCCAGCGCCAAATGCGGTTATCTCTACATCGGCATTACCGATAACCTGCCGCGCCGTGTCCACGAACATAAAACCAAAACCAACCCCGCCTGCCACACCGCCAAACACAACATCACCCAGCTGGTTTTCTTCGAATCGTTCAACAACGTCATGGTCGCCATCAAACGCGAAAAGCAACTCAAAAAATGGCGCCGTAACTGGAAGTTCAACCTGGTGGAAACCAGTAACCCAACCTGGCAAGACCTTTCATTAAGGTTCAAAGCCGCCTAACCCCATGGAACTCTCCACCTCCTACCTCCTCAGCCAGGTCCTGGCCGGCCTGGCGCTCTCGCTGGGGGTGTGCGCCTTTTTCCAACGGCGGGATACGCACCTCAAGCTCTATATCAGCGCCGCCTCCACCGCCATGGTGGTGCACTTCGCCCTGCTCGGCGCCTGGATGGGCGTCCTCATCGGCACGGTCGGCATCGCGCGCTACCTCAGCAGCATCTATACCAAGGCCACGCCGGTGTTTCTGCTGTTCCTGCTCGCCGGTATTGGGCTAGGCGTGTGGCGCTACCATGCCACCTTCGATTTCCTGCCCATCGTCGCCAGCGTCTTTTCCTCGGTGGCGGTGTTCAAAACGCGTGGCGTGCCCATGCGCGTGCTGCTCATGGTGGTCAGCACCTGCTGGTTCATCTACAACGGTATTTACTTCTCGGTCTTTGGCATGCTGCTGGAAGGATTCTATGTCGCCACCAACGCCTACAATCTTCTCCACCCCCAACGGCGTGCGCAAATGGTAAAGTAAAGCCATGACCCTCCCCGAAGCCCTCGAAACCCTGCAACTCCTGCCCGACTGGGAATCACGCTACGCCTTCATCATCGAGCTCGCCAAACAACTCCCGCCCATGCCGCAGGATGAGAAGGTCCCCGCCAACATCGTGCGCGGCTGCACTTCGCAGGTCTGGCTCACCCATAGCTTCGACGCCAACACCCACCTGCACCTCAACCTGGATTCCGACGCCCTCATCGTTCGCGGCCTGCTCGCGCTCGTCCACCTCGCCTACAACAACCAGCCACGCGCGCAACTCGCCGCCATCAACCTGCCATCGCAACTGGCGCAGAGCAAATTGCTCGAGCATCTAAGCCCCAACCGCCGCAACGGCTTCGCTTCGGTGGTGGCCACCGTCAGCGCGCTTTCCTAGTCCAACATCCTACATCATCCCTCCGGTAGCGCAGTCTTGCCGCCTTTTGCAGCGTTTTGCCGCAATTGCCCCATTTTTTGCCGGCAAAAAGCACACGCCTCGCCGCTTTTTGCAGCGTTCCGCAGCGTTTTGCCGCCCCCTTTTGGCACCATGCCGGCATGGGCCTGCTCAACAAACTTCTCCTCCTTTCCGCCGCCTTCATCGCCTTGGCCTGCGGCGCCCTGGCACTGGTGCAGGCGCTCCAGCCGCCGCCGCAGATCCTGCGCCTGGCCATCACTCCCTGGCCCCCCTTCGACTACCTCGCCCTGGCCGCCGAGAAGGGCTATTTCGCCAAGCAGGGCCTCAATGTTCACCTGGTGGAACTCACCGCTTCCACCGACGCCCTGGCCGCCTTCCAGCGTGGCCAGGTCGACGCCATCGCCGACTACATCGGCATCGTCGCCACCCACCCGGCCTACACCCAGCGCCAGGCCCGCATCGTCGCCATCACCGACTCCTCCCGCGGCGCCGATGTCATCCTCGCCCCCAACCTCCCCTCCATGGCACAAATCCGCGGCAAACGCGTGGCTGTGGAAAGCTACGCCCTGGGCCGTTACGTGCTCGCCCGCGCACTGCAGGTGCACGGCATCAGCCCCAGCGAAATCACCGTCATCCCCGGCGAGCAGGAAACCTTCAAAGACATGCTGCTCGCCCACCAGGTCGACGCCGTCGTCACCTACCTGCCCTACACCGCCGAGATCAACCAAGCCATCAGCACCACCACTCTCTTTAGCAGCACCGAAATCCCCGACGAGATCTTCGACGTCATCGTCGCCGGTGGCGATGTCGCCACGCAAATTCCCAACCTCGGCCCGCGCCTGCGGACGGCCTTCAACCAGGCGCTCCAATACGCCCAGAGCCACCCGCAAGAGGTAACGGCCTTCATCGCCCACCGCGAGGATATGACCCCGCCGCAAGTCATCGATGCCCTTGCCAACGTTCATGTTTTCACCTCCACGGAGCAACAGCAACTGGTCAACGCCAACGCCTTGGCCGCGCCTTGGCAACGCCTCCAGCAACTGCTGCTGTCGTCTTCCACCCAGCCGCAGCCTCTCGCGGCGGTCATCCAAAACCAAGATTGGCCGCATGCCCCGTAAGCCACTCATCCGGCGCTTCTTGCCGCCGTATCTGGCCATTTCCCTGCTCAGCGTGGGGGTGGCCACCTTCTTGCGCTTTCAACAAATCGAGCCGCGCCTGGTCACCATTGCCGATGCCTGGAGCCTCACCGTCAGCCAAAGCTTGGAGCATTTGCTGCAAGCCGGGCAAGACCTTCAACTCAAGCGCACCATCAGCACGCTCAGCCTCAATCCGCACATGTACCTGGTGGCGGTGGCCACCGGCAATCCGCCGGTGGTGCGTTATTCCAGCCAGCACAGCTACCACAACCGGCCTCTGGCCAGCGTTCTCCCTGCCGATATCCTCCCCGCCATGCAACGTGCCCTGGCCACCCGGCAGGCGCAAAGCAGCCACTGGGAGTACTCGGGTACACTCATCCACACCTACATCCTGCCGCTTACCTACGCGGTCAGCGTGTTCCCTCCGCATGATGAGCAGGCTTTAATCGTCATCCGCACCGATTTATCGGTGTTCGATTACCATGAGGAACTGCAATTTGCCCTCGAGACCGCTCTCACTCTTATTTTTGTCCTGGTATTCTCTCTGCTGTTCTACTGGCTGTTCAGGCATTACGTGCTGGCGCGGCTTAAGGCCTTGCTGTCGGTGGTCAGTGCGCGAGAGAAGGGTAACACCAGCATCCGCGCCCCAGTGGAGGGCGAGGACGAAATCACCCTGCTCAGCCGGCACATCAACCAGTTGATGGAGCACGAGAACGCCGACCAGCAAAAGCTCAACGCCTACGCTCACGAGGTCGAGCAGCAAAACTTTGCCCTTGCCACTGCGCGTGATGAGGCCGAGCAGGCCACCCGCCTTAAAAGCGAGTTTCTCGCCACCATGAGCCACGAACTGCGCACGCCGCTGCACGGCATTCTGGGCTTCTCGCAAATGCTGTCTTCCTCAACGCTCCCGCCCCAGCAGGCAGAGTACGCCCAAGCCTTGCACCAGTCGGCAGAAAGCCTGCTGGTGCTGCTCAACGATATCCTCGACCTCTCCAAAATCGAAGCCGGTCGCCTCTCGCTCGAGCAGGTGCCCTTCAATTTGCGTAATCTGGCGCAAGAAGTTTTACAACTGGTGGCACCCACCGCTGCCCAAAAAGGCCTCGAGCTTTCCTTCTCCTACAACGCGCCAGAGCTTCTGGTCGGCGACCCTCTGCGCCTGCGCCAGATCCTCCTCAACCTCGCCAGCAATGCCGTCAAATTCACGCAAAAGGGCTGCGTCATCATCGTGGTGGAAGGGCCGGTAGAGCCTTCACGCAACCCCCTGCCCATCACCCTCTCTGTCATCGATACCGGCATCGGCATCCCGGAGGATAAACAAAAGCTGGTGTTCGAAAAATTCACCCAGGCAGAAGGCTCCACCACGCGCAATTTCGGCGGCACTGGCCTGGGGTTGGCCATCACCAAAAAGCTGGTGGAAATGATGAACGGCCATATAATCTTGCATAGCCGCCCCGGCCACGGCGCCACTTTCCGCGTTACTGTTCCTTTGCCTTTGTCTCCAGGTGTTTCAGGTACGGGGGCTTCGCACTCGGCACCTGTTGCCGTCTCTCCCGCCCACCTTTCGCTGTGCCGCGTCCTGCTGGCCGATGATCACAGTACCAACCTCATGCTTGCTACCCACTCGCTGGAAAAAATCGGCGTCGCCCGCGTCAACATCCACACCGCCGTCAACGGCGCCAAGGTGCTGGAGTTTCTGCGCCACAATGTGGTGGACGTTATCTTCATGGACTGCCAGATGCCAGAGCTCGACGGGTTTGCCGCCACCCGCGCCTGGCGTGTTATAGAGGCCGAGCAAGCGTTGGTTCGCACTCCCATCATCGCGCTTACCGCCAACGCGCTGTCTGGCACGCGCGAGCAATGCCTGGCCGCCGGTATGGATGATTTTGTCAGCAAACCTTTTTCGCTGGAGGTGTTAAAGGAAGTCCTGCTGCGCCACTTCAAACCACCAGCGAGCGCGGGCTCTCCAGCAGCGCCGTAAAGGCCACGGTTAACTCGTTGTAGGCACCTATGATCGCTTCTGCCAGGGCCTGGCGGTCCGTCGCTGGGGTGGCATGCTGCGCACGCTCACACAAACTTGCCAGCTTCATTCCCCCCAGGTTGGCGGCGGCACCCTTTAAGCGGTGCCCTGCCGCCATCCAGTCGGGCAGGGGGGCTTCCAGGTTGGCCAGCAGTTGCAAACTTTCAGCTGAAGACGCGCGAAACTCGCGCACGATTTCCTGCTGAAACTCCTTATCATCCTGTGTCGCCCGCAAAAAACGGACAGAATCGAGCACTGTTTCCATGTTGCCAGCATAAAGTTTTTACGCGCCCACTCTCAATTCCCCAAAGGGGAATATTCGCCACTTTCCTCACTCATCGCAAAAATCACGGAAGGTAATGGAATAACGCAAGGCCTCCACTGCAGGTATGCTGTGCTGCCAATCGCGGCGGCTTTCGCCGGCCATGCAGTAAATCGATCTCCCCCGTGCCGGCACGGCAAAGCGGGTCCACGCCACGCCGTTTTTTCGCCGGAGACGAAACTGGCAGGTGCTGCCCAACGAAATCCCGATAACATGGCCGATGGTGGGTTTATCGCGGTGCCAGCCAATCGCCGCGCCAGGGCTATATTCACTAATCAACGCGCTTAAAATTTTGCCCGGTGCAATCCCCGCAAACGCCGCTGCCCGTTGCCGCAGCGGCTCAATAAAGTCCGGCAAACCCCCTCCATGCCAGCCGTAACCCACAATACGCCGGTGCGCCTCATAGCCATGGTGGGTGGCATGCCGGAAGGGCAGCGATTTAAAAATCTCCAGCAAAGCGACTTCTTCCCCCACGCTCATAAACTCTTCCTGATAAGTGAACCCCCCTGGCATGGCCTTGCGCATACAAAAAGGCGCCTCAAAAAGCACAAGCTGCTCCCTGCAAAATCTTTGTTCCCGCCCCATAACTTGATTGTTGAACGGCAATCAAACAATGGCAATTAAAATCTCAACCAAGGCAGTTGATTCTCAAACCTCTTCCCTCAAGCATTTGTTCTCTCCTGGCCTCTTCTTGGCGTAAGTGGCCGGGAGGTTATAAAAAATTCCCAAAAAGGCATTACAAATTTCCCCCGAGCCCATTCTCAAAATCTCCTTGGGGTGTAGTTTTTAAGCTGTTATATTGCTTGTGCATTTACCTTAAGTTCGGGGGCAAATGCAGTGTCTAAAACCCACAAGTGGTGAAGATTTGGTGCGTACCTCTCTGGTGATTCTCACCTCGGCAATATTGGCCTTGGCCGCGGTTTGGCTATTGGGGCCACAGCCAAACGGCGGCAGGCACAAGGAAAGTGCTTATGAGCGCGTCATGCGCACGGGGGTTTTGCGGTGTGGGTATAATGATTGGGCTCCACTTTTTAGTATGAATCAGGAATCTGGAAAACCTGAGGGGTTTATGGTCGATTTGTTTGAGGAGATCGGTAAACACGCCAACTTAAAGGTGGAATGGGCGGCGCAGTTGGACTGGGGCACGATTCCTGCCGATTTGGCGGCGGGGAAGGCGGATAGCTTCTGCGCGGCAATTTACGCCAATGCCGTGCGGGCACGCGGCATGTTGTTTGGTGATGTGACTGGACGGCAGTATCTGGAACCGTTCGTGCGGGCCGACGATGAACGTTTTAGTGGACCGCCGGAACAGGCCTTTAACCAGCCTGAAATCCGTGTGGTGGGGTGGGAGGGGACGCCTACATTGATGCAGACGCAGCTGCGCTTTCCCAAGGCTAAAACAGTGATGATGTCGACCATGGAAGGAACCTCTAATGCGATGCAAGCGGTGGTGACCGACAAGGCGGATGTGTTTTTTACCACCATGGCGGATGCCTCAACATTTATGAAGCATAACCCTGGTAAGCTTAGGAGGTTGGGACGAGAGTATTATCTCGGAATGCAAGCACTTGCCCTAAACGCACCGGAAGATGAGCATAACCTGTTGAATTTTTTGAACACCAGTCTGCGAGAATTGAAGAACGATGGCACGTTTGACCGGTTGATGGCGAAGTGGAATAAAATCTCGCCAGACTTTATGGAGGCTGCACCGTGAAAAAGGGGGTTATACTGGTCGCCTTAATGGCAGGGCTTATTGGCGGTTTAGTGGGGGTGTGGGTTTTGCGGCCTGTGGGAGGTGGTGAGGGGCACAAGGAGAGTGCTTATGAACGGGTGATGCGCACGGGAGTTTTGCGTTGCGGTTATATCGTTTGGGCCCCTTACATTACGAAAGACCCAAAAACCGGAGAAATCAGCGGAATATGGCACGATTTTACCGAGGAAATTGGCAAGGTTCTGAACCTGAAGATTGTGTGGGCGGAAGAGGTAACCTACGGCGATATCGCCGCCAGCATGCAAAGTGGTCGGGTGGATGCATTTTGCGGCGGGCTTTGGGCGGTGGGTGAGCGTATCCGTGTGATTGACTTTGCCCGGCCGATAACCTTCCAACCCATTCTTCCCTACGTACGCACGGCCGACCATCGTTTTGACCATGACCTCAGCCTTATCAACTCTCCGCAAGTGAAGGTTTCCACCATTGATGGAGAGGCCGGCGAGTTGGTGGCGCAGGAAGATTTTCCCAAGGCTCAATTGGCCTCTTTGCCGCAGCTTTCACCAGCCTCGGATATGTTCAATCAGGTTGTGACAGGGAAGGCCGATGTGTTCTTCGCCAATCCAGGCAGCATGTCTACTTTCCTGGCCAACAACCCCGGCAAAGTAAGAGCCTTGGATGTGAAACCTTTGCGTATTTTCCCTGAAGCTTATGCGGTGGCTTATGGCCAGGGAGATTTGCGAGAGATGCTGGATAAAGCAAGCCGGGCCCTTATCTACCAGGGAATCGTGGATAAAATCGTTCAAAAGTATGAAACGCCGGGCGCTGGGTTTTGGCGTGTGGCACCAGATTACATTAAACCGGAGGAATAAAAATGCGTGTTGGTATCATTCTTCTTGCCTTAGTGGCAGGGCTTATGGGCGGCTTGCTGGGCGTAACCCTTATCAAGCCTCACCCTCAGGGTGTGGAAGCTGTGCATGAGTCGGCCTACCAGCGTGTATTGCGCACCAAAACACTCCGCTGCGGGTATGCGCTTTATGATGTTCTACTGCAGAAGGACCCTAATAGTGGCAAGCTTTCCGGCATTTTCTACGACCTAACCGAGGCGATGGCCAAGGAGTTGGGGCTGAAGGTGGAATGGACCATGGAGGTGGGTTACGGCGACATTGAAGAGGCGTTGCGCAGCGACAAGTTTGATATGTTCTGCACCGGGGCGATGACCAACCCCAAGCGCGCCAAGCACAGCTTGCAGACGATACCGCTTTACTACAGCGGGTTGGTGGCGTGGGTGCGGGCGGGAGACCATCGGTTTGATGGTGATTTGGCCAAGCTGAACAACGTGGATGTGCGTTTGGCGACGCGCGATGGTGATGCCTCTGACGAGATTGCGGGGCGGTTGTTCCCCCAAGCGAAGAAAGTGGCCAGCGCGCAGCTGGCGGACTTTACGCAGATGCTGATGGACGTGAAGGCGGGCAAGGCCGATGCGACGTTCTTCGACCCGGAGTTCGGCGCGCGGTTTTTAGAGGCCAACCCGGGTTCTGTGCGGGCGATTTTTGCCGACCGGCCGCTGTTTTTGGCGCCAGTGACGATGATGTTGCCGATGGCTGAGCCGCAATTGAAGAACATGGTGGACGCCACCCTGCGCAACATGGTGCTGCGCGGCGATATGCAGGCGCTGATGCGGAAATATGTGGGGACAACGAAGTATTTCTGGTTTGATGCGATGCCGGAGAAGGGAGAATAAACGATGAAGAAATTCGGTTTTGCCGTAACTCTGCTGGTAGGCTTAGTGGGCGGTCTTTTGGGAGCATGGCTGTTCAGCGACAACGGTGGTGTGGCAGTCCACAAGGAAAGTGCCTATGAGCGCGTCATGCGCACCGGAACCATCCGCTGCGGGTATTACATGTTCAAACCGATGAGCTGGAAAGACCCCACCACCGGCCAGATGGAGGGGATGGCGGTGGCCTTTGCCAAAGAGCTGGAAAAACGCTCCGGCATCAAGATGGCATGGACCGAGGAGGTGACCTTCGGCAACATGTATGAGGGGCTGAAAACCGGCCGCTATGATGCTATCTGCACCCCCACCTGGCCCGACGGTAACGCGGCCAAGGTGGTGGATTACGGAAAGAGCTGGTTCTATGCCGGTATTATCCCCATCGTGCGGGCGGATGAAACGCGGTTTGCCTCCTATGCGGATTTTAACCGCCTGGATGTACGGCTGGTGACGCAGGAGGGCAACTCGTTGGAGGTTCAGGCGCGCACGTTGTTCCCGCAAGCCAAGCAGGTAGTGTTGCCGCCGATTGCGGATTCCGGCGAGTTCGACACCGCATTGCTAACCGGCAAGGCCGACGTGATGTTTTGCGACATGAACCGCTACCTGCAAACCGACGCCAGCCACCCCGGAAAGTTAAAGGTACTGGACTGGTCGCCGGTGCAGGTGAACCCCTTTAAAATGGCCGTGAACAAAGGCGAGGGGGGCCTCAACGCCTTTTTGAGCGAAAACGTGGAAAGTATGATTAACGACGGCACGATGGTGCGTATTATCAAGCAATACCAACCCGTGCCGAAGACCTTCCTACCGGTGACAAAGCCCTACGCGGAAGATTAGGTTACAAACACATGTTCCTCACCGCCGCCCAAATCCTCTGGGAGTACCGCGAAGCCTTCTTAAAGGGCCTGGCGGTCACGCTGGAGATGAGCGCCATCATCTGGAGTGTAGGTATTGTGCTGGGCTTCACCCTGGGGTGGCTGGGCGCCACTTACCGGGACAGCGTCGGCCAGGTGGTGCGCTGGACGTCTTTTGTGCTCGGCGGCGTGCCCATCCTGGTGTTCCTATTCTGGCTGCATTACCCGGCGCAGGCGATGTTCAACCTGGTGATTGACCCGTTCTACACCGCCACCTTCACCTTCACGGTCATCAACGTGGTGGCCATTGCCGAGCTGGTGCGCGGCGCCCTGATGGACTTCCCTCAGCAATACCTCACCGCCGCCAAGGTGTGCGGTGTACCAGCGCGGCAGACGTTTTTACGCATCCAATTGCCTCTGCTGCTGCGCGGGGTCATTCCGGCGCTGCTGATGCTGCAAATCGTCATGCTGCACACCACGCTGTTTGCCAGCCTGATTTCAGTGGAGGAAATCTTCCGCATTGCCCAGCGCATCAACGCACTCATCTACAAACCGGTGGAAATCTACACCGCGCTGGGGGTGTTCTTCCTGGCCGTCAGCCTGCCGGTGAACGGCTTTGCCCTGTGGTTCAAGGCGCGTTACACGCGCGATACCTCGGAGAACTAACCCATGCTCACCGCCACCAACCTCAGCAAAAACTACCAGGGCCACAAGGTGCTTAAAGGCGTAAGCCTCAGCCTCAAGCCCGGCGAGATTACCACCGTGCTGGGGCCCTCCGGCTCCGGCAAAACCACGTTGCTGAAGCTCCTCTCCCTGCTCGAGGCAGCAGATGCCGGCAGCCTGATGGTGGATGAGAAAATCTACAACTTCCCCTGGGATGACCGAGGCGGCGCCTACCCCCTCGTGGGGCCGTGGCCCAAGCTAACAGTCGTGTTCCAACAGCTGTTCCTGTGGCCGCACCTCACCCTGCGCGAGAACATTTTACTGCCGGTGCTGGCCCGTGGCGCCACCGAGGCCAGCGTGAAGAAAGACCTGGCGGAATTGGTGGACATTATGGAAATGGGCGAGTTCCTGGACCGCTACCCCAACCAGGTGTCTGGCGGCCAAAAGCAACGCGCGGCCCTGGCGCGGGCCATTTTGCTGAAACCGCAGTACCTGCTGCTGGATGAGATCACCTCGGCGCTGGATGTGATCCAGGTCGCCAAAATTGTGGAACTGTTACCGCTGCTGGCCAAACGCGGCATCGGCATGGTGCTGGTCACCCACCTGCTTAACTTCGCCCGCAAAACCGCCGACAACGTGCTGTACATGGAAAATGGCGCTGTGGTGGAAGAAGGCGCGCGGAGCATCTTGGCCAAGCCCAAAAGCAAGCAGCTGCGCGCCTTTCTCCAGGCGGCGGATAAAGCCAGTTAAGAGAAGGGCCCGCCAGGCGCCAGATTATGGCAGTCCATCCCCGCCATCCCTCCCACCGGAAGGATTCACCATCCCGTAGCTCACCTTCTTCTGCTTCAGCAGCACACCGTCCTTCATCACAAAAAAGATGCCGTTCTCGGTGTTGTTGGTCAGGCGGAAGGTCCCCTGCATGGTCAGCATGGTGTCGTCGTAGGGTACGCCTTTCTTGGCGATCACCTCAATCACTTCATTGGGCTCGCCCGGCGGGCAAAAAGGGCAGGTCGGCGTCCGCTTGGAAAGCAGGAAGTGGGTAGATTTCTCTCCGCTGTCCATCGGCAGCATAAAGCCATCCACGGTAATCGTCCGCCCGTTCATCGCCTTGATCTCCGGGGTAAGCTTGGCGGTGATATGCGGCTCTTTGTTGCTGTAGCTTATTTTGGATTTGATCAACGTATTCCACACCACCCCGCTGGCCATCGGCAGGCTCTCTTGTGCTTTACGCTCATCAATCGGCTGGTAGGCACTGTCATCATCGGCCTTGCTGGAAAAGGCAAACCCCGCACTGGCCGTTAAAACGGCCAGTGCGGTAAGGGGGAACAGGCAGGTTCTCATATGCATATCCTTTCCTTTTACCGGCTGGCCAGCAAGCGCGGCAGGCTCAGGCGGTAGATACGCAGCGCGGGCACAAAGGCCCCCACCAGCCCCAGGCCCACCACTGCGGCAAACAGGCAGGCGTAGGCTTGCGGGTCGGCCACCGTGCCTTCGGCCAGCTGCCCGCCAAAAACCTGGGCGGCGGCAAAACGCGCAAAGCCGTAACTCAGCGCCAGCCCCAGCGCGGCCCCCAGCGCGCTGATGGTCACGCCCTCCAGCAGCACCAGGCGCATCACCTTAAACGGCCCGGCACCAAAGCAACGCATCAACGCCAGGTCGTAAAGGCGCTGGCGCATCGCTTCAGCCATCGCCACCAGCAACCCCAGCGCGGCAATGCCGATAAACACCCCGCCGATAAGCTTCAGCGTATCACTGCCCACACCCACCAGCTTGCGCAGGCGCGCGGCCTCCCACGCGGGGCTGGCCGCCTGCATGTCGGTCTGCTTGTTGATAAGCCTCGGCAGGCTCGCCACCGCCAGCGGCGTGCGGTACTTCACCAGCACTGCGGTCACTTCGCGGTTCTCGGGTTTGGGGCGCTCTTCCACCGGGGTGTCGTCGTCGTTTTCGTGCACATACCACACGCTGTCCACGGGGGTCAGCACCAGCCGGTCCAAAATGGTGCCGCTGGGCTTTAAAATTCCCACCAGGGTGTAGGGCGCAAAGCTGTGCAGCTCTCCTCCCGGCGCCAACCCGTGCGACCCTGCAAATTTTCCGCCCAGCTTCAGCCCCAGCGCCTGCGCCACGTCATGCCCGGCCACCGCCTCCATGGTGTGGGCAAACATCCTCCCGCCGGGCTGCAGGCGCGCGCCGTACCAATCCGCGTAGTCCGGGGTGGTGCCCACAATGCGGTAACCGGCCAGGTTATCGCCCAGCGCCAGCGGCACTGTGGCTTTAATGAGCGGGTTGTCCTTCAGCGCCTCGGCTTCTTTTAAGGGTATGTTCCCGGTGGGCACGTCGGCGTGCAACACGGCAGAGAGCACCAGCTGCAACGGGCTGCCCTTGGCTCCCACCACCATGTCGATGCCCTGCAGGTTGCGCGTCAGGTTGTGCTCAAACTGGCTGCCCACCGCCAGCACCCCTGCCATCAGCGCCGTCCCCAGCGCAAACAGCACCACGTTATACCCGGTGCGCAACGCGTTGTGCTTCAGGTAGGCCATCATCAAACCGAATGTGCTCATGGCTATTCTCCCTTCAGGCTCAGCGTTTGGCTGAAGTGTTTCTTAATCCGCGCATCATGGCTGGCGGCGACCACCTGCGCCCCCACGCTCTCAGCCGTTTCCAGCAGAAGGCCGATCACCGCCTCCGCCGCCTCGTCGTCCAGCGCCGAGGTCGGCTCATCCGCCAGCACCAGCTGCGGCTTGTGCACCAACGCACGGGCCACACCCACCCGCTGCTGCTGGCCGAGGCTCAACTCATGCGGGCGCCGCTGCGCCAGTTTCCCCAAGCCCAGCTTCTCCAGCAACGCCAGCGCGTGGGCCTGCTCCACCGCCAGCCCGGCCATAAAGGGCGCCACCAGCACGTTCTGCAACACGGTCAGCGGCGCCATCAGGTGCGGCTGCTGGAACACAAAGCCGATATTCCGCCCGCGATACGCATCCCGCGCAGCGGCGGGCAAAGCCGTCATCTCGGTTTCGCCGAGATAAATCCTCCCCTTCTGCGGCTGCAAAAGCCCGGCCAGCAAAAACAGCAGGCTGCTTTTGCCAGAGCCGGAAGGCCCCTGCACCAACAGGTGTTGGCTGTTGTTAAGGCGCAGTTTGCGCACATCAATCAAGGGGGCTTTGGCGCTGTAGCCAAAGCCCAGGTTGCTTATTTCCAGCATAGTCTAGCTCCGCTTCTGCCAGCAGTTTTTGGGGGCGGAGGGGTTACCCACGTCGTAAACAGAGCTACGGCCGTAAAAGCCTTTCCCATCGGTTTTGCAGGGCCGATCCACGGCTTGCGCCACAGTGGCCAAGCCCAGCATTATCATCAATACGTATTTCATGTCGTTTATCCAATATGGTTGTAAATCCGCGCCATGCCTTTTGCGGCAAGGCTTTATGAAGTCTAAAAAACTAAGCGGATACAGGCGGCGCCCGCGGCAAAGACGCGGCAACCAGCGCCACTGCGGCAAGCGAGTACCAGCGCGCCACCGGCAGCATAACCAGCGCCATGAACAAAGGCACTATAATTGCCGCCGGCCCATCGGCCAGCACCAGGTGCTGGCAATACTCATAAATCTCGCAAGCCTTGCCGTGGTGTTTGTGGTCTTCAAAACCGTGGGTGGCCACGTGCATAAACGCGGCGGCCTGCACCGCCACAAACATCAAGGCCAGCAGCAGTCCCCAAAAAGAGCGACGCACACGCATCTCAGGCTTTATCCCGGCAATCGGCGCAACGCCCCACCACTTCCAGGTGGCGGTGGGTCACTTCAAAGTGGTGTTTATGGGCTTCATTCTCCACCTGGCGGTCCAGGGGGGCAGAGCTCACCTCCACCACCTCGCGGCAATCGCCGCACACCAAAAGCTGGCTGGCGTGGGCCTCATCCGGGTGGGGGCAACCGATAT
This sequence comes from Pseudomonadota bacterium, assembly GCA_016125035.1. GTDB lineage: Bacteria > Pseudomonadota > Alphaproteobacteria > UBA2136 > UBA6156 > RFNJ01. Next base: position 18,104 of record WGMN01000011.1, read on the forward strand.
AGGCATTCAGGCTGGCCACTTTATGGATAAACCCGTTCTGCTGCAAAAACTCCAACGCGCGGTAGGTCACCGGCGGCTTGTCGTTTTTCAATTTGTGCATAATTTCAGCGGCACTCAGCGCCTTGTGCCCCTGCCAGATAAGCTTAAGCACCGCACGCCGGGTTTCGGTCAGCCGCAGCCCCCGCTCGGCGCACACACGCTCCACCTGGGCCAGGGCATCCTTCACGCAGTGGCTGTGGTCGTGGCGGTGGCCCAACACTTTCTCCCTAAATAATGGTTGACAGATTACTGTTAATTATTAACAACAGCAACCGTTAACTGCAACAACCCTACCATGACCGCCACCTCAAACCACACCCCTCTCCCCCCTTCTGCCCACGCGGTACGCAAGGTCATGGCCCGGCTTGAAGGCCTGCCCGACCTCACTCCCTCCGCCGCAGCCACTTCGGCCTTCAACTGCCTGGTGGGCATGGCGCGGCGGCGGGTTCCGACCGCGGTGGCGGCAGATATCGTAAGCACCCTCTCACAAACGGGAGAACTCTCGCGCCTTCACACCCTGTGCGCGCGGGGTGAAGCCGGGCTTGAGCACGCCTGGAGCACCCGCCTCAACACCTCCGCCAATCCTTCCGCCCTGCTGGCAACCTTCCCTTATATGGCCGAATACCGCACCCTCGTCGCGCAAGAGGTTGCCCTGCTGCGCAAAACCTTTCCTTCCGCGCAGCGGGTGCTGTTCGTCGGCAGCGGCCCCCTGCCGCTCAGCCCGTGGCTGATGTCCGCACGCCACGGCCTCACCGTCGACATGCTTGATAAAGATGCCTCCGCCCACCACTGCGCCCTGCCCTGGCTGCAAAAGCTTCCCGGCCACCAAAACCTCCGCTGCCTGCACGCCGACATCCTCCACATGAACAACTTCTCGGCCTTCCACGCCGTCTTCCTGGGCGCCATGGTGGGCACCACGCAGGATGAAAAACGCACCATCCTCTCCCACCTGCACACAGCCATGCTGCCCGGCCAGCCCCTGCTGGCCCGCAGTGCAAAAGGGCTGCGCCAGCTGCTCTACCCTCAGCTTCCCGCAGCCGCGGGGTTCAGGCTGGCCGGGTCCACCCGCGCCGGCGGCAAGGTCATCAACTCCACCCTCCTGCTCATCCGCGTGTAGGGCCTTAAGTATTAAAAAAGGGGCCCCGTCAGGGGCCCCATACTCGTTTTTCTAAAGGCCGGCACTCCAGTGCAGGTCTTCACGCCGCCCCACCTTCATGGGGCTGAACATCACCAGGTCCTTTCCCAGGTGGGTGGCCACCAGCCGCTGCATGGCAGGCACTCCCAGCAGGGCGCAGGTGTCGTGGCCCAGGCCGGCCGGCACTTCCACCCCTTCGGGCGGCAGTTCGGCGGGCAGGCTGGCCAACCAGGCCTTCCCCCGGCAAAAGCCGATGTAGCTCAGCTTCCACAACTCGGCCTCGGCCTGCTCTTCGGGCAGGTAGGCTGGCTGGTCGGCATCCACCCAGCGCCAGTACTTGAACGCACGGCTCGCCCGGGTGTCCAGCTCTTCCACCGCCGTCTCCGGCAACACGCCGATAACCCCGCCCGGCCCCACGCCCGCCCGGGGCTCATAGGTCTGGGAGAAGTAGCACTGCAACGCCAGGCGCTTGCCCAGCAGCCCTTGCACCGCCACCTGGTAAAGGGGGCAGGCCGCCAGGCTCAAAACCTCGGCACGCAAGGCGCCGTCGCCCACGTCGCAACCAATGCAGAAGTAGGGCTGCAACGCCCGGTCGGGCATCTGCTCTTCGCGGTTGCGGGCCTCCAGCACGGCCAGGGTATCCAGCGCCCGGCCGTACCGATGCTCAAAGCGCCCCATAAAGGCCTCACGCTGCCCGGCGCTGCCCTGCACGCGGTGCATGGGCAGCGTGGTTTTCTTGGAATAACGAAGCAACGAAGCCTCCTCACGTTTCAAGCCGGGTAAAGAATCCCGGTGGTGATCCACGCCGCAAACGGGACAAATCTCATGCGTCATGCCCGCGCTTATAGAATATGTTAAAACTTAACACAAGCTTTTTCCCCCTTGCCTCTCCCCGCCGGCATGGTTAAAGTCACCTCCATGTCATTCATTCAGGAATTCAAAACCTTCGCCATGCGCGGCAACGTCATCGAACTCGCGGACGGGCAGGGGGCTCTCATCCCCCAAATCCTGCAACTGGTGGGGGTGCCGGGCATCCACGCTGTAGTGGTTGAAAAACTGGGGCATTCCTTCCAGCTCTACAACTGCTGCGGCGTAAAACCCAAGGAGCGCACAAGCGACACTGAACTCCGCCAAACGGTGTCCTTCCACACCCAACTGCTCAACCAGGCCAGCAGCGAGCTGATGGACTGTTAAACAACCCCTTCTCTTTCGTGGCCACGTAAAGCCTCGAAAGAGAAGGACAATAAGCAACTAGAGTTTGTAAAAGCAGGGCGCATTTGCCATGTACGGGGCGCCTGGCGGTTAGGGCAGGGCGTTCATAATCTCTTGGCCGTCTCCTTAGGGCCTCTGCTTGCGCTCTTCAAAAATCCGGTCGATGCGGTCAAGGAGTCGGTAAATATCTTTGCGCAACTGGGCCAGGTCCTTATCCGCACAGCCAACCACTTCTTCCTCTCCCAGCAGGGGAAGTTTTTCGTATTTGGCTTCCTCGTGCAAGGCCGCGCCCTTCTTGGTCAGAAAGATCACCACCCGCCGCTTGTCGTCTTGCGGGCGATGCCTTTCAACCAGCTTCATAGCCTCCAGGCGTTTAAGCAGGGGGGTAAGGGTACCGGTATCCAGGCGCAATAACCGCCCGATGTCGGTCACCATCAGGCCATTGTTTTGCCATAGGGCCAGCATCACCAGGTACTGCGGGTAGGTCAGCTTCAACCGCCTCAAAAAAGGGTAGTAAAGTTTAATCAAGGCGTGGGTGGCGGCATAAAGCGGGAAGCACAACTGGTCTTCCAGCTTCAGGTTGTTAGGGGCCTGTGGTTGAGATGCCATAATAACCGATGATACCATTATATAGCGCGCAATACATCAACCATCGCATTGAAAGAACGTTATTTTTTGTACATCCCCAACCGGGGGGGCTTATCAAGGTTTAAGTTATACACGATGTAATGTCGTACAAACAAAAAAAACCACAAATCAATGTTTTAAAAAGGAAGTGTATTTAAACTGAAGTGAGGCATATCACATAAACATTGTTAAAAACATAAATGCAACACACCCTAAGGTTGTGTAACCCCCATCGTTTTCATATGAGTTGCGTAAAATATAAGCTGCTTACAAATTATGCATATGACCCTAACAGGATACCCCCCGATGCACTCCTTCATCTCCTTCCGTAGTGTTGCCAGTCTTACTCTGGCCGCTCTTTCAATTCCGGTTTTTTGCCATGCCGCCAGCACCGGCCAGGTCACCATCGTGGCCAGCGTGCCCTCTACCTGCAACATCACTGTCACGCCGCAGGCAGGTGCCACCATCGCCAACCTTACCTTGGGGGCCACCAATCTTCAGGTCGCCACGGTTAATGAGTCCTGCAACGCGCCCGCCGGTTACACCGTTACCATGGTGGGCACAAACTCCACCGATTACACCGGAAAATTCGTCGACAGCGGCAGCTCCAGCACCCGCACCTTCACCGTGCGTTATGGCGGCAACACGCTCAACTCCACCCTTGTAACCGATGTAAACAGCCCCAACACCTCGGTCGATAAAAACGTCGATATCACCTATCCGGCCGATACCACTCTCACCGCTTCCAGTGGTGCCACCTATGCCGAAACCCTTAACTTCACCATCACGTCTAAGTAGCATGTTCAAGTTCGTTGCTTTCTGCCTCTGTCTTATGGCATGGCCTGCTTGGGCCACACCGTCGTTTGGCATCGAGCCCTTCAAAAGCCAACTTGCCCCCGCCGATGGCCAGAATACCCAAATCTTCACCCTCACCAACAGCAGCGACGATACCATCGCCGTGCAAATCCATATGGAAAGCTGGTCAACCGATCTCAACGGCCAAGAGCAAAGCACGGTGGATACCACCAACTTCAGCGTCTATCCAACCCAGTTCGCACTCAAAGCCCACAGCAACCGCACGGTCAGGGTCACATGGCTGGGCCCCATGCCAGTGCAAACAGAAAAAGCCTTTCGCCTGGTGGCCGAGCAGTTGCCGGTCAACTTCAATCCGGGTGCACCAGAAAACGCGCTGCGCTTCCTCCTGCGTTACCGCACGGCATTCTATATAGCTCCGTCAACCCCTCGCCAAAAACTGGTGGTGAGCGATTTCCAGCACAACATAAACTCCAACACCTTGGTCTTCACACTGGCAAACCAGGGCAACGTCCACGTCATGCTGCACCAGCCGGTGCTCAACCTCACCGATTCTTCGGGGCGAACCCACACGCTTCGTGACGTGCTGGTAAGAAGCGCGCTGGAAAACAACAACGTGCTCAGCGGCGGCCAAAGGCAGTTCAGCATCCCCTGGCCCAAAGAGATGGGGGACAACCAGCCAAAGGCCCTCAGTATTGATTACATCGCCGGCTTTTAACGCATGGCCACTGGTGCTCCTGGTGATGTATCTCAGCCTGCTTTCCCCTCCCTGTCTGGGGCAGCAGGTATCGTCAAGCGAGCCCTCCGGCCTTAATCACCTGCCTTTGTTTCTTGACGGGGCTCAAATCGCCACGCTGTCGGTCCAGCAGGATGAAAACGGGATAAAGGCCAACACCCAACAGGCCATCACCGCTCTCAAGCCCATCCTTCTGCCAGAAGCCCTGGGCCTGCTCGAAGGCCTGCTGGAAGACGATGCCTGGTGGCCGGTCAACACGCCCCATGCCGGGGTGGAAATTGCCTACGACCCTCAAAACGTTGCGCTCATCCTCAATGCTCCGCGCTTCGTGCGTAACCCCACCCGTTACTCTGCTTCTCCTCCCTCTTCCGCTCCGCTGGGGCGCCTGGTTTCCCCCAGTCCGCTTTCCGCGTACCTGAATATTTACGCCGCACAAAATCACCTGAGCGGCTTTGGCGCCGATGACGGCCGCCAGCCCCTGCGGCTAGATTTCGACGGCGCGATCAACCTGCGCGGATGGGTGCTGGAAAGCCAGGCCGGCTACACCGAAGATGCCGCCAATCCCTTAACCTTGCGCAACACCCGGCTGGTGCATGACGACACGCAAAACCTCATCCGTTACCAGGTGGGAGAACTCAGCTACCCCACCTCTGGGTTTCAAGGGTTCACGCAGCTGCTGGGGGTGGGCATGGCACGCAATTTTCTGCTCCAGCCTTACCGGGTAACCCAACCGGTGGGGCAAACGCGCTTTGTGCTTGAAAGTCCTGCCACGGTGGATGTCCTGGTTAACGACGTCAAAGTCAAAAGCCTGCAACTTCCGGCCGGCACTTACCAGTTATCCGATTTCCCGGTCATCAGCGGCGCCAACAACGTGCGCCTGATCATCACCGACAACGCCGGCCGGGTGGAAGAGAAAGACCTCTCCATCCTCACCGACGGCACATTGCTCAAAGCCGGCCTGGCCGAGTTCACCGCCAACGCCGGCGTGCCGGTCGATCCTCTCTCCACCTCGCGCGCTTATCAAACCAACAAACCGCAAATTTCGGCACTGTTACGCTACGGGCTCACCGATACCTACACCGCCGGCGTCAACATACAGGGCGGCGCCGAACAACAGCTTTTCGGCCTCGGCCAAACCCTGGCCGGCCCGCTGGGCCTGTTTCACCTTGAAAGCGCGCTCAGCCGCGCCCGGGGGCAGGGGGGGCTTGCCGATAACTGGGACGGTGGCGCCCGCCTGGAATACCGCCTGCTCACCGATAACGCCCGGCCGAACGATCTCCCGCCGGATGCCTGGCAGGCTGCTGTGGAATACCAAGGTTCTGCCTTCAATGTTCCAGCAGGGCAAACCAACACCTCCGGCCTGCAACTGCAAAGCAGCTACAACCATGCTTTTACCGAAAAGCTCTCCTTGCTGTTTGGCAGCTCCTACCGTTTTGCTTCCGGCTCTGTGGAGGATGACTACCGCACCAATCTCACCTTCAGCTACCGCCCGCGCTCCAACTGGGTCATCACAATCGATAACGCCATCAGCCTGCGCGATCATTTCAGCGTGCTTGCCAACATCACCTGGTTCCCCTGGCGCAGTAACGAGGTAGCAAGCGCCGGCTATGATTCTCAAAGCCGCACCCTGCGCAGCTCCTATACCCGTTACCGCGCGGCCAATACCGGGTGGGATACCGGCTTGGAGGTGGAACACACGCCGTATGGAGAGAATATCGGTGGCAACCTCGGCTACACCGGCATCCGCGGCACCGCGCGGCTGCAAAGTGAGCGGCGCACCACGCTCGACGGCAAAGCGGGCACCTCCACGCAGGTAAATCTGGCCACTGCCGTGGCCTATGCAGGCGGCAACGTGGCGCTCAGCCATCCCATTAACAACAGCTTTGCCATCGTTGTACCGGTCAAGGGCACCACTCGTGGAAGGCTCTTGCTCAACCCCAACACTCTAGACGATGGCGAAACCACCGATGAAGGCCACAGCGGCCCATTCGGTCCTGCCGTTCTTACCGACCTCTCTCCTTATACTTACCGTTATGTTCAGGCAAACATCGCCAATGCTTCCACTCCAGAGCGCGATAACTTCGTGCTCTTTCCCAGTTATAAAAGCGGCACGCGCGTGCGGGTGGGTCGCCCTCACCTGGCCGAGGTGGAAGGTTATTTAGACGACGCCGACGACAAACCGCTGTCCTACATCGCCGCCAACGTCAATACGCAACGCGGTTCCCGCGCCGCCGCGGTGGTCGATGATTCCGACATCGAGCCCGCCGCCGGCCCCATCGACCTTCCCTTCACCTTCACCAACAAAGACGGCTTTTTCCATATCGATGACCTCCCCCCCGGCACCTACCGCCTGGCCATGCCGGATAACGACCAGGGCACGTTCGAGTTCACCGTGCCCGAACACGTCTCCGGCACCATCGATCTTGGCCACCGCCGCCTCAACGTGCGCGCCGGGCACCAAAGCGCCGCCGCCGAGGCCGTGCCATGAGACAACGGCTCGTCTGGCTCATACTCTTCATCCTGGCGGCGGGGCAGGCGCACGCGGTGTGCCTCAACCTCAGCATCATCAATATCACCGGCGGGCAGGTGTTCACCGGCTCTGGCGGCGGCTACCAACCATATGATACCTCCGAGTACCTCAAAACCGTCAGCTTCGATGTCCAGGCCCAGGTCAGCATTGCCGCCTGCCCGTATTTTGTGGTGCTTCGCACGGGGCAATCAGGCAGCGCCTCGGCCCGAGAGCTCTGGCGCGGAAGCAGCGCCAACAAACTCAACTACCAGGCTTATATCGACTCTACTAAAGCCAATATCCTGCGCGACTCCGCCACCGCCAACACCAGCACCGCCATCACCGGCAACTTCGCGGTGCTGGGCGGCACCCAAACCAACCACCACAGCTTTGTGTGGACTGTCCCGGCAGGGCAGGTGGCAGCCGCCAACGCCAGCCCTTATGCCGACAACGGCGTGGTGCTGGAAGTATGGGAAGGGGTGCTCGGCTTGCTGCCTGTGCTGCGTAACACCGCCACGCTTAATTTCTCCACCACGGTGCTTAGCAGTGTCGATGTCGCGGTGGTCGGCACTGGTAGCCCCTTTGCCATCGGCAGCACATCGCGCAACGTCAACTTCGGCACCGCCAGCAGCGGGGCCCAGCAAAACTTCGATCTCTCCATCCGCAGCAATGACGGCTACCAAATTTCCATGCAGTCGGCCAACGGGCAAAAGCTCAAGCACAGCATCAGTTCGGTCTCCACCACCATCCCCTACACCATCACCGTCAGCGGCACGTCGCAAAACCTTTCCTCCGGCGGGGCGGTCACCGTGGCCACCAGCGCCAGCGGCGCCACCACGCCGGCCATCGGCACTAATATTCCTGTGCGCGTCACCTTGGGCACTCTTAGCGGCGCGGAAACGTCGGGTAATTATAACGATACCCTCAGCCTCTCCATCACCGCCCACTAAGGCCAGTGCCGATGATGAACAAATCTCGCAATTTCTTGCCTCCGCCGCTGTTCCCCTGTATTTGCAAGAGTAAGTGGGCGAGTAGCTCAGCGGTTAGAGCAGGGCACTCATAATGCCTTGGTCGCTGGTTCGATCCCAGCCTCGCCCACCACTACCCCCGCCGCCAGCGCCCATCTGCCTCACGCGCGGCATGGCCGTCCAACTCCAGCTCACCCAAGATCGCTCCCACCGCAGCGCCGTCCAGCCCCGTCTGCCGCACCAGTTCGTCAAACCCCACCGGCACATTGCCCAGCAATGCAAAAACAATTTTCTTTGCGTCCTGTTCGGGCGCGTCCATGCTCTCTGCCATCTCTTCGGGCAGAGCCACTTCGTCCAGGTCAAACAGGTTTTCCTGCTGCACGGCACGCTTCACATAGGGGGCAGGGGTGGCGGGCATTTGGTTGATGATATCTCTCGCGGTCTCCACCAGCGCCGCACCGTTCTTCAACAGCCAGTTGGGCCCGCCGCTGCGCAATTCTCCCGGGCTGCCGGGCACGGCCCACACCTCGCGGCCGTAGTTCAGCGCGCACTCTGCGGTAATCAGGCTGCCGGAATGCCTACCCGCCTCGCTCACCACCACGCCCACCGCCAACCCGGCAATGATGCGGTTGCGCCGGGGGAAAAGCTGCGCGGTCGGCGCCATGCCAAAAGCCTGCTCACTCACCACACAGCCGTTCTTGATGATCTTCTCGCGCAGCGCGGCGTTTTCGGGGGGGTAGATGTGGTTCACTCCGCCAGCCACTACTGCCACGGTCTTGCCGCCGCCGTTAAGCGCACCTTCATGCGCCACGGTGTCAATGCCGCGCGCCAGGCCGCTGGTCACCACCACGCCTGCATGCGCCAGGTCTTCTGCCAGCGTGCGGCTCCATGCCAGGCCGGCGGCACTGGCGCTGCGGTTACCCACCATTGCCACCTGGCGCTCTTTTAATAAGGTGGCATCTCCCAACCCGCTCAATACCAGCGGCGCGTCAGGAAGCTCTGCCAACTGCGCGGGGTAATCCTCTTCCCCCCACAACAGCATCCATCCTCCCGCAGCGTGCAGCAGCTCAAGCTCTTTCTTCAGCAACGCTTCGTCGCATAAAGGGGTTTTGCCAAAGGGGGTGTTTTCCCATGCCGCCACAATTTGCAGCGCGCTGCCGTGGCGTATAAGCAGTTTGCGGTAGCCCACGGGGCCCACGCCGGTGGTGCGCGCCAGGCGCAGGTGTGCCATCCGTTGGGCATTCATTGTTTGCATCCGCGCACCTCCAAACCCGCATGTTCCTGCGCGTTATAACACACCACGCGCACGCACGGCATGCATAAAATCCCCTTAACAAAAGCATCCACGCGCGCAAACATGCTTTCCAATCTGGCAGTTCGCATGCGCTCTTTGCAATGCCAAAAACCGCGCTTTTGCAAAGGAAATCCACACTTTGCACCACCCAAAAAATCGTAAAAATGTCACACCCACTCCTTACCAATGCGTGCGTTTTCATCATGCACTCTTCACCAAAGCGCCCACGCGTGTAACATCACTTACAACAACACACGCTCAAGGAGTCGTCTAACGCATGTCCGCTTATGTCATCACCATCGCCCAGCAAAAAGGCGGCGTCGGCAAGTCCACGCTGGCCGCTCACCTGGCAGTGGCGTTTGCGCAAGCGGGTTACTCCACCATGCTGTTCGATACCGACCCCCAAGGCACCTGCACGCACTGGCACGCCCAGCGCAAAAAGGATGACATCGGCCTCATCGCCACTTCCGGCTGGAGGCTGACGCGCGACCTCTCCATGGCGCGCGAAGCCAACGACATCATTATCATCGATACCCCTCCGCACGCCGAGATGGATATTAAAGTCTCCGTCCGTGCCGCCGATATGGTCATCGTCCCCATCCAACCCTCCCCGGCCGACGTCTGGGCGGTGAAGGAAACCTTCAACACCATCAGCGGCGAGTCCCGCAACTGCATGGTGGTGATGAACCGCGTGGTTCACCGCGCCAACATCACGGCTGAAGTTCGTCAAAAGTTGCAAATGCTCGATATTCCGGTGGCCGAGGTAGAACTCGGCAACCGCGTCCTGTTTGCCGCCAGCATGGAAAGTGGTCTCACCGTGCTGGACGGTTTTGCCAATCCTGCACAGGTTGAGATTACCAACCTCGTTCGCAGTATTGCCGCAAAAATCGGCCTCGCCTTCCGCGGCCGGTCCAGCGCTGGTGCATCAAAGAGTGATGCCGGCGAGGTGAGCACCTCCTCCTCCAACCAAACAGGGACTACAGACATGGTAGTTAAGAAGAAAAAGGCCGTTGCCAAGAAGCCGGCGGCCAAGAAGAAGGTTGCCGCCAAAAAGCCGGCCGCCAAAAAGACCGTGAAGAAGAAGGCCGCCCCCAAAAAGGCTGCCCCGAAAAAGGCCAAAAAGAAGGCCAAACCTAGCAAGGCCCAGCTCGTCATCGTCGAAGATACAGGCCAGGGCCTTAAGCAAGAGAAGGCTGCCTAGCCGCGCAAGCGCCCAGGTACATTCTCTTACACCCGCCCTCCCTTTAAGGGGGCGGTTTTGTTTTTTTTCATCACCTAAGGCTGGTTCTCTGCGGCACTTTTTGTTGCGGTATGCACATAAACCCCCTAATCTTCGGCCATGAAATCATACGTGCAAAGGTATCTGGTGCCGCTCACAGCGGCGGTTTTGGTGGGGGCGGCCCTGGTGCTTGCGGCCTCTCCGCTGGTGGGCATCGCGGTTACTCTTATCGGGGTTTTGGGCCTGGCCTACCTTACCGCGCAGTCCGACGCTGCGTTCATCAACCAGATGCGCCAATCGGCAGAAAAGATCGAAAGCGGCATCCTGCCCGAGCCCCTGGCCACCAAACGGGTGGATGAGCTCGGCACTCTTGCCGCCGCCATCAACCGCCTGGGCCGGCATGACAAAGCCACCCAGCAAGCCAACTCCGATCCTCTCACCGGCCTGGCCAACCGCCGCGGTGTGCTGCAAAAGCTCGATAACGCCTTCAAGCGCAACCAGCCGCTCACCCTGTTCTACCTCGACCTCGATAAATTCAAACCGGTGAATGACCAATACGGGCACGAAGCCGGCGACGCGGTGCTGAAGAAGGTGGCCGAACTGTTCACCGCCTGCGTGCGCGAGAACGACACCGTCGCCCGCCTGGGCGGCGATGAATTCCTCATCGTCTTCTACGGCCTCACCGACCGCACTCTTATCGAGGAACGCGCCAAAAAGATCCTCGAGGTCATCAACGAACCCATCTGGGTGAACGATGTCCGCGTTAAACTCGGCTGCTCCATCGGCATCACCGTCGCCCCGGCAGATGGCGCCTCGGTGGAGGCGCTGATGCAGGCGGCGGACGAAACCATGTACGCGGTCAAAAAAGCCGGCCGCAACGCCTACAAATTCTACTCATAAGCCGTGGCCAAACGCCTTGCAAAGCAGCCCGCGCCGCGCGGGCGAACAACCTCCCCAACCGCCCTTTGGTGCTACACGCTCGGCCTGGTCGCGGCGCTCTCCATCTCCGCCGCACTTCTCATGGCCGTGGCCGAGCCTCCGCTCTCGCCGCAAACACCGCCCTGGCTGCTGCTGTCTTCGCACGCGGTGCTGCCGTTGCTGGCCATGTTTGCCGCCGCCATGTCTTTTTCGTGGGCGTCGCTGCGCCGCCCAAGCCTGGTGCCGCACGCCTGGTACCTCACCTTGGGCGCCACCGGCCTGGCGGGCGGCATCCTCATTCTCATCCCTTATGAAATGACAAAGGTGCTGTCCGCACCGCACGTCGGCCTGTCCAACCTCTATCAGGTCAGCATCTTCACGCTGCTGGTCACCGGCACGCTGGCTTTGGGGTTTGATCGCACCGGCGCTCCCGGCAAGCTGCTGCCGTTCACCACGCCCATCCTCACCGCCGCCGCCGCCTTTGCCTTGTGGCTCACCCGCGTCGGCGCCGCCACGCCGTCCGAGCTTGTCCCCGCCCTGCAAAACGCCATCCTGCCATTGCACGTGGCGGCCAACTTCGTCGGCTACGGTTGCTTTGCCATCGCGGCGGCGGCGGCGGCGCTGCTCGTACGCGCCCGTGCAGATAAACTTCACCGCCGCAGCAACCTGCCGCCGGTCGCCCAGCTCGAGGTGCTGGCCCACCGCGCGGTGTCACTGGGCTTTCCGGTGTTCTCCCTGGCCATCCTGCTCGGCTCGCTGTGGGCCTACCAGGCCTGGGGCGGCTACTGGAGCTGGGACCCTAAAGAGACTTGGGCCCTCATCGTCTGGCTCATCTACGCCGCCTACCTGCACGCGCGGCCCACTTGGCGCGGCCGCCCGGCCTTTCTGGCCTGGTGGCTGCTGGCGGGTTTTGGCGCCACGCTGTTTTGCTATATCGGCGTCAATATGTTCTTGTCGGGGCTGCACAGTTACGGCACTCTAGCGCAATGAAATCCGGCGCCTCCAAAAACAAAATCGCCCTGGCTCTGCTCCCGCTGCTGCTTGCTGCCTGCGGTACAGCTAAGGAGGAGGGCGACCTCACCGGCACCGTCTCCAGCCTGTACAATGACGGTCTCACCCAGGTGCAAGGCAAAAAGTACGCCAAGGCCGTGCACACGTTCGACGAACTGGAGCGCCAGTATCCCTACTCCGGCTGGGCCACGCGCGGGCAGATCCTCTCGGCCTACGCGCAAATGCAAAACGGCGACTATGAAGAATCCATCGTCACCATCGATCGCTTCATCAAAATGCACCCGGGCCACCCCAACCTCGACTACATGTACTACTTGAAGGGCCTCAACCACTTCGAGCGCCTTAAGGATGTCGCCCGCGACCAGGGCCAAACGCACGACGCCCTCGACGCCTTCCAGGAGGTGGTCAACCGCTTCCCCGATAGCATCTACGCGCGTGACTCCCGCCTTAAAATCACCCTGTGCATCGACCACCTTGCCGGTAAGGAAATGGTGGTGGGCCGCTATTATGAGGGGCAAAAGCAATACCTCTCCGCCATCAACCGCTTCCGCGCAGTGGTCAAAGATTACCAAACCTCCACCCAAACGCCGGAAGCCCTCTACCGCATGACGGAATCCTACCTGGCCCTGGGGGTCACCGACGAAGCCACCCGCGCCGCCGCCATCCTGGGCTACAACTACCCGGGCTCCGACTGGTACAAAAAAGCCTACCACCTGCTCACCCAGGCGCACCTGGCGCCTGCCGGCCAAGAGCAAAGCTGGGCCAAAAAACTTGCCAAAGGCTTCAAAGACCTGTTCTAGAGAATCTCCAGACAAAATCCGGCCACCCCTGAAGGAATGGCCGGATTTTCTTTGTCGGAGCCTGTCTGGCTCAATGCAGCAGCCAGTAAGGTATCAGTTCTTCTGCATCGGGGCGTCCCTGTGCAAAAGCCTCGCAGGCAGGCTTGGCATCCTCGGCCAGCCCCTTGAGGTACTTTGGTATTTCCACATAGGCGGGGCTCTTTTCCAAAAGGGCCGCTGCCGCCTCCCGCGCCTTGCAAAGGGGCGCAAGCAGGGGCTTTTTGGCTTTTTTCAAGGCCTGGAACTCCTGTGTGTAGTCCAACACCACCCTCCGCAGGCCAACGGCCGCAAGGTTCACTACTTTAGTGTCGGCGTTGCTTTCCAAAACAGCCAGCAGGTTTTTCTGGGCGTTGTCCAGGTCATGCAGGTTAATTTGGGTGGCTCCAAGCCACGCTCGCCACGTCGGTTTAGCGTCCGCCAACTTGGTGAAGTAAGGCAACGCTTCCTGGTAGTGGCCTGCATTGTAGCTGGCCTTTCCCGCCCCTTCCAAGCCTCTGGTCCAGTTGGGGGCTACCTTCAGCGTGGCCGTAAAGTTGGCCTTCATCCGCTCCCAGTATATCTCGCGCGAGGGCGCCGACTTAAACGCCTCTTTCTGCTTGGCCGTCGCCTCCGGGGCGTCGTCATTGCCGTCCAGGATGTAGCTGTATCCGATGAACAGGCCAACCTCCCACTCCGCATAGCGGGAAGGAATCTTGTCCAGCAGCCTGCTTATAACCAAAACCTTGCAGTTCTTACGCATTTCGGCACCCTGGCCGGGGTATTTCCCGTCCGGGCTGCAGGCATCGCCAAGGGTCTTGTTGGTGTTAGGAGAGGCCATGGCGGCAAAGGTGCCAAGGCCCAACAGCAGCGCCAAGGCGCAAACGGTCGCAAGTTTCCGCATGGAAGTCTCTCCACGTGTTCAAAAAGCGGTGAATGGGAATGTCTCTTGCCTCCTTCCTAGCCAAAGCCTTTGCCGTAGTCAACATGAAATATCAATAGTTTAAGTTCGCGCGTGGAGGCCCCGCCCCGGGCGTCCCCTTTCCCCGCCGCCGCCCGCAAGGTATAACAACGCCCATGGATCTCTTCACCGCCGCCGACACCACCGCCGAGGCGCAGGCTAAAAAGCGCATCGCCTGGCTCACGGCGGAAGTCGCGCGCCACAACGCCCTCTACCACACGCAAGACGCGCCAGAGATCGCCGACGCCGAGTACGACGCCCTGTTCCGCGAGCTGGAAAATCTGGAAGCCAAATACCCGCACCTCAAACTCCCCAACTCTCCCACCACGCAAGTGGGCGCCACCCGCGCCGCGGCCTTCACCTCGTGCCCGCACCGCGCGCCCATGCGCAGCCTGGCCAATGCGTTTAGCACCGAAGATGTCGAGGACTTCTTTACCCGCATCAGCAAGTTCCTCAGCCTCGGCACGCCGCCCGCCGTGCTCATCGAGCCCAAAATAGACGGCGTCTCGCTCTCGCTCACTTATGAGAACGGCAAACTCACCCGGGCGCTCACCCGTGGCGATGGCGAAACGGGGGAAGACGTCACCGCCAACATCCGCACCGTCAAAAGCATTCCGCAAAACCTCAGTGCAGAATCCCCCCCCGCCCTGATCGAGGTCCGCGGCGAGGTCTACATCACCGAAGCCGACTTCGCCGCGTTGAATGAAAAGCAAGCCGCGCAAGGCGCCAAAGTCTTCGCCAACCCGCGCAACGCCGCAGCCGGTTCGCTGCGCCAGTTGGATTCCGCCATCACCGCCTCACGCCCGCTGCAATTCCTCGCCTACGCCGTCGGCGCGGTGGAAAATTTTACTCCGCCGGATGAAGAATCTGCGCTGGTTCAAACTCTCGCGCAGTGGGGCTTCACTACGCCCCAAATACACCTCTCAAAAAGCATTAAAGATACCATTCAAGCCTATGAAGAGTGGAAGAATAACCGCCACACACAGGTGCCCTACGGCATCGATGGCCTGGTCTACAAAATCAACTCCCGCACACTGCAAAACCGTCTGGGGGAACTCGCCCGCACCCCGCGCTGGGCCATCGCGCATAAGTTTCCGCCCGAGCAAGCCACCACCGTTCTCAACGCCATCGAGATCCAGGTCGGCCGCACCGGCAAACTCACCCCCGTCGCCAAGCTCTCGCCCGTCCACGTCGGCGGCGTCACCGTCACCAACGCCACTTTGCATAATGAAGATTACATCCGCCAACGCGACATCCGCGTCGGCGATACCGTGTTCGTGGAAAGGGCAGGGGACGTCATCCCCCAGGTGGTCAGCGTGGTGGAAAGCAAACGCCCGGCGGGCACCCAGCCCTTCATCTTCCCGCACACCTGCCCGGCCTGCGGCAGCCAGGCCGCGCGCCTGGAAGACGAAGCCGACTGGCGCTGCCTCAACCACTTCACCTGCCCGGCGCAACTGGAGGCCCAGCTCATCCACTTCGTCTCGCGCGGGTGTTTTGATATCGACGGCCTGGGCGAAAAGCAGATCCAACTCTTCATCGCCGAGAACCTGCTGCAAACCCCGGCGGATATCTTCCTGTTGCCCGAGCATGCGGATGTGATCAAAACCTGGGAAGGCTTCGGCGAAAAATCAGTGGCCAAACTCACCGCGGCCATAGAGAAGGCCAAGTCGGTCACCCTGCCACGCTTTCTCACCGCACTCGGCATCCCCAATGTGGGCGAGACCACCGCGCAGGATATCTCCCGCCACTTCACCACCTGGCCGAACGTGCTCGCCGCCGCTCTGGCACCAGATGCCGAAGCCCAATTCACCGCCATTGAAGGCATCGGCCCGGTGGTCGCCGCCGCCATCACCAGCTTCTTTTCTAACCCACGCAATGTGGAGCTCACACAAGCCCTGCAAACCAACGGCGTGACCATCCAGGAGTACAAAAAAGCCGCCAAAACCCAAGGCTTCTTCACCGGAAAAACCGTGGTGCTCACCGGCACGCTCTCCACCATGTCGCGCGACGAAGCCAAGGCCCGCCTCATCTCCCAAGGCGCCAAAGTCACCGGCTCTGTCACTTCTAAAACGGATTTCGTCATCGCTGGAGCAGAAGCCGGCAGTAAATTGAAAGAGGCCCAACGCCTCTCCATCACCATTCTCAGCGAAGACGACCTCCTCGCCCACTTCAAATAAAGCGCAAAAGCGGGGCGCCGGAATTTCTCCCGGCGCCCCGCCCTCGTCACGTCAGCAGTGCGTACAGCACCGCCATCACCGGCAGCACCGCAATGTGGCTGTCCAGCCGGTCGAACAACCCGCCGTGCCCCGGCAACAGCGTGCCAGAGTCCTTCACGCCCGCGCGGCGCTTCAGGTACGATTCAAACATATCGCCCGCCACGCCAACCGCCACAACCAGCCACACCGCCGGCAGCTTGGCGTACCATGCCAGTTGCGGCCATGGCACCAGCAAGGCCACCACGCTGCACACCGCCATCGCGCCGATCAACCCTGCCCATGTCTTCTTGGGGCTGATGCTCGGCCACAGCTTCGGCCCGCCAACGGCGCGGCCGCAAAAGTACGCCGCCACATCCGCCAGCACCGTCACGGCCACACCCGCCAGCACCCACTTCGGCGCAACAACCAGCAGGTAAACGGCAGAGAGGGAAGGCAGGCTGACAAGGTAAGTCCAGCCGCAGGCCATCCACATCTCCCCGTCGTCAACGGCGGTCTGCAGTTTGGGCCATTCCATCAACACGATGTAAACGCCGCCCCCGCAAATGGCTGCCGTCCAAAGCGAAATACCCATTCCCTGGTGCAGCCCTTCCATGTGTTGCCCCAGCAGCGCCAGCACCGCCAGCGCAAGGCCAATGTAGCAAGCGGTCCGCACGCGGACCCACGTATCTCCCAATGCTGCCTGCATGGGGTGTATCGGGCCGTTTGGCAGCCCGCCTCCCTGTAAGAGAAAATGTACCGAAAGTGCCCATTTCTAGGCCCAAACCCCCACCAGCGCAAGCCCGCCAGATAAAAGCCGCACAGGTCTTATTCGCTGGGGCGAGGCGGTTTTTGGTTTTTTCGCAGACGCGAGCACCGCAAGTGTACTTCTTCAGTACACGCGGAGCGCAGAGGCAAGAAAAGGCCAAAAAGCCACCGCCCCAGGAGAATAAGAAAACCCCCGCGGGCCTTTTTTGTTTGAGTGGGCCTCTTTATCGGGGGTTTTAGACGTTTTTCTGGCTTCCCTCTTGCAGAGAAAAACCGCGTCACCGGTGGTTTATGCGCTTATTTTTATGCTCCGGTCAGTTGTGTGCGCACCGGGTCTAAAGCGGTGAGCGCCCCCAGCCTACGGTCCAAAAACGCATACAACAAGGGCACTTAGCCCTTTGTGGCCAAATCAACCCAACACCTGTGGCATCGCCACCGCTAACCGGCTTTGGCCTGGTCCGATGTATCCTCAAAAGCGCCGGGGTTCACCCACGGTATCAAGGCGGTTTTCACCGCCAGCGCAAAGCTGTCGTCCCGGCGCACTTTGCCGTTGCTCAGCGTTCCCACCACTCCTGTCGCGTAGTCATAAGGCAATCCTGCCGCCAACACATAAGGGCGCAACTCGGCGCCGTTCTTCATGGCTTCACCCCAGCTGTAGGGCATGGGGGTGGCTGCGGTAATAACCGCCACCTCGCGTTTGCCGTCGCTCACCGCCACAAAGCCGATCATCGCCCACTCGCCGTTAAACTGGGCCACTCCGCCTTCCATGCCTACCCCCAGGTCGGCGCCCAGTGCCTGCGCAGCCCGTGCCCGGTTCAAGGCGCCCTGCATGGTCTGGTCCAACCCGATCGGTTGGGCGGGGACGCCACTGTCCACGTCCGCGCCTTCAATTTGGGCGTCATCCCAGTACGCGGCCACGCCTTGCCGCGCGGCGCCCATTTTTGCCGCATTTCTGCTGCCAACCATCACTTTCATAACCCGAATCTCCCCTGTTTTGCAGCCAACCGCAGCCTTTCGCCGCTGCTTTTTGGTGCGGATAGAGGGACTCGAACCCCCACAGATCACTCCACTGGGACCTAAACCCAGCGCGTCTACCAATTCCGCCATATCCGCGTGTCAGTGGTTATCGCACAGCCCAAAAGCCCTTGCAATCACCGCCAAAATCAGGCAAACCGTCCCCCGCATACCGGTGGCGAGCGTAGCTCAGCTGGTAGAGTACAGGATTGTGGATCCTGGTGTCGCGGGTTCAAGCCCCGTCGCTCGCCCCAGTCTTCCCGTAGGGAAGCAACTCAAAGTAGGCGCGCACCATAAGGTGCAAGCCATTCTTAAAGTTTGATAAAACGTATGCTATAAAGGTTTAAATCCAAGGGAAGGGGAGTCCCATGCAAGCAGAACTGAACACGGGTAAGGGCCTGGCGCGCAGCCTCAACATCACCGTGCCCGCCGCCAAGGTGGCCGAGCACTTCACCCGCCGCATCGCCGCATTGTCCAAAAATGTCAAAATCGATGGCTTCCGCCCGGGCAAAGTCCCGGCCAAGGTGGTCAAAGAGAGGCTGGGCGACCAGGTGGCGCAAGACGTCGCGCGCGAACTGGTGGAAGAATGCCTGCCGCAGGCCATTAATGAGCACAAGCTCAACGTCGCCGGTCAGCCCCGCGTGCACAACAACGGCCCCACCGAGGGCTTCAAGGCCCAGGAAGGCACCGACTTCACCTTTATTGCCGATCTGGAGATCTACCCGGAAGTAAAACCGGAAGGCTTCTCCGGCCTCAAACTCACGCGCGAAGTGGCCGAACCGTCCGACGAGCTGGTCTCCGGCGCGCTCACCCGCCTGCAAAGCCAGATGCAGTCGTTCGCAGAGAAAAAGGGCAAGGCTGAAAAAGGCGACCGCATCACCGTCACCGGCCAAGGCTACGCCGATAAAAAGGCCTTTGATGGCGGCAACCTCAAGGATTTCACCATCGTGCTGGGCGCCGGCCAGGTCATCCCGGGCTTTGAAGACGGCCTCATCGGCACCAAGGCAGGCGACGAGGTCGAGGTCAACGTCACTTTCCCGGCGGAATACCACGCCAAGGAGCTGGCGGGCAAACCGGCCACCTTCAAACTCACCGTCAGCAAGGTGGAAGGCCCCAAGGACGAAGAGCTGAACGACGAATCCGTAAAAAAAATGGGCTTCGAAAACCTCTCCGCCCTCAAAGACATCCTCAAAAGTGGCGCCGTGCGTGATCTCACCAACGCGTCCGAGCAACGCTTGAAGCGCGCCCTGCTCGACGCGTTGGAAAAATCCAACAGCAAGTTCGAGCTGCCGCAGGTGCTGGTGGAAGCCGAGCACCAGGCCCTCTGGCGCGCGCAACTGCAAGAGCTTCAACAGCGCAACCTGCCCATCGAGGCGCTGGGCTCCTCGGTGGAAGACGCCATCGCTTCCCTGCGCCCGCTGGCCGAGCGCCGCGTGCGCCTGGGGCTCACCCTGGCCGCCATCGCGCGCGAGAACAAGATCGAAGTCACCACTGAAGACCTCGACGCCGCCATCGCCGCGCAGATCGAAGGCGCTGGCCCGCAGGCCGAGCAAGCCCGCCGCTACTTCGCCAATCCGCAAAACCGCCAGCAACTGCTGGGCCCCATCCTGGAAGACAAGGTCACCAAGTGGGTGCTCGACCAGGCCGAGGTGAAGGAAAAGAAGGTGGAAGCGCAAGAGCTCCTGGCGGAATTGCAATAGCCGCCACAGCTTAAGCCTTGCTCATAAAGTACGTCGCCGGTTCACCCGGCGGCTTTTTTATGCGCTGACAATTCTTCCCGGCTTTGGCATTCTCCTCGGGCCATGAACCCCCGCCTTCTGCCCCTGCTGGTATGCCCCTTAAGCAAGGCGCCGCTCACCCTTAAAGACGCAATCTACGCGCCCTCGGGGGCCATCCTGTCAGGCCGGTTGGTCACCCGCAAAAACCCGCGCGTGTCGTATCCCATTCTCAACGGCGTGCCGCGCTTCACCGGCCAAACCAGCATCACCGCTGCCAGCAGCGTGCACAGCTTTGGCGAGCAGTGGAACTACTTCAACTTCGATAAATTCCGCGCCATGTTCGAGAAGCATACCATCGGCAACACCTTCGGCTCTTTTTCTTTCCTTAAAGGAAAAACAGTGGTGGATGCTGGCGCCGGCGCGGGCATGCAAACCCGCTGGCTGGCCGAGAATGGCGCCGCCCATGTCATCGCGCTAGAGCTCTCTCACACGGTGGATGGCATCCTCGCGCAAAACCTCGCCGGGCTTGGCAATGTCGATGTCATTCAATGCAGCATCGATGCCATTCCGCTCAAAAACGGTGCCATTCCGGGCATCGTCATGTGCAGCAACGTCATCCAGCACACACCGTCGGTCAAGGCCACGGCAACAGAGCTCTGGCGCATCACCGCTCCAGGGGCCGAGTTCTGCTGGAATGTCTATACGCGTGACGACAGCACCCTGGGCCGCCGCCTGCGCTACAAACTTTACAGTACTACCCGCGCGGTGGTGGCGCGCCTGCCGTTTGTGCTGCGGCTGGCCTATGCCCACGCCATGGCGGGGTTGCGCTTTGTGCCGGGGCTTGGCTGGCTGCTAGAGCGTGCCGACCTCATGCGCCGTGGCGACGTGCCGGTGGGCACTGGCCTGGCACGCTTGCGCGCACTCTACCTGGCGGGGCTGGTCAACACGTTTGATTACTTCGGCGCACACCAGTACCAGCACCACCTCAGCTTTGCCCAAATCAAAGCCATCATGGCCTCATTCCGCCCCAAACCCACCGCGCTCAATGGCAAAGCCTTCTTCGTGTCGCCGCAACCCATCGGCATCCTCCTGCGCCTGAAGAAGCCACGCTAACTTACACCTTTCAGCGCCTGCCTTCTTTTGCTATCCTGCCGCCAACAAAGAAGGAAACCCCTATGTCCGGCCTCGTCCCCATTGTCATAGAACAAACCGCCCGCGGCGAGCGCTCGTTCGATATCTACTCGCGCCTGCTTAAGGAGCGCGTGATTTTCCTCACCGGCCAGGTGGAAGAGCACATGGCCAACCTCATCGTCGCGCAACTGCTGTTCCTGGAATCCGAGAACCCCGAGGCGGATATTTCCTTCTACATCAACTCGCCCGGCGGCGTGGTCACCGCGGGCATGGCCATTTACGATACCATGCAGTACATCAAGTGCCCGGTGTCCACCATCGTGGTGGGGCAGGCGGCCTCCATGGGCGCGCTGCTCTTGGCTGGCGGCGCCAAGAACAAACGCTACGCGCTCAAAAACTCCCGCACCATGATCCACCAACCGCTCGGCGGCGCGCAGGGCCAAGCCACCGATATCCTGATCCAGGCGGAAGAGATCAAACGCACCCGGGAAATGATCAACCACATCCTCGCCCACCACACCGGCCAGCCGGTCAAGAAGATCGCGGAAGACACCGAGCGCGACAACTTCATGACCGCCGAGGAAGCCATGAAATACGGCCTGGTCGACCACGTCCTCACCCACCGCGACGACCTGAAGAAAAAATAGCCCACCCCAAAAAAACCAAAGGCGGCCCGCAAGGGCCGCCTTCGTCGTCAGTGGTGTCGCATCGCCTAACCGCTGGTGTCCGTGTCCACGCCGGGAGGCAGTTTCATGCCGGTCGGACCGGCCAGCGCGGCCTCATCCCGCTGCAACTGGGCCAGCACCTTGTTCCGGTAGGCCGAGAGGGCTTCCTCGAGCAGCAGCGCGAACTTCGCGTGCATCTCGCTCCTCAATTCCCGCATCTGCTCGTCGAGCAACGCAGCAACAGCAGGCAGTACGGTCGGCAATCCGCGGGGAAGAAGCTTTTCTTCGCGCAGCGTATCCATGCCCAGCTCCAGGCATTCATTGCAGATGAACATCGTCTCCGTGGGCTTGGCGGCGAGGCCTTTCACCTCGTGCTGGCTCTTACTGCAAAAGCTGCAATAAAAGGTCGTCTTTTTGCCTTCAGCAGGTTTCTCGGCAGTCTTAACGGCGGCAGGCGCCGCAGGTGTCTCGTTCATGGTCTCGCTCCTCTGGCTAAAAAGGTCTGGAAAAATCGACCTTAAACTTTGAATACACTTTTAGCCGCAACAATGTCAAGGGGTTCACCCACCTTGCCACCTCCGGCCGCAGCTTCCCCGCTCAGTTGCCTGCCGGCGGCACGCCCACCACAAAAGCCGGGGCCATCTCCCCGCCTTGCGGCGCGCGGCGGGCGGTGTCGCGCAGGTACATGTCAATGCCCAGGGCGGGCGAGGTCATGTAAACGTAGGCGCCGCTGGCCAGAAATTCCTTCCTCGGGTCGTCGCGCGGGCCCCAGTCCAGCACCTGGGCGTAGTCGGGTTTTACCTCGCGTAGCACGCGGCCTATGTCGTGGCGGTTGTGGCCCACCGTCCCGGGCATGCCGTAAAACACCGGGTACTCGGTGTCCACCGGCAGGCCGGCAACTTCGCGGTTGGTCTTGCCCAGCATGTCGTAGGCGCGGCCGGGCCAGTAGTATGGTATGGTTCCGGCCCACACCACCGCCACCACCGCATCGGGGGCTAACAGGCGGTTCAGCACCTGGACGGTGCGCAGGTTTATCTGGGCCGCTTCCACCTGGTAGGGCAGCACGCGGCCGTCCATCTGCTTGCGGTAGGGCTTGTAGGCCCACCACCAGCCCACCGCCAGCAGCAGCACGCACAGCGCGGTCAGGCTGCGGCGCGGCTGGCTGCAAAACGCCACCGCCATCAGCGGCACCGCCACCACCACGCCGGGCACAATCTGCCGCCAGTATGGCCAGGGGTCGCCACCCACCCATACCTGGTAGGCCATCAGCCCTAGCAGGGTGGCCAGCATGGTCACCGCCATCAGGTTGCGCCACAGTGTTGCGGCCAGCGCGGCCAGCACCACCAGGGGCCAGTGGTGGCCCAAAAACAGGCGCAGGAAGATCACCCCGTTGCCCAGCCGGTGCCAGGCCGGGTCGTCGCCCATCTTCAGCAGATAGGTATTGGGCACCCACTCGCCGTAATAGTAGTGCCGCCACAGCAGGTGCAGTGCCATCACCGCCGCCACCCCGGCGGCCAGCAAGCTCAGCCGCAGCAGGTCTTGGCCGCGGCGGCGGAACAGGCAGGCCAGCCACCAGGCCGCCAGCGGCGGCAACACAATCAATACGCCGTCGGGGCGCAGGGCGTAGGCGCAGGCGGCCAGCGCCCATAGGGCCAGCAGCACGCGCGGGGTGGGGGTGGCGTGCCAGCGGGTGGCCACCATATAAAAGGTCGCCAGCCCCACCACGGCCAGCGGACCCACTTCCATACCCAGTATGCACCAGTAGGCCAGCGGGTAATAGGTCCACACCAGCAGGGCGCTCAGCACGGCGGCCAAGCCCGCACGCGCCTCGGTGGCTTGCCGCTGGCGCAGCAGGGCAAAGGCCAGCTTCGCGGCCATCAGGCCGCAACTCAGCCACACCAGCAGGCCAAGCAGCTGCACCATAAGCGGGGCAAAACGCACCCCGGCCAGGGCAATGCAACCAGCCATCACCATGGTCCACAAGGGGTTGGTGTAGCCTTCCACGTATTCGCCGGCGTTCCAAACCAGGCCATGGCCCTCCACCAGCATGCGTGCGTAACGCATAGAGATCATACCGTCATCGAACAGCGAAAAATAAACCCGGCCATCCATGCCGGTCAAAAACGTCTGGTGGAGGAACCATACCCCCCAGCAGGCGGCGGCAAGGGTGGCAAGCATCAGCGGCAGGGCGGGGCTGCCGCTGTTCAACAGGCGTCTCAACATACTTTACTTATAGCCGCGGTGGTGCTGCCTGTCATGGGCTATGCCCTTTGGGCGGGCAGCCACACTGCGGCGGGCCAAGGCGGGGGCCTCTCCCCATAGTGCTTGACACCCCCACCGCCCTGCCCGAAACTCAGGCAGTTTAAAAGGAAGAGCCCACACCCATGGCCAAAAAGCCGGAAAGCCCCCCCCCCAGCAACGGCGGCACGCTGTACTGCAGCTTTTGCGGCAAGTCGCAGCATGAGGTGCGCAAGCTCATCGCCGGGCCCACGGTGTTCATCTGTGATGAATGCGTGCGCCTGTGCATGGATATCATCCGCGAGGAAGAAGCCGCGCCGGGCGCCACCGCCGCGGGCGGCAAGGCCCCGGGGGCCGAGGGCAAACTGCCCACCCCGCAAGAGATCATGGGCATCCTGGATGACTACGTCATCGGGCAATCCAAGGCCAAGCGCATCCTGTCTGTGGCGGTCTACAACCACTACAAGCGGCTCGAGCACGCCTCTTCCACCACCAAGCCAGAGGTGGAAATCGCCAAATCCAACATTCTGCTGGTGGGGCCCACCGGCTCGGGCAAAACGCTCCTCGCCCAAACGCTCGCGCGCATCCTGGATGTGCCCTTCACCATGGCCGATGCCACCACGCTCACCGAAGCGGGCTATGTGGGGGAAGATGTGGAGAACATCATCCTCAAACTGCTCCAGGCGTCCGATTATAATGTGGAACGTGCCCAGCGCGGCATCGTCTACATCGATGAAATTGATAAGATCTCCCGCAAGGGCGATAACCCCTCCATCACGCGCGACGTCTCGGGCGAGGGGGTGCAGCAGGCGTTGCTCAAGCTCATCGAGGGCACGGTGGCCTCTGTTCCCCCCCAGGGCGGCCGCAAGCACCCCCAGCAAGAGTTTCTGCAGGTGGATACCTCCAACATCCTGTTCATCTGTGGCGGGGCTTTCTCCGGGCTGGAAAAGGTCATCGGCCAGCGGCTGAAGAAGCGCAGCATCGGCTTTAATGCCGAGGTGAACTCTGAAGACAAACGCGGCGTGGGCGAGCTCTTCCAGCACGCCGAGCCTGAAGATCTGGTCAAATTCGGCCTTATCCCGGAATTTGTCGGCCGCCTGCCGCTTATCGCCACGTTGAATGATCTCGACGAAGAGGCCCTCATCCAAATCCTCACCATGCCCAAAAACGCGCTGGTCAAGCAGTACCAGCAGCTGTTCAAAATGGAAGACGCGCGCCTCACCTTCGCGCCAGATGCCCTGCAGGAGATCGCCAAACAGGCCATCAAGCGCAAAACCGGGGCCCGTGGGCTGCGCGCCATCCTGGAAACCGTGCTGCTCGACACCATGTTCGACCTCCCCACGCTGGAAAACCTGGAGGAGGTGGTCATCAACCGCCAAACCATCGCTTCGGGGGCGGAACCGCTGAAGATCTTCACCGACACCCCCAAACAGGCCTCTCCAAAGCCAGAAAAAGCCAGCAAAAAGGCCTCTTAGGGCCTTTTTTTGGGCCAGAATCAGGCGCTTTCCCATTCACATCAAACCTTACAGCCAACAGCATGAAAAGGTTGTAAAAAAGCCAATTACCCCCTTCCCAGCCCCCCCATCTTACGTTAAGGTGGGGCTCTGAAAGGTCCCTGTAAGAGGACTCAATCACAACGAATCATCACCCTTTTTTTCATGTTCGCGAGGAGCCGCAATGACTATGTCAATTGATGTCGGCGAGGTCCCCCCGCCGAAACTGAACGAGCCCCGCTCGCCCGTACTCCATCTGAAGACCGAGCTTTTTCAGCTGGGGCCCCCGTCGGAGGCCGAAATCGATCGGCAACCACGACCAAACTATGGCGGCTCGCTGAGCCGCCTTGTCGACCCGGCTCTGGAATACCTGGAGCCGCGCCCCGCCCTGCGCTACGGGGTGGGGCTGACAGTCGGCATGGCGGTCACGTGGTTCCTCATATCACCGTTCTGCCGCATAGTTCTGGAGATATACCGTCTCTCCAACAGCACTGCATCATGAAGGAGGCCGGTATGTCATCAAAGCGTGTCCTCCCGACGCCGATTCCGGATCGCACGCTGCGGTTCCCCGAAATGGAGGACCCGCGGCGCGACTATAAGACGAGGGTTGTCGATCGCCTGCTTGAGGCGATCGTGGTGGTGGTGTTGCTCGATCTATGGATCGCGCTATCGCCTGATCCCTACGCCACGGCCGCGTCCAACTGGGTCACGGCCCAGGTAGTGCAGCCGTTGCTGGACCGCCCGCAAGGCGGCGTCAGCGCCCACGTTCAGTTGTGGCTTAACCATCGCCGCGACTGGAATGGCTAACGGCCCTTCCGGCAAACCCCCGACCGCAACCGCGGCCGGGGGGTTTGTCATACCCTGCGTCCTTTCCGCCCCACCCCCAACCCCAACCTTACCCTGTGGGTATCCTCCCGCCCAAAAGCGCGCCACGCGCCTTGCCTCCGGGGCGCAACGCTTGCACCATGCTTGCAAGGCGAGAAACCACCCCCTTGTCACTCACCATGTTTGAGTGCTAATGTCGCCCAATAACAAAATAGGGACAACTTCACGATGCCTCGCACTCAAACCTCCAACGCCCCCACCCTGCCGGTGCTGCCGCTGCGCAACATCGTGGTGTTTCCGCACATGATCGTCCCGCTGTTCGTCGGGCGCGAGAAGTCGGTCAAGGCGCTCGAAGAGGTGATGAACGCCAGCAAGCAGATCATCATGGTCACCCAACGTGATGAAGCGCAGGACGAGCCAGATGTGGAAGGCGTCTACCGCGTGGGCTGCCTCGGCAACGTGCTGCAAATGCTCAAATTGCCCGACGGCACCGTTAAAGTGCTGGTGGAAGGCCAAACCCGCGTCCGCCTCACCGAGCTCAAGGACGAAGGCGGCATGTTCTCCGCCCGCGCGGAAACTTTTTTAGAGAGGGAAGGGGACGAAGACGAGCTGGAAGCCCTGGTGCGCACCGTGGTGGCAGAGTTCGAGGAATACGTAAAGCTCAACAAAAAGATCCCGCCTGAAGTGCTGGTCAGCCTGGCTGCCATCGACGAACCCGCGCGCCTGGCCGATACCATCGCCTCGCACCTCAACCTTAAAATCGAGCAAAAGCAAGAGCTTCTGGAGCTCGACCTGGTCGATGACCGGCTGGAGAAGCTTTACCAGTTCATGGAGAACGAGATCGGCCTCTTGCAGGTGGAGCGCAAGATCCGCACCCGCGTCAAAAAGCAGATGGAGAAGTCCCAGCGCGAGTACTATTTGAATGAGCAGATGAAGGCCATCCAGAAGGAGCTGGGGGAAGGCGAGGAAGGCGACTTCGCCGATTACGAGAAGAAGATCAAAGAGCTCCAGCTCTCCAAGGAAGCCAAGGAGAAGGCCGAGACCGAACTCAAAAAGCTGCGCATGATGTCTCCCATGAGCGCGGAAGCCACCGTGGTGCGCAATTACCTGGATGTGCTCCTCGGACTGCCCTGGGGCAAAAAATCCAAACTGAAGAAAGACTTGAACTTCGCCGAGAAAGTTCTGGATGAAGATCACTTCGGCCTGGAAAAGGTCAAAGAACGCATCGTGGAATACCTCGCGGTGCAGCAACGGGTGGCCAAACTCAAGGGCCCCATCCTGTGCCTGGTCGGCCCTCCCGGCGTGGGTAAAACCAGCCTCGCGGAATCCATCGCCAAAGCCACCGGCCGTGCCTACGTGCGCATGGCGCTGGGCGGGGTGAGGGACGAAGCCGAAATCCGCGGTCACCGCCGCACCTACATCGGCGCGCTGCCGGGCAAGATTATCCAGAACCTGAAAAAGTCGGGCAGCATGAACCCCTTGTTCCTGCTCGATGAGATCGACAAGCTGGGGCAGGATTTCCGCGGCGATCCCTCTTCGGCGCTGCTCGAAGTGCTCGACCCGGCGCAAAACCACACCTTCCAGGATCACTACCTCGAGCTGGATTTTGACTTGTCCGACGTGCTGTTCATCTGCACCTCCAACTCATTCAACATTCCGCCCGCGCTGCGCGACCGTATGGAGATCATCCGCCTTTCCGGCTACACCGAGGAAGAGAAGGTGCAGATCGCCATGCGCCACCTGCTGCCCAAGGCGATGGAAGAGAACGGCCTGAAAAAGGGCGAGCTCTCGGTGGGCGAGGACGTGGTGCGCGATATCATCCGCTACTACACGCGTGAGGCCGGCGTGCGCTCCTTAAAGCGCAGCCTGGATTCCCTCTGCCGCAAAGCGGTCAAAGAAATCCTCTCCAAAAAATCCGCGCCGGAAAAAGGCAAAACCGCCGCCAAAGGCAAAAAACGAATCACGAATCACGAATCACGAATCACGGGAATCAAGGTCACTTCCGCCAACCTTAATGATTACCTCGGCGTGCGCCAGTTCAGCTACGGCGTCAAAGATGCCGAAGATCAAATCGGCGTGGTCACCGGCCTGGCCTGGACAGAAGTCGGCGGCGATATCCTCTCCATCGAAGCCACCGTGCTCGACGGCAAAGGTAAGCTGCTCACCACCGGCCAGCTGGGCGACGTGATGAAAGAGAGCATCCAGGCCGCGGCGTCCTACGTGCGTCGCCGTGCCGAGGCGCTCAAGATCCCGGCCGACTTCCACGAGAAGCACGATATCCACATCCACGTGCCGGAAGGCGCCACCCCCAAGGATGGTCCCTCCGCCGGCCTGGCCATGGTCACCGCGCTCACGTCGGTGCTCACCGGCATCCCCGTGCGGTCAGATATCGCCATGACCGGCGAAGTCAGCTTGCGCGGCCGCGCGCTGCAAATCGGCGGGCTTAAAGAGAAGCTCCTCGCCGCCATGCGCGCAGGCATCAAAACGGTGTTCATCCCGCGCGACAACGTCAAGGATCTCGCCGACATGCCCAAGGTCATTAAGGAGTCGCTCAAAATTATCCCGGTGGATAATGTCGATGAGGTCCTCGCTGCCGCACTCACCCGCAATCCCTTCGAGGGCAAACGGGTAAGCGATGGAACGGTTGCGGCCAAGCTCAAGAAAAGCAAAACAAAAAGCAAAAAAGCGGCGTCGTCATCGGTTGCGCGCAAGCGTAAAAACGGTCGCGAACTCCACGCGTAAGAACGCCAAAAGTGGCGGCTGGCAAGCAAAAAATGCGTGAATAATTTTCGCGCATTTGCTTGACACCGCAGAAATCCGGTCATCTAATTCACCCGTCCCGCAATTGCCTAGGCAAACTGCGGTTCGCCGGGGGGTCACCATGCCAACCCGGAGTCTCTAACGGAAGGGAAAAGGATCAACCCATGAACAAGCAAGAACTCATCAGCAAGGTTGCTGATTCTGCCAAGTGCACCAAGACCGAAGCCGCCGCGGTTATCGACAGCTTCATCGACACCATCACCAAGTCCCTGAAGAAGGGCGGCGAAGTGCGCCTGACCGGTTTCGGCACCTTCACCACCAGCAAGCGCAAGGCCACCACCGGCCGCAACCCGCGCACTGGCCAAGCCATCAAGATCCCTGCCAGCACCCAACCCAAGTTCCGTGCCGGTAAATCCCTGCGCGACGCCGTGAACTAGTCGTTCACCGTTGTAAAAAAAGCCGCCCCCTTGGGCGGCTTTTTTGGTTAAGTAAGTGCGGTTGTTGAAATGGCGAGCTTGAGATACAAGAGAAGGCCACTAGCGGTAAATCTGAAATGGAATACCTAGCCATTTGACCGGCATTCGTAATGCTGCCGCAACCTCGCCGTTGAAAGGATAAAATATGCCTGAAGAACCGGATAAAGCCGAGCTTCCCTCGCCTTCGAGAAGTCTGCTCACACCCGAGGAGGCGGCCCTCTTGCGTAGCCACCTTAAGAAACCATACAGAACCGAGCTGACCCAAGCGGAAAAAGATGCCATCAACAAAACCTCGCCGGGCTTTGCCTAGCGGCTGCTAAACAGGCTGCAGCCGGCGACCTGATTGATGAATCTCTCACGGGCAGAAGGTCAGGGCAGGGGGCTTGCCCCCTGCCGGCGCAGCCGTCATGGCGAGGAGCACGGCCCATAGCCGCCCCTCGTGGTCACGGGTGTTGCGCCGCGCAGACGTGGCCATCCATGCGGCATTCATCGCGGGCATTTCTCATTTTTTATCCTCCGGTTCTGTTATTCTTCCTTCATGACCTCCCTCTACCTCGGCGGCGCCTTCGCCCAGTACAACCCGCAAGAAGTCACCACCCGCCAGGCGGAGGTGGAAGCGCTGCTGCACCCCTCCATCACCGTGCACAAACCCAAGCACCAGGGCTCCTACCCCAAAAATCTCACCAACGTGGAAGCCACGCTCACCCAGCGCGACATGCTGATGGTCCGCGCGGCCGACCTCCTCATCCTGGATTGCCTCGGCGCCGATAAAATTAGCCGCGGCAGCGTGCTGGAAATGGGCTGGGCCAGTGCCATGGGCAAACCATTCATTCTGATTGCGGAGGAAGGCAACCCGCACATCTTCAACATGTCGCAAAGCCTCACCCGCTTCATCGTGCCTTCGCGCAAACACGCGGCGGATATCGCCAACTCCCTGCTCACCTAACGGTAAGCAATCGCCTTCACCTCCAAATAGTCCTCAAAGCCGAACACCCCGCGCTCGCGCCCGTTGCCGCTCATCTTGTAGCCGCCAAACGGCAGCTCCGGCCCCAGCAAACTGCCGTTCACACCAATGCTGCCCGCCCTGATCCTCTTCGCCACCGCCAACGCCTGCGCCGCATCCCCACCCTGCACATACCCCGCCAGGCCATAATCAGTGTCGTTGCCGATCTCAATCGCCTCCTCCACCGTGTCATAGCCGATCACGCACAACACCGGGCCGAAGATCTCCTCCCGCGCAATCACCATGTCGTTCCTCACACCGGCAAACACCGTCGGCTTCACAAAATACCCGCGCGTCAAACCACCCGGCCGCCCCAACCCGCCGCACAACAACGTGGCACCCTCATCCAACCCTTTCTGGATATACCCCTGCACGCGCTCAAACTGCGCCTTCCCCGCCAGCGGCCCCATCTGCGTGGCTTCATCTGCCGGGTCACCCACCACAATCGCCTCCATCTGCGCCTTCATCGCCGCACAGAAATCATCCATCAGCTTATGCGGCACCAGCACCCGCGTCGGCGCATTGCAGTTCTGCCCGCAGTTGCGCGCGATGTAATTCACGCTCACCGCCGCCGCCTTGGCCACGTCCACGTCGTCCAAAATAATGTTCGGGCTCTTGCCACCCAGCTCCTGCGTCACGCGCTTCACGGTGGCGGCGGCACGCTCCGCCACATCTTTCCCCGCGCGCGTGCTGCCGGTGATGCTCGCCATATCAAACGCCGCATGCGCACTCATCGCCGCGCCCACCTCGGGGCCGGTGCCGTTCACCAGGTTAAACACGCCCTTAGGCACACCTGCCTCATGCAACACCTCGGCCAGGATCAACGCATTGAAAGGCGCCACCTCGGTGGGCTTCAACACCATCGTGCACCCCGCCGCCAACGCCGGGCCCACCTTCAGGGCGATCTGGCTCACCGGCCAGTTCCACGGCGTCACCATCGCCACCACGCCCACCGGCTCACGCCTCACCATGCCGTTAGCCACGGGCACCTCAAACTCATAGTCCTTCAAAATCCTCACCACCTCGCGCAAATGGTTCACCCACGCTTGAGCCTGCTGCTCCCTCGCCAATTTTATCGGTGCCCCCATCTCCGCGCACACCACCTGCGCCATCTCCTCATGCCGGGTCTCGTAAACCTTCAAGATCTTCTCCAGCAATTCCACCCGCGCCCCCACCTCCCACTGGCTGTACTCCGCAAACGCCGCTTTCGCCGCCTGCGCCGCCATATCCACATCCGCAGCATTGCCCAAGGCAATCTCGCCAATCACCTCCTCCGTCGCCGGATTAACAACCTTCTGCACCCCCGTGCCCTTGGGCTTCACCCACTTGCCATCAATATAAAATTCCCCTGCACGCGCACTCATTTTCATAACCGTTCTCCTCTTGCCGAGACTCTACACCCAAAACCCACCCCGCCCACCTCAAAAAACCGTCAAAGCTTGCCAACAGGCTCCGTTTCAGGCACAACCGCGCCTGCCCGGGCGATTAGCTCAGTTGGTAGAGCGCTTCCTTTACACGGAAGATGTCGGGGGTTCGAGTCCCTCATCGCCCACCATTTTTAGGCCGCCCCGCGCCAAAACTCCCAAATCCGCTCGCGCTGCAACCTCACATACTCGCGCCCCACCTCAAAGTTGTGCTGCATGGCGGCCTGCGTGCCCACCACCGGCGGGTAAAGCTTGCGGTGCGGCGTTATCAGCAGAACAGCCCCGTCTTTTTCTCCCTGCGCCAACTTCCTCGCCAGGCGCTTCAAAATACCGCCTTTGCGCGCAAAGCTCACATACTGCCGTGGCGGCAGGTTGCCCTTAAACCCGCATTTGGCCAGTGCATACCAAAGCCAACCCAATGCCGCCATCACCACCCCCATCACAGGGGAGGTCAAGCTCCCGGTCAAAATCACAATATTGCGGTTTTGTTCGGTGCCGGGCAGGGGCCACAGGGCGGGCAGCATGGCATCCCCGTCCACATAAGCGTGTCCTCCCACCTTTAATGCCCGGTCGTAAAAAATCGGCAACGCCTTGGCGGCTTTCACCATGGTGTAGATATCATGCTTGCGCCAATCGCGGTAAAGGTGCCCACCCAGCACCTGCCCGTCGCAGCCGTCCAGGTTGGCAAAAACCTCCACCTCGCCGCTGTCGCAGTTCACCATGGGAAAGAAGAACTTCACCGGTGAGGCCTTAATGGCCTCCACATCATAGGGGTTCTGCTTCTTAAACACCCCGTCCACCAGCACATCAATGTCGTAAACCGGCTTGGCCCCAAACAGCGAACCTATGCCTTTAAAGTTTAAAAACGGCGCCGCGGGTATGTCCTGCGTCCAAATTCTCACTCCCGGGTGGTTCTCCCGGTGCGAGAGGTAGTAAAAAAGGCCCCCCACACTGGCCGAAGAGGCAAAAATAGACCGCACCTGGCCAAACTCCTCCGGCCACAGTTCCAGCATCTCGGTCAAAACCCCGGCAATAAAGGCCCCCTGCAACCCTCCGCCGCCGCAAATCAGTGATACATCCTTCATAGCGGCTACTTTAAGGCGGGCCTGGCCGCCCGGTAAATGGGCGAGGCAGCTCCGGGCAGATGATTTCTGCCCGCCCAAATGCCTTGACCCCCCTCCAAATCCTGCTATAACCACCCCCGCTGGCCAAAACGGAGGCGTAGCTCAGTTGGTTAGAGTATCGGCTTGTCACGCCGAGGGTCGCGGGTTCGAGTCCCGTCGCTTCCGCCAGTTCTCCCGTAGGGAGACGACTACAAGCCCCCGCGTGCCCGTCAGGGCCAAAGCGGAAAGGCGGGCGCGCCAGCGCCAAGCCGTCCATCCCCCACTTTCTCTCCCCACCTCCGCCCTCATGCGCTAAACTCACCCCATGATGAACTTCGGCGTCTCAGGCTTCCCGCTGGCCTTCACCACCTCCGCCCAGCGTAAAAAGCGCGAGAATATCTTCCCCTGGCTGCACGCCCAGGGCCTCAACGCGCTGGAACTGCAGATGACCTACGGCCCCCGCACCAGTGAAGAAAATTGCCTTCTTTACAATCAATTATCGCAAGAATTCGGCATCAAACTCTCCGCTCACGCCTCCTACTTCATCGTGCTCACCAGTGCCGAGGCTGAAAAGATCGAGCGCTCGATAGAAACCCTCAAACGCACCTATGAACTGGCCGAGATCCTGGGCGCAGACGCCATCGTCCTGCACCCCGGCCCGCTCTACGGCCAGCCCGCCGCCGATGCGCATGAGCGCTTTCTGGCCAACTGCGCCAAATTCCTTTCCTCCTACGGCCCCACGCCGGTGGGCCTGTTCGTGGAAACCGCGGGCAAACACGGCCAACTCGGCACGGTGGATGAGATCCTTTCGCTTTCCGCGCAGCTCCCCGGCGTCCACCCCTGCATCGATTTCGGCCACGTCCACGCCCACACCGGCGGCACGCTGGAAGACCCGGCCAACGTGGGTTCCCTGGTGCAAAAGCTCACCACGTTCGTCACGCAAAGCCCCACGCGCCGCATCCATTTCCATTACACCCCCATCGACTACGGCCCGCGCGGAGAGATCCGCCACCGCGCGGTGGGCGATGCCTACCCCGTGTCCGCCCAACCCACGCTGTTTGCCGAGTCCCGCCCGCGCTACCAATCGAGCGACGGCCTCTACCACCCGCTGCCCGCCAACGTCGCACCCTTCCTGCACCAAATTCCCGTGCCCGCCACGCTTATTTCGGAGACCTATAACAGCCAGGAACAAGGCGCCGCCGCCATCCAGCAAGCCTACCTGGCGGCGGGGGCTCCCTCCGCCCGGCGCGTGCCGGCCTAACACGCATCAAGTCGCCGTGGGCCGCCAAGTGCATCCACTTTCTTAAAATATCCCAATAAAATCAAAGATAAAATCCAAAAAAACCCACCCCGCGCAAATCTGGGACTTTTTCGTCCCACCCCCTCGCTCAAACCTCCCCAGCCGCCTCCAAAAAACCCCGGAATTCCGGTACCTTGGGCGCTATGGACATTGTTGACCTCATGATCGCCGACCACGTCATTTCGGTCACCGACCTGCATAACCTGCCGGTCACCGTCCAGAAAGACCCCGATGCCCTCATCGAAGCCCTTGGAAAAGCAGGGAAGTTGTCCTCAACCCAGCAGGCGCGCTACAAGGCCGTGGCGTATGACTTCCCGGTCAAGAATGACGAGGAAATGGCCAAGGTCACTCCCCACCAGGTGGAGGGGATCGACAGGGATTTCCTGCAATTCTACACCACCTGCCCCATCGAGCTCGGCCGCAACGAGGTCACCTGGGCCTCTGCCGATCTCCCCAACAAACGCCTGCACTCAGAAATTATCCTGCGCAACCGCAAATCCAGCCATCAGTTCGTCTGGGCCAGCGCCAAAAGCATCGAAAATGCCATCGAGCGCATGAACAAGCGGGAAGGGCACTCGCTCAAATTCCTGGTGGAAAACGCCTACGCCCAACTCAACGCCGGCAACGACGACGCCATCATCAACCTGGTGGAAGAGATCATCCGCACCGCCTACAAAAACGGCGCCTCCGACCTGCACATCGAGATTCTGAACAGAAAACCAACGGTCATGGCGCGCATCGATAACGAGCTGGAAGAGCTGGTGGCCCTGCCGATGGAGGTGTACGACCGCGTGGTGGGCCGCCTACGCCACCTCGCCGGCGTCTCGGCGGAGAACTTCAAAAAGCCGCTCTATGGCCGGATGACCTTCGACCTCACCAACCGCCAAAGCGTGGATATCCGCTACACCACCCAGCCCATCACGCTGGAGAACACCGCCAAAATCGCCATGCGCTTCCTGCGCCCGTTCGAGGGCCAGATGGAAAGCTTCGGCTACTCCGACGAAACCATTGATAAAATCGACCACCTGATGCGCTTCGAAGAAGGCGTCATCATCTTCGCCGGTCCCACCGGGCAAGGTAAGTCCACCGCCTGCCGCCTGATGATCAAACGCGGCCAGCGCCCGGGCCAGAACGTCATTAGCTATGAAAAGCAAATCGAAGAACGCATGGCCAACGTCATCCAAACGGAAGAAGACCTCGCCGCCGGCGTCAACCTGGAAACCTTCCTCTACGCCGCCCTGGGCCTCGACCCAGACGTGCTCTACATCGGGGAAGTGCGCTCACCTGAAGACACCCGCCGCGTCATCGACGCCGGTAACCTCGGCCACCTGGTCATCACCACCATGCACGCCAATGATAGCTTCATGACGCTCGACCGGCTCCTGCAACGCGGCGTGCCGCCCGAGCTTATCTTCTCCAACGTGCGCGGCGTCATCGCCCAGCGCCTGGTGCGGCGCCTGTGCCCCAAGTGCCGCGTGCCTTATGAGCTCGACCAGCAAACCGCCGATAACATGAACACCATCCGCGATCTCGGCTTCAAGCGCGGCGATGCCATCTACCGCCCCAACCGCAACGGCTGCGAGCTTTGCCACTACCGCGGTTATTCCGGGCGTATCGCCATGGAAGAAGTGCTGGAGCTATGGCGGCGCGAGATCACCCGCAACGTCTGGGCGGGCAACCGCCTGCGCCCAGATTGGATCGACGTGGTGCGCGAGCAGGCGGCCGCCACCGGCATGAGCGATATGCTCAAACAGGGCCTGCGCCACGTCAAGGCGGGCATAACCTCACTCGATGAATTGGAGCGCTTCTTCAGTGCCGATCTTGAAACCCTCCGCTAGCGCCCTCGCCCCCGGCCGCGCCGCCACGCTCACCGCCAGCGGCATGAGCCCGCGCGACCGCGAGCGCTTCTTCTTCTTCATGGCGATGATGATGAAAACGGGCCAAACCACCGCCGACGCCCTGCGCGCCGTGGCCAAGGCCTTCCGCACAGAAAAGAACGAGGCGGTGGCCACCGCCATCGGCGGCCTGGCCGCCAAGGTCTCGCAGGGTAAGTCGCTCAGCGCCGCCATGCTCACCGAGCGCTCGATGTTCTCCGACCTCCACCGCGCCGCTATTTTGGCGGGCGAGGCTTCCAACAACATGCAAAAATCGTTCGAGATCCTGCGCATCCTGGAAGATAAAAAGATCAACTCCGCCCGCGCCGGCATGGCCGAGCTTCTCACCCCCGCGCTCATGCTGGTGCTGTCGCTGGCCAGCATCATGAACACCGGCACCAACACCCTGCCGGTGATGATGAAGGTGCACGAGGCCCAGGGCAAACCACCGGGCGTGCTGCCCATGGCCATCATGGGCTTTACCGGCTTCATCGCCAATTACTGGGTGTTCATCGTGGCGCTGCTGGTGTGCATCGCCATCGTGTTCTGGTCGCTTAATTCCAACCCGGCCGGGCGCACCACGCTGCACGCGCTGCAACTGCGCGTGCCCATCTATGGGCGCTTCCTGCTCTACCGCACCTACACGCAAATGCTGCTCTACTTCCCCTACCTCATCGCCAGCGGGGTCAAGCCCAAGCAACTCATTCCCATCATGGAATCCCTGGCCACCAACAT
Source organism: Pseudomonadota bacterium (assembly GCA_016125035.1). GTDB lineage: Bacteria > Pseudomonadota > Alphaproteobacteria > UBA2136 > UBA6156 > RFNJ01. Next base: position 55,080 of record WGMN01000011.1, read on the forward strand.
CGTCATCAAAAAGCGCATCGACCAATTCAACCACGTCATCACCACCGGCGGCTCGCTCTCGCAGGCCATGTCGCGCTCCGGCTTCCCCGAGCTCATCGTCACCCCGGTCTCTGTGGCCGAGAACTACGCCCCCTCATCCGGCAGTGTTAACGATGTGCTCATCGAGGGCATGCAACACGCCCACGCCATCTTGGAACGCATGCTTAATGATACCCACGCGCGCTTCATCGGCGTCTTCGGCGCCATCCTGTGGCTGCTGGGCGGCGCGGTGATGATGCTCGACATGCTTTCAATCGTGCTCTCGCAGGCGTAAACCCCATGGCCATGCAACTTCCCCCGCTTCCCCCCGCCGTGCAGAACATGCTCGACGAATACCTCCCCATCCTGCGCCAACGCTGGGCCGAGGCGCAAACACACCTGGGCCCGGTGGCGCAGCAGGCGGTGTCCCTGGCGCAAAAGTTCTGGGGCCAACTGGCCGAGGCCGGCACCGGCGCCAGCGTCGGCGCCACCTTCCGCCACTTGTGCGTGGTGGGGCTCAACCGGTCCGAGCTTCTGCTGGCGGGCGAGTCCCAATCTGTGTTCGCCGACAACTGGCAAGACCTGGCCGACGATAACCTGCGCCGCCACATGGCCCTCATGTTCTTCGCGCCGCGCGGGCTCGATGGCACACCGGTCAACCCCTACCTGTTCCTGGCGGGCGAGAACCCAGACGCCGCTGCCGCCCAGGGCGAAGAAGGCAACGCGGTATTCCTTGCCGAGCAAAGCATCGGCAACACTTCGCTGATAGACCTGTGCCGCATCTCCGCCGGCGGTCCCAACACCGTCAACATCATCGTCGCGGCCGATGTCCTGTTCCACTGGGACATCAAGGATAACTACATCCTGCCCACCTCTCCCACCACCTGGGTGAGAGACGTGCAAGCGGTCATCAAAAGCTACCCGCGCACCACCGTCGCGCACATCTACACCCAGTGGGAGGCCGACCTCCTCACCCCGTCCGACCGCCTCAAAATCCACCGCCTGCGCGATATCCCGCTCGACCCGCCAACCTGGCTCAACCAGCCCACCGTGCAGCAAAAGTACGGCACCTATGTTCTCACCTTCGCCTTGCTGGTGGCGGGGCTCACCTACGCCGGGTTGTGGCTCAAGCAACGCGCGCTGGATGCCCTGCTCGACGATTACCACGTGGTCGAGCAGCAAATCCCCCGCGGCGGCCAATATGCCGATATCGCCAAGGCCATCTCCGAGCAGGAGAAGATGTTCGCCAAGCGTGATCTCTTCGCCGTGATGGTCAAGGATGGCGGGCGCGCCATCGCCAACTCCGGCATGAAGGTCGATAACTTCGAGGTCCGCGTGGCCGAGCCCTCCGACCCGCCCAAGCAATACGTCTTCACCATCGAGGCCGAGAAGAACGCTTACGAGGGCTGGCTGCAGGAAGAGCCCATCGCCCGCGCGGTGCTGATGAACAGCGCGCTGCTCGACGCCATGCGCAAACCGCCCACCACCACCGGCTTCAAGCTGGAAGGAATCACCGACGTCGCCACGCTGGCGCGTGCCTACGCCAAGGTGGCGCCCAAACCGAATGTAGAGGTTACGTCCTCCACGCAACCGGGCAGGGGGGCCGGCAAATGATAAAATTCTCCGCCGGCCTGGCCATCCTGGTGTTCGCCCTGGTGCTGGGCTTCTACCGCTACACCTCGCTTTCCTCACAAATAGAGGATACCCAAGGTGCGCTGCAAGATTCGCTGGAAAAGCGCGATGAGGGCAAAAACCTCTCCGAGCGCATCCGCAACGTGCGCAAGATCAGCGTCGTCACGTCCGACGCGCAAAAGTTCAACATCGAGCGCATGCTGGGCATCGGCTCGCCGGGCATGGAGTGGCGCTTCATCGGCCAGCCGCTCATCCGCGGCAACAACCGCGCGCTGTTCCGCTACACCTTCCGCATTTCCGGTCCCTCCACCTTTGCCGAGGGCCAGGCCCTGCTGGAACGTATGGCCCGCCTGCCGGGCTTCGTGCCCTACCGCTTCTGTTTCGCCTGCACCCAAAACCCGCGCGGCACGCCGGATGACCTCCGCGTGGTGCAAATCGAAGGCTACCTCTATGCCTATGACCCCAATGCGCTCTACTAGCCTCGCACTGCTGTTCTTGCTGGTGTTGCCGGCGGCGGCCGCGCACGCGCAGGCGGCGGTCACCAAGGCCGATAGCTTCGATTGGCCCAAAAGCTTCTCCGGCCAGCCAGATTTCGCCTTCACCCGGGCAGAGGCGCTCGACGAAGCCACCTCCCGCGCCAAGCAGGAGAACGAACCGGCACCCGCACTGCCCACGCTGCCCGATCTCATCAACGACGAGAGCAAGATCGATCCGCTGCACCTCTACCACGCGCAAGATGTCTCCTCCACCACCAGCAGCAACACCCTGGCCCTGCCGGTGGCGGCGGCGCCCAAGGCCTCGCAACTCCCCAGCTTCTCCAACTCCTACCGTGCCGACCTCTCCGAGTTCCGCGCCACCCTGGCGCAAACGGTCAGCGAAACCATTGCCACCTGGCACCCAGATGCCTCTCGCTACAGCTTCGGCGGCCTGGTCAACGGCCTCACTTTGCAAACGGTGTCCACCTCGCCGGTGCGCTACGCGGTCATCAACGGCCACCGGTATGAGCCGGGCAGCTCCTTCCAGCTCAAGGCCCCGGTCAGCGTGCCGGAAGATGCCATTGCCACCGCCTTGCAGGCCAAAATGCCGGTCAAGGGCGTGCTCACCGATGACCTCTACTCTAAATACAATGCCGCTTATGAAGAAGCGCTGAGCAACTTCAACGCGGCGCGCACCGCCAACCCTGCGGTGGCGCGGCAAAACCTCACGGTGCCGGTGGTGGTGCGCAGTATCGAGCCCCGCCGCGTGGTGCTCTCGGTGGGCGGAGAAGAACATGAGCTCACGGTCAAATTCACCTACTAACCGCGGCGCGCTGGCGCACCTCGCGGGGCAGGGGGGGGCTTTCTCGCCCTTCATGTTCGGCATGATCATGGGCGTCACGGTGTTCTCCGCGCTGTCCATGCAGTACGCCAAAAAAGCCCTGGCCGACTACCAAACCCGCCAAACGGAACGCGCCCGCGCCAACGCGCAGGATATCGCCAGCGCGATGGATTTCGCCATCGCCACCGAAACCAGGGATACCTATAACGATACCTACAGCCTCGACCGCGCCCGCCAATATTCCGAGAGCACCGGCAAAACCCGCGGCGACGCCGATTTCCAGGTCACCACCCGCCAGGGCGACGGCGACGAGCAATTCGGCCGCCGCGACGATAAAGTGGCCATCACCGCCTCCGACGATGCCCTGCTGCGCGGGCAGGTGGCCCGCAGCTCCAACGCCACCGAGCTCACCAACCTCTCCGCCAGCTCCACCACGCCGGTGGCGGTTTATGACACCTCGGTGGCGCGTGATCGGCAGATCCGCACCAGCGCCGCGCGGATGAGCCAGATCGCCGAGCAGCTCTACGCCTACTACGCCGCCAACCTTAAGTTTCCCGACAGCAACGCCTACGATAGCCTGGTAAGCCACTTCGGCCTGCGCGACGCCTGGGGCGAGGATTTCGAATACTCCGTGGCCCCCGACCAGCAATCGGCCCAAATCGGCTTCACCACTCCATGGAATTACCACCAGGAGCTTAACTTAAGCTTGAAAGGCGGGCCAGAATCGTCACAATAGACCCATGATCCACTTTCGCCTGCCCTCCCGTATGTTCTCCGGCCAGTCCGGCGCGATGTTCGGCATGGACGCGCGCATCGCGCTCATCATTGCCGCCATCCTCGCCTCGGTGGGCGGCTGGCAGATGATGAGCCGGCTGGAAAGTTCCAAGGTCGACGCCGCCCAACAACAGGCCGAGCAACTCAAGGACGCGCTCGACCGCTACTACCAGACCAAAGGCATCAACCACCTGCCCAACTCGCTGGAGGAACTGTTTACCGAGGGCGTGATCACCGATCCCTCCCTCAAAACCGATCCCTGGGGCGCACCTTGGGAGTACGCGCATTCTTCGGCCCAGCTGCGCTTTGAAGACATGCCCGTCACCACCCAGTTCGCGGTCATCTACAGCCGCGGCAAAAACGGCCTGAATGATTCCGGCGGCTTCTCCGGGCTCGATGACTTCGCCCAGTGGGCCCCGGGCAAAGACGACGTCGGCACCAAATACATCTCACGCGATGTAGAGCGCAAACGCATCGACGAATACCGCGGCCGCGCCCAGCTGATCATCGACAAACTCGAGGCGGCGGAATCCTCCGCCTTCCTCGAGGCGCAAAACACCTGCGGCGGTGATTCCCCGCCCGCCTGGTGCACCGATACCGCCGGCAAAAACTACACCCTGTTCAACTTCTACCCCAAGGCCGACTCCGACGACACCACCGACGTCATCTACTACTCCGAAAAGGTCGCCAACAAGCCGGTCTACTCCAGCGGCAACGTCGACGACATGCAACAACTGATGATCGACCTCGGCCTGCCGGCAAATTACGCCACCGATCCCTGGGGCCGCATCCTCATGTACAACCCCAACGTCACCGGCCGCACCATTCCGCCGTTCTCCGCCAGCATCTGCTTCTCCGCCGGCGAGAACTGCCTGGCCCGCAAGGAATAACCTTGCCCGCCAAACGCCCGCCCAAAGCCCCCCCCGCGCTCACCGTGTGGGAGAACGCCACCGGCGTCGCCCAGGCCGCCCAACCCGGCCTCATCCCGGCGCACCACGGCGGCTTTATCACCTTCGTGCTCACCATCGTGCTGCTGGCGGTGCTCATGCCCACGCAGGGCGCGGGGTTGCCCGCGCTGGCGCTCTCGCTGCTGTTCGCGCGCCTCATCGCGCTGGAATTCACCAGCTACACCCTGCCCAACATCTACACCGTGCCGCTGCTGGCGGTGGGCTGCGCGCACGCGGCGCTGCACGGGCTGTTCTTGCAGTTCACGGCGGCAGCGCTGCTGTTGCTGGCTGTGGCGCTGCTGTTGCCGCGCCTGCGCCCCCAGGCGGGGTTTGGCGGCGGCGATTTCAAACTCCTCGCCGCCTATTTCGCTTTTTTTCCAGTGCAGGGGGCGCTGCTCACCTTGGGGCTGGCGTGCCTGCTGTACCTGCCGCTGGGCTTTGCGTTTCCGCGCCGGCCGGTGCCGTTTGGCGTGCCGCTCATTCTTGCCTGGGTCTTATTACTTGCCTTCCCAACCTTGCCAAACTGGGTTTTTTCCACCATATCCTAGGGTATGCCCACCCATACCTGCGCCTGGCCCCAATGCCGCGAGGAAGGCCTCTTCCCCGCCCCCAAAGACCCGCGCGATCTCAAACAGCGCCAGTATTTCTGCCAGCCCCACATCAAAGAGTTCAACAAACGCTGGAACGGCCTCTCCGGCTTTTCCGAGAACGAGATCTACCAGATGCAAGACGGCGCGGCCACCTGGCAACGCCCCACTTGGGGCATGGGCCTGGGGGCAAGCGGCGGCACGCCCACCGGCGCGCGGGTAGAGAACACCTTCGCCTCTGCCGATGACCTCTACGGCTTCTTCAAAAACCGCGTGGCGCAGGAGGGGGCGCGCCCCAGCTCCGCCACACGCCACCTGCCGCCGGATGTAAAAGAGGCCTGCGCCATTTTTTCCATCGAGCAACCGCTGGAAGAGGCGCTGCTCAAAAAGCGCTACCTCTCGCTGGTCAAAACCCACCACCCAGACGTGAATAAATCGCCGGACGCGCCAGAGCACATCAAACGCATCAACGTCGCCTTCCGCATCCTGGCCGATTTCGCCCAGCGCCACGCCGCGGCCTAAGGCCGGGCGCCGATCTTCATCTGGGGTGGTTTAGCTTAACGGCCGTCGCTGGGGGCGGTGGTGGCGTCAATGGTCCTGGGGCCGCCCATTTCGGCGCGCGGCACAATGTAAAGACGCGGCTCGGTGTAGGTGTTCTCCTGTGGCTTCCAGTGGCGGGCGTCGCCGGTTTTAATATCCCAGGCAATGTCCGCGGCAATGCTCCGGGTTATGGCATCCAGCATGGAATAAAGCGCCTGCGCATCTTCTTCCTTGGTGGGGCCGCGGCGGTCGGCGTTTAGCCGGCGCTGCACCAGGTCCAGCCAATAATCCTTGCGCAACGCCACGGTAGAGTCACTGCGCCGCACCAGCACTCCCACATGGATGGCGGCGCGGTAGCGGCCCTGCGGCCCGCTCCAAAAGCTGCCCACCAGCACATCGCTCTCCAGGTTTTTCAGCGTCAGCTCCACCTTATAGTCCTTGGGCATTTTCGGGCGGTAGCTCATGTACATGTCAAACATCGCAGGCATGTGGGCGGTCACGCCGTGCAGCAGCTCGTCCGGCTCGTAGCGGTATTGGTAGCGGTCGGGCTGGTCCTGGGCGGTCAGGCGCGGCGGGCGGTCATCGCTAAAGCGCACAATCTCCATCGAGAAATCGCTGTGGATCAGCGCCTTCTCCTTACCAGTGGGGGCAATGTCGTTCCATGGCCCGGCTTCGGTGATCACCGGCTTGGCCATCGGCTCCATGCCGCAGGCCGCAAGCCACAACGCCAAAATCAGCGTGCCGCCGCCAACGCTACGCCGAATTGAGTGGAAATATCTGCTACGCACGCATCCCATACCTGTTGCCACATGGTTTCGCGCCTGCCCTCGGGGGTCAAGGCGGCGGGGTCGGCTTTGTCCACGGCCTGTTGCACAGAATCCCTTATAATCCCAATCCCCGGCTGCGCCACAATGTCGCAATGCGCCGGGCTGTCGGCCAAAATCCGGCCATTTTCCTGGCGTCCGCGCAGGTTCACGTCCACCGTCAGGGCATAGCTGTTGGCGCTGCGGGTTGCCTCAAAATGGCTCACCGCCACATCCAGCAAGGCCGGTTCGTTGGCAAAAATGCTGCGCGCCACGTGGCGCTGCCAGCTGGCCATAAAGGTCGCGGGGTCAAAGGTCACTTCGTTGGTCAGGCGGGTTTCGTCTTCTGTGGGGCGCAGGTCCTTGTACATGCCAAGGCTAAAGTCGTAGCCCCACGGGCCCACCTTCGGCGCCGGCGTGGGCGCGCAACTGGCCAGTGCCAGCACCGCCACGGCAAGGGGAACGTACCTGTTCATACCCCCCACTCTAGCACCATCGCGGCGGGCTGCCAGCCGGGGGCCGCTTTAAGGCTTAACCCCTAGCGCAACGCGGTCACGCTCTCCCAGGTCCTTCACCACCGCTACTTCGCCAAAACCCTGGGCCTGCAAAAGCCCGGCCACCGCTTCGCCCTGCAACCAGCCTATCTCCAGGCACAGCCAGCCGCCCTGTTCCAGCGCCGCCCAGGCCTCGGGTATCAGCGCCCGGTAAACATCCAGCCCTTCCACCCCGGCGCGCAACGCCACCTCGGGCTCAAAGCCGCGCACGCTCTCGTCCAGGCCGCCCCATTCGTCGTCGGCAATGTAGGGGGGGTTGCTAAAAATCAGGTCAAAAGCTCCCTCCGCGCCGGCCAGCAGGCTGCCGCGGCGCAGCTCGCAACGGTCCACCACCCCCGCCTCGCGCAAATTCTCTTCCGCCACCGCCAACGCCCGGGCAGAAATATCCGTGCCCACCGCGCGCACCTCCGGCCGCTCCAGCAGCACACTGCCAATCAGGCACCCGCTGCCCACGCCAACCTCTGCCACGCGCATGGTGCCGTCCACCCGCTCCAGCACTTCGCTCAGCAAAATTTCGCTGTCCGGGCGCGGTATCAGCACGTCCGGCCCCACTTTCCAGTCACGGCTCCAAAAGGGCGCCCACCCCAGCACATAGGCCAGCGGCTCGCCGCCAATCCTCCGTGCCACCAAAGCCTGCAAGTCGTCCATCCGCGCGGTGGGGAAGGGCCCCTCCTCCTGCCGCAGCAACTCCTTTTCACCAAGCCCCAGCACCTGCGCCACCAGCAGGCTGCCCTCGCGCGGCGCGGGCTCCAGCCCGGCGGCTTCCAGCCGCCGCTGCACCACCCGCCATTCCTGCCCCAGGCTGGCCATTAGGGGTGTAGCCCCAAAACCCGCCGCCGCAGGCTGATTTCCAGCAAAAGGAGGGTGTTCAGGCCCATAATAACCACAGGATAAACCAAAGTGGTCGGGTTTAAATTGGCCATGGCTGCAAACGAGCAAATCCATTTAAGGTTGGCAAAAATGTATTGGGTGGCATTTTCTTCATGCGGGCGCATCCACGTTTTGCGGAAGGTAGGGAGGTAGCCTAACCCATCCACCAGCGTGGCAATACAGGCCGCGTAGAAAGGGCTCTTGGTAACCACCCATACGGGGATGGCACCAAACCCCAGCACCAAAAACAGCCAGTCACTACGGGTAATGTCCTTATGCCCGTAACGCAGCGCCAATACACATACCATCAAGGTCAAAACCAGGCTTATCAGGGCAGCCCAGGCACCTGGTCCGGCTCCTTCCACCATCTGTGCCGCCCATGCCACCCCGGTCGCGGTGCTCCACACCAGGTAGGTAAACAGGTGCGGCTTCGATTTTCCCTTGTAAATTCCCCAGAAAAGCGGCGCATAATTGGCAAAGCCCAGCGCTGCTGCTGCCAACCCAAACCACTCTTTTTCCATTTCTCCGCCCGCCTTGTTTTATTCCGCTAAAGCCGCAAGCCTCTCCGCCTCATCCGCCCGGTGCAGCGCCGAAATCAACTCCTGCAACGTCTTCCCGCCGGCCATCACGTCGGGCAGGTTGTGCACGGTCAGCTCAATGCGGTGGTCGGTCACACGGTTTTGCGGGTAGTTGTAGGTGCGTATCTTTTCGCTGCGGTCGCCGCGCCCCACCATGCTCTTGCGCGCCGCGCCCTCGGCGGCGGCCTGCTCTTCGCGCTTCAAGGCCAATAGCCTGCTGCGCAAAATCTTCATCGCCTTGTCCTTGTTCTTCAACTGGCTCTTTTCGTCCTGGCAGGCCACCGCCAGGCCGGTGGGCAGGTGGGTCACACGCACGGCGCTGTCGGTGGTGTTCACGCTCTGGCCGCCGGGGCCGCTGCTGCGGAACACATCAATGCGCAAATCCTTGTCCTCAATCTTCACATCCACTTCCTCGGCCTCGGGCAGAATGGCCACGGTGGCGGCGCTGGTGTGCACGCGGCCCTGGGTTTCGGTGGCGGGCACGCGCTGCACACGGTGCACGCCGCCCTCAAACTTCAACTTCTGGAACACGCTGTGCCCGCTAATCCGCGCGATCACTTCCTTAATCCCGCCCTTTTCCGCCTCGTTCATGTCCTGCACTTCAAGCTTCCAGCCCATCACGCTGGCAAAGGCGCTGTACATCCTAAACAGGTCTCCGGCAAACAGCGCGGCCTCCTCGCCGCCGGTGCCGCCGCGTATTTCCAGCATCACGTTGCGGTCATCATCTGCATCCTTCGGCAGCAATCTGCGCTTCAGGTCCTCTTCCATTGCCGGAATGGCGGCAAGTGCCTCATCCAGCTCCATCTGTGCTAAATCCTTAAAATCGCGGTCATTTTTGGCATCTGCCAAAACCGCCCTTGCCTCAATTGCCGTGTCCAGCAGCTTAAAGTACTTGTTAAATTCCTCCACCACCTCGCGCAGCTCGGCATACTCGCGGTTCAGCGAGGTCATTTTTTTGATATCATTCAACAACTTGGGGTCCTGAAGCTCCGCTTCTACCGCCGTAAAGCGGTTCACAATCTTCTGCCCTTGCGCACGTAAATCCATCGGAAAAGCTTCTAACCCACCCCCACCCCCCTTGCAACAGGGCAATTCCGGCCCCATTTTGCCCCCAAGGATTCATTTGAACACAAGCGTTTCGCCATAAAGGCCTGCCGTGGTGGCAGCAACCTTTCTAAACCTGCGGTACCAACCGCACAACGGCCAGGGAGAATATCCATGCCGAAACTTCAACTTACCTTGCTATCTACCACCGCTGCACTCTTGTTGTTGGTGGCGTTCCTTTCCAGCGGCCAACCCATCTATCTTTCGCTGAGTTTGGTCGCTGGTGCCATTGCCATGGTCCTCATAGGGGCAGCGGGCTGGTACTACGATCACACACGGGAGGTCCGCTATGCGCTCGCCCTCGCCATCGACGCCGGCCTCACCGGCATCACCACGCGCGAGGAGCTCGTTGCGGGCATCCGCAAGCTCGTTTCCGATAAGGCCGAACTGGTGGCCCTACTGGACGAGCTGAGGCTCGCCATCTGGTCGTTCTTCAACCAGCCTGGCTTGCCTCCTACGCAACCGCAGGTGATAGCGTTCCTCAACGCGCTGCACATGCAGTCCACTGTGCTCATCAACATGCTCACCGCCATCGACGCGGTACGCTTCGGCTATCTCCGCGGCAAATCCATCTTCGATGTTGCGGTGCTCAAGGAGCTGCTGGATTTCCTCGCCAGCCGCGCCGACCACTGCCGGGTCCTCGAACTGAAGCTCGATCGCGCCACCAACTGGTGGAATGATGCGAATTTCCTGGTCGAAGAAACTCACAATGCCGGCCACAATGCCCACATGGGCATCATTTCTCGTACGCACCAGCTGGCGGAAGTGGTCAAGGCAGACAACGGCATTATTCACGACCTTGCCAACCGCAAGCTCGTGCTCAATGGTACCCAGGCGTCCCAAGTTGCCTTGGATGCCGCGCATGGCGAACGCGAAAGATTGCTCGGGTTGATTGGTACGACCCTTACTCAGGCCGTCAATCGCGGCGGCAACCAAGGTCAATCACGCCAAGGTCGCCCCAACCGCAACAACCAAGGCGGTCAAGGGCAGCCCGACAAAGACCGCGCTCCGGCCTAACAAGGTCGCAGCCGAAACGAAAAGAGAATGCCCGGGCAAAAACCCGGGCATTTTCATGTCTCTACCTTAAATAAACGGGCTTACATTTCCCACTTACGCTTGCTCTCGGCTTTCTTACTGCGGCGGATGCCTTCGCGCTTCAACCGCGCGCGCTTTTCAAACGGTTTTTCGTTATAGCGACGCTGACGCAGCTCGCGGAACAGCCCTTCGCGGTTCATCAGCTTCTTCAGGCGACGCAGCGCCTGGTCAACGTCATTGTTGTACACGTCAACGCGAACCATTAACATCAATCCTTTCAATATCTTGGCCAAAACACCCGTTTTGGCGCTGGCGGAGGTTTGCCCCAAACCGCGCCCAAGCGCAAGCATTTTTTGCACGCCCGCCCTCTCTTTATACGTTTCCCCACCCCTGCGGGGGTTGAACATGCCCTGCAAAAGGGGCATTTTAACGCGCCCATGCCCAAACCACATAAAGCCGTCGCCAACCTCTCGCGCAACCTGCGCCAGCCCCGGGCCGGCACGGCTATTTATGGAGAGTACAACACCCTGCGCCAGCTCTATGTGCTGGAATCCGCCTCCGCCCACTTCCACGTGCGCGATGACGACCCCGCGCCGCTGTTTGGCAAAACCCTGCTCGACGTCGGCTGCGGCGAGAGCACCATCGCCGAGTTCCTGGCCCTGTCCGGGGCCGATATCACCGCGGTAGACCAAGACGCCGCCGTTCTCGCCCGCGCCCGCGCCTCGGCGGAAAAATACGGCGCCCCGGTCACTTTCCTCCATACCTCGGCTGAAAAACTCATCCAAAGCCACCGCAAGTTCGACGTCATCCTGGCGCTCGACCTCCTGGAAGACAGCACCAACCCGCGCAAGCTGCTGTGGGTGCTGCGCCAGCTCCTCGCACCGGGCGGGGTCATCATCTTCTCGTGCATCAACCGCAGCTTCAAGGCGTGGTTTTTCCATATCCTGGTCAGCACCTACCTCTACCGCCGCACCAGCCGCAACATTGCCAGCTTCTGGCGTTTTTACACGCCGCGCCAGCTGCAAACGCTGTGCCACCACGCGCAATTGCAGCTCACCAACGTGCAGGGGTTGCGCTTTTCGCTGTCCAAGCAAAAGTGGAAGTACGCCTCCCAACCGCACACCCGCTACCTGGCCACCGCCGTCCAGGCCCAGGCCGATCAGTAACCAGTAACCGGTCACTGTTAACTAGTCACTGTTAACTGTTAACATCCCTTCCAACTCCCCCGCACTGTGCAACGCATACAGGTCGTCACACCCGCCAATGCCTTTGCCGCCAATAAATATCTGCGGCATGGTGCGCGCGCTCGGCCGGCGCTCCAGCAGTTCGGCCATTTTCTCCGGCTGGCGGCTCACATCAATCTCCTCATACTCCGCGCCCAGCTGGCCCAGCAGCATTTTGGCCTTGGTGCAGTAGGGGCAATAATCCTTGGTGTAGATTTCAACCTTGGCCATTTTCGCTTCCTCCCTTAGAGTGGCCACTATGCCAGCCGCGCGTGTCTCCGTCATCATCCCCGTTTATAACGATATCGAATTTTTACCCCGCGCATTGGCCAGCATCGCGCGCCAAACCCTGCGCCCGGCCGAGGTTCTCATCTGCGACGACGGCTCACCCGACAAACAGGTGTGGGAGTACCTCCAATCGCTGGGCGATAATGTAGAGGGCATCCCCCTGCACATCTTCCACCAAAAAAACAGCGGGGCAGGGGCGGCGCGCAATCTCTGCCTGGCCCATGCGGTGGGCGATTTCATCGCCTTCCTCGATGCCGACGATTTCTGGCTGCCCAAAAAGCTCGCGCGCAGCATCTATGTGCTGCGCAAGCGCAAAGCCACCTTTGTGGCACATGATTTCTACGCCGTGCGCCCGGGGTCTGAAGAGCGCCAGCACTGGCGCTGCACGGCCAGCTCGCGCCGCCACAGCTGGCTCTCCGGCAACAACCCGCGCACCCATTATTTCTACCGTGGCTTCATCGGCATCCTCACCGTGGTCATCCGCAAAGAGGCCTTGCTGGCCGCCGGCGGGTTCGACGCCGACCACCGCTACGCGCTCGACTGGGACTGCTGGCACGCCGTCATGGCCGCCAACAAAGGCGCCAAATTCGTCCTTTTTGCCGAGCCTTTGGCCTGCTACACCCTCAACCCCGGCGGGCTTACCAGCAAGGGCTACGCCCGCCTGGCGGAGAGAGAGGGCTACCTGCCGCGCTACGTCAAAGGCGTGGCCAGGGCAGGCAAGGTGCCGTGGCCGCTGCTGCTGGCCCGCGGCTGGCTTACTATTCAGTACGAGGTCGGCTCGCTGCTCATCCGCAACCGCCAATGGCGCCAGCTGCTCTTGCTGCTGGATAGAGCCCCGCTGGTGCTGCCGCGCCTGATGTGGCAAACCGCCTACGGCAGCTACACCCGGCCCAACTTCCTTGCCCGCATCAAGCTGCAATACCAGCCCGCCTCCCCACGCAAGAAAAAGAAGACCGCGTAGAATGAACCTTCATCAATTTTCGCTGGGCGGAGACGATTTTTGGTATTTTCGCAGGCCGAGCACCGCAGTGTACATCTTGGTACATGAGGAGCGGAGGACCAGAAAAGACCAAAAAGCGGCCCGGCCAGTAGAAAAGTGAGGTAGGTTCATATGTGCGGTATTGTAGGCATCCTCTCCCAAAGTAATTTCAAGCCCAACAAGGCCTACCTCACCCGCATGGCCGATACCCTCGCCCACCGCGGGCCCGACGGCTCCGGCACCTGGGTCAACCCCGGCAAGCGCGTCGGCTTTGGCCACCGGCGGCTGTCCATTATCGATCTCTCCACCGCCGCCGGCCAGCCGCTCACCAGCGCCGACGGCCAACACACCATCGTCTTTAATGGCGAGATCTACAACCACGTCCACATTCGCAAAATACTGGAAGATCTCGGCGTAACTGGCTGGCAAACATCACACTCCGATACCGAAGTCATCCTCATGGCCTACCGCCAGTGGGGCATGCCCAAATGCCTGGAGTACCTGCGCGGCATGTTCGCCTTCGCCATCTGGGACGAAGCGCGGCAAGAGCTCTTCATCGCGCGCGACAGGGTGGGAGAAAAACCGCTCTACTATACCTATACAGAAGAAGGCCGCTTCCTCTTCGCCAGCGAGATCAAAGCCATCATCGCCGACGACACCATCCCCCGCACGGTGGATGAAGAGGCGCTGTTCCACTACCTCACCTTCCTCATGGTGCCGCCGCCGCGCACGCTGTTTGGCGGCATCAGCAAACTTCCGGCCGGGCACTGGATGAAGATCAGCCCCAAGGGCCCGCCACAGGTGTTTGAATACTGGGACGCGCTCGACGCCGCGGCCGAATACGCCCGCGTCAACACGCTCCCCGCCACTGAGTCCGGCTGGGTCGCACACCTGGGCAAAATTGTGGAGGAAAGCATCCTCATGCGGCAAGAGGCGGCCGACGTCCCGGTGGGCGTGTTCCTCTCCGGCGGCATCGATAGCTCCGCCGTGGCCGCGGTTGCCGCCGCGCACAGCGGCCGCGGCAAGCTGCACACCTTCGCCATCGGGCCGGATAAATCCTACCCCAGCTGGCCGGATGAAACGCCCTATGCCGCCATGATGGCCAAACAGGTCGGCAGCCAGCACCACACCGCCCGGCTCAAGGAGGCCGACTTCCTGCACACCCTGCCCAACTTCATCCACTGGCAAGACGAACCGGTGTCCGACCCTTCCGCCATCCCCATCCACTTCCTCAGCAAGGCGGCGGCAAATGCCGGGCTTAAGGTCTGCCAGGGGGGGGAGGGCGGCGACGAACTGTTCGTGGGGTATGAAGACTGGCTCAAATTCGCGCGCCTCACCCGCTGGGGCAAGCTGCCCATTCCCGGGGTGCTCAAAAAAGCGCTCTACAAGGGGCTGGTCATGGCGCGGCGGGGCAACCGCTTCTATGCGGAATACCTGCGCCGCAACACCGTCGGCCAGCCGCTGTTCTGGGGCGGGGCCGAGGCCTTCACCGGGTATGAAAAAACGCACCTGCTCTCGCCGCGTATGCGCCAAAGGTTTGCCCACCGCAGCAGTTACGAGGTCATCGAGCCGCTGTGGAAAAAGTTCAACGCCAAACCCCGCGCCTACCAGTCGTTCTGGAACTGGTGCACCTGGCTGGAATTGCACCTGCGCCTGCCCGAGCAACTGTTGATGCGGGTAGACAAAATGGCCATGGCCACCGCGCTGGAGGTCCGCGTGCCGCTGCTCGACCCTGTGCTCATCGCCGCGGTGCTCAACACGCCGTCGCCGCTGCGCGCGCCCGGCGGCAACAAAAAGTACCTGCTCAAGCAGATCCTCAAAAACAAACTTCCGGCGCAAATCCTTAACCGCCGCAAACAGGGGCTGGGCATGCCGCTTAATGAGTGGGTGCTCTCCACCTACGGCCCCTACGCACGCACCGTGCTGCAAGATTTCTGCACCCGCGGCGGCTACCTGCACTGGCCGGCGGTCGAGGCGCTGTTCGCCGCCGGGCGCGGCCAGCACCTGTGGTACCTGCTCAACCTCGCGCTGTGGTGGAAGCACTTCATCATGCAGGAAGAGATAGAAGTGATTAGTCATTAGTAATTAGTAATTAGTCATTAGTTTCCGGTTTCCACCGCAAGGGGGTAAGCGGCACGGTGGCGCGCCCCCACCCACTAATCACTAATTACTAATAACTAATTACTGAATCCCTTGTTCCCCCGCCCCATCCGCGTTACGCTCCCAACAACAAAAACAAGGGGTTCAAAAGTGTCCGAACGCGGCGAAATCATCCTTTCTCCCGCCGAGAAAAAGCTCGCCGAGCCCCTGCTCAAGTGGCTCATGCCGGATAAAATCACCGGCAAGAAAGAGCTGGTGGTCAACCGCCCGGGCCAAATTGGCTTCGAGGCCTACGACGGCACCTGGACTTTTTTCGAGGACGGCACGCTCGAGCTCACCAACCTGATGGCCACCATGAGCCTCCTGGCCGAGCGCACCGGGCAGACCTTCTCCATGGCCAACCCGCTGTTGTCGGTCAAGCTGCCCGGCGGCCACCGCGCGCAGTTCGTGGCAGGGCAGCAGAACGCCCGCCACTTCACCCTGTGCGTGCGCCTGGCCAACGAGCGGGAGTTCGACCTCTCCGCCTACGTCATGGATGCCGCCGAGCGCAGCGCTCTCATCGCCGCCATCCAGGGGCGCAAAACCATCCTCATCAGCGGAGGCACGGGTACCGGCAAAACCACTTTCATGTCCGCCTGCATGGCGCACATCCCGCTCGAGCAACGCCTGGTGGTGCTCGAAGACGTGCCGGAACTGCGCTACCCGCACGACAACACCTGCCACTTCATCTTCGCCAACTTCTCCAAAGGGTCCGACGGCTCCAACCTCGGCCGCATCCAGGTGGTCAACGATTTGCTCAACGCCACCCTGCGCCTGCGGCCAGATCGCATCATCATGGGCGAAATCCGCAAGGAGAATGCCTTCACCTTCTGCTCAGCCATCAACACCGGCCACGAGGGCTCCATGGCCACCATCCACGCCAACTCACCCTCGGCGGCGGTCGACGCCGTCATCAACCGCGCCATGCTCAACGGCGATACGCCGGAGTCTGCCATCAACATGCTGCGCCGCCAGCTGGAAGGCGATATCTACGGTGTCGCCCAGCTCTACCGCCGCGACAAAGTGGTGGAAGCCCATTTCAAAGCCCTCAAATAACCCCTGGCCTCCCGTCAAAGCGGGGTAAGCCGGGCCCATACCCGCTTAAAAACGCAACCCCCGGCAGCTCAATCAGCTGCCGGGGGAGGGGGGGGCGCTCAAGGGCGGCATAAAGCTGAAGCCATGCTTCAGCAACCATTCCTGTTGCGTGTCGCTGGGTGGCGCTTGGGCGGTGTCCACCAGCCATTCCAAGGGGCTGGTGCTAAACTGCTGGCTCGCCAGCCGCATGCGCGTGGGCAAAAACATGTACTCCTCGCGCCGCTTCTCCATCATCGCCAGCAGGTCGCGTTCGGTGCCTATGGGGTAGGCGCGGGTGTCCCACAACTCAGCTCCCGCATTCGGCACAATCCGCAGCTGCGGGGCTGCGGGCAGGCTGTGCTTGCAGCGGTCATTCCGGGCCAGCTGGTCCAGCGCATGCCGGTAAACATCCAACACCATGGTGGGTGTCAAAATCGCCGGCCCGGCGTCGCTGGCCTTCACCGTCAGCGTCAAACGCCAACCCAGCCACAAGGCTCTCAGTGCTGTCATTACCACTTCTCCGGGGTTGTCGCCCTTGCAGGCGTTTAAACGCGTTTACGGTCAGATCAATCCCGCCAGCCATAACGCCCCCGCCCACCTCCGGCAAGCCTCCACCCAACCCCAGCCTTACCTAGCCGCGCAACGCCCCCAAAACACCCTGCAAAATCAGCACCGCCGCTCCGGCATCCATCTTGCCCACGCTGTCCTTTTTGTTGCCTTTCTTGGTTCTCCCCTCACGCTGCTCAAACCACGCCGCCTCGACCGCCTGGCTGGTCAGCCGCTCGTCCCATAGCAGCACCGGCAGGGCCAGGTCCTTTTCCAGCTGGGCGGCCAGGTCGCGCACCGCCTGGGCCATCGGCCCTTCGCTGCCGTCCATGTTCAGCGGGTAGCCCAAAATTGCCGCGCAAACGCCGTCATTTTGCCGCGTTTTGCCCACTTCCGCCGCCAATTGCCGGTATTCGCGGGGCCAATTGCCGCGCCCCATCGCCACCTTGCGGGCGCTGTCGCTAATCGCCACCCCCACCCGCACAGAACCCACATCCAGCGCCAGAATGCGGCCACTGGCAGGCAGTTCAAGGGGGTTGCGCGTCACCATCGGCTTGGCATATGGTGCGCCGTCCCAATTGTCAAGCAGCGGAAGCCCAATATGACCATCGAACTCAAGCAAATCCAAAAACTTGCCAGCCTCTCGCGGCTGGAGTTCCCGGCGGAAAAACTGCCCGCCTTCGCGGCCGAATTCCAAAGCATCGTCGGCTTCGTGGATAAAATCCAGCAGCTGAAGACCGAAGGCGTGCCCCCGCTCACCTCGGTGGCCAACCTGGAGTCCACGCCGGAACGGCCCGACGTCGTCACCGCCCCCAACAACCGCGAGGCCCTGCAAAAATCCGCCGTCGCGGCGGAGATGGGCTTCTACTCCGTGCCCCGCATCGTGGAGTAACCCGTGGCCAAAATCCCCCCCCATGCCACCCGCGTCTTCAAAGGCGTCATCTTTGATATCTACCAGTGGCAGCAACAAATGTTTAACGGCACCACCGCCACCTTCGAGATGGCCAAACGCCCCGCCACCACCATCGTCATCCCGGTAGAAGGCGGCAAGGTCTACTACTCGCGGCAAGAGCAACCCGGCAAAAAGCCCTTCATGGGCCTCTTCGGTGGCCGCGTGGAAGAAGGCGAAGACCCGCTGGAAGCCGCCAAGCGCGAACTGATGGAAGAAGCGGGCATGGAATCTACTGACTGGGCAGAGCTCTTCACCCACCACTACACCGGCAAAATCGATTGGCCGGTCTATTACTACATCGCCCGCAACGTGCGCCAAAGCGGCGCCCAACAACTCGATGGCGGCGAGAAAATCGCCGTGGAATCCTGCCCCGTGGATGAATTCCTCTCCACTATCGCCACGCACCCGGATTTCATCGAGGCCGAGCTCAAAGCCAAACTCCTTTCCTCTTTCAACTCCGCCGCCGCGGCGCAAATCAAAGGCCAACTCGCATGAGCAACCTTCTCACCCTCACCGCC
Organism: Pseudomonadota bacterium; assembly: GCA_016125035.1. GTDB lineage: Bacteria > Pseudomonadota > Alphaproteobacteria > UBA2136 > UBA6156 > RFNJ01. The sequence goes on from WGMN01000011.1 coordinate 73,558, forward strand.
ACCCAAGCCCTCGCCGCCATGGCCAAGGGCGAGGTCTCCAGCGTCGAGCTCACCCAGGCCGCGCTCGCCCGCATGGAAGCCCGCAAGCACTTGGGCGCCAGCCTGCTTATCACGAGCCAGCATGCCCTCCAGCAAGCCGAAGCCGCCGATAAAGCCCGCAAAGCCGGGGCAGGGGGCCCACTCCTCGGTCTGCCCATCGGCATTAAAGACCTCTATTGCACCAACGGCATCCGCACCACCGCCGCCTCGCGCATCCTGGAAAACTTCACCCCGGCGTACGAGAGCACGGTCACCCAAAAGCTGTGGGACGCCGGCGCCATCAACCTTGCCAAACTCAACATGGATGAATTCGCCATGGGCGGCAGTAATGAGAACTCCGCCTTCGGCCCGGTCAAAAACCCGTGGGATGAGTTGCGCATTTCCGGCGGTTCTTCGGGCGGTTCCGCCGCCGCGGTTGCCGACTACCAATGCTTCGCCGCCACGGGGTCCGATACCGGGGGCTCCATCCGCCAACCCGCCGCCATGTGCGGCGTGGTCGGCATCAAGCCAACTTATGGCCGCTGCTCGCGCTGGGGCATGGTGGCGTTCGCTTCGTCGCTGGATCAAGCAGGCATCTTCGCCCGCTCGGTGGAAGACACCGCGCTGCTGCTGCAAACCATCGCCGGGCATGATGAAAAAGACTCCACCTCCGCGCCGCTGGAAGTCCCCAACTGGGTCGAAGAGCTTCAAAAGCCGCTCACCCTCAAGGGCCTCAAAATCGGCCTGCCGAAAGAATATTTCGTCGAAGGGCTCGACGCCCGCGTCAAGCAAGCGGTGATGAACGCGGTGAAAAAGTTTGAAGCCCAGGGCGCCGAGATCATCGAGGTCAGCCTCCCCACCACCGAATACGCCGTGGCCGCCTACTACATCGTCGCGCCGGCAGAGGCCGCCTCCAACCTCGCGCGCTACGACGGCATGCGCTACGGCCTGCGCGTGGAAGGCAACGGCCTGGTGGATACCTACACCAAAACCCGCACGGCGGGCTTCGGGGCCGAGGTCAAGCGCCGCATCATGGTCGGCAACTACGTGCTCTCGTCCGGATACTACGACGCCTACTACACCAAGGCCATGCAGGCGCGCACCCTCATCGCGAATGACTTCGCCGCGGCCTTCAAAAAGGTGGATGTCATCATGGCGCCCACCGCCCCCACCCCGGCCTTCAAAATCGGCGAGAAATCGGCCGACCCGGTGGCCATGTACCTGGGCGACGCCTTCACCATTCCCGCCAGCCTGGCGGGCCTGCCCGGCATCTCCGTCCCGGCGGCCACGGTAGAGGAGGGGGGCAGCACGCTCCCCGTCGGCCTGCAGATCATCGGCAACCACTGGCAGGAAGGCAAAATCCTCCAGGTCGCCCACGCCTGGCAAACCATGTCCGGCTTCACGCCGCTGGCAATCAAGGAGTAACGCCATGAGCCTCCCCCACAACTACGAAATGGTCATCGGCCTGGAAGTCCACGCCCAGATCACCACGCAAAGTAAGCTGTTCTCCGGCAGCGCCACGGCGTTCGGCGCCGAGCCCAACACCCAGGCCAACTCTATCGATCTCGGCATGCCCGGCATGCTCCCGGTGCTCAATGCGGGCGCGGTGGATGCCGGCATCAAACTCGGCCTCGCCATCAACGCCACGGTCAACAAAACCTCGGTCTTCGCGCGCAAGAATTACTACTACCCGGATTTGCCCAAGGGCTACCAGATCAGCCAATACGACAAACCCATCGTCGAGCACGGCAATATCGATATCGACCTGCCGGACGGCACCAGCAAAAACATCCGCATCACCCGCATGCACCTTGAGGAGGATGCCGGCAAATCCATCCACGACATGGGCGCCACCAATGTCTCCTACGTCGACCTCAACCGCGCCGGCGTGCCGCTGATGGAGATCGTCTCCGAGCCGGATTTGCGCACACCTGAAGAAGCCGGCGCCTACATGAAGAAGATGCGCACGCTGGTGCGCTTCCTCGGCATCTGCGACGGCGACATGGAAAAAGGCAACCTGCGCTGCGACGCCAACGTCTCCGTGCGCAAGATCGGCTCTGATAAACTCAACACCCGCTGCGAAATCAAAAACCTCAACTCCATCCGCCACGTCATGGAGGCCATCCAGTTTGAGGCCGAGCGCCACGTCACGGTATGGGAATCGGGAGGCGAAGTGGGCCAGGAAACCCGCCTGTGGGACCCTGACGCGCACGAAACCCGCACGCTGCGCAGCAAGGAAGACGCGCACGACTACCGCTACTTCCCCGACCCGGATTTACTCCCGCTCAACCTGAAGCAAGAACGCATCGAAAAAATCCGCGCCACCCTGCCCAAGCTTCCTGACGTTTTGAAACAGGAATTTCTCAAAATGGGCTTAGCGCCTGAACAAGCAGGCCTTATCTCATCGGATAAAGATATTTATGACTACTTCATGAAGGTCCCTTTCCGCGATGTCATGCCCAGAGAAATTGCGAACTGGATAACGGGTGACCTATTTGCCGTATTAAACAAGTCAGGCAAAGACATTACTGAATCCCCCGTATCCCCCGAAGATTTAGGACACCTGATGAACAATATAAACAGTGGCGAAATTAGCGGGAAAATAGCCAAACAGGTGTTTGCGACAATGGTCGAAACTGGCGATGATCCCTCTACTATTATTTCTAAAGGTGGCCTCTCCCAAATCTCCGATGAATCCGCCCTCAAAGCCGCCTGCGAAAAGGCGCTAGCCGCCAACCCCGAAGCGGTGGCCAAATACAAAGCGGGCAACGAGCGCATCTTCGGCTCCTTCGTCGGCTTCGTGATGAAGGAAACCAAAGGCCAGGCCAACCCGGAATTGGTCAATACCCTCCTCAAATCCCTGCTGGCCTAAACGCAAAGGGGCGCACCGCGCCCCCTTCGTCTCCGCCGCCCGGTCTCCTCAAGCCGCCAAGTCGGCTCTGGCCTCTTTCACATGGAAGAAGCCCTTCCACAACGGCTCACCGGCGACCTGGCGTAAAAACACCGTGAACACCGGCTCATAGCCAAGCTGGAAGCACATCTCAGCCACCTCGGCCAACGGCTTGTCGGGGCTCACCGTAAAGCCCGCCACCTGGCGTCCGCCAGTAAAGGCGCCACTTATTGCCCAGCCCGTTTCTTCGGGCTGAATGGTCAGCGAGGGCAAGCCCTGCTGGTCACGGGTGATAGTCACTGAACCCGCCGGCCCCCACACCACGTGGATGTGCATGTTGCCCCAGAAGGTCAGCCGGTGGTAGTCGCGGCGGTTCTCCGGAACCCGCTTCGCCGGCAAGGTCATCCTCGCCAACGCATAAATGCCCTTCATCAGATCTTTCACCTGCATCGCAATTCTCCCTGCGAGGTTCAGTTGCCGTATGTATACGCCATCTTCCCGCCCCCCGCCAACCCCCTTGCCATAAACGCCCATCCGCGCTAAACCAGCGTTGACATCCGCCCCCCGGATGCTTTGTTGTATCTTTTTCCGGGTGGAGGTAACATAAAATGTAAGGGAATCAACAACATGGCAAGCGTCTCTTCCGCCCTCCGCTTCATCCGCGACGTCCGCGCGGAGGCCAACCGCGTCACCTGGCCCTCCTGGGCAGAAACCCGCAAGCTCACCGTCATGGTGTTCATTCTCGCCGCGCTGGTGGCGCTGTTTCTCACCGGGGTCGATCTGCTCATCGGCGCCGGCCTGTCCACGCTCTACGGCATCAAATTCTAAATCTAACACGTTGAAAGGGAAGTAAAATCATGGCCGCAAAATCCAAAGCCGAAAAGTCCGCCGCCAAGCGCGCCCACCGGGCAGATGCGCACGAAGCGCCCAAATCCACCACCGCCCCCAGGTCCGGCAAACACGCCGAGAAGGCCGCCCCCACCAAGGCCGTCAAGGATAAAGCCGTGCGCGCCCAGCTGGGCAAAAAGGCCAAATCCCCGGCTAAAAAGAAGCCCAAGGTTTCCGCCAAATCCATCCGCGAACAGGAATCGCGCCTGATGTGGGCGCCGCAGCCGGTGGAAGGCGCGCGCTGGTACGTGGTGCAATCCGCCTCCAACTATGAAAAGCGCGTGCAAACCCTCATCCGCGAGCAGATCCTGCTGCAAGGCCTGCAACGCTTCGTGGAAGACGTGCTCATCCCCACCGAGCCCATCGTGGAGATCAAAAAGGGCGTCACGGTCAATACCGACCGCACGTTCTTCCCCGGCTACGTGCTCATCAAGTGCAACCTCACCGATGACGTCTGGCACATCATCCGCTACACCCCGCACGTCACCGGGTTTTTGGGTGCGGAGCGCGGCAAAAAGCCCTTCCCGATCACCGAGGCCGAAGCCCAGCGCATCCTCAACGCCATGGCCCACGGCGCTGAAAAACCCAAATCACTGCTGCACTTCGAGGTCGGCGAGGTGGTGCGGGTCAAAGACGGCCCCTTCGCCAACTTCCAGGGCAACGTGGAGGAAGTGGACGAAGAGAAGGAACGCCTGTCCGTCAGCGTCTCCATCTTCGGCCGCGCCACCCCCATCGAGCTCGACTACTCCCAGGTGGAAAAGGGCTAACCCACCGCCCAAGCCAAACGCCCCGGCAAAGCCGGGGCGTTGTTGTTGCAGCATGGCCGCCGCAGGTTTACTTCCTGCGCCGCTGCTGGGGGTGTGGCGTTGCAAAAACCCCCAACACCAAAAACACGCCAACCCATAACCCGATGGGGACCCACATCTTTCTGTTTCCTCCCGGTTCTTATTGCGTGTGGCGCTGGCCGTTAATTACAGTCACGGCTCGGCAGGTTCTGCCGCAGGCGCCTGTCATGTATGGCCACAAAAGCCGCCATGCCCAACAGGCAAAAAACCAGCCCCCCCCCCCGCCTATAAGCACAAGCTTCAGCATGTCGATCTTTCCTTTCTCGCGGCGTGGAAATTCCAAACCATGCGCCCACAGGCGCCCAGCGGAATAAGGCAGACAAGCGCCGCTGCTCCAATAACGTAAAGCCCGTAGGGCATCCCATCCTCCCAAGGTGATTCTCCCGTAGGGAGAGAAAAAACGGCAAGCGAACCAGTCCTTTAACCAAGGGCTGTTAAAACGCCAACCTACGCTTGCCCGTCCCCACCGTCAACACGGCAAAACGCCCCGGGGTTACCGGGGCGTTAAGCCGTGGGGCAGGGGCCAACCGTTGTCCGGTTAGTTGCCCCCCGCGTCCTTTATCGAGGCGGCATGGTCCTGCTGCGACGCTTCTTCGTCGTCATCGCCGCTCACCGCTTTCGGCGGATGCGCCTCGAAGAACGCCTGCAGCTTGTCGCCGTCCACGTCCTCCATCACATTCACGAAGGTGTCTTCATCCACCGGCGTCAACACCAGCTTGTTGTCATCTTCGTCAACCTCGCAAACTTCGCGGTCGCGGGTGATGACGTAGCGGGCGTCGAGGATATTGTCTCCTTCCTTGCCATTCGCCACGGAAGTAGGCGGTTGGCCGTTCACCTCGTCGAACGTCCACGAGATCGGCAGAACCAGCTCGTCGCAGGAGTCAGAAACATCGCCGCCGAGAACAGCCATCGTCCCCAGCTCAATGTCCTTCAGCAAAGCCTCTTCCAGCGTCAGAATGAACGTCTTGCCGAGCGTGTCGTCGTCGAACAGCACACGCAGCGTCCCGTCGTCGAACTGGATATACTGGAAGATGATTGAGTCGGCCATTCCCGGGAAGAGTTCCTCCCCGTCCTCCTGCAGCAGAAAGTAGCCTTCATCCAGGTAGCCCTGCATTTCGGTCTGCGTCAGCGTGGTGGTGTGGATGGTGTTCTTAAAGCCGATGTTCGGCCCCAACCGGATGGTCTTCTTCTCGGTATCGATGAAGTCGTCCCGCGTCGTCGTGGCATTGCTCATCGTCGTCTCCCTCAATATTCGGGGGGTGAAAAACAAGGCATGGAAGATGGAGCCCGCGCAATCCCGCTCCACGGCCGCCATCTAACCCGGGCGGCTTTCATCCGTCAACGTCAAACCCCCAGCCACCCCGCCAGCCCCGGCAGCGTCAGCACCATGCACAACCCCATAACCGCAAGGGCAAAGCCAAACCACAGTGCAATCCACACCCCTTCCGGCAAAAACAGCCGGTCGGCCAGCATCGCGCCGTCGCCCACATGCGCCCCGTCGATCAGAAACAGCGGCGACCTCACCGCATTCAGCATCACGTAAAGCCCGATGAACTGCAGCACCACCGGCAAATAACGCGTGTCCTCCATGCCGATCGCCAGGGCGTAAATCCCGCCGATAATCGCCAGGATCAGCCATGTGCGCAAGTCGCGCGCCAGCACCACAAAAGCAAATATCATCACCCCCAGCTCAAACTTCACATAGCCGGTGGCGCCACTTTCCCCCAAAAACCAGCCGCTCATGTAAATCACCCCGCCCCACACCGCGGCGCCCAAATAGCCGGCCAGCAAAATCGGCACGCTCCACCCGCCGCGGGTGTAGCAGGTGCCGCTGCCGTCAAAGCGCAGCACCAGGTGGTCCACCCGCCCGCCGGTCAGCCAGCACATCATGCCGTGGGAAAATTCATGGTAGAAGGTTTCTGCCCACTTCAGCGGCCAGCCCAACCTGCTCTTGCTCAAGCTCAGCGCCGCCACCAACATGCCGGCAAACATAACATAATCCACGCTGTGGTCCGGCAGCTGAATTCCACCAATTATATCCATGCCCCACTATGCCGCCATGCCCGGCGCCTTGCCATCCTGCCCTTGGCAAACACGGCAAGACCCGCTACAAAAAAGGCACATGAAGCCCCCTCTCCACGTCCTCCTCTGCTCTCCCCGCGGCTTCTGCGCCGGGGTAGAGCGCGCCATCGCCATGGTGGAGGCCGCGCTGGCCAAACACGGCGCGCCGGTCTACGTACGGCACGAGATCGTCCACAACCGCACGGTGGTCGGGCGGCTGGAAGCCAAAGGCACCATCTTCGTGGAAGAGCTGGACGAAATTCCCGCAAACACCCCCCACCCGGTCATCTTCTCCGCCCACGGCGTGTCGCGCGCGGTGGTGGAAGACGCCCGGTCCCGCGGTTTCGCGGTCATCGACGCCACCTGCCCGCTGGTCAGCAAAGTGCACCATGAGGCCGCACTCCACGCCGCCAACGGCCACCACATCCTGGTCATCGGCCACGCCGGCCACCCGGAGATCCTCGGCACCATGGGCCACATTCCCACCGGCCAGTGCACGCTCATCCAAACACTGGAAGACGCCCGCAGCGTCACCCCACCCAACCAGCCCCTGGCGCTGGTCACCCAAACCACGCTGAGCGTGGATGAAACCAGCGGTATCATCGCCGAACTCACCCGCCGCTTCCCGCACCTCAAGCAACCGAAGAAGGAAGATATCTGCTACGCCACCACCAACCGCCAAACCGCCATCAAGTCGGTGGCCCCGCGGGCGGATATGGTCCTCGTCGTCGGCGCGCCCAACAGCAGCAATTCCCGGCAACTGGTGGCCACCGCGCTGGCCCACGGCGCGTCCGCCGCGCACCTCATCGGGCGGGCGGAAGATCTCTCCGCGCTCGATTTCACCAACGTCCAAACCCTCGGCCTCTCGGCCGGGGCCTCCGCCCCTGAAGACCTGGTCCAGGGCGTCATCACCCACCTGCAAGCCACCCGCACCACCACGGTGGAAGAGGTCATCACCGCGGTGGAAGACATCACCTTCAAAATCCCGCAATCGCTGTCCCAGCCCACAGCCTAACCCCTCCACCGACAAACCAAAACGCCGCCCCAACATGGGGCGGCGTCTTGTCGTTAATGGGGGTCACCCCTCAGCCGGTCACATGGCGCACGCTGTCGTGCGTCACAATCACGCGGCCCAGGCCGCCGTTGTTGCCGACCACAATATATTCAGCCTGCGTGCGGCCTTCCACGAAGGATTTCTGCGTATCCAGCCGCAGGTGGTACTGGTCGGCCGCCATGAAGTGCAGGGTTTCTTCGTTCTTGCCGGTCAGCAAGAACATCGCAGAATCTCCCAGGTAACGCCGCAGCGCCATCAGGCACAGCAAGCCTATCCTACTATTGACATAAAAATATTTTCATTTAATATTTTTATATAAAAAGAAAGATACTTATATGGCTTTTCGGGTTTTGGACGATGTAGAATGGCATTTTATAAAAAATATTTTACCGGAGAGGCTTTTCAAG
>WGMN01000003.1 GCA_016125035.1 Pseudomonadota bacterium
CTTGAAAAGCCTCTCCGGTAAAATATTTTTTATAAAATGCCATTCTACATCGTCCAAAACCCGAAAAGCCATATAAGTATCTTTCTTTTTATATAAAAATATTAAATGAAAATATTTTTATGTCAATAGTAGGATAGGCTTAAAGGAACCGCGCATGAAAGCGCTTATCGACGGCCTCTGGCACCGCACGGTCTGTGGCGTCAGCGGCATGGCTCTCTCCATCGCCATCGTTCTCGTCATCTTCGCCCCGGCAGGTCTCGCCTGGGCTGGCTACACCTACATCCCCGGCCTCTACTGGCTGGGCGTGGCCACCCCCATCGTGCTGCGCTATCCGGCCTACTGGCTGGTCAAGCTCGGCATCTGGCTCGTCAACTGGTACGGCACCGATGACTACGTCTCCTTTCGCGAAGACCTCTCGGAATTGCGGGGCACGGTCGGCAAGTGGGTCCGCCGCAAGGCACACCGCCTGGCTCTTCTGCCGTATGTTGGCAGGGTGTCTGGCTACAACCAGTGCCGTCAGCATCCTCACCCAACTTGGCATGAAAGCTACGACAGCTTCACGGCAAAGACGACGGAGTTCGTGAAAGACAGGGCCGAGGATTTCCAAATCAACCCCTGGCAGGTCGTGACATTTGCGCTCCTGCAAATCTCCAGCCTGCTGGCGGTCATGGTCGTCTTCGGCATATCGCTGGACTGGGGTGAGCAAAGAGCCGCCGCACTTGGCATCTATATCGTCATCATCGGCGAAATGATCCTGCTGATGTCGGCCATGATCATCTGGGACTACCTCGATAGCCGCCCCATCCCGGACGACAACCAGCGCTTCCTTGCCTGCATCGGCACCAGCAACATCCCGTTCTGGTGCATGGCGGGGGCCGCCTGGTTCACGCAGAGCACACCGTGGACGTTCGCCGCTTTCCTGCTGGGGACCATCCCTATGGCAGGCATCCTGGCCTTCGCCTACAAGTGCGATGACGGCAGCTCTTCCGCTCAGGAGCCCGCCTCGGCCTGAGAGCGCCGAAAATCGAAAAATACCAACCGGCCCCACAAGGGCCGGTTGTGCGTTGGGAAGGGCCGTTTTTTGGCCTCCGGCCATAGCGCCGGCCTCGCCTTTTGGCCGCCTTCGTCGGGCCAAAAGGCGGGCCTCGCATGCGGGCGGGCGCTACGCGCCTGCGCCCTCGCGGGGGCCATGCCCCCGTCCCCCCTCTGATGCCGGGGGCTTCGCCCCCCGCCCCCCGGGCACTCCGTGGCACCGGCTGAGGTGCATTTAGCCCTTGCATTCCATGGCAAATTCACGCATAAGCCCCCCAAGCCTCCACGGGTCCGTCCGAGCCCTCGCTCCAGAACCGTGGCAACTTCCTGATAAGCAAAGGCTTTCAGGCAACCAGTACAAGGAGCATGCCCATGGGCCACGTCCATGAAACCAGCACCGAGCGCCGCGCGCGCCGCACCCGCCACAAGCTCAAACTTGCCGCTCCCGGCAAACTGCGCATGTCGGTCTACCGCAGCAACCTCAACTTTGCCGTGCAAATCATCGACGACACCAAGGGCCACACCCTGGTCTCCGCTTCTACTGCGGAAAAGAAGCTCCGCACCGGCCTTAAAACCACCCACGGCATGGATGCCGCCATCGCCGTCGGCAAAGCCATTGCCGAGCGTGCCAGCAAGGCGGGCATCACCAATGTCTACTTCGACCGCGGCTCGTACCGCTACACCGGCCGCATCAAGGCTCTTGCCGATGCCGCCCGTGAGTCTGGCCTCAAGTTCTAAGCGCAATTTTAAAGGAGAAAACCATGGTTGAATCCCGCAGCAATGACCGTAACGACCGCAACAGCGGCCGCGGTCCCCGCAACAACGAGCCGCGCGAGCGCTCCGAACTGGTCGACAAACTCGTCGGCGTCCGCCGCGTCGCCAAAACCGTCAAGGGCGGCCGCCGCATGTCTTTCGGCGCGCTGGTCGTGGTGGGCGATGAAGACGGCCGCGTCGGCTTTGGCAAAGGCAAGGCCAAGGAAGTGCCGGACGCCGTGCGCAAAGCCACCGACGAAGCCAAGCGCGGCATGGTCCGCGTGCCGCTGCGCCAGGGCCGCACTTTGCACCACGAGGTCAAGGGCCGCTTCGGCGCCACCCGCGTGATCCTCAAACCCGCCGTTCCCGGTACCGGTATCGTTGCCGGCGGCCCGATGCGCGCGGTGTTCGAGGCCATGGGCATCAAAGATGTCATCGCCAAGGCTTTGGGCTCCACCAACCCCTTCAACCTCATCCGCGCCACCTTCGAGGCCTTTGCCGCCATCGAAACTCCCCGCGGCATCGCCGCCAAGCGCGGCCTCAAGGTCACCGACCTCACCCTGCACAAGGTAGAATCGAGCAAGGGCGAAGTCGACCAGAAGGAAATGGTGGAAAAAGCCGCCAAGGCCAGCAAAGAGCACCGCGCCAAGCCTGGCCGCAACACCGGCCGTGGCGGTCCCCGCAAGGAAGGCTCCGGCGAGCGTGGTAACCGTGGCCCGCGCCGCGATGAAAAGCGCGCCGAGGCTCCCAAAGTGGTCACCGTCACCAAGGGCCAGAGCATGAAGACCGCTCTCACCCCTGGCGCCGAAGCCCCCAAGGCTGAAGCCCCGGCGGAACAAGCCGCTCCGGCCGAGCCCACCACGACTAACGAGTAACGAATCACGAATAACGAATCAGGCGAAAGGGAAACCGAGTCATGAAACTGAACCAACTGCACGATAATCCGGGCGCCACCAAAAACCGCATGCGCGTCGGCCGCGGTATCGGCTCCGGCAAGGGCAAAACCTCCGGGCGCGGGGTCAAGGGGCAAAAGGCCCGCAAATCCGGCACCGTGCGCGCGGGGTTTGAAGGCGGCCAGAACCCGCTCTACCGCCGCCTGCCTATGCGCGGCTTCAACAACTCCAACTTCACGGTTGACTACTTCGTGATCAACACCGGGCTGCTGCAACGCCTGGTCGATCAAAACAAGCTCGATCCTAAGGCGGAAGTCACCGTGGCCTCGCTCATCGCACTCGGCCTCACCAAAAAGGCCAAGGCCGGCCTCAAGGTGCTCGGCACCGGTGATCTCTCGGCCAAACTCACCATCACCGCCGCGGCGGCCAGCCAAAGCGCGCTGGAAAAGGTGAAGAAGGCGGGCGGAACGCTCAACCTCATCGCCAAAAAAGAGCCGGTCAAAAAGCTCACCAAAAAGGCCTAACCCGGCCCCCTAACAAAATCCAAGCCCCGGCCCAACCGGGGCTTGTTTTTTAAAGGAATTCCCTGTACTCAAGACCCAATCCCACCCATCCCGTTCCACAGGAGGCCGCCATGGCCGAACCTTTCTACGAGCTTCTCGTCTCGCGTCGCCCATTCCCGCACGACGCGCGGGCGTCCTACCAGGCCTGTTCCCGCATCTTCAAGGTCACGGTCTCCCGGTTTGAAGACATCACGCCGGAAAAGCTCCAGTCTTGGCTGTGGGAAGCCGCACCCACTTTCCGCAACTTCCGCATTGTTATGGAGGGCGTCACTCAGGCCCGCGAGAAGGAGGGGCTCCTTTCTAACTTCGACGCCTACCGGAAGCTGCTCCAGCCGCTCTTACCGGACGATCTTTTAGGTGCTCTGTTTGGTGGCCGTATCGAAGAAAGGGAGTATCTTCAAGTCTCCCTCTATTCCCACGAGGAATGGACCGACTTCGACGAAATCGAAGCCCATGCCTCCGCCTCTCTCGTGCGCCTCACCGGCAAAACGCTGGAGGAGTTCGAACGCGAGCATCAGCCGCCCCGGCGCCCCAACTAATAGCTCCAAGCGATAACGCACCCCGGCCCAAAGCCGGGGCGCGCGTTTTTATGGGCCAAAACCCAAGCCCCGGCCCCCGGGGCTTGTTTTGTTTTAAAATCAGCCTTATAACAGCCGCAAGTTAAGCTTCGCCCAATCTTCCCGCAACGCTTGCAGCAAAGGTGCTCCATGAGCGCGAATCCCGAAAAGTCTGTCGTCTCCCTCAACGACCAGTCGGCACAAGTGGCCGCCGTCTTGGCCAAATCGTCGCAACTCAAGGTGTCCTCGGTCATCATGGCCATTGCCGAGAAGTATCGCATCAAGGCCATGAAAGACAACAACACCCCCAACGGCCTGGTCTTCTACTTCAACGCGCTGCTCAATACCGAGGGCAGCCAGCAGTCGGATAATATGACCGCCTTGGCCATCCTGACGGTCAGCCACGACGCCGGCTGCTCGCTCTACGCTGGCCATATCGAAGTCAGCGAGTGCTTGCGCAACGATGACATCGCCCAGCTGCCGCCCATCGGCTGCAGCTACGCGGTGGATTCCGAAGAATCGCGCAACATTCTCGACGCCGCGTTGGTCAACCTGCTCGGCCTCACGCTCAAGTACCGCATTACCAGCCTGGCGCCGGGCCAAAGCAGCCAGATGCCGAGACTCTACCACGAGGCCGCAGTCGAGCTGAAGCTGCGCCTGGACAAGATCGGCGGCAAACCGGTTTTGGTCCAAGCCATCGAACGGGTCAGGCTCCTCGACGCTTCCTGACCACCCCGAATCAACCAAGCACCCCGGCCCAAAGCCGGGGTGCGCGCGTTTCTGCCCTCTATACCGCCCAATCCCCAAGCAAAACCCTTGCCCCACCCCCCCATCTCCGCTAAAACCCAACGGTAACAAAAGGGGTTTTCATCTCCATGGCCACACTCGGTCTCGGCAGCCAGTCAGAAGTCGCCGATCTCCTCGCCAAAGCCAAAGGCCTGCACAACCGCATCCTGTTTGTGCTCATGGCGTTCATCGTCTACCGCATCGGCACGCACATCCCGCTTCCGGGGGTGGATGTCACCGCGCTGGCCTCCTACCAGTCGCACCTGCAGGGCGGCATTTTCGGCCTGTTCAACATGTTCTCCGGCGGGGCGTTCTCGCGCATGGCGGTGTTCGCGCTCAACATCATGCCGTACATCACCGCGTCCATCATCATCCAGCTGCTCACCTCCACCTACCCCACGCTGGGCGAGCTGAAGAAGGAAGGCGAGGTCGGCCGCCGCAAGATCAACCAGTACACCCGCTACCTCACCGTGGTGCTGGCGTTCGCGCAGGGCTTCGGCCTGGCCACCGGCATCATGGGGCAATCGGCCACCGTGCACGGCGAGATCGTCCCGCTCATCACCAACCCCGGCCTGGGCTTCCAGCTGCAAACCGCGCTCACCATCACCACCGGCACCATGTTCCTCATGTGGCTGGGCGAGCAGATCAACACCCGCGGCATCGGCAACGGTATTTCGCTGCTCATCTTTGCCGGTATCGTCGCGCAAATGCCCTCATCCATCATGCGCGTGGCGGAACTTGCCCGCACCGGCGCGATATCGGACATGCTGGTCATCGCCATCGTGGCGGGCGCCATCGCGGCCATCCTGTTCATCGTGTTCATGGAAACGGCGGTGCGCCGCATCACCGTGCAATACCCCAAGCGCCAGGGCCCCATGGGCGGCATGAGCGCCGACACCAACCACCTGCCGCTCAAGCTCAACCTGGCCGGTGTCATCCCGCCCATCTTCGCCTCGGCCATCCTCATGGTGCCGGTCACCGCGGCATCCTACGCACCCAACGCGGCGTGGGCACAGTTCATCGGCGCCTACCTCAGCCCCGGCCACCCCATCTACGTGGCGGTGTTCGTGGCAATGATCATCTTCTTCGCCTTCTTCTACGTGGCAACGGTCAGCTTCAACCCGGAGGAAACCGCCGATAACCTCAAAAAATCCGGCGCTTTCATCCCCGGTATCCGCCCCGGCGCGTCCACTGCGGCGTTCCTGGATTCCATCGCCACGCGGCTCACCGCCATCGGCGCGCTGTACCTGGCGTTCGTCTGCGCGGTGCCAGATGTCCTGCACCGTGATACCACGCTGCCGTTCTACATCGGCGGCACCAGCTTGCTCATCATCGTGTCTGTCACTATCGATACCGTGGCGCGCATCCAATCTGCCCTCATCGCCCAAAAGTACGAGAGCCTGCTCAAAAAGTCGTCGCTCAAGGGCGGCCGTGGCGGCCTGCTCTCCAGCCGGGGGCCACGCGCTTGAGTACGTTTCAGAATTCGCTGGGCGGCGGCAGTTTTTGCGGTTTGCGCAGGCTGAGCACCGCAGTGTATAAATCGATACATGAGGAGCGGAAGACCAGCAAAATGCAAAAAATGACCCGATCCAGTAGAATTATGGAGCGTACTCGATGATCATCGTCCTCTTCGGCCCCCCCGGCGCGGGCAAGGGCACGCAAACGGCGTCGCTCACCAAGCATTTTGGCATTCCCGGCCTGTCCACGGGCGATATGTTCCGCGCCGCCATCGCGGCGGGCTCGCCGCTGGGCAAAAAGGTCAAGGCGGTCATCGACGCCGGCGACCTGGTGTCCGACGACATGGTCAACGACCTGGTGTTTGAACGGCTCAACCAGCCCGACTGCAACCACGGCGTGATCCTCGACGGCTACCCGCGCACCGTGGCCCAGGCCCAGGCGCTCGACGCCTGGCTGCAAAACCACCACCTCAAGCTCGATAAGGTCATCGAGCTCAAGGTCGATGACGCCCAGCTCATCGAGCGCCGCGCCGGGCGCCTTTACGCGCCTTCCAGCAACCGCACCTACCACGTCACCTTCAACCCGCCCAAAGTGCCCGGCAAATGCGATGAAACCGGCGAAACGCTGGTGCAACGTGAGGACGACAACCCCGAGGTGGTCAAACACCGGCTGGATATCTACGCCCGCCAAACCTCCCCGGTTATCGACTACTTCGGCAAACAAGGCCGCCTGGTGGTGATAGACGGCATGGCCCCCATCGACGAGGTCTACCAAAGCATCCTCGCGGTGGTGGAAAAACCCCGCCAAGCCTAAACGGGGAGGGGGGCACCAGGCCGTCTCCCACCCCACCACCGGGGCAAATCAAACCTCAGGTCCCCGGGCGGCGGTGGGGTGGAAAAACGCCCCTTCGCGTTTTTCCGGGCCCCCACCCCGACCCGGGGCCGCTCTCACCCGCTCCAACCCCCAAACCTCTCTCCCGCACAGCGGCAAACCGTCAGCTCCAACCGTAGAACGCCGTGCCTTGCGGAAAGCCTGCCCCAAAAATGTCCTGCACATTTTTGGTCGGCAGGCTCCGACCAGGCACCACCCGCCCTGGCCATTTCTCAGCCCGGAAAATCGATGCTCCCCGATAACCATCCCCCTTGCAACTCCAAGCTGTACCGGCTATAAGCGCCGCATGGCCAAATCCGATGTCATTGAATTCGAAGGCGTGGTGAGCGAATCGCTCCCCAACACCCTGTTCCGCGTAAAATTAGAGAACGGCGTCACCGTGCTGTGCCACATCTCCGGCAAAATGCGCCAGAACAACATCCGCATCCTGGAAGGCGATAAAGTCACCGTGGAAATGACCCCGTACGACCTCACCAAGGGCCGCATCACCTACCGCAAAAAGGAAGGTGGCCCCGCCAACCCGAACTCTAAAAACACCCCCACCCCCACCGCCTAACCCCTTGGTCCTTCGGGGCCTTTTTTACACCCTAAAGCCCAAAAACCCCCTCCGTCCTTTCCCTCAGGGGGAAAGGGGGGAGGGGGTTTTTGGCCGCTTCGCGCCGTCGCGGGCTTTGGCCGCCTTCGTCGGGCCAAAGTCCCGCTCCTCGCGTGCGGCCTGCCGCTGCGCGGCCACGGCCTCGTGGGGGCCATGCCCCCATCCCCCCTCTTATGCCGGGGGGCTACGCCCCCCCCGCCCCCCGGGCACTCCGCCGCACCGGCCGTGGGGCCCCCCTGCCTAAAATCCCAACATCCTAAAATCCCAACATCCTCACTTTTCCCCTTGCCAAGCCCGTCCATATTTGTTATTGCGGCGGAACTTGGCCAACAAGTGGCCATTCAACGGGTTAAGTTCAGGGGCTGCCACATGCGTTATATTTCCTCCATCCGCGCGGAAAAGAAGCGGGACCGTAAACTTCAGGTCGTGCGCCGTACCCGCAACAAGGCCGGCAAGTTCCTCGGCCGCATCCGTATCGTCATGCGCGATAAACGCACCAACGGCAAAGCCGGCCGTTACGGCGTGACCCAAGGTTAAATGTTTAAACCGTTAATAAATAAAGGAGTGTAGCCTGTGGCTCGTATCGCGGGTGTTAATATTCCTACCGACAAACAGGTCTGGGTGGCCCTCACCTACCTGTATGGCGTAGGTCCGTCCAATACTTACAAAATCCTCGAAGCCGCCAAGGTGGAACCGACCAAGCGCGTCGCCACCCTGTCGGATGACGAAGTCAGCCGTATCCGCTCGGTCATCGAGGCCGGCTACGTGGTGGAAGGTGACCTGCGCCGCAGCATCAGCCTCTCCATCAAGCGCCTGATGGACCTTGGCTGCTACCGTGGCTTGCGCCACCGCAAGGGCCTACCCGTGCGTGGTCAGCGCACCCACTCCAACGCCCGTACCCGCAAGGGCCCGCGCAAGGTGGGTATTGCCAACAAAAAGACCACCACCAAGTAGTCTTAAATAATTGATTTACCAAGGTTAGGAACCCGCATGAACCAGCCCGCCACCGCCGCCGCCAGCGCCACCCGCGCCCCGGCCAAGCGCAAGGATAAAAAATCCCTCACGTCCGCCACCGCGCACATCCTGTCCACCTTCAACAACACCATCATCACCATCACCGACGCTCAGGGCAACGCCGTTGCCTGGTCCAGCGCCGGCCAGCAAGGCTTCAAGGGCTCCCGCAAGGGCACGCCGTTTGCCGCGCAGCTGGCTGCCGAGGCCGCCGGCCGCGGCGCCAAGGAGCATGGTGTTCGCGTTCTGGATATCCTCCTCAAGGGCCCCGGTTCGGGCCGCGAGAGCGCGCTGCGCGCCCTGCAAGGCCTGGGTTTCGAGATCCTCGCCATCCGCGATATCACCACCATCCCGCACAACGGCTGCCGCCCCCGCAAACGCCGCCGCGTGTAGGTTAAGGTTTAAGGGCGGCCGCCCGGCACAAGCGGCCGCACGCAAAAGTTTGAGTGCACCAAAAAACGAAGAGCGCAAACGGAGGTCCCCCATGCAAATTCAGGCCAACTGGAAAGAACTCATCAAGCCCAACAAGGTGAGCATGTCCGCCGGCACCGATGCCAAAAAGTACGCCAGCTTCACCATCGAGCCGCTCGAGCGCGGCTTTGGCCACACCCTGGGCAACGCGCTGCGCCGCGTGCTGCTGTCCAGCCTGCAAGGCGCGGCCATCACCGCCATCTCCATCGAGGGCGCGGTGCACGAGTTCTCCACCCTGCCGGGCGTGATGGAAGACCTCACCGAGATCATCCTCAACCTCAAGGCGCTGGCCATCCGCAGCCATGCCACCGAGCCGAAAACCATCACCCTGCACAAAAAGGGCTCTGGCCCGGTCACCGCGGGCGATATCGAAACCACCCACGATATTGAAATCATTGATCCTTCCCACGTCATCGCCACCCTGGCGGATAAAGGCGAGCTGCGCATGGAGCTCACCGTCGCCACCGGCAAGGGTTACTCCCCGGCCGCCGACCGCGCCAACGCGGAACGCACCGCCGGCACTATCCTCATCGATGCCATCTACTCGCCCATCCGCCGCGTCAGCTTCAAAGTGTCCGATGCCCGCGTCGGCCAGATCACCGACTACGACAAACTGGTGATGGATATCGAAAGCAACGGCGTGGTCGCGCCCGAAGATGCGCTGGCCTTCGCCGCCCGCATCCTGCAAGACCAACTCGGCGTGTTCATCAACTTCGAGGATATCGCTGATGAGAGCACCCGCCGCGACGAAGTCATCGACATCAACCCGCACCTGCTGATGAAGGTCGACGAGCTGGAACTCTCCGTGCGCTCCGCCAACTGCCTGAAGAACGAGAACATCGTCTACATCGGCGACCTGGTGCAAAAGACCGAGTCCGAAATGCTCAAAACTCCCAACTTCGGCCGTAAATCCTTGAATGAGATCAAAGATGTGCTCGGCCAAATGGGCTTAGGGCTTGGCATGCGCCTTGAAAACTGGCCGCCTGAAAACATCGAGGAACTCGCCCGCCGCATGGACAAAACCTTCTAGCCCGAAGGGCTAGAAGCCCCGACGAAGGTCGGGGTCCACGAAAACTCCGATGGCCCGAAAGGG
Organism: Pseudomonadota bacterium; assembly: GCA_016125035.1. Taxonomy (GTDB): domain Bacteria; phylum Pseudomonadota; class Alphaproteobacteria; order UBA2136; family UBA6156; genus RFNJ01. The sequence continues at coordinate 10,104 of WGMN01000003.1, forward strand.
CCATCGTGTGTTTATATCCCCCCATGCCCCTGGCCCCCCGCCCCGCCGTCTACATGGAAACCAACCGCCCCAACGGCACCCTCTACCTCGGCAGCACGTCCAACCTGGCCCAGCGCCACGCCGCCCACGCCCGCGGCAGCGGCAGCAAGTTCACCACCCAATACGCCCTCCACCACCTGGTCTGGTTCGAGCATCACCCCACCGAACAAGCCGCCCGCGACCGCGAGTTCCAACTCAAGGAATGGCGCCGCGCCTGGAAAATCCGCCTGATCCTGCAAACCAACCCCGCCTGGAACGATCTTTCCAAAGAGTAAACCCAAAGCCAAAGGCCCGGGGTCATCCCCGGGCCTTTTCGTTTCAACACTCCGCCGTTGGCTCAGGCCGTCTTTGCCGCCACCAGCGGGAAGGGGTCCCAGCCGAAAATGCGCGTGCCGTCCCCTTCCACCACCATGCCGTAAACGCCGGGGTGTTCAGGGCAATTGACCGAGCCTGAAACGAAGCTCAACACGTCCTCGTTCACGTAATTGGTGTTCGGCTCCAGCTGGCATAACGGTTTGTAGTCCGTCTGCTCGCCAAGGCGGGTCTGCACGTCCACGATGATGCCCTGCTCGATCGTCATGTAATCCTGGAACTTGGTGAGCATGCCGTTGGGCAGCACCTCGTAGTAGGTCACCTTCAGGCCCTGCTTCACCGCGGTGCGCGAAACCACCGAGAAGAACAGCTCTTTGTCCACGCGTTTGGGGTCATCCCCCACGTCGTCATCCTCCGCCATCATGCCCTCCCGGGTTGCGGATAAATCAATGTTTTACAAAGGGAAAAGGTAAAAACCCGCACGCGGGTCATCTTCCCCATGCGGCGATATATCCTCCATATAAGCCCCCAACCCGGCAATTCCAACCCCCAAAAGCCGGAAACCCCGCAAAAGCGGGGCCCGGTTCGTAAGAAGCAGTCGTTAATGCAAGGTCGCACCACGGCAAAGAGCGCGCAGAGCAGCCAGCAGTTCGTCATCGGTCGCGTGCGGAAGCAAGTTCCGCACAGTATCAATGCGGTCGAGCTTGGCCTCATCAGCCAGCTGGAAAGCCGCGAAGATGTTGGCGATGGTCGAAGCCGAAACGACGATAGTCTGAGCGCGCAGGTTCATAGCGGTAGTCCCCATGTTGTGACTCACAGATTCAAAGCCCCCCAGGGCCAAATTAAAGAATATGTGAGCCGTGATGCCTAAGCCTTTATACCCCCCACCAAAAGCCCCCCTGTCAACCCGCTGACATCCACCAAAATCCCGCCAAAAAAAGCCAAAAAACAGAAAGGGGGAGCCAAAGGCCCCCCAATCCGCAGGTCTCGTAAGTCAGGGCTCTCAGCTGTGGTGGTCGGGCGACAATTCCTGCGCCACGCCTTCCACGGTTGCTTCAACTTCGTTCAGTGGCGTTTCGTGATGGCTCATATGCCGCACGTCGGCCGAGGCCATGCCCGAGAGGTAGCGGTGGAATTCGGCCTTGTTCAACCCAAACCACACCATTCCCGTCAAGGCTACTTTGATGAAGTGACGGGCAAAGCCCCAGTCCCAGCTGCCAAAGCCGCTCTGGAACAGCAGCAGCACCACCACCAGCAGCACGGCGGCGACGATGCGGCCGACCCAGCCCAGCGCATTCAGCGTAATGCTGCTCGCATACAGCATCAGGCCGAACCACAGCAGGCTGGCCGCAAACGCCGCCAGCACCCAGAAGAAGTCCTTCAGGGTAAAGGGCATCGGCACCGGCTGGTAGACCAGCCAGGCCACCAGCAATGCGGCTAACACCGTGCCAACCACCAGCCAGCTAACGGCCTTTCTCCGGCGGTTCGTCACCTGCGCACTTAGTTCGGGCAGCAAATGCGGGTCGGTGCGGGCATATTTGGCCTTGCGGCCATCATCCCACTGCCAGCGCAGCCCGTGGTAGAGGCTGTACACGGCAAGGTCGACCAGCAAAAGCACCAGCACCAGCAGCGGTATTCCCGCCGTCGGTGCCAGCCGCACCATGCGCATCACACCCGGCCACAGGCCGTAGCCGGTGGTCACTACCGCCCAGTTCAGCCAGGCGCCGATCGAGTAGTGCAGGAAGTTGAACATCCCCCACACCACAAACACGGCCAGCAACAGCCGCGCCCACGAGCGCCCGTCGCTGAAGATGTAGCGGAAGAAGGCTTTGAACCTTGTCCACAACCCCAGCTTCACCTCCGGCACGCGCGGGTAGCGTGGTACCGACCCACGGCGGTCACGGGCCACAAATCCGTCAATCATGGTTATCCTCCAAAGCGGGTCTCCCCGCAAAAATCGGTCCCGTAACCCACGGGCTCCGCGCCCGGTGCCTCCCATGCGGCCACCGTCGAAACGTCCAGCCCCGCAACGCGGGGTCAATCCTACCGGGCAAGCCCGGAATCCATCCCTACCCTAGATAAAAGTATACAAAAACACAAGCCCCAGGAGGGCAAAATCGCGCCGCCGCCGCTCCGGCGGCAATTTGCCCCACTCCACCCTTGACATCCCCGCCCGCACCCGCCATAAGGCCCCCAAAGTTTAGGAGCTATACACATGACCCACGGCGTTTCCCACCGTCACCTCGGCCGCGACACCACGGCCCGCAAGGCGCTGTTCCGCGGCCTGGCCATGGCCCTCATCGAGCACGGCCGTATCGAAACCACCCTGCCCAAGGCCAAGGACCTCCGCCGCGTGGTCGAGCCCCTTATCACCAAGGCGCGTGAAGATTCCGTGGCCAACCGCCGCCTGCTGGCGCAAACGGTCACCAACCCGCTGGTGCTGGCCAAGCTGTTCAAGGAAGTGGCGCCCAAGTTCAAGGGTATCAACGGCGGCTACACCCGCGTCATCAAGGCGGGCTTCCGCCAGGGCGACGCCGCGCCGATGGCCATCATCGAGCTCACCAAGTAGCTGAAGCTACAAGCAAAAAGCCCCCGCCCGGGGGCTTTTTTGCATCTCTGCCGCCCCGCTCAAAGCCCCCCAGCGCAACGCCCTGGCCACCCTGCTCACGGTCTTCGGCAAACAAACCGCCGCCGACTGGCTCCGCGGCGGCTAAGCCCCCCGGCCGGTGTCACAAAGCCCAGCCGGTGCGGCTGTCATCCCGGAAGGATGATGGGTCGGAAAATGTTCTTCACATTTTCCGGGGCACCCATCACCTGTCCGGGACAAGCTCTCTCTACGCATGGCCTGGCGAAAAAGCGCCGTGCCTTGCGCCCCGGACTTGATCCGGGGCA